>NZ_JBICUD010000013.1:272720-315853 GCF_043198015.1 Spirillospora sp. NPDC048911 | reverse complement strand
TCAGAGGACCCCGCCGCCACACCCCTCACCATCCTCCTTGCCATCGCAGCCGCACTGACCCTCGGCGGCATACTCGCCTTCCGCCGCCGCGACGTTGGGTAGAGGGCTTTCCACTTCCCTGGGTTGGGGGGCCGAAAGTCCCCTCGGGTGCGGACTCATGGCCCTGGCTGCGGATGGGGTGCGCTGGCGAGGCTGAGAGTGACCGGACAGGCGTTGAGTGACAGCTGGGAGAGAACATGAACGCGGCGGAGATCACCGGTGTCGTCGTCGGCTACGACGGCTCTGAGAACGGTGTACGGGCCTTGGACTGGGCCATCGAGGAGGCCCGGTGGCGTGGGCTGCCGCTGACCGTCCTGCATGTCTGGGACGTCTACGTCGGCGCCCCGGTGGCCGTGCCTGTGGCGGACGTGCGGGGGATTGCCGAGCAGACCCTGGAAAGCGGCGTCGAATACGCGTGCAAAGCAGCGCCCGATCTGCGAGTGAGGTCTTCGCTGGAACGCGGACCGGCGGCGGCTCGCCTGATCGAAATGAGCGGGATCGCCGATCTGATCGTGCTGGGACAGCGGGGCCTGGGCGGGTTCGCCGGTCTGCTGCTGGGCTCGGTCGGCGCACAGGTGGCCGCGCACGCCGCCTGCCCGGTCGTGATCGTACGTGTTGAGCGGGAACCTTCGCCGGAGGAGCGGCCGGGGCGGGTCGTGGTCGGAGTGGACGGCTCACCCGCCTCCCGTGAGGCGCTGGCCCTGGCTTTCGCCGAAGCCGACGCCCACGAGTTCTCCGTCACCGCGGTGGCCGCCCTAGAAGCGGTGCCTGTGAAGGATCTGCCCCTCCTGGTGGACGAGGAAGGCCTGCGCGAGGCGGCCGAGATCCGCTTGGGCCGGCTCCTGATGCCCTTGCGCGAGCTCTATCCCAAGGTGAAGGTGCAGTCGGACGTCGTGACGGGCAAGCCGCGGGACGTGTTGATGGACGCCGCCCGCGACGCAAACCTGATAGTTGTCGGCTCACGCGGTCTGGGCGGCTTCCGCGGCCTGCTGCTGGGATCGGTCAGCCATGCGCTGGTGCATCACGCGCCCTGCCCTGTGGCGGTCGCCCACGCGCCTGCCGAAGACACCGGCGACCACGAGCGCATCACCTGATCCATCGGAGCCCGCTGAACTGAGCGGAAGTGACAAACCCGCATGACCATGCGGACCGTCCGGCCCCGTCGTGCCTTTGCGGTCACAGGTGGGGCGGGGGCCGCCCGCTTGCAACGGCATCGGCCTCCCCCCCAAGACGTCGGCCGTCGCAGAACTCTGGCCAACATGCCCGACCGTGCCGGCGACCTGGGCGGCTCCTTCCGGACACGGCCACGCGAAGGCGGCGGCACACTTCTGCAATGGCGCGGCTCCCAATTGTGAGGCAGCTTGTTGCAAGTGTCACCGCGCGTGTTGGTGCGCCGACATTTGGCCGACGTAGATGAAAGAGCAAAGCAGGCTGCGCCACCGCTGGATCGGTCGGCTCACCAACACCACACGGGCACGTAGAGCGGTAGCGGCTCGTGGCAGAATCCACCTTCGCTTTACCACGAACCTGAGAACTCCCGGCTAGAAGGACAACCCTGTAGCACCGAAGGCGCCAGTGAAGACGTACTCACAGCCCTGCAAGAGCCGACGGCGAGAGGACATCTTCGGTTCTGGGTAATTTGCTGGACAGGTGCTGTGTCGAGGTAGTTGCACCCGGTCCCGTATCGAGGGATGCCGGCCGGAGGATCGTCGGAACGTGCTGGCGCAAAGCCACAGCACGGACGATGACGAGCACCTGGCGAGCGCGACCCGGTGGTGAGCAGGGTTCACCCGTGGTGGTGGCCGGGGTCCCGGTCGTGATCGGATGGATCGTACGGTCGGCGGACCAAGGTCCTATCGACCGGGACCTTTCGCCCTGGGAAGGGCGGGGGAGTTTCACCCATATTGGTGTTGATCGCGATCAAGAGCGAGCGGATGTATCCGCGCCTCCCTTGACACGGCCCCCATTTCCCCTTGCCGGAGGACACACGAATGTGTGAGGACGAACGAACTGTGATGACACGTACTGAGGAAGACCTGCTCGGCACCATGGAGGTGCCGGCCGACGCCTACTACGGCATCCACACTCAGCGGGCGATCGACAACTTCCGCATCAGCTCGTCCACCATCGGTGACATTCCCGCACTTGTCCGGGCGATGGTCCAGGTGAAGAAGGCGTCGGCATTGTCCAACCGCGAGCTTCACACCATATCCCCGCCGATCGCCGATGCGATCGTCGCCGCCTGCGACGACATCCTCCTCCATGGCCGGTGCCTGAACCAGTTCCCGATCGACGTCTTTCAAGGCGGCGCCGGGACGTCGGTCAACATGAACACCAACGAGGTCGTGGCCAATCTCGCTCTTGAGCATCTCGGCCTGCCCAAGGGGCGTTACGACGTCGTCAACCCCAACGACCACGTCAACAAGAGCCAGTCGACGAACGACGCCTACCCCACCGGCTTTCGGCTCGCGGTCTACACGGTCATCCAGGAGTTGCGGGAGGAGCTCGGTCACCTGGCCGACGCCATCGCCGCCAAGGGCGAGGAGTTCTCCGACGTCCTAAAGATGGGGCGGACGCAGCTGCAGGACGCGGTACCGATGACGCTCGGGCAGGAGTTCACTGCCTTCGCCGTACTCATTCGCGAGGAGATCCGGCACCTGGGCAGGCTCGCCATGCTCCTGCTGGAGGTCAACCTGGGCGCGACGGCGATCGGCACGGGTCTCAACACTCCCGAGGGCTACGCGCCGTTGGCTGTGGCCAACCTCGCCGAGGTCACCGGCTTGCGGGTGGTGCTGGCGGAGAACCTCATCGAGGCGACGAGCGACACCGGCGCCTACGTCTCCATGCACGCCGGTCTCAAACGTGTCGCCGTCAAGCTCGGCAAGATCTGCAACGACCTGCGGCTGCTGTCGTCGGGGCCGCGCGCCGGCCTCAACGAGATCAATCTGCCGGAGCTGCAGGCCGGTTCGTCGATCATGCCGGCGAAGGTCAATCCGGTCATCCCCGAGGTCGTCAACCAGGTGTGCTTCAACGTCATCGGCAACGACGTGACCGTGACCATGGCCGCCGAGGCGGGTCAGCTCCAGCTCAACGTGATGGAGCCGGTCATCGGCCAGGTGATGTTCGAGTCGGTCAGTTTGCTGCGCAACGCGGCCGTGGCGCTGCGCGAGCGCTGCATCGGCGGCATCACCGCCAACCGCGAGGTCTGCCGCGAGGCCGTGATGAACTCGATCGGCATCGTCACCTATCTCAACGAGGTCATCGGCCACCACAACGGCGACCTCGTCGGCAAGGAGGCCCACCGGTCGGGCCGGTCCGTACGCGACGTCGTGCTCGAGATGGGCCTCATGGACCCCGAGAAGCTCGATGCGCTCTTGTCTCCGGCGAACCTCATGAGACCGACGTACCACGGCGACATCTTTCCCGCCCCCGACCCCCACAGCCTTCCGCGCGCCACGAACGAGGCGGGAACACACTGATGATCGTTATCGAGTTCGTGGTCGTCCTCGCGGCGATCTTCCTGGGAGTGCGGCTCGGCGGGGTCGCCATCGGCTTCGCCGGCGGCCTCGGCGTGCTGGCCCTGGCCGCGCTCGGGGTGTCGCCCGGCGACATGCCCCTCGACGTGATCTCCATCATCATGAGCGTGATCGTCGCGATCGTCGCGATGCAGATCGCGGGAGGCATGGACTACCTGGTCGACCTTGCCGAGAAGGTCCTGCGGAGCAACCCCAAGTACCTCACGTTCCTCGCCCCGGTCGTCACCTACCTGATGACGCTCATGGCGGGCACCGGGCACACCGCCTTCTCGACGATGCCGGTCATCACCGAGGTCGCCAAGGAGAACAACCTGCGCCCCGCCCGCCCGCTGTCGATCGCCGTCATCGCCTCGCAGGTGGCGATCACCGCGTCCCCCATCTCGGCGGCCGTGGTGTACTTCGCCGACCTGCTGGAGGACGAGGGGACCGGCGTCTCCTACATCGATCTGCTGGCCGTCGCGATCCCCTCGACATTCCTCGCGACGATGCTCACCGCCGCGATCATGATCGGTGTCGACCGGCTCCGGGGCACCACCGCACTGGACACCGACCCCGTGTACCGGCAGCGGCTCGCCGACGGCCAGGTCGCGCACCGCGGCGGCCGGCAGGCCGAGCGGCGCCCCCGGGCCAGGCTCTCGGTCCTCGTCTTCGTCGTCGGCCTCGCCCTCGTCATGGGCTACGCGACGGCGATCAGCGAGAACGTCGGCCTCATCGACGACCCGGTGATGAAGCGCGACCAGGCGATCATCGCGATCATGCTCGGCATCGCCAGCGTCATCGTCCTCATCTGCAGGGTGGCGCCCCCGGACATCCTCGGGGCCTCGACGTTCAAGTCCGGGATGAGCGCGTCGATCTGCGTCCTGGGAGTCGCATGGCTCGGAACGACGTTCGTCTCCGCCCATGAGGACGACATCAAGAAGACCGCCGGTGATCTGCTCTCCGACTACTCCTGGACCCTCGCGATCATCCTCTTCTTCGCCTCAGCCCTGCTCTACAGCCAGGCCGCCACGACCAAGGCGCTGATGCCGACCGCCGTCGCCCTCAGCGTCGCCCCCGCGGCGCTCGTGGCGGCCTTCCCGGCCGTGTCCGCACTGTTCGTGCTCCCGACCTACCCGACCCTGCTGGCAGCGGTCGAACTCGACGACACCGGGACCACCCGGATCGGCAAAGCGATCTTCAACCACCCATTCCTGGTGCCCGGAGCACTCAACATCGCGCTCGCGGTCGCGCTCGGATTCGGATTCGCCGCCCTGCGCGGCATCTGAACGTGCCGGTGCCAAGAACCGCGTCAGTGTGGCCTGTCGTGCGCCTGTTCTTCGGCTTGGAAGATCTCGCACGGGTACGGATCGTGGCGACGCTGGGTCCGCTGGCCGAGACCATGCTCGCGCTGGAACTGCTGGGCCGTCCCGTACGCCGGGCACTGTTCGACCCATGGCGCCGGCAGTCGCGCCGACGGCTCACCCCGGACGGCGTCGAACTGGCGCGGGCGCTGGCTCCGGCCGGCCGGGTGTCGTTTGACCTGTTCAGCCTTCTGGGCCGGAAGGAGTCGCTGGAGGAGGGCCTTGACCGGCTCGCGGCGACACCCCACCGGCTGCTCCGCGCGGAGCTGGAGGCGGTCGGGACGCAGCACCTGTGTCGCTGGCCGTTGCGTGACCTGCTGGATCATGACGATCGGCAGAGGCGCCGGGCGATGGAGCACACGCTGGCGGCCTGCCACGACGCCACCGTCCGGCCATACTGGCCGCGCATCCGAGCCCGGGTGGAGTCCGAGGCGGTCGCCATGGCCCGCTCGTACGCGGGTGAGGGGCTCGAGGGCCTGCTGGTCGGCCGCTGGCCGGGCGTGACCTGGTGCCCGCTGGTCCTGGAGGTCAGCAATCCGCAGTGCCGGATGTCCTGCGACGTGCACTTGCAGGGGCGCGGCCTGACGATCGTGCCCGCGTTCTTCTGCACCGATCCGTTTCTGGCAGCCGCGGCCGACGGGTCGGCCGTGTTCCTGCCGGTACCCACCCCACCTACCATGCCCACCGCCGCGGCCCTGTGGAGACCGTCCGGAACCGGGCCCGTCCACGAGCTGGCCGCTCTCCTGGGCGGCACCCGGGCGGCCGTGCTGGCCGCCGCGGCGCCCGGCCGCACCACCGGGGAGATCGCCCGCCACCTGGACATCTCCCCGGCCAGTGCCAGCCAGCACACCGCGGTCCTACGCGAGGCCGGTCTCCTCACCAGCCGACGCGAGGCCAACACCGTCCTGCATACCCTCACCCCGACCGGCCGAGCACTCCTCGATCGCGGGCTTGGGCAGGGCGCCCCCGGTTGACGACATACCAGGCCGCCCACACCAAGTACGGCCGGGTTTCACACGGCCAGCCGCCTGGTGTCGGCTGTCCAGGCTTGGGCGTTGATGGAGGGAGGAGAGGCCTGGATGTCTCCGGCCAGCGGTAGCTCATTCTCCTGGACGCGCCACTGACCGGACCAGGTGCGGACGGCCAGGACCGCGCGTATCTTGCCGTCAGCTTGGACGTCGCATACGCCGATGATCCAAGACTCTGCTGAGATCATCAGTTCCGCCGTGTATCCATATCCCAGGCGTAGCAGTGGAGCTGTGTGGAACGAGGCTGCCGTACGCGATCCTATGAGGGATAACGCGTCCATTGCGCCTGGGCCTGGCTCGCTAGCCGTCCTTGCTGGTCTGAGCGGATGACGCTTTGATCTGCGCGGCGAACGCAGCGGCCTGGGTGCGGCGGCTCATACCGAGCTTGGCGAACAGGCTCGACACGTAGTTCTTGACGGTCTTCTCGGCCAGGAACATGCGTTCGCCGATCTGGCGATTGGTCAGCCCTTCACCGATGAGATCGAAGATCTGCCGTTCCTGGTCCGACAGGCCCGACAGCGGGTCCGCCTTGGGCTCCTGCCGTCTGCGCAGCTGTTCCAGCATCCGGGCGGTGCTGCGCGGGTCCAGCAGGGACTGGCCGGAAGCGACCGTGCGGACCGCGCCGACCAGGTCGGAGCCGTGGATCTGCTTGAGCACATAGCCCGCCGCACCCGCCATGACCGCGTCGAAGAGGGCCTCCTCGTCATCGAACGAGGTCAGCATCAAACAGGCGACCTCGGGCATCGTCGACCGGATCTCCCGGCACAGGGTGACGCCGTCGCCGTCGGGCAGCCGCACGTCCAGCACGGCCACATCGGGTCGAGCCGCCGGGATACGGGCGAGGGCGTGATCGACCGAGCCGGCCTCGCCGACGATCTCGATGCCGTCCTCGGCCGACAACAGCGCGGCCACGCCGCGCCGGACGACCTCATGGTCGTCCACCAGAAACACCCGGACGTTGCTGGACTTCGGAGAACTCTGGCTGGTCATGATGAGCGCTGTCCTGACTATGAAGGCTTCGACTAGTGCCGACCGTAATCGCGGCAAGGGCATGCGATCACGGGACCAAGGTCCCTTCGTTCCCTGCGAAAGCCCCTGCTCGGCCTGCATGCTCAGCCGGCCGGAGCACGACGGTTTCCAGCACGGAGCGGACTCCTTGGCCGGTGCAGGGAATGATCGAGGTCGCGCGGGCGAAGGGCGGAGAGGGCTTGGTCGACGGCCTCGTCTATGGGGCCGCTGGTGTCGATGACGGTGGAGCCAGGCCAGGGGACGGCGTCGGCGGCCATGGCGGCGGCGATCTTGGCGTCGGCATCAGACGAGCCGTGCGGGCGAGTGCGGAGACGTTGGGCGGCCAGAGGGGCGGGGGCGTCGCAGCGCAGAGCGTGAAAATCGGCGCGGGTCGCGGAGGCCAGGGCGATCGCCTGGTGGCGGTAGCTCGTTGCGGTCCAGGAGGCGTCCAGGACGATGGTCTCGCCGCGTTGGAGGAGCAGGCGGGCCCGGTCGAGGAGTGTTGCGTAGGTGTGGTTGGTCGAGGTGCGGTCGTAGATGCCTGTGCCGTATGGGGCGGCTGCGGGCTCTTCGGCAGAGAGACCGGCCAGTTCCTTGCGGGTTCTGTCGGAGCTGAGAACGGTGCAGCCGAGCTGGTCGGCGAGCGCGCCGGCCAGGGAGGTCTTGCCGGTGCCGGGCAGGCCTCCGACGAGGATCAGGCTGACCTGTCCGGCTCGCAGGTGGCGGAGGGCGATCCGGCTCAGCTCCCTGGCTTCGGCGGCGGCGTGCGGGTCGCCTTGCTGGTGCCGGAAGCAGGCGACCTTGGCGCGGACGAACGCGCGGTAGGCGACGTAGTGATGGCGCAGTGAGGCCGGGGCCGGGTCGGCGGCGTATTCGGTGTACCAGTGCATGAAGCGGTCGGCCAGGTGCGGCGCGCCGAGGCGTTCGAGGTCCATGGCCAGGAACGCGGCGTCGTCGAGGCCGTCCAGGTAGCGCAGCCGGTCGTCGAACTCCAGGCAGTCCAGGATGCGCGGGCCGTCGTCCAGGACGAAGATGTCTCCGGCGAGCAGGTCTCCGTGGCCGTCGACGATCCGGCCGGTGGTGATGCGGGAGTCGAAGAGGGGTTCGCGGCCCGCCAGGAAACGCAGGGTGAGCCGTTCGATCTCGCTGGCGTCGGCGGCGGGGATCACGTCGTCGTGGAACGGGCGTACCTGGTCGAAGCTGGCCTTCCAGCGCTCGCGCAGCGCGTCGCGTGTGCCTTGGGCCGAAATGGTCTGGCCGCGGGGTGCGATGGCGTGCCAGGCGGCCAGCCGCTTGGCGATCGTGCGCAGGGCGTCGCCGACCGGGGCGTGGGCGCGGACGAGGGTGGCGAGCCGCCGGGCGGCGGGCATCCGCCGCATCACCACCAGGTGGTCGCAGACCTCGCCGGACGGGCCGTGGACGTCGGCGACGCCGAGGTAGACGTCCGGGGAGAAACGCCGGTTGAGCTCGACCTCGCGGTGGCAGGCACGTTCGCGGGCTTCCCGGGTGGAGAAGTCGAGAAAGCCCAGGTTGACCGGCTTCTTCAGTTTGTAGGCGCGGTCGCCGGTGAAGAAGACGATTCCGATGTGGGTCTCGCTGACGGCTGCGGCGGGCCCTCCGGCCGAAGGGGCGGTCGTCATGGTCATCACGCCCGGGGGTAGGGGCCGGGCCGGGTATCGTCGCTGTCGTACCCGAGCTGTGCCACCACGTCGACGACGCCTTCGGTGCCGGCGGTCAGCCGGGTCAGTGTGGGGATCATGGTCTTGAGCTCGACTCGGCCGGTCAGCGCGACCGCTCCTTCGTTGACCTGGATCTGGATCGTGGACGGGTCCTGCCACAGGTGCTCCACCAGGACCTCGCGGATGATCTCGTCCCGGATGTCGTCGTCGGAACGCAGGAAGACGCGGAGCAGGTCGGCGCGAGACACGATGCCGATCAACCGGGCCTGCTCGTCGATGACCGGGAGGCGCTTGAAGCCCTTCTCGGCCAACATCCGCGAGGCTGCGGCCGCGGTGGTGTCCGGGGTCACGACCACCGCGGGTGCGCTCATGACGCTGCGGGCGTCGGTGGCGGCGGCCTTTGCGCGCGCCCGCCGGTGACGCGGGCTCTCGAATAGCGGCCTGGCCTCGGTGGTCCGGTCGCTGAACTCCTCCTTGTGGAGCAGATCGGCCTCGGTGACGATTCCCTTGACCTCGTTGTGCTCGCACACCACCGGCACGGCACTGATCCGGTGCTCGGCGAGCGTTTGGACGATCTCGCTGAACGGGGTGTCCTCGCAGACGCTGATCTCGTCCTTGGTCATGACGTCCCTGACCTTGCGGCGTTCCATCTCAGCCTCCTTGCTCGGGATGCACACCTGCACCGATGACCGGCTGTTCTGCTCGCTCGGCGGCGAGCACCCTCGGCAGGGTGACCGGGGGAGACGGCTCGCATGCCGATCTCCTCTCGGTTACAGCGTTCCGCCGTACGTGGTCGTGCTTGCAGAGCCGAGCGGTCCTTTCCCCCGGGACCTTCGCCCCTACATGGAGGGCGCTGGCAGCGGTGTTCTGGATGGAGTGCATCGCCGCCGAAGCCGAGGAGGGGCATGGGCTCCGAGACGAGTCCGAGCGTGCTGGACGACTTGGACGGGTTGTACGCCGCGCTGCGGGAGTCCGGGTACAGCGTGACCGGTCCCACGGTCCGGGACGGTGCGATCGTCCTCGCCGAGTTGTCCTCGGCGGGCGAACTCCCCTACGACTGGGGCGTTCGCCTCAGCCCCGGCGGCTACCGGCTGCGGCGCCGCGAGGACGAGGCCGCTTTCGGGCACTCCGCGGGTCCGCAGTCGTGAAAGCCGTTCGTGCATCCGCCCCGAACGAAGCTGTGGGAGGCGGACCGGACCGGCGACGGCTTTGAGGTCAGACCCGCACGGGAGGAGCCGCCCCGCTATGCCTTCTTGGGTGTACGGCCATGCGATCTCCGTGCGATCCAGATCCAGGATCGTGTGCTGACCGGCGGCAGGTACGCCGACCCGACTTACCAGGGACGGCGCCGTGGTGCATTTGTCATCGCGGTCAACTGCACCGAACCGGGCGAAACGTGCTTCTGCGTCTCCATGGGGACCGGCCCGCAGGCAGGTTCCGGCTACGATCTGGCGCTCACCGAGCTCGTCCGTCGGCCCTGCTCTGACGAGCGCCGAGTTCGGCTTCGGACCCGGCCTGACCCCGCACGTCACCGCTGCCGTGGAGATGGTCGCCTCCCGGCTGGCCGAGCGGTGCGAAAGGCCAAAGGTCCTGCGAACGGCTGACCCAAGCCCCTGCCTCGCAGCGGCTCCCGGGCGGAGCCTGGAAATGTCGGGTACCGCTCTTCATCAGGAGGAACGTCATGACCAGCATCCTTGTCACCTACGCCTCCAAGCACGGCTCAACCGCCGAGATCGCTGAGTGGATCGCCACCGAGCTGCGCGAGTTCGCCGGATTCACCGTCGATGTCGAGGCCGCCGCGGCCGTCACGGACGTACGGCCCTACGACGCCGTCATCATCGGTGGCGCCCTGTACGCCGGGCGCTGGCCGGGCGACGCGCGCCGGTTCGTCCGGCGCAACGCGCACGCGCTCGATCACCTGCCGGTGTGGGCCTTCAGCAGCGGACCGCTCGACCGCACCGCCGAGGACGCCCCGATCCCGCCGACCCGGGCCGTCACGAAGATCATGAACCGGATCGTGGTCCGCGACCATGTCACCTTCGGCGGCCGGTTGGATCCCGATGTGCAGGGATTCATCGCCTCGCGGCTCGCCAAGGAGCATGGTGACGACTACCGCAACCAGGAGCAGATCAAGGACTGGGCACGCACCATCGCCAAGGACCTGACGGCGACCGCCCGCTGACCCGCCTGCGCCCCGCGTCCCGCCCGCGATGACGGCTTACGACAGCACGGGCGCCGGACGTGGTGCGGAGCCGACCACGGTGAGCATCCTGCCGGTGTAGTGCCGCAGGCACCGGACCCGGCGCGGGCTTGACCGCATGCTGATCCAGCCACAGTGCGGCGCGACGTCGTCCACGCAGACGGGCCTTTTCCTCACCAGTTGAGAGGGGCGGCGGGATAGCGGTCCTCGATTCCGACGTCCAGCCGGTCTTCGACGTGGACGACGCCCTCCACTGCCTCGACGGCCCGGATCAGTTCCTTGATCGTTGACTGGCGGGGGACCTGCCCGTACAGCGTGACCACGCCGAGCCGGACGGTCGCCCGCAGCCGGTGCGGGTCCGCGCCGGGGACGTGCGACACCACCTCGCGTGCGATCTCGTGGTGGATGTCGGCGTCGTCGCGGTCGAAGACGCCGAGCAGGTCGGAGCGGGTGACGATGCCGACCAGCCGGCCGGTGGACTCGTCCGTGACCGGCAGCTGGTTGACCTGATGGCGGCGCAGTAGTTCGGCCGCGTCGGAGACCGTCGCCTGCGGGCCGATGGTGTGCGCCGGCGAGGTCATGAGTTCCGCGGCGGTCCCGGCGATGGCCTTGCGGTGCTCGCGGCGCTGGCGCGAGGACAGCCGCACGTACCCCTCGCCGGTCTCCGGAGCCTCCTTGAGCACCAGGTCGGCGGCCGATACCACGCCGCTGACCTCGCCTTGGACGGAGATGACCGGGACGGAGTTGATCCGGTTGCGGCGCATGGCGCCACGATGACCTTGAACGGGGCGTCTGCGGCGACCGCGATGACCGGTTGGGACATCACGTCCTGGACGAGTGTCTTCTTCACGGGGGCCTCCCGAAGCCAGCAGGACACTCTCAGGATGTCGCGCGCGGAGTGGCGGCGCACGGGTCGAAGGTCCCGCGAGGTGATGACCTGTGGCCGATGACCGGCGACCGTTCCCGAGCGACGCTGGTGGCATGACGCAGCTCGCAACGCCCATGCCCGTTTTCGCCCTGCTCACCGACGGCGCCCAGGTCGAGATCAGGCCGCTGGTTCCCGGCGACAGGGAGGCGATCGCGCAACTGCATCGCGGGCTGTCGACCGAGAGCCTGTATCTGCGGTTCTTCGCCGTGAACCGAGGGATGGCCGACCAGGTCGCCGCGCGGCTGTGCCGTGAGCCCGGCCCCGGTCATGCGGGCCTGGGCGCCTGGCTGCGCGATGAACTCGTCGGAGTGGCCGAATATGAGGCCATTGGAACCGAAGACGTGGCCGAGGTCGCGCTGGCGGTCGCCGACCACATGCATCACCGGGGTGTCGGCACCCTGCTGCTGGAGCATCTGGCCTCGCTGGCGCGTGCCCGTGGCATCCGGGCTTTCAAAGGTGACGCGCTGGCCGAGAACGTCGCCATGTTGCGGGTGTTCGCGGACGCGGGGATGCCCGCGTTCCGGCACTTCGATGGTGGCGTCGTCGAGGTGATGATGCCGCTGTCAATGGGGGACCGCTACCTGGACACGATCGCCGAGCGCGAGCGCAATGCCGACCTCGCGAGCCTGAAGCCGTTGTTGCGGCCCGCGTCCGTCGTGGTCGTGGGCGCCGGACGCCGCGAAAGCTCGCCCGGCGGCGCGGTTCTCCAGAGCCTGCGCTCCGCCGGCTTCGAGGGCACCCTCTACGCGGTGAATCCGCATGCCGCGGGCCGGCAAATGCGGGGCGTGCCCTGTTTCGGCTCGGTCGCCGACCTGCCGGAGCCTGTTGATCTTGCGGTCGTCGCCGTACCCGCCGCGGCCGTACCCGACGTCGCCACCGGATGCGGTGAGCGTGGTGTGGCATCGCTGGTAGTGCTGAGCTCGGGACTGAACGCCGACCAGGGGCGCGCTCTGCTCGCCACGTGTCACCGATACGGAATGCGGCTGGTCGGGCCGAACTGCCTGGGCCTCGCCAACTCCGACATCGCTCTCGACGCGACGTTCGCCAAGGGGCACCCACGGCCTGGAAGTGCGGGCATGGTCGTCCAGTCCGGTGGAGTCGGGATCGCCCTGCTCGATCATCTCTCCCGGCTGGGGATCGGGGTCTCCTCCTTCGCGTCGGTCGGTGACAAGTACGACGTCAGCGCCAACGACATGCTGATGTGGTGGGAGTCGGACGCCGCCACTCGGCTGGGCATCGTGCACGTCGAGTCGTTCGGCAACCCGCGCAAGTTCGCGCGCACGGCCCGGCGCGTGGGCCGTCAACTGCCGTTGCTGACCGTCATGGCCGGACGGTCCGACCCGGGCCGCCGCGCGGCCGCCTCGCACACCGCTGCGGCGCTGACCTCGGAGGTGGTGCGGCGGGCGCTGTTCACCCAGGCCGGCATCGTCACCACCGACGGCCTCGGCGACCTCGTCGACGCCGCCGCCCTGCTCGGTACCCAGCCCCTCCCAGCGGGACCACGGGTCGCGATCGTGTCCAACGCGGGAGGCGCCGGGGTACTGGCAGCGGACGCGTGCGTCGACGCCGGACTGAGCGTTCTGTCCCTGGGCCGGCGTGCGCAGGAGCGCCTGCGGGCGCTGCTGCCCGAGTGTGCGGCGGTCGGCAACCCGGTCGACACCACCGCTGCCGTCAGCCTGGAAGCGTTCCGGGAGGCGGCGGAGCTGGCGGGCGAAGATGAGGGCGTGGACGCGGTTCTGATCGTGGTGGCGCCGACCGCGCTCGGTGAGCTGGACGCCGGAGCGGAGGTCTCCGGGAAGCCGGTCACGGCTGTTGTCCTGGGTCAGGCCGAGTCGGTGGAGATCACTGAGCAGGGCCTGCCGTCGTACGCCTTCCCCGAGAACGCCGCCAAGGCCATGGCACGCGCGTGGTCGTACGCGCGATGGCGGGCACGCCCGGCGGGCGTCGCTCCTGAGCTCAAGGGCCTGCTGGCCGCCGAGGTACGTTCGATCATCGAATCGCACCTTGTGGCGGAGCCCGGCGGAGGCTGGCTGCCGCCGCGCGAGACGCTGCGGTTGCTGGAGGCCTATGACTTGCCGATGGTCCCCTGGCGCTGGGTGACTTCGGCGGACGCCGCGGTCAAGGCGGCGGCGGAGCTGGGCGGCCGTGTCGCGCTCAAGGCACATGTGCCCGGTGTCGTGCACAAGACGGCTGGCGGTGCGCTCCAACTCGACCTGCGCGGCGCCGATGATGTGCGCAATGCCTACAGATGGCTGGCGGACCGCTTCGGCACCTCCATGCAAGGAGTCCTCGTCCAGGCCATGGCCCAGGACGGCGTGGAAGTCCTGTGCGGCAGCGTGCAGGACGATGTCTTCGGGCCGGTCGTCGTCTTCGGTACCGGCGGCGTCGACACCGATGCGTTCGGCGACCGCGCCGCCCTGCTCGCGCCGATCACCGACGCGGACGCCGCCGAGCTGATCGACCAGGTGCGCGTGGCGCCGCTGCTGCACGGCCATCCCGCCCGTCCGGCAGGAGCGCTCGACGAGCTGCGCGACCTCCTCGTCCGGCTGTCGCTCCTAGCCGACCACCATCCCGAGATCGCCGAACTCGACCTCAACCCCATCATCGTCCGCCCCGACGGCGTCCTGGCCGTCGACGCCAGGATCCGCCTCGCTCCCGGCCGTGCCTGGGACCCCTACCTGCGCCGCCTCCGCTGACCGGACACCAACGCCGACGGCGGGAAGCCGTCGAAGACAAAGGAGACGTCATGACCGAACCGATCATCGTCGGTACCGACGGGTCGGCGCCCGCCGACCGCGCGGTCCGCTGGGCCGCCGACGAAGCCGCACGCCGCGACCGCCCTTTGCACATCGTGCACACCGAGGAGCGCTGGCCCTACGACATTCCGCTCTATCCGGTGCCCGGGGAGAGGATCTCCCTCACGGAGATGGGACGGGGCGTACTGGTCGCCGCCGAGAAGCTCGCCCGTGAGCAACGGCCCGACCTGCACGTGACCACCGAGCTGGTGGCCCAGCCGACCGTCACGGCACTGTGCGAGCGTTCCACCGAGGCGTTCGAGATCGTGCTCGGCCACCGCGGGCTCGGCGGATTCACCGCCATGCTGCTGGGCTCGGTCGGCCTCCGCACGGCCGAGCACTCCTCCGCGCCCGTAGTGATCGTCCGCGGCGAGCCCGCGTCCGACCACCGCGAGGTGGCGGTGGGCGTCGACCTGACCGAAGGCTCGTCCGCACTCGCCTACGCCTTTGAGACCGCGGCCGTCCGGGGCGCACGCCTGCGAGTCGTGCACGCCTGGCAGGTGCCCGACCGCCTCCTGGAGCACGGCGGGCGCCTCGAACTGAAGCAGCTGGAAGAACAACTCCGATGGAAGGTCATCGAGGCCCACGCCCCGTACCGCAAGCTCTTCCCCGAGGTCGAGGTCGTCGAAGAACTCCCGCAGGACCACCCCGTGGCGGCGCTCGAACAAATATCGCGCGAGGTCGATCTGGTCGTCGTGGGCGCACATGACCGGAAGGCGCTGCCCTCGCTCAGGCTCGGATCGACCAGCCACGGAATCGTGCACCACGCACACTGCCCCGTCGCCATCACCCGCCAGACCACCACCTCATGACCGAGATCATCACCAGTGCGGAGGGGATCGAGAGACCACGCTCACCAGGACGTTCGTCCCTTGGAACGCCCATCCAGAACATCGAGGCTGGAGGTGTAGGGACGCGCACGAGGAGGGACGCCATGAACCAGATCAGGGTGATCCATCGTGAGCTCGACGGTCTGTACAAGGCCGTCGCGAAGTGCACCGTCCGAAACTCGATCACCGTGCCGCCTCGCCTGGATGTGGGCAGCGGGGCGCACGCCGGGGTCGCGTGACGGAGGGAGGAGCGATGGTCCGGTATCCCAACGTGCTGGTCGGCTATGACGCGACAGTGGAGAGCGATCGGGCTCTGCGCTGGGCGGTCGAGGAGGCGCGGTTGCGGCGCCTCGGCCTGCTGGTCTGCCATTGCTGGCGCTGGCCCTACCCGATCAGTCACGTCGACTACGACATCGAGGCGATCGTCAGGCGTATGGGAGAGCACCTTCTGGACAAGGGCATGAGCCGCGCCAAGGAGCTCGCCCCCTCGGTCGAGGCCCGCGGGCGATTGATGGACGGTCCGGCGTACGCGGCACTCCTGCACGAGTCACCGGAAGCCGAGGTCATCGTGGTCGGATCGCACGAGCAGGGTGAACTGCCAGTCGGCTCGACCGCGCTGCGGTTGCCGGCGCGAGCCCGCCGTCCGGTCGTCGTCGTCCGGCAGGCCGCGTCGTTGCACGAGCGGGTCGTTGTCGGCGTGGACGGATCGCCCGGTGGCGATGCCGCGCTGGCGTTCGCGTTCGAGGTGGCGGCATTGCGCGGGTGGAGCCTGAGGGCCGTCCACGGCTGCTGGGAGCCCGGCGCGGTCGCCGAGTCCGAGCTGCCGCTGTTCGCCGACGCCGAGGAACTGGCTCGGTCGTCCAGCGCACGGCTGGAGCGCGCGGTCGCCCTCTGGTGCGACAAGTTCCCGCAGGTCGAGGCCCGCACTTCGCTCGTCGTGAAGGGGCCGCGAACGGCGCTGCTCCAGGCGTCCGAAGAAGCCGATCTCGTGGTGGTCGGCGACCGGGGGACCGGAAACGTCGATCCGCTGCTGCTGGGGGCGACCAGTTCGGCCCTCCTGCAGCATGCGCCCTGCAGTGTCGCCATCGTCCACACTGAACGGTACTGACCGCACCAGCGCAGGGCCCCACACGGCCGACGAATACAGGGCCTTCCGCGGGCGTTCGCCACGCGCGCTAACCGGACAGGCTAGATCCCGCCCTGCGGCCCGGTCTGCGGTCGAGGCGGCCGCGCCGGACTGTGACGGCCATGGAGGCGGTGACCGTTAGAGCGGTCGAGCTTGGCCCAGGGGTCCAGACCCGCGAAAGCCTTGCTTCGCCTGGCTCACCCACTGGTTCAGCCGTAACCGACGGAAGCCTCATGGGAATGGTCCCGTGGACGGACGACCGCTACCGGGCAGTGGGCGTGATGGATGGCGCCATGGCTGACCGATCCGAGGTGGGGGCCCTTGTGGGTGCGGTGACCGACGACCACGAGGTCCGCGTGTGCGGAGGCGCCGACCAGGGCGTCGGTGGGGTGGCCGCGGACGACCTCTTCGATCACTTTCACGTCCGGGTGCCGGGATCGCCAGGGCGCGAGCGCCGACGAGAGATGGTCACGGAACATGGCGTCGGCCGCGTCCAGATCGATGTCGGTCTCGAGGCTGAGCGGAGCCGGATGCCATGCGTGGACGGCATGGAGGCGGACGTGGAGCCTGGCGGCCGCCGCGAAGGCGTAGTCCAGTATCGGTTCGGCAGGTTCCTTGAGGTCAAGCCCGACGACGACCTCTCCCGCGGGGGCGTCTTCGTCCCCGCGGACGATGACCACAGGTCCGGCCTGGTGACCGGCGAGGCGCAGGCCGGCGGAGCCCAGCAAGAGCCCGGTGAACCCGCCGAGCCCGCGATGACCCACCACGGTTTCGTAGGCGTCGTCCGCGTGGGCGTGCAGTCCGGCATAGGTCGTGGTGTCGTGGGCGAGCTCTTCTTCCACGGTCAGACCGGGCTGCTCCTGGAGGGCCAGGTCGTGTGCTTCCCGGAGTATCCGGAGTCCTCGCTCGGTGAGCGTCTCGCGGATACCCGGGATCGCGCTGGCCGGTCCGTCGTAGATGCGGCGTTCGACGACGTGCACGATGAGGAGAGGCCGGTGGGTGCGCGCGGCGTCGTCGGCCGCCCAGCGGACGGCGCGCTCGGCTCCTGCGGAGCCGTCGGTGCCGACGACGACGGGTTCTGGATGTTCGGACATGATTCCTCGCTCGGTCGGCTCAACGGTGGGCGGAGGAGGCGATGAGCAACGCGTGCGCGTCAGGGGCGGCACCGGCCACCGTGCCGTCGCCCGGCTCGTCGAGGGTGGCCGCTTCGAGCTTGGCCGCCAGGATCTGGAGGGCTTCGGTCAGCGCGGCGACCCTGACCTCCAGAACGCGAATCCGTTGTTCGAGCGCGGGCGTGGAGGGAGCTCCGTACCCCGTGGTGATCTGCCTGGTCATCATGGCCTCCGGGATCTTCTGTTCTGTGCTCAGCGTCCGTCCGAGTGGGCGTGCGTTCTAGGGGCTTAGGTCACTCGTTCGGTCACCGGACGGGGTGACCACCACGACTCGGGTCACGCCGGGGACGGTGCGTGCGACGACTTCGCACAGCCCTTCAGCGCGTTCGTCGGCCGGGCCATGTAGCTCGACGACGCCGTCCTCGACACGAACCTCCCAGTGCTCGGTATCCGGGAGTGTGGTGGCGATGGCCGCTCGCACGTCGTCACGGATGCGTGTGTCGCTGCGGGCGAGGACGGCCAGCAGGTCGTGCCGGGTGATGATCCCGACGAGTTCGGTGCCGTCGAGCACGGGGACGCTCTTGATGCCGGTGGTCATCATCATCTCGGCCAGCTCCGCGACGTCCGAGGCGGGCCGGGTGGTCCGTACCTCGGTGGTCATGACCTCGTTCACGCGCCGGGGTGGTGGCTGGGCCGGCGTGGCGACGGGCCGCACGAACGCGCGGGGGTCGGCTTCGAACTCGCCGCGCAGCAGGTCCATCTCGCTGACGATGCCGACCAGCCGACCGGTGTCGTCCGTGACCGGCGCGGCGGTGATGCGATGCTCGTGGAGCACCCGGATCGCCTGCCGGATCGTGGCGGTCCGCGGAACGCCGACCACGGGTGTGGTCATGGCCTCTCGTACGAGCATGATCCATCCTTCGCTGTCTTGTCAGTGGACGTGAACGACGATCGTGGTGCAGGGCGAGTGACGCACCAGGTGCTGGCTGACCGAGCCGAGCACCATTCCCCGGACACCGCCCGCCCCCCCGTGAGCCGACCACGAGCATGCGAGCGTTCTCGGCCGCCCTCATCAGGGCTTTCCGTGGTTCTTCGGCCGCCAGCTCGACACGGTGCTTGACCGAAGGAAACTCCTCGGTGAGCCGGTCGAGCTCCCGCCCGAGGACACGATGTGGTGTGTCGGTGGCGGATTCGCCGCTACGCGGTCCGACACCGCTTGCGGGGAAGCCGGGGTCGGCATGCACGACCGTGAGACCGGTGTTCCGGAGTTGGGCCTCGGTGATTGCGACCCGCAGCGCCGCGATCGCCGGTGCCGATCCGTCGAAGCCCACCGCGATGGGGCTGCTGGGAGGGCGCGGGGGCGGAGGCCGGACGATGACGACGGGGCAGGCGGCGTGGGCGGCGACCCCCGCGCTCACCGACCCCAGCAACAGGCCCTCGACGGCGCTGTGCCCCTGTGAGCCGACGACCAGCAGATCCGCGCTCCTGGAGGCGAGCCTGAGCTCTGTCACGGGGAATCCGTGCACGAGCAGCGGACGCAACGGGATGCCGTGCTCCCATCGCCGTGCCATCTCCAACCCGGTGTCGAGGACATGACTCTCGCGCCGCCTGAAGAGGTCGGCGCTGAGTTTGTCGATGCCGATGTCCGGCGGCGTGCCCCACACATCGCAGACCGTCACCGTGCAGTGGCGCAGCCGGGCATCGATGAGGGCCCAGCGGAGGGCACGGCGGCTTTCTTGTGAACCGTCGTATCCGACGACGAGGCCGGGTTCGCGCCACGGCCGCGCCGCATGCCTAGTCGTGCGCATCGTGACCTCCTGTGCGTGAAGCCGCCCCCTCCCCGGAGGCGAGTCGCCGGGTGACGTCCCGCGACCAGGCATCGACGGCGTGCCAGTCCCGGTAATCGCCGTACCGGCAACCCATCACTTTGAAGATCAGGTGCTCGAAGGTCGAAAAGTGCTCGCGACGGACCACACCCGAGAACAGCCGGTGCTCACAGGGACCTATCGCGTCCCGCAGAGGCGCGGCCACCACGGGCTCTTCCTGCAAGGCCAAGCGTCGCCAAGGACCTCGCAGAGCGGCCGGCATGCCGACGCTGAACAGCCACACAGGCTGGTGCCGGAGCACCTCCCGGTGGGCGTCCACGAAATCCCGGGCCTCGATCAGCCAGGCCCGGTTGTGGATAGCGCTGCCCAGCACGAACGCCTCGTACGAGCCGGGCGTCCCGACCTGGTCCATCGAGCCGAGCTCGGCCTCGTGCCCCTGCTCGACGAGTTCCGAGGCGATCCGCGCCGCGATGCTGCGCGTAGAGCCGTGCGCGCTCGCATACCCAACCAGAATCTTCATGGCACTACATCCGTGCGAGCCAGGTCGTGATGACGGCCGCAACCGCGAGCACGAGCACGACCAACACGATCGCCACGATGATGATTGCGGTTTGCCCGTCCATGGGATTCTTCCTTTCGTATGGAAGGTTGACCAGGCTGTCCGACCCGCCCATCTATGGTCGCCGGCTGCCGAGTTTTGCGCTGTGCTGGCTGGTCCCAGAGACCCTCGTGGCCCTGGTCGCAGCGACGCCCGTTCGGGCGTTCGGGCCGCTCTCAGATCGTGGGGTAGTGCTGAGCGTAGGTGTCGTCGACGGCCCACTCCAGTCGCCCCTCGGCGGAGACCACGCCCTCCACTCTGCGGATGGCGTGCAGCAGCTGCGGAATCTGCGAACGCCGTTCGACATCGCCCTGGACGCTGACCTGCCCCCGCTCAACGTTCACGGAGTAGAGCTTGGGCTCCAAGCCGAACTGGCCCGCGATGACGTCGTTGACCACGTCCTCGCGAATCTGCTCGTCTGGCCGGCTATAGACCCTCAGGACGTCGCTGCGGCTGACGATGCCCGCCAGGCACCCGGTCTCCGGGTCGGTGACGGGGAGCCTGCTGACGTGCTCGCGCCGCATGAGCCGGGCCGCCTCCTCGACGGTGGCCGTGGGCGAAATGGTGATCGCGGGTGTGGTCATGAGGTCGCGCGCGGCCGTGCCCGCCGACTTGCGGATCTCCCGCCGACGGCGGGGTCCTGCCAAGGGGTGCGGGTCTTCGGCCGCGCCGGGGTCGGCCTCCTTGAGCAGCAGGTCGGTCGCCGAGACGACGCCGCACACGGATTTGTCCAGGCGTACGACCGGTACGGCGTCCACTCCGTGGGAACGCAGCGCACGCACGATCTCCTTGAAGGGCGCTTCCTCCGATACGGCCACGACGTCGGTGGTCATGACAGCCTCGACCTGGGTTCTCATGTGGTCTCCTCGAACCTCGGCTCTACTTCGAGCTCCAGATGTCGACTCCACTCTGCTCCGTCGTGCTGGGCGGCGCCTCAGGTCGAAAGTCCTGCGCACGACCGCATTGGACCCCTGGGAAATGGGGTCAGCGTGTGTCAAGGGCATGGCGGACGCCTGCGGCGATCTCCAGGTCTTCGCGCGCGGTGATGACGACCGTCCGCACCTGTGCGCCGGCCGCGCTGATCTCGGCGTCGGATCGCGCCGTCGCGTTCCTGTCGTGGTTCAGGGTGACGCCGAGGAAGGCCAGATCTTCGGCGAGCCGTTGCCGGAGCGCCGGATCGTTCTCGCCCACCCCGCCGGTGAAGACGAGCGCGTCCAGGCCGCCGAGGGAGGCGGTCATCGCGGCGGCGCTCGCCCGGAGACGATGGTGGTAGACGTCCAGCGCGGCGTTGGCGACCGTGTCACCCTGGTCGGCGCGTATCCGGATCTGGCGCATGTCACCCGTCCCGGCGAGGGCTCGCAGTCCTGAGCGGTGTTCGAGGGCGTCCATGATCTCCCCGTGGGGCAGCCCGGTCCGGACGAGCCACAGGGGGATCCCAGGGTCGATGCCGCCCGAGCGGGTGGCCATGACGAGACCGTCCAGCGGGGTGAATCCCATCGTGGTGTCGACCGAGCAGCCGTTCGCGACGGCGGCGAGCGAGGCGCCAGAGCCCAGATGGCAGACCACGATCCTCAGCATGGCGGGATCGGTGCCGAGGAGTTCGCCTGCTCGGCGCGTCGCGTAGGAGTGTGACAGGCCGTGGAAGCCGTACCGGCGCAGACCGAACCGTTCGCGCCACTCGGCCGGAAGCGCATAGGTCGCGGCGGCCTCCGGCAAGTTCGCGTGGAAGGCGGTGTCGAAGCAGGCGACCATCGGGAGGTGCGCAAGAGCCCGACGAAGTTCACCCAGAACGTAGAGGGACAGGGGCAGATGCAGCGGCGCCAACTCCACGAGTGAGTACAGGCGTTTGATCACCTCGTCGTCGACCGCGACGGGCTCGCGGAAGGCCCGGCCGCCGTGCACGATCCGGATCCCCACCGCGTCCGGAGCGGGCATGCGGGCGATCGCGGCGGCCAGCCGCTCTCCTTCCCGCGTACCGGCACCGGTGGCGAGGTTCGCGCCTGTCACCAGGGCACCGTCGTCGAGCAGGCTCAGCTTCAAGCTGCTGGAACCCGGATTGACCGTCAGCACTCGCATGACAGCACTCTCCTCACAGTGCCAGGGCCGGCGCCTCAGACCTCGTCGTGCAGGACCTGCTCGACGGGACGGCGGACGGTGGTGAATTCGCCTGCGGCCGCTCCCAGCCGAAGGACGAGTTGGGGATGCTCTCCCGCGCAGAACCGTGTCCGGATGAACTCGCGAAGCTCGGGGATTTCCAGGGCCTGGGTATGGAACGCCGCTGATATGTCGGCTTCGACCGACGCTCGGAGCAGGACGCGTTGCAGCGCCTGCCCGGCGCGCAGCCAGTCCTGGGCTTCGTCGCCCTTGGTGGTGAGGATGCACGCCACTCCGGTCACCGGCCCGTCCGGCCAACCGCCGGACTCCTCCCCGGCGGCCGCTCCCCAGCCGTGCCCGCGAGCGAAATCTCGCCCGGGGAAGTGCGGTTCGGTGTGCGGTGTCTCTTTCGGGTAGGCGCTTTCGTGTACACCTTCCCGGCGGGGGTTGCCCGGTGCCGGTGCCCACCTGGCCAGTTCGCCCGCGTACGAGGGGGTGAGCCGGTGAACGTGCTCGGCGGCAGCCGTCAACGCCGCGACGGCGGCCTCGGTGTGCACGTCCACGACGACGCGCAGCGTGGCGCCCTCGCGTTGTGCCTCCTGCCGCAAGACCGACAACAACGATTCGCCGACCGGATCGGGCTTGAACGCCCCGCGATGGGTACGCCGCCGTCGGATCTCTCCGTGCAGCCGTCCGTTGTCCTCCGACTCGGGCGTCCGTTCACCCAGGCTCACGTCGGCCAGGAGGTGCGGCCGGTCCGGGTCGGGCAGCAGCGCGATTCTCGGCTCGTAGCCCAGATGGCGCGCAGCCACGCGCAAGGTGAAGATCGCGGCGCCGCAGCTGATCAGCATCCCGCGGCCCTCGGGGTCGGTCACGCTCAGCCGCCGGTCGGCGTCCGCGCGCACGATGATCCGATGTCCCCGCCGGCTGAACAGCCACGGCTGGGTGTTGTGCACCGACGGAGCCCATGTCGCGGCCTCGACCACGGCCCGCACGTCATCGGTCAGCGGGTCCGAGCCGCCGCCCTGACTTCTTCCTGGGGTCGAGCCCATGCTGGATTCCCTTGTTCGTCGATGGACCTCCAGTCCATCAAGGCTGCGAGGTCGGTTTCAGGGGCGAAAGTCCCTTCTATGAAGGACGTCCGGTCGCCACGCCACGGGGATTCGCGGGACCTGTGCCTCTGCCGCGCCCGATGCCCGAAGCCAAGACTGGAGGGGTGAGGGACGGCCGACCGGCCGCTCGATCCCGGGAGGATCCCATGAACGCGCGCACAGCCCTCGAAGACCGAACCGTGTCCCAGGTGATGACCACCGACCTGCTCACCATCACGCCCGAGGAGTCGGTCCTGATGGCCTGGGAGCTCATGTGCCAGGCTCGCGTCCACCACCTGCCGGTCGTCAGCGAGACAGGCAGCTTCATGGGAGTCGTCGACGCGCAGATCCTCATGGCCACCTGGGAATCCGCTGGCCCGGGACGAGCCCGGCGTCCCGTCCGGGAGCTCCTGCCCGGCACACCGCTGCTCGCCGTACTCCCCGACGACTCCATCCCGATGGCCGCACGCACCATGCTGAGCGCCTGCACCGACTACGTCGCCGTCATCGATGCCGACCACGCTCTGATCGGCCTGCTCACCGCGCACGACCTCATCAATGCACTCGCCGGTGGCCCGACCAAGCAGTCGTGCCCCTGTCCGAGCATGCCGTCCCTCTATCGGATGGAGCCGGTCCTCCCGAAGCGCCGGCCTGCCGAGGAGCCAGCGGCCATGGCTCACCCCAGCCGCGCCGTCATATCGCCCGACTGAGACGTGGTGTGCCACGGCGTACACGCGGGTGCATACCGGTAATGCCGTTCGTGAACGCGGAAGGAGTCGGCCGTGAAAGACCTCCATGAGCCCGCCGGGCCCGTGCTGTTCGGCTATGACGGCTCTCCTGTGGGCGACCATGCGTTGGCGTGGGCGGTCGAGGAGGCGGTGCTGAGGGGCGTGCCTCTGGTGGTCTGCCACGCCTGGCACTGGCCCTATCCGTTCCAGCAGCATGATCACCAGGCTTTGGAGCTGGTCCGCGGGATGGGGGACCGCGCCGTTGACGACGGCGTGCGAAGGGCACGCCGCCTCGCCGTGGGGTTGGAGCTACGGCGGCTCGTGACTCGGGGGACGCCCGCTGTGGCGTTGCTGACTGCGGCGCGTTCGGCGTCGCTGGTGGTGCTGGGCAGCCGGGGGAGCGGCGGTTTCGAGGCTCTGCGGATGGGCTCGACCGCGATGCAGGTGCCGGCGCACACCGATCGGCCGGTCATCGTCGTGCCGCCGGTGGTGCAGGTGGCCCGCCATGACGGTGTGCGGATAGTCGCGGGGGTGGATGGTTCTCCGGCGAGCGATGCTGCGCTGGACTTCGCGCTCAGCGAGGCGGAGTTGCGCGACCTTCCCGTCACGGCCGTGTGCAGCTGGTGGGATCCGGGAGCGCTGCCCGGCCCCGACCACTCGGCCTTCGCCGATGCCGAGCTGGTCAAGCGAGCGGCGAAGGCACGGTTCGAAGCCGCGGTCGCACGAGCCCGCTCCGCCCATCCGAAGGTGTACGTGGAGTCGCGGTTCGTGGTGCAGAGGCCGCAGGTGGCGCTGGTGGACATCGCGCGCGGGGCGACGCTGCTCGTCGTGGGCGACCGTGGTTTCGGTTCGGCGCCACAGACGCTACTGGGCGACGTGACGCGAACGGTCCTGCATGAGGCGCCGTGCCCGGTCGCCATCGTGCACGCCGAAGACAGGCGACAGAACCGGTGCTCCTGAACGCGCGCGTGAGACCGCGCCCTCTGCTCCACCACCTGGCAGGGCGTACGAGAGTGCGGTGGTCACCACATTCACGACGCATGCCGCGCCGAACCGCAGGCCAGGCAGGGCGGCACGGAGACCGAGCGCGGACACCAGTACCGACACGAGAGTGAGCAGCCCCGGCAGGATCAGCTCGCCGGGCGTGAGGCGCGTCTGCAGGATCGTGGCGACCTCTTCCAGGTCGACGATATGAGGGAGCGCCTTACCGAAGATCGCCACAACGACGGCCACCCCGAGCACCCGCCCCAGCCAGACCCGGAACCGGGACGGCGTGCGTGTGCGCCGCTGACCGTCGGCCTTCCGGTCGGCACCGCCGACGGGCGCGCTGCATGGCATCGTGAGCTCCTTTGCGGTGCCGGTCATCACACCAGTTCAGCAGCGCGGGCGGGCAGAGATCAGGGGCAGAGGATGCTCTCTGCAGGGACCTTCGTCCCGATCGCGTTGGCGAGCCAGAACGGAGCGGCCGTCCGGCGGACAGGTGCCGATACGTGCCGGGCGTTGCCGGAACCTCGGATGCCGTCCGCTGGGTGGCGCCTTGGATCGCCGTCCTGCCGGCTGCCTGCGGTGACGAAGTACCTTCGGGTGCCGATCTTGGGACCAACGTCCCTGCCCGCCGGTGATCCGCTAGCGCATCGTTGCAGGTGGGTCCGGTGATCGCCGTCGAATGGCGGTGCCGGAGAAGCTGACGACGCGCAGGAGAGACTCATGTCCCCGACAGAAGCCCGGCAGGGCAGATCCCCTGGTGGGGAGGAGGAGTTCCGTCACCGGTTCGGGACTCCCACGGCGACCGCGCTGGTCGTCGGTTCCATCATCGGTACGGGGGTGTTCGCGCTTCCCGCCGCGCTGGCACCTTACGGCCCGTCCAGCCTTGTCGCGTTCGGACTGGTCACGGTTGGTGCGTTGGCGTTGGCGGCGGTGTTCGGGTGGCTGAGCCGGCGGGTGCCGGGCTCGGGCGGGCCCTACCTGTACGCCCGGGACGCGTTCGGTGACTTCGGCGGGTTCGTGACGGCGTGGTCGTACTGGCTGACCGCCTGGATCGGGAACGCGGCGATCGCGGTCGCCTGGGTCGGCTACGTGCAGGTCTTCTTCAACGACGGCGGCAACCGCTGGGGCTCGATCGCCATCGCGCTGGTCGGGCTCTGGATCCCCGCGCTGATCAACCTGTCGGGGGTGAAGAACATCGCCGGCTTCCAGCTGCTGACGGTGATCCTGAAGTTCGCGCCGCTGCTGTTCATGGCCACGATCGGGTTGTTCTTCATCAAGGCCGACAACTTCGGCCCGTTCAACCCCAGCGAGCTGTCGACGACCGGAGCGATCTCGGCGGCCGGAGCGATCGCGCTGTTCTCCTACATCGGCCTGGAGACCGCTTCGGTGGTGGCGGGCCGGGTTCGCAATCCAGCCCGTAACGTGTCGCGGGCCACGCTGTTCGGGACGCTGGCGTGCGCGATCATTTACATCCTCGGCACCGTGACGGTGTTCGGCACGGTGGCGCATGACAAGCTGGCCGGTTCTACGGCGCCGTTCTCCGATTCGGCCAACGCGATCTTCTCGGGCAGCTGGGCGGGCAACGCGATGGCCGTCGCGGCGATCATCTCGGGGATCGGGTGCCTGAACGGCTGGACGCTGATCTGCGCCGAGATGCCGATGGCCGCGGCCCGCGACCGGCTGTTCCCTACGCAGTTCGCCAAGCTCAGCAAGCGCGAGGTCCCGGTCCTCGGGATCGTCTCCTCGACCCTGCTGGCGTCGGCGCTGACAGTGTTCGCCTACAGCAGCTTCGAGACCGTCTTCACCAACGTGGTGCTGCTGAGCGTTCTCACCGCGGTGATCCCGTATCTGTACTCGTCCGCCGCTCACCTGTACTGGCTGCTGGTGAAGGGACGTGAGGTCGCCTGGCCGCATCTGGTGCGGGACGTGCTGGTCACCACGGTCGCACTGGTCTTCTCCTTCTGGGCCCTGGCGGGCAGCGGATACCAGGCCGTCTACTACGGCATCTTCGTGTTCTTCCTCGGCATCCCCGTGTACGTCTGGATGAAGACCCAGCGCAAGGAGTACGGGGAGACGCCGGTCGAGCCGATCGACTACCCGTCCGAGGACGATCGGGAGGACTACGCCGCTCATCTGGCGGTTCGCAAGGTGCGCCGGCGCAGGCCCCGCCGGACGGCGCCGGCGCTACGTCACGGGAAGCCGGGGGTGCGGTGATGGCCTTCCGTGTCGACTCCGAGGTCGGAATCCTCCGCCAGGTCATCGTCCACCGTCCGGGTCTGGAACTGTCCCGGCTGACCCCGCGCAACGTCGGCGAGCTGTTGTTCGACGACGTGATGTGGGCCAAGCGCGCCAAGGAAGAGCACGACGCCTTCGCCGAGGCCCTCCGCGACCAGGGCGTCCGCGTCCACCACTACGCCCAGTTGCTGGCCGAGACGCTGGAGACGCCTGACGGCCGCGGCTTCGTTCTCGACCGCGTCTGCACCCCGGAGATCGTCGGCCCCGCCCTCGTGGACTCGCTGCGCAAGGTCATGGACGACCAGGACGGCGCGGAGCTGGCGCGCTTCCTGGTCGGCGGGATCCTCAAGTCCGATCTGAAGCCGTTCAGCGGCGGGGGTCTGAGCTGGGAGGCGTTGCAGGCCGACGATTTCCTCCTGCCGCCGCTGCCCAACCACCTGTTCACCCGCGACAACTCCTGCTGGCTGTACGGCGGGGTGTCGGTCAACCCGATGGCCAAGCCCGCGCGCCAGCGCGAGACGCTGCACAGCCGCGCCATCTACCGCCATCACCCGATGTTCGCCGACGCCGACTTCGCCACCTACTTCGGAGACGACGGCTCCAGCCATCTCCCCGCCACCGTCGAAGGCGGCGACGTGCACGTGCTCGGCAAGGGCGCGATTCTGGTCGGGATGGGGGAGCGGACCACCCCGATGGCGGTGGAGCTCCTGGCGAACGCCCTGTTCGACACCGGCCAGGCCGACAAGGTCATCGCCGTCGAGCTTCCGAAGTCCCGGTCGATGATGCACCTGGACACCGTCCTGACCATGATCGACACCACCACGTTCGTCCGCTATCCCTACCTCGACCCCGACCTGCGCTCCTGGACCGTCACACCCGGCGGCACCCGACCCAATCGCGATCTGTGGGCGACCATCGCCGAGGTGCTGGAGGTCGACAAGGTCACGGTGCTGGTCACCGACGAGGACGTCCGGGCGGCCGAACGCGAGCAGTGGGACGACGGCAACAACTACCTGGCCGTCGCACCCGGCGTCATCGTCGGCTACGAGCGCAACGTCGCCACCAACACCATGATCCGCAGACACGGCATCGAGGTCATCACCATCGCCGGCAGCGAACTCGGCCGTGGCCGAGGCGGCCCCCGCTGCATGACCTGCCCCATCCAGCGCGACCCCGCCCCCAGGAGCACCCCATGAACCTGCCCGCGATGAACCTGCACGGCCGCAGCCTGCTCAAGGAGACCGACCTCACCCGCGAGGAATTCCTCGAACTCATCAACCTCGCCGCCGACCTGCGCGACCAGAAGCGTTCCGGCCGGGCCGGTGGGCGCCTTGCCGGCCGCAACATCGCGTTGATCTTCGAGAAGTCCTCCACCCGCACCCGCTGCGCGTTCGAGGTGGCCGCCTATGACGAGGGCGCGCACGTCACCTACCTCGGCCCCGACGGGTCGCACATCGGCGGCAAGGAGTCGGTCGCCGACACAGCCCGGGTACTGGGCCGGATGTACGACGGGATTGAGTACCGGGGTTTCGCCCAGACCACCGTCGAGGCCCTCGCCGCCCACGCCGGCGTCCCGGTGTGGAACGGCCTGACCGACACCTGGCACCCCACCCAGATGCTCGCCGACATCCTCACCATGGCCGACCACACCACCAAGCCGCTCGACCAGATCACCTACGCCTACCTGGGGGACGCCCGCAACAACGTCGCCAACTCCCTCCTGGTCACCGGCGCACTACTGGGCATGGACGTACGAATTTGCGGACCCGCCGACCTGCAACCTGCGGCCGACATTCAGCAGATCGCCCGCGACCTGGCGGCAGTCTCCGGCGCGCGCCTGACGATCACCGCTGACGTCACCGAGGCGGTCGGCGGCGCCGACTTCGTCTACACCGACGTATGGCTGTCCATGGGAGAGTCACCGGACGCCTGGGCCGACCGCATCAAGAAACTGCTGCCCTACCAGGTCAACGACACCATCATGAAAGCCACCGGCAACCCCGACGCCAAGTTCATGCACTGCCTGCCAGCCCTGCACGACCGGACCACACGGCTCGGCGCACAGCTCCATGACCAGTACGAGCTGGGCGCACTGGAGGTGACCGACGGCGTCTTCGAGTCCGACGCCTCGATCGTGTTCGACCAGGCCGAGAACCGCATGCACACCATCAAGGCCGTCATGGTCGCCACGATCGGAGCGTCCCGGTGAGAATCGTCGCCGCCCTGGGCGGAAACGCGCTCCTCCGGCGCGGTGAAAAACCTGACGCCGCCGTCCAGCTCGCCCACATCGCCCAGGCCGTCGCGGCTCTGGCGCCGCTGGCGGCGGAACACGAGCTGCTCATCACTCACGGCAACGGTCCTCAGGTGGGCATGCTCGCCCTGGAGACCGCCGACGACCACACCCTCTCCACCCCCTACCCGCTGGACGCGCTGGTCGCCGAGACCCAAGGCATGATCGGATACTGGCTGGCCCGGGAACTGCGCGCGGCTCTTCCCGAACGCCAGGTCGTCACCCTGCTCAGCGACACCCTGGTCGACCCCACCGACCCGGCCTTCAACGATCCGACCAAGTTCATCGGCGCTCAGTACACCGCCCAGGAAGCCGCTCTGCTCACCGCCACCCGCGGCTGGACGATGCGCCAGGACGGCAGCGCATGGAGACGGGTCGTTCCCTCACCCGAACCCCGCGACATTGTCGAGCTTCCGGCGATCACCCACCTCATGGACGCCGGTTGGATCGTCGTCGCCGCAGGCGGAGGCGGCATCCCCGTCACCGCCAACGGCCACCACGGCGTCGAAGCGGTCGTCGACAAGGATCTGACCGCCGCCCTTCTTGCCGAACGCACCGACGCCGACGCGCTGCTCCTGCTCACCGACGTGTCGAATATCTACGCCGACTATGGCACCCCGCAGGCGCGACCCCTGACTGGCACCACCCCAGAAGAGATCAGAGCCTTGGGCCTCCCCGAAGGCTCAATGGGCCCCAAAGCCGAAGCCGCCGCCCGCTTCGTCGAACACCGCCCCGGCGCCTTCGCCGCCATCGGCAGCCTCACCGACGCCGAAGCCCTCCTCACCGGAAAGGCAGGAACCCACATCCGCAGCCATGGATCATTGCACTGATCCCGGACAGGGCCTGTCGCCCGCGAGCAGGACGATCAGTCCGCCGGTAGGGACCAAGGTCCCTACCGGCGGCTTCGCATTCAGCACGATTGTGGAGGTCGGTGAACGTTCCCGCATTCGGTCATGACGGGAATAGTCACCACAAGATCCGGGAAGGGCTGCGATCGCGGCCCGGGTTGTCGGTGATCGGACGTGGTGTGCATGGCAGGCGAGGAGCGGCAGTCGGCGGGGGGCGGGCGGGGAACGCTCGGACGGCCGCTGCTGATGCTGACCGTGGCGACCGTGGGGTTCGCCGTCAACTTCTGGGCGTGGGCCCTGCTGAGCCCGCTGGGGCCGCGCTTCAAGGACACTCTGCAGCTCAGTTCCTTCGAGCAGGCGTTGCTGGTGGCGGTGCCGGTGGTGGTCGGCTCGGTCGGGCGGATTCCGGTGGGGGCGTTGACCGACCGGTTCGGCGGGCGGGTGATGTTCCCGCTGGTGTCGGCCGTGACGATTGTCCCGGTTCTGTTCCTGGGCCTGGCGGGGCATTCGTCGCTGACGGCACTGCTGGTCGGCGGGTTCTTCCTGGGGATCGGCGGGACGGCGTTCGCGGTCGGCGTGCCGTTCGTCAGCGCCTGGTTCCCGCCCGAACGGCGCGGGCTGGCGATCGGGGTGTTCGGCGCGGGCATGGGCGGCACGGCGATCAGTGCGTTGACGACGGTGCGGCTTGTGGACGGGTCGGGGATGGCGACCCCGTTCGTGGTCACGGCCGTGTTGCTGGCGGTCTATGCCGTGGTGGCCGCGATGGTGCTGCGTGAGGCGCCGGGCCGGGCGGTGCCCACCGGGTCGGTGGCCGAGCGGTTGGGGACGACCGTGCGGCTTGCGGTGACCTGGCAGGCGTCGGCGTTGTACGCGGTGGCGTTCGGCGGATATGTCGCGTTCTCGGTGTACCTGCCGACCTATCTGAAGACCGAGTACGGCCTGTCGCAGGCGGACGCCGCCAACCGGATGGCGGGATTCGTGCTATTGGCGGTGGTGATGCGGCCGGTCGGCGGGTGGCTGTCGGACCGAATCGGGCCGGTCCGGGTGCTCGGGGCGGTGCTGGCGGTGGTGGCCGCGGGTGCGGCGGTGCAGGCGTTCGCGCCCGTCCTGATGCCCGTCGGCACGATCGCGTTCCTGTCGATGGCCGCCGCTCTGGGAGCCGGCAGCGGCGCGGTGTTCGCCCTGGTCGCTCAGCTGGCACCCGCGAACAAGGTGGGCGCCGTCACCGGGGTCGTGGGCGCGGCGGGAGGGCTCGGCGGCTTCGTGCCGCCGCTGGTGATGGGATCGATCTACGGCGCGTACGGGACCTACGCCGCCGGCCTGGCCCTGCTCGCCGTCGTCGCCTCGGCGAGCGCGGTCTTCACCGTCACGGTGGTGCGACGTGCGTTCACCGGCAAGCGGGATCCGGTGCGGCAGGTCGCCCGCCCCGCCTGAGGAGGTACACGAAGCGTGCCGTACGCGTGACAGCGATGACCTTGACGAGGAGCGAACATGGCCAGTGAGACCGAGCCGGACGCTGCCCAGCCGGGATTGGACGGCGGCGTGGCCGACGCGCTGGTGGGGACACGGCGGTTCTTCACGCGAGCGGAGGTGTCGGCGGACCGGCGGGCGCTGTACAAGAAGGGCGGCCGGCAGGCGGACGAGTTCTACCGGGACCGCTGGGCCCACGACAAGGTGGTGCGGTCCACGCACGGCGTGAACTGCACGGGTTCGTGCTCGTGGAAGGTGTACGTCAAGGACGGCATCATCACTTGGGAGGCCCAGCAGACCGACTACCCGTCGGTGGGCCCGGACCGTCCGGAGTACGAGCCGCGGGGCTGCCCGCGGGGCGCGGCGTTCTCCTGGTACACCTACTCGCCCACCCGGGTGCGGTACCCGTACGTGCGTGGTCTGCTGCTGGAGATGTACCGCGAGGCCAGGGCCCGCACCGGGGATCCGGTCGCCGCCTGGGCGGAGATCGTCACCGACCCGGAGCGGGCGCGCCGCTACAAGAGCGCCCGGGGCAAGGGCGGGCTCGTCCGTGCGAGCTGGGACGAGGCCGTCGAGATGATCGCCGCCGCCCACGTGCACACCGTCAAGGTCCACGGGCCCGACCGGGTAGCGGGATTCTCGCCGATCCCGGCGATGTCGATGGTGTCGCATGCCTCGGGCGCCCGCTTCGTGTCGCTGCTCGGCGGGACGATGTTGTCGTTCTACGACTGGTACGCCGATCTCCCGGTGGCCTCGCCGCAGGTGTTCGGCGACCAGACCGACGTGCCGGAGTCGGGTGACTGGTGGGACGCGGGTTACCTGATCATGTGGGGCTCCAACCTGCCGGTGACCCGCACGCCCGACGCGCACTGGATGGCCGAGGCGCGCTACCGCGGCCAGAAGGTCGTCGCGGTCTCGCCGGACTACGCCGACAACGTCAAGTTCGCCGACGAATGGCTCGCCGCCCAGCCGGGCACCGACGGGGCGCTGGCCATGGCGATGGGCCACGTGGTCCTCAAGGAGTTCTTCGTCGATCGGCGGGTGGACTACTTCACCGACTACGTCAAGCGCTACACCGACCTGCCGTTCCTGATCCGGCTGGAACCCAGTGGGGGCGGGACGTATCGGCCCGGGAAGTTCCTCACCGCGGCCGACCTGCCGGGTGCGGAGGCCGAGAGCGAGCACGCCGCGTTCAAGACGGTCCTGCTGGACGCCGCGACGGGACGACCGCTGGTTCCGAACGGGTCGCTGGGTTTCCGGTACGGCGAGGCGGGGGCCGGGCGGTGGAACCTGGACCTGGGCGACGCCGATCCCCTGCTCAGCGTCATCAGCGGCGACGAGGCGCCTGTCGAGGTGGAACTCCCCCGCTTCGACGGACTCGACGGATCCGTGGGCACGTCGCTGCGGCACGGCGTGCCGGTACGCCGTGTCGCGGGCCGACTGGTGACCACGGTGTACGACCTTCTACTGGCCCAGTACGGTGTGCGCCGGGACGGCCTGCCCGGGAGGTGGCCCTCCGGCTACGACGACGCCGGCCAGCCGTACACTCCCGCCTGGCAGGAGGAGATCACCGGCGTACCGGCGCAGGCCGCCGAACGGATCGCCCGGGAGTTCGCCGCGAACGCCGAGGAGTCCCGCGGCCGGTCGATGATCATCATGGGGGCGGGGACCAACCACTGGTTCCACTCCGACACGATCTACCGGGCGTTCCTGACCTTGACCACGCTGACCGGCTGCCAGGGTGTGAACGGCGGCGGGTGGGCGCACTACGTCGGGCAGGAGAAGTGCCGTCCGGTGACCGGGTGGTCGCAGCTGGCGTTCGGGCTGGACTGGTCGCGGCCGCCGCGCCAGATGATCCAGACCGCGTACTGGTACCTGCACACCGACCAGTTCCGTTATGACCCGATCGGTGCTGACACGCTCGCCTCGGCGACCGCCGACGGTCAGCTGGCGGGCAAGACGACCGCGGACGTGATCGCGCAGGCGGCGCGGCTCGGCTGGATGCCGTCCTACCCGACGTTCGACCGCAACCCGCTCGATCTGGCCGACGAGGCCGAGGGGTCGGGACGGCCGGTCGCCGAGCACGTGGTGTCGGAGCTGACGAGCGGGCGGCTGAGGTTCGCCTGCGAGGATCCCGATTCTCCGGCCAACTTCCCGCGCGTGCTGACGGTGTGGCGGGCCAATCTCCTCGGCTCGTCGGCCAAGGGCAACGAGTACTTTCTCAAGCACCTGCTGGGAACCGACTCGTCCGTGCGCGCGAGTGAGGCGCCGCCGGACGCGCGCCCCAAGGACGTGGTTTGGCGTGCGGAGGCGCCGACCGGGAAGCTGGACCTGCTGCTGTCGCTGGATTTCCGGACGACCAGCACGACCGTTTTCTCCGACATCGTGCTGCCGGCGGCGACGTGGTATGAGAAGCACGACCTCAACACCACCGACATGCACCCGTTCGTGCATTCGTTCAACCCGGCGATCTCCCCGCCCTGGCAGACGCGCACCGACTGGGACGCCTTCCAGGCGATCGCCGCCGCGTTCAGCCGGCTCGCCGAGACCCACCTCGGCGTCCGCAAGGACGTGGTGGCCGTCCCTCTGCTGCACGACACCCCGGACGAGTTGGCGACCCCGCACGGGCGGGTCGCGGACTGGGCCGCGGGGGAGTGCGAGCCGGTCCCGGGCCGGACCATGCCCAAGCTCGTCGTCGTCGAGCGCGACTACCCGGCCGTCGCCGCCAAGATGGGCGCACTCGGCCCGCTCGCCGACACGCTCGGCGCGACCACCAAAGGCGTCACATTCGACGTGCGCAAGGAGGTCGACTACTTGCGGAACAAGAATGGCGCGGTGCGCGGCGGCCCGGCCGACGGGCGGCCCTCGCTGCGCAGGGACGTGCACGCCTGCGAGGCGATCCTGGCCCTCTCGGGCACCACCAACGGGCACCTGGCCACGCAGGGTTTCCGGACCCTGGAGAAACGCACCGGGGCCCGTTTGGCCGACTTGGCGGCCGAGCACGAGGGAAAGCAGATCACCTTCGCCGACACCCAGGCCCGGCCCGTCCCAGTGATCACTTCGCCGGAGTGGTCGGGCTCGGAGGCGGGCGGCCGCCGGTACTCGCCGTTCACCATCAACGTCGAACGGCTCAAACCGTGGCACACCCTCACCGGCCGCCAGCACTTCTTCCTCGACCACGACTGGATGGCCGAGCTCGGCGAGCAGCTCCCGGTCTTCCGGCCCCCGCTCAACATGCACGCCCTCTTCGATGAGCCTGAAATCGGCGAGCGCGGCGAGCTCGGCATCGCCGTCCGCTACCTGACGCCGCACAACAAGTGGTCCATCCACTCCGAATACCAGGACAACCTGTTCATGTTGTCGCTGTCACGCGGCGGTCCCGTCATCTGGATCAGCACTGAGGACGCCGCCAAGATCGGCGTGAGCGACAACGACTGGATCGAGGCCGTCAACCGCAACGGCGTCGTCGTCGCCCGCGCGATCGTCTCGCACCGCATGCCCGAGGGCACGGTCTACATGCACCACGCCCAGGACCGGCTCATCGACGTGCCCCGCAGCGAGACCAGCGGGCGGCGCGGCGGCATCCACAACTCGCTCACCCGGCTGCTGATCAAACCCAGCCACCTCATCGGCGGGTACGCCCAGCTGTCGTTCGCCTTCAACTATCTCGGCCCGACCGGCAACCAGCGCGACGAGGTCACCGTCATCCGCCGCCGCTCCCAGGAGGTGACCTACTAGTGCGAGTCATGGCGCAGATGGCGATGGTCATGAACCTCGACAAGTGCATCGGCTGCCATACCTGCTCGGTCACGTGCAAGCAGGCGTGGACCAACCGCTCCGGTGTCGAGTACGTGTGGTTCAACAACGTTGAGACCCGGCCTGGTCAGGGCTATCCGCGCCGCTATGAGGACCAGGAGCGGTGGCGGGGAGGCTGGACGCTCAACCGCCGAGGCCGCCTCACGCTCAAGGGCGGCGGGCGCTGGCGCAAGCTGGTGACCATCTTCTCCAACCCCAAACTGCCCGGCATCGACGACTACTACGAACCCTGGACCTACGACTACGAGACGCTCACCAACGCGCCGCTCCAGGAGCACACCCCCGTCGCCCGGCCCAAGTCGCTGATCTCGGGCAAGGACATGAAGATCTCCTGGTCGGCGAACTGGGACGACGACCTGGGCGGCACCGCCGGGCAGCCCGACCCCGACGTCCTGCTCGCGGAGCTCTCTGAGAAGGTCAGGCTGGAGTTCGACCGGACGTTCATGTTCTACCTGCCGCGCATCTGCGAGCACTGCCTGAACCCCAGTTGCGCCGCGTCCTGCCCGTCCGGGGCGATCTACAAGCGCACCGAGGACGGCATCGTCCTGGTGGACCAGGACCGCTGCCGCGGCTGGCGCATGTGCGTGTCGGGCTGCCCCTACAAGAAGGTGTACTTCAACCACCGCACCGGCAAGGCCGAGAAGTGCACCTTCTGCTTCCCGCGCGTCGAGGTCGGCATCCCCACGGTCTGCTCGGAGACCTGCGTGGGACGGCTCCGCTACATCGGCCTGATGCTCTACGACGCCGACAAGGTGCTGGAGGCTGCATCGGCTCCAGACGAGACCGATCTGTACGAGGCGCAACGCGAAGTGTTCCTCGACCCGAACGACCCGGCCGTCGTCGCGGCGGCGGAACGTGCGGGCATCCCGCGGGACTGGATTGAGGCCGCCCAGCGCTCCCCGATCCACGCCCTGATCAACATCTACAAGGTCGCGCTGCCGCTGCACCCCGAGTACCGGACGATGCCGATGGTCTGGTACATCCCGCCGCTGTCCCCGGTGGTGGACGTCGTCCGCGACACCGGGCACGACGCCGAGCAAGCGGGGAACCTGTTCGCCGCCATCGACGCGCTGCGCATCCCCGTCGACTACCTAGCCCAGCTCTTCACGGCTGGCGACCCCGCCCCTGTGGACGCCGTGCTGCGGCGGCTGGCCGCGATGCGCGCCTACATGCGCGACATCAACCTCGGCCGCGACCCCGACGACACCATCCCCGCCCGCGTCGGCATGAGCGGCGAGCACATGTACGACATGTACCGCCTGCTCGCACTGGCCAAGTACGACGAACGGTACGTGATCCCCACCGCGCACGCCGAAGACGCCCACAAGCTCGAAGAACTCGCCACCGAATGCAGCCTGGACTACGACGGCGGACCGGGCATGGGCGGCTCGGGACCGTTCGGTGAGTCCTCAGGCGGGGCCGCCCCCATCGCCGTGGAGAACTTCCACATGCTCCGCCAGCGGCAGACCGCCGACAACCCCGTCGACCCGGCTGACAAGCAGAACCGCGTCAACCTCCTCAACTGGGACGGCAAGGGAGCTCCCGCCGGGCTCTTCCCACCCCCTGCTGGCGGTGCGCCTCCCGCGGACTCCGGCCAAGCCAAGACGGAGCCCAAGCCATGAAAATGCCCTTCGGTCCATCAGCGAGGTCCTCGGCACTCAAACCACACGAATGCGCGGTCACCTGGCAGGCGTGCTCGCTTCTCCTGGACTATCCGGACGAACGGATGCTGGCCGGACGCTCGATGTTGCGCCGGGCGGTCGCACCGCTGCCTGCGTTCATCGGCGAGCCGTTGACCGCCTTTCTCGACCATCTCGATGTCATGCCACAGGCGCGGCTGGCCGCCGACTACGTCGCGACCTTCGACCACCGCAAACGGTGCTGTCTCTACCTCACCTACTACTCCTACGGCGACACCCGGAAACGAGGGATGGCCCTGTTGCGCATAAAGCAGACCTACCGAGCCGCCGGGCTCGTCCTCGACGACGGTGAGCTGCCCGACCACCTGGCGGTCGTCCTGGAGTTCGGTGCCACCGCCGACCCCGAGACCGCCCTGCGCCTGCTGACCGAGTACCGCGCAGGCCTCGAACTACTCAGGCTGGCCCTCACCGAGGCCGACTCCCCGTGGGCCCACGTCCTCCATGCGATTTCGGCGAGCCTGCCGCCGCTGGACGGCGACGGCCGGACCGCGGTCCAGCGCCTGGCCGCCGCCGGCCCACCGGAGGAGGAGGTGGGGCTCGCGCCGTTCGGCTCGTCCGACGGGCCGGTGTTCCTCCCCGAACCACGTCTGCGCGTCGATGCCCAAGGAGCCCGTACATGACCGGCCACATCGCGGCGCCGGCCGCGTCCGCCGGCGAGCCCGGCGTTCTGGACATCCTGCTGTGGGTCGCGCTGCCGTACGCGACCATCGCGGTCTTCGTGCTGGGCCACTACTGGCGCTACCGCTACGACAAGTTCGGCTGGACGACCCGTTCCTCCCAGCTGTACGAATCGCGCCTGCTCCGCGTCGGAAGCCCGCTCTTCCACTTCGGCATCCTGGTGGTCCTGCTCGGCCACATCGGTGGCCTGCTCATTCCAAGCAGCTGGACCGAAGCGGCCGGCATCTCCGAGGACGCCTACCACGTCACCGCCGTCGTCCTGGGCACCATCGCCGGCTTCTGCACCCTGGCGGGCCTGGCGATCCTCATCTACCGGCGCCGCACCGTCGGGCCGGTCTTCTCCGCCACCACCCGCAACGACAAGCTCATGTACGCCGTCCTCACCCTGGCGATCGTCCTGGGCCTGGCGGCCACCGTGGCCGCCAACGTCATCGGCGACGGCTACGACTACCGCCACACCATCTCCCCATGGTTCCGGTCAGTCTTCTACCTGCGGCCCGACCCGGACCTGATGGCGGACGTGCCGATCTTGTTCCAGCTGCATGCCCTGAGCGCCTTGCTGCTGTTCATGATCTGGCCGTTCACCCGTCTCGTCCACATGCTCACGGCACCGGTCGGCTACATCACCCGCCCCTACATCGTCTACCGCAGCCGCGACGAGATCCGCGGCACCCACGCCCCGCAACGCGGCTGGGAACGCACCCCCTGAGCCGTCGGCTCGATCATGAACGGGTGGGACGGGTCAGTCGTTTGGCCAGTTCGACGAGGGCGTAGGCGAGTACGGCCATGGCGGTGATGCGTGCCCATGCGCCGGCGTCGATGGGCGCCGAGCGGAACAGGTCGTTCATGACTGGTGCGTAGGTGTAGAGGAGCTGGATCGCGATGAGGGCGAGGGCTCCGGCGCCGACCCAGGGGTTGCGGCGGACTGCCTTCCACAGCATGGGCCGGTGCATGGACAGGCAGTTGAACAGGTAGGTCAGCAGCGTGACCGCGAAAACGTTCACGACGATCGTGCGTGCTTCGGCCAGGGACGCGCCGTGGTCTTGTTCCCAGTGGAAGAGGCCGAACGCGCCGGCGAGCAGGAGCGCTGATACCAGCAGGATCCGTGCCATGAGCGGGCGGGTGATCAATGGCAGGGACGGGTCGCGGGGTGGGCGGTGCATGATGTCGTCGTCGTGGGGTTCGAGGGCGAACGGCAGGCCGAGGACGAGGATCGCGGTCATGTTCAGCCACAGGACCTGGACGGGGAGGATGGGCAGTTCGCCGCCGATGACGATGGCGGCGACCAGGACCAGGCCGAGGCCGATGTTGGCGGGCAGGGCCCAGACGATGAACTTGACCAGGTTGTCGAAGACGCCGCGGCCCTCTTCGACGGCGGCCTCGATGGAGGCGAAGTCGTCGTCGGTGAGGATCATGTCGGCCGACTCCTTGGCGACCTCGGTGCCGCCCCGTCCCATGGCGACGCCGATGTCGGCCTGCTTGAGGGCCGGGGCGTCGTTGACGCCGTCGCCGGTCATGGCGATCACGTGGGAGCGGCTTTGGAGGGCGCGGACGAGCCGGAGCTTCTGTTCGGGGGAGACGCGGGCGAAGACGGCGGTGCGTTCGGCGGCGTCGGGAAGGTCGGCGTCGGAGCAGGCGGTGATGTCGGGGCCGGTCATGACCTCGCCTTGAAGGCCGATCCGGGTGCCGATGGCGGCGGCGGTCTCGGCGTGGTCGCCGGTGATCATTTTGACCTGGATTCCGGCGGTCTGGCAGGCGTGTACCGCGTCGGCGGCGGCCGGGCGCGGCGGGTCGTGCATGGCTTGCAGTCCCAGCAGCGTGAGCCGGGGGAGCGCGTTCAGATCTGCGCCTGCCGTCGGTTCGCTGCGGGCGAAGGCGAGTACGCGCAGGCCTTGGCGTCCGAGCGCGCCGGTGAGCTCGGTCACGGCCGGGTGGTCGAGCGGGCGGGAGGCCCCGTGTGCGTCCAGCTGGGTGTCGCAGAGGTCGAGGACCCGTTCGACCGAACCCTTCACATAGACGATGCCGTCCTCGTGGAGGGTGGCCATGTACTGCCGTTCGGAGGCGAAGGGCAGCGTCTTGGCGCGGGCCGGAACGGTGTCGATTCCTGCCTTGGTGGCGCTGGTGACCAGGGCGCCCTCGGTCGGATCGCCGACAAGCTTCCATTCGTCGTCTTCAGGAACGATGTGGGCGTCGTTGCAGGCCAGCCCGGCCACGAGGGTGGCGCGCAGAGCGGGGTGGACGTCGACGTCGACCGGCTGGCCCGCCAGCAGCAGCTGCCCGTCCGGGCCGTAGCCGGTGCCGGTCACCTCGAGCAGGTGGCCGCCGGCGGCGACGGTGGTCACGGTCATCCGGTTCTCGGTGAGGGTGCCGGTCTTGTCGGTGCAGATGACGGTGGTGCTGCCGAGGGTCTCCACCGCGGGGAGCCTGCGGATGATGGCGTTGCGGCGCACCATGCGGGCGACGCCGAACGCCAGCGTGATGGTGACGACCGCGGGCAGCCCTTCAGGGATGGCACCGACGGCGAGCGCGACGGCGGCGGTGAGCATCTCGGTGGCGGGCTGGCCGCGCAGCACGCCGATCAGGAAGGTCAGGGCGGCCAGGCCGAGGATCGCCACGGTGACGAGCTTGCTGAAGCGGGCGATCTTGCGGGTGAGCGGGGTCTGCACCGCCGTGGCCTCACCGACCAGGTGGTGGATCAATCCGAGCTCGGTGGCCGCTCCGGTCGCGGTCACGATGCCGGTGCCGCCGCCGCGGGTGACCAGGGTTCCGGAGTAGGCCATGTTGTGCCGATCGGCAAGGACCGCCTCCGCGGCCGCCACTGACGGGTTCTTGGAGACCGGCGCCGATTCCCCGGTCAGCGCGGACTCGTCGACCTGCAGGTCGTCGGCGTGCACCACCCGCAGGTCGGCCGGTACCTTCCCGCCCGCCTCCAGTGCGACCAGGTCGCCGGGCACCAGCTCCGTGGAGGAGACGACCCGGCTGGTTCCTTCGCGGACCACGGTGGCATTGATCTGGGTCATGGCCACCAGCGCGGCCAGGGCATTCTCGGCGCGTGACTCCTGGACGAAGCCCACGATGGCGTTGACGATCACGACGCCGAGAATCACGGCGGCGTCCACGTGATCACCGAGAAGCGCGGTGATGGCGGCCGAGACCAGCAGCACGTAGATGAGAGGGCTATGGAACTGCAGGAGGAACCGGACGGCGGGACCGCGGCGCGGCGCGGCTGGAAGCGTGTTGGGACCCGAACGTTCAAGCCGTGCCGCCGCCTCCGGAACGGCGAGGCCCGCCTCCACATCGCCGCCCAGGTCGGCTGCGACCTGGGCGGCGGTGCGCGCATGCGGGGCAGGAATCCCTCGCCCCGCGGGCTTTCTGGCGGTCTCCGTCTGCGATGGGTGTCCGCTCATGCCAGCTTGGCCAGACGCTCTTCGTACTCCTCGGCGTCGATCTCGCCACGGGCCAGCCGCTCGGCCAGGATGCCGCGCGCCCGCTCGCCTCCGGAACCTTCGACCGGCGTCGACTTCGTCCTCGGGCCGCTGTTCGCGGTCGCCTGGAAGACGAGCCAGACGACGGCCGTGATCACCGCGATCCACATGAGCATCATGAGCAGCCCCCATATCCACATCCCCCCGGACCAACCATCGGTTCCCATATGGCCCCAACCGTTCCCAGGCCCGCACAGCGCCATCGAGTGCACGGTGTTCATGAGAACCACCTCCTGACTCCACTGTGCGTGCTCCAAGGACCGCACGTGGAGGGCCGAAGGTCCCGAGCAGGCGGGGCGCACGTCCGTCAGGCGGCGTGGCGCCGATCGAGCCCCGCCCAGGCTGTATCCCAGGAACGTTGCCGGTGCCGGTCCGAACGCCGCCGGACGATGAGGTAGACGCTCAGGAACGGAAGCCCGGAAACGGCAACGGCGATCACGCCCGCGGTGGCCGAGTCGGCGACCGTGTCGGTATGCGTCCTGGGCCGTTCAGCCGTCCTTCCGGTGGCCTCTCGCGTCTGTGCGTGTTCGGCGCGGATGCCGTTGGCGTACACGCGCTCGACGGCAACGGCCGTGACGGCCGGCGCGGTGACGAGGTAAAGGAGCAACAAGGTGAGGCCCGCCACCCACTGGAGCCGATCGACCCGGCGCCGGAGCTGATTCCGGTCGAATCCCAGACGCCGTCGCAGGCGGTTGAACGCCGCGCACCGCCGGCGCAGACGAGATGCTCTCATCGGTCTTCTCCTTTGCTCCCTACGGCGACGGTAGGAGCGGCGGCCACCTGGAGGCAGGTGCGGACGGCCTCTGTGACGTGGGCCGTTGGGCCTTGCCGAGCGGCGCCCAAGCGGGACGTAGGTCCTGGCTCTTTGGTGTCCAAAGCTCCTATCGGGGGCCGGAGCGCTCGGGGGAGTCTGTGATCAGCCGGATCACCGAGGTCCGGATTTCTCCGGAAGAGGTGAGTTGACGATGACCGTCACCGACCGTCGCGTCACCAGAAGGCACATGCCGCGGCCGCACCTGACCGCCCCTGCGCCGCTGACCGAGTCGGTCGCGGCCCGCTACGTGTGGGCGATCGCCCGGCTATCGCTGGCGTGGGTGTTCGTGTGGGCGTTCCTGGACAAGACCTTCGGGCTCGGCCACGGAACCCCCGCCGCGCGGGCCTGGATCGATGGCGGAAGCCCGACCGAAGGCTTCCTGAAGAACTCGCCGACCGGCCCGTTCGAGAGCTTCTACAAGGACATGGCCGGGATGGCCTGGGCCGACTGGATGTTCATGCTCGGCCTGGGCGGTATCGGCCTGGCCCTGGCCCTGGGCATCGGCATGCGGATCGCCGCCGCGAGCGGCGCGCTGCTGCTGGTGATGATGTGGACCGCCGTCCTGCCCCCCGAGAACAACCTGTTCATGGACGACCACCTCATCTACGCCATCGTGCTCATCGGCCTGGCCCTGGTCAGCGCTGGCGACACCATCGGCCTGGGTGGCTGGTGGGGCAAGACCAAGATCGTCCAACGCTTCCCCGTGCTCAGGTAGGGCTCGGCGACTGGAGCGCGGGGGGGGGGGCCCCCCCCGCCCCCCCCCCCCCCGGCCCCCCCCCCCCCCCAAAAACAAGAGGATGTGCGGGTGTGACACAGGGCGGGTGGGGGGGTGGGGCACGGGGGAAAATTTTG
>NZ_JBICUD010000013.1:0-272710 GCF_043198015.1 Spirillospora sp. NPDC048911 | reverse complement strand
TGGTCTGCGCGGGCGACCCCAGGGGCCTGGGGGGGGGGTGGGGCAACCCCACGCCCGGCCACCGCCCCCCCCCCCCCGGGCCGGGGGGGGGGGGGGGGGGGGGGGGCGGGCGCCCGCCCCGCCCCCGCGCTCCCGTTCAAGGACGACAAGGAGAGAAGATGGCCGTGTACTCCAAGGTCCTGGTCGGCTATGACGGAACGGTAGAAAGTGATCGGGCTCTGCGCTGGGCGGTCGAGGAGGCGCGGGTGCGGCGTCTCGACCTGACGGTCTGCCACTGCTGGCGCTGGCCCTACCCGATCAGCCGCGTGGACTACGACATCGAGCCGACCGTCAAGCGGATGGGCGAGCACCTGCTGGACCAGGGCGTCAGCCGCACCCAGCAGCTCGCGCCCACGGTGAAGGTGCACAAGCGGCTGATGAACGGCCCCGCCTATGCGGCGCTCATGCACGAGTCGTCCGAGGCCGAGCTCGTCGTGGTCGGCTCGCATGAGCAGGATGAGCTGCCGGTCGGCTCGACCGCGCTGCAGTTGCCGGCGCGCTCGCGGCGCCCGGTCGTGGTGGTCCGTCGGACGCCCTCCTCGTACGAGCGGGTCGTCGTGGGCGCGGACGGCTCACCCGCGAGTGATGCCGCGCTGGCGTTCGCGTTCGAGGAGGCGGCGATACGCGGCTGGAGCCTTCAGGCCGTCTACGGCTGCTGGGAGCCCGGTGCGGTAGCCGAGTCGGAGCTGGCGCTGTTCGCCGACAAGGAGACGCTGAAGCGCTCCTGCGGAGCACGGCTGGAACGTGCCGTCGCCCCTTGGCGTGACAAGTATCCGCAGGTCAGCGCAGAAACTTCGCTCATCATGGAAGGCTCGCGCACCGCCCTACTGGAGGCGTCCCAGACCGCCGACCTCATCGTGGCGGGTGACCGGGGCACCGGAAAGGTCTCTCAGCTGTTGCTCGGTGCGACCAGCTCAGCTCTGCTACAGCACGCACCCTGCAGCGTCGCGATCGTCCACTCCACCGACCGCTGAACGACCCACCAACGGCCGCCTACCTGACCAGTCACACGATGCGGGGCCCTCTGCGACGAAGCGGAGAGGGCCTCGCATCGTCGTCGTTCCACCTTTTCTCGGAACTCGGCCAGACGGAGATTCGCGAAGGTCGTTAGTCCCTGTATCGGGGACCTTCGGCGCTGCACGGGCACCTGTCGTCGCACACATAGTGGAAGTGAAACGACTCAAGAGGTGCTGCTCAGGAGGCGATGGTGACCACGCTGGAGGCCGGTAAGGCCGCGCTACCGCAGGTATGGCGGGGCTTTCAGGGAACGGCATGGCGAGAGGCGATCGATGTCCAGGACTTCATCCGCGCCAACCACGTCCCGTATGAGGGCGACGGATCGTTCCTGCAGGGGCCGACAGAGCGCACCGGTGCGGTCTGGGGTCAGGTCAGCGGCCTGTTCGCCGAGGAGCGGCAGCGCGGGATCCTGGACGTGGACGTGGTGACGCCGTCGTCCATCACCTCGCACGCGCCGGGCTACATCGACCGCGACCGGGAGCTGATCGTCGGTTTGCAAACGGACGCGCCGCTCAAGCGGGCCATCATGCCCGCCGGCGGGCTGCGGATGGTGGAGGCGGGGCTCGCGGCCTACGGGTACGAGCTCGACCCCCAGGTGCGCAAGACGTTCGCCGAATACCGCAAGACCCACAACGACGGGGTCTTCGACGCCTACACGCCGGAGATCTTGCGGGCGCGGAAGGCGGGCATCATCACCGGCCTGCCCGACGCCTACGGCCGCGGCCGGATCATCGGTGACTACCGGCGGGTCGCGCTGTACGGAGTCGACCGGCTGACCGAGGCCAAGCGCGCCGAACGTGCCCGGCTCGACGACCGCGTCCCCGCCGACGACATCATCCGGGACCGCGAGGAGCTGGCCGAGCAGATCCGGGCGCTGGGCGAGCTCAAGCAGATGGCCGCCTCCTACGGTTTCGACGTCTCCGGCGCTGCGCGCACCGCTCAGGAGGCAGTGCAGTGGCTGTACTTCGGCTACCTGGCGGCGGTGAAGGAACAGAACGGCGCCGCCATGTCGCTGGGACGCACCTCCACCTTCCTCGACATCTATCTGCACCGTGACCTGGACGAGGGGCGCATCGACGAGCGCCGGGCCCAGGAACTGGTCGACGATCTGGTCATCAAGCTGCGCATCGTGCGGTTCCTGCGCACTCCCGAGTACGATGAGCTGTTCTCCGGCGATCCGACCTGGGTGACCGAGGCGATCGGTGGGATGGGCGAGGACGGCCGGACGCTGGTGACCCGGACCTCTTTCCGCTACCTGCAGACGCTCTACAACCTCGGGCCCGCGCCCGAGCCGAACCTGACCGTCCTGTGGTCGCCGCGGCTGCCCGAGCCGTTCAAGCGGTTCTGCGCCAAGGTCTCGATCGACACCAGCTCGGTCCAGTATGAGAACGACGAGCTGATCCGGCCCCGCTTCGGCGACGACACCGCGATCGCCTGCTGCGTGTCGGCCATGGAGGTCGGCAAGAAGATGCAGTTCTTCGGCGCTCGCGTCAACCTTGCCAAGGCGCTGCTGTACGCGATCAACGGCGGCCGCGATGAGATGACCGGTCTGCAGATCGCGCCCGCCTACCCGCCTCTCACCGGGGAGCGCCTGGACTACGACGAGGTCAGGGCCGCCTACGACCGGATGCTGGACTGGCTGGCGGGCACCTACGTCGACGCGCTCAACATCATCCACTACATGCACGACAAGTACGCCTACGAACGCATCGAGATGGCTCTGCACGACCACCCCGTCGCGCGCACACTCGCCTGCGGGATCGCCGGGCTCTCGGTCGCCGCCGACAGCCTCTCGGCGATCAAGCACGCCGGGGTGCGGGTGATCCGCGACGAGACCGGCCTGGCGGTGGACTACGAGATCGAGGGCGACTACCCCGCCTACGGCAACAACGACGACCAGGCCGATCAGATCGCCGTGGACCTCGTGGAGTCGTTCATGGCCAAGATCCGCCGCCATCCCGCCTACCGCGGCGCCGAGCACACCCTGTCGGTCCTCACCATCACCTCCAACGTCGTGTACGGCCGCCACACCGGCAACACCCCCGACGGCCGCCGCTCCGGCGAACCGTTCGCGCCGGGCGCTAACCCGATGAACGGCCGCGACCGGCACGGCATGGTCGCCGCCGCACTCTCGGCCGCCAAGATCCCCTACGACCAGGCCCAGGACGGAATCTCGCTGACCGAGAGCGTCACCCCCGCCGGACTCGGCCGCACCGAAGCGGAACGGACCGCCAACCTGGCCGGGATCCTGGACGGCTTCACCGACGCGGGCGGCTTCCACATGAACGTCAACGTGCTCGACCGCGCCACCCTGCTGGACGCCATGGCGCATCCGGAGCGGTACCCCCAGTTGACCATCCGGGTCTCCGGCTACGCGGTCAACTTCGTGCGTCTCACGCCCGAGCAGCAACGCGACGTCGTCAACCGCACCTTCCACGGAACGCTATGACCACCCGGGAACGACTCCTACGCGAGGCCACCGCCGAGCTGCGCAGCACTGGCGGCGCCGAGGACCGCGGTCCCAACGGCCCCGCCGCGATCTCGGGCGCCGTCCACTCCTGGGACCTGTCGACCGGAGTGGACGGCCCCGGCACCAGGTTCGTGGTGTTCACCGGCGGCTGCCCGCTGCGGTGCCTGTACTGCCAGAACCCCGAGACATGGCGGATGCGCGACAGTGCCCAGACCACCACCGACGACATCATGACCGAGATCGAACGGTACCGCCGCTTCATCTCGGTGGCCGGCGGCGGCGTCACGATCAGCGGCGGCGAGCCGCTGCTGCAACCGCGGTTCACCGGCGAGTTGCTGCACCGCTGCCACGCGCTCGGCCTGCACACCGCCCTGGACACCTCCGGATTCCTGGGGAACCAGGCAAGCGATGCGATGCTGGCCGACACCGACCTGGTCCTCCTCGACATCAAGGTGTGGAACCCGCACACCTACCGCACCCTGACCGGTGGCGACATCACTCTCACCCTCCGTTTCGCCGAGCGACTCGCCGAGCTCGGGAGGCCCGTCTGGGTGCGCTTCGTCCTCGTCCCCGGACTCACCGACGCCGAAGACGAGATCGAAGGCATCGCCTCCTTCACCGCAGCCCTGCCCAACATCGAGTACATCGACGTCCTGCCCTTCCACCGGCTAGGCGCGACCAAGTACAAGCGCCTCGGAATACCCTTCCCGCTGGCCACCGTCGAGCCCCCCACGCCGGAACTCCTCGCCCGGGTGCATACCCAGTTCCGTGCCCACGGCCTAAGCACCCGCTGATGCCGTGTGGCGTTGCCGAGTAGCCTTCCGAGCCAAGGCGCACACCACGGTGAGGAATACGGAGCTGGTACCGAAGCTCTCTCCGGCGGTCGGCGCCGGGACAGGGGAGATCACCGCCAGCGGTGTGTTGAGCGATAGTGATCAAGCAATCCGCTGAGGGTGTCGTCATCGGCAAAGAGGCTTCGGTCCAGGACGGCGGCGCACCCTTTTCGACCGACCTCGCAGCGGCGGTCAGCGCTCTGCCGATGACCCGGGCGGACGGCTGGAGGAGCGCACGGGCGCCGTTGGATGCCAGGTGCTCAGTACGGCAGATCGTGGCATCGACTCGTCGTGCCGGAACACGGAGGACAGGCCGTGGATGGTGCGGGCTGGGCCGATGGCGGTGACAAGCCGGTGCCGGTTGGGGCGTCGTAATCGTCGGCTTGGAAGGCGACGATGGCGCCGCGGTGGCGGCGGCGAGTTCGGAGCCGGGCGCGGTGCGGATGACGATGAGATCTCCGTCAAGGACGAAGATGACCGGCTGGACGGCGGGTAGCGCTTGCTCGGTGAAGCCAGGCCGGATGTGGCAGGTAGAGGCGAACGTCCTCGGTGAGGATGCCATGGGCAGATGGATCTTCCCTTGCTCGGGGGTCCTTCGGCTCTATCGGATGAGACCAGCCAATGATGGGCTGGAACCGCCAGGCGCTGGAGAACAACCGGGGTTGATCTGCCAGAGCGAATGAGGGAGGGCGTCGTGGTGGCATCGCATGCTGTCTGCCGCACTTTACGCTCTGCTCTGAAGACCTGGAGCTGCGAAGACGCAAGCAATAAGCGGGCCTGCGGGGGAGCCCGCACTCGACGATTATTCAGCCCTGCGTCGGGCACGTGATCTCACATCCAAAGCCGATCATTCGAGGACGGACGTCATGGCCAAAGCCGCTCTGAACGGCACTGAGCTCCGGCTGATCGACGATTACTGGAAGGCCGCCAACTACCTGTCGGCGGCACAGATCTACCTGCTGGCCAATCCGATGCTGCGGGAGCCTCTGCGGCCTGAGCACATCAAGCCGCGGTTGCTCGGGCACTGGGGGACGACGCCCGGCCTGAACTTCTGCTACGCCCATCTCAACAGGCTCATCCGGGCCCGCGATCTCAACATGATCTACGTCATGGGGCCCGGTCACGGAGGGCCGGCGGCGGTGGCGAACGCGTGGCTGGAGGGCACCTACAGCGAGGTCTATCCGGAGGTGCCGCAGGACGAGGCCGGAATGGCGCGGTTGTTCCGGCAGTTCTCCTTTCCTGGGGGAGTGCCCAGCCATGTCGCGCCGGAGACGCCGGGGTCGATCCACGAGGGCGGTGAGCTCGGTTATTCGCTGGCGCACGCCTACGGCGCGGCGTTCGACAACCCGGATCTGACGGTGGCGTGCATCGTCGGGGACGGTGAGGCCGAAACCGGGCCGCTGGCCGCGTCGTGGCATTCCAACAAGTTCCTGGACCCGGTGCGCGATGGTGCGGTGCTGCCGATTCTGCATCTGAACGGATACAAGATCGCCAATCCGGCGGTGCTGGCGCGGATCCCCGAGGAGGAGCTGGTCCAGCTCTTCGACGGCTACGGCTACCACCCCTACCTGGTGACCGGCGACGACCCGGCGAAGATGCACCAGGGCATGGCCGTCGCACTGGACCGCGCGTTCGACGAGATCGCCGCGATCCAGAAGGGCGCCCGCACCGGCAAGAACCGTGAGCGCCGCCGCTGGCCGATGATCATCTTGCGCACCCCGAAGGGCTGGACCGGGCCCAAGGAGGTTGACGGCGTGCCGGTCGAAGGGACCTGGCGTGCCCACCAGGTGCCCCTGCACGGGGTACGCGACAACCCCGAGCATCTGGCGCAGCTGGAGGGCTGGCTGCGGTCCTACAATCCCGAGAAGCTGTTCGATGACCAGGGCCGCCCGCGCACTGAGATCCGGGCCCAGGCGCCGGTGGGGGAGCGGCGGATGAGCGCCAACCCGCACGCCAATGGCGGCCTCCTGCTGCGTCCCCTCGTCCTGCCTGATTTCCGCGACTATGCGGTGCCGGTCGACAAGCCCGGCACGACCTTCACCGAACCGACCAGGCGGCTGGGGGCGTTCCTGCGCGACGTCGTGACCGCCAATCCCGACAACTTCCGGATCATGGGGCCGGACGAGACGGCCTCCAACCGGCTCGGCGACGTCTTCGAGGTCACCGACCGCGTGTTCACCGGCGAACGCTATGACACCGACGAGCACCAGGCACCCAGCGGCCGGGTCATGGAGGTGCTCAGCGAGCACCTGTGCCAGGGCTGGCTGGAGGGTTACCTGCTGACCGGGCGGCACGGGCTGTTCAACAGCTACGAGGCGTTCATCCACATCGTCGACTCGATGTTCAACCAGCACGCCAAATGGCTCAAGATCACCCGGCACCTGCCCTGGCGGCGCCCCCTGGCCTCCCTCAACTACCTGCTGTCCTCACACGTGTGGCGCCAGGACCACAACGGCTTCACCCACCAAGACCCCGGCTTCCTGGACGTCGTCATGAACAAGAAACCCGAGATCGTGCGCGTCTACCTGCCGCCGGACGCCAACACCCTGCTGTCGGTCGGCGACCACTGCCTGCGCTCCCGCGACCACATCAACGTCGTCGTCGCCGGCAAGCAGCCCGCCCTCAACTGGCTCCCCATGGACGACGCCGTCCTGCACTGCACGCGCGGCATCGGGATCTGGGAATGGGCGAGCACCGACGGCGGCGCCGATCCCGACGTCGTGCTGGCCTGCGCCGGTGACATCCCCACCCTGGAAACCCTCGCCGCCGTCGACCTGCTCCGCCAGCACCTACCCGACCTGCGCGTACGCGTCGTCAACGTGGTCGACCTGATGCGCCTGCAGCCCGAGACCGAGCACCCCAACGGGCTGAGCGATGCCGCCTTCGACGCGCTATTCACCACCGACAAGCCGGTCATCTTCGCCTTCCACGGCTACCCCTACCTCATCCACCGCCTCACCTACCGCCGCACCGGCCACCACAACCTGCACGTCCGCGGCTACAAGGAGGAGGGCACCACCACCACGCCGTTCGACATGGTGATGCTCAACGACCTCGACCGCTACCACCTGGTCACCGACGTCATCGACCGCGTGCCGCACCTGGGAGAACGCGTCGCCCACCTCCGCCAGCGCATGACCGACACACGCCTCAGTCTGCGCGCCCACACCCGCCAGCACGGCGAAGACGCTGCGGAGGTTCGCAACTGGACCTGGCCTTACTAGATAAAGGGGCTCGGTTTTGTGCGGCTAGAAGCTGTCCGAACTTCCTCGACTTCCCCGGCGACGCCGGGGAAGTCGGTCGTTGCGGGCTCGATGTCGGTTCTCCGAAACCAGATCCAGCGGAATGCGGACCGCTGCCATCCCAGCGACCGCTGCCGGCCATGCTCACCGAGCCGGCACGAGGCGTACGGACGTCGCCCTGCTCGCGGCTTCGGACTCCCGCCCAGAGCCGCCGTTGTTCGTTCATTGCATCGAACAGGAGTCCTACAGCCGACCCTTTGTTCGTGGCCTCGGACGCTTGCGACCGGCGGCCTGGCCTCCAGGTAATGACCGAATCGATCGCTACCACCATTGACGCCGCGCGACAGAATGGACCGAACAGGGGTTCGAGTCGTGCTGGGCCATCGTGGGCTGCGGGCTTCGCCAGCTCGCTCGTCGACCCGGTGACGCTCCACATGGTGGCCACGCGGACAGGCCCGTCGTGGGCGTACGAGGCGTTGCCATACCTGGAATCGAATCAGGGAGCGGGGAGGTCGTCGTAGGGGTCGACCTGGTCGAGGAGTTGGGCGAAGTGCGGCTAAGCCCATGAAGCAGCCGCTCAATCGCACGACAGTGATTCATGCGGCGGGCTGTCACGCGACCAGTCTTGTCGCTCTGCCTGAAGGCCGGCCGGGATACGCGTCCCCGGAACTCGTGGAACTGTGCGCCCGTGGACATGACCTGGAGGCCCGCCGTCAGACTGGGAGCGAAGCGGTCGTGCTCGCAGGAATACGACGGCCAGAGAGGATCTCGGGGTGGATCCGGATGAAGTTGTCGCGCACGTTCGGAACCCATGAGTGCAGCGGGAGTCGCTTGAGAGCGGCGAGATCCTGAGGGTCGGTGACGGTCCGGGCCGGGCCGACGGCCACGACCGACCAGCCGGTGCGGGTGGTGGTGTCGAAGTCGTCGACCTCGAAGGCGACGATGGTGCCGCGGGTGACGGCGGCCAGTTTCGACCCGGGCGAGGTGCGAATGATCACGTCTTCCCCGGAGACGACGAAGTTGACCGGCTGGATGGCCGGCAGGGCCCGGTCGGTGAAGACGATGCGACCGAGGGGCGCGGCGGTGAGAAGCGTCCAGCACTCGGCGTCGCCGAGGATTTCCAGGCCGCTGTGGTCGAAAGGCATGACCCCATCATGCTGGAGGTCCGGAAGTCCCATTAGGGACGAAAGTCCTTTGTCCTGCGGCGGGTTGTGGATGCAGGCTCACCGGCGAGGATCATCCTTGGTCTTGGGCGTGGAGGCTTTGAGTTGGGCGGCGTAGGCGGCCGCCTGGGTGCGGCGGCTCATGTTGAGTTTGGCGAAGAGACTGGAGACGTAGTTCTTGACGGTCTTCTCGGCCAGGAACATGCGTTCGCCGATCTGCCGGTTGGTCAGGCCCTCGCCGATGAGTTCGAGGATCTGGCGTTCCTGGTCCGACAGCCCGGCCAGCGGGTCCTTGCGTTCTTGGCGGTCACGGAGCCGCTGGAGCATCTTGGCGGTGCTGCGCGGGTCCAGGAGGGATTGTCCGGAGGCGACGGTGCGGACGGCGCCGACCAGGTCGGATCCGTGGATCTGCTTGAGGACGTAGCCGGCGGCGCCGGCCATGACGGCGTCGAAGAGGGCGTCCTCGTCGTCGAAGGAGGTCAGCATCAGGCAGGCGACCTCGGGCATGGTGGAGCGGATCTCGCGGCAGACGGTGACGCCGTCGCCGTCGGGGAGGCGGACGTCCAGGACGGCGACGTCGGGCCGGGCGGCGGGGATGCGGGCGAGCGCGTGGTCGGCAGAGCCGGCCTCGCCGGCGATCTCGATGTCGTCCTCGGCGGACAGCAGGGCGGCCACGCCACGGCGCACCACCTCATGATCATCGACGAGGAACACCCGGATCACGGCCGGTTGTTGCGGGCTCTGGCTGGTCACGGCGCTGATTCCTCCGATGGGATGTGTTGATTCGACCGTAGGTGACCTCACCCGGTCCGGGAAAGAGGCATGCCCCCAATGATCGCGGACCAAGAATCTTTGCTGTGGGCCCGTGCCATGTATAGGTGATACTGGCGCCATGGCATCGGGATTTGGGGCGGGTGAGGACCGCGCACGGTTGTTGCTTCCGCAGTTGCGGCTGGATGATCTGCTGACCGAGCTGCAGACGCGGCTGGAGGCGGTGCGCGGTACGCGTGATCGTGTGCATGCGCTGCTGGAAGCGGTCGTGTCGATCGGTAGTGAGCTGAATCTGGCGACGGTGTTGCGGCGGATCATCGAGGCGGCCACGACGCTGGTGGACGCCCAGTACGGCGCGCTGGGTGTGATCAGCGAAGAGGGCGAGCATCTGGTGGAGTTCATCACCGTCGGTGTCTCGGCCGAAGAGATCGAGGCGATCGGGCACTGGCCGCACGGCCACGGAATCCTCGGCCTGCTGATCAAGGAACCCCAGCCACTGCGGTTGCCCGACCTGTCAGCCCACCCCGAATCGTACGGCTTCCCCGCCAACCACCCCCCGATGCACCGCTTCCTCGGTGTACCGATTCGGGTCCGCGACGAGGTCTTCGGCAACCTCTACCTCACAGAGAAACGCGGCGGCGCCGAGTTCGACGAAGAAGACCAGATCGTCGTCACCGCCCTGGCCACCGCCGCCGGTGTGGCGATCGAGAACGCCCGCCTGTACGAAGAGACACGCCGCCGCGAGCAGTGGACCGAGGCCTCGGCGGAGATCTCCACCGCGCTGCTGTCGGGCGCCGGCCAAGATCAGGTTCTGGAGCTGGTGGCCCGGCGCGCCCGTGAGATCTGCGGGGCATCGCATGCCACCGTCGCGCTCGTCGACGACGCGGCAGGTGAGTTCGAGCTGACGGCCGCTAACGGCGAATCTGCTGACGATCTGCGCGGGCTTCGCTTGCCCCTGGATGATGACCTGCTCGGACGGGTGCTGCGGAGCGGGAACGCGTTGTCGGTGCCCGATGCCAGCCAGACGACGATGGCGGCCGGCATGCCCGACCACGTGCCGCTCGGGCCGGCCTTGCTCGTGCCGCTGGGCGCTGGCGAAGGCACCCGCGGGGTTCTGGCAGTCGGGAACGTACCGGAGGCGTCGCCGTTCAGCGCGTCGGTGCAGCAATTGCTGGAGGCCTATACGGCCCAGGCCGCGATCGCCCTTGAACTGGCTGAGCGGCGCCGTGACACCGAGCGGCTGGCCATGCTGGAGGACCGCGACAGGATCGCCAAGGATCTGCACGACACCGTGATCCAGCGCCTGTTCGCCACCGCCATGACCCTGATGAGCGCCATCAAGCTCGTGGAGAAGCGCGACGTGGCCGTCCGGCTGCAGCGCTCGGTCGACGACCTGGACGACACCATCCGCCAGATCCGATCCACCATCTTCGCGCTTCAGGCCATGCCCGACGACCAGAGCCTGCGCCATCGCCTGCACACCGTGATCGACGCCGCCACCCAGAGCCTGGGCTTCGCGCCATCTGTTCGCCTGGACGGGCTGCTGGACACCTCCGTCGGCGACACCCTCGGTGAGCACCTGCTGGCCGTGGTCACCGAAGCCCTCTCCAACGTCGCCCGCCACGCCCGCGCCACCAGCGTCGCAATGTCGATCGAAGTCGGCGACGCCGAAGTCGTCCTGCGCGTCGAGGACAACGGCATCGGCATTCCCGAAGACGTCGGTCGCCGCAGCGGCCTGGCCAACATGGCCGACCGGGCTGACAGTCTCGGCGGCTCCTTCCAGACACGGCCACGCGAGGGCGGCGGCACCCTCCTGCAATGGCGTGCCCCCCTCGACGCGGAAGGGAACTGATCCGGGAAGACACGCGCCCGGCGCGTTGCGGAGCGCCTCGCGTCCGGTGCGTTCTCCCGGACGGAGGTAGCTGACGGCGATCACGAGGTGGATCGCCTGCGCTCACGCCCGCAGGGGCGATCTCATCCGACTCTTGCGCCGGCTGGTGAAACACGGCCGTCGCACTGCCGGGAGCGGTTGTTCAGGGCACCGTCAAGGGCAGCCCTTGATCGACCTCGCCCTCCGGCAATGAGTAGATCCAGGGTGGCCCCGGCGTGGTCGTTCCTCAACCGATCGACCTGTTCGAGTCGCTCGTGTGCAGACGACGCACGAACCCCGGTGACGGACGCGGCGTTCCAGCCGGATGCGCGGCTGGTCACCGGCTGAGGAATGTCCTCGCCCACCGTCGATGCCGACGCCTGCGCCGGGCCACCTCTATCAATCCGGGCGCGCGCGCCGCGTACACGCCCGCTCGCGCCGACTGCAGCCGTGAGCTGATGCCGGCGTCCCGCTCGGTGCTTCGCGTCGCATGCCTGTCCCAGTCCTGGTGGCTTTGCTCACCAGGCACCAGGGACCTTCGTCCAGCGAACACGGACTTACAGCCCTGGGGGAAACGGGTGTGGGCAAGGAATCTTCGAATCTAGATGGTCGCCGGATGACCGCGGTCTGACGGCGGCGACCCACGTTGGGGGAGTGACGTTCATGTCCGAGCTGGTCATCGTTGGTATAGATGGTTCCGCCCACGCATGGCGGGCGCTCGATTGGGCGCTCGAGCATGCCCGGCTCCACAGGAGACTGATTCGCCTCGTACACGCCTCACGCGGATTGGTTGCCGACGGGAGTCTCCCCGAGGCGACGCTGAGGCGACTCGTCGCTGAACGGCGGGATCTCCTGGAGGAGGCGCAGTGGTATGCCTCGAAGCGGTCGTCCGATCTGGATGTCACTACCGTTCTGGTGACGTGCGAGCCCGGTCAGGCTCTGCTCGATGAAGCAGAACGGGCGGCGCTGGTCGTCGTGGGCGCACGAGGCGGAGGCCGGATCGAGGAGTTGTTGCTCGGGTCTGTCAGCCTGCACGTCGCCGCCCACTCGCGCTGCCCCGTTCTGGTGGTGCCGCGGGCGGCGCCGTACCCGCCGGACGCCGTACCAGAGATCGTGGTGGGCGTCGAAGGGCGGGGTCCGGAGGACCGCCTGCTGGCTTGGGCCTTTGAGGAAGTGTCGGCGCGGGCGGCGCGGCTCGTCGCCGTGCACGCCACCGGCGTGGAGTTCGGTTCCCCACGCCGGCGGATCGTCGAGGACATCGAGCTCTCTGAGGCACTGGTCGGCTGGACGACCAGATACCCCGACGTCGACGTGATACCCACCATCGACGCTCGCTCGCCCGCCCAGGCCCTCCTCGCTGCGTCGGAGAAGGCCGGCTTGGTCGTCGTCGGAGCGCGTCGCCGGCACGGACCGCCGATCTTGGCTGTGGGCCGCGTCACCCATACCGTCCTGCACCGCTCGCGCTGCCCCGTCGCCGTCGTACCGGCCGAATGACTGCACCGGCCTGGCGGACTCTTTGAAGGACCAAAGACCCTTCATTCACAGTGCCCCACGAGATGGAATGTAAGTAGGTAAGGGAAGCCCCATAAAGGCAGGGAGTAGCGGACATCCGCGCACCATGCATCTCGAGACGCTGCCTAAGTGGGAGTTCCGTCCTGTTTGGTTGTGGTTGATGGTGGTTTCCAGTGGGTGGCTGCGGTAGTGCTGGCGAGGCGCGTGCGTCTCGCGCCGCTGAGGGTGGCGGCAGAGGCAGGTGTGGGTCCGTCTTGGCTGGAAAGGTCCCGTCTCATCCCGAGATGCCCACCGGTGCGTGCTGTGTCCTGCCGGTTCGGGCATACGGCTGGGCATCTCAACCGACGCGGCGTACATCCTGGTCATGAGCGCACCTCGTCGCTATCCCAGTGATCTGTCCGATGCCCGGTGGAAACTGATCGAGCCGACCCTGACCGCCTGGCGCGAGCAACGCCGCGCCGCCGCGCTGGACTTCGGCCGCCCACCCGAACACGATCTGCGCACCATCATGAACGCGATCTTGTATGTCGATCGCACCGGGATCCCGTGGCGCTACCTGCCACACGACTTCCCGCCCTTCCAGACCGTCTACTCCTACTTCGCCAAGTGGGAGACCGATGGGGTGTTCACCCAGCTCACCGGACTACTGCGCGGCCTGGTCCGCGAACAGGAAGGACACCGGCCCCAACCCAACGCCTGCATCATCGACTCCCAAAGCATCAAAACCTCGGTCGATGTGCCGCTGACCAGCCAAGGCACCGATGTCGGCAAGAAGATCGTGGGCCGCAAGCGCAACATCGTCACTGACTCGCTCGGGCTGCTGCTGGCAGTCTGCGTGACCGCGGCCAGCGTGTCCGACGGCGCCGCCGGCCGCCAGCTGCTCACCGACGTGGCCGCCGAGCACCCGACCATCACCAAAGCGTGGGGCGACACCGCCTACCGCACCAAGATCGTCGACCACGCAGCCACACTCGGCATCGACCTGGAGACCATCCGCCGCGACCCCGCCACCAAGGGGTTTGTCCCGCTACCACGACGTTGGGTGGTGGAACGCACCTTCGGCTGGCTCATGCTGCACCGCCGCCTGGCCCGCGACTACGAAACCCTGCCCACCCGCTCCGAAGCCATGATCCACATCGCAATGATCGACCTGATGACCCGCCGCCTCACCCGCGAATCCACCCCGACCTGGCGTGACCCCTGAGCCAGCAGATACAGGACGAAACTCCCACTAAGCGGCGGAGAGGCTTCCCATACCTCTTTCCCTGTTCAAAAGAAGGCCATGACGTCCACGAGCCTTGCGGGTAGAGCAGTCGGCACCGCGCAGGGGACGTAGTGATCAAACGAGAAATCCGGGTACGCCTTCGTGGCGTTCCGCGAGCACGCAGGAAACGAAAGGTATGGGGACATGTCAATCGGCAATGATGGCGGCCGCTTGCTGCCAGAGGTCACAGAGGTCCAGGTCGAGGGCAGCGACCAGGAGAGCTGGCGGCGCCGCATCGTCGTGGGCGTGGACGGCTCGTTCGGCTCGATCCAGGCGCTGCTGTGGGCCGCGCGCGAGGCCAAGAGCCGCGAGGCGGTTTTGGACGTGGTCTCGGTGTGGGAAGACCTGTCCGACGAGCGTGCCGATGCTCTCCGCGATGACCCGCTTCGGATCGCCGCTGAACGGTTGCAGCGAGCGCTGGACGCATTGATCCGCCAGCGTGACGTACCGGATCGGGTCATCACGGCGCCCGTGCACGGTCCCCCCGGCCGACGCCTTGTTGAACGCGCTCGCGATGCCCATCTGCTCGTGCTGGGTACCAGCGGGATCAGTTCACCGGAGATTCCCGGTGGCATCGGCCTGTTCTGTGTCCGCCACAGCGCCACTCCGGTTGTGTTCGTTCCTCTCCCACCCGGCTGAACCGTCAGGTGCCGCAGATGAGGGAGGCGCCAACGCCGACACGCTGTTCCCAGCCCAGACGTGCTTAGCGTCTACGCGGGCCCACGGCCCCGCCTACAACCCCTACGCGAGGTGCCGGAGCGTCCCTTCCAATGGACCTGTCCAGCGGCTTCGTCATCGTTCCTTCTGGATGGCTGATCCCTGCCGCGCCGACCAGGACGGGACGTTGGTCCCGGCCGCGGGCGGCCAACGCCTCTACGTCGCTGGATCCTTGTGAGCGACGGTGGTATTAGGCGGCGTGCCCCGCTCATCGAAGTCCCTCTGGACGGGGCACCGCTCTGGAGGTGGACGATGACCACGAGGTCTGTGCCGGCGGCGAGCGCCGATTCACTCCCGGTTCGGGTCGAGGGGCGGCTCGACGAGCCGCTGTCCAGGTGGCTCTGGCTGGTGAAGTGGTTGCTGCTGATTCCGCACTACATCGTGCTGGTCTTTCTGGGGATCGCCGCGGGGATGCTCACGGTGGTGGCATTCTTTGCGATCTTGTTCAGCGGTCGTTATCCACGGTCGATCTTCGACTTCAACGTGGGAGTGGTCCGCTGGTTCTGGCGGGTGGCGTTCTATGGCTATGGCACCCTGGGCACGGACCGGTACCCGCCCTTCACCCTCAAGGACGTTCCGGATTACCCGGCGCGGCTGGAGATCCGCTACCCCGAGCGGTTGTCGCGCGGACTGGTGCTGGTCAAGTGGTGGCTGCTGGCCATCCCGCACTTCCTGGTGCTGGCTCTCCTCTCAGGAGGAGGGCTCTCGAGCACGGACGATGGCGGGGGATTCGGCTGGCACACTCCCGGCTTGGTCGATCTCTTGGTGCTCATCGCGGCGGTCGCGCTGATGTTCACCGGCAGGTACGTCCGCGGGATCTTCGACTTCGTGATGGGCATGAACCGCTGGGTGCTGCGGGTCGCCGCATACGTCCTTCTGATGACCGACAGGTACCCGCCGTTCCGGCTCGACATGGGGCCGGCCGAGCCCGAGTCAGAGCCGCTACTCCGAGAGAACGAGCTCTCCGTACCGACGACTCCCCAGTCCAGTGCGTAGGAAGCCGCACCCGGGGCCGACTGGCGGCAGGACCTTCGGCGACGATCGCGGGACCTCGGGCCCTGAGGTCGCCCGCATCGTCCGACGGAACATGAAAGCACCCGATCCTAAGGAGCCAGTCATGCGCGCGATGGTGTATCACGGTCCCGGCCACAAGGCGTGGGAAGAAGTGCCCAAGCCGCAGATCATCGACCCCGGTGATGCGGTCGTGCGTGTCGACGCGGTGACCATCTGCGGAACGGACCTGCACATCCTCAAGGGCGATGTCCCCGCCGTCGCCGATGGGCGGATTCTGGGACACGAGGCGGTCGGAACCGTCGAAGAGGTCGGCCCGGGCGTCAAGACGATCAAGCCGGGAGACCAGGTCCTGGTCTCATGCATCACCTCCTGCGGGACCTGCCGATTCTGCCGGGAGGGCCGGTACGGCCAGTGCCTGGGCGGTGGCGGCTGGATCCTGGGTCACAAGATCGACGGAACTCAGGCCGAGTACGTTCGGGTGCCGTACGCCGATACCTCCGTGCACGTCGTGCCCGACGGTGTCTCCGCACAGGACGTCCTGATGTTGGCCGACATCCTGCCGACGAGCTACGAGGTCGGAGTGCTGAACGGCGGTGTTAGCCCGGGCGATGTGGTGGCCGTCGTCGGAGCCGGACCGATCGGGCTGGCAGCGATCATGGCCGCCCGGCTCTACAGCCCCAGCCAGATCATCGCGATCGATCTGGCCGATAGCCGGCTGGAGGCGGCCAAGCAGTTCGGAGCGTCGGTGACCGTGAACAACGGGCGTCAAGACCCGCTCGCCGTGGTCCGAGAGCTGACCGGCGGACTGGGCGCCGACACCAGCATCGAAGCCGTCGGAGTCCCGGACACGTTCGAGCTCGCGGTCGCGCTGGCACGGCCCGGCGGCCGGATCGCCAACATCGGCGTCCACGGTCGCCCTGCCACCCTCCACCTCGAAGAGCAGTGGATCCGCGACATCACCATCGTCACCGGCCTGGTGGACACCTTCTCCACTCCGACCCTGCTTCGGCTGCTCGCGGGCCATCAGATCGAGGCGGGCAGGTTCGTGACGCACCACTTCAACTTCGACGAGTTCCCCAAGGCATACGACGTCTTCGCCAGCGCGGCCGACACCGGCGCCCTCAAGGTCGTCATCACCCGCTGAGGGCAACCGCGACAGCTCTAACAAAGCGTTACCACCTTCGTCCTAGTGGCTACCGCTTGCGCGGTGTCCCACGGCGCGCCGCACCGAGCAGTCTTCTTGGCCCTGCTCGGCGCAGTCGCGCCAAGTCACGTGTGGACAAGCGCCTACGGCGCATCCGAACCCGCCGCCCAGTAACGGGACCTGACAGGGCCGACAGAACCCACATCAGAGGTTTTCGGCTCCTGGCCTTTTGTGACGGCATCGGCAGCGTCGAAGGAGAGGGTCGATTGGCTGAATCGCTGCGAATCGGGATGCTCGGCTTCTTCAACCAGCTCCACAAGAAGGTTCTCGCCGGACTCACCCTGTCGGACTCGCACGCTGGGTCATCAAGTACCACGTGATCATCCAGCACAATCGGGTCGCGACGTCCAAGCCCCCTATGACACCTTCCGAGTCCGACGGTCCGGCGAGCATCTGCGGTTCTTCGTTCAGTGCAGGTCGAAAATGTAGGGAAAGTGGCTGATCCACCGGGTAGAGACAGCCGGAGCTTCGGCTCGGCGTGGGCGCCCAGTCGAGCGTCAGCGCCGTGGCGGCGATCTCCAGCGTCTCGGCCTCGTGGAGCAAATCTTCCAGCAGCACGCGCCACTGCACCGTGACCGCCTGCGCCGGGCCATGCTCGAGAGCCAGCGCCAACTCACCAATCTAGGCTGCGCCCAAGAACCCGCTGCCGACCGCGGTGCTGGACATGACGAAGCGGGAAGTGCTGGTCCAGTGTGTGAATTCGTCTGGGCAAGGTGATCGCCATGATGTAGGCGAAGGGGAGCGCCACGAAAGTGACGAAGGCGAGCCCGTTGAGGAGCAGGACGACTCCGACGCCGTCGATGCCGCGAATGAGGGCGATGACGGTTGGTCCAGTGAAGAGTGCCGCCAGGAAGGCGAGCAGGAAGAGCCAGAACCAGTAGGAGTCCATGCTGGTCGTCCCTAGGGCTTGGGGTGATCCGGGCGAGCGCCGGGAAGGTGAGGCGTAGGGCGTCCGGTTTGGGCCAGTGTGGAGCGGATCCCATAGATCGCTTCGGTGATCAGTTGAGGGAAGTCGTCGGCTGAGACCTCGGATGGCGTGCGGGTCTGATCCGATCGGTTCGAGTCCGGTGCCGTGCGGGTTTGGACGACCTTTGCGATGATCGGTTCAGGCAGGTTGGTGACGGTCTCCAGGAGTGTCCGCATCTGTAGAGGCAGGAGCTCCGGGCCGCTTCGGTCGCGCATCCTGGCCTGGAACTCGTCGATGATCTGGTGAGCGCGACGTTCTTGGCGAGCGGCTTCCCATTCTTGGCGGCTGGGGCCGTGTGGGTTGGCGGCCCAGCGCGCTCCGGTTCCCTCCTTCAGGGCTGCCGTGCTTACCGGGTGTCCCTCGCGGACATTGGGATCGCGGTTGAAGAAGGGGGTGGCCTGTCGCATAGCGGCGAGCGGGTCTTGGCCGCTGGCGCGGAGACGGTCGTAGTGGCTCATCGCGTGGGGGTGCAGGTCGCGAAGTCGTTGTTCGCATTTGTCGACGGCTGAGGCGGCGCCTGGGTGGCCTTCTGCGGCGAACGGGGCTGCGGCGCCCCACGCTTGGGCGACTTTGAGGATGTCTGCGTTCTGGAGCCATTGCCGGTCGTGGGCCGGCGCCCATATGGCCCTTGCTTGGTCGAACGCGGCGCGCTGGTCGGCGTCGGCCTGGGCTGCAGCGGCTCGGTCGCGTGCGGCTTCGGCGGCCTCTCGCTTCTGAACGAATCCGGAGTACATCTGTTTGGACGCGATCCCGAGCGCGAGGATCTGGATGATGCGTTGTCCGCCCTGGGCGAGCCCTTCGGCGATGGGGTCGGGGTGCTGCTCGGTCACGTGCGCCTCCTGGTCGTCCTGGCGGCCGGATGAGCATTTACTGAAGGAGTGGCGGGTGTGTTGGGAGCTTGGGGGAGCGTTTCGCAGCCTCGTAAGGGGAAGTCCTGGCCAGCGAGTTGCCGGGCGTCCGTGGAGCGACTGGATCGGTTGGTGATGGCGTCGATCAGGACTTCGTTGACCAAGCCCGGAGGAAGGTTGAGGCGGGCCGAGATGTGAGCGGCGTGTTCAGCTGCCTGGTTGGGACGTTCGGTGACCACTATTTCGGCTGCGGCGCGTGCGGCTGCGATCTGGCCTTCGGGGTGACTGAGTGACTGCCGTCGGGCTTCGATCGTTGCGTCTATCGCCAGGGTGGCGAGTGGCACCTCCCGCTTGAGCGTTGCCCGCATGCCCGTGATCCCTTGGTCTCTGAGGATGTCTGCGGGGTCATGCCCTGCGGGGAAGGTGACGGCAGTAATGGGCCCATTGATGGCGGAGAGGAGAGGCCAGGCACGGAGCGCGGCGGCTCGTCCTGCGCGATCGCCGTCGAGGGCGAGGAGCATCCCCGATGTCGTCAGGTCCGCATGGTCGGCGAGCACGTTCAGGTGGTCCGAGGTGATCGCGGTTCCGCAGAGTGCGACAGCGGCGTGGGTGCGCGGAGCGGCCAGGTTGATGGCTATCGCGTCGAAGGGGCCTTCGGCCACGACCAGGCAGGCGCCGGCGGCGAGTATGGAGGAGATTTCGCGCAAGCCATACAGCAGTTTGCCTTTGTTGAAGATTTCGATGCCGGGGCTGTTGAGGTACTTAGGACCGGTGGCTGTGTCGGTGCGACGGCCGATGAAGCCGCGGATGGCGCCTTCCGGGTCTCGGATGGCGAGCACGAGCCGATCGCGGAACAACGCACGTAGGGTTCCGCTGCGGTCGATGCGAGCGAGACCCGCATCGACGATCGACTGCTCGGTGTGACCAAGCGCTCTCAGCTGACCGATGAGCCGATCGGTATCGGAGGACGCATACCCGGCTTCCCACGGAGGCTTGGTCGCGCCTCCTAGGCCGCGTTGCGCGAGATATCCGGGGACCCAACTCTCGCGCGATTCCTTCAGGAAGATTTGGTGCGCGCTGCTGAGCACGTTGAGCAACTCGGCTGAGTGCGGAGGCGACTGCGGTGGATGGGAGCCGCCGTCTGCTTCGTTAGTGGCCGGTGGCCGCATAGTGGCCGGGAAGGACGGTTCTCTGGTGGCTGTACCTGCGGTGATGGGTGAGCTCAGGGAGGCGGGGGTGGTGGTACCGGACGGGAACGCTGCGAGACGTCGGTAAGCGTGCGAGGAGGCTCGAAGGATGGTCTCACCGACCGCGGTGATCGCCTTGATGGGCTGAGCGCGAGGGTCGCTACCAGACCAGCTGGCGACCGCTGGGAAGGTTGGCGGTGGTAGCTCCAGCCCGAGGCCTGCCAGAACGAGCCAGGTGGTGGATTCCGCGATGACGTGCCGGGTTCCTGAGCACGCTTCTGGTGGTTCCTCGGAGTGCGCGCGATCACCTGGACGAAGAATGTGGGCGAGCTGGTGGGCCAGGTGTTGGGTAGCAGGCGTGCCAACGAGGCTCGGAGGGACGTGCAGGAGGCGACCGGGCGGGCCGGTGTAAGGCCAGCGTTCGCCATGGTCGATCTGGAAACCGAGGGAGGCGGCGAGGTCGCGCAGCCGTTCCCACACATCCTCTGACGTGGACGCCGGAGTGTGAGGCGGCAGCGCTCCTTCGGTCTGCGTGATGTCGAAGACGGTGCGCGGAAGGCCGCGACGAGACAAGATCCTTATGCCGCTCTCGCCACGGCGAACCTGATGGCTGCGTTCCTGCCATTGCTGGTACGACCGGACGTCTGTGGCGTCCGGGCGCTGTGCGCCGATGAGCATGGTGTTGGTGAAACCGAATCGGCCATGGTGCGCAGCCATGCTCAACCAGCGTGACCATGGCTGAGCCCCGTCATGCAACAAGGTGACCTCGCGCTCGGCGATCGCGTGCAGCACGGCGATGAGGCGGCGCTGTTCGGAGTCGGTGCTCATACGGCTCCGCCTTCACCGAGGGCGGCGGCCCTCAGAGCTGAGAGACGATCGTTGGCGATGGCGTGGCCGGCATTGCGCAACCGGCGGCCGAACTCGACCTTGTTGATGTGTGCGCCTTGGCGGTGCGCGGCTTCGAGGATGTCCCTTGCGTCGGTGAGCAGTTCGGAGGTGATCCACTCCGGTAGGACGGGGCCCTCTTTGTCGCTGTGTTCGGGGTGGTCGTCGTGGTGCTCCTCGTCGGTTGGAGAGGCCGCGAACGGAGTCGGCTTGCGTGCGAACGGCTGGACTGGCTCCGTGTGAAGGGCCAGGAGGCCAGAGTCGGTCTCCGCTGGGAGCGCCGGGACGAGGCTCGCAGCGCGACCGCTGGCTTGGGCGGGAAGATGGCGCAGTGCAAGGCGGTCGGCAAGGGGTGCGTTCCAGCGCCAGGTCCAGCGGCCGTGCTTCTGTTGGAGATGGGAGACGGCGAGCAGGTGCTGGTACTCCACAGCGAGGCCGTGCCGGTAGCCGGTGATGTGCCAGAGGACCATGCGACGCCACAGCAGGGCAGTGGAGATCGGAGCAAGCAGCCAGCGAGCCTTCGGAACGGATTCGATGCGGACGCCGGCCGCCAGGCCAGCCCATTGGCGGATCAGATGACGAACGCCCTCGACGGTGATGATGAACAGCACGGGCATCGCCAGGTGCACGATGATCCCGATGAGGTCACCGTGAGCGGCAGCCGCATTGACGGCGACTGTGCCGCCGATGAACGCCCAGGCCGTCCAGCGGAGCATCGGCCACGGCAACCTGAGGTATTCGGCCAGCAAGTCCCACGCGAGAAGGGCGAGGATCCCGGCGTCGAGGCCGATCGGGACGATCCAGGCAAGGCCCCCGAACCAGGGCTCGGCAGCCTGGCGGACGGTGGCGAACGATCCGATACCGCCGAGCGCGGCGAGGGCCAGGATGAGCGGGGCGATGGCGATTGCGGACACGATGGCGATTCGCGGACACGAACGCAGAGCGCGTGGGGGCCGTTCCGTATCGGACGGATCCTGCCCAGGATCTTTCTGGCCATCGGCGCTGATCCTCGGGAGTGCGCCGTCGGCAGGGCCGAGTAAGGTCACCGTCTCGTTCCGCGGGAACGCAGTGCCTCCATTCGTTCCGTGGGACTTCGAGGTGGTGGTCTTCTCGTTCGCAGTGCTGGCGCTGGCGTTCACCGGTGCTTCCCTTCGATCATCCAGACGAGGACTTGGGCGACGTAGCGGACGTCATGGGTCGGGCCGAGCACGCGGCCGTTGCCGGTCACGTAGGCGAAGGTGTCCTCGGCGCCTGCGCACAGCACGGTCTCGGTCCACCGAGCCTGACGAAGCTTGAGGCGCCAGCGACCGTTGCGTGGCCGCTGGACGCGCGCCCGCGCGCCGAGCTGGCCGAGCTCGTGGTGCAGCCGGAGCAGGTGCGCGCGCCGCCGGTCGAGATCGCTTCTCGCGGGCAGCCTGGGGTGGGTTCTTGCTTGAGGAGCGGAGTGCCTGGTGCCGATCTCGGGCATCGTGTTCCCTCCCAGAAGGTGACGGAGCGAGAGTCCATCAACTAAAGTTTTCAGTACGACGATGCATTGCTCGGGGATGTGTTGTCAACCGAAAGTGCTCGCCTGGTTACTGGTTGTCTAGAGAGGTGGGAGCGCGAGTGGGTGCGGACACACCAGGTCCTGCGGATAACCATCCCGATGGGGCAGCAGAGCCGCCCGATGGCCAAGAAGGTCCCTCGCCGTCGGCGTCACTGGGGGACAAGGTCGACTGGCTGATCCGCAACGCGTGGCCGGTACACGTGCCGTCCGCGCGAAACAACGTGGAGACGGCAGCGGCGATCAGCGCGGCGACGGGAGAGGAAATCTCGTCAACCACGGTGTGGAAGTTGCGCACCGGCCGCCAGGACAATCCCCAGCTGAAGACGCTGACGGCCTTGGCTTCGTTCTTCGGCGTGCCGCTCGGCTACTTCGGCTTCGTGGACGAATCAGACCCCATCGCCGAGGAGCTCACGCTCAAGGCTCTGCGGGATGAGATCGGTGCCGGTGACCTTCGCGGCGACGTTCTTCGTGCATTGGTCGATCTGTCGCCGCAAGCGAGGTTGATCGTTGACGAGATGATCCTGGCCGCCGCCCGCGCCGAGCGCCGCGCGCAGAAAGGCGGGAAGCAGGATCCTGCTACATGACGCCCACAGCCTTGATGGTCATTGCACACATATGCTCGATCGGGGCTTGATCGAGGGAGGGGCCGTCTGGATGGGCAGAGCCGCATCGTTCGCCGAGGTGGCGGTAGAGGCCGCTCGGGCGGCTGCACGCCGGGCCGGTCTCGAGAGCCAAGCCCTCGAATTGGTGCGGGTGGGGGACCGGGCGGTGTTGCGGCTGGACGGTGGCCGGGTGATCGCCCGAGTGGGCCGGAGCCTGGATCTGTTGGAGTCGGCGCGCCGGGAAGTACAGGTGGCTCGCTGGCTGCACGCCGAGGGCATTGCGGTGACCCGGCCGCTTGAGGGGGAGCAGCCGCTCGTGATGGAGAACCTGCCCGTGTCGTTGTGGCACGCGGTGGACGGTGACTGGACGGTGCCCGTCGACCTGGCCGCGATCTTGCGGCGGCTCCATTCCCTGACACCGCCTGCCGATCTGGTGTTGCCGCAACTGGATCCGTTCGAGCGTGTCGATGAGCGCATCGATGCGGCGCCGGCCATCACCGTAGAGGAACGTCATTTCCTTCGGTCGATGGCAGTCGACCTGCGGGAGAGGCTGCAGAACGTGCGGTACGCGCTTGACCGCTCGGTGCTCCACGGTGACGCCAACATCGGTAACGTGCTGAAGACGCCAGGTGGTGAGGTGGTTCTCTTCGATCTCGGCGGGATGTGCTGGGGGCCGCCGGAATGGGACCTGTCGATCACTGCGGTATACAGGGACCTGGGCTGGCACACCGACGCCGAATACGCGGCGTTCTGCCAGGTCTATGGGTTCGACGTGGCTGAGTGGCCGGGCTATCCAGCGCTGCGGGCAGTGAAAGAACTACGGATGACGTGCTGGCTGTCGCAGAAGGCGGGCGATGACGAGCAGATCGCGCAGGAGGTCCGGCGCAGGATCGGTGACCTTGCCGACCCCGAACGCGCCAGAAACTGGCATCCCTATTGATCGGAGGGGCTGGTGGGCCGGTGGCCTGGCAGGTGGTGTCCCTCAAGCAACGGGCGGGCCTGCTCAGTGAACGCGGTGACCGCCGGGTGCGTTGCATAAGGACGGGCCCGGACATGGAAGTCGCGCAGGTAGGTCGTGCAGCGCACCGATGCGGTCTCCTGGACTCGGGGGAGGGTCCGCGTCGCGACTGTGCAGGCTTCCTCGACTTCGCCTTGATCCAACAGGCTGGTGGCCAGCACGATGCGCGAGAAAGTGCGGCTGCGGGCATACTCCTCGTCCCCGGCAGCCAGACACTGGGTCGCGTACTCATGTGACCGCGCGGGCTGGCCGAGATCGCGGAAGCAGTGCGCGAACTCGTCGGCGAGTTCGGACTCATCGAAGTAGCTGATCCACTCCGGTTCCTCGCCTGCCCGGTGTCGCTCCCATGCGGCTTCGGCGATTCCGAGCGCATCCAGGCACTCGTCGGCGGCATTGGGCATCGCGGCGGCTGCGCGAGCCTGCATCGCGGCGAACTGCGCTTCGAGCAAGGGCTCGTCGTGATGCTGGATTCCGTGGCTGGCAGCCCGAGCCAAGTTGAGCGCGTGGCGGTGCTCGCCGAGGTAGTTGGCCTGGTGCGACATCGCCGACAGAGTGCTGGCGCCGAACAGCCGGTCTCCGGCGTGGTGGGCCAGGGCGAGGGCCTGCAGAAAGTAGCGGCGGCTGAGACCGTGCAAACCGCTGTCGTACGCCATCCACGCAACCGACAGGTTGAACTCGGCCACGGCACTGAACAGTGCGGCCGCGATCGAACTGCTGTAAGAGCCGGACAACAGCGGAGTGACCTGGTCGGACAGGTACTGGACGGCCGCCGTCCGGGAATGTGCGCCGCCGAACCGATTGTCCAATCCGGCGAACATGGCCGAGGTCGACCGGATGGCCTCTACGTCGCTCATCCCGACCTGCCGCCGACCTTCCCGCGCACGAGGGCTCGCGGCGCTGGCCAACAGCCATTCGAACGCCGGATGAGTGAGGGCGGTGACGTCAACAGAGCCCAACAGGAACTTCCGACGCTGAAGGTCGGCAGTCCAGAGTTCGATCACCGTCTCGATGAGGTCCTCGGTGGTGTGGGAGAAGCTCAGGCCGACCTCAGGAGAGGTGGTGGTTCCGGCCATACCGATGTCGGCGAGTGTGACACGGCGGCCGAGCTTGCGGCTGAGCGCCTCGGCGATCAGGGCCGGGGTGGCGCCGCGCGGCTGCTGACCGGCGATCCATCGGCCGACCTGAGTGTGAGCGGGCCGGACCGACTCTCGCCACTCCTCTGCGACCCGGCATATCCGCTTGGCCAGCGCGAGGTGGGAGATGCCGACCTCGTCAATGAGGTCGGCCAGTCGCTGGTTGGGCTGCCGCTCCATAGTTCCGCAGCGTAACCCCGTCCTCACGGCTCGATAAGGCCCAGCTTGAGATCGGCACTGAATGCACACCGGTTTGCACACATGCACCGCCGATGTGCGCTGCCGCAGCCATGGTTCGCCGGGGTTATGTGGAGCCATGGGAAGCACTCACGGCCGGTCAGCCGGCCGTCCCAAATGCCCTCGTCTCAACTCATCGTCTGCGTCCTCTGATGCCAGGCCTCCGAGGACGAAACGACTGCTCGTCAGACGTCCGACGCTGGCGCATCGGATGGCCGTCGACTATGTGACCCGGTGGCAGTGGCCGGTCATGGTGGGCGCGCTGCCTCCGTCGAACACCCGCACCGAGGTCGTGGGCGGCGTTCTGGAGCCGACCATCGACCCCGACCGCGTGCGGGACTGGTGGAGCCAGTGGCCAGAGGCAGGCATCGTCGTCCCTGTTGGTCCCGGCTTCGAGGTGGTCACCGTGCCGCTGCAGATCGGTCAGGCGGCCTTGGAGGTTCTCACGGAACGCGGTTCCTGGCTGGGGCCGGTCATGTCTGACGAGGACACGATCAGCATGCTGGTGCGCTCGGGACAGACGGAGCGTTGGACCGAGTTGGTGGCCGTGAGCGGCGCCGGCTACGCCTACGCGGGACAAGGACAGCTGGTCGTCCTTCCACCCGGCAGTGCCCACGTCGGACACGTCGTCCGCTGGGTGGTCCCCCCGACCTCCGCCAACGCCTTGCGGCTCCCCGGCTTCGAGGAGCTGGCTCAAGTGGTCGCCCGTCCGCCGGTACGGCCAAGGCGGTGGTTCTGGTGACCATTTCCAGACGGCGGGAATGGAGGCTGAGCGAAGGCTCGATGCCGGTGCGGCGCGCACGCCGACTCACCGAGCAGACCTTGACGTGGTGGCAGCTCCCCGAAGTAGGTGAGCATGCCGGGCTGGTCGTCTCGGAACTGGTGACCAATGCGTTCCGTCACGGGGCGCCACCGGTCGAGCTGGCTCTGTCACTCGTGCTGGATCCGACGCGGGTCACCGAGGTCGCCCTGCAAGTCGATGTGCGAGATGGGGCATCGACGATGCCGGTATGCCGCCAGGGAAGCGAGGCCGGTGGCTTCGGCCTGACCGTCGCATCGCGCCTGGCCGAGCTGAGCTACCACCCGCGACGCATCGGAAAGGTGGTCCGCGCAGTAGTTCCGCTTGCCGGCTCTGAGAGGCCACATCTCGTTCAGCCGACTTCTCCATGCAGATCGGCAGCGGACGGACCTCACGGAAACGCTCAGGCATCTCCTCTGATCGACTCTCCCGAAGGGAAGACGTACGTGGACCTCATCGAGATCGAGGCGCTTCGTCTGCGCTGCATCATCGGCTGCGACGAGGAAGAACGCCGCGACCGCAGCGACGTGGTGATCCACCTGGAGATCGGCACTGACGTTCGCCCCGCGGCGCAGAGCGACGATCTGGCCGATGCGTGGAACTACCGGACCGGCGTCAAAGCGATCATCAGCCACGTCGAGCGGTCGCAGTACCGCACGGTGGAGGCGCTGGCCACAGAGGTCGCCCGCATCCTCGTCGTCGACCACCGCGCTCCCTACGTGCGCGTCCGACTCCACAAACCGGGTGCGTTGCGGTTCGCCGATGCCGTCGGAGCGGTGATCGAACGCACGACAGCCGACTTCTCTGGCCCCCTCAACGGAGGAGACCTTTCATGAGCTCACTTGCCGTGCCGGTGCAGCCCCTCGAGCCCGACGGCCAGGTGACTTCGCTTCCCGTTCGGACTCAAGCCCGTTCCGTCGAACTGGCAGCCGCCCAGCAAGCGGCGGCCGACCTGCTCGTCGCCCTCGGCGTCGACCTGAGTGGTGAAAGCATGGCCGAGACCCCCGCACGGATGGTCCGCGCGTACGACGAGCTGCTGACTCCTCGCGACTTCGACTTACGGACCTTCCCGAACGACGAGGGCTACGAACAGCTCGTCATCGAGCGGGAGATCCCGTTCCGATCGCTTTGCGAGCATCACTTCCTGCCCTTCGTCGGAGCCGCCTACGTCTGCTACCTGCCCGGCGAACGGATTCTCGGGCTGTCCAAACTTGCGCGGGTCCTGGAGTTGTTCGCGCACCGCCCGCAGGTTCAAGAACGGCTGACTCAGCAGGTCGCCAACTGGCTGAACGAACACCTCCAGCCCAAGGGCGTCGGTGTCGTCCTGGTAGCCGAACACCTCTGCATGACGTTGCGCGGCGCACGCGCGACCGGCTCCACCACCGTCACGTCCGCCCTGCACGGACTGCTGTTGAACGACGCCCGCGCCCGCGAGGAGTTCTTCACCCTCGCCGGCATCCACCACTGACGGCGCGCCCCTCACAAGCAAAGGATCCGGACATGGTGACAACAATCGAGATCGGCGGCGGTCCCTTCGTCTTCTCGGCTGCCCACGCTGGGCTGCACAATGGTCAGTTCGAGCCGCTGCATGGCCACACCTTCTCGACCACGCTGCGGCTTACCGGTGAGCTCGACGAGACCGGGATGCTCACTGACTTCCACCTCGTGAAGAGGGCCCTCACCGAGGTACTTGCGCCACTGCGACGACGCACGTTGATGCCCGGCAACGCACCGGGAGTCACATGTCTGATCGAAGACGGACAGATGTTCATCGAGTGCGGCACCAAGCGGTACAGCCTGCCCGCGGAGGACGTCGCCCTCCTGCCACTCGCCAACACCACCACCGAGGCCATCGCCACGCACGTACTTGATCAGCTGGTGCCCTACCTGCGTGACGAACCAGGACTGACCGGCCTCGAACTCTTCCTGGCCGAAGCCCCCGACACCGGCGCCCGTGTCGCTGCGGATATCGCATCCCTCTGCCTTCCTCCCCAAGTGGAGGCGGTGCTGTGACGGACATGAGGGCACCTGGCCGACTCCCGGCGAAGTATCTGCCTAGGGCGCTGCTCGGCTACACGATGGAGACGCTGCTCTCCGCCAGCAGCGCCGCCGAGGAGGTGCTTGTCGCAAGCCCCTGGGACGTGTGGTGGGTCTGCTACCGCTTCGGAACTCCACTCGATCAGCTGGGCATCCGGATTCGCCTGCCCGAGAAGGCCTGCCCCACCTGCGCCACGGACGCGATGACGTTGGCATCCGCCAGTCCGCCCGGACATCCTGACCTTGATGGTGCACGCCTTTGCGGGTGCCTCCTGGAATGGGCTGTACGGATGCGGGCTCCCGGGCAGGCAGTGACATGGCCATCGCTGTCGCTCACGCTCGCGCTGCTGAAGCCCGGCGCCCCTCGCAACCAGATCCGGGCCGAGCTGGAGCGCACTCACCAGGTGATACGTAGCATCCACACCACACTCACCATCGACGACACCAGGCGCCTCTATCCCGAAGCGTACGGCGCCGAGTACGTGGCCGCCCGCGACGCCTATCTGACCAAGACGTCTGTGGTGGCCCTCGTACTGCTGGCCCGTCACGACCTCCCGTCGCCTGGGAGTAGGGCTGATCTGTCGACAGCGCGGATCAAGGAACGGATCCGCGCCGAACTGGGCGGCAGCCTGCTGCGTAACCACCTGCACATGCCCGACAACCCTGGCGAGGCGCTGGCCGACATCGCCCATCTGGCCGGTGATGAGCTGCTGCCCGAGCTGTACGAGAGGTACGAATGTGACCGAGTTCCCCACCGTCTGGCGTTCTACCGGACTGCACTGGGAATCGGCAGTCCCGCTGCTGACCGCCATCCCGCTTGGCCGTACTGAGCAGCGGCCCATCGCTGAAGAACGACGCCGCCCGATAGCGCCTGGCCAGCAGATTTGTTGGCGGCTGCGGGGACCACGGCGCTGCACCGGCCTCTGGAACGGAGCCAGCCGGACCGACTGCCCTACTGCGGAGGTCGTTGCTTCTGTCGGCGTGCAATCCCAGTGTCGGGCCTGCGCCGCTGCAGACCACGGTCGTGCCCTGGCCAGCGATAGGGCCACCGATCATCGAACGTTCGCGCTGTACCTGGCGTGGTTCGGTCCTGACCTGATCAAGGTCGGTATCACCGCGGCGGAACGTGACCGCGACCGGCTTCTCGAACAGGGCGCGATCGCCTTCACCCTCCTGGCCACCGGCTCACATGGCGCCATACGTCGTGCTGAACGGCTCGTCACCGGGACGGGACTCGCCGCTGAGCGAATCGGAGCGCGCGAGAAGGCGGACGCATGGTGGATCCTCCCGCCAGAGAACGAACGTGCGCAGCTGGTGGAGGCCGCGTACACCGCCATCCACGACGCTGTAGCCGCGCTTCATGCGGGCCGGGGAGCCGACCACGGTCCTGGCCTTTGGCCGCCCGGTCTGTCTCTCGCCAGCCTGAAGGTCGTCGACCAGGCCATCGACTTCGGTCTCACCGAGCCGCCGCCCAGAACCTACGCCGAGGCCGCCGCCGTCCGGGACGGAGCGATCTTGGCTGGCGAGATCAAGGCGATCATCGGACGCCTTCTGCTGCTGGAGGGCCCCGCCGGGCCCTTGCTGGTCGATATGCGACGCATCGCGGGATGGCAGTTCACCCTGGTGCCCGTCAAGTTCATCGCCGGCCGACCGTCAGGCCTGCTTCATCCGAGTGCCCTGTACTCCACCTCGAGAAGGATGCCGAGAGATGACCGCGGCGATCAGAAATCCCTTTTTTGAGCACCCGCCCTCCTCCCAGTCAGCGCCTCGAGCCCGGCTGCTCACATTGGAGGGCATGCCTGGAGCGGGGAAGACGACTCTCAGCAGCATGCTTACCGGCCAGGGCCATCGCGTCATTGGCGAGTACACCGCACAAGCTCCTACGTCGGCAGGCTGTGCTGACCAGGCAGTGTTGCCGAGAACTCTTCGGCGGAACGAGCATCCGGCGGTCGACGACGACCGAGCTCACCAGGCCAACTGGATCCGCAAGGCTGTGCAGGCCACAGAGGCGCTCCGCGCCGGTGGACCGGTGTTCGTTGATCGGGACTGGCTGAGCTCCCTTGCCTACGCCTATTCCATCGCGGACACCGACCAAGGTCGCCTACTGCGACAGCGCGTCACCTGGGCACAGGAGAATCTGGCAGACCAGAAGCTCCTGGTCGCCGACGGATACATGGTCTTCGACCTGGACGTCTCGCTCAGCTTGAGCCGTCGAGCCGCAACGCTCCGGCCCGAACATCCCTGGAGCCGTCCACGCGTCCTCTACCGCCTGCGGAGCTTCTACCGAAGGCCCATCACGATCCTTCAGCGTCTGAGCCCGGAACTGGCCGTGCAACTAGGCCAAACTCGCTGGTCCTTCCTGCGCGGCACCACCAGCCTCAACCACGCACTCACCCTTGTCCACGCACTGGCGCAGACCACAGATGGTCGGAGGGATCCGTGAGCACGGTGTGGGCCTTTCCCTCCCCTTCCGCAGCCACCACGCCCACGGTGGCGGTGCTGATGCACGACGGCTTCTACTCCTGCGGAACCGGCGCCGGACGCTCCAACCGCGCCTTCCTTCAAGTCTTGACGGAGCTGAAGGCGCAGCCGGTGCGTCTTGCCGCGCTTCCCATCCACCTCAGCTCTACCAGCGGCGAATACAACGCCACATGGCACAAGGAGATGCAACACCTCGTTCACCAGGCCGGTGGCCATGTCTTTCCGATCGACAACGGAACCGCCGGACAGGTGCGCTTCGGCGACCTGGCCGCGTTCCAGCACGCGTGTTCCTCCGCAGCCAAAATCATCCGCGAGGAGCTACTTCCCACCTCGAAACCATTGTTGGTCACCGCGTTCGACTGCCCGTTCTACGGCTTGGCGGCCCAGCTCGCACCGCACATTCCATCGAGTACGTATGTCGAGCTCGTCATCGTGGCACGCTCGACCGCCGTCCTCCACGCACCCGGCGACACCGCCCGCATGGAATGGGAACGAAGCGGCCTGCAACAGGCCGTCACCGCAGGCGGGCGAGTGGCGGCGATCTCCGCGCACATGCGCGACCACCTCACTGAGGCCTACCAGCTCCCGCACACTCGTCTACTGAAACTTCCCAACGGCCTCACCAGCCAAGACTGGCGTCACATCGCCCCACCCGATATGCGGCTTCTCCCGCCGCAAGCTCAGTCGGGGTTCCTCTTGGCGATGGGCCGTGCAGTCGAATACAAGGGCTTTGATGATCTCCTGGATGCTCTCGTCCTCCTGAAGGACCGGCGAGTCCCCGTGCCCCACACCTTGCTGGCGGCTGTCACCGATGCGACGCGGCTGAGCCCCTACCAGCGGCATCTGGCGGACCGGATCGCTACTGAGGGGCTCAACGCCACATTGCTGCCCCGGTTCGAACCCGGGCTGCGAAGTCTCCTTACTCATCCAACCCTCGCTGCCGTGGTTGTGCCATCGCGCGTCGAACCATTCGGACGTATCCCGCTGGAAGCGTTCGTCGCTGGAGCCACCCCTGTGGTCGCCGCGTCTGCCGGAGGGCTCGCCGAACTCGTCACCACCGACACCGGCTACATCGCGGAGCCCTGCAACCCTGAATCGCTCGCCACCGCGTTGCGCGACGCGCTGCGAAGCACGCCTGCCGACCGAGTCAGGCTGCGTGCTGCGGGCCGCAGCCTGGCCGCTTCGCGCTACAACTACGCCAAGACAGTCCACAAATTCTTGACCGATATAGCGCCATGGACCATCCCAGAGCCGACCGCCGGCACCGACCGTACGGCGATGCCCGCACCGTCATCACGATGAAGTGGACCCTGGCCCCAAGGTCATAGAACAGCCGGGTCAATCGACATATCCGGTCGGGGCCGGCGTCCCGACAGCCACGCCCCACAACTCTTCGGCCACCTGAGCCGCCGCCTTTGCCTGGGCCACCGCAGGCTCGCCCCAACCCAGCACCTGCGGCGCTTCCGCCAGTGAGGTCATCAGCCGGCGATACACCCGCCCCCCGTCAGGGTCGGGCTGCCGCTCCGCGAACGAGCCGATCAAACCGACCATGCGCACTTGCGCGTACGGCGTCAACCCAGACCGGTGGACCTCCTGATAACCCAGGTAGGCAGACGCGGTGACCCGCACCTGATTCTCCTCGAACGCTTCCCGGACCAACGTCGCCTCGATGCCGTCGTCGAAAGGCTCCGGAGACCCACCCGGCAGATTGAACGTCCCGGCGTCGTCCTGCACTAGGACCCGGGCGGTGTCCGGGCAGATCAGATACCCGTACACCTGCGTGACTTCCAAGTCAGCCGGAACCGATGCCTGATGCCAGAAGTAGCGCACGTCCGTCACACTGCGACCGTAGTCATACGAGTGTCGTCAGTGAAGTCTTGCTGGCCCGAGCAGAGATATCTGACTGATGACCCATTTCGGTGCCGAACGCCAGCATGGCGCCGGCGGCGTCGGAACGATGGGACCGACCCCCGCTGGTCGAGAGCGTGTCTTCGGGTTCGCCACATGCACTCCTGACAGCAAGCATTGAGGCGCTGGGAGCTGTAATGGCCTTACCGGCGTGGTGGTGACTCATCGCCAGTGAAAAGAAGTCGTCATCCTCAACCTGCGCTGGCCGAGGGCCCTTCAAGGAGCCCCTTACCAGGCAACTCTCTGCACGGCCCGGCGCTCGCGACCTGATGGTCAGGGTCACTTCTTGTCTTGGTCAGTTTGAGCAGTGCGCTGACCTGGCCGTTCAGGTTCCATTGGACCAGCGAACGAGCCGACACCCAGGAGCCACAGTGACCAGCCCCTCCCAAGGACTTACCGCCACCAGCCCACAGCTCTCCGTGCTGGCGCCGAGTACCCACGGCCGCCGCGGCTCCGAGGTCTCAGAAATGTCCGCCGAACGCGACCACACCGTCCGCGTGATGCCAACCGGGGCACGGCTCCTCTACGACATCGCGCGCCCGGTGCATAGCGGGATCGTGGGGGCGTACGCCAACGAGTGGCTTCGAGCCGCCTTCGTCGAGGCGCTCCTCAGCGACGAGCGCCTGCCCGACATCGTCACCACGCACCATGATCTAGACATGATGTTCTGCGGCCAGTTCGGTCGTGTTCTCCTCAACCATTTCGGCGAACGCCTTCACGTGTTCGAAGCTCTGGAGGACGCGATCGAGCATCTCGAAACCAGGGCCGATGACATTCGCTCGGGCCAGGGCGGCCCAACGATCGTGTGGTTCGCCACGCCGGGGAATGACGCGGACGTGGTCCATCAGACGATCGAGTACTGGGCCGGCCTCGAGTTGATCGCTCTCCTGCGCGGCCCCTGGCTGTACGGGCCCAACCGCCACCCGCAACCGTCCCACCGCCCGACGCACCGCACCCAACTGTTCACGGCTCAGCCAGTGAACGACTCGATCACCCTTCTCCAGGCAGGCGCCTAAGGAAGCTCGCCGAGCGTCGGAGCATTCCGCCGATCGTGGACGGACCCGGCGGTGGCGGAGAACCGGGAAGATCATCTGTCGAATGCGAGGGATTCGAGACCATGACTGTCCTCAAGAGGAACGCGCGTGTCGGACTCACCGAGGTGGAGGCCGCATCGGTGGACGATCTGTGCAACCTCAATGTCCGGATCTTCACAGCGGTCTGGGGATCGTTCGCCGCGATGCTGCTGGCGGTCTCCATGACGGTGACCTGGCTGTCTGAAAGCCGCTTCACCTACACCGAGAAGCTCTCGGTGTGGGCCTTGGATCTCTCGCCCTATCCCCTCGACAGCCCGCTACCGCAGGCACTGGTCGCCACCGCCGCGCTGTCCGCGCTCGCCGCCTCGCGACCATCCGTTCTCACCGCCGCACTCGCGACGCTGTCCGCGGCGATCGCCGCCGTACTGGAAGTCCAGCTCATCACCCGCCTGGAACCCGCCGACGACGTGCGCGGCGGCGTATGGCTCGCTGCATCCGGGCTCGTGATCGTCCTCGCGCTCTTCGCCCCTCGCGCCTGGTACGGATGGCGCACCCGCCCCCGCCAAGCAGACCGATACCCCGACGTCGACCCACGCCCAGGACGCGACCCACGCCGCTAGCCCGGTCTGTCATTGCGCCCGCAGCCTCGAATTGAGACCCGGATTCCTGCCGCAACGATCTGGCGGCTTTGCGACCCGGCCACTCGATCGGCCTCAGGCCGCCGCGGTCACCAGGAAAAGGCGCCGGTCGCGATCCGGGCAGGAAGCGTGCGGAACTGAGCAGGCCTCAGTGCGACGCCAATCCTTCCGGTCCACCGTCGACCGTTCCTACAACGATCACTCGTTGAGTGAGACCCATCTCGACACTGACACCAGACGCAGTGATCCCTGAACTCCTCCGATCGGTGGCCGCCCGATCTATCGCAGGCGCCACCGTTGACCTTGCAGCCTGCGCCCTTCCGGCCACGCCTCCACGCTGACCCGGCCGCCACACGTCCCAGCCGCCGACGGCCCAGCCCCGTGAGTGACCACCCACTTCCTTGAAAGGAAGCTCCATGACCAGCAGACGACGGGCAGTGTCCGCGCCGGTACCGACGGCGCGACTGCGTTCGGCCAACGATCCGTCGGCCGCTCCGCCGTTGTGGGCGGTCCGGCCACCGCATCGACCACTGCGGTCGCTCGTGCGGGCCACGCCACCACCGTTGTCCGGACGGGCCTGGCCAGGCCCCGACGTGCCGTTGCCGCCACCACCATCGTTCGGCCGGCTGCCGGTGACCACGCCGCCGCGCTGGCTCGCAGCGCGGCTCGTCGACCTGGCCCTGGTTGCCGCGGTGCCCGCCGCGCTGGCCGTCATCCTGGCCGTGGTGATCGCCGTCGTCCGGCCTGCGGTAGTCGACCGCAGTCCCGCAGTCACTCTCGGGGGAGTGGCGGGTCTGCTGCTCGGTGTCGCAGTCATGTACGCGGCGGTGCTGCGGACACCGCGGCGACGGACGCTGGGCCAGCGGCTGCTTGCGCTGCCCGCTGGATCCCGGCGGGGAGGACAGCACTCCCTCCCGGCACCGACGACGCGCGCGACCGCCGCAACCGCCCTGCATGGCCGGTCACAACCGCGACGCACCAGACTCATGGCGGTGCTCGTCCTGACCGCCACGGCGGCGACCGCCACCGGTGCGCTCACCGCCTGCCAGGGCCCGGACTCGCCCAAGCCCCGAGACGCTGCCTCCAGCGGCGGGCCGGCCACCACCGCGCCGACCACGGCCCCGACCTCCGCCGCTGCTGCGGCACCGACAGCGGATTTCACCTCGATCGGAGACGCCTGCACCCTGCCCGTTCCAGCGACCCTGGAACACTTGACACCGGGAGCGGCCAGCGAACCCGAGCAGGCCTCGGACAGGTGGTCGTGTTCACGGTTCAGCAGCAGCCAGGACGAGCAGGGTCGGCGCCTGCACCGCGACGTCCGGATCGACATCTCGGTCGCCACCGCGACATCGCAGTCGGCGACCGACGTCACCCGCCGCGCGTTCGAGGCCAACCAAACCGACGCTCGCGCCTCCTGGGGTCCCCGGTATCAGCCTCTCCTGCAGGTAGGCGATGACGGCTACTCCGGCTACTCCGTCATCGGCGACAGCGGCCAGGGCAAGGCCTCCATCCGGCTGCGGAACCTCACCCTCGATGTGACCTTCAGCGGCGATGAGTGGCCGCCGCCGACCGCTCAGCCCAGTGTCCGACCGCTGGCCGAGGCTGCGGCGCGAGGCGGCGCCGTGGAACTGGTCCGTGAAATCGCCAGCGCGCTGGCTCGCTGCACGCCCTGCCTTGCGCCACGTACGTCCGGCCCTTCGTCCCCCGCCTCCCCTTCCCCTCTCGGGCCCGACAGCACCGACGAGCCCGATCCCGATGTCGAGATCACGCCCATCTGACGGCATGCGTGCCGTCTGCGGGCCCGGTGGACCGGCCACCTCGATGGTCCACCGGGCTCGTGCTCGGCTGGCCTATCACCAGCACCTATTCAGCGCTCCTGATCGTCAAGTGCTGCTCGACACATCTGGTGACGAAGCCACCAGTCAAACCCGAGCCCGAAGAGCAGCGCAGTGACCGGCGCTAACAGCAGGACCATCCACCAAGCCAGTCTGGGCTCAGAAGCTTGATGCCGACACCCCAGGTAAGTCCGAAGGCACGCCGTACAACGTTACTCGCAGCGACCAATGAAGCTGACTCGCAATCTGTCTGCTTTTACTGAGCCAGCCTTGCGTTCGGCTTCGGTGGTCAGGTCGGTGAGATGGAGCGTGCGGTTACTCCCGGACGTTCAGCTCCCTAGCGTTCGACTCGACAACCGGAAAACGACAGCCGCCTCCCAAGCCACCTCGGCCGCCATCACCGCCGGCTTCGTGCTACTCGCCCTCACCGCCCTGGCAGCGGCACTACGGCGGAGGAGCTAGAACGGTGAAATTGTCGACGGCGGGCCAATCGTCATCTGGCCGTTGACATCTGACACCACGGCGGTGTCGCTAGGTCACCTGAGAACCTCGATGATCAGGAGCGCAAGAGCACGCTCATCCGGGCGAGCGCCTGTCGGAGCCTTCGAGCGGCTTCTCTCAAAGCAGCCGATTGATCATCGAAGTGCAGGGCGCTTCGCCTGTCCTGAGGCAGCCCATCGAGCAGGTTTCGCAGCGCAAGCTTTGCGGTCCGGTACCCGTCTTCGTACCCCAACCGCTGATCTGGAGATCTGTCCGTTGGCCAGCGGACTGAAGGCAGCTTAAGAAATGAGTCGTAGAGATCTGCGGCGATCTTTCGAGGTTCTTGCGCCTGTTCGGCTACGAGGCTCAGTGTCGGCTGGGCTTCGACGTCGTTGATTCGTCCTGGCAAGCGCGACGCTTTGACCATCATTGCGCCAAGGAGCTTCTGCATGTCGCTCGGTGACACCTGCGGCTGTGCGGCTACATCTACCGGGGCGCCCTCGGCCACCACGGAGGCCAACGTAGTCGATGATGAGCCTAGCTCCTCTTGAGGAATGCGTGGCGCCGGTGTCTGGCCTGATGGCGTGGGTGGCGAGGTTTTCGTCACATTGAGGCTCGGTGGATGAGGCGCCAGCATATTGGGGGGAGTTTTCGGGGGCTGGGTAGGCGTCCTGCTCTGAGGGGTGGCCGCGGCGGTCCTTGCTGGGAGCCGCTCCAACCGGTCGGTGAAGAACGTGTCTGCAGCTCGAGCGGCGAGGCGCAAAAAGAAGCGATGTCCGTGATCACCGACGTCGTCATAGGTAGTATTCACCAATGCCTGCGCCTGCAGCGACAATAGGTATTGCTCCTGCCATGCCTGCATGTCGCGGGCGCCCAGCATCTCCAATGCGACTTGATGGATGGCTTGAAGGGGTGCGGTGAACACCTGCGGCAGATCGGCGGGCAAGGGTTGCCGGGGGGCCAGCAGATAGTCGATCAAAGCGGAGGTTTCCTCCGGCCCGCGCCAGGACCCGTTCTGGTTGCGCTCGCAGAAGTCCTTGGCCACCACAGACAGCAGCAAACCGGCTATGTCACGGCTGAGCGGCGCGCTGCGCATGTACGCGCCGAGATCAATTAGCTGAATGCTTGCGAAATCGGGCTTACCGTAGGGGCAGTGCACTAGAGCGTTGTCCAGATGCATGTCGCCGTGAGACATTCCGAATAGGTAATTGACCTGTGCGGAAGATACAGCGCCCTGCCCGATGTCCATCCGGAACGGGTCGGGCAGCGGACGATCCTCGCCTTCGATCGCCATGTACCCAGGCGCATCCGAGCCAGTCGCGCCAATATGGGCGGCGTGTTTCCTTCCGGCTTCTGGGTCCAGATGCTCACGCAATTCCGCTCGCACGTACTCCGCGGGGCTCGCCGCTTCGGTGCTCAAGTCCCAGGGGCTGTCGGGGGCTAGGCCGTTGAGCTCCCGAAAGAGGATCCGGACCAGTTCGCTGCATCCCTGCAACCGTTCCCGTGCAGACAACTCTCCGAGAGTGCGGACCTCGGCCAGCGCGTGGTTCACCTCCGAGAAGAGGATGTAACGGTCAGGGTCTCCGCCGGGTCTGCTTGCATAGGGCAGACCAGGGAAGGCATGAGCGACCAGATATTGGGAGTAGAACTTGCGATCCCTTCCCTCCCGTCGCGCGTTTCGGTCGAGGTCGGCGCGGGCCGCGCCCTCCTTCGCCCCTTCGGCAAGGCCACAGATCTTCAGCAGAAGCCGGCGGCCTTCGCCGAGTTCACTTCGGATCTTTATCTCGCGAAGCTTCGCCCCTGTGTAGGCGCCGTCCCGCTGCCAGGGCAACGGCGGCATGATCAGCTCGAGGCCTTGCCCCTGGCACCATAGGAGCAGGGCATGGTACGTGGCGGCATCACCCAGGTACTCATCCCATGTGATCTCCCCCGAGGGTCCAGGCCGACCGCTCACCAGACCTCCGAAAGTGGAGCTGTTGCGTGCGAGCCGCAGCTCGAGCAACCCTTTACCAGGCGGACATCAGACGCATCGAACGGAACATATCGGATGATCGCCGCGTAGTAAAAGCAGGTATCCACCCTTTTGCTCTATGGCGCTGATCGATGCTACGAGGAGAGGATTGGTCCTACTTGGCGCCGGGCCAGGCGTGGGCGTCCCTCGGGAGTGCCGCGGAACTGCGGGTGGATGGAGATGCACGTGAGTCAGCCACAGTCCTCGATCATCGCTCGGCAGGACGCGGAGCCGATGTTGACCTTGTTGCGGGCGATGACGATCTCGCACCAGCGCGTCCAGCGCCTGGAAGGCCTCCGGATGATCGTTTCTGTGGGCATTGCGGGTGGTGGTCTGGTGGCGGCGTTCGTGGATGCCGTTGCCCCCACCGTCACGGTCATCGGTGTGCTGTGGGCACTGGCCTATACGGCGGGTTTGGCCGGCTGGGCTAATCGTGAGCTGCGGCGGGCGGCGGTGGTGCAGGAGGCCTTTGATGTCCGGCTGTTTAGGCTTCCATGGAATGGGCCCTTGGCTGGAGAACAGGTTGGCGCTCAAGAAGTCAGCCAGTTGAGCAGCCGGTTCAAAGGGCAGGACTCGAGGCTGCAGGGTTATTACGAGGTTCCCGCTTTGGTGCCTCCTTACGATGTGCTCGCCTGCCAGGTACAGAATCTCGGTTGGGGTGCTCGGGTACGCCGCCGTTATGCCAACGTGCTGGTCACTGTTCTAGCGTTTTGGGTGATTGCCGGGGTGGCCGTCGGCGTGCTGACGCAGATGACGCTCGGTGAGCTGTTGCTCCGGTGGTATATCCCCGCGTTGGGTGTCTTGTTGGTGGGGTTGGAGGCTGCGCGCGGGCAGCGTTCTGTGGCGGCCGATCGAGAGCGTGTGCTGACTATGCTGCGCGGCCGTCTTGATCGGAGCGCCCCCGACCATGAACTGGAGGCGCTCGCGCGCCAGATTCAGGATGTCCTGCTGCTCACGCGCCAGCGAGTGCCGCGTGTCCCGGATTGGTTCTTCTCCAGGTTTCAAGGTCAGGATCGGCGTGATTTCCAGGCAGCGATGAACGAATTCGTTGAGGTCGTGCAGGCACATGGACGCAGCTGAGCCGGCGTCCGCGCAGACGGCTCACGTGTCGGCCGGTCTTCCTGGGGGATAACCTTCGGTCTTGGCGTCGCTAGCTTTCCTCGATCAGTTTGCGGGCACGCCGGGCGTTGGGCTCGTCCTTGCAGGCATTGAAGCTTTCGAGGGCGCAGTACAGTCTGGCCAGCCCCTTGTCGCGCTGGGCTTGGCTGAGGTAGGCCTCGCCGAGAAAGAGGCGGGTCCGGGCCTGGCACCAGGCATCGCCTTGCTGGATGAAGGCCTGCAGGGCGCGCTCTAGCCGGTCGATGGCGACCTGGGGTCGGCCCGACTGCAAGTCGAGCATGCCCCTGACACGGTTCAGTTCCGCCTGCTGCACTTGAACGAACCGGACAGGTTGGCAGTCGGCGACGGTCGTGGCCTTGTTCAGTTGGACCTCGCATGTGGCGGTGTCGCCGGAGGCCAACAGCGCCTCGGCGAACACGACCCGAGCCCTGATCTCCCCGATCCCCCCGAACCGGCGTGCTGCGGCGACCGCACGTTCGCCGTAGCGGACTGCGGCGGCCACCAAATCCTGGCCCGCGGTACCGTCTTCCTCTGCGTGAGGAATCTGGCCAGCGCCGTCGGCGGCGATGTCGAGGGCAGGCTCCTCCGGCGTGAGCAATGAACCGGAGCCAGGTTCGGCGTCTTTCTTGCGCAGCAGCAGCGCCACGTATCGGCTGTACAGGTATGCGGATCGCGCTGGCTCCTCAGCGCATTCCTGCTCGGCCTGCGCCAGATACATATCTGCCTCCGGCCAGGAACCGCGTCGGACACACGCGTCGGCCAAGACGATGAGCTCCTGAAATCTCGGCTGGTCGTTGCCGGGGCCCGGGCCGGTAACATGCCACTGCTCCAGTTCGCTCCGTGCCTGGATCTCGGCGGACAAAAGCCGGACGCGATGGGCCAGTCGCTCGTCGTTTTGCCGCGCGAGCGCCAGTTCGGCGAAGCGCACGTCGTCGCGAGCGTTCCCTTGACAGCCGAGTCGTTGCCAGGCATGGCCAGCCTCGTGGCAGAGCCTGGCCTGCTCCAACGGCATGGCGGCCGCCTCGGCTAGAGAGGCCGCCGTGTACAGCTGGTCGAACGCCGCCAGATACTGCTCGGCCACCAGAAGGAACGCGCCGTAGGAGCGCCTCACTCGGATGACAGCCAGCGTGTCGCCAGAGCGTTCGGCACTAACCAGCGCCGCGCTGAACGCCAAAGCCATGCGCTTATGGTTCACCTCGGCTGTGACACGATCACAGAACCAGGATGCCAGGCGCCAGCACACCTCATCCTGTCCTTGCTCGTGCGCTGTAAGCACGACCTCCACGAGCAGATTCAGCTCCAGCCGAACCCAGTGCTCGGCGTTCGCAGCGACCTTGTGTTCCCACCCTGTGGGTGAGGGCAGCCAGTACTCCTGGACTGTCGAAGCAGCGGGTGGGGAGGTGATCTCTCCGAGCGCCCGCAGGACCCGTTCCACCCCCACCACTGACGCCGAGTACAGCCGGCCCAAGGCAGCCCGTTGCTCCTCCTCTCCGAGAAAATCGGGATGGCTGCTCAGGAAGACGCGGACCAGGGGGCTGAGCCGGAAGCGTGGGAACCCCGACTGGTCCGGCTGAGGTGACAGAGGCTCGCGGGCGGACAGGGCGTCGACCAGACTGGTGTCGGCGAGCTCAATGATCAGCTCGTTGGCCTGCTGCGGGGTGATGTCCAGCAGTGATTGCAGTGCCCAAGGGACGAACGTCGGTGTTTCGAGCAAGGCCAGCATCTGCAGCGCCTGCTGTGCGGGTGGCGTCAGCGAGGTGTCGTAGGCGGTCTGGATGCGTTCGCCGATGTTGCCATGCCGCGCCAGGCGTTCAATCCGCTTGCTCGGTTTGTCCAGATGGCGCTTGACCTCCCGGAGGCCGCCCTCTTTCTCGGCCGCCAGTTCGGCCGCTGATCGCAAGGCCATCGGCAACCGCTCGCACAACGCGGCCACCTCGGCGACCTCGTCGAAGTGGCCGCGCTCCGCAGCGGGCAGATAGGCGCGAATGATCTCCGCTGCCTCGGCCTCGTCGGGCACGTCGAGCCACAGCGGCTTGGCCTCCAGCGCCGACCCCAGGTTGAAGCGGCTGGTCACGATTACGCCGCACCTCGGCTCGGATGGCATCACTGCTCTGATCTGATCGGCATCGCGAGCCCCGTCGAACACGAACAGGACACTCTTGCCGTCGGTGACGCTGCGGAACATGTTTCGACGTTCGCCGGGGTCGGTCTGCAGCGAGCTTTGATATCCGAGCTTGTCCAGCATGGTTCCAAGGAGCTTGCCCGGCTCCACAGGAAGGCCCACTTCGCCCATGGGCACCGAGATCACCGTGTCGTAGTGAGGGGCCAAGCGGCGCGCGAGGACCCTGCCCAGCTCGCTCTTCCCGACTCCGGGTGGCCCGTAGATGAGGATCTTGGCAGGTACTCGCCGTGGGCGGGCCCCGGCTTCCGGCTGCGCCAGTGCCCGCCGCTGCTCCTCGTGCCGATCGAGGAGCAGCCGCAACTCGCGTTCGCGTCCGCGGAAGGTGAGATCTGATGCTGCGGCTCGAGGCACCGGCTGCTCATGCGTCGGCAGCAGGCCGCTCGCCGGGCTTCGACGTCGGACCACGACGACGACGATGCGCAGGACAACCAACACTAGGAGGGCGGGGGCGACCAACGACACCGCCAGCGACACCAGCAGCGTCCAGTTGCTCGATGTCGTGTCGGACGCAATGGCCTGCGCAATGTACAGCGTGAGCGAGACGGCAAGCACCGTACTCGCTGCAACGAGCGTCTTGTGCACCTTCACGCCTAACTCGTCCGGAGCGTGCGTCCGATCCCCACCCATAGCGAGTGCGCACGGCTGCGCTCTTCGCTCTTGTCATCCCCTCAGCGGCATCTGTGTCGGACAGACCGGATCAATGCCTCGCCCGCATTAGGCGCTCGCCCCACCCTGTGAGAGGGGCCACCCGCGGGACCCTGGCTTCACTGGAGGCGCTTTGGGCTCTGGAGTCCAGCGCGCCGAGGGCACGGTCGAGAGACAGTTGCGCTTCTCGCAAGGAGTTCGGGTCACCGCAGGTCTGCAGAGTTTCTACCGCCTCCTGCAGCAGGCGGACCGCCTCGTCCGGGTCGTCCAGGTGCAGCGCTGCCAGACCGAGGATGTGACGGCATCGGCCGGCTCCATAGCGATGGCGCATGTCGTCGAAGGCGATGAGACCCTGGGTGCCCTGCGTCCGAGCGTCCTGGAAGTTCTCCCGGCCCAACTCGGTCACAGCTGACCAGTAGAAGAGCTGGGCCAGCGACAACGCGTGATCTGGCCGCTCTGCATGGGTTCTAGCATGCGTCAAGGCTTGTGCGGCTTGGTCGAGCTTGCCTTCCTGTAGCAGGCAGAGGCCGCGTGCCCACCATACCGTTGACAGCTGTGCTTTCCCCGCTCCTGTGCAGAGCGCTTCGGCCTCTTGCAGATCTGCGACTGCGGCGCCGCCTTGCCTGCGATGGCTGGCCAGCACAGCCCTTTCAGTCAGCCCCCGGACCAGTTCGCCCGGTTCGCCGTCGCGTCGAGCAAGCTTGACGGCTGCGTCGAGGGACTGGGCCGCCGACTCCCATTGCTGGTTGCGGCGCAGCACCTGACCAAGGCAGCGGTGGGCGCGCGCTAGCGTGGCGGTCGTGACCGGGCCCTTGCCATTGGACTCGCCGTCAATCACGGCACCGGATGCTGGCCCAAGTGCGGCGGCGCCGGCGCTGGCGTCGTCCGTCCTGGCGCCTGCGGGTGGTATCGCGCTGGCTGCCTCGATGCTGCGCCGCAGGAGCTGCTCGGCTTCGCCTAGATTGCCGAACTCGGCTGATACCTCGGCTATGGCGACTGTCGCAGAGGCTTCGGCGTGAAGATCCCCTGTCTCTCGTGCGGCGCTGAGCGCTGCTCGCGCCCCGATCCAAGCTTCTCCGAGATTGCCCGATGCCAGCCGAGGAAACACCAAGCGCCGTACGTGCGGATGGTCTGCGCGCTGCGAACGTCGCTGGTTGGCGGCGTTGCGGAGCCGACGCCGCCTGCTGTCTCGGTCGACCGGACTGTCCTCGATGTTGGCGCGGCGACGTGCGTATTCGCCCACCGCCTCGTCGATCACGTAACGCGGCTCGGAGAACAGTTCAGGGCTATAACGCTCGATCAACCTCAGATGGGCCAGTCTGCCCCCCAACAGCCGGGCCTCGTCGTCATCGACATCAGCGGCCGCCGCCAGCATCCACGGAACGAATTGATGGTCAGGCATGACCGCCAAGCACCGGAACGCCAGCCGCTCTTTATCGGCGAGAAAGGCGTAGAAGGCATCAAACGGCTCAGGTCTGTGGGTGTCCGGGTGGTCGATCGACTCCAATGCATTGCTGAGGGGATGGGGTTCCCACTGTGGCCGCTGGGCCAACGCGGTCCCGGCCAGCCGAAGCGCCAACGGGTGGCCGTCACATCGATCGGCTAGCTCCAAGAGCATCGGCTCATCACGGCCGGTCTCTTGTCGGAGCAGGTCTACCGCGTCGCCCTGGGCGAGGCGGCTCAGTTCACACATTTGCTCCGATGGCAACTCCACCCCTGCAACCGGGCGCCTGCCGGTAAGGATCGCTCCGCATTTGGACCCAGCAGGCAGCAACCGGGATACATCCAGTTCCTCGGGGACGCCATCCAGGACGACCAGAACTCGGCTGTGCCGCGTCAAGGTCCGATAGCGGAACAGAAGTTCCTCCAGGGTGGAGGGGACGGTCTTGTCTTGAGACTGGAGGGCGTTAACGAAGTCCGTCAAGGCTTGTGTGACGATCGCGTCTGGGTCTCCGGGCGACGCCCTAAGCCTGGTCAAGTGGGCGAACAGCTGGCCATCGGGAAACCTGTCGGCGAGTCGGCGCGCCAGTTCCACGGCCAGCGTCGTTTTTCCGATTCCGCCTGGGCCAGAGATCGTTACTGCCGAAGGCGCCTCCAAGCCGAGACTCTTTGTCAATGTCTGACTCAGATGTGCGAGTTCAGCGTCCCTCCCCAAGAAGTACCCTGAGGACGGTGGAAGTTCGACGGGGCGGACAAGATGGCGGGAAGTGGAGCCGAGCCTCGCCGGCCCGCCAGCAGAGTCTCGCTGCGATCGCGATGCCAACGCCCACCCGGTGACCGTGATTACGGCACTGCAGACCGCGACTACTACTTGAACCCAGGCCATAGCCGCCCCCCGGATCGTGGCCAACACCACCACCAGGCCAACGCCTGCGAGTGTCAGCGCCGACATTGACACTAGGAACTGGCGATCGGACCGAGACATCTAGACCCTCACCTCTGAGCCGGTGCGGGATCACCCCATGATGCACGGTTTTGCGATGCCTGTCAGTCCTCCCAGGAATCGATCTTGACTCTGACCTTTCAAGAGAGACTCTGACTTTTCAAGAGAGTTGAGAATCTAACGCTTGAGTTGTGAAAGCTGGCCGGATCAATCCCGAGCACCGCTGGCCGCCTCCTTGAGGATAGGCAGGGGAGTGAGCATTGGTACACCCGGCTTCCGGTGATCTAGCCCCTCACCCGCAAGTACGCACTGGCTTGGGGGGACGAATCGTGCTCCCTCGTCCTGGCCGGGAACCGGTGCCTCAACGCAGCCGCGGTTGCCAGCGATCAGCGGTGAATCTCCCTGGTCAAGGCCGTGACTGCAGAGCCAGACCACACGGCGTTTCCTGCGGCCAGGAACCCGCCGCGACGATTGATCCTTACGACGACAGAGGCCATTTCAGCTCGCTCGCGCCTCAGCGCCCCATGATCGGTACGACCTGGATCATTGAAGCGCTCCGGTTCGGATGGAGGCTCGTTTCCCTGAGAGGATCGAGTCATGGCACGTCAGTCCCCCTATCCGCCTGAGTTGCGCAGGCGGGCGGTCCGGATGGTCGCCGAAGTGCGTCCGGGCTATCCCAGTGAGTGGTCGGCGATGAAGGCAGTTGCGGCCAAGCTGGGTATCAAGCACGCCGAGACGGTACGCAGCTGGGTGCGCCAGGCCGAAGTCGACGCCGGTGCCCGGCCGGGGGCGACCACCGAGGAGTCGGCGGAGCTCAAGCGGCTCAAGCGGGAGAACGCCGAACTCAAACGGGCAAACGAGATCTTGAAGGCTGCAGCGGGTTTCTTCGCGGCCGAGCTCGACCGGCCACACAAGTACTGATCGCGTTCATCGACGCGTTCCGCAAGGTGTTCGGGGTCGAGCCGATCTGCCGGGTGCTGACCGAGCACGGCACCAAGATCGCACCGTCCACCTACTACGCCGTCAAGTCGCGTCCGGCCTCGGCCCGGGCGGTCCGCGATGAGCGGCTCAAGACCGAGATCACTCGCATCTTCGTCGACAACTACCAAGTCTACGGAGCCCGCAAGATCCTCGGCTGGCGCACCCCGGCCGAGGTATTAGAGGAGCAGCTACGCTCGAGCCAACAAGCCAGTGTTGCAGCGACAGGTTGAACTCGCGCAATACACCAGTTTCCACTTCACCACCCATCTGATCGAGACCGGGATCGACGCCTCCATCGGCACCGTCGGCGACGCACTCGACAACGCGTTGATGGAACCGGCGATCGGGCTCTACAAGGCCGAGCTGATCAAACCGCGTGGGCCGTGGAAGAACCTCACCGGCGTCGAGTTGGCCACCGCCGATTACGTGGACTGGTACGACACCACCCGGCTGCACGGTGAGATCGGCCACGTCCCACCTGATGAGTACGAGGCCAGCTACTTCCACAACCACACAGAACCACAGGTCACAGCCATAATGTAGCGCCTCCGTCGAAACCGGGACGGTTCACATGATCTAGTGAGGTGCCCGCGAGCACATGGATGTCCTCACTGACTGGCGCCCGGCCACCACCCTCAACCGTTGAGCGAAGACGAGCAGGACGCCATCGTCACGGAGTTGGCGGTGAACGTCGAGACTCTATCGGCCGAAGAGTTCGAGCACCTCTGTCGCCAGCCGGCTCGACATCGCCCACCGGATTCAGGTGAACGACAACGTCCGCGCGTTCGCCGACAACGGGGTCGGAGAAGAGCGCTGGGACTAACCAGGTGCCTGCCCCGAACTCGACGAGAGGTGATGCTCTACCTCCTTAGCCTGCTCACCGATCACGTGAATGCCGTCGGTGACGGCGCCGTTCGCCAGGCCCTCGCCGCTGAGCAGACCATCCGCCGCAGCCAACACCACTCGGTCCGCCTCACTGCTCGGCTCTTCCTGCACCGCGCCACCTGGAACCGTGCCACCCTCGCTGCCGACACCGTCGGCCCAGCCGCGCGCAAGACACACTGAGCTTTTTTCAGGAGGCGTGAGCTTCGCGGGTCTGTAGGACGTGGATTGCCTTGGCGAGGTGTCCGACTCGGTGCGGGCAGCAGCGGAGTTTTCGCAGGATCCGCCAGCATTTGAGCTGCGCGTTTGCGCGTTCGCCGGGCCCGCGCAGGCGAGCGTGGGAACGGTTGGCGTCCTTCTGCGGCTCCGGCTTGTCCTTGCCCTTGTACGGGGTGAGCAGCGGTTCGTCCGCGCCGTTGTAGCCCTTATCGGCCAGTACCAGCAGCCCAGCGGTCTCCAGCGCGCGCAAGATGCCCCAGATGCGCGCGGCCTTCAGATCGTGGGTAGCGCCGGGCAGCGCGCCCGACACCCACACGACGGTCCCGTCCGGGGCCGCTATGACCTGCAGATTCATGCCGTGCTTCTTGTGCTTTCCGGAGTAGAACGGCCGGTCGGCGGCAACCCGGTCGATCGGAATGAGGGTGCCGTCCAGCACCAGGTAAAGCAGCCCGTCCTCGGTGGCCTTGCGCAGCGCCTGGGCGAGCTTGGGCGAGCGTGCGGCCAGCAGCTCGACGGTCTCGTTGACATACCGCCAGGCCGTCGTGGTCGACACCCCGAACCCGGCACCGAGCTCGGCGAACGTCTCACCTTTGCGCAGGTAGACCAGCACCATCAGCGCCTGGCTGCCCGGCGGCAGCGCCCTGGCCTTGCCGCCCAGGCCGGTGCGGTGCCGGCGGACCACTCCGGTCACGTACTTCAGGGTCGAACGCGACAACGGCAGCGAAGCACGATACAACAGCATGCGAAGCCTCTGGTCGGGGTGGAGGTTGTGGTGATCACCTCTCCTACCAGGGGCTTCGCCATGTTCAGGCATGACACACCGCCCGCGATCACGGCGTGATCAGCGGCCTCCCCGCCGCAAGCGAAAAAGGCTCACTGCGTGTATGCCACCCGCATCACCCTGGCCGAACAGCCTCCGCCTGGCAACTGGTCGATTCGCGCTCGCCGCCGCTAACGACGCTGACCAGCAACTACCTCAGCCTGTGACCCGTTCTGCCGTATTCCGGTGGCACCATCCGGGCCTCGCGCCCACCGGACAAGGTCCGACAAAGTGGACAAATTATAAAAATGTTCTCGACATGCATCGATAGGGGTGAGGTTGTCAACCTTCTCCCGGGTTGCATAGATTTTCGCCCGGCATCAAGAACGAACCTGAGTATCTGGATTACGCATTGCCGGACTTCGGTCGGTACGGCATAGTTGTGGATCCCGCAGTGAGGCGACGTGCCCAGGTTGCCACTGCGAGACACAGGTGTCATCGATTGTCTTGAGGGGGCATCCCCCACCCGCCGACCAGTCGGGAGCCCTTTCTGCCCGCGTTCACGAGAGAGGCGACATGCGGCCGTCACGATCTTCGGCAAGGAGGTTCCGCGAACGGACGCATCCGGCCGCGCGAACTATGCCACGGAAAGAGAGGCCCGGAAGGTCGACTGCGGTCGTTGGATCGATGGATCGAGCTGAGTCAGCTTCGCCCCCACCTCTGTGGTACCCGCCAAGGACGCATGCGCTGTGATCCGAGTCGTCTACGGCGGCAGGGATCGCCAGACGCCTGAAGCGTTACCTCGATCGCCGATGACTGATCGCGATGCCAGGCCACCGCTTGGAGTGCGGGGCATCTCGAGATGAATCACTGTGCGAGCCTCGCGAATAGGAAAGAGGCCGCCTCCCAGCACTGGGGAAACAGTTCACGGGGAGACGGCCGCCTCCTGTCCGCTCACTTCCATGAAAGGAATGCCGAGCAACAGCATGTATGACTGTACTCAACAAGGCGCGGCTGCTGGCTCCATCATACCCGCCGGTAGCGCCTGGCCCCCATCGAGGGTGGTACTTGCGGCGTTGAGCGACGCCGTCGGCTCTATGGGCTTGACAGGAATCAGCGGCCGGAACTGCGAGATCGCCTGCGCAACCGCAACTCTCCGGCCGTCGACTGCGGCCGGAATCGGCAATGTCGCCGCTGACGCAGGTGCCAACGCCATCGGCAATATCGCAGGATTTGTCGCTGGAGTCAGTGCCTTGGTCGTGGGCGTCATGATCGCCGTACACCTCGCCAGAGCGGTCGTGGATGCATGGCGCGCACACCGCAATCAAAGCCGCCTCAACGACAACGTGCGATTTTCGGAGTTGCTGCTGGAGGCGCTGCCCTGGCGGCGAGGACCGCAAGCCCCTTCGTCGCGGGCGCAACCGGATGAACCGACGAGCAGGACGGAACGGAGGCGCGCGGGCGGTCAACGATAGCTGACGCCGAGCCGAAAAGGTGCGATGTGTCTGGGCTTTGTCCAGCTTCAAAGCCCAGGCACATCGCACCTACAAGATCTCGTCGATCCTCGACCTGACTTCGCTTGGGCCGTCGCAACCCTCCGGCGGCGAGAACCGGTACCGTTCATGGCTGACCTTAGGGAATGACACATGATACACCTAGGCTACTCCGTCCAAGTGCAGATCCCGCGCTGCACATGTGCCGCACCAGATTGTCACCGCTGGCCGACATTCGAATTACGGATAGAACCGAATCAAGAACTTGGGCTGACCGGCCGAGGAGAGGGCGAGCAATCGTGCGGGGTCCACCTCGCCGAGGTCACACTGCTGCTCGCCCGCCAGATCGCATCGGCCGACGGCTCGCAGAACCGGATCAGTATTTACGCCGTATCTCCAAGCCATGCACCGGATGGAGATCGTTCAGACAGTCCATCGCCACGCCACCACCTCGGATCTTTACTGATAGTTGGAAGTTGAGCGGTGACCATCCGATCGCAGCGTCGTTGCCGGTGCCATGGCCGCAACCCATGTCAACGCAGTCCCGCTCAACGTTCCCCGAAGCTAGGGACGAGCCCTTCTGCGACTTGTGACCGATTGCCCTCGGCAGCTATACCCACCGATACTGGAGCCATAGGCTTCGGCATGCGGGCAGTGTGGATGAAGGCGAGGACGGCAATGGTATTTCAGCTAGGTTTGTTCTCTCCCAACACCGAATCCGGCCTGGCGATCACCACCGTGCCCGAACGGTGGCGAGCGACCTGGGACAACAATCTGCGTCTGGGACGGTTGGCCGATGAGGTCGGCATCGACTTCCTGTTGCCTGTCGCTCGGTGGACCGATTGGGGCCCGCACACCGACTTCCACCACAGTGTTCTAGACCCGCTGACATGGGCTACCGGACTGCTGGCCCATACACGCCGGCTTCGGATCTTCACCACCGTGCACACCGCCTTCCACCACCCCGTGGTCGCAGCCAAGCAATTGGCCACCGCCGACCACGTCAGCGGCGGACGAGTCGGCCTCAACATCGTCGCAGGCTGGCACGCACCTGAGTATCAGATGCTCGGTCTTTCCCTGCCCGACGATCACGACAGCCGCTATGCTCTGGCACAGGAATGGTGGGACATCGTCAAACGGATCTGGTCCAGCGCTGAACCCTTCGATCACGACGGCCGCTTCTTCCAGCTCAAACGCGTGATCGGAAATCCCAAACCCTATAACGGCCACAGTATCCCCATCATTAACGCCGGGTCCTCCCCTCAAGGGCGTTCCTTCGCCGCCCGCAACGCCGACCGCGCCTTCACCGTCGTCGGCGGCCCTCAAGACGGTGCCGCTGTCGTTACCGCAATCCGTGAAGAGGCCGCCACCCAAGGACGGACGGTCGGCGTGTACACCCTGGGCCACGTGGTCTGCCGTCCCACCCGCCGACAGGCTGAGGAGTTCCTGGCCTACTACTCCGATGAGCACGCCGACTGGCCGGCCGTCGACGAGGTGATGCGGCTCCAAGGCCTGCACGCACAATCGTTCACTCCCCAGATGTTGCAGACCTACCGAGGCCGCTTCGCCGCCGGACACGGCAGCTGCCCTCTGGTCGGTGACCCCGACGACGTCGCTGACCAGATCGCGGCCTTCGCCGCCGCCGGTTTCGACGGCATCGCCCTGTCCTTTCTGAACTACACCGACGACCTCGGCTACTTCGCGGCCGAGGTCATGCCCAGACTCCAAACCCGCCGTATCCACACCGGCCCTGACATCGCCTCATCACCATGACTCGATCTCACAGCAGCGAAGTGTCCGAAGGCATCCAGGCCGCCCCCGCAGCCCAGCTGAGCACGGCGGGCCTGCTGGGCTCACCAGCACCAACGCCGATCCCGCCGTTGTCGAATCATCGTCGAATCGCTAGCACGGACATCACCGAACTCCACGATGAGGTGGAACCCTTCGCCGTTGGCCACGACCTCCAGCCTCTGGAGCCTCAAGCACCGTTGGACGGCATTGTCAATGCCGCTACCGTCGGCGCGGTCAGTCTGGTGTGGGTGCGCTACGGAGGGGGCGGCGTCATCGTGGACACCCCGCCGACCGAGGGCGAGTTCGCCATGTGCGCACCGATGGCGCCAATGGGAGTCGAGTATCGACGCCGCAAAACCCACGACGTCGCTGACATCAGCCTGGTCCTTTCCCACGACGAGGCGATGCGCATGACACCACATCCGGAGCACGGGTGCCTGGTCATCGCTACCAGCACCGGACGTCTGTCGGACTACCTCACCGCCTATCTGGAAGATGAGCCCGGCCAGCCTCTGCGTTTTCACAGCTCGGGCCAGCCAGGTCTGGCGCCGTCGCGGATCGTCGAACAAACCTGGCGGCATGTCTGCGGCGTACTCGATCAAGCCGCAACCGGCGCCCTCCACCCGCTGGCAGCCCGCAGCCTGGAAGAATCCCTGCTCACCGCCATCCTGCTCTGCCTACCGCACACCGCCACAGGTCAGCTCGCCCGAGCACCGCGCCGCGCCCCACATCACCTGGCGGATATCATCCGCGACTGGGTCGATGCCAACTATCACCGGCCAATCGGTGTCAGCGACATGGCTGCGGCCGCCGGCATCGGCATCCGCCAACTCCAAGTCATCTGCCGCGACCGATGGGGCGTGACTCCAACCCAACTCCTGCGCGGAGTCCGCCTCGACCATGCGCGCGACGCCCTGCGGCAGGCACGCCCAGGCCCGGACACCATCAGCCGCATCGCCGCCGAGGCCGGCTACCTGCACCTGAGCCGCTTCGGCGCACACTACCGCCAGCGCTTTGGGGAGTCTCCCACTCAGACCCTCAAACTCAACTGGCCGCGGCCCTGACCAACGACGGCCAGGAGTAAAGCGGCCGCCCGGCAGGGCGAGGCTGAGGCGTGGTTGCTGGAGGACGTGGAGGGCTCGGAATCTCCCTGGGGCAACTGGTCTCGTGCTCACCGGCCTGGACGGTTATCTGGAGCCGCCCGAGGGGCATTGCGGTTCCGTCCGGGTGCACGACGGGCACCGGTGGCTGGGTCCTGCCGGGAGTTCACCCGCATCGTGCCACCCGAGCGGGTGGCACGCCCGCTCGTTCTGCGGGGGTTCGCCCAGAGTGATCGGTTGTGGGCGGCGCTGATGAAGGGCACCCGGCGGGCGCTGGATTTGGAGGAGGTCGCACTGAAGATATGGGATCACCGGGGCGAGTTGCTCACCGTTCGTTGGTGGTGGACCAAGGTCAGTGCCTGGCCCGGGGCAGGGCTGATCGACCTTGAGCTTGACCGGGGCCAGTTCGAACCCGTCCCCGAACACGCGCGGTCGATCTGGGAGCGCTGGTTCACCGGTCCGCCGGACACCCTGGGCACCTGGGCCGGCCTCGACACCCGGCATCGCAAAGTCTGGCTCGACCTCGTCCGAGAGCGAGGCTGCTGGCGCACCCACCGAGCCCGGCCGACTGGGCATGCCTACGAACTCGACGGTCGGTCCAACAATGACGAGCCGGGCCTCTACCTGGCGCTTGCTGAGGCGGTGAACGGGCCGAGCGGCTACTTCGGCGCCGACCTGGACGCCCTCGACGACTGCCTGGGCGGCTCGTTCGGCTACACCGGCCCCGCAACTCTGCTCTGGCGGGACGCGGAGACCGCACGCGAGCACCTGTCCAAAGCCCTGAGCCCGAGGGCTGGCCCTTCGACGTGTTCGTCGAGGTCCTCGATGTTCTGGCTAAGGGCCGCATGCACGTCACCCTCGCGTGACCAGCGATCCGCCACCGCGGTACCGCTACACCCTGGTCCAGAGATGTCGTTCTTCGACGACATCTGCGAGGGTCTCCCAATCAGCCGTCTTGAGCGCTCACTGGCCAACTTAGGTCGGTGGCTTGGTGCCTTGTTGTCGAGTGCCAGGGGCGGGAGCGGTGGAGGGATGCTTGATCGTTTGCCTGGGCGTGACCTCGCCGATCGGGATGGCGCCGTCGGGAGGGAAGTCGTGGGTGGAGACGACGACGGGGTGACTGCCCTGGTGCTTCGCGGCGAGCAGGGTTCGAGTCAGGTGCCGCAGGGTTGCTGTCATGTCGTCCACGAGCATCTTGTAGTCGGCCGGATCTCGGTCTCGAGGGTCGATGACGTGGGTGAGCTCCAGTGCGCGCATGGCGGTGAAGATCTGGCTGAGACCGTTGATGTCGCGTTCTAGGTGCTGGGAGAGGTTGAGGTCATCCTCTGTCTGGTCGTCGTGGTTCACGTGGTTGGCGACCTTTCTTCCCGGTCGTGGTCAGGGTTGGGCTCTGCGTAGTGGAGCCGGGGCAGGTGAGAGGCCATGTCGTGGGGTTGGTGATCTGATGGATCGGCCGTCCGAGAGCAGTTCTTTGATGGAGCATGGGAAGTCGCTGATGGTGTGTGCGGTGGGCCGGGAGGAACTGGCGGAGCGGCGCACGATCAAGGAGATCCCGGCTGTGGTGGCTGGTGTCTGGGCGGTGATCTGGAGGAGGGCGGCTCCGAGTTCCATGACGGCGGTTCGGCCGAGATGTTGGAGTTGCTCGTAGCGGGCGAGTAGCTGGTGTGCGACGACAGGGGTGCGGTGGTTGTGGGCTGGCGAGCCGCGCGCGCGTGAACGCAGGCTGCCGAGCGCGGCGATGTCGTTGACCGCTGCGTAGTGTTGGTCGGTGATGATCAGGCTTGCTTCTACGGCCTTCAGTAGCGCCGTGCCAGTCAGGCTTGCCTCGGTGGGGTCGGCGGCCAGTCGGTGAAGTGGGCGGACTCGCCTGGTCGATCTGTGTCCGGGTGTCCATTCGGAGTCGTCGAAGGTGAGTCGTCCGATTCTGATGATCAGGTCGCTCGCGTCGACGGCTGGGCCGGTGGAAGGCGGGTCGGCGTGGGGGCTGAGTTCGGCCCATGTGCGGACTGTGGGCCGCCAGTACTGGGTCAAGTTGCTGAGGGGCTTGGTCGCGGCTTGCAGTTTTATGGCGGCTTCGGTTTCGCCGAGCTCGTTGAGGCGGAGTGCGAGTCGGTGAGCCAGGCGATCGCTGATGTGGCAGGTGATGGCGGCTGTGTGGGTCAGATAGCGCCAGGTGGTGACGGTTTGCGTGGCTTCGGCGGCGCGCAGTCGGCGCGTGCTGGCGTCGATGCCAGCAGCAGTCTCGGTGAGGGTTTCGCAGCCCGTGGGCCCCAGCCGATCTGGTACCCGGTTCAGGGCTAGTGCGCTGGCTGGTGTGGCGTTGGCGTTCCCGAACACTTGAGAGATGAGTGCGGCCTTCAGGAGTGCTCGTCCGGCTGGGTGTTGAGCTGGTCCGGCTCGCAGGGCGAGATGACCTGCCGCAGCGGCATGCGTACTGGTCGTGTGCATCAGCCAGCGGGCAGTATCGCCTGCAGCTACGACCGAGGCGTTGTCGGTCGTGGTGGGGGAGTTCTTCGGTGATTCAGGGATGTGGGAGGTGAGTAGGTCGAGGCCGCAGCCCAGGGCCAGGGTCGTGGCGCGGACGCAGTCGGCGAGGCTCGGATGGTCGGGTTCCGCTGTGCGGTCGGGGTGGTCCTGGAGATGGGAGCTCAGGTGTTGTTGTGCCTGGTTGAGGAGGTCGCTCGTGTGTCGGGTGGCGGTCCGGAGGCCGGGCTGGTCATCGCGGGTGTGGAATCCGGTGGCGGCCTGGTCGGTGTAGCGCAGGAGAACGCGGGTCAGGCGGTGGAGTTGTAGGAGCGTGGTCGGGTGTTGTGCGGCTTGGGCGATGCCCGGCTCGTTCAGCATCTTCAGCAGGCGGTCTCGGTGAGCGTCCGCCACTGAGAGCAGGTCCCCGAAGGTGGCCACGGGGCGGTTACCGCAGGGCGTCGCGGAGCCGGGCGCAGTGCAGCGCGGCGGTCAGGCAGGCGAGTGTGTCATCGACGTCGCTTGCGATGTCAGCCGCCCGCAAGAGGGTTCGCTCGGTGGTGGTGGCCACCGAGCGCAGGCGCATTGCCAACGATCCGGTGGCCGGGCTCGTGGTCGATTGGTCGTCTTGGGGCACTGAGGATTCGGCGGGCAACGAGGGGGCTCTGCGGACGGCGTCGCGGGCCAGTGTTGCCTCGCATTGGGCAGATCCCCAGCTCAGGTAGCCCTCGGCGGAGGCGAGCAGTGGGGAGATCGCTGAGACGGCTTGGGTGAGGTCGCGGTGCGCCGTTTCGAGTAGGTCGGCGATCTGGGGCTGTCTGAATGTGCGTTGGCGGGTCATGTGCTGCCCTCCTGATCAGGCATGCTGGGATGTTGTTATTGCTCGTGATGGGGCTCGGTTCTCTGTGGCGTGAAGTCGGGGGAGGGCGTCGGGCTTGGGGGAGCTTGAAACGACCTCGGCGATGTCGTGAGGGAAGTCGAGTGCGGCCAGCCGTGAGGACGTCTTGGTGGAGTCGTTCGTTGATGGTGAGAGGGCCGCTGCGACGTCGTTGTTGTGGATGTTCGCTCGTGCCCCCTGGCTTGTGGTGTCTGCCCAGGGCTCTGTGGCGATGCGGTCTGCCAGGCCGGGGCCGAGGACTGCCAGGAGTTGATGCCTGGGAGTTCCGCTCCAGGAGCTCAGGGCGTCCAGGAGTTTGCCGCACTCCTGCCGGGTGATGGCGTCGGCTCCGGTGCGGGGGCTACGGATCGCCAGCTTGAGAAGCATCTTGTCCGCTTGGTCGGCGCGCATCACCTCGCCCAGCCGCGTTGTCACGGTTGGGAACGGTGGTGCCGGCTCGAGGTGGACGCTCTGTTCCATCAGGAGGTACGCGCGGCCAGGGATCTCGACGATGAAGGTCGGCTCGTCACCAGGTTCGCACTGAAAGCCGGTAATGGTGCCGCATGCGCCGCCTGGTCGGCGCAGCTTGACCTCGTCGCCTGGATGGAACCGTTGAGTTTCGGCGATCTCGTCGGCGTGTGCGGCTCGGCCTGCCTTCGCTGCTTCGGTGAAGTCGATGCCGAGTGCGTCGGCGTAATGCTCGAGGTCGCAAAGGAGGGAACCGAGCAGCGCTTTGGCGTCTTCGCTGTCGCCGGAGAGATTGGAGGGCTGGCCTGGGAAGGTGACCAGTTCGTAGATGGCAATGGCCCTCGCCGCATTGGTGACGCGGCGGATGGTGGCCGGATCGGTGGCCTCGCTGTTGGTCACGCGTCGGACTCCTTGCTGCTGGAGCCCAGTCCGTTCGGCCGCGACAGTGCTTCGTGGATGCGTACTGCGTGGGAGGCGGCGATCAGGCAGGCGGTGCGGTCGGCCTGCGCGATGGACTGAGCTGCGACCCCGTGAAGAGCGTCGGTCACGACATGGACCAGGTCGCGTAGTGCGACGGCCAGTTCGTGGGGTGCGACATAGTCGGCGTCTGGGTCGTCCGGCCAGGCCAGCGAGGGCGCATGTGACAGTGCCCACCACGCGTGTGTGGCTTCGGTGAGCGCGGACCGATAGGCATCGACGGCTTCCTCAGGCGCGTTCTCCAGCAGGACGGTGGCAGCTCGTTCGGTCAGTTCTAGGCCGACGAACGCTGCGGTGATCAGCGCGGGTATCCGGTTGGCGGATTGGATCTGCCGTGTCACGTACGCGATGTAGTCGAACAAGGGCGACCTCCTTAGGGAGGGGGAAGGCATCCTCGGAGTCTTGAGCAACTTCGGTCGTTGCCATCTACTAAAGTTGCTGACTCCTAGTCTGATTGCCGAAGAGCAGGCCGTCAACTAAAAGCAACAAACTTCGAGCTGACTGTTTTCGAGTGCTCAGGAGTCGTGTGATCGAACGGACGCCTTGGGCAAGTTGAGCAGGGCTGTGTGCAGAGCTGCCCCGGTCAGGGCTGCGGAGCGGCAGCAGATCTCGTCGACCGGGTTCGTGGCGTCTTCGGCTGTGCTCACCAGGGCCAGCGCCAAGGCGCTCGACAGCTCGGTGAGCATGTCGATGGTGCAAGAGACCGCCGGAGACGGCAGCTCTAGATCGCGTGCCGGTGGGGACCACACCACGGGCTGACGCGAGGGAGCGCGGGCCAGCAGCTTGCGCGTTGTGCCGCAGTGACGGCGGATGGCGGTCCAGTCCGGTGAAGGGTCCAGCAGTTGCAGTAACGCCAGTTCGCGAAGACCTGCGTCCGTTACTTGCAGGGCGTGATCGATGAGAGCGAGCCGCCATGGCATCGACACGGGGGCGGAGAGGTCCTCGATGGTGCGGTCGATGGTCTCCGGCAGCATGGTTCTCCTGAATTGTGGGATGAGGGTCGTGCAGGAAGCGGTGACGCTTCGCGCTGAATGCCAGCCGTCAGCGGTGGTTCTTGGGGTTTGCGGCAGGTCGATCGCGAGATGGTGATGGGGCGGCCGGATGGTTGGCGTTATGAGGTTCGGCAGCACCGGCAGTGTGCAGAGACACCGGGAAGTCCTTGGCCGCGAGCTGGGCCGGAGCAGTGGCGTCCTGTGAGGTCGTTGGCATCTCTGGGTCTGGACCGGACGCACGGAGCTTGGCGTTCACGCGTGGCCGTAGCAGCCTGGAGATCTGGGCGGGGCCGAGGCCGGTCCAGTCGCAGAGAGCGGTGATCAGGACTCGATGGTCGCGGATGTCCTGGAGTCGGAGCGTCGAGCCTGGCGCGTCGCTCAGCTCGATGCGCAAGGTCGTGTCCACCAAGGCGGCCTCGGCATCGAGCATGGTGGTGACGGGGCCAGCGAGAGTCGGCACCTGAGGGAATGGTGGTGCCGACCGCAGCGCATCGGGGGGGATCTGGTGGCTGTTCACCTCGCCTAGGAACGCCACGTGATAGATCGTCTGGCCGCCTTCAGGCTGCGTGAGGTAGCCGGTTACCTGTCCCTTTGTCGCTCGGCCTGTCGCCTCACGTTCGGCTGCGCGCGTTCCGGTGACTTGGACGGTGGACGAGATCACGAACTCGCCGGGTCCGAGGCGTTCGTCGGCGTATCCGAGCCGGGCGTCCTTGAGTGCACCCTCGAAGTCAACGCCCCGGCTCTCGGCGTAGTGCATCAGGTCGGCGAGCAGGAACGAGAGTCCTTCGCTCGCGTCGTCGGTGCTGGTGCGATGGTCGAGATCGTCGTAGTTCCGCTGGTAGTGGTCCATGACGGCGGCACCGTGGCTCGCCAGCACCGCCGGATCGGTGAAGATCGCGTCATCGTCATCAGGCATGCGCCCTCCATGAAGGAGCGAAGGAAAGCTGGGATCGGGTGCCCGCGAGCCCATGGGGGCGCGCAGAGGGAGTGCAGGACTAGCGCCGCGAGGTGTTGCTACTGGTCGTCACTCGAGCCTTGGACCGTGTTGGTAGGCGCCGGAGGATTAGGACGACATGCCGCATGATCTGCGGCCGCCTGTGATGGCTTGCCGCTGTTGTGGTCCATGGGTGCGTTCGCGAGATCGCTGTGTGGGCCGTCGCTCCACCAGCCAGGCGGGGCGGGCTGGGTGATGGCCTGATGCGGTTCTAGGTGCTGGTGTTCCGTGCACTGGTAGAAGGGACCGCGGGCGCCAAGGAGGATGGGAAGCTGGTGGTCCAGATGGTCGCGGTGCCAGAGGCCTATGCCGGTGGCGCCCTGGAGACGCATGGCCTCCCACGCGTACCAGAGCGCTGTTAGACGGGAGATCGCTTCGGCGTGCTGCCACCACTGGCTGCACCAGCGGAACTCGCCGCCCAACGTGCGGCGATACATCAGCACGAAGTGGCCGGTCACCCAGGCTTCGACTGAGGGGAAGCAGGGCTGGGGCTCGTCGGGGGCCTCCTCCGGAGCGTCCTGAACCTCATCGCGGGATGCGCTGGTGCCGATGACGGCGACGGAGCTACCCGAGACGCTCGTGCTGGTGATGTCGGCTTTTGGTCGCTCAGCAGCGATGGAGTCGATGTCGTCGGTGACGGTGGGCTTCGAGGCGTGACGGGATGTGGGCTGAGACATGAGGCTGGATCTCCACTGATGAGACGTTCATGGTCTGGGGCGTCCCTTCTTGTGAACGGCACGGTGGGGTGATTACGTCGGTTGGCTGGTGGCGTCGGGTAGACGCCAACTCAGAGGCGATAGTCCTGCCAAAGGCCGCTGTCGCCTTCGTCCAGGCCGTCGATCTCCTGGCCGCGGTCGCGGCGGCGTCGAGCAGCTTCGGCTATGGCGGTACCGGCGGCCTTGGCGGCGGCCGTGATCATGTCGGCGTGCGGTCCCAGGTACCAAGGTTTGAGGCGGATGAGCGCGGGCTTGGTACCGGTGGCGAGCAGCAGAGCGGTGCCTGCGGGAAGGGCGCGGATATCGGCGGCTTCGAGAACCTCTTGGCGACGGAGGGAGATCTGTTCGGTGGCCCGCCCGTCGCCGTAGGTGATGGACCGGACGGGAACGTCGTGCTGTCCGACCAGGGTGGCCAGGTCGCGGACGAGGCGCGGTGAGTCGATGCCGGCTCCGATGACCTTCCGGGTCGCTGCGCCCCAGAGCGCTGCCATCCCGGGCTCGCCCCACACGGTCACGCCTTGTTCGTAGGACTGCAAGATCGTTACCGGGACAATGCCGCGTGACCCCAGATGACTGTAGAGCTGCGGGAGATCGGCGATGCGACAGATGTTGGCGGCCTCGTCGAGAGCCACCACGAGGGGCGGATCGAGGCGACCGCCATGTTGCTCGGCTCGACGTTCAGCGGCCCGCATCGTCGTGTCGGTGAGCGCCGCGATGAGCGGAGCGGCGGCCGACAACGACTTGGAGAGCAGATAGAGCGTGTCGAGCGAGCCAGCGAACTCGTCCGGGTCGAACGACCGGAGGCCGGTGTGGGGAGTGACCCAGGCCAGGATCTCCTCGTCTCGGAGGCACTTGGCTGCGGTACGAGCCGTTTGGTAGATGCCGTCACGTGTTTCCACCGCGCCGTTCTGCGTGCCCTTGAGCGAGGACGCCATCAGCGTGAAGCCCGCCTGTTCGAGCAGCTCGATCGGAGTGGGAACGGCCGGTTCGTCCAGCCAGTGAGCGACGTGGTGCAGAGTCCGCCCGGACGCAGCGGCGGCCAGGAAGAGCGCACAGAGTAGATCTTGTGCTGCCGGGCCCCAGAGGTCCTTCTTCTGTCCGTCGTCGACGGTGAGGACGAAGTGGCCGGCGAGGCGATGAGCGTCTTCGACGGTGGTCAGGCGTCCGAGCGGGTTCCACCACCATTCCTGCAGCTGATAGGTGATGTGCTGGGGGTCGAAGAGCCAGATCCTTCCGCCGGTCTTGGACGCGCGGAGAGCGGAGATCGCAGCCCACAGATCGGCCTTGTTGCTGGTGGCGATGACCGGACCAGGCGCCGAAAGCACGTGCGGAATCGACTGAGTTGTGGTCTTGCCGGAACGGGGCGCCATGAACGCGACGACCGTGTCCTCCCAGGACGTGAACAGCGTCTTCCCCGTACGTCCACCTCGTTCCAGAGCATCCCCGAGCACCAGACCCACCTCTGCATCGGGCAGCCTTTCGGCGGTAGCGCGCTCGGCGAGGGAGGGGCGTAGCGCCCGCGCGCGCTTGGCTGTCGACTGGTGGTGCAGTGAGGCCAGGGACGGGTTGTGAGCGAGCGCGGCCACAGGATCTCCCGGCCGCAGGAGCCGTCGGACAACGCGCTGCCACACCAGCCAGACCGCCACCGCAGCGGCTGTCACGACTACCGCCACGATGAATAGGACGAGCGGGGTCGGTGTGCCTGGCCATAGGAGTTCGGTCTCGCCTCGTCCCGCTGCGACTGCGAACCGTGCGCCGAACGGCATGACGCGCCCACCGGTCAATGCAGCGGCGAGCCTCGCGGCGGCCCAGACCAGCCACAGACCGCCGACAGGTGCCCAGCAGCTCGTCAGGATCATCCAGCCTCCGGCGGCACCGGTATGCCAGATCGATGCACGTGGCCCCAAAGCTCTGGTCATGACCGTCCCTTGGCGTTCCGGCCGTCGGCCGTCCCCTGCCCGAGGCCGAAGCGGCAGCGGATCCATGAGACGCCGGATCGACTGGTCACCCGGTGCGACTCATAGCTCGGGCTCGGTCGCAGGGGGCGCTGACCTTCGGAGGGCTCGGCGGTGAGGGAGTCATGCTCGGGACGAGGACCGTGGGCCCCGGCGCTCGTGGTCGTAAGGGTCGCGCCGGGCGCGGTCAGGCTGCGGGACGTGGACATGGTTCCTCCAGGCGTTGACGTGGTCGTTCATGGACGCGTCCTTTCTTGGAGCCGGATGTGACTGGTCGATGATCTGATGCGGATGTGATGGGCTCGCGGGGATGCGAGCTCGTCTACAGGGCGCGGATGGCTTGGTCGGTGTCGTAGAGAGTTGTCTCAACCCCGACGAGGGATAGCTCTACGGGGATCCCGAGGCGTTCGCCGGTCTTGATCAGGTACTTGCCGCGGCCGGGATGGCGGGCGTCGGGTTGCCATGAGTCCGGCGCGGACCAGGAGGTGACCAGGTGCTTTTCGGGGCCGGTGAGCGGGACGATCTCGCCGATGCGGGCCAGCTCCCGGGGCGGGAGCCCGGCCAGGACGGTGATCGCTGAGCGTTCGGCGAATCCGCGGGCCTTGGCCCGGTCTTCCTCGGTGGCCAGGGCGTCCAGGTCGGCGAGCGAATGGGTGATCATGATGGACGCCATGCCCTTGGCGCGGTTGAGCCGGGTGAGGGCATCGGCGTGTTCGACGAGGCCGGGGGCTCCGCGGAGTGCTCGCCAGAGTTCGTCCATGACTCCGAGGTAGGAACGGCGTGGGCCTGTTCCTAGGTCGGCGAGGGCGGCGGAGGCGTCGACCATCGCGAACGCGTACGCCCAGGTGCACAACATGGCCGCTGTCAGCAGCTTGTCTCCGGCTGCGCCGACGGTCGAGATGTCGACACTGATCGCGGGCGCATCCAGCTCAAGGGGGCGGCTGGTGGGGGAGTCGAACACTCCGGCCAGGGACCCTGTCAGCAGTAGGTCGAGGGTGAAGACGAGTTCACGGGTCTGCCGCCGGTAGGCGTCGTCGTTGTCGGTGCGGGCTGCTGTCCGGAGCTCGCTGGGTCCTTCCTCCAGCACCTGCAGTACGTCGGGGATGGTGGGATCGCGATTTAGGCGGTCGTCGAGGAGGTCGATGGCGCGGCCGAGCACGACTTCTTCGGCGTTGGTGATGCGCGCTTCGCGGATGAGGGTGGCCAGAGCCATCAGCAGCGACAGTCGCCGAGATCTGACCTCCCAGCGCAGTGTGGTTCCTTCACCTCCGGTGAGATGCCGGAGTGCTGCGGCGAGCGGGCCTGAGTCGAGCGGGTTGATGCGGTCCAGGCCGCGGCCGACGCGGATGACCTGGCCGCCGAGGTGCTGAACGAGCATGGTGTAGTCGGGTTTGCTGTCCCCGAGGATGATCGGGGTGGTTCCCGTTGCGACGGCCCCGGTGACGAGCCGTTTGACCAGGGTGGATTTGCCTGTGCCGGGCTGGCCGAGGACGAACATGCCGGGGTTGGTGACCAGGCCGGCGCGCAGCCATGCGAGGGGATCCAGGCAGACGACCTCGCCCCACAGTTGATGGCGTCCGATCGGCGTTCCCACGGAGGGCGTGCCCGATCCGGCGGTGAACGGATAGAGCCCGCAGGCCTGGCTGGTGGTGGCCTGAAACTGCGGCGCTGGCTCAATGTGCACAGAACGGCCTGCCCCGCGGTGCTTCCAGCCCCGGGCAGGCGCCAGCGGCTGGGCCATCACCTCGTTCTCCACTGACTGGAGCCGAGCGGCGATCTCCCTTTTTGAACGCGGTTGGGCGCGGATTCCGTCGATTGATTTCGAGGCTGAGCGGGTGCTGAGTGGAAGACGAGTTGGGGGCATGGGGTGAGCTCCGTCAGTGAATGGCACGTCGTGACAGGTCAGGTGGACAGATCCCGCACGGCAGGGTGGTGGCGAACCCTGCGGCTTGGCTGCCCCAAAGGCGGCGTAGGCGGATCCGGGATGTATCGGCGGCGGCTTCCACGTGTGCGATTGCGCGTCTGAGGTCGTCAGGGGCGGTGACGGTGACGGTCGCGTAGAGCGACACCAGACACACGCCTGCACCCATTGCTTCCTCGGCTGCTGCTTGGCGCGCGCGAGCGGTGTCCCAGGAGTCGCGAGCAGTTTCGTCTCGGCCTGTGCGGCGGCGGAACTGAGCACGGAACGCCGCCGCGTTCACCTCCTGCTGGAGCACTCGGCTTGCTGCTGCGGCCGGCAGCGCCTGGTACTGCAGCGTGATCCGTTTGGGAAACGGGCCTGGGCTCACCAGGCGCGCAAGGACGTCGGAGTGCACGTTCTGACGAGGCGGCTCCTGCCAGGCCCACGAGACACTGACGGCGCCGTCGTGCTCGTAATGACCGGTGTGCTCGATCGCGTGTACGGGGCCGGCGTCGCTCCAGGCGAGCAGTTCGCCGGTATCGCCGGCGCGGCTGAGCAGCCGGTTGACCTCGCCCCGGGCGGGCGGATCGAACGCGGTCCTGACCGTACCGGCGATCTCTGCGGCGCTCGCCCGGCCGAGCACGCTCACCCCACAGCCGCCCAGCGCGGACGACAGCCCGTCCAGCGCACGGCCGACCTCTGCGGCCGCCATCGTCAGGTCACGTGGTGAAGTGGGAAACGCCTGAGGATCGAAGGTAATCGAAACCCGGGTGTCCACGTCCGCGGCGGCTCCTGGAGCGCTGGACACCAGTTCGTTCAGAATGTGTTTGGCGGTGGCCGGTGCGTCGGGCGCGATCGAACGGTTCACGTTGTCGGCAAGTGTGGAGCCTGGTTCGGGGGCGGTCTCGACCGTCACGCTCACCCAGCACACGGCCGGGAGATGCCCGAGCCTGGCCAGCCATTGGCCCCAGGCGGCCACCCATGTGTCGGCGTCAGTCCGGTCCGCGAGCCAGGTCGATGCCGGCACCACTCGCAACGTGGCGGTGAGGCGCCCGGTCCGGCGATCCCACACAATCCCGTACCTGCCACCGGCACCGTCCTCGGCGCTCAGCAGCGTCAACGGAGCCAGGATGCCAGGCAACTGGAACGCTCTGGGATGGTCGACAACCACCCCGGCGCTGTAGCGCGTCCGTCCCCGCATCGATCCCCACCACCAGCGGCAGCGGGCCAGAGCCAGACGTCCGATCGGCACTCCAGACACCCGCACCATGCAGAGTGCTCCGGCGACCATGAGCGGTGGCCCGATCACCAGCAAGGCCACAGGAATGAAGGCCCCGAGCAGGATCACCGACATCGCGCCGCCAAGGGCGACGAATGTGGCGGTCGTGTCCATGCCGAGCAGCCCGATGCCGCGGCGGCGTCGCCATCCGCCGTACGTGCGGACCTCGTATGTTCGGTTCTCATGCGCCACCGCCGCCACCTCCTTCAGCGCCGGCCGCGCCAGTCGGGCCACCTGCACCGTCGTTCGATCCGGATGGTTGGCCCAGCCAGCGGACTGGGCGTTGTGATGCTTCACGGCGTTCGTGATCCCAAGCACTGGCGGCTGTGGGCCCCACCGGCTCGCCTGCTGGGTCGCTCGATGACTGTCCAAGGCCGCCGTCATGGTCGCCCGGTGCACCGTTGCCCGACGTCTCGAAGGCGCTTCCTGTGGGTTCCGCCGTGGGTTGCGACTGCGCCGCGCTCGGGGCCTGGTCGTTGGAGTGGACTGTTGACTGCTGCTCTTCCTGTCCGTTGGGCAGGTGGGGCGGGTTCTCTGCTGATGGCTGCTCGCCAGGCTGCTCCCCGAGCTGTTGACGCAGATAGCTGGCATGCTCGCTGGCCGAGGTGTCCTGGCTGTTGTTGGAGCCGCCATACGCGGTATAGGAACGCAGCGCGCCGAGCGTCATGGCTCCGCTGAGCACGGTCCCCAAGATGCCGTTGGAGCCACCGGACTCGGCTTGGCTCGTGGTCCAGGTGAAGAACTTCAACAGGACGGGGAACGCGATCAGGCTGACGAGCATCATGGTGAATCCCATGAGCGTCGAGTGGATGCCCTGGCCATCGCCGATCAAGATGAACGCGGTCGCGTACACCGCGGCCGCCGCCGGTTGGTAGAAGATCAGCGCCAGCCCCCATCCGGTGACCTTCTTGAACCACGGCTGGGTCGCCGGAGTGATCATGCCCGCGGCGGCCAGCGGCAGTACCCCGGCAAGGATGATGAGCGCGGCGCCGCGGAAGAGCATCAGGAACGCCTGGATGATCCCGACGACGAGCGCGACGAGACTCAACAAGATGACCAGAACGGCCGGTATCTGGCCGGGCAGTGCCGTGATGAGGGCCATCTTGGTGGCGAAGCCGCCTTCGGCTGAGGCCTCCAGTACCCATCGGCTCCATTGATCTCCCCATTGGAGCAGCTGGTTGGGAAGGACCGCGCCGATGGCCGTCACCACCGCCAAGACCACCAGGCCACGTCCGGCGTCGATCAAGGGATTGGCCTTGCGGGTCAGTGTCATCTTCCCGGCGACGATGAGCATTGCCGCCATCGCCACCGCGATCGTGATTGGCTGGGTCAGGTGCTGGAGCAGACCGATAGCGGGCTCGTGCTCCAGATCCGGCGGGGGAGTCTGGACCCACCAGGATGCAGTCTTGGAGACCATCCAGCCGACCGCGTCGCGGAAGGCTTTGGCCAGCTCCTCCAGGACATTGCCGCCGATCTCGGCCGGTAGATCGGGCATCGGCGGGCCGAACGGGTGACCGCCGTCGTCATCACCTTCCACGGTCTGCACACAAGCCGGATCGAGAACGGCCGTGCCTGGACAGGGCGGCCGCTGCGGGAGATGAAGCATCACGGCGATCACCCGTTCGCCGCGAATGTGGTGTAGCCGGCGGACGAGGTGACCGGCACGGCAGCGAGACTCCAGTCACCCTTCGGCGGTGCGATCACGCTCCAGTCGCCACCCTTATCGGTTGCCTGCCATCGCAACCAGATCCTGGTGGATGCTCTGACCTTGGAATCGCTGTCTCCCGGCGTGGACGACAGCAGATCCAGGCCGGCGACGTCGGGCGTGTAGCCGAGCCAACGGAATCCCTCGATGGTCGCTATGGCCGGCAGCGCTTGCGTGTAACGCAGACCACGGCGGCGGGTTTCCTCCTGATGCGCTCGCCGAGTCAACTCGGTGAGAGCTTCGGCGTCTGGACCGGCGATCTGGCGGGCGATCGTCGTCTCGAAGACGTGAGGTCCCCACACCGAATTGGCGCGACCGGTGATGTGGACCGCGGCCAGCAAGGCTCCGCGCGGCGTCTGGGAGAAACCGGCGGCCAACTCGCCGCTGTTTTCCCGTGGACCGTCAGCGGCGGACGAGGGGAGAGCGATGCCATGGAAGTCATGCCAAGCCAGGTCGGCCACCGTGATCTGCGGCTCGATCTGCAGCCGCGCGGCCACGGCGCGTTCCGCATTGCCGGGCCGGACCTGATCGGATTCCGACGGAGGGTCGCCGTCGGGAAGCGCGGCGTACACCACGACCCCACACACCGCGGTCGCAGCGGCGAGGGTGGCACACGCGCGTCGCCGCCGATGACGGGGGAGAGGGACAACAGAGGAGCCGGTAGGCGAGACGCCTGGGGGTGTTCGGTACCGGTTCATTGGTTGAAGAACACCCCCACGATTGAGGCAGCCGTCACGGCGAGACTCAACCCGCCCAGCACCCAGGGGACTCCGGTCGCGCCGTCGGCGGCGAACGTGGAGCGGTTCTTGCGGCCGATGGCCATCTGTGCGGAACAGATGAACAGCCCCGCCAGCCCGCAGATCAGAACCGCGTATTTGCCCCAGCTCAGCAGCAGCTCCATCTTCTGATCCAGGCCGGGCGGCGCCTTGGGAGGCGGGTCAGGGATCTTGATGCCCGGTCTCGTGGACGGAGGGGAAGTCTCAAGGACGTGAATGCGCCGTCCGTCCGGGCCTTGCCCCGACGGCTTCGTTGCATGCTCCAGATGCAGACGATCGAATACGAGCAAGAGCAGGCCGTAGGGCTGGAATGGCATGAGGTCTCCAGGAGCGTGGTTGCGTGGCTGAAGGGTCTGGAATCAGGGCCTGAGCTGGCCACGAGTCAGGTCATGGACGGCGGCAAGGGCTGCTTGTGCTTTCGCCGGGAGACGAACGGATACGGGGTCGTCGACGAGGCGTAGCGAGGTCACGAACGGCATTCGCACCAGGCCTCCGGTCCGGTCGGCCAGCAAGGCGAACCGTGCCGTTGCATCACGAGGCTCGGGGCCGCCGTCGCCCACGACGACCAGGACGGCCACCTCCTGGCCGCCATGGCGAAGAGCCGCGATCGCCGCCGTCGCAGCGCGTGCTGCCGCTGGCGTATTGCGGCACGCCAGCACCAACGGGCGCCCTCGGGTCACGAAGGGTGCGCGATCAGGCTGTCGCCGCGTGATGGAACCCATGTCCCAAGACGGGCCCAGCAGCCTTGCCAGCGTGGTGGTGCCGGCTCCGCCGTGGGCACCCATCACCACGAGCTCCACGACGACCGGAGCAGGGATCGAGGTGGGCGCGTCCGCCTGACTCGCGCAATGAACCAGCGTGTGCCGACCCCGCGGGCGCGCAACCAGGGCCTGGAGCCGCATGTTCCCAGCTTGAATCACCATCATCCCCCGATTTCGTCTCACTGGGTGGCGAGATGCTTACGGTACGTGGCAGAATTACAGAGCGCAAGCAGTGTCAAAGAGCTTCAACAGGATCCACACATCCGAAGAACGTGCTTCCGCAGCACCCATCCACCACACTGGGAAGGCGAACCGTGAACCACACACCAGGAGCCACCGCCATGACCGACGAGTCGACGCCCGAGCAGTCCGGCCGCGACCCCGACGTGCTCACCACCGCCGAACTCGCCGCCAAGCTCGGCCTGTCCGCTCAGACCGTCCGCCGGATGGCCAACGCGGGACAGATCCCGGCGCTCAAGACCGGCAAGGACTTCCGGTACTCCTGGGAAGCGGTCCGCCAGGTGCTGCGGCAGCCCCACCGAGAACCAGGGGTAACCGCCGATGATCAACCCAACGACCGGCCCGAAGAGCCAGCGACAAAGAAGGGCGCCGGCTACCGAGCCCAACGCCGCGCCCGCACCGGAGCCCAACAACCAAGCCCGTCGGCCGACTAGCCCACCGCCCCGAACCAGACCCACACCCCATCGCCTGGCGGCGGCCCTGCATCAACCCCGGTGAAGGCCGCCGCCTGCGTCGCCGCCGCCGGCCTGCTCGCCTACCCCCTCGCCCTCGCCACCCTGCTGGCAGGCGGTAACCACACCGCCAGCGCCGACGCGACATCCGCGGGCGCGCCCACCGCCTACGCCCGCGACGACATCCCGCCCGACTACCTGCGCTGGTATACCGACGCCGCACAGACCTGCCCCAGCCTGCCCTGGGCGGTACTCGCCGCGATCGGCAAAGTGGAGTCCGACCACGGACGCTCCCCACTCCCCGGCATCCGCTCCGGTGAAAACCACGCCGGAGCCGGCGGCCCCATGCAATTCCTGGCCGCCACCTGGGCCGCCTACGGAGCCGACGGCAACCACGACAGCCACAAGAACCGCTACAACCCAGCCGACGCCATCCACGGCGCCGCCAACTACCTATGCGCCAACCACGCAAGTCAAGGCGGCAAGCACCTCCACCAAGCGATCTGGCGCTACAACCACGCCGACTGGTACGTCCGCAAAGTCCTGGCCCAAGCTGGCCGCTACGCCGCCCCCACCTCCAGCGGCCGCGGTGCCGTCGCCGTCCGTGCCGCTCTCAGATGGCGCGGCACCCCCTATTCCTGGGGCGGCGGTGGTCCATCAGGACCCACCTACGGCATCGAGCACGGCGCGAACATCAAAGGCTTCGACTGCTCGGGCCTGACCCAATACGCCTGGGCCAAAGCCGGCGTGATGATCGCCCGCGTCGCCGCCGACCAATACGACGACGGCCCTCACATACCCCGCCACGCCTTGGCCTCCGGCGACCTGCTGTTCTTCGCCACCAACCCGCGCAACCCGCGCACCATCCACCACGTCGGCATCTACCTCGGCCGCGGCCGCATGGTCCACGCACCCCAGACCGGCGACGTCGTCCGCGAAGCCGAATTCGCCCGCAGCGCCTACCGCCAACGGCAATACGTCGGCGCCACCCGCCCAACCCCACGCAACCGGCACCAATAACCCCGAGGCGCTCCCATGACCAACAGCAAAAACCCGGCCAAGCCTCCTCGCCACGCCCACCGCCCCGCAGCCCGCCACCACCACCCGACCCGCCACGCCCGACCGAAACCTCCCAGAGTCCCGATCTCGTGCGGCCCGATCCGCGCCTTCAGTTACGGCGGCGGCTGGCAATCAACCGCGGCCCTCGTCCTCGCCGCCCAAGGCAAGCTCGACTTCAACCTCTTCCTGTTCGCCAACGTCGGCGACGACAGCGAACACCCCGCCACCCTCCAATACCTCCACGACCACGCACTCCCATTCGCCCACCAACACAACATCGACCTGCACCTGCTACCGCGGATCAAGCGCGATGGCAGCACCGAAACCCTCTACGGCCGCCTCATGCGCGAAGGCTCGCGATCCATCCCCGTCCCCGTCCGCATGAGCAACGGCGCACCCGGCACCCGCAGCTGCACCGCCGACTTCAAGATCCGAGTCATCGGCCGCTACCTCAAAGCCCACGGTGCCAGCGCCACCAACCCGGCCACCATCGGCATCGGCATCAGTGTCGATGAGATCCACCGCGCCAACAATCGCCGCTGCGAACCCTACGAACAGATCGTCTACCCGCTCCTCGACCTGGGCATCCGCCGTACCGACTGCCCCCGCATCATCCGGTCAGCCGGCCTCCCGGTACCTCCCAAGAGCGCCTGCTGGTTCTGTCTTATTTGGAATCTGGGTGATCTAAGTTCTTCGCCCATGACATCGATCAACTGGGACAAGTTCCCCCTGGCGGCCGGGCATGAGCATGCTCGGCGGTGGCTGCAGTTCACCGCGAACATCGGGCGGGCGCCGAACACGGTCGAGGCGTACGGGCGGGCGGTCGAGGATCATCTGCGGTTCTGTGCCCTGGTGGGCGCGGATCCGTTGACGGTCCGCGCGGATGTCGTGGCGGCGTGGGTCGGAGACATGCACGAACGGCCCAATCCGCGGGCGGCCAAGCTCGTGCACTTCGACTCCGGCTCTGGGCTGTCGAACGCGACGATTCAGCAGCGTGTGATCGCGGTCCGCTCGTTCTATGAGTTCCTGGTCGAGGACGAGCTGCGGGAACGCAACCCGGTCCGCCGTGGCCAGTCCGGCCGACGTGGACGACGCCCTAAGCAGGGGCTCGTGCGCCGGGTGGAGCAGGCACCGTGGATCCCCAATGAATGGGACTGGCAGAAGATCCTGAGCGCTGTGAAGTCGCAGCCACTGCGGAATCGGCTCATGGTGGGACTGGCCTATGACGGCGCGCTGCGTCGCGAAGAGCTCGTCCAGCTGGAGATCGGCGATTTCGAGCCCGCCTACTTGCTGATCCACCTGCGCGCAGAGACCACCAAGTCCAAGCGCTCCCGCGAGGTCAGTTTCGGCGCTGCCAGCTCGCGCATGTTCATGGCCTACCTCGCCGAGCGCCGCCTGATCGCGGGGCGGGTCGATGGTCGGCTGCTGCTGAGCGCGTCACGGCGCAACTTCGGGGCGCCGCTGGGTGCGTCAAGCTGGTCGAAGATCGTGACCGGCATTGCCAAGACGGCCGGAGTGCCACGGTTGTCCACGCATACCTTCCGGCATCTGCGGCTCACCGACCTGGCCCGCGCGGACTGGACCATCGATCAGGTCGCTCAGTACGCAGGGCATCGGGATCTTTCCACGACACTCCGATACATCCATCTGAGCGGCAGAGAACTGGCCGCCAAGCTGCGAAAGGCCAGCAAGTCGATCCAGGCCGACCGCGAGAGGCTCCTGGCCGCATTGGTGGTGGAGTCATGACCGTCACCGCCGAGTCGATCGCTCAGATCCGCACGAACGTCACCGGGCTGCCCGCCGAGCTGACCGCCGCCGAACGCCAGGCCTTGAAGCGAATCGCGGGCCTGGCCCACATCCATCTGCCCGCCGAGGACCGCATCCCACTGCGACGGCTGATCGACCCGCTGGAGGAGGCGTTCACCGGCTGGTCACCGAAGACCGCCGTGATCGCGCGCAACCTGGTGCTGGTCGAAACCCATCGGCAACAGCGCGCCTACTGGGGATGGGACGAGCAGGTCTGGATCGACCTGGCCTGCAGCGACCGACCTGCCGCCAAGCAGAGCCGATTCGAGATCGTTGCCTACGGCCACCTGCTGGGCGGCCACCACCGGCTCCACCGCCGCGCCGGGATCGCCCACGTGGGCAAACTCGCGGACACGGTGTTCGGTCCCGGCGCCGTCGACACGGCCTTGGAAGAGGTCCAGTCGACACTGCTGACCTGGAAGTCCTCGGAGAACTCCTTGTCCCGGGGACTCATCAACGCGCTGATGGACCTGCTGCTGAGCTGCAGAAGCCCGCATCTGAGCGACATCACCGAAGAGCAACTGGGGGAACTGATCGCCGACTACCGGACCGATCAGAAATCCCGTCGCCACGGCCTGTTCAAGATCTCACGGGTGCTGGCCGACCGGGGCATCATCCGCGCCCCTCTCACCAGCAATCACCACAACCGCGGCCCCAAGCCGGAGACGCTGGCCACGGTTCCGGCCGAATGGCTGGAATGGGCACAACGCTGGCGCAAGCTCTGCACTCACGAACCCGGCACGGTCCGCACGATGTTCTCGGTCCTGCTCATCGCCGGTCGCTGGGCCGCCGAAAAACACCCCGAGGCGCTCAGCCCCGACGCCTGGACCCGCGACATCGCCGCCGAGTACGTCGCCGACACCCTCCAAGCCACCATCGGACAATGGGCTGGCCACAACCGCAACAAACTACGCTTCGGCGAGCCGATCAGCGTCTCGGGAATGGCCAACCGGATCGACAGCCTGCGGGGTTTCTTCTGCGACCTCATCGAGTGGGAGTGGATCCACCCCAGGTTCGACCCCCGCCGGGTGATCAGCCTGCCACTGTCCCGCCGCGCCCAGATCGGCCCGAACCCCAGGATCATCGACGACGCCGCCTGGGCCAAGCTCATGGCCGCCGGCCTCACCCTCAACAGCGAAGATCTCAAGCCCTACGGCACCCCCGCAGCCAAATCGGCCGGCTGGCGGGCCACCTACTACCCGATCGAAATGATGCGTGCCCTGGTCGGCGTCTGGCTGTTCGCAGGCTGCCGCATCGACGAGATCCGCCGACTGGAACTCGACTGCATCATCTGGGATGAGAGCACCGACGACCAGACCGGCGAGACCTATCCGATCTGCCTGCTGCGCATACCGGCCAACAAGACCTCCGGACCATTCACCAAGCCCGTCGACCCGGTCGTCGGCCAGGTCATCGAAGCCTGGAAACTCGTCCGTCCGCCCCAACCTGACATCGCCGACCGCAAGACCGGTCAGCGCCGCCAGCACCTGTTCTGCCATCGCGGCCAGCTCATCGGCTCCAGCTACCTCAACGATCGAGTGCTGCCCGCGCTCTGCCGCAAAGCCGGGATCCCCGAGAGCGATTCACGCGGGGCGCTCACCAGCCACCGGGCCCGCGCCACCATCGCCACCCAGCTGCTCAACGCCCGCGAACCGCTCTCCCTCGCCGACCTGCAGCAATGGCTCGGCCACAAACATCCCTCCAGCACCCGCCACTATGCCGCGATCCTGCAGCGCACCCTCGCCAGCGCCTACAGAAAGGCCGACTACTTCGCCCGCAACGTTCGCACCATCGAAGTCCTCATCGACCGCGACACCATCCTGTCCGGCGCTGCCGCCAACGGACAGCCCTGGAAGTACTACGACCTGGGCGACGGCTACTGCACCTACGACTTCTTCGCCAAGTGCCCGCACCGCCTGGCCTGCGCCCGTTGCCCCTTCTACCTGCCCAAACAGTCCCACGCCGGGCAACTCCTAGCGGTCAAGGACGGCATCGAAGGGATGCTCGAACAACTCGACCTCACCGACGAAGAGCGCCAGGCACTCGAAGGCGACCGCGACGCAGTCGGCGCCCTCGCCGAACGCCTCGCCGACGTTCGTACTCCCGCGGCCCAACGCCCAGCGAACTCGGCAACAACAGCGCCTTCATCTCCCTCACCACACTGCGCGACAGCCTGTCCGGAGGCACGCCATGACAGGCACCTTTACCTATCGCCTGGCCCAGGAACCTGGCTTACAGCAGGCCCAGCCTGACCGCCGTCCAGCCGGGAGCTTCGCCACACCCTGGAGGCGGCCGCTCTCCATCACGGCGGGCGAGCTCACAGCCCGCTTCGAAATCGGCCGGATTGGACGGATAAAGAGCCATCCAGCGTTCCAAGAGCGCACGAGCCTGACCCTGCTCATCACGGCTGATCAACCATTCGAGCAGGTCGGAGGTGTCAAAGCCCAGCGTCAGGTCCGGAACATCGGTGACCAGCCGACTTGGGTCGGCGGTGCTGTCGAACCACGGCATGGCCACCTGCCGGAGCCTGCCGACGAACGCCTCCATCCGCTCCAGCCGCTGCACGGGATGCGTCAGGCCGAGGTGACCACCGAACATCGAATCCACCAGCGACCCGAGCGGGTGACCGCACACCCAGTCATCGCTGCCCTCACGCAACGCAGAGTCGGGATGGGCGCCGCGCCAAGCCGCCAGCCGCCGATCCCGGACGTTCAACACCACGTTGAACATCACTTGCTCACCTGCTCGGTTCGATCGCGAGTTCTGCAGGTGAATCTGTTCCATCCGGTCACCCTCGACGCGCTGCAGGGTGCCCCGCGACCTCAACCACGCGAAGCCCTCGGCCGCCATCCGCGCCGCCAGCCAGGCCCCTGCCACGCGAAGGACCTCGGCCGGCCGCTCAGCATCCACCAGTTGAGCCGACAACCGATCGATCCACTGCCCATCCTCGATCTCAGACACAGCCACATCATGCCCGACCAGCCGAAACGCCCAACAGACGGGTCAAATCACCGGCGAGCAAACAAGATCGTTACTCCATATTCGCAATAACGTGCCCATTCCACCGGCTGAACACATGGAAGGACATGCGCCGCGACCAGCCTGACCTGTTTGCCAAGGCGTGCCACCTGGAAGACACCCTCAACGCCCGCCGCCGCATGCTGGAACGCGACCCTGTCTGGCTGACCCGCTACAACGCGCCGCTCTCCGCCGTGGTCCCACTCGAAGACCCGCTTCCCATCGACGACTCTGACGCGTCCTGCGACGGCGGCTGGTGCTTCACCTGACCGTCGCGCTCGGCACCGCCACCCTGCCCACTCCACCTACCGGAGGTTCACTGTGGAAACCCTCAAGTACAAGGATCTGCCCGAGCTCCCCACCGTCGTCGACATCATGACCGCCGCCCGCGCCCTCGGCCTCTCACGGACCTACGCCTACGACCTCGCCCGCCGTGACCAGTTCCCCTGCCGGGTCCTCCGCATCGGTACCTGCTACCGAGTGCCCACCGCAGACCTGCTCAAGCTGCTCGGCGCGACCCGGGAAGCCAGTCGGGCAGCCGACCCTCCAGGCTGATCGAGACGTGATCGCCGGACTCAGGGCGGCGTCCCTGGGTGCTGCGGAGCGCAGCCAGGGGACACCGCCTACAGGGATGTCCACCTGCTCACGTTAGATCCCGATGGCAGATGAGCGGCAGATGATCTCGAGCCCTGATCATCGGCAGATGATCAGGGCTCTTGTGCTACGGCCGGCATGAGCCGCTGGCCGGCGACCAAAATGACGCCGTCGGGGAGGTTGACGGCAAAACCTCTGACCACTGCCAAGAGTCGGTCGCCCTCGGAACGACCTTGGCTTCCCCAGGCTCACGATTTCACGCCGCGCCCCTGGCTCAGATGTTGTGCCCGACTTCGTCAGGCAGACCGAGACCCCAGGTCGACCCGCGCCCAGAACGAGAACCACACCGCTGACCCGATCGCTCATCCCACCCGGAGCGTCATACTGAGATTGGCCTTCACCTTCGCCGTCCATACCGATCCCGGTGCTGACCCGACAGCCTCCGACGCCATGCACGCAGGAACCTGGCTCACCGCCGTCGCCGAACGAGCCGGCATTACCATCGGCGGCGAACTCGCGGCCGCGATCGTAGGCGACACGCTCGCCGGCCTCGACACCCCCAACGCCACCCGACGACCTCACAGCCGCGATGCACAGCGCTCTAGAAGACGCCCGACAGCGCATCGCGACCGTGGCCAAACGCAGCGCAGGTCACGCGGAGATGTCCACAATGTTCACCGTGCTGGTCAGCGCCGACGACCGAATCGGCTTCAACGCGGAGAGCACAAGTTCCCACCAGTTGCCACCACCGACCCGTGCCGGAGGCCTCCTCAATGCAGCCGGTGACAAACTGGACTCGCTGACCCTGACGACCCGGGCAGCCGAGTCTAGAGATCGCTACTTGCTGTGCTCCACTGCCCTCGACGCCTCGATCGACGACCAGAGCAAATACCGGATCCTGTCGGCCACGCTGATCCCGCGATAACGGTGTGGCCTCTCATCGACGCGGCGATCAGATGCCACAACCAGCCCCCGCTCACGGCTCTCGTCGCCGACATCGCCGAGCCAGCCGCTTGCCTGCATCCCTGCTCGGGGCCGCCTACGCCGACGCTCCGCCGCCCGCCGCCCGCAGCGTCCCTGTAGTCGCCGCGGCGTTATCCAAGACCGCGTCGAGAAGCGAGGTGCTGCCGAATCTAATTACGTCGGTTGCCGGAAGCCCAACTTCGTCCTCGATGCGTGCCAGTTCGGCTTTCGCCTCATCCAGTGACAGGCCCTGAGTGTTCACTGTTATGCCGACCACTTTGCTGGATTTTGTGTGATGGAACCAGTTTGCTGCAGTTTCGTTCATTTCCAAGAGTTCTCGGAGCGGAGGAAACTTGCACTGCGGATACTGTCGCGGCGCAGTAGCGCCGGCGCGGTGACAGAAAATCATAGAATCGGGAAGAGTTCCGTGGATCATTCCCAAGTTCAGTGAACTGGTGGCCAGGTCATTGAGAGCCCCTTGGCCTTCCACGAAAATCAAGTCATGTTGCCGGACGTATTGCAGCACCCATCTTTCGACGTGCCCAGTCAGGTAGTCGGTGACTACCTGGTCCGCCGGCAGGCCATCGCCGGACACCAGCATGCCGGTCTGACCAGTGGCCAGGAAAGCGCTATTGAGGTGGCGACCAATGGCGCGCTGATTCAGCTCGATACCGGCAGTCATTTTCCCGACTGTCTGGTCTGATCCCACCGTTAGGACAACATGACTGCCGGTTCGGTGTGGTTGATATGTTGGTAGGTATTCTTCTCCAGGGGGCTTGCGGACATCCCAAATCCGAACACCGGCGGCCCTTGCGGCTTCGGATATCTCCTTGTCGTTAGTCAAGTAGTAAGGTAGGGGATTGGCTATGTTTAGTCTTGCCGATATCGCTTCCAGAGTGACCTTGCGCCATTCATCTGGAAAGACAGAGCGAAGCGGTGAGTATCCGATAACGAAGGTGTTGGGTTGTCGATTCAATGCCTCGGAAAGGTTGCGTGATGTGGCCAGTCGGTAATCGGTCTCTATCTTGAGCGCGTCGGCCACGTCCATTCCCGCTCGAGTGCTGTCGATAACCGCGACTACGTCAGAGGATCGGTAGCGAACGAGAGCCCATGGAAGTTTTCCGTCGGGTGAAAGGTTGTCTTCTGCGTAAATTACGAGTCGTCCCATGTCGGCGAACATGATGCTCCTCTTTTGTTTGGTACTTGGTGTGATGGCAGTGAAGATCTAGCCTATGCGGCCAGTTTGCATTGGTCTGGCGTGGCGCGCAAGGTTCAACATGAAATTATATGGGATCAGCCCGATGTGCAGCGTATTCGGCGGAAGGTATTTCAGGGGATCCGCAGTAGAGTGCTTGCTCGATTCGCGCATGACCCCTTTGGGTAAGTCTAAATTCAGGCCATAAATGAAAGCGATAGTCGTCCTTCTCGGCCAATCAACTAGAGGGCGAGTTCGATGTCGACCGCCGCATCCGATGGGCCGTCCACTGGCTGAGGGCGGCCGACCACGAACTTGCGCTCACCTCGAGTGTCTCGATCGGGAGCGCGAGCGTATCTTTTATTCCCACTGCGATACCTCATGCAGGAGTACACAAAGAACTGCTTACTTGAAAAAGGGCACAGAAAAGTCATTTATCGTCCAGGTTAAGATGCTGGTTGTGTTGGCGAAAGAAAGTTCTTGACCTAAGGTATCATCCATGTTATCTCGTGCCGCTCATGCGGCTTTGGTAGATGCTATTGACCTTCCCGTCGTTGATCACTAATATCTTATCGCGTCAGTCCCGCACGGGCTATGGTAACGAGCTTAAGGGGTGTGTGTTCGTGTCCACGACTGCAGATGAAGCTTGCCGTGACCTGATCGAGTCCGGCTATTCAATGCTAGACCTTGACGCAAGTGGCGCCGCCATTCTGTCGGAAGTGCTTCGGCAAGGAAGGAGCTTTTTCTCTCGCTCACTCGAAGCTAAGTCACGGTATTCTGCGGAGGACCCGAATTTCGGATATCTCCCGATGGGGAAGGAGTATTCGATATCTCCGGAAAGGCCCGATCTGAATGAGCGGTTCGCGCTCTGGTCGGATCGTGTGGGAACCATCCCTAACTCTGCCGAGATCATGCCTCTCACGGGCGCACTTCTTAGCTGGAGGGATGTTCTCATCCCTTTCCTTGAGAAACTGTTCCACGGCCTCGCACGGCATTTTGGGAGTGATGCCACGCCCACGTTCAAGGCCGCTTCCTACCTTCAGCTCAACAATTACATGGCATCGTCGGATCGTGACCTTCTTCAGGATCGACATGAGGATGGACATCTGCTCACCGTGATCTATACGACCGGACCAGGGTTGGAGATATTCCCGGGCCAAGATTCTCCGGTGCCGGTGGAAACACCTCCGGGCAAGGTGCTTGTCATGCCGGCGTCCGTTCTCGCGGATCTCACAGGTGGAGCGATAAATGCTCTCGATCACCAGGTGCGAAATCATCGGCTTTCCGAGCGTATGGCGTTGATGTACTTCGTGAATCCAGAACTCTTCGGGCCGCTCCATCCTTGGGTCGGTGACTCGAGCGTCGATCTCCGTGAAAAAGCTAAGACCAACCCGGCCGTCTTTGGATTGCCCGAGGTGCCTGTCCTGTGACCTGTGTTCATTCGATGGCAAGGGCGTCGCCATCGGAGCACCCCGTATGCCGTATCCGGGAGTGGCGCGGTGTGAAAGCAAAAGACTCACTCCACGATGACGTAGGAGTTGGCTGAAACTCAGCCGACCGGAGGCGGAGAGAGGCTGGCTCATCCGGGCTGCTCTTCAGGTCGGTGTGTGAGCACCAGTGCAGCGCTGTTGCCGGCGAACCCGAAACTTGTGACCAGCACTGACCTCGCGTTGCATGGAACGGCATCGGCCAGCAGATGTAGTCGGTGGGTGTTTTCAGGATCAGAGAGGCGGGAGGTCCCGGGCGCCAGCCGTTCGCGCATCGTGTAGACGCCCGCTGCCACGGCGGGAAAGGCCGAGGCATGCATTAGATGGCCAATCGCTCCCTTATGGGAACTGACTGGGACATTGTCCCAGTCCATTCGAGCAGCTAGATCCTCCAGGCCCGCAATCTCTGCGGCATCGCCCTGGACGGTCCCGGTTGCGTGGGCATGGATGTACGGCGTTCCGGCCGGCCCCGTTGCGAGGTCGGCCTGTCGGACGGCACGGAGCGTGCAGTCAGTGACCACATCGGGGTCAGATGAGGAGGCATCGCCAGCGGCCACCCGAGAGACGGCCCCAGCCACCTCGATGTCTGATGTCGCACCCCTATGTGCGGCGTGCGGGACTGTTTCTAGAATGAGAACGCCCGCGCCGTCCCCAAGTACGATCCCCGAGCGCGCGCGGTCGAAGGGCAAGGGCGATCCCGCTGTCAGCGCACGGCTGACGTGCATGCCGAGGTTCTCGTAGCCGTTGAGTGCGGAGACTCCGGCCACCACCACGATCTCGGCCAGGTCAGCCGCAAGCCAGTCGCGAGCGAATCCGACAGCAACGGCGGCGGACGCGCATGCATGGGAGAGGTGGATCTGCTCGCACGACGCGGGCAGCAGCGGATGCCGCCATGGCCACATGTCGAGCATCTCTGCAGCGGCGGCGTTCGGTGGCGATCCCGGTTCCGGTCCCTGGCCTACCCGCATCACAAGCGCGTCCTCTGGCACAGCTTCCAATGAGGCGTCAGCGAGGGCTTCACGGAGTGCGAGATCGAGCATGACCAGCCGTTTGGGGGAGGTCGGTGTCGTGTACCTGATGCCTCGAATGGGGAACGGGCCCACGTCGGGTTCATCGTGCACTGGCAGGGTGGCTGTCTCCAGAAGGCCGTTCCAGAAGCGGTGGGCCCCCTGACCAAAACCGGTGACAAGGCCGATTCCGGTAAGGCGGACGCTCATGTCAGAGCTCCCTTGTCGATCTTTTGGGCCATCCTGCGCAGCGCACGCCTGTCCACCTTCTGCGACTGAAGTCGAGGAATCTTTGAGACCACCACGACGTGACGAGGTACGAACTGCGGCGGCAAAACGGTCGCGCAGGCTTCGCGGATACGTTGAGCCGCTGTGCGGGTGCCCCTTTCCGAAGAGGCCCTGGCGGCTTCGGAGGCTGGTGACGTCGGGTTAACCTCCACGAAGGCGATGACCTGGTCGCCCCTCGGCTGTCCGCTTGGCAGGCCAACTACTCCCGACGCCTCGACGCCGGGACACGAAGCGATGGCCTCTTCGAGTGTCTCTGGAGGGAAGGTCTCGCCGTGAACAATGATCGTTTCCTTCCGTCTGCCGAGGATCTGAACGAAGCCGTCTGAGTCGATGGCACCCGCGTCTCCGGTTAGCAGCCAGCCGTCGTCAGTGAATCCGGCCCCCGGGGAGCCCAAGTAACCCAGCATGAGGCTGGGGCTCCGCACCAGCAGCTCGCCAGCTTGAGGGTCGATCCGCACCTCAGTGCCCGATAGGGGTTTCCCGACCGTTCCGAGTCTGTGTTGCGAGGGCGAGCCGATCGCCACGTTGGGGCCCGCTTCTGTTAGCCCATAGCCGTCATGTAGGGGGACACCGACCTCCAGAATGAACCGTTCAGCCAACGACCTCGGAAGAAGATCCCCTCCGCATCCGCGGACCCTCAACGATGCGAGCGCCCGTCGCAGACCAGGATCGGAGCGAGCCATTCGCAGGAGTAGTAAGTAGCTGGTCGGCACGCCATCAAGGGTGGTCATTCGATCCGTCGTCAGGGCACGAGCGATGGGCTCCGCTCGGAAACCGTGCTGGATATGAAGGGCGGCGCCTGTGAGTAGCCATGTCGACATCACGCTGTGCCCGTAGGAATGGGTGAGAGGCAACGGCAACAGGAGACTGTCTTTATTGCCGATGTGCAGCTGCTCGGCGGTGGCCGACGCTTGGTATTCCATGGCCTCTGCACCGTGCAACACGGCTTTGGGTTCACCGGAGGTCCCTGAGGTCCAGAACACGACCGCGGTGTCGGCTGGGACTGGGAGGCCTTTTGGATCTGGCGTTCGGCAAGCCTCTACAGCTCCCGACCGAACGAGCAGTCTCGTCCCGACCTTCGGGGTGGCTTGTGCACTGTCGAAAGGTCGGTCGCCGAGTACAGCGGGCAGGGCCAGATTCCGGGCGGCCAGCACGGTCACCAGGACGGAGAGCGGGTCGTCGGAGGCGCAGGCAAGGCATTCGCCGTCGCCCATTTTCGGGACGGCCGCTGTCGCGTCGTCGACAAGCCTCCGCAACATCACTGAATCGACAGGCTCTCGGTCGATTGTCAGCGTGCCGTAACCACGGGTCATGCCGGCCTAGCCATCGACACAGACAACATGTACCGACCGACAACGGGTCGTACGGTGACGACGAAAGCGGACGTTCCGATGGCTGCTGCCCACCGTGCTGCCTGGCGTCCGTCCGCCTCGGGCGTGCTGATCGCGTAGCACGGGCCACACCACCCGGTACGGGCGACGAACGGCTGGAGAAGCCGCACGGGCTCAAGGCCTAGCGACGTGGATGGAAGCATCCTGACCCCACGCGACTCCGCGGCAGCGATGAACGATTTTACTTGTGTCATCACATAAGAGCCAACGACCATGACGATAGGTATCTGTTCGGGCTCCATATCGGCACAATCGCGATAGCGCCTCTCAAGCAGGATTGACAGCTCTGTGGCAATGGTGGCGATCAGCTTTTGCTCGCTCGACCTTCCCTCTATGAGAGGAACCTCTGCATACTCTGCCAATGACGAATCCGATCTCGCGGCCATCTGCCCTCCGGTGATCACGAGACGCCTCGAACATTCTCCTTCCGAAGATCATAACTGTTGGGATACTATGGGTCTACATCCCGAAGGAGTTTCCATGGGGCGATGGAGTACTTTCCTGCTAGATGAGGCGCAACTTGACGCGATGCCGCTCCTTACGACGGCAGAAACCGCTGGTCATGCCGATGCTGTGATAGCCAGACAGCTTGACGCGCGTGGCCTGTACGGGCGTTGGGAGCGCCAGCAGTGGTCTGCGCAAGAAGTGGAGCTCGGACTCGACCGCCAGGATTGGACGCGTCGAATCCCTGCAGTCACGCGCGACCGACTGACACAGGTCATGAACACGTTCCTAGTTGGCGAGTACACTGGGCTGGAGTTGCTCGGGCCAATCCTGGCCGCGTGTCCTGGCGAGGATGACCTCCTCTTTCTCGGCACTCAGATCGCAGACGAGTCTCGGCACACGATGATGATGGCAAGAATCACGGAGGAGGTGCTCGGGGTAAGCGGTGCCCTGGCAGATCAGTTGCCCGGTGCATGGTCCAGCCTGCCGCCCGCTTATCGCCTGATCAGCATTGTGGAGGCTGACATCATCAAGGACCTCGCACGGCACCCACGTGACCATGGGTGCTGGCTCCGAGCGGTCACGCTGTTTCATTTTGTCACGGAAGGGCTTCTTGCGCTCGACGGCCAGCGCACGCTTGTGCAAGGGCTTGGCCGAGTATCTTTCCTGCAGGGCATCAAGACGGGTTTCACCGCGATGCTGAGAGACGAGTCCCGCCACGTAGGTTATGGAATACATGCGTTGCGGAGAGGGCTTGCCGACGGGTACCACGATGAGATATTCGAGATTCTGGAACAGGTTCTTCCGCTGGCTGTGCACATCGATTATCAGGACGAGTACGTTCATCGAACCGAGGATGACAGCGTGGTCCCTGGCGCAAGGGGCACAACTCCACCGCCCTCGTCTGATCAAACCGCCGAACGACTCAGACGGCTGGCGCGGCGGCGACTCCATGACATCGGATTCGAAGAGGCGGCTGTCGGCCACTTGCTTACCCGATGCCGGGAGGTGCCCATGAGCATTCGCCCGCCGTCCGAGACCCGCAAGGAAGATTGAGGTATGGGCCACATCGATGCGAGCCACGTCTCCTACCACCTGCCGGACGGACGGCGTCTGCTCGATGAGATCTCGTTTCAACTCGGCGAAGGAGCCAAAGGAGTGCTCGTAGGGCCGAACGGAGCGGGAAAGTCGACCCTGCTGCGCATTGTCGCCGGGGCCGTCCAGCCGGATGGGGGGGCGGTGGCGGTCTCGGGCGAGATCGGTGTCATGCGGCAGTTCGTCGGTGGGGAGACAGAAGGCTCCTCCGCGAACCAGACGGTACGAGATCTGCTGGTCTCTGTCGCGCCGCGCCCGATCCGCGAGGCGGTTACGGCTCTGGACGCCGCCGAGCGTGACATGCGGCAACGTGACGACGAGGCGGCCCAGATGCGCTACGCGCACGCGATCAACTTCTACGCGGACGCGGGTGGCTACGAGATGGAGGTGACTTGGGACGGCTGCGCGACCGCCGCACTTGGGCTCGGCTACGACCAGGTGTGTGATCGAAAGGTTGGTGACCTGTCCGGTGGCGAACAGAAGCGCCTGGTTCTGGAGGCACTGCTGGGCGGTCCCGAGGAAGTCCTGTTGCTCGACGAGCCGGACAACTACCTGGACGTGCCGACGAAGCAATGGTTGGAGAACAGGCTTCGAGGTTCGACCAAGACGGTGCTGATGGTGTCCCACGACCGGCATCTCATCGCCGCCGTGGCCGACAAGATCATTACGGTGGAGCAAGGTCAGGTCTGGGTGCACGGCGGTGGGTACGCCGGCTACGGGCAGGCCCGAAGGCTCCGCAACGAGCGGCTTGACGAGGTTCGCCGCCGATGGGACGAGGAACACGCCAAGCTCAAGAGGCTTGCCAGCGCAATGCGACATAAAGCGAGTTACAACAGCGCGATGGCCCCTTCGTACCAGGCGGCACGGAGCCGGTTGCGTCGCTTCGAGGAAGCGGGGGCGCCCGAGATCGCACCCAAGGAGCAGACGGTCAAGGTGCGGCTGCGCGGTGGCCGCACCGGAAAACGTGTGCTGGTCTGCGAGGGACTTCAGCTCGCCGGATTGGTCGCGCCGTTTGATCTGGAGGTTCGGTACGGCGAGCGCGTGGCCCTTCTCGGCGGGAACGGGACGGGAAAGTCGCATCTGCTGCGCCTGTTGGCCGGCGAGGAGATCGCACATACCGGGTCGTATCGATTCGGGTCCCGCGTTACAGTCGGTCACTTCAGCCAGGTCCATGCGCGTTCGGATCTGCACGGGCGATCGCTGGTGGAGATCGCTATGGGCGAGGGCGCCTGCGCGCGCGACGAGGCCATGTCCGCACTCTCGCGATACGAGCTCGCCGTGGTGGGGGACCATCGCTTCGAGGCAGTGTCGGGCGGGCAACAGGCCCGCTTGCAGATTCTTCTGCTCGAACTGTCCGGAGCGACCTTGCTGTTGCTGGACGAGCCGACGGACAATCTCGACCTGGCGAGCGCGGAAGCCCTTCAGATCGGGCTCAGTGAGTACACGGGGACCGTGCTCTGCGTGACACACGACCGCTGGTTCGCAGCTGATTTCGACCGGTTCCTCGTGCTCAATTCGGGCGGAGAGATGTGTGAAGTCAGTGCGCCAGTCTGGGACTCTAATTCGCCGTAGTTTTTCTGTTCTGATGCTGCCGCTCGGAATCCCTCCATCAGACGGGTGAGCATGCATAGGGGTGCTCATGTTCTGCTGTTCCCAGGTGGCTGCAGGCCTATGTGTATTGCAGTCGAGCGTTCAAGAGTGTACGACTTCAATGGCGGGAAACCGTTGAATCCCGAGGATGAATACGTTGCGGTATATGCTCCAGCCGAGATAATGTCAACGTGGTCGCCTTCTCTCAGTGCCAGTGGCAGTGCGTATCCTGCTTTGTCGTAAAGTACGTCGGCGCTATCACAGGTCGGCCCGGCGAGGATCACCGGCCCGGCGGGACACCCGTCGTGCCGGGTCACAAGCGGGTAGCGGATTGCTTCCCCCTCCGTTTCGGGGAGGCCACCGAAACGACCGATGTCCAGGTACACCCAGCGGCGATCATCTGCCGGCGTCCTGCGGGTCACGAGCACCACCTGGGAACGGATGACCCCTGCCTCCGCAGAGATGTACCTACCTGGTTCCAGCATCACGGTCGGCATGGCATCACCGAAATGCAGCCGCAAAGATCTCTGTATGCGGTTCGCGTAGTAGTCGATCGATGGCACCGCCCTCGTGTACCGGGCCGGGAATCCGCCGCCCAGATTGAGTAGCTCCAGATGCAGGCCGTTACGGGCGGATTCGTAGAACGTCTTGGCAGCTAGCTGGATCCCTCGATCCCAGCTCGACGGATCTAGCTGCTGTGAACCGACATGGAAGGACACGCCAACGGCGGTCAGCCCGCTTTGCCGGGCGTCGTCCAACAGCTCCACGGCCATCTCCGGAGGACAGCCGAACTTGCGACCGAGGGGCCACTGCGCACCGGTATTGTCTACGAGAAGTCGACAGAAGACGGACGCCCCTGGAGCGTACATCGCAAGTTTTCGAAGTTCACCGACACTGTCAAAGGCAAAGAGGCGTATGCCGTGATCATAAGCGTGGCATATATCTGTCGGTTTTTTGATGGTGCTGCCATAGCACAGAGCCGATGCGGGGATGCCCGCACCCAAACACATATCGATTTCTTGTGGACTTGCGACGTCGAACGATCCCCCCAGTTCGGCGAGCGCCCGTAGGAGTACGGGTTCGGGATTCGCCTTCACCGCGTAGAAGAGGTGTGCTTTCGGAAAAGCGCTACGAATACGGTGGTATCTGTCGGCCGCGATTGCGGGATCCGTCACGAGATAGGGTGTTTCCAGGTTTTTGCTATCAAGAAAATCGCGAAGCCGTCCATACTCTGCACCTCTCCAAGGGAAGTCGGTCACAGATCCTCCCTATCGGTCAGACATCGCCACTAGCGCCTTGTCGATTGAACGACCCAGCCCGGCGAATTTCTCGGTGAACTGAACCTGCCCAGGGAAGGCTGCCGGCAGTTTTGTGAAACCGGCGAACCTTGGATCTGCGAATCTGATGCCTAGGTTGGAGAACACAGCCACGACGTAACGCCGCTCTGGCTTTCCTGGCAGCGACTTCACAATTCCCGCATCGGCGCCTGTGTTGAACGTCTGGCCGATCTTATGAGCGAATGTGACTTCGGCTGTCTTCAGTCCAGAACGTACGTCTCGTCCATACGCAAGGTCAGGCATGGTGACGGTTCCGTCCTCTGGCGCGATCCATCTGCGCGACACGGCATGCGGGATCCCCTGTGACGGGTAGTCGGCCCCGAACCAGTTCGACGTGGAAAGAACCTCGTTGTAACCCTGGTCGAGGAGCAGCCCAACGAGGAGCCGACGTGAGTCGGCGGAGAGGAGCTCACCGTCAACGGTCCCGCCAGAAGTCCTGCGCCAGAGAGTCCCTGGCGCACCATTGATGATCACCAGAAGGCGAGCGGTATCCAGTGCGGTCATCGTGATCTGGCCCTCCTGCCACCGCCCACCGCTGCGGGGATTGGTCCCATCGAGGCGGAGGGTCCGCAGGCCGAGGTCGTGCAGCTCAGCGTGCATGGCCTCGATCTCTCCACGATCGTGGAGCAACTTGATCAGAGCGCAACCCGCCTGATTCTCGGAGATGGTGATCATTCGGTCGAGCCATTCATGAAGCGTGCGTGTGCCGGGCCGACAGGAGCCGCGTGGCCGATCATCCGCTTCCGGTTGATAGGAGTAGGTCGCTTCAAGATCGAGAATTCCCTCGTCTACGAGGCGCAGCACACGAAAGGCCACCATCAGTTTGTGGATGCACGCTGGATAAGGAGACATGAACCTGTAGGGAGCCGTGGCCGTGCTGCCGGCGGCTTCCTCAGTTCCACAGGTACCTGCCTCCCACGCCGCCGCGTCCCAACGGACCCATCGGACGGCCGACGTACCCCAGTCCTCATCGAGTTCCACCTCGACGGGGTCGGGGTAATCGGGAGAGAGCAGGGCGTTGGCAGCGGCCACAGGCCTATCGTCGGCATTGAGTTCGATAACAGCCAGGTCGAGAAAGGGCATGGTCCGGATCGGTGCGCCTTGGACTGGATACTCGATCTCGTCCGACCCGAAGTCGATGATCTCCTCGAACCTTTGAGCGCGAATCGACTCGCGGAGTGCTTTGGACAGATGGGCGGAGCGGGTCTCGCGCGAGAGAGGCGTTCCTACCATCGATGGCTCCTTGGTCGCTGGGAAGGATTCATCTGTGGCACATGGCGGCGGCTATATCAGTGAGGGGCGTCAGGGTGGCGAAATCGAGATGGGTAATTCCTGAGAAGCCTTCTTCGTGCACCCGTCGCACGATCTCGCCAGCCCGGGAGAGTCGGCCGGAGCACTCCACATAGGAAAGGGCAAAATCGAGCGTGGCCTCGCCCGGGAGCCGCCTGATCGCGTCGGCGAGCACCATTTCAGCAGCCGTCTGCGGCGGCTGAACCGATCCCGCTCGACCATCGGCGTCGTACCCGCGCTCAGAGCGGCCAGCCGCAGTTGCCCAGCTCTCCAGCCTTTCGGGATCGTCAGGTGGTTCAGGACACACGATGAAGCGGTCGGGCATGACGAACGATGGGTCCGCTTCCATCGCTGTGATCAGCCTCCGGCGCAGGTTCTGTACGGTGACGCCATCGAGTTCGGCGGCAAGGCACGCTACGAGATGGTCTCCGCCAGAGTGCGATCGGCCCAGCAGGACCTCGGTCCGGGTTGCCGACGGCGCTGCCCTGGCCAGCGTCCGCCTGATCGCCGTTCGGTCCACCGGCTGGCCCTGATAGAGCATCGGCTCGGCGTCTGCTGACGTTTCGATCAGAGGGATGCCTTCGACAAGTCGGCCAAGCTTTGTGCCGATGTCGAAGTCATGCGACTCGGCAAGGTCGAGCACCGTAGTCTCGAACCATGTAAGCAGTTCCAGGCATCTCTGTTGGTCACAGATGGCCGTGTTGGTGCCGAGGCGAATTTCGACCACGCCATCGACCTTGTGGTTGACCACCCGCACACTGAACAGGTCTGGAAGTGGATCCTCCTGGCTGAGTTCCCAGCGGAACCGAGTTTCAGGCGTCTGGGCCGCGGCTCTATGCTCCGGCACTACCTCCCGTGACGGCTCGGAGGTGTTGCGGCTGGGTACGACGTAGTTGAATTCGATCCGGTGGAACAAGTTGTGTGATGTGGTCGCCTGCTTGCGGAGGGCGAGCTCCAAACGGTCGATGAGGTTGTACCTGCCGTGTAGTAGGAGCGCCTTGGACTCCCTGCGGGTCAGCTCAAGGAGTTCTTCAAGGTCGATTACCTCGCTGAGGTTGAGGGCCACCGGAAGGATTTGGAACGCGCATGACACCGATGGGGGCGCTGTGAATCGGTTGGAAACCAAACAGTGGACCACGCAGCGCCTTGTTCGGGTGAACGAGGTGTACAGCAGCGCCGTAAGGGCGAGGCAAAGCTGAGATTCTGGTGCACGGGCGAGGCGCGACAACCGGGCGAGCGCCGGACCGAGGAGATGCGACTTGATCTCTGCCGTGCAGTTCTCACCCTCCGGGAACGGCATCGGAGAGAAAGGCAGAGCCGTCGGTGGGCAGCGTTCCAGCGTCGCGTCCCAGTGCCGCAGGCTTCGGATATTGCGTTCGGCGCCTGCGGCGGAGGACTCGTATCGGGCCCGGTCGACAGGCTGTTCGACTCGGGTCGCGGTGCCCAGCGTGCGCGTTCGGGTTTCCATTTCGAGGATCGATGTCAGGTCGTCCCAGAGAAACTGGACCCCCCAATCGTCCACCACGATGTGGTGTACGAAGAAGGCCACGTCCTGCACAAGCTCGTTATCCCGTATGAGCGTGAACCGTACGGGCGGCCGCTCAGCGAGCTCGAACGGTACGTCGCCGGTTCGGTCGATGTAGGAGGCCAGAGAGCCGAACCTGTTGAGCAGGTGCCTTCGGTCAAGGACCTCGACCGCGGGTTCCGCTTCCTGCTGGATTGACTGGTGGGGTTCGCCAGTCAGAGGTGAGATCGGATAGCTCGTGCGCAGCGCCTCATGTCTCTCGGCGAGCTGCTTGATCGCCTGAAGACAGGTCTCCAGTCGGACCGGCGCAGTCAGGACCCAGTGATAGCTCAGATTGTTGCGGTTCAGCAGCTCGGGGGCGACGATCGCGTTTGCGGCGTCGAGGCGCCACGGGCTCATCTGTCCCCAGGTCAGAGCCGCACTTCGAGCGCTTTCGCAATTCTCCATCATCCGGCCAGAGCGCGGCGGATGTACTCGGCGGCGTCACCAAGGGTGCGAAAGTCCACGAGGTCCTCCTCTGGTATCCGCACACCGAATGTGTCCTCTGCGGTCAAGTAGATCTCGACCACGGAAAGTGAGTCGACGAGGAGATCTGTGATCAATGACTTGTCGGAAGTCGCCGCCTCGATGTCCACCTCGGCGACCTCATGGGCTATTCGCGCAAGTTCCTGGACGATCTCAGTCTGCGTCACCGTTCCTCCTTGCCTCGATGAAGTGGCGTTGAACTCCGGGCGGAATGTCAGTGTCGCGGGTGGGCACATGCACTACTGCGGCCGTGCCGTCGTGGACAAGGGGGAGCGCCTCGTTCAGGAACAGATCGAGCTCTGCCGCCGAACGGACGGTTGCCGCTGTCGCACCATGCGCCCGAGCGAGTTCCACGACGGAGAGGGGAGCGGCGAAACGGGTGACGCGCTCCTCGCCTCTCCCCTCCTCCCTGCGCACCACCCGGGGCCACCCAAACCCCTGGTTATCAAAGACGATGATCACGACCCGGCAACGATGCTCTGCGGCGGTGAGCAAGGCAGGAAGGCTCATCGAAAAGGCACCGTCGCCACAGGTGGCGAGGACCGGCCGCGTGCGCTCTGCCAGAGCGGCTCCTACGGCCGCCCCCAACCCGTATCCCATCATCGTTTGCTCCCCTGGCACGATGGCGGTGCTAGACGGGCCAATCCGCAGGAGCGGAAAGTGGTATCCCCAGATATCGTGGATCCCGTTGTCCTGTACGAAGACGAATGAATCGCCGAGTCTTTCGCCAACGCGACGAATCGCGGCGCTGGACGGGCTGATCTCGAAGTCTCCCCAGCTGATCTCCTGAGCCTTCGCTTGAGCGGTCACAACCGCGTCAAGCCAATCGCGTCGCGAAGGTTCCGCATCATCCGGCATAGGACGCGAGATGCGACTCAACAGCGTCCGTACGGTGGCGCCAGCATCCCCGAGGAGCGGCACGTCAGCGGGCACCGCCTGGCCGAAGGCGGTGACATCGCGATCAACGTGGATGATCGAGGCGGCCGTCAACCCAGGCCAGTTCATCCTCGCCGTTTCCTCCCAGCGCGTTCCCACTGCGAGGATGACGTCGGTGTTGTCGAACACGCCGTTGAGCGGCGGCGTTGCATAGAGGCCGACCAGACCACAAGCCAGCGCATGGTGCTCGTCGACAGTTCCTCTGCCTGATGCCGTGGTGGCGAGTGCGGCTTGCCACACTTCAGCCAACCGTTCGAGGGCGGCTCTACAGCCCCCGTGCCTTGCGCCTCCACCTACCAGAATCAACGGCCTTCGTGCGCGCCTCATCATCTGTTCGGCTCGTTCAAGATCGCTGTCAAGTGGTAGGCAGCGAGCCAGCCGGTTCGGCTCGCCGATGGACTGCGGTATCTCTTCGCCGGCGAGCTCGCTCGTGATCTCCAGGAGAGTGACGGACGGACGAGATTGCATGGCGAGGGCAGTCGCCCGCCGAGCCGCCCAAGCGAGCATCTCTGGGCGTTCGACCCGGTAGGACCAGCCTACGAGAGGGCCACCGATCCCCTGCTGGTCGAGTTCCTGGAAGCCGCCTCGTCCGAGTCCATTTCCGGGTGACCGGGTCGTGACCACGATGACCGGTGCTCCTACCGATGCGGCCTCGGAAACGCCGACGAGGGCGTTGAGGAACGCCGGGCCCGATGAGAGTTCGAGCACGACGGGCTGTCCGGATACCTGCGCGTACCCGATGGCATGGCATGCCCCCGCACGCTGATCACGAACTGGGATCGCCCGGAGCCGCCCCTCTGCGTCGGCAGCGTCGAGAAGCCCGGCTGCGTCGGGTGGGAGCCCAAAGACCGCCGCAACACCCGCGTCGGCGAATGCGGCTGCTAGCGCTGTCCAGAGGTCAGTCACCGCGGCCCCCTCATACGGCGGGCCGTGGCGGCTTGCAGGTTCTCTACTGCGGGTGGGGCCGGGGCCCCCAGAGCGCCTATGGCGCGTTCGCGGATGTCTGCTGGTCGGTTCAGCCGTGCGGCCTGTTCGGAAAGCAGCAGCGGACCGGTCCACACCTGGCCGTCGTAATGGACGCTGCTGGCGGCGACGCCATGCCCTCCGAACGGTCGGTTGCCGTTCTCGATGTCGAAGGCCGTGGCGCTGTGACACACGACCGCAGAACCGACAACATCGTGCGGCAGAGCGGGCTCACCGTAGTTCGAGAGGTACATCCCTCGCTGATATTCGCGTCTGTCCGCAGCCCAGCGAGTGATCACCTGGGCATCGCTGTACGGGACGATCGCGAACACCGGGGAGAACAGCTCGGGTGGATGCAGTTCGGCGTCCTCATCGAAGACGACGACGCTGGGCTCGACCACGCCCGACCCGGTCTCGACTGCGCCGCCATGGCGGATGTTGTGTCGGTGCTCGTGGAGGAAGGCCGCCGCAGTTTCGACGGCGTCGGGATAGACTAGAGGGGCGACGGTAGTACGCGGATCGTCGCGTTCTCCCACACGCGTTCCGGCCAGGCCGTTGGCGATCTCTCTCACCAGCCGTTCTGCCACTGACACGTGAGCGAAGATCAGGTCGGGGCAGAGGCAGTCTTGGCCCGAGTTGTAGAGGCGTGCGCGCAGAATGTCCCTCGCCGCGCCGACCAGCTCGGCGGCCGGCCCGACAACGACGGGGTTGGGTCCGGAGCCGAACAGCAACATGCGTGGCCGCCCGCCGATTCGGTCAGCGACTGAGAGTCCGTTTTCGTACTGACCAGTAAAAACGACAATGTCTGCGTCCCGTGCCAGATCGATTAGTCGTTGCTGCGTGGTCGGAAGCAATGTGACTCGGTCTGACAGTGACTCTGGTAGCAGGTCGGACATCTCACGATGGATTGCCTCGGTGGCAGCAGAACTGCGAGCGGATGGTCGGAGAACGACCTGCTCGGAGTAGAAAGCAGGGATAAGCCCGTAGAGGACATACGAGTACAACACGTTGTTAGACGGCAAGAAGGTGGCAACAGTGCCGAGCTGCTGCGGGGCGTGAACACACAGTTCCCATCGGGCGCCCGCAAGGGCAGAGATAGAGCGATGGACCTCATCGGTTGCCGCATCCACGGTAGCGATCGAGGTCAGCAGGCTGATCAGACGATTGCGATCAGCAGCCAATGTCTGTGCGGCGTCAAGCGAGATTGTGGTTACCAGGTCCGGTGACATGGTCAGTCTCATGCACGCTCCTGCCGATGGCATTCATCGGCTGCTGCTTAGGGATGTCCTTCGCCGTGCTGGGATGCACACAATCCCAAATATGATCAAGACAAGTCCGATTGGCAATGTGATCTACATCACGCAGATTTCCCGGGGGGTGCGTTGCTATCCTGCCGACCCGTGGCTAGTGATTCTGGCGCGCCGCTTGCTTACTCGGGCAACCGCCAGCCCCCCCGCCGACTTAGTAAGTATGCGAAGTTGATACGTGTCGCCGATTGTGGGATTCTGACAAACTTGATTACTGGTGAACGACTGGTGGTAAATCCCCAGGTCGCCGAACTCTTGGAGACGCTCGGTGATGGGCCAGTCACGGCCGATGCTCTGCGGGATGTGGCCCGGGACGATGTCGGCCCCTCCGCCCTACTCGGGGCTTTGGCGGCGCGTGGCATGCTTGCGAGTGAGAGTGAGGATGCCCTCACAGAGCGGGCCGCTGCCAGGCTCGTCAGCGTGGCCCGCCAGGATGACCTGACCGTCGGCCACGGGCCCGCGGGCTGGCGGGAGCGGCCCTATTGGCAGCCTGATCCCATCGGGGTGGAGGACCTCGGAGATGACGTTTCGCTCTCGGTGCTGAGTGTCCTCATCATCGGCGGATGCGTTGGCCAGTTCACGATTGAGAGCTTGAAACGGGCTGGTCTGCGTCGCGGGCTGGACGTCCAGGTGACGCACCGCTGGCCCTCCGAGCCCGGTATTCTGGAGCGTGACGTGGGGGATTATGACCCGGATATAGTCGTCCTGCAGTTTCCCGGTGAAATGTATCTATCTCGCCTATGGGACTACGGTGCGCTCGTAGCGCCTGAGGTAAGGGCGCGGCGTCTGGAGGCGCTCAAACGTTCCATTGCAGGAAGAATCAAGGAGCTCAATAATGTGGCGGAGGGACGGCTCGCGTTGGTGCACAACGTCGCGCCCCCCGCGTTCTCTCCCTTCGGCCGCTCAGACTTTCGGCAGCCGGTGAACTTCCGGCGTATCCTGGCCGATCTCAACGGCCATATAGACGCGCTCGCGGGTGAGGCTCCGTCGGGGAACATCATGGTCATAGACGAGGAGCGCCTCGCCGTTCGAGAGGGAGCCGCATACCTCTTCGACGACACCGTGTTCCCCTTCGGGCACCATGGCGGAATGGTCGATCCCGAGATCGACGACGTTCACCAGTTGCCGCGGCTTGGAAGGATCCTGGCCGACGAATACCTCAGCTGCTGGGAGATCCACCGTGGTATCGGTCGGGTCAAGTGTGTGGCAGTGGACCTCGATGGCACTCTCTGGCCCGGAATACTCGCCGACGAGGGTCCCGGCTGGCTCGATGTCGATACGACCAGCCGTTGGACCCATCTCGGACTTCATCAAGCGCTTCGCCTCCTCAAGGAGCGCGGTGCGCTGTTGAGCACCTGCAGCAGAGGCGATGAGCATGCGACCCTCCGGGCATGGGAGGCGCTTCGGCACCCTCTCATCCTGCGTCCGGACGATTTCGTGACCCATCAGATCAACTGGGATGCCAAATCGAAGAACCTCCGGATGCTCTGCTCTCGCCTCGGCTTCTCCGCCGATCAGGTTCTCTTTCTTGACGACAACCCCGTCGAACGAGCCGAGGTGCGTCGGCACCTGCCGGGAATCCAGCTCGTCGATTCTCCCGTGCATGAGTTCCGTGCGCGCCTGCTGGCCATGCCGGGATGCGAGCCACGCAGTTCGACACAGGAGGCCAAGACCCGCACCGAGACGACGCGCGCCATGCTTGCCCGGGACGAACGGTCGGACAGCGCGAGTCCCGAAGAATTCCTGACGAACCTGGAGGTGGTGATTGAGGTAGGCAGTCCGTCCGAAGAGGAACTGGGCCGGGTCGCCGAGCTCCTCTCTCGCACGACGCAATTCTCGACCACAGGTCTGCGAGTGGACGAGGCGGAGCTGCTCGCGATGTCAACGCGCGGCTGCCATCTTTATGTCGGACGCGTGCGCGATCGTTTCGCGGACTATGGGCTGGCGTGCGCTTGCGTTGTGGACGGGAACACGGTCATGGCGCTGGCGGTGAGCTGTCGCGTCATCGGACTGGACGTCGGTACTATCTTCCTTGCAGCGGTTCTCGAACTAGCAGATCTGGTTGTTGCGGGCACTGTTGGCCTGTTGGTGCCCACTTCGCGGAACACTCCGGCGCGTGATGTGTTTCTCCGGGCCGGATTCCGGTCCGAGGACCCTGGCCGCTTCGTTCTCGCTGACCCTGAAGCCGTGCCGCGTCCAGGTATGACACCGCACGACGTCCAATTTGTCGGAGCGAAGCAGTGAAGCTGGCTCCCTCTTGGATCTCGCGAAGCTCATCTGGTCAGAGCCGAGTGATGAAGGTCCGTTCCTGGGCCGCGGCGCCCATCATGAGACTGGCCGCATCGATCTTCATTCTCGGCATAGGCACCGGCCTGGTTCTTGTTGGTCTGCCTTTGCTCGTCCTGAAGGAGTACAGCACCGGCTTCGGGCTGGGTTTGGTGATCGCCCTGCGGATCCTGCCGAACTTTCTCCTTGGCCCCTCCGTCGGCGGCATCATCGACTCACGTGATCCTCTGCGGGTCGCGGTGATCGCATCAGTGGCGAGCGCCGCCTTCACCGTGCTCGTGCCTCTGACGACGGCATTGTGGCAGCTGTGTCTGCTCGCCCTGGCCCTTGGGCTGACGTCTATGTTCACCGGGCCTGCCAGGATGGCGCTGCGCAGCTGGCTGATCCCCGAGGGGCGGGAGATGGATGGCAACGGCGCCATTGTGACCGCCGAGCGGGTTCCCGATGTACTCGGGCCGGCTATGGTCGGTCCATTGCTGCTGATGGGCAGCCTGGATTGGCTTTTCTTCATGGGCGGGCTGCTCACGGTCCTGGCCTGTGTTCCGTTGCTCGGGCTGGGAAGCTTCCCCCGGCAGCCGACTGCTTCTCGTGAGTCACCGACCAAAGCGGCGGAGGTGAGCGGACTTCGCCGTCTCATTGGACGACTTTTTACCGACAACGCGCGAAGCCTGGCCGAAGTGGTCCGTATGGATGGCACGCTTACTGCGCTCACCATCACCGGATTCACTTATGTCTTCGCTTTGGGGGTTGGACGGATCTTTCTCTCTGAATACTCGATCAAACACTTCCCCTCTATTGACGGGGCGCTCGGGTATCTGATGGCTGCCATGGCCTTTGGTGGGGTAATCGGCGGCATTGCCGCACCCCGGCTCAAACGGGTCCACCCCTGCTGGCTCTACTTTGCGGGAAACATTCTTGAGGGCGTGTGCTGGCTGATGCTCCCGTTCGTTCCGAGTTTCGCCGTTGCGAGCGCGCTCATGGTGCTGGCGGGAGTGCTGGAATCTGCCGCCACAGTGGTGTTCTTCGCAGAGGTCCAGATCCGCCTGCCGGCCTCCTTCGGCGGCCGCTACTACGCAATGCTGCTGCCTTTGACCGACGCGTGCATGCTCTTGGGATCGGTGGTAGGAGGAGCGGTTGTGCTGGCAGGGCTGCCCTGGGCGGCGCTCGTGATCTGCGTCGCCATGGCCGCTCCGATCATTATGCTGGGCAGGCTCTTCCTGAATCCCACCACGCTGCCGATCGCCCACACACCACAGGAACAGGCGAACTGACATCGACGCGACTCCGCCGACGTCCGGTCGCCGGTTTCCAATGGAGAAAACGGCGATGCCTCGATTCGGTGTACGGACGAATCTGGTTTTGCTCATCGGGAACTTGGTGAGTCACGTCTACCGCAGGACGTCCCGCCAGGGAAGTGGGACCGTCAGGGGTAGGGTGGCTCTGGCACTGGCGCCCGATGTGCTTCGGAAGCTGAGCGAATCGCTAAGGGTAGTGCTTGTCAGCGGCACAAACGGAAAGACCACCACGACCCGGTTCATCGCTGCGATTCTCTCAGGCGAAGGCGGTGCGGTCAGCAACGGGACAGGGGCCAACATGCCCGCTGGCATCGTGAATGCCCTAGCGGAGCGTGGCAGGGCTCGCTACAGCGTGCTCGAGGTCGACGAACGATATCTGCCGAGCCTGAACGACGGAATCAGCGCAGAAACCGTTGTGCTGCTCAATCTGAGCAGGGACCAACTGGATCGCAACCCGGAGACTTTTCTCCTCGCCAGACAGTGGCGGGACGCCCTGGAACGCGCCTCTCGAACGACGGTGGTGGCCAACTGCAATGACCCCCAGGTTTGCTGGGCCGCCTCAGCGGCGCGGCGGGTGGTGTGGGTTGCTGTTGAGGGTGAGTGGAAGGGAGATTCGAGGTGGTGCCCTTCGTGTCGCGGGCTGCTGACTCAGGCACAGGGCGGCGTCTGGAACTGCGCCTACTGCGAACTGAAGCGGCCGGTACCCGATTGGGTCTTGTGTGGAGATCAGCTGATATGCGCCCGGACGATGGAAGCCACCAAGATCAGTCTTGCCCTACCTGGTAGGATCAACATGTCCAATGCGGCCATGGCCCTGGTCACAGGGGCATCCCTAGGGGTGTTGCCATCCGTGGGCTCCAGCCGGTTGCGAGACGTTGCATCCGTCGCAGGGCGATACGAGATCTTCGAGGTCTGGGGGCGACGGGTACGGTTGCTGTTGGCCAAGAACCCCGCCAGTTGGGCGGAGACGTTCTCAGTGCTCGATGGCACCAGCGCGGTGCTGCTCGTATTGAATGCGCGGGAGCTTGATGGCCGGGACACCTCTTGGATCTGGGACGTGGATTTCGGCGCGCTCAACCGGGCAGAGTTGTTCCTCGCAGGCGAACGTCACCTCGATATGGCGGCGAGGTTGGAGATGAATGGAGTGAGTTTCAGGCTCGTCTCGTCGCTGCGCGAGGCTTGTGAGCTGGCCTCGCCGGGAATCCTGGATGTGGTCGCCAACTACACGGGCTTCCTTGAACTCATCAAACACTTGCGGCTGGAAGCCGTCCAGACCTGATCAGTAAGCACTGGCGGTAGGCGCCGCTCGGATGACTCAACCCCGGGAATTCGGGCCCTGGGCTGCGGTGATCCAGCTGGGTTGTTTGTGGCCTTGGCAGTTGGTGCGCATCTCGCCGAAGGCACGAAACAACAGCCGTCGTTATTCAAACCTGATTTGTCGCGGAACAGCCCACCGAACCTGCAGCACACCGGCCGCGCGTTGCCAGCTCACCGCAGAGCCGGCCAGGCACTGCCGATTCCGGCTGTGCACCTGAACCCGACGACACTCACAGCTCGGTCCCCAGACACTGAAGCACCCGGCCGGATTACCGCACGCCAATCATCGCGCACCAACGCGCCATGGGTGATGCCAGCGCCGAACACGGCGCGTTGAAAACGCAACGCTCAGGGTTCGAGCCATACGTAGCCGGCGAAGTCACCAGTTGGCCCTTCGCGCCGGAAGGAGAACAATTCCGGTGATTCGAACGTGCAGCGCCGGTCGTGGCGGACGTCGGATACACCCGCTGAGCGCAGCTGAGTCTCGATCGCGAAGCGCAGATTGACGGACGGAGCTCCCTGCATGGTCGTGGCCCATGCGCCCGGCGCGACCGCGGCGGTCTCCTCACGCAGGCGCGGTGACACCTCGTAGCACAGCTCGCATACTGTGGGACCGACGAGCGTGGTCATGCGCGATGGTTGGGCCCCGTGTGCGATCATCAACTCCAGGAGCCGCAGAACGATCCCCCCTGCCAACCCGACCCGTCCTGCGTGCGCGGCGCCGACGACGCCGCCTGCCGGATCGGCCAGCAGGACGGGCGCGCAGTCGGCCACCAGGACGGCCAGCGCCAGCGAGGTGTCGGTGGTGCACACGCCGTCCAAGGGCAATGCCTCGGCACTCAACGGCCCGGTGACGTGCTGCACGTCCGTTCCGTGTGTCTGGCGCATGTAGACCACTTTGCCGCTCTCCAGCCCGAATGCGGCGGCTGTCCTGGCTCGTGCGTCCTTGCGGATCAGAGCGGCTGTCCGCGGACCGAACCGTTCAACCTCCTCTGGGGTGAGGCTGATCCCGGCGTAGCGGTCGGTGAAGGCCATCCGCGCCGCATCGATGGCCAGCACAAACGGCTCACGCTTACGCACCGACGGCTACTTTCCTGATGGCCTGGATGGCTTCGAGAACCCGGTGCGGTTGGCAACAACCTCCACCAGGCTTGGAGCCAGATGCGGACCGGGACGCATATAGCGGTCCGTTCCGTCGGAAATAGGTCACCCTCGCTCCTCGTCGGCAAGAACTCCAGGCCACAGCCTGTCGTTTAGGTTCACGGCGACGCTTTTGATACGGCCGATGCCAGTCGATTTGTCAGTAGCCGAGACGGCCCGCTGCCTGCAGGCGACCCAATCCCTGGCAATTGAAGTACCTTGCCGATCTCCGGCTCCACCATTCTGCCATGGTGCGCAACAGGGAGCGTCGTGCGGTTGAGCAGATGCGCCGCACTAGCACGGATGGCGGGGTTCCTCGTACGAGGATTATACGGTCTGTTGCCCCACCGGCCGCGAGCGCATCGATGTGGCCGAGAGTCCTCAGCACACCGGAGATGTCGACACGGCCCCGGCTGGTGTACCCGCTTGCCGCGTCGGGGTGCCACGTCGTCGGCGAACGCCTTCAGCGCCTGAGCGACCTGGTCTGGCGCCACAATGCGTTGCCCAGTGACCACATTTGTCAAAAGCGCACAGCTGGTGCCTCCAATGATCCCCGTGTGGGTGCTAAGCCGGGGTGAGACAGGGCCGCTGTAGGAGGAGGTTGAAGCCTTATCGGAATCACTGGCCACGTCTCAGTACAGTAGCAACCCGAACCGGAGTCGATCATGTGATGTATGTCACGTTGCGATATTTTGCAAGGGTATTCATATTTTATCTTACGTGCGTGCCAGGCACAGATTGAAAGCGCTGCGTGTGCGATGGCAGAGGGGCAGCTTCCTGAGCAGCAGCCTAATAGCGTCGTCGACAGGAGTGGACGTGAAAGCAATGATGTCCTCGGACGAGGTAACAGTAATATCACTTGACAATGCGCATCCTTTGGCCGTACACCGCAATCACTTGGTGAACTCGCTGACCAGGACGGTGACGGCTAGGCGGCGATCGACAAGGTGCATCGCCGCTCTCGCGGGAGCGCGCTTGGAATCGCGGGCGGCTGCCGAAGTGGTCCACCAGGAGATGTCCGAACTGCTCCCTGGCGGCTCGCCTTGCTTCCAGGCACACAGCAGCGCTTGGTTGAGCCGACTCGGGACCCAGATATCGTCACCTTCACCGGCCAGGTCTGCCTGTGGCCCGTACCTGAATTTCGCCCATACGAACGTTGCCGACGATTGGCAGACGAGATCGCCACCGTTCTGGACAGGAAGCGCGTGGGTGAGCGCCGCTCCGCGAACCACGTTCAGCGCCGCTGATTCACCCCGATGCCATGGAGGCGGCCGCCGACTTTGTGCGCGAGAGTTGCGGTGGCATTAGCCGTGACGGCGTGGTTGACGCCGAAGCCGAGGGTGGGCCGACAGTCCTGGCGCCCGAAAAGGAAGCTGAACTCCATCCACCTGAGCTGTTCTGCCGGTGCTCCTGATCATCTTGACGGCGACGTTCGGTCATCGCGCGCCGGGCCGAGGACATGCGACTGCAGCGCGGCGATCCCGAACCGACGCGACTGCGCTTGCTGAGCCGGCCGCCGTGTGCGAGGTGAGTTCTGTACTGATTGGCAGCTTCGAATTCACGGGCAACAGCGCTGCTCTGGTGCGTACCCGCCGATAGGAAAGAGAGCACGGATGAGCGAGTCCCGAGAGCCCGAGCCCCTGCCGACCGTGACTGTGGTGACGCCCACCCGAGACAGGGTGGACCTCCTTGTGCGAGCCATGGAATCCGTAGCGACGCAACGGCACGTGCACGTCGAGCACGTCGTGCTCGGAGACCGCTGCCCGGAGTTGGACGCGCTGAGGGTCGATCTGGCGAAGCGATTTCCCAATGCGCTGACCAAAAACGTCACACTGGAGAGTGATCCGGGCCTGCCGATGGACTACCGGCCCGCTCGGCTCGCCTACCTGCGTAACAAGGGCGCTCGGCTCGGGAGTGGCGAGTTCATCGCACAGCTCGACGATGACAACACCTACGAGCCCGACCATCTCGCGAGCCTGGTCGCCGTCTTGAGGGACAACCCTGATGCGGGTGCGGCCTTTAGCTGGCGGCGCCTCTGGAACGCTGACGGGACGCCCTACCTCCTCACTGACGAGGACCCATGGCATCCAGATCCAGACCGCAGAGCTCTCTCGTTCTCCCAGCTCCGCGCACATGGTGTCTTCAAATCGGGCTCGAATGTCGTCCGTGACGCGTTCGTAGCGACGGGCAGGCTCGTCGCCCGGGTCGACACCAGCGAGTTCCTGGTACGGCGGATCGTGTTCGAGGACGTGCCGTTCCCGGAGCACTTCTCCGCTGCCAAGCGGCGGCTGGAGATCACCGAGGACGTAGCGTACGCGCAGGCGCTGTACCGCTGTGGGATTGACGTTGTACCGTCCCGGCGCGCAACCCTCAACTACTTCATGGGGGGCTACTCCAACGCCGATGCTGTTGGGCCCGCATGAACTGGGGCTCAGAGCAGCGGCATCTCGGGAAGCCCGAAAGCGGCCGGATCGGTCTCGGGCTTGTCGCGCAGATCGACGGACTGGTCGCCTGTCCAGGGATGCAGCGGCTCGGATATTTCCGGATCGACGAAGTTGATCAGCGCTATGCGCTCGGGCACCGCGAGATTGCGGACCTAGTGATCCGAAGCCCTAGCCGCCCCGTTGGTGAGATCGCTGAACACGGACGTCGGCATGCCCAGCACCCGGTCGGTAGGAGCCCGCGCTGGCACTGGAAAGTTCTGGCCCGGGAAGACCTCCAGTCTCGGACCAGTCGTATGGATCACGGTCAGCAGGTGCCCGTCGTGCCGGTCCTGAAGGCAGCCCCGGCCCGGCGGAGTCTCGACATAAACGTAGAACTACAAATAGGCGGCCGCCTGGAAACCCGGGGCACCAGCAGCCCTCAAACTCCAGGCAAAGCCGTCCAGTAGTCGCGCCATGAACGAGATAACGAGATAAGGCCGTCCGCGATACCAGCAGTACTTCGGGAGAAATCCCCGCCGCGTCGCAGGGCGGCTGCGAGCCGGTTGGTGGTGCAGGTCCTGGGAAGGATGTGAGATCGATAGTAGATGTTAGCAGTCAACGTGACACATATCATGGCTTTTGTCTAAAAGACTCGATCACTTTCACCACCTGTGGTCGCTATAGGTGAGAACCTTTCGTGGCGTAAGTATATGGCCGCCCTGGCTTGCTGCGAAATTCGCTTAGGGTGGCGGACCTGATATATGCCGAGGGCTCGAGGTGGACACAGTATGACAGTAGGGCGTGCTGTCGTGGCGGGTGGTGCTGGATTTCTCGGCTCGCACCTTTGTGAGCAGCTACTGATCCGCGGGTACGAAGTGCTGTGCCTGGATAACTTCCTCACCGGAAGGCGGTCTAACATGTCAGGCCTCGCCGAGATCGGTCCGTTCCATTTCGTACGGTGCGATGTTACCGAATACATGCAAGTGAACGGGCGTGTGGACCTTGTCCTGCACCTGGCTTCGCCAGCCTCACCGGCCGACTACCTGAGATTCCCCGTTGAGACCCTCAAGGCCGGCTCGCTCGGCACCCTGCGGACGCTCGACCTCGCCCGCGAACGGAACGCCCGCTACGTCCTCACCTCGACATCGGAGGTGTACGGGGACCCGCAGGTTCACCCCCAACGGGAGGACTATTGGGGCCATGTCAATCCGGTTGGCCCGCGCAGCGTCTACGATGAGGCGAAACGGTTCGCCGAAGCCCTCACGTTCGCCTATCGCAATAGCCACGGAATGAGTACCGCAGTCGCCCGTGTCTTCAATACTTTCGGCCCACGTATGCGCTTGGACGACGGGCGAGCCATCCCGACGTTCGTCAGAAAGGCCCTGGCCGGAGCCCCGCTGCCGGTCACCGGGGACGGCTTGCAGACCCGCTCGCTCTGCTATGTGGACGACACCGTCGAGGGAATCATCCGGCTCGCCGAGCACGACGCGCCGGGACCGGTGAACATCGGCGGTCCCCGAGAGACGTCTATCCGGGACCTCGCCTACCTCGTCATCGAGCTGACTGGTTCGGAGTCGGTGGTCGAGTTCGTTCCCCGCCCGACCGACGATCCTGCGGTGCGGCGGCCGGACATCGGCCTCGCCCGCTCGTTGCTCGGCTGGGAGCCGATCGTCGATGTGACCCATGGCCTGAAACGCACCATCGCCTGGTTTGAAGGGGCTTTCCGCGAGGCGGACCCCGCGTGACCGCGGGTTGGAATGAATAAAGCGTGTCCCACTATGCGGCGACGCTCTTAACCCATGAGAGGAATCCGTGAGCAAGCACCCGCGCGACCTATACATCGATCTCCTGAAAAGGGTCCTCATCAATCTAATCTACGAGGACGATCAGGATCTCAGGTTCCCCTTGGCTGAAATGTCGCAATTTGACATGACCAAACGCCTCAGCGGCACCGACTGGCCTACCCGGGCGCACACGATGATCGGTATGACGCGACTGGAAAACCTTCAACACTGCGTCGAAAGTGTGCTCCTCGATGAAGTGCCTGGCGACTTCATCGAGACGGGGGTGTGGCGTGGCGGCGCGTGTATCTTTATGCGCGGTGTGCTCGCTGCCCACCAGGCTCACGACCGCCGAGTCTGGGTCGCGGACTCGTTCCAGGGCATTCCACCGACGGCCGAAGTTAGTAACTCTCTTGACCGCTGGATGGGGCTCGACTCCTTCAACGACGTGCTGGGTGTAGCGGAGGAGACGGTCCGTGCCAACTTTGCCCGCTACGAACTACTCGATGAGCAAGTGGCCTTCCTGCCCGGCTGGTTCCGCGACTCGCTGCCCGACGCGCCGATCGAGAAGCTTGCGATCATGCGGCTGGACGGAGACCTATATGACTCCACGATGGACGCGCTGAACCATCTTTACCACAAATTGTCAGTCGGCGGCTACGTCATCATCGATGACTATTCCATCGGTTCGTGTCGGAAAGCCGTCACTGACTTCCGCAAGCGAAATAGTATCGAGGACACTATTGTTCGCATTGATCCTGAATCGGTGTACTGGCGGCGTTCTGCTTGAACAGATGCCGTCCAAGCAGCTCAGTCATACGGGCCACAGCACTATTCGTCACCATCGGCACGAAACAGATCCGGCTCATACACCGCGATCTACTCGGCGGATCACCGGTGGATGACGGTGATCAGGGCCTCGTCGGAGTTGAAGGGCAGGGCTCGGCTGCGGCCGGTGGTGGCGACGCGTCGGCCGCCGCGCAGTACGTAGCGGTGTTGCTCGCCCCGCGCCTGCTGGGCCGGGGCGAACCGTGAGAGCAGCACGTCGAGCTCGTCGCCGCTGATGCCGGTCAGGCGGGGGTCAGCGAGCATCACCAGGGTTTGGGCGCGGGCCGCGGCTCGCTGGTCGGCGCGCGGTGGGGCAGCGATGCCACCGATCGGGGCGATGCTGTAGTTCCAGGCTCGGTGCTGGGTATGCGCAGTGATCGGCAGCGCCTGGAGCTGGTCGCGGCTGACTGCGATCCCAGTCGGGTAGGAGCCCGGGTCCAGGACGGCTTGGACCTTCAGTTGTGGTCGCCGCGATCGAGTTGAGGACGACCTGACGGCTGGTCAACGGCCGGCCGCGCCAGTTCATGGTGGTGGGAGAACAGCCGGTGCTCGATCTTGTTCCATTTCGAGGTGCCCGGTGGGAAATGGCAGACCGTGACCGTCAATCCGGTCTCGGCAGCGAACGCGGCCAGTTCGGCCTTCCAGAGCCGGTAGCGGTAGCTGTTGGACCCGCCCGCGTCCGCGGTGATCAGTAGGCGGTACGTGTTCGGGTAGTCCAGGCGACCGCGTGTCTGCCACCAGTGGCGGATCGAGGCGGCGGCGAACGCCGCGGTGTCGTGGTCGACCCGACGTTCACCCAGCCGGTGTTGGAGGCCATGTCGTAGATCCCGTAGGGGACCACGGTCTCGTCTGGCCGGGCGAGAAGCTGTGGTCCTCGACCTGCACCGGCTGGCCGCGTGGTTGCCATTCTCACCCGTTCATGGGCAGCAGCCCGAGCTGCTCCTTCTTCTTGGCGTCCACGCTGATCACCGGCTCGCCCGCCGCTTGATGCTAGGTGACCTGCGCGTTGATATAGCGGAACTGCGCGTCTCGATCAGGATGCTGATCGCCTTCCAGAACCTTGGCGGTGCCCTGCAAGCTGAACCCGCTGTCTTTCAGGAGCCAGCCCACCGTCTGCGCGGCCACCCGATGCCCCTGGCGCGTGAGTTCGGCGGCCAGATGCCGCAGCGACTTCGTCGTCCACCGCAGCGGCGATTCAGGATCTCCGCGTTCGTCCGGCTCGACCAGCGCCATCAACGCTGGCAGCAGAAGCGCTCGGCCCGCAACTGGCCCCCGCCCGTTCGCCGGACTCGCCCATCGGGCAGCGGATCAGCCCCAGCTTCGAGTTCGAACACGCCCTTGCGGACGGTGGTCTCGCTGACCCCGGCCACCCGCGCGACCAGCCGAACACCCCCATGACCCAGCAGCCGGGCCTCGGTCGCCAACGCCAGACGCCGTTGACGCTCGTTCAGATGCGGCAACAACACCGCGAACCGCGACGCCAGCTGATCGCGGATCTCTCCCGGGATGGCCATACCGGCTCATCGAACCGGAAACCAAGAAGCACTGTGTTGTTTCCTTACAAGTCCGATGCACCACGCGGGCCTGAACCGTGGTCGCTGGAAACGCCTGGTGAATGGCGTCCTCGAAGCCGGCCAGCCCGTCGGTGCAGGCGATCAGGATGTCGGTGACACCCCGGTTGCGCAGGTCGGTGACCACGTCGTGCCAGAACCCGGCGCCTTCGCCGACCGGGCCGTCGGCGGCCTTGGGCACCCAGATGCCCAGCACGTGCTTGCCGCCGTCGGTGCCGATCCCGACCGTCAGATAGGCGGGCTTGTTGTGCACGAGGTGGTTGTCGTGGACCTTCACCACCAGTGCGTCCAGGAACACCACCGCATAGATCGGGTCGAGCGGGCGGCGCTGCCAGGCCTGGACCTCCTCCATCACCTGCTCGGTGATCCGCGAGACGGTCTCCGCCGACAGCTGGTCCCGTACGCCTGCTCGAGGTGATGGACGATCTCCTGGACGCTCATACCGTGCGCATACAGAATGATGACCATGTCGTCCAAGCCGCCCGACACCCGCCCGGCCCGATTGGGCACCAGCACCCGGCTCGAACGACCCGACCCGGTCTGCACCGTTTTCCCGATGGTGCCGTTGCGGGAATTCCCAGAGTAACTTCATCCGAGACGTGCCCCTCTCAGACGGCAGGCCGGTGACCGTCCAGCAGAGATTCGAAAAATCTGGGAGATCCATAACACCGGGAAGATCCACTGGCAGGGCCGGTACCTGACCCGGCAAGGCCTCTCTGGCGACGCCCTTCTATGCGTTTGGGGCCCCGCACTCCTGTCCCCGACACCCCACCCGGTATGACAGTGCAGATCAAAGCCACGTCACCGCGTCTTCACTGCCGGACTCGTGCCGTGTGGACTAGAAGATGATCGAGGCTCAGGGGCGCCCCCCACTCCCCAACAAGCACGGTGTGTACCTCATCGTCGTCAAGGACTCACCCTGACCCGCGGCTGGCTTCGTGCTCGAGCCGTGCGATATCGGTGTCCGATACCGACCTGCAAAGGGAAAAACTGATCGACAGCGCACTCCGCGGCGAGTTGCTGCGCCGCATGGACTCGACCAGGGCTTATGATCAGCAGCAGCATCGAGCCAACCGTGATCCAATGAACTGGTGTGGCAGTGCCGGCACGTCGATGCCGACAACCTGGTGTTCTTAAACAGGTGATCGAGACCCACGGCTCGCCTGGACGGGACCTGGTCGGCGCCGACGGCGCCTACGTCGCTTGGCTACTCGCCCAGCAGGCCGACCACGACCTCGCGTTCCAACGGTGCTGCCTCAATCTGGTGGAAGCGGCGGTCGACGCCGGCCAAGCCGACGCCACGCAACTGGCCTACCTCACCGACCGGTGCCGGGTCGCCCGATGGACGATCCTAACTGTGCGGAACGCAAGACAGCTCGGACGGGCCAGAACCGATCAAGGACCCCGACCGGCTCGACGCACGCCGAGCACAAGTCGGCCTCGGCCCGCATGCTGACTACGACCGCGCGATACGGACACGAATGAAGTCGCCTGACCAGTAGCGCCCCACCGTGTGCGGGGAGCAACCTGTGCTTTGGGGCCGGACGAGGACAACGGGCGTCAGTACTACCACGAACGGCGACGCTGGCCTGCGAGCCGGACAGGTTCCAGCCGTCGTGGACAGGTAGTGCGAACTGGTGTGGCGCGGCCGTCCCGTCTCCTTCCGCGCCACGGACGACGAGCGAGGTCATCAACGGCAGCGAGCAAGATAGCGCCCGTTCGACCTTCAAGCTGATCGGAAGATGCGCCGCGCGGACTGGAAGAGTGTCCAATCCCGGGGTGCCGGAGGATGCCGTGAGGGGTGACCGAGTCACAGGGATGTCCACCTGATCACGTCGGATCCCGATGGCAAATGACTGGCAAATGATCATGAGTCCTGATCATCTACGGGTGATCATGGCTCTGAGCTGGAGGGTTGTGGAGCGGGCGACGGGAATCGAACCCGCGTAGCCAGTTTGGAAGTTCTGGTGGCGTGCCCAACTTCCTGCCGGCTGCGAGTCTCGGTCGCAGAGGACTGTCGGATGCCGACATCGCGGCCATGAAGTCAGGCCAATGCTAAATGAAGTCGAACGCGGATCGGCTTGAGTGAACAGCTTCGGGTTCACAGTGTCGTGCTGGAGTCCGTCGTGGTGCCGTGTGAACCATCTGAGGGTCGTGCGAGGGGGTCTGGTCCACTAACGAATGGCTAACAAACGATCAAAAGGCCGGTGCTCCGTGATGGAGAACCGGCCTGTGACCTGCTACTTCTGTGTCGGGACGGCGGGATTTGAACCCACGACCCCTTGACCCCCAGTCAAGTGCGCTGCCAAACTGCGCTACGTCCCGGTGCCCGGCTGAGCGGGCGTGATTACTCTAGCGCAGTCTGCGCACTCCTGCGTACCGAGTTAGGGCGGGACGGATGTCTGGTAGGCATGCCGGGTGAAGTCGTTGATGGTGTGCGGGGGGCTGGCGGTCGCGGCCGGGGTCTGTGGGTGTGCGGGTGAGGAGCCCCCGAAGGCCGTTGACAGTGGTGGTGCGCCGGTTCGGGCTTCTGGGCGGGCTACGAAGGCTCCTTCTGTTGTGAAGGTGCCGGCGGGGGTTCGCGCTGGTTATGTCGTTTTTGATCGGCGGAGCGGGAAGGTCTTGCTGCAGCATCGGGTGCGGCAGACGGTGCGGTCGGCCTCGGTGGTGAAGGTCCTTATCGCGCTCGACCAGCTGGAGCGGGGTGGGGACCGGGCGCTGATGGGGAAGATGCTCCGGTCCAGCGACGACAAGGCGGCCACGTACTTCTGGCGGCGGGGTGGCCAGGGGAAGATCATCCAGCGGATGGCGCGGAAGGCCGGGTTGACGGAGACGGTGGGGCCGCCGGGAGACAAGCCTGGGTTCTGGGGGTATACGGCCCTGAGCGCTGGGGACGTGCTCAAGACCTATCGGTATCTGTTGGAGAGGGCTCCTCAGGGGCATCGGGAGTTTGTTCTCGGGCAGTTGGGGCGCGCTACTCAGTGTGGAAGCGATGGGTTCGACCAGTTCTTCGGGATTCCCCGGGCGGTGCCCAAGCCCTGGGCGATCAAGCAGGGGTGGTCCGGGTTCGGGGACGTGCCCGCCGTGCGGTGCCGGGAAGGGACGTTCCGGCCGGTGGTCGGGCCTGATCTCGGGCTTGGGCGGCCCGTGTTGCATACCACGGGGATCGTCGGTCAGAAGATCTTCGTGGTCCTGACGCTGCAGCCGGCGGGGAGTTCTTTCAAGGCCGCGAGTGAGCGGGTTACTCGGCTGACCCGGGATCTTTATCGGGCTTCGCGCTGACGCGGAAGGGGCGCAGGCCTCGCTTCTGGTAGTTCGGCAACGCGTTCGGGTGGTCGAGTGTGGACGTGTGCAGCCACACGCGGGTGGTGGAGAGTTCCCAGGCTTTCTGGAGAGTCAGGGTGAGGGCGTAGGCGCCTATGCCTCGGCCTACGAACTCTGGGGCCAGGCCGAATGTGGTTATCTCCACTTCGGGTGGGGTGATGGCGTAGCGGGCTAGGCCTGCGTTCTGCTGGTCGAACCTGATGACCCATGTTTGTGTGTTGGGGTCGGTCAGATATTCCGCCCATTGGGCTTCTGTGAAGGTGACGCTTTCCCAGAGGTACTTTTCGCCGATCCTGATGTTGAGGGCTCGGTGAATCTCGGGAGTGGCGGGCGCCAGGGTGACGGTGGGGATTTCGTTGGCCGGGTCGAGGTCGTCAGGGCTGGTCATTTCCAGGTAGGTGACGGTTTCCCGCATCGAGCTCCTTCGCGATCCGTTCCACGTCGGCGTCGGTGGTGCGCCAGTTGCTGAACGCGGCGCGGAGGGCCGGGGTTCCTGCGTAGACGGTGGGGGTCAGGAACGTCGTGCCGGCGGCGGCCAGGTCCTGGGTGATCTTGTTGATGGCCGCGGGGGTGGGGTCGTCCGCGAGGGTGAAGCACGCCACGTTCAGGTGGACGGGGGCGAGCAGGCGCCAGGAGGATGATGCGGATATCGCCTCGCCCAGGAGCTCGGCCTGGGCGATGTTGCGTTCGACGATCGAACGGTGGCCCTCGCGGCCGTATGCGCGGAGCGTGAACCAGGCCGGGAGGGCGCGCAGGCGCCTGGAGTTCTCCGGGGTCAGGTGCACGAAGTCCGGGGTGGACGTGGGGAGGCCCAGGTAGGCGGCCGCGTTCTGGAAGACACGCACCTGGAGGTCCTGGCGCCGGGTGAGCTGGATCGCCGAGTCGTACGGGACGTTCAGCCACTTGTGCAGGTCCACGCAGATCGAGTCGGCGAGGGTGAGGCCGGCGACGAGATGCGCGTGGCCGGGGGAGAGGGCGGCGAACGCGCCGAACGCGGCGTCGACGTGGAGCCAGAACGGGTGGCGCTCGCGGAGGGCGGCGATGGCTTCCAGATCGTCGAAGTCGACCGTGTTCACCGTGCCTGCGTTCGCGACGACTATGGCGGGGCCAGGTAGGTCGGCCAGGGCGGAGGCTAGGGCGTCCACGTCTACGGCTTCGCGGCCAGGGAGGGTCGGGATGGTGCGGAGGCGGTCGCGGCCCATGCCAAGGATGGAAAGGGCCTTGTAGATGCTTGAGTGCGGTGTTCCGGAGAGCACCGTCACGTTTGCTAGGGCACCGACGCCTGCGTCAGCGATTGAGATGCCTTGTTGTTCGCCTAGCCATTCGCGTGCCAAGGCCAGACCCACGGTGTTCGACATCGTCGCGCCTGAGACGAACGAGCCGGTGTGCTCATCGCCGATGCCGAAAAGCTCGCGAAGCCAAGCGATCGTCTCCCGTTCCAGGTCGGGTGCGGATGAGTCCAGGCCGGGGGCTGCGTTCTGGTCGAGAACGCTGGTCAGCCAGTCTCCGGCTACGGATGCCGGGGTCGCGCCTCCGGTGACGAAGCCGAGGTATCGGGGGCCTGCGCTGCCTGAGAAGCCGGGTTCCCAGCGTTCGGCGAAGTCGGCCAGGGCATCGTCCAGGCCGATTCCGGCGGGTGGGAGGGGAAGCGGCTTGGCCGGGGCAGGGGGAACCGCGGCGGGACGGTCGTTCAGCCCGGAAAGGAGGGCGGCGGCACGGGCCCGCACGTTCTCTAGCAGTTCGGGCATCCGGGCCATGTCTTCGGCCAGGCGGGCGTCCATGACGGTCTCCTAAGGGTCGGGAGGGGCGCCTTATGAACGCTAGAGAACGTGCTTGTACCGTGTCGCGGTCCAATATTGGGAAGTGGTCTGGATTCAGGCTTCGCGGAGGCTATGGGTTCAGGCTTCGCGAAGGCTGCGGGCCGCGTCTTCCGGGGATACGTCGTTCACGAATGCGCCCATGGCCGACTCAGAACCCGCCAGAAATTTGAGCTTGCCGGGTGCGCGCTGGATCGAGAAGAGCTCCAGGTGCAGCCACGCCAGGTCGCGGTCCGCACGGACGGGGGCCTGGTGCCACGCCGAGACGTAGGGCAGCGGGAAGCCGAAGAGCCGGTCGAGCCGTCCCAGCACGTCGAGGTAGAGCGCGCCGAGGGCCTCGCGCTCGGCGCTGTCGAGGGCGGGCAGGTCGGGCACGCGGCGGTGCGGATAGACGTGCACCTCGTACGGGTACCGCGCCGCCTTGGGCACGAACGCCGTCCAGAGGTCGTTGGCCGTGACGACGCGCACGCCCTCCTCGCGTTCGGCCGCCAGCACCTCCGCGAAGAGATCGCCGGGGTGGCGGCGCGCGACGTCCAGCATGCGCCGGGTGCGCGGGGGCACGAACGGGTAGCCGTAGATCTGCCCGTGCGGGTGGTGCAGGGTGACGCCGATCGCCTCGCCGCGGTTCTCGAAGCAGAAGACCTGCTCGACGCCGGGGAACGTCGACAACTCGGCGGTGCGGTCGGCCCACGCCTCGATCACGGTCTGCACCTGCTCGGGCGGCAGCTCGGCGAACGATCTGCCGTGCTCGGACGTGAAGCACACCACTTCGCAGCGCCCGCCGGACGTGCCGTCGCCGTACGAGGGGAAGCGGTTCTCGAAGACCGCGACCTCGTAGTCCGGCGCCGGGATCTCGGTCGGCCGCCCCGGCGCGGAGGGACAGAGGGGGCAGTCGTCCGCCGAGGGCAGGAACGTCCGGGTCTGGCGGTGCGCGGCGACGGCCACCCATTCGTCGAGCAGCGGGTCGTGCCGGAGCTCCGACGCCGCGGCGCGGCCGGGCAGCGGCCGCTGGTCGACGGCGCTCCGGTCGGCGTCGTCCCGCCGGTCGAAGTAGATCAGTTCGCGGCCGTCGGCCAGCCGGGTGACGGTGCGCTTCACCGTCCGCATCCTTCGATCATGGGTCAAGCCTCCCATGACCTGGGGCATCAGCGGTGCGGTCGGCCCGGATCGAACGGCGCCGGCGCCGCGGCCCGTGTGAGGAGCATCACGGTGGGACGTTCCTGACAGCCGACTTGACCACGAGATGGGCGTTCGGGAATGTCCGGAAGGCTCCGCCTGTTGGGCTTCTCTGTACCTTCGTAGGGGAATCCTTGGTAGGGATTTGCCATTTCGTGAGGGTTTGATACCTTCTGTCCAATCTCGCGGGCCGTGTGTTCCGCCCCCTCGTTCCGAGATCGCGAGATCCATCCGAATAGCCGGGTGCCGCATCGGCGGTGCCCCAGGCCGAGTCCGCATCCCCCTCCATCGGATGCGGAGCCGGGGACCCACTCTCCAGGGGTGAATCGGCGTTCCACCGCGGGCGCCGTAGGGCTCTTCCATGCCCGAATCCGTCAGCTAACCCGGTAGGCGACATGGGAGTCAGGGAGTTCTCTTTCATGCTCGTTCGCAACGTTCGCACCATCGTGAAGCCGGCGTCCGACGACCCGGCCACCGCCGTCGGCGTCGCCCTCAGCGCCGTCATGATCGGCGCCCTCGGGCTCGCCGTCATCAACCCCTTCGGCAATGACGCCACCGCCGAGACCCGCGCCGACGCCCACGCGGCCGGCTCCGCTCAGGCCCTCAAGGCGGCCAGGAAGGCCACGGCCGCCAAGAAGGCCGAGAACACCGGCAGGGGCGAGCGGGCCGAGAAGGTCACCGCCGCCCACGCCGTCAGCTCGGCCCAGGCGATCCAGGTGGCCATGAAGCAGGTCGGCATCACGGAAGGCCCGAAGGGCCAGACCAAGTTCCACGACTGGTACGTCAAGACCAACGAGGCCAAGCTCACCGCCAGGCGTGACGGGGGCGACATCGCCGAGTACAACGGCGCTGCCTGGTGCAACATGTTCGTGTCCTGGGTCGGCGCGCAGACCGGCGTCAAGGGCATGGGCTGGGACGCCTACACCGTCCGGCACGCCGCGTGGCTCCAGAAGAGCAAGCGGTGGGGCCAGGTGGCCAAGCCGGGAGCCCTCGTCTTCTTCGACTGGCAGAACGGCTCGGCCGGCGGCATCCAGGGCATCGACCACGTCGGCATGGTCGTCAAGGACAACGGCGACGGCACCATCTCCACGGTCGAGGGCAACATCAGCAGCTCCGTGGTCGCGAAGGTCCGGCCGAAGTCGTCCGTCGTCGGCTACGGCTACCCCGACTACGCCGACTACAAGAGGGAAGCCGGAAAGAACGGCTGACGCACCCCCACCTCTGACGCGGGCCCCCGCCCCCTACGGCCCCCAACTCCCTGCCCTGAAGGCGTCCGGCTCCGGCCGGGCGCCTTCCGGCATTTCACGCGACCTCGGGGTAATGCGAATCATTCAGACGCTTTGCCCCCACTTAGCTCCATGTCCGAGGTTTCTGGAAAGGAACACGGCACATGGGACGGAACGGGGGAGCATCCATGCCGGGACGGCCGGATGTCAGTGTCGTCGTGATCGGATACAACGACGCCGCGCGGCTGCCGCGCGCCGTCGGCTCCGTGCTGGGCCAGTCGCTCGGCGGGGTCGAGGCGGTGGTGGTCGACGACGCCAGCACGGACGGGACCGGAGAGGTGGCCGACCGGCTGGCGGCCGAGCACCCGGACCGGGTCCGGTCCGTCCGCCTCCCCGAGAACTCGGGTGGCTGCGGTCGTCCGCGCAACGCCGGGACGGAGCAGGCACGCGGCCGGTACGTGATGTACCTGGACAGCGACGATCTCCTCGACCGGCACGCCTGCCTCAATCTCATCGCCACGGCGGAGGAGACGGGGGCCGACCTGGTGTCCGGCCTCTGCATGCGCGTCCTCCTCGGTGCCAACTCCTTCAAGGAGCGCAGTTGGTATCCGTGGCTCTACACCCGCCGAGCGGTCTTCGGATCTCTCAGTGACAAGCCCGATCTCCTCTACGACACCCTGGCCACCAACAAGGCCTACCGCCGCGACTTCCTCGAAGAGCACGGCCTGCGCTTCGTCGAGCGCCTCCACTACGAGGACCTGCTGTTCTCCGCCGAGGCGTACCTCGCCGCCGGCAGGACCGCCCTCATCCCGCACCGCGTCTACAACTGGTTCGTCGAGCCGAAAACGGCGACGACCACGACAACAACGACGACCACCACAGCGACAGCCACCACAGCGACAGCCACCACAGCACCGTCGATCTCCAACCGGCGCGCCGAGCTGGCCAATTTCTCCGACCGCCTGGAGATCCACCGCCGGATCGACGCGACGTTCCGGCTGCGCGGGGCGTACGACCTGAAGCGCGTCAAGGACGCCAAGTTCGTCAACCACGACCTGCTCCTCTACCTGCGCGAGCTGCGCGACCGCGACCCCGTCTACCGCGCGGGCTTCCTGGAGCTGGCGGCCGCCTACCTCGCGGAGCTGGACCCCCGGGTCTTCACCGAGGCCAATCCGGTCCCCGCGATCGCCGCGTTCCTGCTCCGCGAACGTGACCTGCCCGGCGCGCTCGCCGCGGCGGAGTACGGGCGGCGCAGGCGGCCGGAGCTGCGCAACGAGCTGCGGGAGCAGGACGGCCGCGTCTTCTGGGGGACGCGGCGCGCCGACAGTGCCCTGGCCCGCAGCGTTCTCGACGTCACCGGGCTCGGCCTCCATCAGCGCCCGCTCCGCGAGCTGTCGCCCGCCAACACCGTCACGAGCCTGGCCATGCGAGGCGACCACGCGCACCTCGAAGGCCACGTCCTGAACGTGCTGGACCGCATCTCCGCCAGGGCCGAACTCACCGGCACCCTCGAACTCAACGACCGCCGCCGCCCGACCCGCGTGCGCCGCGTCCCCGCCGCCGTGGTCCACGACGGCGCCCGCCTCCGCTGGCAGGCCGACTTCGATCCGGCGCGGACGCTGCGCCCGTTCGGGTTCGCCGATCCCGTCTGGGACGTGCGGTTCCGTCTCGACGTCGACGGCGAGGAGATCATGACCCGGCCCGGCGAAGGGATCAACCAGGGAAGAAACGAGGGCGAAGGCGACGGCGAGACGTTCGACGGGGTCGTCCTGCCCGTACGGCCGCGCCTGACCCGGCTCGCCGCCGACGGAATGCGCTCGTACGTCACGGATTCTGGCCATCTGGCGTTCAAGCTGGAAGGTTCCGGCAGGCTGACGCGGGCGACCATGGCGGTGGTCCACCGGGCCGCGGCCACCTCCGCCGGACGCGGCGCCTGGGCGCACGTGCGCAGGATCGAACGATCCGTTCTGCGTACGCTCACCGCCCGCAAGTCCAAGATCGCCGTCTTCAACCGCGTGCTCAGCAAGCTGCCGGTGCGGACCGGGACCGTGGTCTTCGAGAGCCACCTGGGCAAGCAGTACTCCGACAACCCCAAGTACATCTACCGCGAGCTGCGCCGGTCCGGCATCCCCGTCCGCGCCGTGTGGTCGTACGAGTCGTCCACGTGCGGCTTTCCCTCTGACGCGACGCTCGTCAAGCGTGGCTCGTGGAGCTATTTCCTTGCACTCGCCAGGGCCGAGTACTGGGTCGACAACCAGGGCTTCCCGGACGGCATCCGGAAACGCCCGCAGACCACCTACATCCAGACCTGGCACGGGTCGGCCCTGAAAACCATGGGCTTCGACCAGCCCAGCATCAAGAGCGGCACGCTCGCCCAACGGGAACGACTCCAGCGCATGGTGAAGCGCTACGACTGCTTTCTGGTGCGTTCGCAGCACGACGTCGACACCCTCGTCAGAGGACTGGGCGTGTCCTCAGAGCTCCTGCCCGTCGGGTACCCGCGCAACGACCCGCTCGTCACCAAGGCGCAGGACGACCCCGAACTCGCCACCGAGCTCGCCAAGCTGCGCGACCGGCTCGGCCTGGACGACGACGGGCGCAAGGTCGTGCTGTACGCGCCGACGTTCCGCTCGAATCCGGACGGCCGCGCCGTCCGCGACCTCGACCCGCCCATCGCCCCCGACCGGTTCGTCCAGGAGCTGGGCGAAGACCTCCTGCTGCTCGTCCGCCCCCACTACCTCAGCACCGTGCACCTGCCGCCGGCGGTTCAGGGCTCGATGCGGAACGTGGGCAACGTCCCCGACGTGACGCTGCTGTTGCTGCTCGCGGACGCCCTCGTCACCGACCAGTCCTCGATCATGTTCGACTACGCCCTGCTCGACCGGCCGATGATCGTCCACCTCCCCGAGGACGTGGAGTTCGGGCGCGGCTACGTCGACCTGACGAAACACGCGCCGGGCCCCATCACGCGCACCGAGCGAGAACTGGTCGCCGAGCTGAGCACGCTCGCCGCAGGCGGCGACCCGGGCGCCACCCGTCGCAGGGCCTTCGCCCAACGGTTCGGCGAGCACGACCAAGGCACCGCCGCCCGAGCCGTAGTAGACCGTTTCTTCAGGGAAGGGAGCCCGCGTGGCCGAGCCGCGTGACGTGTTCATCGTCTGCAACAACACCGACGCCATGGGCGGTCTCCAGCAGTGGGCGCATCATATGGCGCACCTGCTGACGGCACGGGGGCATCTCGTCACCCTCGTCGGCATCACCCGCGCGCCGGAGCCCCACGACTACGGCCTGGACGGCTCGTACCGCGTGGACCTCCTGCACGACGAATGGCGGCCGCCCACGCTGAAATGGCGCCCGCGGACGTTGCCCCAGCGCCTCAACGTCGCCGCGCACAGACGAGAACGCCGGCGAAACACCGAACTGCAAAGAGGCGCCGACCGGCTGTCGGAGTTGTTCGCCGAGGCCCGTCCGGGAGCCGTGGTGATCGCCGCGCAGATCTGGGCGATGGAGTGGGTCGCGCGCGCCGACACCCGCGGCCTGAAGGTCATCGGGATGAGCCACGAGTCGTTCGCGGCGACCCGGCGCTCGTCCCGGTACGCGCGGGTCAAGGAGCACTTCGCCGGCGTCGACAGGATGCTCGCGCTCACGCCCGAGGACGCCGACGCGTGGGCCAGGGACGGCATGACCAACGCCGACCACATGCCCAATCCCCTCCACGCGTCGCCGGGCCGGTTCCCCACGCTGGACGAGCCGGTCGTCGCCTGTGCCGGGCGGCTCTCGTACGAGAAGGGCCTGGACATGATGCTGGAGGCGTGGGAGGAGATGGCGCCGCGGCATCCCGGGTGGCGGCTGCGGCTGTACGGCGCCGGCCCGCAGGAGGCCGAGCTGCGGGAACGGGCAGGGAACACCGGTTCGGTCGAGTTCCGCGGCGTCACCGGCGACATCGAGACGGCGCTCACGCAGGCGTCGATCTTCGCGCTGCCGTCCCGGGACGAGGGTTTCCCCATGTCGGTGCTGGAGTCCATGGCGTACGGCCTGCCCACGGTCGCCTTCGACTGCGCGCCCGGCGTCCGCGAGCTGATCACCGACGGCGTGGACGGCACGCTGGTCGCCCCGGGGGACACCGGGGCCTTCGCCGCGGCGCTCGGCGCGCTGATGGAGGACGCCGCGCTGCGCCGCGCGATGGGGGCCCGCGCCCGCGACTCGGTGCTGCGCTTCCACCCGGACGCGGTGCTCGACCGGTGGGAACGCCTGTTCTCCCTCCTCCACCGCGATACGGCAGAGGTACCGATCATGACCTGACGCCTCACCGCACGGTCACCCGGCCGGACCGATTCTTTCTAACAACTGTTTGGTAGAGTTCTGGTCGTGAACCAGAACGAGACCCCCGCGGACCGGGCGTTCCGGGCCGAGGTCCGCGGCTGGCTGGAGCACCACCTGTCGGGTGACTTCGCGCATGCCCGCGGCCTGGGCGGGCCCGGCCGCGAGCACGAGGCGTTCGCCGAACGGCTGGCCTGGGAGCGGCACATGGCCGCGGCGGGCTGGACGTGCGTGGGCTGGCCCGAGGAGTACGGCGGGCGCGGGGCGACCGTCGAGCAGCAGGTGATCTTCAACGAGGAGTACGCCCTCGCCGACGCGCCCGCCCGCGTGAACCACATCGGCGAGAACCTCCTCGGGCCGACGATCATCGCGTTCGGCACCGACGAGCAGCGCGCCCGGTTCCTCCCGCCGATCGTCGCGGTCGAGGAGCTCTGGTGCCAGGGCTACTCCGAGCCCAACGCGGGCTCCGACCTGGCCAACGTCCAGACCCGCGCGATCCTGGAGGACGAGGGCTGGCGGATCGACGGGCAGAAGGTGTGGACCTCGCTCGCGATGGAGTCCGACTGGTGCTTCGTCGTCTGCCGTACCGAGCCCGGCTCCGTGCGGCACAACGGGCTGTCCTATCTGCTGGTCCCGATGAAGCAGACCGGCGTCGACGTCCGGCCCATCGTGCAGCTCACCGGCACCTCGGAGTTCAACGAGGTGTTCTTCGACAACGCCCGTACGGACGCGGGCAACATCGTGGGCGCGCCCGGCGACGGCTGGAAGATCGCGATGGCCACGCTCGGCTTCGAGCGCGGCGTCGCCACGCTCGGCCAGCAGGTCGGCTTCCGCCGCGAGCTGGACGGGGTCATCGAGCTGGCCCGCCGCACCGGCGCCATCGACGATCCGCTGCTGCGCGACCGCCTCACCCGGGCCTGGATGGGCCTGGAGATCATGCGCCTGAACGCGATGCGCACGATGGCGGGCGTCGCGTCCGGCGCGCCCGGCCCCGAATCGTCGATCTCCAAGCTGGTGTGGGGCACCTGGCATCGCGATCTCGGCGAGCTGGCCATGGACGTGCTCGGAGCCGCTGGGCTGGTGGCCGACGCCGCCCCCTACGACCTGAACGACTGGCAGCGGCTGTTCCTCTTCTCCCGGTCCGACACCATCTACGCCGGGTCGAACGAGATCCAGCGCAACATCATCGCCGAGCGCGTCCTCGGCCTGCCGCGCGAGCCCCGGATCGCCGAGCCCAGGACTCCCGCGCCCCAGGCCGCCGGGCCCGAGACGAGAAAGGCACGCCCATGACGCCACCCGACTACGTTCCCGGACACGGGCTCCTCACCGGCCGCGCGGTGGTGATCACGGCCGCCGCGGGCGCCGGCATCGGCGGCGCGACCGCGCGGCGCTGCCTGGAGGAGGGCGCCCGTGTCCTGATCTCCGACGCGCACGAGCGGCGGCTCGGGCAGTCGCTCGCCGAGCTGGAGAAGGAGTTCGGCGCCGACAGGGTCGCGGCCCTGTCCTGCGACGTGACGTCCGAGGAGCAGGTCCAGGCGCTCTACGCCCTGGCCGTCGAACGCTTCGGCCGTATCGACGTCGCGGTCAACAACGCCGGTCTGGGCGGCACCGCCGACCTGGTCGACATGCAGGACGACCAGTGGGACCGCGTGCTCGACATCACGCTCAACGGCACCATGCGCTGCACCCGGGCAGCCCTCCGCCGCATGCGCGACCAGGGCTCCGGCGTCATCGTCAACAACGCCTCAGTCATCGGGTGGCGGGCGCAGAAGGGCCAGTCGCACTACGCCGCCGCCAAGGCCGGGGTCATGGCGCTCACCCGCTGCGCCGCGCTGGAGGCCGCCGGCTTCGGTGTGCGGATCAACGCGGTGTCGCCGTCCCTCGCCATGCATCCGCACCTGGTCAAGGTCACGTCGGAGGAGCTGCTGGAGGACCTGACACGGCGCGAGGCCTTCGGCCGCTACGCCGAGCCCTGGGAGGTGGCCAACGTTATCGTCTTCCTGGCCAGCGACTATTCGTCCTACATGACGGGCGAGGTCGTCTCCGTGTCCTCTCAACATCCCTAGGGAATCCAGCGATCATGAGTATCCAGCGATCATGAGTCCACGACGGCGCGACGCCGAGGGCACCGCCGCGGCGCGGGCGGAACGGCGGGCCGAGCTGCTCGCCACCGCGGCCGAGGTGTTCGCCGAGCAGGGGTACAGCGCCACCACGGTCCGCAAGGTGGCCGACGCCGCCGGGATCCTCGGCGGCAGCCTGTACTACCACTTCGACTCCAAGGAGTCGATGGCCGACGAGATCCTGTCGACGTTCCTCGACGAGATGTGGGCCGCCTACGATCGCGTCCTCGCCGCCGGGCTCGGTGCCCGCGAGACGCTGGAGGCCCTCGTCGTCGAGTCGTTCCGCTCGATCGACCGGCACCGGCCCGCCGTCGTCGTCTACCAGAACGAGTCCAAGCACCTGGCGTCCAGCGAACGGTTCCACTACCTGCTCGAATCGCGCCGCCGGTTCGAGGAGATGTGGCTGGCGCTGCTCGACCGGGGCATCGAGGAGGGCGTGTTCCGGCCCGACCTCGACCGGTCCCTGGTCTACCGGTTCATCCGCGACACCGTGTGGGTCGCGGCGACCTGGTACCACACGGGCGGGCGGCTGTCCGCCGAGGAGATCGCCAAGCAGTACCTCGCCATGGTCCTGGAAGGGATCCAGGCGAGCTGAGTCACCTTCGCCGTCCCCCTCGCTGTTAGGAGACACGTCATGGCCGAGGCCTACATCGTCGAGGCGGTCCGCGCGCCGGTCGGGCGCCGCGGCGGCGGGTTCGCCAGAGCGCATCCGGCCGACCTGGGCGCCCACGTCCTGTCGACGCTGATGGACCGCGCTGAGGCCGACCCCGCGGCCGTCGAGGACGTGGTCTTCGGCTGCGTCGACAACGTCGGCCCGCAGGCCGGCGACATCGCCCGGACCTGCTGGCTGGCGGCCGGGCTGCCCGAGGAGGTCCCCGGCGTCACCGTCGACCGCCAGTGCGGCTCCTCCCAGCAGGCCGTGCACTTCGCCGCGCAGGCGGTGCTCTCCGGCACCTCGGACCTGGTGGTCGCGGGCGGCGTGCAGAACATGTCGCAGATCCCGATCGCCTACGCGATGACCGCGGCCGAGCCGCTCGGCTTCGACAGGGGCCCGTTCGCCGGCTCCAAGGGCTGGGTGCGCCGCTACGGCGACCGCGAGGTCTCGCAGTTCGCGGGCGCCGAGCAGATCGCCCGCGACTGGGACATCTCCCGCGACGACATGGAGGCGTTCGCCTATGAGTCGCACCAGCGCGCGATCCGCGCCATCGACGAGGGCCGGTTCGAACGCGAGATCGCCCCGTACGAGGGCGTCACCACCGACGAGGGGCCGCGGCGCGACACCACCCGGGAGAAGATGGCCGGGCTCAGGACGCTGGTCGAGGGCGGCCGCCTCACCGCCGCGCTCTCCTCCCAGATCTCCGACGGCGCCGCCGCCCTGCTCATCGCGTCCGAGCAGGCCGTCCGCGACCACGGCCTCACCCCGCGCGCCCGGATCCACCACCTCTCCGCGCGCGGCGAGGACCCGATCCGCATGCTCTCCGCGCCCATCCCCGCCACGGCCCACGCGTTCAAGAAGACCGGCATGACGATGGCCGACATCGACGCCATCGAGATCAACGAGGCGTTCGCGTCGGTCGTGCTCGCCTGGCTCAAGGAGACCGGCGCCGACCCGGCCAAGACCAACCCGAACGGCGGTGCGATCGCGCTCGGCCACCCGCTCGGCGCCACCGGCGCCCGCCTCATGACCACGCTCCTGCACGAACTGGAGCGCACCGGCGGCCGCTACGGCCTGCAGACCATGTGCGAGGGAGGCGGCCAGGCCAACGTCACCATCCTGGAGCGCCTCTGATCCACGAGCGCGGCGAGGCTCTCCATCAAACGATTGACCGACGCTGCCCGGGCTGCCTAACGTGTCTGCCATGACCAGCGATTCCGGCCCGGAGCGGGTGCTGGACGTGGCGACCCGGTTGTTCGCCGCGCTCGGCTATGACGGGACCTCGACCCGCATGATCGCCGAGGCCGTCGGGCTCAACATCGCCACGGTCTCCTACCACGTGGGCGGCAAACGCGATCTGTACCTGGCCGTCATGGAACGCGCCCACCGCGCCGAGCGCGCGGCCCTGGAGGCCGTCCTCGCCACCTTCACCCCGGACGCGGCGGGCGTGCACCGGCTCGTGGACGGCTACATCGACTTCTGCGTCGAGCATCCGGAGGTCCCCGCGCTCTGGATGCACCGCTGGCTGTCGGACGCGGCCGACGTCGCCCACCTGGAGAACCTCTACGTCCGGCCCATGCTCGACATGGTCGCCGAGACGGTGCGGCCCGCCGTCGGCGACGGGGTCGACCTCGAATACGCCCTGATGACGGTCATCTGGTGCACGCACGGCTTCGGGCGCGGCGGCGTGCTGGACGCGGGCGGGCGGCGCGGCGGCGTGAACGATCCGCGAGAGCTGACGCGGTTCCGCAAGCACCTGCACGGGCTCGTCAGGCACATGCTCGGCCTGCCCGACGCCACCGCGTGACGAGTTCACCGTTCAGAGAGGGAGACCATGCCGCCGCTTGAGAACCGGACCCGCACGGCCGGGCTGCCCGAGACCGGCCGTCCCGTCGCGGACCTGCTCGGCGAGCTGGCCCGCCTCCGGGACGGCGACCTGCCCGTGCGCGGCGGCAACGTCACCGCCTACGTCTACGACACCGGCCGCGCCGAGGTGCACGACGCGGCGGCCCGCGCGCACCTGGAGATGCTGGAGGTCAACTGCCTGGACCCGACGGCGTTCCCGAGCATCGTCGCGCTGGAGCGGCGGCTCGTCGGCGCGGTCGCCGGCCGGCTGGGCGGGGACGCGGGCACGCCGGGCATCTTCACCAGCGGCGGCACCGAGTCGATCATGCTGGCTGTCAAGGCGGCCCGGGACGCCCATCAAGCCCGTGACGTCCAGGTCGTGGCTCCGGCGACCGCGCATCCCGCGTTCGCCAAGGCCGCCCACTACCTCGGCATGGAGCTGGTGTCCGTGCCGGTCGACCCGGTGACGTTCCGGGCCGATCCGGCGGCGATCGCGTCCGCGCTGACGCCGCGTACCGCCCTCGTCGTGGCCTCCGCCCCCTCCTACCCGCACGGCGTCATCGACCCGGTCGCCGACATCGCCGCGCTGGCCGCCGCCGCGGGCGTGCCGTGCCACGTGGACGCCTGCGTGGGCGGCTGGGTGCTGCCGTGGCTCCGGGAGAACGGGCGGGACGTGCCCCCGTTCGACCTGTCCGTCCCAGGCGTGACGTCGATCTCCTGTGACCTGCACAAGTACGGCTACGCCCCGAAGGGCGCGTCCGTCGTGCTGTTCGCCGACGAGGCGATGCGGCGGCGCGCCTACTTCGCCTCGGCGGGCTGGCCCGGCTACCCGGTGATCAACACGACCGTCCAGAGCAGCCGCGGCGCCGGTCCGCTCGGCGCTGCCTGGGCGACGTTCCAGGCGCTCGGCGCGGAGGGGTACCGCGCCCTCGCCGCCGACGCCATGCGCGCGACCGAACGGCTGGTGGCGGGCGTCGCCGGGACGCCCGGGCTGCGCGTGCTCGGCGAGCCGGACGCGCCCCTCGTCGCGATCGCCTCCGACGACCCCGCCCTGAGCGTCTTCACCCTCGCCGACGAGGCCCGCATGCGCGGCTGGTTCTTCCAGGTGCAGCTCTCGTCCGGCGGCAGCCCGGCCAACCTGCACCTGACCCTGACCGGCGTGAGCGGCGCCCGGGCCGAGGAGATGGTGTCGGTGCTGCGCGAATCAGCTGAGGCCGCCCGCGTGTCCGGGCCGCCCGACGTGCCCGCCGAGCTGGTGGACGCCCTGGCGGGGCTCGATCTGGACACGATCGACGACGCCGGGTTCGCCGGGCTGCTCGCGTCGGTGGGCGTCGCGCTCGGCAGCGCCGGCGATCCCGAGATGGCGATGGTCAACGCGATCCTCGACGCGCTGCCGCCCGCCACCCGCGAGGTGCTGCTCGTCCGCTTCCTCGCGGTCCTCTACTCGCCCCACGTTCAGGAGTAGCTCCTGATCGTTCGCCAGAACGAAGGCCAGGGCTGGAGCGGCCCCCGGCAGACGACGACGGCCCGGCCGTCCTCCTCCCCGATCATGCCGCTGATCCGCGCCACCGTGTCGCAGCGGGTGAAGAACCGGCCGAGACCCTCGCCGAACCCCACGAAGGTGACGGTCTGCGTGGACGCGGGCGGCCCGCCCCACCACCAGAGCTCGTTGTGGCGGCTGTAGATCGGCGGCAGCGAGTACTCGTCCTTCCACCGGGCCAGCGCGCCCGCCTCGCCGTAGTTGTCGGTCACGATCACGGCGCCGGGCGTCCGCACCGCCGCCCCCGAGACCTGGCGGACGAACGAGGGCCAGCCGACCGACTCCCGGACGACCTCGTTCGTCGCGGCCGTGAGTGAACCGTCCAGCTCGGACTCCGGGAGAACCGGCAGCGCCGTGAGCATGGCGGACGCCGCGCCGACCGCGACGGCGGCGCCGACGAGAGCCTTACGGGTCCGCGACGACATCCACGCGGCGGTGGGCACGCAGCCCGCGACGAACAGCAGGATGAGCAGGTAGGCCGTGTAGTCCGGCCGTCCTCCGCTCGCGAGGGTGAGGACGGCGGCGAACGGATAGGCGAGGGCGAACGCCCGCACGTCGCGTGAACGCCACAGCCGGACGAACCCGGCGACCTGGACCGGCACCAGCAGCAGGCTCAGCAGCACCAGCTGCATCGGCACGAAGAGCGCGCGGTTCTCCCCGCCCTCGTCCTCCCGCAGGGCCGACGCCATCTGCGTTTGCGGCCAGTCATGGGTGGCCTGGTAGACGAGGTTGGGGGCGGCGAGGGCGAGCGCGACCAGGCCCCCGATCCACAACCATCTGTCGCGGAAGACGGCGCGCGGCCCGACCACCAGGAAGGCCGCGAAGAGCGCCATCACCAGCATGGCGATCAGGAGCCGGTTGTAGGTGGCCAGCCCCGCCGTGACGCCGAACCACACCCAGTTACGGCCGCCGCCCGGCCGGCGGACGGCGCGCAGGGCGAACAGGAACGCCGCCATCCAGAACGGCAGGTCGACGCCGAGCGTGACGAGGGAGTGGCCGCCGATGAGCACGATCGTGCCGGTGGCGACCCCGGCGGCGGCGAGGATCTGGGCGCCGCGCCCGCCCCCGAGTTCCCGGGCGATCAGGGCGGCGAGGACGACGGTGACCGCGACGAGCAGCGCGGGCACGATCCGGATCGCGGTCACGCCGTCCCCGAACACCTCCGTCGAGGCGCGCGCGATCAGCGGCGTCAGGGGAGGGGTGTCGAAGTAGCCCCAGGCGGGCCGCGTGCCGAGCAGCCGGAAGTAGAGCTCGTCCCGGTGATAGCCGTACCTGGGGGAGAAGGCGAGGAGGAGGGCGGCGGTGCCCAGCGCGATGGCCGGTACCGCGAGGGGAAGGCGGGCGAGGCGAGCCGGCGGCCGTGTCACGAACGGATCATGTCAAACCCGGCAGCGCCCTTCCATGCCCGCCGACGATCTCCGCGCTTTCACCCCGACTGCCGTTTCCAGAATGTGGTTCTAATACGGTGGGGGGACGGCGATAGGGAGGTCACAGGGCGTGGGCAGATTGCAGCAGACATACGGGCTGACCGGTGAGCAGCGAGAGATCCTGGCGACCGTCCGCGCGTTCGTCGACAAGGAGATCCTTCCCGTCGCGACCGAGCTGGAGCACGCCGACGCCTATCCGCAGGCGATCGTCGACCGCATGCGGGAGCTCGGGATCTTCGGGCTCATGATCGGCGAGGAGCACGGCGGCCTCGGCGAGTCGCTGCTGACCTACGCCCTGGTGGTCGAGGAGCTGGCGCGCGGCTGGATGAGCGTCTCCGGGATCGTCAACACGCACTTCATCGTGGCCTGGATGATCGCTCACCACGGCACCCCGGAGCAGCGGGCCCACTACCTGCCGCGGATGGCCACCGGCGAGATCCGCGGCGCGTTCTCCATGTCGGAGCCCGGCTGCGGCTCGGACGTGTCGGCGATCCGGACCCGCGCGGTGCCCGGCGGCGCCGGCGCCTACTCGATCACCGGCCAGAAGATGTGGCTGACCAACGGCGCCACCGCGAACCTCGTCGCCACGCTCGTCAAGACCGACCCGGCGGCGGGCCACAAGGGCATGACGACCTTCCTCGTCGACAAGGAACCCGGCTTCGGTGAGGTCGCGCCCGGCCTGACCGTGCCCGGCAAGATCGAGAAGATGGGCTACAAGGGCGTCGACACCACCGAGCTGCTCTTCGAGGGGTACCGCGTCCCGGCCGCGCAGATCCTCGGCGGCGAGCCGGGCCGGGGCTTCTACCAGATGATGGACGGCGTCGAGGTGGGCCGCGTCAACGTGGCGGCGCGCGGCTGCGGGGTGGCCCGGCGGGCGTACGAGCTGGCGCTCGCCTACGCCAAGGAGCGCGAGACCTTCGGCAAGCCGATCGTCGAGCACCAGGCGGTCATGTTCCGGCTCGCGGAGATGGCCACCAAGGTCGAGGCCGCGCACCAGATGATGGTCATGGCGGCGCGCCGCAAGGACTCCGGCGAGCGCAACGACCTCGAGGCGGGAATGGCCAAGTACCTGGCCAGCGAGTACTGCAAGGAGGTCGTCGAGGACTCGTTCCGCATCCACGGCGGCTACGCCTACTCCAAGGAGTTCGAGATCGAACGGCTCTACCGGGAGGCGCCGATGCTGCTGATCGGCGAGGGCACCGCCGACATCCAGAAGATGATCATCGGCCGCCGGCTGCTGGCGGAGTCGTAGATGCTGCCGCTGGAAGGGATCACGGTCGTCGCGCTGGAGCAGGCGGTGGCCGCGCCATTCGCCAGCCGCCAGCTCGCAGACCTCGGGGCCCGCGTCATCAAGGTGGAACGGGTGGACGGGGGCGACTTCGCCCGCGCCTACGACGCGAATATCCGCGGCGCGCTGGGCACGCACTTCGCCTGGCTCAACCGGTCGAAGGAGTCGGTCGCGCTCGACGTCAAGGGCGAGGAGGGCGCGGCGATCCTCGCCGGGCTGATCGCCAGGGCGGACGTCTTCCTGCAGAATCTCGCCCCGGGCGCCGCCGCCCGCCTCGGCTTCGGCGCCGCCGATCTGCGGGCCCGCCATCCGCGCCTCATCGTGATCGACATGTCCGGGTACGGCTCGCGCGGCCCGTACCGCGACAAGCGCGCCTACGACATGCTCGTCCAGGCCGAGGCGGGCCTGGTCTCGGTGACGGGCACGCCCGAGACGCCGGTCAAGGCGGGCTCGCCGCTGGCCGACATCGCCGCCGGGATGTACGCGTTCTCCGGCGCGCTCGCCGCGCTCGTGCGACGGGCCACCACCGGCGAGGGCGCGTCGGTCGAGGTCACGATGTTCGACGCGGTCGCCGAGTGGATGAGCCAGTCGATGTACACCACGTGGCACACCGGGGAGGTGCCGGCGCGGTCGGCGCTCGGCCATCCGGTCATCTGCCCCTACGACGCGTACCCGACCGCGCACGGCGAGGACGTCGTCATCGGTGTGCAGAACGACCGGCAGTGGGCGGCCTTGGTGACGCGCGTCCTCGACCGGGGGTTCCTGGCGTCCGATCCCGAGTTCGCCACGAACCAGGCCCGCGTCCGCAACCGGGCCGAGGTCGACGCCCTCGTCGCCGAGGCGACCGCGGAGATGACGCGCGACGAGCTGGTGCGGCGGCTGGACGAGGCGGGCGTGCCCAGCGCCTCCATCAACGACACGCACGGGCTGCTCGCCCATCCCCAGCTCGCCGAGCGCGACCGCTGGCGTGAGGTCGGCTCGCCGGTCGGGAAACTGCGGGCGATCCTGCCGCCGATCACGTTCGCGGACGCCGAGGCGCGGATGGGGCCGATCCCCGCGCTCGGCGAGCACACGGACGCGGTGCTCGCCGAGCTGGGCTACGACGCCGGGACGATCGGCGGTTGGCGGTCTTCCGGCGCGATCGCCTGAGCGTCCCGGTCGGGCCGGACCGTCAGCACCGCGATCAGGCCGCCCGCCAGCAGCAGGCCTCCCGCCACGTCGAAGGCGTGGTCGAAGCCCGCCGCCTCGTTCGCGGCGGTGTCGATCAGGCGGCCCGACACGAACGGCGCGAGGATGCTGGACGTCGCCGCGATCGCGTACGAGGTGGCGAGCGCGGCGGCGCGCTGCCCGGCCGGGCAGATCCGGGCGATCGCCGCGTTGGTCAGCGGGGTCTGCGCGTTGCCCGCCGCGAACCCGATCGCCATCAGCGGCAACATCAGCGCGGTCGGCCCGGCCCGGGTCATCCCGAGCAGGCAGACACCGGCGGCCAGCGCGGCGACGGCGCCGACCACGCCCTGCGCGAGCCGTCCCGAGGCACCCCGTTTGAGGAGGCGCTGCGCGAGGACGCCCGCGCCCAGCGCGAGGACGAGCCCCGACACGCTGGGCAGCCCGACGGCCCCGCTGACCTGGGCGTCGCTGAAGTGGACGTGGTCCTCCAGCCACGTGGGCAGCCACGTGAGGGCCAGCGCGAGCGACCACATGACCGCGAACATCGAGAACGTGCCGCCGAGCCAGGTGCCGGTGAGGAAGATGCTCCGGTAGGGCACGCGGACCCGCGGCCCGGCCTCCTCGGCTTTCCCGTCCGCCGACGACGCGTACGGGCCGTCGCCGCCCCACCGCCACCAGGCCAGCAACCAGAGCAGGCCCAGCGCGCCGAGGATGCCGAACGAGCCGCGCCAGCCGAGGGTGCCGTTGATGACGAGGACCAGCGGCGCGCCGATGACCGCGCCGAGCGCGCCGCCCACCGTGATGAGCGCCGCGGGCAGCGACCGCCGCTCCTGCGGGAACCAGCCGAACGCGGTGTGGTTGGCGAGCGGCAGGCTCGGCCCCTCCCCGGCGCCGAGCAGGACGCGCGTCCCCAGCAGCACCGCGAACCCGGCCACGGGCAGCAGGATGGGAAGCTGCGCCACGGACCAGACCAGCACGAGCCCGGCCAGCAGCGGCCGGGCGCGCAGCCGGTTGCCGAGGAAGCCCACCAGCACCGCCGAGAGGCTGAACAGCAGGTAGAAGGCGCTCGCGATGGCGCCGAACTCGGTGGCGGTGAGATCGAGATCGTCGCGGATGGGATCGGCGAGGAGCCCGAGCACCGCCTTGTCGGCGAAGTTGAGCGCCATGAACGTCATCAGCAGCGCGATGACCACGTGGGCGCGGCGCCCTGTGGTGGCCGGCGCCGTGGCCGATGGCACCGCGGCTACCGGGGCCGTGGCGGCGGGGAGCGGGGCCGATGGCGGTGGCGGGGGGTCAGGGGACACAGGTGTCTCCTTCTCGCGGCACGGGGCCGGACGTGGAAGAACGGATCATATCGACTCATATCGACGCGACCGCGATGTGCGGACGGCCGGTGATCGGGTGCGGGCCGACATGGGCCCGCACCCCGAACACCTCCGCCACGAACTCCGGCGTGAGCACCTCCAGCGGCGGGCCCGCCGCCCGCACGGCACCGTCCTTCAGCACGACCACGTGGTCGCAGTACGCGGCCGCGTGATCCAGATCGTGCAGGGCCGTGAGCAGGGTGAGCCCGAGCGAGCGGATCAGGTCGAGCAGGCCCAGCTGCGCCCGCACGTCCAGATGGTTGGTCGGCTCGTCGAGCACGAGGAGCGGTGCCTCCTGGGCGAGCGCGCGGGCCAGCAGCACCCGCTGCCGCTCGCCTCCCGACAACGTCGAGAACAGGCGGCCGGCGGCCCACTCCATCTCCACCCGCTTGAGCGACTCCTCGACCACGGCGCGGTCGGCGGCGTCCTCGCGGTCGAGCAGGCCCTTGTGCGGGGCGCGGCCCATCGCGACGACCTCGGCGGCCGAGAACTCCGCCGCCAGGTCGCCGTGCTGCGTCACCACCGCGCGACGCCGGGCGGCCCGCCTGGCGGGCATCCGCCACAGGTCCGCCCCGTCCAGCGACACGACGCCGGTGGCGGGCCGGAGCGCCCGGTAGACGGTGCGCAGCAGCGTCGACTTGCCGCTCCCGTTCGGCCCGATCAGCCCGACGAACTGGCCCGGCTCGGCGACGAGATCGACACCGGACACGATCGCGACGGAGTCGATCTCGGCCGTGACACCCTCGATGACCAGCCGCATTCTCACGCACCTCCCGTACGGCGGCGCAGCAGCAGCCAGACGAAGAACGGCACCCCGAGCCCGGTGGTGAAGATGCCGACGGGCAGCTCGTTCGGCCGGTCGACCGTGCGGCAGGCGATGTCGACGGCCACCAGGAACACCGCGCCCATCAGCAGCGCCACGGGCAGCACGCGCCGGTGGTCGCCGCCCACCAGGAACCGGGCGGCGTGCGGCACCATCAGCCCGACGAACCCGATCCCGCCGACCACGCTCACGGCGGTCGCGGTCAGCAGCGAGCCGATCACCAGCAGCGCGATCCGGAGCGTCCGCACCGAGGTGCCGAGGCCCGCCGCCGCGTCCTCGCCGGCCATCAGCGCGTTCAGATTGCGGGCCTGGAGCAGCAGGAAGAGCATGCACGCGGCGATCACCGCGGCGGGGACCCCGAGATCGGACCAGGTGGCGCCCGCGACGCTGCCCATCAGCCAGAACATCAGGCCGTGCAGCTCGGTCGGGTTGACCTGCAGTTGCAGGTACGTGGTCGCGGCCGAGCACAGGTAGCCCACCGCGACGCCGATCAGGACCAGCCGGGAGTCCAGCAGCCGCCCGCCGCGCTGCGACAGCGCGTACACCGCGAGCACGCTCAGGATGGACGTGGCGAACGCCGCGCCCGTCACCCCGAGCCCGCCTGCCGCCGAGGCCCCGAACGCGACGACCAGGACGGCGCCGAGCGACGCCCCGGACGAGATGCCGAGGATGTACGGGTCGGCGAGCGGATTGCGGACCAGGGCCTGGAGCGCCACCCCGGCGACGCTGAGCCCGGCGCCGACGAGGGCGGCCACCAGGACGCGCGGCGTCCGGATGTCCCAGACCACCTGGTCGCGCAGCGGGTCGCCCGCGCCGGAGCCGGTCAGGCGCGCGCCGATCACCTTCCAGACCGCGCCGAGCGGGAGGTTCACCGAGCCGATCGAGATCGCCGCGACCGTGATGAGGACGAGGGCGGCGGCCAGCGCGGCGATGAGCACGCCGATCATCCGCCCCGAGACCAGATGCGGCCCGTTGCAGGTCTTAGCCGACACCGTGCACCGCCTTGGCGAGCTTCTCGGCGGCCACGGCGTTCAGGGGCCCCACGAAGACACCGTCGGCGACCGTCGCGAACGAGCCGGTCTTGGACGCCTGCCACTGCGGGTACTGCGCGAAGAGCTTGCGGGCCTCCGCCGCCGGGTCCTCCGTCGGCTGGAAGGCTCCCACCATGAGCACGTCCACCTGCGCGGTGGCCAGCTGCTCCTTGTTGATCGACGAGACCGCCTCGGGGGCCTGGCCCGCGAAGGAGTTGACGCCGCCGGCGGCCTGGAGCACCTGGTCGGCGACGCCGCCGGTCCAGACGGCGGGGAGGCCGTGCGCGTTCATCATCGCCATGCCGGGATAGGCGATGAGCATCTTCTTGGGGGTCTTCCCGGCGGTCCGGGCGCGGACGGCCTCGACGCGGCGCCGCAGGTCGCCGCTCACCCGGGCGGCCTTGTGCTGGACGTCGAAGACGCGGCCGAGGAGCCGCAGGAAGTCGTGCGACGACTCGATGGAGGCGTTCTTGTACGCCCTGCGCTCCGCCTCCGTGGCGACCGGCTTGCCGAAGGCGCAGTTGACCGGGTTGACGAGGGTGGCGATGCCGGCGGCGGCGAGCTGCTCGCGCGTCGCCATGCCCTTCTTCGCGTCGAAGCCGCCCGACCAGTGCGAGATCACCAGGTCGGGCTTGGCCGCGAGGACCTGTTCGGCGGGCACCTCGAAGTTCTTGTTCATCGTGAGGCCGCCGGTCGGGAGGGCCTTGATCGCCGGGACCATCGACGGCTCGTCCGACACCCCGTACGACTGGGCGTTGGCGAGGACGTGCTTCTGCAGGCCCAGGAGGATGACGCTCTCGACCTCCGCGACCGACGTCCCGTTGAGGATGAGGACGCGCTGCGGCGGCTTGGCGAAGGTGACCTTCTGCCCGCAGTTGTCGAACGTGAGCGGGTAGCTGGTCTTGGCCGGGGCGGCATTCGCGCCAGGCGAGACCGTGTCGGCTCCAGATGAGGAGCCGCCGCATCCGGTCGCCGCGAGCGCGAGGGCCAGGGCGGCGAAGGCGGGCAGCATCGTACGAACGTGCATGGGGGATTCCTTGCTTCCGGTGGTGGTCGGGGTGCACGAAGGCACGCCACGCCCGTCCCACCGGGCAGCGATGGGATCAGGTGGCGGCGCGCGGCAGGACCACCGGAGGCCCGCGACGCCGCACGGCACGGGCGATCAGCACGCCGAGGAGCGGCGCCGGGTCGGTGACGACCAGCACGGCCCACGGCGGGCGGTGCGCCTCAACTGGACGCGGGATAGGCCAGGCGTAGGCAAGCGCGATCGCGAAGACGGCGGTGAGCAGCCACCAGAGGGCCCGGTCGGCACCGGCCATCAGCGCGGCGGCGGCGATCGCGGCCACCAGGTGACCGGCGATCATCGACGGCCCGAACGCCGCCCCGGCCGGAGCCGGCAGCGGTTCGGCCCCCGCGTGGTGGGCCGGACCGGAGGCCGTCGCCGTGAACGAGAAGTGGAAGGCGAGCTGGGCCCAGCCGACCACGACCAAGATCTTCCAGAACGAGAGCAGCCGCGCCGCGACCGTGACGCAGAGCACACCCACGACGGCGCCGACCCCGAGCAGCGCCGGGAGGGGCGGCAGGCAGCACGCTCCGCCGCCCGCCAGCGCGTGCCCGGCGAGGGCAAGCAGCGTGCACGCGGCGGCGAGGAAGCCGCCCCGCGCGCACCGCGGCATCGCCGTACCCGTACCGGTCACGGGTACAGCCTAGAGCCGCGGAAGATCAACGCCAGGTCCGGGTTCGGGCCGGGGCCGGACCGGCGGTTATCGTGGGATCATGAGCAGCGCGAACGTTCCAGAGGGCGCCTCGCACGGTCTCCGCCGCGACGAGCTGCGGGATTTCCTGCGGACGCGGCGCGCCCGGCTCGGCCCCCGGGACGTGGGCATGCCCGCGGCGGGCCGGCGCCGGACGCCGGGCCTGCGGCGCGAGGAGGTCGCCGTCCTGGCCGGGGTCGGGGTGTCCTGGTACACCTGGCTCGAACAGGGCCGCGACATCAAGGTCTCCGGGGACGTGCTCGACGCCATCGCCCGCGCCCTGCGGCTGGACGAGGCCGAACGGCAGCACCTCTACCTCCTGGCGGGGCTCAATCCGCCCCCGGCCGAGGCGGACGCGGCGGCGACGGCCGAGATCAGCCCGGAGTTGCAGCGGGTGCTGGACGCGTGGTCGCCCCGGCCCGCCTACGTCCGCGACCGCTACTGGAACTTCGCGGCCATCAACCAGGCCGCGCAGGTCGTCTTCGGCTACGACGTTCATGATCACAACTGCGTGGTGACGTTCTTCACCAACGAGCGGTACCGGGCCCGCGACACCCAGTGGGCCGCGGCGGCCGGCAAGGTGGCGGGCCGGTTCCGCGCCGACGCCGCCCGCTATCCCGACGATCCCGAGTTCGGCCGGATCGCCGCCGGCCTGAGCGAGATCAGCCCCGAGTTCGCCGAGATCTGGGCGCGGCACGAGGTCACGGCCGACACCACGGCGGTCAAGAGCATCGATCATCCCGAGGTCGGCGAGATGGCGTTCGAGGCGCTGGCGATGCCGCTGGAGGAGATCCCGGGCCACCATCTGGTCTTGCACAACCCCGTGCCCGGCACCGAGACGCAGGAACGGCTCGAACGCCTGATGCGCCGGGTACGCCTCGTCCAGGCGAGCTGAAGCCTCCGGACCGGAGCCTGGTGGTGGCACACCCAGGATAAACCGCCTCTGTTTGCCTTCCCGGACGTCCGGCACGATCGGTGTCATGAGGAACGAGGGACGCTTCACCGGCAAGAACGCCCTGATCACGGGGGGTACGAGCGGGATGGGCCTGGCCACGGCCGCCCGCCTGCTCGCCGAGGGCGCACAGGTGGTCATCACCGGCCGTGACCAGACCCGGCTGGACGCCGCCGTCAAGGAGCTGGACGCGGGCGACCGGGTGCTGGCCGTCCGCGCCGACGCCGCCGTCCTGGCCGAACTGGAGGCCCTGATGGCGACCGCCGGGGAGCGGCTCGGCCGTCTCGACGTGGTCTTCGCCAACGCGGGCGTCGGCACGTTCAAGCCGAGCGCCCAGATCACCGAGGCCGACTTCGACCGGACGGTGGCGGTCAACTTCAAGGGCGTCTACTTCACCGTCCAGAAGGCCGTGCCGCTGCTGAACGACGGCGGCGCCATCGTGATCAACGCCTCCTGGACGCTGCACCGCGGCCTGCCGGTCGCCTCGGTGTACTCGGCGACCAAGGCGGCCGTGCACAACCTGGCCCGGACCCTCGCGGCCGACCTGGCGCCGCGGCGCATCCGGGTCAACTCCGTCAGCCCCGGCTTCATCGACACCCCGATGTTCCGGGGCGCCGCGCCCACCGAGCAGGAGGCGGCCGCCTACGTGGCCCAGGTGGTCGCCGGGCGGCTCGGGACCTCGCAGGACGTCGCGGACGCGGTCGCCTTCCTGGCCTCCGCCGAAGCCTCGTACATCAACGGCCAGGACCTGGTCATCGACGGCGGCCTGCTCGCGGCCGTCCCCAGCTGAAAGGGAGAATCATGAGGACACGTAACTTCGCAGGCACGCAGGTCGGCGCCGTCGGGCTCGGCTGCATGGGCATGAGCTGGGCCTACGGCGAGTCCGAGCGGGACGACGCCGCGTCGATCGCGCTGATCCACGAGGCGATCGACCTCGGCGTCACCTTCCTCGACACCGCCCAGCTCTACGGCGACGGCGACAACGAGGCCCTCGTCGGCCGCGCCCTCGCCGGCCGCCGTGACGAGGTCGTCCTGGCCACCAAGACGGGCCTGCGCGTCACGGATCGCGCGACCACCTCCATGGCCCGCGACGGCTCGCCCGAGTTCGTGAAGGGTTCCGTGGAGGACAGCCTGCGCCGCCTGGACGTCGACGTCATCGACCTCTACTACCTGCACCGGATCGACCCTGACGTGCCGCTGGCCGAGACCTGGGGCGCGATGGCCGAACTGGTGGCCGAGGGCAAGGTCCGGCGGCTGGGCCTGTCCGAGGTGAGCGTCGCGCAGGCGCGGGAGGCGCACGGCATCCACCCGGTCGCGGCGATCCAGTCGGAGCTGTCGCTGTGGACGCGCGACCCGATGGACGCCCCGGGCGGCAGCGCCGGCGGGTTCTCCGGCGACGCCCTGTCGGGTGAGGGGCCGGGCGACGTCGTCGGCTGGTGCAGGGACAACGGCGCGGCGTTCGTGCCGTTCTCGCCCCTCGGCCGCGGGTTCCTCACCGGCGCCGTCACCGCCGCCGACTTCGAGAGCTCCGACTACCGTGGCCGCAACCCGCGCTTCCAGGAGGAGGCGCTCAAGGCCAACCTGCGGATCGTCGACGTCGTCAAGGCCGTCGCGGCCCGCCACGGCGCCACCCCGGCCCAGGTCGCCATCGCCTGGACGCTCGCCCAGGGCGACCACGTGATCCCGATCCCCGGCACCAAGAAGTCCAAGTACCTGAACGAGAACGCCGGCGCCGCCGACCTCGACCTCACCGAGGCCGACCTGGCCGAGCTGAACGACGTCCCGGCCGCCGTAGGAGACCGATACTGATGAAAGCCGTCACCATCCCCGAATTCGGCGAAGCGGGCGTCCTGACGCTCGCCGACGTGAAGACGCCCGAACCGGGCCCCGGCCAGGTCGCGATCGACGTCACCTACGCGGGCGCGAACTTCGCCGAGGTGCTCTACCGCCAGGGTGTCGTGGACGTCCCCCTGCCGTACGTCCCGGGCATCGAGGTGGCCGGGCACGTCCGCGCCGTCGGTCCCGAGGTCGAGGGACTGACCGTCGGCCAGCCGGTCGCCGCGCTGACCATCGTCGACAGCGGCGGCTACGCCGAGGTCGTGGTCACGTCCGCCGATCTGGTCGCCCCCCTCGACGGCCGGGCGCTCGGCCTGGACGTCGCCGCGGCGGTGCCCTCCAACAGCACCACCGCGTTCCTGGTCCTCGACCGCGTGGCGCGCATCGAGCCCGGCGAGTCCGTCCTGGTCCACGCCGCCGCCGGGGGAGTCGGCAGCCAGCTGGGCCAGGCGGCCCGCCTCCTCGGCGCCGCCCGCGTCGTCGGAACGGTCGGCAGCCCCGCCAAGGTCGAGGCCGCCAAGTCGTTCGGCTACGACGAGGTGATCCTCCGCGACGACTTCGCGGGCGCCGGTGACTTCGACATCGTCGTCGACATGGTCGGCGGGCCCGCCCGCCGCGCCAGCCTGGACGCGCTCGCGCCGATGGGCCGCATGGTCGTCATGGGCAACGCCTCCGGCGGCGACGACTTCGGCATCCCGGCCAACGAGCTGTGGTTCACCAACAAGACGGTGTCCGGCTTCAACCTCGCCACGTTCTCGGGCGCCTTCCCGGCCGAGGCGGGCCGCGCCCTGCGCCGCGCGATCTCGGCCGCGGCGACCGGCGACCTGCGCGTCCAAGTCGAGGAACTGACCCTGGAACAGGCCGTCGAGGCGCACCGCCGCATCGAGTCGGGCTCCACCACCGGCAAGCTGGTGCTCAAGGTCTGACGGCCCGCACGAGCCACGCCGTGCCGCGCAGCCGGGCGCAGCCGGGTCCCTCGAAGGGCCGGGCGGCGTCCGTCGGCGCGCGCCTGGCCCTCCTCCTGAACGGCATCGACGCCGCTATGTGATCATTTGGGCATGCGGCCGGGGACCAGCGTGGGCATCATCGTGCTGGCCGTGCTCCTCGCCGTCCCGCCGAGCCTCGGGCTGTTCCTGAACCCGGACCTCCAGCCCGCCGAGGGGGTCACCCTCCTCCTCGTCGGGCTGATGAGCGGGGGCGGCTTCGTCGGCGCCGGGCTGCTCGCCTGGAGATCGCGTCCAGCCGACCCGACCGGACGGCTCGTGGTCGTCATCGGCATGTTGCTCCTCCTCTCAGGGCTCCAGTACCTCGGCGGCAGGCTCGCGCTCGGCGTCGGCAACGCCTTCGGGGTGGCGACGCTCGCCGTCCTGGCGCACCTGGTGCTCGTCGCCCCGGAAGGCACGGCCCGCACGCGGACGTCACGTGTTCTCGTGGTGCTGGCCTACGTGATCCATGCCTTGGTGCTCCTCGTCTGGCTGCAGTTCGGCCGCACCGACGAAGGCCAGTGCGTCTGCCTGACCGTCCTCCCGCTGCGCGAAGGACAGCCGCTGCTCATGGCTGGAGCGATCGCCCTGTGGGCGTACGCCCTCGTCCTCGCCTCGACCCTCGTCCGGCGCTGGCTGTCGGGAGTGCCCGGCCCGCGCCGCCACCTCTTCGCGCCGGTGATGTACGGGGGAGTGCCCGCGGTCCTGGTCATGGGAGCGAGAGAGGGATTCGCCATGGCCCCGCACGAGCCGGCCCAGAGCATCCTGGGAACGGCGGCGCTGTTCCTGATGGTCCTCTGGCCGCTCGGCCTCATCGCCGGATCCGTCCGCGCCCGGCTCGACCAGGCCGCCGTCGGCGGGCTCGCAGCCCGTATCGGCCCGTCGGCGCGCTCACTGGAGAGCGCGCTGGGCGTGGTGCTGCACGACCCGAGCCTGCGCCTGGTCTACGGGACGGAGGAGTTCGTCGACGGCGACGGCCGGCGGGTCGGCCTGCCGCTGCCGGGCTCCGGGCAGGTGGTCACCCGGCTGGAGACCGGCGCGGGCCCCGCCGCGGCCCTCGTGCACGACGCCGCGCTCATGTCCGAGCCGGAGCTGATCCGGTCGGCGGCGGCGGTCGCCCGGCTGGCGATCGAGAACGAGCACATGCGCGCCGAACTCGCCGGGCAGCTCGCCGAGGTGCGCGCCTCGCGGGCGCGGATCGTCGCGGCCGCCGACGCCGAACGCAGCCGGATCGAACGCAACCTGCACGACGGCGCGCAGCAGCGCCTGGTCGGCCTCGCCTTCATCCTGGGCCGCGTCCGGTCCCGCGCGGGCCCCGAGCTGGCCGCCGGCCTCGACGAGGCGTCGGCCGAGCTGCGCGCCGTCATCGACGAGGTCCGCGAGCTCGCCCGCGGGCTGCACCCCCCGATCCTCCGCGAGGCCGGGCTGGCCGCCGCCCTCGTCTCGCTCGCCGACCGCTCCCCGGTGCCGCTGACGGTACGGAGCGCGGTGGACGAGCGGATCTCCGAATCGGTGGAGCAGGCGGCCTATTTCGTGGCGGCCGAGGCGGTGGCCAACGCGCTCAAGCACGCCGCCGCCGAGCGGATCACCATCGACATCACGTTTCGGGACGGTCTCCTGTGGTTGGCGGTCGCCGACGATGGCAAGGGCGGCGCCGACCCGACACGCGGAACAGGCCTACTAGGCCTAGCCGACCGCGCAGCCGCCCTAGGCGGCCGCCTGACCATCGAAAGCCCGCCAGGCGAGGGCACACGAGTCACAACGGAACTACCGCTCAGGAGCGCAGGTAGCTGAGGACGGCGAGGACGCGGCGGTGGTCGTCGGAGCCGTCCGGGAGGCGGAGACGCCGGAAGATGTTGCGGACGTGCGTCTCCACCGTCTTGGGGCTCAGCGTCAGCGTCCGGCAGATCGCCTGGTTGGTGCGGCCCTCGGCCATCAGCGCCAGCACCTCCAGCTCCCGGTCGCTGAGCCGCGCGAGCGGCCCGCCCGCGGCGCGCCGACCCATCAGCGGCGCGACGAGGGCCGGGTCGACCACGGCGCCGCCCGCCGCGATCCGCGCCAGCGCGCCGCTCAGCTCCGGCATCTCGGCGACGCGGTCCTTGAGGAGGTAGCCGACGCCGCGCGGATCGGTGCCGAGCAGGCGTACCGCGTGCTGGGCCTCGATGTGGTGGGAGAGCACGAGCACGCCCACGTCCGGATGATCGGCCCGCAGGCGCACCGCGGCGTCGAGGCCCTCCAGCCGGTAGCCGGGCGGCATCCGCACGTCCACGATCGCGATGTCGGGCGGTTCGGCCTTCACGGCGGCGAGCAGGGCCGGAGCGTCGCCCACCGCCGCCGAGACGGTGAACCCGGCCTCCTCCAGCAACCTCGTCAGCCCCTGCCGGAAGAGGGCGCCGTCCTCGGCCAGCATCACCCGCATCCCGCAGAGACTAACGCTCAGGGCTGACCCTGAGCGGGTTCGGGGCAAGCCCTGTTGATCATGGTCTGGCGGGGGCGGGAGCGTTGGGACATGCACGGAATCGAGAGTCCGGCGGCCGTCCGCCTGGACGAGGTGACCAAACGCTACGGGCGCGGCAAGTCGGCCGTGGAGGCGTTGCGCGGGGTGTCGGTCGAGCTGCGCGCGGGTTCCTTCACCGCGGTCATGGGGCCGTCAGGGTCGGGCAAGAGCACGTTCCTGCACTGCGCGGCGGGGCTGGACCGGCCCACGTCCGGGCGTGTCCTCCTCGAAGGCACCGACCTCTCGGGCGTGCGCGAGACAGGGCTGACCCGGCTGCGCCGCGACCGGATCGGTTTCGTGTTCCAGTCGTTCAACCTCGTTCCCTCCCTCACCGCGCACCAGAACATCGTGCTGCCGCACCGGCTCGCGCGGCGGCGCGCGGACAAGGCGTGGGTCGCCGAGGTCGTCGAGCGCGTCGGGCTGGCCGGGCGCCTGGACCACCGTCCCGGCGAGCTGTCGGGCGGCCAGCAGCAGCGCGTCGCGATCGCGCGGGCGCTGGCCGCCAAGCCCGCGGTGGTGTTCGCGGACGAGCCGACGGGCGCCCTCGACCTGTCCACCGGCCGCGACATCCTCGCCCTGCTCCGCGCCACCGTCGACGCCTGGCGGCAGACCCTGGTGATGGTCACGCACGACCCGGCCGCCGCCGCGTACGCCGACCAGGTGCTCTTCCTCGCCGACGGGCGCGTCGTCGACGCGATGGACCGGCCGGGTGTCGCCGACATCGCCGGCCGCATGACGAAGCTGGGGGCGTGACCGGTGCTGCGCCTCGCTCTGAGCACCGTCCGCAACCGCAGGTTCGGGTTCGCGGGCTCCTTCGTCGCGGTGACGCTCGCGGTGGCACTGGTGTGCGCGTGGTTCACCCTGCTGCTCTCCGGGCTGGGCGCCGCCCCGGCCGTCGATCGCTTCGGCGCGGTCACGGCGGTCGTCCGGATGGATCCGGCGCTGACCGTGCGCACCGGCCCGGAGGACGAGGAGAAGGTTCCCCTCGACCAGCCGCCGCGCCTGCCCGCGGAGTTCGCCGAGCGCGTCCGGGCGATCGAGGGCGTGACGGCCGTCATCCCGGACACGCCGTTCTACGCGCAGGTCATCAGCAAGAAGGGCGTCCCGCTGGCGGGCCCTGGCGACGGCCCCTCGGTCGGGCACGGCTGGGCGGCCGCCGCCCTCACACCGTTCACCCTGCGGACCGGACGGGCACCCGCGAGCCCGGACGAGGTCGTGCTCGACGCGGACCTCGCCCGCCGAGCCGAAGCCGGGCCAGGGTCCACGCTGCGCGTCGTCACCGACGTGGGCGTCCAGACCATGCGTGTCAGCGGGGTCGCCGCCCCGCGCGGGCGGACCGGGCTGCCGCGCCAGGCCACGCTGTTCTTCGCCCGCCCTGCCGACGGACGGCCCCAATTCCTTGGGGTGGTGGCCGAGCCCGGAACGCCCTTGGCGGCGCGACTGCGTCCCACTGGCGCCGAGGTGCTCACAGGCCGGGACGCCGCGCGGGCGGGCTCGCCCGAGATCGGCGATCAACTGGAGTACGCGACGTTGTTCCTGGGCCCGATGGGCGGGATCGGCCTCTTCCTCGCGATCTTCGTGATCGCGGGCACGTTCGGCCTGTCGATCCTCCAGCGCGGCCGGGAGATCGCCCTGCTGCGGGCGATCGGCGCCACCCCCGGGCAGGTCCGGCGGATGCTGCTGGCCGAGGCCTGCTCCGTCGCACTGGTCGCGGCCGTGCCCGGCTGCCTGCTGGGTGTGCCGCTGGCGCACCTCGTGCTCCGGTTGATGATCGCCAATGACATCGCGACGACCGACTTCGAGATCCAGGTCAGCACGCTCCCCTTCTTCGTGGCGACCGGCGCCGGCCTGCTCGTGAGCCTCCTCGCGGTCACTCTCTCGGCCCACCACGCAGCCCGTGTGCGCGCCACCGAGGCGCTCCGCGAGGCCGCCGCGCCCCGCCGCCTGATGCCACTGCCCCGCCTGCTCCTAGGCCTGGCCGCACTGGCCGGGGCGATCCCGATCCACCTTCTCTCGCAGCGCGTGGGCGGGGAGGTCGGCGTCGCGTTCCAGTACCTCACCGTCATGATCCTCATGATCGCCGCCGTGGCCCTGGCACCCCTGCTGACCCGGCTGCTCACCCCCGTGGTAGGCGCGGCGGTCACCCCCGCGACCACGGGGTGGCTCGCCGCCGCAGGCTCCCGGACCGCGCCACGCCGCGTCGCCTCGGCCGCTTCCGCGGTGATGCTGAGCACCGCACTGGGGAGCACGGCGTTGCTGGTGGGCGCCTCGATCGAGTCCACCGCCATCGAGCAGAGCGGCCAACGCGTCGTCGCCGACCGGATCCTGACACCCCACAACGCATCAGGACTCCCCGCATCAGTGGCATCAACAGCAGCCCGCCTCCCCAGCGTGAAAGCGGTCTCGGCCCTGCGCTCGACCACATTCATCTCCACTGTCCTGGGCGCCCCGGAATCAATGGTCGCGCAGGGCGTAGCACCAGAATCGATCGACGAAGTCCTGGCCCCCGGCATCCGCGCGGGTTCCCTGAAAGCTCTCGCCCAGCCGGGCACCGTCGCCGTCAGCCGCACCCACGCCCGCGAACGAGGCTGGTCGGTGGGCAGCCGCATCAACGGCACACTCGGCGACGGAACCCCCATGACCCTCCGAGTGGTGGCGATCTATGACCGCTCACTGGGCCTGGGAGACTTCCTGCTAGCCCGCTCAGCCCTCACCGGCCACCTGCACGACAACCTGGACGACGCAGTGCTCATCAAAGCCCGCACGCCCAACCTCGACCGAGACCTGAGCACCCTAGGCATACCGACCGTCAAAACCCTGAACGCGCCCGCCTACGCACAACTCTCACGCAGCGGCCTCTCCCAGAGCACGACGAACGTCTACATCGTGCTAGGCCTCCTGGTGGCATTCACCGCGATCTCCATCGTCAACACCTGTGTCATGGGCACGGCCGAACGGGCCAGAGAGTTCGCCCTGCTCCGCCTTGTAGGCGCCTCACGCGGCCAGGTCGTCCGCACGATCTGCATGGAAACGGCCATCGCATCGGTCATCGGGACCATCATCGGCGCGGCCATAGGCCTGGTGGCCCTGGCAGGCGCAAGCGGCGCCCTCACCGGCACCATGAGCCTCCACCCGTCCGCGTCCCGCCTCGCCATCATTCTGATAGCCGTGGCAGCACTGACCCTCCTGGTCAGCGTTCTCCCCGCCGCCATGGTCATGCGCTACCGCCCCGCCGCCGCCCTAGGCCGCCGAGAATGACCCCGCCTAAAGAGCTCTAAAACCGAAAGCGCGGGGCCGCACCACCGGTTCAGGGGTGGTGCGACCCGGGTGTTCCACTGCCTCGGCAGCGTGAGGTGGGCAGGGCCTCAGGTGATGTGCACTGCGGCCACCGCTTCGGCGGGCAGTGTGAGCGTGAAGGTGCCGGTCTTGCTGCCGCGGTCCGTCCGGAGGCTGAGTGCCTGGGCCTCGAGCTCGCTGGACGCCGCGATCCGGCGTAGCTGTCGGCGGGTCGGATATTCCGGGGACCCCAGCTCGGTCCACGCACGCCGCGGATTGGCGTGGTCATCGTCGATTCGCTGGATCCGGGCGCGCGACCCGCCGGACAGGCCCGACACGGCGACGGTGAACGTCGCCGGCTGCGCGGGCTTCGGGTCGCTGCCGTCGCCCGTGGCGAGCGCGTGGTTGTAGAAGAGCAGGTCGACGCCGCCGCGCCGGCCGCCGGTCACCGCGACACCGCCCACGGTCGCCGGGAGGCCGGACAGCGTCATCATCGCCCGCCGGTCGCCGAGCCCGTGCAGGATCTGCAGCAGCCGGTAGGCGGGCTTCTTGACGCCGTGAATGGTCTGCAGGCCGAAGCCGCCGTGGAACGGCTTGTCCCCCTGGCCCATTTCCTCGTAGACGTCGGTGAACGTCCAGAAGGCCAGCGCGTCGGCGACACCGGTGCTCTCGATGATGGTGCGCAGGAAGCTCGCGGCGGCGGCGGAGGTGTCGAGCATCGTGTCGCCGAGGTCCGACGAGACGTTGGTCTCGGTGATGTAGAGCGGGAGGCCGTCGGGGGTGTCGGCGCGGTTCTGCTTGAAGAACGACGACGGGCCCTTCGGACCCGTCCCGATGTCGGTCTCGTAGCCGTGGGCCGATCCGAAGTCGACCGGGACGTCGTTGCTGGTCGCCCACTGCATGAACTCGCGGTAGTACTGCACCCCGGGGACCCGCGGCGGGCCGAAGCTGATCTGTCCGGCCGAGGTGGCGGGGCCGCCGACCAGCAGGCTCGCGTCGACATTTTTGATCGCCTCGGCGGCGTACCGGTAGAGCTTGAAGTACGCCTGCTGATCCCCGTTGAAGAAGACGAACAGGTTGGGCTCGTTCCACACTTCGAACGGCCACCGGCGGACTTCGCGGAGACCGTACCGGTCCACCATGTGCCGGGCGAAATCACCGACGACCTTGCCCCACCGCGCGTAGTCGCCGGGCTCCATCTGGTTGAAGTCGTAGAGGAGGACGCTGAACGGCGGCGGCGCGGCCTGCAGACTCGCGGGCATGCTGGACAGCTCGACGAAGGGGTGCATGCCGCGCTCGACGAGTGCGTCATAGACCTGGAAGGTGTTGAAGAACGAGTAGTCGTCGTCCGAGAGCGCCGGGTTGCGCGGCCGGCCGTTGACCTTCGGGAAGTAGGTGCTCATCGACGTGTTGAGCACGCCGTGGAAGCGCAACGACTGGATGCCGAGCTCGTCGTGGCTCTCGAAGAGCTGGTCCTGGTAGTCACGGCGTAGCGCCTGCTTCGCCCAGTCGCCGGCGGCCACGCGTTCCCACGTGTGAGGGAAGGGCGAAGTGGGCCGCGTGAGGTCCACCGCGACGTGCGGGCCGCTGGACGCTGGCGAGGCCGCGGCCGGAGAAGCGCCGAGGAAGGCCGTGCCGGCCGCGGTTCCCGCGGCGGTCGCACCGGCGATCAGCACCTGGCGGCGGCTCACTCCAGCACTTTCGGGCGAGTCAGACATCGGCCCCTCCTTGGGCGAGAACCGGGAGAATCTGCCCGCTGACTGTAGGGACGCCTCCGACCCCGAAACAACGTTTTAACAGTCCCAGGTCGATCACATATCAACCGATTTGGTTTAAATGCGGCTATCATGCCTCGCATGAACGGAGGTCCGCCCGGGACGCTGCGGGGCGCGGAGCGGCAGATCGCCGAACTGCTCGCCCGGCACGGAGTGCTGACACGCCGGGATCTGGCCAGGCACAGCGGCCTGCCGCTGACGACCGTCACGGGAGCCGCGGCGCGGCTTCGCGCGCGAGGTGTTGTCGAAGAAGTGCGCGATGCTCCCTCGGTTCCGCATCGCCCCGGACGCCCCGCGAGCGCACTCCGGCTCACCCCGCGGAAATCGCTCGCTGGCGCTGTGGTGATCACTCACCGCGTCGCCCGCGCGGCGCTCGTCAGCGCCGACGGCAGGCTGTCCGGCCGGGTGGAAGAGCCCATGGCCTGGCTGCAGTGCCCGGACATCGTCGCCGAATGCCGCCGGCTCATCGCCGAGGCACGGCGGCGCGCCGGCGACACGACCCCGCTCGAGCGCATCGTGGTCGGCCTCCCGGTGCCTCTCAAAGCAGGCTCGGGCATCTCCCTGCTGGAGGAACCGCCGGACGGTGCCCCACGGGAGAGCGTTCCCGCCACGCGCTGGCTGTTCCAGGACATCGCGCCGCAACTGGCCGCGGCCTTCGGCGTGCCCGCGACCGTCGAGAACGTGTGCAATCTCGGCGCGCTCGGCGAGCTGGCGTTCGGCGCGGCCCGAGGGCGCCGGCACATGATCTACCTGCATCTCGTCATCGGCATGGGCGCCGGCCTGGTCGTCAACGGTGAGCTCGTGCACGGGGCGAGCGGCCTGGCAGGCGAACTCTCCCACCTGCACGTCGACCCGGCAGGGCCCATGTGCGCCTGCGGTGCCCGCGGCTGTCTCGGGACCGTGGCCACCGCCGACCACATCCTCGACGCCGCCCGCCCGCTGTACGGGCCGGGAGTGAGCATCTACGACGTTCTCGGCCTGGCCGCACAGGGAGACACGGCCGTCCGGCGCGTTCTCGAGGACGTCGGCCGCCTCGTCGCGACCAGCCTCGCCCCCGCCTGCGTCATGCTCAACCCGGAGATGGTCGTCATCGACGGAAACCTCGGCCCGGCCGCCGCCAGCCTCATCGACGGACTGCGCGACGAGCTGCGCCGGCACATGCCCACCGGGACCTTCCAGGCATTGACCTTCACCCTCGGACAGCTCGGCGACACCGCCGAGCTGACAGGAGCGGCCCGATTCCTCTCGAACCCAGGGCCCAGCCTTCCCCGGTGACCACAATCCGCAAGCGCACGATCCCTGCTTCGAGCCGGGGCGCCACTCGCCTGACGGCCGCGCCTTCCCCACTCGGAGGAAGCGGATGAACGCTCCTAGATTTCGTGACCGTCCTTGACGGGGACCACCGCGGCGCCCGACGAGACGGTTGTCGGCTCGTCCAGCGCGGCGAGATTCTCCTCCGCATAGGAATGGATCAGGGCCACCGTGGACGGCAGCAGGCCGTGCTTGAGGAGAGCCTCCTCATAAGCGGCCCGGACCACCTCCACGGCCAGCAGCAACATGGTCCGCTGCGATGCCTCTCCCGCCATCACCGTCACTCCACGATCACGCCTGCCGCCCGAAGGGCTGCTGATGAAATGGACTTATATCACCGGACTGTGTAGGTCGTGACAACTGTTCGATTTCGGCCATCTTTCGCTCAAGCTCCACCTCCGAAGCAGCCTTCGTCGTGTAGCCACCCCCGCCGATCCAGGTGGGATACGCGAGGAACCGCTTCTCCCAATCCGACCACATGATCATCCATGTGCCCTGGTATTTGCGCCGAAGCGCCTCCGTGATCTCCTGTGGCGATAGAGGCACCGGAGAATTGTCGTTAATCCGTGGCTTGTCCATGGTCATCGAGTGAACCCCCGTCACCTGTCGATTGTGGATTTCCGTCATCCACTGACGAGCGTGACGGCTACGGGTTAGCTTGACCATGGCTCTGGAGTCATTGGAGACAACATCAAATGCTGGATGGTCGCGGATGATACGCAGGGAGTTGCTGGATCCGAATGCCTCAATGTGGGACCTTCTGGCTGTCTACCTGCACTTTCTGAGGACAAAGCACAAGCTCTCCTGCGCCAAGGTAGGAGAGGTCGCGGGCGCGGCAAGACAGACTGTCTCTCATTGGGAATCCGGTCGCTTGAAGCCTTCCGAAGATCAAGTGGAGGCATTGGATCAGCGATACGGGACAGGCGGGCTTCTGGGCTTCATCCTTCATCACGCCAAGACCGGCCATGATCCCGACTGGTTTCGGGCACATCTGGAGTTCGAGGCCAGAGCATCAGCTCTCAGGATCTACGAACTTGGCGTGATGCCGGGTCTCCTTCAGATCGAGGAGTACGCCCGTGCGCTCTTCGTGGCGGCAGGATCAAAGGACGTGGACGGGCAGGTGGCCAAGCGGATGGAGCGCCAGCGACTCCTCACGAAGGAGGATCCGCCGCTGCTGTGGATTCTGCTGGCCGAACCGGTTCTGGACTGGGAAGTCGGAGGGGCGGACGTCCTGCGAAAGCAACTTGCCCGGCTGTTGCAGATCACCGAGCGGCCCAACGTCGTCCTTCGCGTGGTACCCAAGTCCGCGGGCGCGCATCTCGGGCTCAGCGGAGCCTTCAAGATCATGAAGGTTGCTGGGGCAAACCTCGCATACACGGAAGCCATGGGCGGTGGAAGACTGGTACAAGGAGCCTCCGAGGTGGGCGTCTTCGAGGAGTGGTATGACCGAATCGGGGCAAAGGCCCTCCCGGAATGCTCGTCCCGAAGTCTCATCACCAGGAAGTTGGAGATCAACTCATGACCGAGTGGCGTAAGTCCAGCTACAGCGGCGGGATCGACAACAGCGACTGCGTAGAGCTGGCACGGTTCGGTCATGTGATCGGCCTGCGCGACTCCAAGGCCCCCGACGCTGGACATCTCGTCCTGCCACTTGAGACCTTCGCCGAGCTTGTGACCCGAGTGAAGCGAGCTGAGCTGGACCTGTAAGAGGCTCAAAGGAGCCCCGGCATCCCCATGCCGAGGTCTGCTGTATCTGAACGGATGTAGCGGGACGGTGGCCCACAGGGGTTGCTGAAGAGTCGCACCACTGAAGGGGTGGGGGTGTTGGGGCGGAGCCCCATTGAGGCAGTCCGAGCGTTAACGAGGGCGATGCCTTTACGGGTGGAGCAGGTGGGTTTGCTGGGCTGCTATGGCTTTGGCCGCGTCCTGGACGATTGCGTCGATGAGGGCCTCGCAGGTGGGGAGTTCGTCGATGACCGCCACTACCTGGCCTGAGGCCATGACCCCCAGGTCGGGACGGCCATCCACCATGGCGGCCTTCAGCAGCATGGGGGTGTTGGCCGCCATGAGCACCTGCGACCAGGAGAGGTCCTTGCCGTGCTTCATGGCCTTGCCGTCGGCGATCATGGCGCGCCAGGACATGCCGGAGATCTTCTTGAAGCGGGCGCCGTTGCGCAGGGCGCGGACCAGGCCGGTCAGGCGGTTCGAGCGTTCGAGGGTGTCGACCAGGTCGCTGCGCAGAACACGGTGCGGCATGCCGTCCACCTGGCGGGTGACGACCGTTTCAGCGGTGTCCAGGTAGACCTTCTTGACGTCGTCCGGCACCGAGCTGTCGGCGGTCAGCAGGAAGCGCGTGCCCATGGCCACGCCCGCCGCGCCGTACGCGAGCGCGGCGGCGAGACCACGGCCGTCGAAGAAGCCGCCGGCCGCGATGACCGGGATGTCGACGGCGTCCACGACCTGGGGGAGCAGGAGCGTGGTGGCGACGGGGCCGGTGTGGCCGCCGCCTTCGCCGCCCTGGACGAGCACCGCGTCCGCACCCCAGGCGGCCACCTTCTCGGCGTGGCGGCGGGCACCGACCGAGGGGATCACGACGATGCCCGCGTCCTTGAGCTTGGCGATCAGTTGTTGTTTGGGGGCCAGGGCGAACGACGCGACGCGTACCTCTTGTTTGATGAGCAGGTCGATGCGGTCGCCCGCGTCGGTCGCGTCGGCGCGGAGGTTGACGCCGAACGGGGCGTCGGTGCGTTCCTTGACCTCGTGGATCGCCTGGGCCAGCTGATCGAGGGTCATGGTGGCCGAGGCGAGGATGCCGAGGGCCCCCGCGTTGGCCACGGCAGAGACCAGGCGCGGTCCGGCCACCCAGCCCATGCCGGTCTGGACGATGGGGTGCCGTACGCCGGTCAGGCGGGTGAGGGGCGTGTCGAGCACTTGGTCGATCATGAAGGGACCTCGCGTTCACGCAGGCCCTTGGGGTCGAGGACCTCGCGCATGACGTGCAGCTCGTCGGAGGTCGGGAGGCGCGTCTCGGGGACGTCGGCGGGGATGTCGAGTTCGAAGCCGGTGTTGCCGACCACGTCCGAGATCGAGACGCCCGGGTGGACCGAGCGGAGCCGCATGCGGCGGGTGGGCGTGGCGAAGTCGAGGACGGCGAGGTTGGTGACGACGGCGCGGATCTCGTGCGCCCCGCGGTCGTGGCCGACGCCGCTCACGAAGTCGACCTTCTCGGTGAAGACCCGGGTGGAGTGCCTGGGCACCCAGTAGCTCGTTGTATTGAGGAGGGTGTTGCCTGGGCCGCCGCGTACTCCTAGGAGCTGACGGGTCGGCTGCTTCCAATCGCCGATGCACGAGATGTTGGTATTGCCGAACGCGTCGATCTGGACGGGACCCATGACGACGTGGCGGCGTCCGTTCAAGACCAGCCAGAGGTGGTCGCGGAAGGGAAGCCAGCCCTCGATGTCGGTGGCCTGGCGGCCGAGCGGGACGGGCTCCGCGCTCAGCGCCGGGCCTCCGTCGGTGGTCAGGAGGTCTGGCTCGAACGTCGCGCGAGCCAGGCGGGAGCCGAGCATCGGGACGAAGCCCGCGACCGCCGCGGCCACGATCTCGCCGTCGCCACGGAACAGTTCGGCGCAGGCCACGGCGCAGATCTCGGCCCGTGTCGCGGTCATGATTCCTCCTGCCATGTGCGTACGGCGTCCTGGTAGGCGGCCTCGTCCCCGGCCAGGAAGCGGGCGCGGAACGCGGCCCAGGCCTCGGGGTCGGCGGCGGCCTTCGCGTAGAGCTTCTGGAACGCCTCGTCCCGGTCGTGGTCGGGCTCGCAGGCCGTGAAGTGCGCCCCATTCGGCGTCTCGACGACCCCTGTGACCTGCGCACGGCTGATGAGCAGCGACTGGAGCGGCCCCTCCTTGAGGAGATCGCCGGTGTCGACGAGCCGTTCGCACGAGACGTAGGTGCGGTCGGCGGCCTTGGCGAAGAGGTCGTCCATGTACGGGTCGGGTCCGAGATATTGCGCGTTGCCGCGTGCGTCGGCGCGGTTCATGTGGACGAACGCCACGTCCATCGTGAGGGCCGGGACCGCGACCAGCTCCTGCCCGTCCTCGTACGGCGAGCGGATCGTCCTCAGCTCGGGGTTGACCCTGAGGACGTCCGAGCCGAGGCCCGCCGGGGTCGGCATGAACGGCAGCCGGTGCGCCGCCGCGTACAGCCCGAACATGAACATGCCCTCGTCGTACTCGCTCAGCTCGATGTCGCCGTTCTGGCGCGCCTGCCGGAAGTGCGGCTCCAGCGGGATCGAGTCGAGGGTGACGAACGCGGTGACCAGCCTGCGCACCTTGCCGTACGCGCAGAGCAGGCCGACGTCGGGCCCGCCGTAGGCGATGACCGTCAGGTCGGTCACCGGGGAGTTGCAGATGGCGCGCACCAGCGCCATCGGCTTGCGGCGCGATCCCCAGCCGCCGATCCCGATCGTCATGCCGCTCTCCAGCGACGAGACGATCTCGTCGATCGTGCTGACCTTGCTCACCGGTCCTCCTTGCGCACGAAGGCGTCGCGGTGGGCGTCACCGGCGCCGACCAGGTTGAGCTCGAAGGTGAAGCCCTGTTCGTAGCGGTAGCTGCGCTTCACGTCGATCGGGTCGATGCCGTTGAGGGACTCCTTGGCACGCCGGATGACGTACGGGTCCTTGGCGGCGATGTTCCCGGCGACCTCGAGGGCCTTCGCGCGCAGGTCCGCGGCCGGGACGACCTCCAGCACCGATCCGTGCCGGTGCAGCTCTTCCGCTGTCACGTTGCGGCACGTGTAGACCATCGCGCGCATGAGGTGCTGCGGGACGAGGCGCGCCAGGTGGGTTGCGGCGCCGAGCGCTCCCCGGTCGACCTCGGGGAGGCCGAAGTAGGCGTCCTCGGCGGCGACGATGATGTCCGCGTTGCCGGCGAGGCCGACGCCGCCGCCGAGGCAGAAGCCGTTGACCGCGGCGACGACAGGGACCTCGCACTCGTAGACGGCGGCGAAGGCCGCGTAGCAGCCCCGGTTGGCACCGACCAGCGCGCTGTGGCCCTCGGTGTTCTGCATCTCCTTGATGTCGACGCCCGCGTTGAAGCCGCGGCCCTCGGCGCGGAGCACGACGGCGCCGACCTTCTGGTCGCGCCCGGCCGCGAGCACGGCGTCGGCCAGCTCGAACCAGCCCCGCACGGTCAGCGCGTTGACCGGTGGGGCGTCGACGACGATCTCGGCGACCCCGCCCTCATGGGTCGTGGTGGAGATTCCCATGCGCTACCTTTCCACCAAACATTTGTTAGAACAGACCGTAGCAGAGGAGGGCCGGATGTCTCTTTCGCTGGATCTGACCGGCAGGCTCGCCGTCGTCACCGGCGGCGTGCGCGGGGTCGGGCTGGGGATCAGCCGGGCCCTCCTGGAGGCCGGGGCCGACGTGGTCGCCGTCGCCCGGCGCGAGCCGGCGTCGCTCCCGTCGGCCGGTGGCCGCACGGCCCGCTTCGCCTCGTTCGACGTGCGCGACGCGGCGGCGGCGCAGGCCTTCTTCGACGGTCTCGACCGGGTCGACGTCCTGGTCAACAACGCGGGCGGCACCCCGTTCCTGCCGCTGGCCGAGGGCGAGATCCGCACCCACGCCAAGATCATCGAGCTGAACCTCACGTCGGCGATGATCATGTCGCGGGCCGCCAACGAGCGCATGCAGGTCCAGGACGGCGGCGGCTCGATCATCATGATCAGCAGCGTCAGCGGCACGCGGCCCTCGCCCGGGTCCGCCGCGTACGGCGCCGCCAAGGCGGGCCTGGACAACCTCGCCACCTCGCTGGCCGTCGAATGGGCCCCGCGCGTCCGGGTCAACTCGCTCACGCTCGGCATGGTCCGCACCGAGCAGTCGCACTTGCACTACGGCGACGAGGAGGGCATCGCCGCCGTGGCCCGCACGGTGCCGCTGGGCCGCCTCGCCGACCCGTACGACATCGGCGCGGCCTGCGCGTTCCTCGCCTCCGACCTCGCGGCCTACATCAGCGGGTCCGCGCTGCTGCTGCACGGCGGTGGCGAACGCCCCGCCTTCCTGGACGCAGCCAACGTCAACACGAAGCAGGACTGAATCGAGAGGGAGCACCGCATGAGAGGGAGGACTCGATGATCTGCAAGGACCGCGTCGTCGTCGTCACCGGAGCGGGCCGCGGGCTCGGCCGGGCGCACGCGCTGGAGTTCGCCCGGCAGGGCGCCCGGGTCGTCGTCAACGACCTCGGCGTCGCGCGTGACGGCACCGGCGACGCCTCCGAAGGCCCCGCCCACGAGGTGGTCAAGGAGATCGAGCAGCTGGGCGGGGAGGCCGTCGCCAGCCCTCACGACATCGCCACGGACGAGGGCGCCGCCGCGCTGGTCGCCACCGCGATCGATGCCTTCGGCCGCCTCGACGTCCTGGTCAACAACGCGGGTTTCCTGCGCGACCGCATGCTGATCAACCTGTCCGAGGACGAGTGGGACGCGGTGATGCGCGTCCATCTCAAGGGCCACTTCCTGCCGCTCAAGCACGCCGGGCAGTACTGGCGCGGCGAGAGCAAGGCCGGGCGGCCGGTCGACGCGCGCGTCATCAACACCTCGTCCGGCGCGGGTCTGCTGGGCAGCGTCGGCCAGGGCAACTACTCGGCCGCGAAAGCCGGCATCGTCGGGCTGACCCTGGTCGCGTCGGCGGAGCTGGGCCGCTACGGCGTGACGGTCAACGCGATCGCCCCCGCCGCCCGCACGCGCATGACCGAGGAGGTCTTCGCGCAGACCATGGCCGCTCCCGCCGAGGGCGAGTTCGACGCGATGGCGCCCGAGAACGTCTCGCCGCTGGTCGTGTGGCTGGGATCGGCGGAGTCGCGCGGCATCACCGGCCGGGTGTTCGAGGCCGAGGGCGGCAGGATCTGCGTGATGGACGCCTTCCGGCACGGCCCCACCATCGACAAGGGCGCCCGCTGGGATCCCGCCGAGCTCACCCCGGTCGTCACCGACCTCCTGACCCGTTCACCAGCACCTGAGCCCGTCTACGGCGCCGGCTGACCACCGGCGCCGGCGGTGGCGCGTAGCACTGTGCTGGGGTTCTCGCCTCGTACGCGCTTGAACGCGTTGCTGAAGGCGAACCCGTCCGAGTAGCCGACCTTGCGCGCCACCGCCGCGACGCTCGAACCCGGCTCGCGCAGCAGATCGGCCGCCACCGCCATCCGCCACTCGGTCAGGTAGGTCAGCGGCGGCTGGCCGACGAGCTCGCTGAACCGCCGGGCGAAGACGGCCCGCGACATGCCGATCTCGCCGGCCAGCCCGGCCACCGTCCAGGGCCGGGCGGGCTCGTCGTGGAGCAGCCGGAGCGCCCGCCCGATCCGCGGGTCGCCGAGGGCGCGATACCCCGCGGGCGGCTCGGCGTCGGGCCGGGCGAACCACGAGCGCAGCACCCGGACGAGCAGCATGTCGAGCAGCCGGTCGAGGATGACCTGCTGGCCGGGGTCGTCACGGGCGATCTCCGTGGCGAGCAGATCGAGCAAAGGCGCGAACTCGGGCGCCCACGGGACGACGACGAGCTCCGGCAGTGCCCTGAGCAGCCGCTCGCAGACGTCCCCGCGCATCGCGTACTCGGCCGTGACGAAGAGATCCGAGCCGTCGGCCGTCAATCCGTACGTCCGCGGCCCGAGGGCGAGGTTGTGCGCCGCCGTGCCCGGCCCCTCGGCCGTCAGCCAGCACCGTTCGGCGCCCTCGACGACCACCTGGGCCGGGGTGCCCGGGCTGTCTCCCACGGTGAACGAGCCATTGCCCCGCACCAGGACGATGTCGCCCTCCCTCGCCTCCACCGGCTCCCCGCCGACCGGCGTGATCCAGGCGTTCCCGCTGAGCATCGTGCCGAGGGCCAGCGGGGTCGGCGAGGCGAAGTGCACCGCCCAGGGCGGCTCGGCGACCGACCGGCAGAACGTCGCGCCGCGCGCCCGCACTCCGGACAGGAGGTCGTCGAGGAGGTCCATGGTGAGACGATCTCACATCAGATGACGGATTCCACATACGAGATCGTCGTGGTGCGGGCGCCGAGTTCGCCGCCGGCGAAGCCGTAGCAGAGCCGCGCCGGGCCGCCGGCCCGCTGGACCGCCATCCCCTCGGCTTTCTGGAGGACCTGCGGGTAGGCGCCGGGATCGAGGTTCCGCCGCTGGACGACGCGTCCGGTCCTGAGGTCGACGGCGATGAGGTGGGCCTCGTCCCGGAGGTTCGCGGCGAGGATGTACAGGTGCCGGTCGTAGACGGCATGCCCCTGGATCTCCACGATCAGTCCTGCCGCCGTCGCCGGCCTCGCGGTCGGCCTCGGCCAGGCGGACGACACGGTGGACGGGCGGCCGTCCCGGGCGAGCGACGGCTCCGCGAACCAGGCGACCGGGTGGTACCTGCGCGCGACCACGTCGTCCAGCGAGTAGACGGCGTAGCGCGCCGTCCCGGCCACGACGTACCGCTGCACCAGCCGGTTGTTGACCGGGTCGAGCGCGCAGGTGACGTCGGTCGCGCCCCGGATCAGCCGGTGCTTCTCGACGCCCGCCGAGAACGGGGTCAACGTGGCGCCGTCGACGAAGGGGATCCTGGCGAGCGCCCGGCCGGTGCAGTCCAGGCCGTCCTCCCGCACCGCGCCGTCCACCTCGACCCACAGGCGGACGTCGACGGGGGTCGACTCGACGGCGACCGACATCCCGTGGCCCCACCCCGTGCCCGCGCCGTCGCGCAGGATCATCTCGCCGAGCACGTCACCGGCGAGGTTCGTCCTGGTGACGCGCAGCCTGCCCGCGGGTCCCGCGTCGACCTCGTCGAGGACCTGGACGAAATAGAGGTGGCCTCGCAGGTCGTCGAAGCCGAACGACTGCATCACGGTGCCCGGATGGATCGTCTCGTTCCACAGCAGCGAGTGGGAGGTGGCCGCGATATCGAACCGCCTGGCCACGGAGGCGTCCGCGGCGAGCGCGTCCGCGGCCCGCGTGCCGGTGATGAGTGAGCCCAGAGCGACCGTCGCGGCCGCCCGTCCGCCGAGCGTGAGCGCGCGCCGACGGCTCCACTGCTTCTCGTGCATGGGACCACCTCGTCCAACCCGTTGCATCGCCCGGTGGCAAGGTAGCGGCGCCGGCCGGACGACGCGTCATCCCCAAGGCTGATCTTCGGGACGATCGCACATGGAACCGAGACGGACGCCCATGGATCGTCTCGGGGCCCGCTGATCTCATGGGCGCCATGACCGAATCGACCATTCTCGTGCTCGGCGCCCGCGGCAAGACCGGCCGCCGCGTCGTCGCCCGCCTCGGCGACCTCGGCCGCACCGTGCGCGCGGCCTCGCGCACCACCGGCTTCGACCTGGCCGACCGCGCCACCTGGAACGCCGCCCTCGAAGGCGCGGCCGCCGTCTATCTCGTCCCGATGAACGAGCAGGTGGACCAGTCCGTCGTCGCCGAGTTCGTCGACGCGGCGGCCGAGGCCGGCGTGCGGCGCATCGTTCTTCTCTCCGCCCGAGGCGTGGCCGGCGAGGTGCAGCCCGCTCAGGAACAGGCCGAACGCGCCGTGCGCGAGTCCGGAGTCGCCTGGACGATCCTCCGCCCGGCCTGGTTCGCTCAGAACTTCAGCGAGGACTTCTTCCTCGATCCCCTCCTCTCGGGCGAGCTGGCGATCCCGGCGGGCGAGGGGCGCGAGCCGTTCATCGACGCCGAGGACATCGCCGACGTCGCGGCCGCCGCGCTCACCGGGGAGGGCCACACGGGCCAGATCTACGAGCTCTCCGGCCCCGAGCCCCTGTCGTTCCGTACCGCCGTCGAGATGATCGCCGAAGCCTCCGGCCGGGAGATCCGCTACACCCCCGTCCAGGTCCCGGACTTCGTCGCGACCCTCACGTCCGTGGGTCTCCCTGGCGAGGCCGCCGAATTCCTGGCCGGCCTCCTGGACGGAATCAGCCACGGCACAGGCGACCACGTGAGCGACGGCGTCCAGCGCGCGCTGGGCCGCGAACCCCGCCCCTTCGCGGACTACGTCAAGTCCGCCGCGGCCTCCGGTGCCTGGCCGGCGTAGCTCACTCGTGCTCGTCGAGCAGCGCGAGCAGAGCGCGAAGCTGCTCGCGCTGCTCGGCGGTCAGCGGCCGGAAGAGCTCCTCGGCGGCCTCGCGGCGGGCCTCGGCCATCCGCGTCCGCACCGCGCGGCCCTTCTCCGTCGGTGACACCAGGGTCGAACGGCGGTTGCCGGGATCGGCGGCACGGGTGACCAGCCCCGCCTTCTCGAGCGCGTCCACCACGGTGGTGACCGAACGGGGCACCACGCCCAGCCGCTCAGCGAGCTCCGCCATGCGCAGCGGCTCCTCGGCGCTCGTGATCACCCGCAGCGCCCTCGACAGGGACGGCGTGAGCCCCAGCGGTGCCAGCCGTTCCATCTGGTTGCGGCGGATCCTGCGGGCGGCCTGGCCGAACAGCTCCACCAGGTCTTTCTCCATATATGAGAGCCTAGCTCATTGTTCAGCGGAATAACTGTGAGCTTGGCTCAGTTATACGGGCGTCCCCACCTGAGGAGCCGCCCATGGAATCCCCTCCACCGCAGAAGCGCCGAATCCTCCGCCTGTTCCGTCCGTATCGCGGAAGGCTGGCCGTCGTCGCCCTCTTCGTCGGCCTGTCCTCCCTGGTCTCCCTGGCGTCCCCGTTCATGCTCCGCGAGATCCTGGACGTCGCGCTGCCGCAGGGCCGCACCGGCCTGCTGACCCTGCTCGTCGTCGGCATGGTCGCCGTCGCGATCGCCACCAGCGTCTTCGGCGTCCTGCAGACCTACATCTCGACCGGCGTAGGCCAGCGGGTCATGCACGACCTGCGCACCGCGGTCTACGGGCACCTGCAGCGGATGCCGCTCTCGTTCTTCACCAAGACCCGGACCGGTGAGGTCCAGTCCCGGATCGCCAACGACATCGGCGGGATGCAGTCGACGGTCACCTCGACCGCGACCTCGCTGGTCTCCAACTTCACCACGGTCATCGCGACCGTGATCGCCATGGCGGCCCTCGAATGGCGGCTCACCCTGGTCTCCCTGGCCATGCTGCCGTTCTTCGTCTGGATCAGCCGCCGCGTCGGCAAGGAACGCAAGCGGATCACCGGCCAGCGCCAGAAACAGCTCGCCGCGATGTCGGCGATCGTCGAGGAGTCCCTCTCGGTCAGCGGCATCCTGCTCGGCCGGACGATGGGACGCTCCCGCGCGCTGACCGACGACTTCGCCGCCGAGTCCCGCGAGCTGGTCGACCTGGAGATCCGGTCGAGCATGGCCGGACGCTGGCGGCAGTCGACCATCGGCATCGTCATGTCGGCGATGCCCGCCGTCATCTACTGGGCCGCCGGGTTCACCGCCGCGGGCAACCGGCCGCTCATCTCCATCGGCACCCTGGTCGCGTTCACGACGCTCCAGGCCACCCTGTTCCGCCCGATGGTCAGCCTCCTGCAGACCGGCGTCGAGGTGCAGAGCTCGCTCGCCCTCTTCAGCCGCATCTTCGAGTACCTCGACCTGCGCCCCGACATCGAAGAGCCCGCCAAGCCCACCCCGCTCAAAGCCCAAGGCGAAGTTCGCTTCGAGAACGTGAGCTTCTCCTACGACGACACCCCAGCCCTGCGAGACCTCGACATAGTCATCCCCCAAGGCACGAGCCTCGCCGTCGTAGGTGAGACCGGCTCAGGCAAGACGACCCTCGGCTACCTGGTGCCGCGCCTCTACGACGCCACCACCGGCCGGGTCACGATCGACGGCGTGGACGTCCGTGACCTGTCGTTCGAAGACCTCTCCAATGCCGTGGGCGTGGTGTCCCAGGAGACGTACCTCTTCCACGCCAGCGTCGCCGACAACCTGCGCTTCGCCAAGCCGGACGCCACCGACGACGAACTGCACAACGCGGCCCGCGCCGCGCAGATCCACGACCACATCTCCAGCCTCCCCGACGGCTACGACACGATGGTCGGTGAACGCGGCTACCGGTTCTCTGGCGGCGAGAAGCAACGCCTGGCGATCGCACGCACCATCCTGCGCAACCCGCCGATCCTCGTCCTGGACGAGGCGACCAGCGCCCTGGACACCCAGACCGAACAGGCCGTCCAGGAGGCCATCGACCACCTAGCCGAAGGCCGCACCACCATCACCATCGCGCACCGCCTCTCCACCGTCCGGGACGCCGACCAGATCATCGTCCTCGACAAGGGCCACATCATCGAACGCGGCACCCACGACGACCTCCTGACCCAGAACGGCCACTACGCGACCCTGGTGGCCCGCGACGGCACCCTGGTCCCCGCCTGAGACGACCTGTTCCGGCCGCGCCGATGGCGGTCAAGAAAACCCGGGCGCACGCTTCAGGAGGCGAAAGGACGCAACGATGACCGACCAACTGGTACCTGACGGCCGCTACACCGTCGTCGGCGCGGGCGCACTGGCCATGAAGGACGCCGTAGTGCTGATCGACCCCAACGAGGATGACGCACGCCAACAGTGGGACGTCTACTACGACGCGGGCGTCTACACCTTCCGCAACGTAGCGACCGGCGTCTACCTAGGCGACGACAACGACCCCGACGAGGTGCTCCTAGACCTCTTCGGCACAGCCAAGCCCTACCCCTGGCGCCTCACCCCGAGCACCCAGGAACCCGGCGAATACGTCCTGGCTTCCGCCGCATCGACCAGCGGCCTAGTCCTGACCAGAGGCTTCAAACGCGTCCACCCCCCACGCGCGGCCCTCATGGACCCCGACACCCACAGCAGCTCCTGGTCCCTCAACCCGGTCACCTGAAGCGACGGCACTCCCGTCCCCGTCGCCTAACCACACCCGCACCGGGCCGGAGACGGCAGCCAGAGCCACGCGTCGGCCACGGTCTCCTTGCATTTCACCCGCAGCGACCGATACCGCTCCGGGTTGATGTAGGCCCCATTGCCGGCGACGTCCCGGTACATCTCGTCGGAGACGATGAGGCCGAGATCCGTCCCGGCGAGCTCGATCGCCTCCTTGAAATCCGAGGCCTCCAGCATCCGGAAGAGATGATTGACCGCGCGTCCCCCGACGCCGTACTCATCCACGTAAACGAACCCCGCATGCCCCGCGAGCCGAAGCCGCAGCCGCGCCATCTCGCTGAGCATCAGATTGTGCCGCCGCAGCACCGCGTTGAGATGGTGTGCCAGCGGATCGAGAAGTAGGAACGTCGGCACCACCGGCGGCAGCACGATCAGGATCCCGTCCCCCCGATCCTCATGGTGGGCGGCCGACCACGACAGCCGCGTGATGGAGAACGCCTCCTGGATCGCCTCGTACATCACGCGCCGCAGGTGCCGCTGAATCCCCTCATCGCGATGAACCGCACCGAACGAAATGATGTCGAGGGCGAGCAGGGAAGTGTAACTCCGAGGTGCGAATACCTGGACCTCCGGGACGGGGTCGGGGGATTGCGAGAGTGTACCGATCGTTGCTACGGGTGGTTTTTGATGACCGTTGAGTCGTATGCTCAGCACGGAACGAGAGCCTTCCTGTGCGGGGGTTTCTTCGGTCTCCAGGGGCGGGGTTCCCGTGGCAGCGGGGGCCCCGCCGGCGCTTCTCTTGTCTGCCTGACATTATGCGGCACCTTTTTACGGCGTTCCGCCGACGTTGATCTGCCGACACGCAGATAGATGAATTCCCTTTGACCCTTTGCCAACTCGATACATGGCACAGTGAAACCAGGCTCCCTGCCGCCAGTCACAACGGGTAGTCGCAACGAGAGAGCCTGCTCTGGCCGATGATGCTGGAGTTGCGGCAGCGCGTAAAGGTGTTATCAGACAATGTGACCAGGTGCGTCCAGGCCATCTGCCATCTTGCGTTCCGGCGTACGTGCATGTCCTGCTCGCATTCTGCCGGATCCTGCTGTTGGGTGTTGGCACCTTGCTATCTCGCTGATTTAATCAATGCATCTCGAAGGGCGGCTAACGGCAACGTGTCCGTCTGCCGTAGAGCCGATTTCGATCTTTACTCGACGAGTAAGGGGTTGGCATGGCCATGCCTTCCGGGCCGGGTCCGGTGGTCCAGCGTGCGATTCTGACCAGTGAGCTCCAGCGGCTGCGCCTGGCGAACGGATCGACCCAGGGCCAGGTGGCGGCGGCCCTGGACTGGTCGCCGTCCAAGCTCATCCGTATCGAGGGCGGCACGGTCGGAATCTCTACGACCGATCTCCATGCACTGCTGCGCTATTACGGCTTGCAGGAATCTGATCCGCATGTGGCCAAACTGACCGAGCTTGCCCGCGACGGACGGCAGCGAGGGTGGTGGGCGCTCTACCGAAACGAGATCTCATCTGAGTATTCCGAGTTCATCGGGTACGAGGCGGGCGCCTCGACCATCCGCAGTTTCCAGCCGCTGATGATCCCGGGCCTCCTGCAGACGGAGGACTATGCCAATGCGCTCACCATCGAGTTCGTCTCCGGATCACACGCGCAGCGCGACATCGTGGTCGAGGTGCGCATGCAGCGCCAGGAGATGGTCCTTGATCGGGCCGACTCGGTGATCATGGTCATAGACGAGGCGGCGCTGCGGCGTCAGGTCGGCGGGCAGGTGGACCCGAGCATCATGCCACGGCAATTGCAGCACATGATTACCATGGCAGACAAGGCGAACATCTCGATCGAAGTGATTCCGTTCAAGAACGGAGCCCACTTCGGGATGATGGGGGAATTCACGATTTTGGAGTTCGCCGACAGCAGGCTGGGTGACGTTCTTTTCCTGGAAAACGCCCGCACGTCCGACCTCACGGTGACTGATCGTGACTCTCGGATCACCGACTATCGGGTCGCGTTCGAGAATCTCCGTGCCCTGGTCCTCTCGGAGGGCGAAGCCACCGCCTTCATCGAAGACATCATCGGTTCCATGGCCTGACGCGGCGCCGACCTGACATGGCGCTGACATCCTGCTTACCGCAGACGGACCCTTGTGGCCCATTTCGGTCAATAGGCATCAAATGGGTGCAAATTCCCACTACCCTTGCTCCGTCTTGGTATGGTAAAAAAGGCCCCTCGTCTTTTCCGTGTCGCCGCGTCTGGGCAGGCTAGGTCACAGGAGATGCGAGCTACTGTGACCGTGGTCGGTGGAAAGCCGTGTGAGAGCAGGCCTCAGGGCCCGATGGGGGACGTGGTGGTTGCGACAGAGCCATCCGGTACTACTGCGATCCGTAGAGCCGGTGCCCTGCGTTCCGTCGGTGACCTGAAAGAGGTCACATGGATCAAGGCTTCGGCGAGTGAAAGCGGAGGCTGTGTCGAGCTCGCTTCAGTCGGCTCGACCATTTATATCCAGGATTCCAAGACTCCGGACGGCGGCCCAGTGCTCGCCGTTTCCATCGATGCTCTAGCCGGGTTGTTTGCCGCCATTCGGCGTAGTTAGCTCCTGTCCTGGTGTCTTTGGCATAGTGGGTGCGTCTGGTGTCCGGCCGATCGGCGAATGAACCAGCCGGTAGTCCGGGCTTGTTCGACGATACGGTGAAATGCCTCCTACGCCGTAGGATCGAGCGTCGGCTCAAGGCGTCAGGTACCCGGCCGTGACGGCTGCCCAGTTCACCATGGGCTTGTCAGCGGCGTCGGCTACGAACGCCATCGCTCATCAACGCTAGCTGCCGGTCGGCCGGCATTGGAGCGAAGTCTCCTGGTCGGCCGTGTTCTGATGTCCGCGTGTGGATACCTACGGCCGGATTCGGTCGGGGCTTGCGGTGGTGGTCTTGGGTGGCTCGGCGCAGGCTGGGTTGGGTGGGGGTCTGCCGAGAGGAGCCGGCATGACTGATCAATTGGTCGCGGGCGGGCGCTACACCGTGAGGGGCGCCTCCGGGATGCTGACGATGCAGGACCGCCGTGTGGTCCTGACCGAGCCGGAGCATGACGCGTCGCAGCAGTGGGATGTCGCTTACGAGGCCGGTGTTTACACCTTCCGCAACGTCGCGACGGGCAGGTACCTCGGGGACGACCGGCATCCTGACGAGATGACCGACGAACTGCGCGGCTCCGACGAGTCGTACGGCTGGCGGCTCACGCGTGGTGAGCAGGACGAGGGGGGATTCGTGCTCACTGCCGCCGCGTCCACTGAGGGGCTTGCGCTGGGGCGCCTCTTCATCCGGATGCTTCCGCTGCGGGTGGGCCTGGTGAGCGGCGTCGAGTCCTGGGCGCTGGAGCCTGTCGGCTGAAGCCTTCGCGTGCTGTGTAACCTCCGCGGGTCTGCCGGACCTAAGGGGAGGACGACAGGACGCGAGGGAGCCTTGTGAATGATGAGGAGCGCTTCACGGCGCTGTTCCGGCGGCACCATACCCAGGTGCTCGCGTACGCGCTGCGGAGGACGGACGCTGCGCGGGCCGAAGATGTGGTGGCCGAGACCTTCGCCGCGGCTTGGCGGCATATCGGGAGGCTGCCCGAGGAACCGCTGCCCTGGCTCTACCGGACGGCGGCGAACCGGCTGGCCAACGAGCGGCGGTCCAGTGCGCGGCAGGCGCGGGTGGCCGGGCGGGTCGCGAGGCAGGGTGAGGGGGTTGTCGCCGACCATGCGGCGGGTGTCGCCGAGAACGCGGAGTTGATGGCCGCGCTCGGCGAATTGCCCGTCAAGGATCGCGAGGCGCTGCTCCTGGTGAGCTGGGAGGGGCTCGACCAGAAGTCGGCGGCGTACGCGCTCGGGTGCTCGGTATCCGCGTTCAAGGTGCGGCTGCATCGGGCTCGGAAGAAGCTCGCCGTTCGTGAGGTTCAGGAGGGGGCGCGATGAACGATCAGGAGCTGATGGATCGGCTTGCTAGGGCCAATCCTGTGCGGGTGGAGGACCTCGGAGACACGGCCGAGCGGGCTGACGGGCTTCGGAGGGAGATTCTTGGCGCGCGGCTCAAGCGCCGGCGGCGGTGGGTGCTGGTCGCTCTTCCAGTGGCGGGGGCCGCGGTCGCGGTCGGCCTGCTTCGGAGCGAGCCGATACCACAGCAGACGCTGGTGACCAGCGGAGAGGCGCACGCGGTCATGCTGGCGGCAGCGCAGCGTGCTGAGAGGGCTCCGGCGACGGGGCGTTTCTGGCACACGAAGGGCGAGGTCCGGCACGCGTTCCAGCGGGACCACCGTGGCAACCGTTATGCGCTGGTGGCGACGTACCCGATCGAGGTCTGGGCGCCGACGGACCGCCGGGACGGCGATGGAGTCATCTCGTGGGGTGGGGCGCGGCTCGCCCCGATCACGGCCGATGACGCGGTCGCCTACCGCCGGGACGGCTCGCCGCAGCCGAACGAGAATCCCGACCCCGACATGGGGGTGGCACCGCCGAGCCCGCCGGAGGGGCCGGAACTCGCCGGCGACGCCATCTACGAGGGGGACGCCCGGGATCTTCCGCACGATCCGCTCAAGCTGCGGCTCGCCATGCTCACCTGGGCGCGGGATCACGGGGGCCTGCCGCGCAATCCCGACGTGTGGTTGTTCCGGGAGGGTGCCGCGCTTTTGAACGCAGAGAAACAGCCCCTGCCGCGTGAGACGCGCATCGCGGTCTACCGCATGCTCGGGACCCTTCCAGGGGGCCGGAGTCTCGGCACCGTCAAGGATCCGCTGGGACGGCCCGCGCTCGCCGTGGCGATGACCGAAAAGACCTCGAGGCTCGGGGTCCTCGAATGGCGGCTTTTCCTGAGTCCCTCACGAGATCTCCTCATGGGCACGCAAGCGGTCGTCGTCAAGCAGGGAACCGACAATCGCAAGATCGCCCCAGGTCAGGCGATATATACTCAGAGTGTTCGGGTCGCCGAGTGGACGGACGCGTGCCCTCCGGGACGGCTTCCGGGTGCGACGAGGCCGTGTCCCTGATCGAGTGACGGTCCGGGGACGGCCGGTTACGGCCAGGTGGTCCATCCGTCCGGCGAACTGACCTCGAAGCGCACGCGTCGAATTGGCCAGAGGAGTTCGCGACGGACTACCTGAGAGGCTGAGGTGATGGCTCCCGACCATCGCAGGCTCGCCCACGAGGGGACGCGAGGGTTCGGCGTGGGGACGGGCTCGCCGGCAGGGCGGGGTTCCGGCCGGCGCCGCCGCCTGCCGGTGGGCTTGATCCTGTTCCTCGTGGTGACGGCGGTGGCCGGCGGGCTGCTCGGGATGGCGATCAGCATGGGCTGGATCGGTCCCGCCGGCCGGGCCCTCGGCCGGTTCCTGGACTTCTACTGCGGTGTTTTCGCCCTGGTCACGCTCTCGCTGGCGGTCATGATCGGGCTGCTCGCGACCGATCGCACGATCCTGTCCCCGAAGCGCCGGGTGCACGCGCAGGCCGTGCACCGGGCGGTGGCCTTCCTGTCGGTGTCGATGCTGGTGGCGCACCTGATCACGCAGCTGGCGCGGCATCGGGTGGGCATGGTGCAGGCGTTCGTGCCGTTCTCGGCCTCACTGACGTACGCGGTGGGGACGGTGGCGTTCTACCTGCTGGTCGTGGCGATCGCGAGCGGGATCGCGCGGGGGCGTTTCGCTCCGACTGGCAGGCCCTGGGTTTGGCGTCTGCTGCATCTGACGGCGTACGTCGCCTGGCCCATGGGCATCTGGCACGGCCTGTCGGCGGGCAGGGACGCGCCCCCGTTCGTCAAGGCGGCCTACGCGCTGTGCCTGGCCGCGGTGGTGCTGGCGCTGATCGCGCGGCCGTTCCTGCGGCCGCGCGCGGGGAGGACGGCATGACCAAGATCGCCGTTCGGCAGATCGGTCCCGCCAGGCTCACCCGGGGGGTGGAGGGCGGCGGCCGCGTCGACTGGGACGCGCACCGGAGCATGCACCCCGTCCCGCAAATGCTTGAGTGCGACAAGCTGATCGCTCTTGCCGAGGCAGGGAAATTGTGTGGCCGGGGCGGGGCGGGTTTTCCGTTCGCCAACAAATTGCGAGCCGTCGTCAATAGCGCCGTGCGCCGCCGCAAGCGCACCGTGGTGGTCGTCAACGGCACCGAGGGCGAGCCGGGCAGCGCCAAGGACAAGGTCCTCCTCTGCCGCGCGCCTCACCTGATCTTGGACGGCGCCGCCCTGGCCGCGACGGCGCTCGGCGCGCGCGAGATCGTGCTCGGCGTGACCGACGAGGACGCCGCCGCCTCGATGGAGCTGGCGATCCAGGAACGACAGCTGGGAGACCGCGCCAGGGTCGTCCGGCTGCCTGAACGGTTCATCACCGGGCAGAGCGGCGCGCTGGTCCGCGGGATCAACGGGCGCCGTCCCATCCCGCCGGGCCGCAAGGGCCACGCCTCCACGCGGGGCGTCGACGGCCTGCCGACGCTGCTGTCGAACGCGGAGACCTACGCGCAGCTCGCCGTCCTCGCGGGGCTCGGGCCCGACGGGTACGCGAAGGCCGGCATCCCGGAGGAACCGGGCACCGTCCTGCTCACCGTGACCGGATCGGCGCGGTTCCCAGCGGTCGTGGAGACTCCGGCGGGGGCACCGCTGGCCCACCTGCTGGACCTGTGCGGAAGCCGAGCGGGCGAGGGCGTGCTGGTCGGCGGCTACCACGGCGCCTGGCTCACCGGCGACATCGCCACCCGTACCCAGGTGTCGCGGGTGAGCCTGCGGGAGGCGGGCGGGACGCTCGGCGCGGGCATCGTCATGCCGCTCGGCCGGGGCACCTGCCCGATCGGAGAGGTCGCGCGGGTCGTCCGCTACATGGCGGCCGAGTCGGCAGGGCAGTGCGGGCCCTGCCGGCTCGGCCTGCCCGACGTCGCCGGGGCGCTGGCCGCGCTGGCGGGCGGGCGGGACGCCGCGGCCGCGCTGGAACGCATCCGCCGTGCCGCCCGGATGGTGGTCGGACGGGGCGCCTGCGCCCATCCGGACGGGGTGTCGCGCTTCGTCCTGTCGGCGATGGACGTCTTCGAGTCCGATGCCGTCGAGCATGTGACGTACGGAGGCTGCGGCCGCCCCGTTCTGGGCGTCCTGCCCGCCGAGACGGACGCGCAACTGCGGCTGGAGGTCGACTGGAGCCGCTGCGACGGGCACGGACTCTGCGCCGACATCCTGCGCGGCACCGTACGGATGGACGAGTACAACTACCCGGTCATCCCCTCCGAGCCGATCCCGGCGGCCCTCGAATCGGACGCGCGGCGAGCGGTCGCCATGTGCCCCGGACTGGCGCTCCGCCTGGTGCCCCGCGTCCCCAAGGAAGCACGCAAATAACGCCAACCGTGCAAGTGGCCCCCGGCGGGACTTCACGGCGGAGGCGCCGGGAACGGCTCCCGATGGACTCTCCGGCGCGAGCGTCGCGGGTGATCCACAGCGGAGGCGCGCAACCGGCTCACGGCGGCTCTGCTCGCGTATTTTCCGGCGCGGCCCCGCATGCGGTCAGCTTGGGCGGTAGATCTTCAGGTACTGGTCGACCTTCTGTGTGTACGGCCGGTATGCCGGAGGCACGCCGCCGGACTTCTTCACTTTCTCGACGCCGCTGCGGTAGAGCCCTGCCAGGTTGAGCGCCGGATCACCCGGAACGGTCTCGATCTGGCGGCCGAGCGAGCACAGGAAGCGGCCCATCGCCGGGACGGAGAGCTCCGGGGTGATGTCGGCGGGCCGCGGCGCGGGGTTGTTGGACCCGCCCGGCTGCCAGCGCGACAGCACCGACGGCGTCCACCGGGCGATGCCGTACTCGTCGGCCTTCGGATCCGACAGGTCGGGGTCGAAGTTGCTCTCGGTCTTGAGCATGGCGGCGATCAGGGCCGGGCTCAGCCCGGGGATCTCGCACCACGTGCCCGCCCGCACGATCAGGCGGCGGTACTGCGGCGGGATGCCCCGGTCGGTGCGGAGCCACCGGCCGTTCGGGTCGCCCATGGACGCGCCGTGCTCCTTGCGCGGCGCGGCCGGGGCGTGGTTCGCGCGCTCGTCGTCCCCCGCGATCGCCCACACGGTGCCGCCGGTGACCAGGAGGAGGGCCGCCAGCGCGCCGCCGGCCGTCCAGAGCAACCGGCCCTTGCGCCACCTGTGCCGCTTGGGGACCGGACGGGTGTGGGGGAGGGGATCGGTGTCGACCCTGCCGAGCGTCTGGGACAGCGCCTGGGCGAAGTCGTGGGCCGAGGGCCAGCGCAGCTCCCGGTCGGGCTCCAGAGCGCGCTGCACGACGGAGTCGATGTTGTGCGGCACGGTCGGCCGCACCTCGCTCGGCACCCGCCGTCGCTCGGCGGGAGGCTCGCCGGTGAGCATGTGATAGGTGAGCGCGCCCAGCCCGTACACGTCGGAACGCCTGTCCGGGGCGCCGTCGATCTGCGCCTGTTCGGGGGCCATGTAACCCGGTGACCCGGCCGGGAGGGTCAGGCTGGACAGCCGGTCGTCGGTCCGGGCGATGCCCAGGTCCGCGATCATGATCCGGTCGGCGCCGTCGGTGGAGCGGATCAGCACGTTGGACGGCTTGAGGTCGCGGTGCACGACGCCGTGGGCGTGCAGCGCCTCCACGCCGCGGGCGATCTCGCGGGCCAGGTGGAGCGCGTCGTTCAGCGGGAGGGGACCGGCGGCGAGCAGCTCTTCGAGCGTGCCGCGGTCGGCGTAGCTCATGACGAAATAGGGACGCCCGTCCGGCAGCTCGCCGATGTCGAAGACCTGGACGAGCCGGTGCGAGTCGACCGACCGCAGCAGCCGGGCCTCCTGCACGAACCGCTCGCGGAGATCCTCGCGCTGCGCCCAGTGGTCGGCCAGGATCTTGATCGCCACGGGGGCGTCCAGCTCCGAATCGTGGCCCAGCCAGACGGCGGCGAAGCCGCCGGAGCCAAGGAGCCTGTCGATCCGGTAGCGCCCAGCCGCTCGCGGAGTCTCCATGGTCGCCCATCATGAATGATGCGTAGCTTTTCGGGGAGTCCTTTCAAGGGATCAGACATGTGACGCCCCTATATCCTCACTTACGGACCACTCCTGGTCAACTGGTGGACCAGCCGTATAAAGCCCAGGAATTCACCGGCCTTGGCAAATGTTGGACAGACGGGTCGCCGCCTCGCCAGGGCCGGATGACCGAAAGCCGGGCCCGTCCAGGCCCCTCACACCTGTCACCTCCGTCCCTCCGTCGGCCGCCTCCACGTCTCACTGGTCGTCCCGGAAGCTCCACCGGTCGTCCCGGAAAATGGATCGCCGCCCGGCGGCCCGGGAAGCTACGGTGCCAAGGTTGCGGGGAGACCCGCAGGAGACGCCCGCTCGCCCGGCTGCCGTTACCTGATCGGCACCACCCGGGCTAGCGCCACCCCGGCTGGCGCCGCCCGGCTGCCGCCCGCCCGACGATCAGGCCTTGCGGTCTGAAGCCATATCCTTAGTGAACGTATGAGGACGCCTGTGAAATCGCCGCTCGCCGACCTTCGCGCGCGCCTGCCGGAGCTGATGCTGCGGGACCGGCACCGGCTGCGCCGCCGCATCGACGGCACGCAGAAGATGCGGGACGCCAGGAGGCGGGACAAGATCACCGGCGAGATAGCCGCCGACGTCGACGCCGCGGCGGCGCGGGTGGCGAGCCGGCGGGCGGCCATGCCCGCGGTCACCTATCCGCCGGAGCTGCCGGTCAGCCAGAAGCGGGACGATCTGCTGGCCGCGATCCGCGATCACCAGGTCGTGATCGTCGCGGGCGAGACCGGGTCCGGCAAGACCACCCAGCTGCCCAAGATCTGCCTGGAGCTCGGCCGCGGGATCTACGGCGCGATCGGGCACACCCAGCCGCGGCGCCTCGCGGCGCGCACCGTCGCCGACCGGATCGCCGAAGAGCTCAAGACGCCCCTGGGGGAGGCGGTCGGCTACAAGGTCCGGTTCACCGACCACTCCAGCGACGACACGCTCGTCAAGCTGATGACCGACGGCATCCTGCTCGCCGAGATCCAGACCGACCGGCTGCTGCGCCAGTACGACACGCTGATCATCGACGAGGCGCACGAGCGCAGCCTCAACATCGACTTCCTGCTGGGCTATCTCAGGGAGATCCTGCCCCGCCGCCCCGACCTCAAGATCATCATCACCTCGGCGACCATCGACCCGGAGCGGTTCTCCGAGCACTTCGACGACGCGCCGATCGTCGAGGTGTCCGGCCGTACCTACCCCGTGGAGGTCCGGTACCGCCCGGTCATCGATCCCGAGGACCCCAAGGCCGACCCCGACCGCGACCAGATCCAGGCGATTCTCGACGCGGTCGACGAGCTGGCGCTGGAGGCCCCCGGCGACGTCCTCGTCTTCCTGAGCGGCGAACGCGAGATCCGCGACACGGCCGACGCCCTCCAGAAACACTTCCAGGGACGCAAGGGCGGCCCAGGCGGTCAGGGCACAGAGGTCCTGCCGCTCTACGCACGGCTGTCCGCGGCCGAGCAGCACCGGGTCTTCCAGGCCCACCGCGGCCGCCGGATCGTGCTGGCGACCAACGTCGCCGAGACCTCCCTCACGGTGCCGGGCATCAAGTACGTCGTCGACCCCGGCACGGCGCGCATCTCCCGGTACAGCCACCGGCTCAAGGTGCAGCGGCTGCCCATCGAGGCGGTCTCACAGGCGTCCGCCAACCAGCGCAAGGGCCGCTGCGGCCGTGTGTCGGAGGGCATCTGCATCCGGCTCTACTCGGAGGAGGACTTCGAGTCCCGCCCCGAGTTCACCGACCCGGAGATCCTGCGCACCAACCTGGCCTCGGTCATCCTCCAGATGACCTCCCTCGGGCTCGGCGACATCGCCGCGTTCCCGTTCGTCGAGCCGCCGGACCGGCGCAACGTCAAGGCGGGCGTCGACCTGCTGCACGAGCTGGGCGCCATCGACCCGGACGAGCAGGACCCGCGCAAGCGCCTCACCCCGCTGGGCCGCCGCCTGGCGCAGCTGCCGGTCGACCCGCGGCTGGCGCGGATGGTGCTGGAGGCCGACAAGAACGGCTGCGTGCGCGAGGTCCTGATCATCGCGGCCGCGCTGTCGATCCAGGATCCGCGCGAACGGCCCGCCGAGCACCAGCAGGCGGCCGACGACAAGCACCGCCGGTTCGCCGATCCGACATCCGACTTCATGGCGTACCTCAACCTTTGGAATTACCTGCGCGAACAGCAGCGGGAATTGTCGGGCAGCGCGTTCCGGCGGATGTGCAAGAACGAGTTCCTGCACTTCCTGCGCGTGCGCGAATGGCAGGACCTGCACAGCCAGTTGCGCCAGGTCGCCAAATCGCTGGGCGTCACCGTCAACAGCGCCGACGCGCCGCCCGACCGCGTGCACGTCTCGCTCCTGGCGGGCCTGCTGTCGCACATCGGCCTGATGGACATCGACAAGAAGGACACCGAGAAAAAGGGCGGCGACAAGAAGGACGCACGCCGCCGCGGCCAGGAATACCTCGGGGCGCGCGGCGCCAAGTTCGCCGTCTTCCCGGGGTCGTCGCTGTTCAAGAAGCCGCCGCGCTGGGTGATGGCCGCCGAGCTCGTCGAGACGTCCCGGCTCTGGGGGCGCATCAACGCCAAGATCGAGCCCGAGTGGGTCGAGCCGCTCGCCGAGCACCTTGTCAAGCGCACCTACAGCGAACCGCACTGGTCGAAGAAACAGGCGGCCGTCGTCGCGTACGAGAAGGTCACCCTCTACGGCGTGCCCATCGTCGCTCAGCGGAACGTCAACTACGGCCGTATCGATCCCGAGCTCTCCCGCGAGCTGTTCATCCGGCACGCGCTGGTCGAGGGCGACTGGGAGACGCACCATCAGTTCTTCCGTGACAACCGCGAGCTCCTCGAAGAGGTCGAGGAGCTGGAGCACCGCGCCCGCCGCCGCGACATCCTCGTGGACGACGAGACGCTCTTCGACTTCTATGACGAACGCGTACCCGACGACGTCGTCTCCGGCAGGCATTTCGATTCCTGGTGGAAAAAGGCCCGCCAGACCGAGCCCGATCTGCTCAGCTTCGAGAAGTCGATGCTCATCAACGAGAGCGCCGACGACGTCAGCGAGTCCGACTATCCCGACGTGTGGCAGCAGGGGCCGTTGCGTCTCCGGCTGACCTACCAGTTCGAGCCGGGCACCGACGCCGACGGCGTCACCGTGCACATCCCGCTGCAGGTGCTCAACCAGGTCAAGCCCGACGGCTTCGACTGGCAGGTGCCGGGCCTGCGCGGTGAGCTGGTGACCGAGCTCATCCGCTCGCTGCCCAAGCAATTGCGCGTCAACTTCGTCCCGGCCCCCGACTTCGCGCGTCGCGTCCTCGAACGGGTGTCGCCGCGCACCGAGCCGCTCCTCGACGCCCTCGAACGCGAGCTCACCGCCATGAGCAGCGTGCCGGTCGCACGCGAGGCGTGGGACCTGTCCCGGCTACCCGCCCACCTCCATCTCACGTTCCGCGTCATCGACGACCGCAAGCGCACGCTCGCCGAAGACCCCGACCTCGACGCCCTCAAGCGCGAGCTCAAGGGCAAGGTGCGCGGCACGCTCTCCAAGGCGGCGTCGGCGGGCGGTCTCGAACGCGCGGGCCTGCGCGAGTGGACGATCGGCGAGCTGCCGCGCACGTACGAGCGAAAACAAGCGGGCTACGAGGTCAAGGCCTTTCCGGCGCTGACCGACGAGGGTGACAGCGTCGCCGTCCGCATGTACGAGACGGAGGCCGAGCAGCGCCGCGCGATGTGGCGGGGCACGCGGCGCCTCGTCCTGCTGAACGCGCCGTCCCCGGTCAAGCTCATCCAGGGGCGCCTCACCAACCAGGGCAAGCTCGCCCTCAGCCACAATCCGCACGGATCGGTGGCCGCGCTCTTCGACGACTGCGTCACCGCCGCCGCCGACCGGCTGATCGCCGAGGCCGGGGGGCCGGCGTGGGACGAGGAGGCCTTCACCCGCCTCTACGACCACGTCCGGGCCGAGCTCCACGACGCCACGGCCGCGATCGTCGCGCAGGTCGAACGCGTCCTCGCCGAGTCGCACGAGATCGACCGGCGCCTGCGCGGTACGACCAGCCTCACCCTCGTACCGTCCCTGACCGACATCCGCGACCGTCTCGGAAAGCTCATCCATCCGGGCTTCGTGACCGAGACCGGCTGGCACCGCCTGGCAGACGTCCCGCGTTATCTCCGGGCACTCCAGATCCGGCTGGACAAGCTTCCCGAGAACCCGAACCGCGACCGTCAGCTGTCGCATCAGGTCGCGGTTCTGGAACAGGAATACGAGCAGACACTGCAACGGCTCCATCCGGCCCGCCGAGACGATGAGGCCGCTCGCCAGATCCGCTGGATGCTGGAGGAGCTGCGCGTCAGCCTCTTCGCGGTCCAGTTGGGCACGCGCTATCCGGTGTCGGAAAAACGAATCCGCAAGGCGATGGCCCAGCTGACCCCGTAGCCGGGCCGTTCGCCCCGGGGCGTGTCCCGGGGTCAGACGCCTGCCTCGGCGGGGATGTTCGGGACGCTGCCGACCACCTCGTCCACGAAGCCGTACTCTCTGGCCTCGTCGGCGGTGAACCAGCGGTCGCGGTCGGAGTCGGCCTCGATCCGTTCGACGGTCTGGCCGGTGTGGTGGGCGATCAGCCGCTGCATCGTGCGCTTCGTGAAGAGCATGTTCTCGGCCTGGACGGCGATGTCGGAGGCGGTGCCGCCGATCCCGCCGGACGGCTGGTGCATGAGGATCCGCGCGTGCGGCAGGGCGTAGCGCTTGCCGGGCGTGCCCGCGCATAGCAGGAACTGGCCCATGGACGCGGTGAAGCCCAGCGAGAGCGTCGCGACGTCGTTCGGGATGTACTGCATGACGTCGTAGATGGCCATCCCGGCGGTGACGGAGCCGCCGGGGGAGTTGATGTAGAGGTGGATGTCCCGCGTCCGGTCCTCGGCGGACAGCAGCAGCATCTCGCCGCAGATCCGGTTGGCGATGGCGTCGTCCACCTCTTGGCCGAGGAAGACGATGCGCTGCTGGAGCAGCCGCTGGAAGACCGGATCACTGATGGAGGGGGTGGAGTCTTTGGTCATGACCTCAGGAAATCCGCTGCTCAGGACGGGTGTCCAACAGCCGTTTGCGCCGTTTTGACAACCACGGGTTGTGAATCGATGCTGAGGGCATGGACGTGGATCTCCAGGGCATGCGCGCCTTCGTGGCCACCGCCGAGGAGATGCACTTCGGCAGGGCGGCCGAACGGATGTACCTCAGCCAGCAGGCCCTCTCCAAGCGCATCCGGCGGCTCGAAGAAGCCCTCGGGCAGCCGCTCTTCGAGCGCACCACGCGCCGCGTCGAGCTGACACCGGCGGGACGGCGGCTGCTCCCGAAGGCCAAGGACGCGCTGGTCGCGTTCGACGCGGCGGTGGATTCCGTGCGGGAGGGCCGGGGGCGGCTGCGGGTGGACGTCTTCGACGAGCGGTTCAGCCCGCTCGGGGTGCTCCGGGATCTGCTCGACCGCGACCCGGAGCTGCGGATCGAACCGAGCATGCGCCAGGGCCTCGCGGTCGCGCTGCCCGCCGTCCGGAGCGGCGAGATCGACGCCGCGTTCGGCCAGGTCCACGACCTCGGGGAGCCACTGCCGCCGGAGCTGGACCACCGGCTGTCGCACGTCCAGCCGATGCACGCCTTCGTGGGTGCCGACCATCCCCTCGCGGGCCGGGAGACGATGCGGCCGGAAGAGTTGCGGGACGCGGGGATCGTGATGCCCGACCCGGGCGACGCCACCGAGGCGCGCGCCTTTCTGACCCGGCTGGCCCGCCGGTTCGGCATTCCGATCCGTTTCGTCGAGCCTGCCGTCGGCCTCCACCACTACGGCGAGCTGGTCCGGCGTGAGGGCCGCGCGGTCGCGCTCGGGGAGGCGTCCATCGAGACGCCGCGGAGCTCGGAGCTGTGGAGTATCCGGCTCGTGGACCCCGTACCGCTCGCCCCGTGGTCGGTGGTGTGGCACCGCCACAACCGCAACGCGCAGCTCCGCCGGATGTTGCGGCTGCTCGCCACGCCGGACCTGCCGTCACCCGACGATCCCGGCTACTGGCTGGCCGAGCCCTACCGGCCGAGCGGCTGAGTCAGCTCATCTCGCCGGCGAAGAGCTCCAGGTGCGCGCAGTTGCGGCACCGGAAGGCGTCCACCCGCCAGCGTTGCTTGCCCATCCGCTTCGCGCCGCCGAACACCCCGCGCTGCAGGGGCCCGGCGATCCAGCGCGCGTAGCCGCGGGAGTGCTCGCCCGCGTCCTCGATGAAGCCGGGTTCGAGGTCGGCGGACCCGCACTGGGTGCACTTCATTTCGGCCATCGCCCCAGCATATAAAGACACGTCCGATGGTCAGCTCGTGATGTCGCGGCGGCGGAAGCCGTAGACGCCGGCCGCGATGAGCACGGCGGTGACGGCGAGCAGCGCGGCGATCGGCGTGACGCTCAGCTCGCCGCCGGGCAGGCGGGGCGAGTGGGCGAACGGCGACACGTCCATGAGCCACTCCGGCAGCTCGAACAGCGGCCCGAGCTCGCCGACCAGCAGGAACGTGACCAGCGCGGCCCAGCCCGCCACGACGAGCCGCGGCGCGAGCCCGAACGCGGCGATCACGATCGAGACGACGACCCAGGCGGCCGGGATATGGGCCAGCGAGGCGCCGGTGAGCCGTCCGACCTCGCCCATGTCGTCGGTCGCGCCGCCGTAGGAGAGCCCGGCGCCCAGCCCGACGGTGACGAGGATCAGCGCGGTGCCCAGCAGCGCGAGGAGGAGGTGGCTGAACGTCCAGCCGATCCGGCCGACGGCGGTGGCCAGCAGCGGCTCGGCGCGCTGCGTGGTCTCCTCCGCGCGCAGCCGCATGGCGGCCTGCACGCCGAACACCGACGCGAACACCGCGACGAAGCCCAGCTCGGTGGCGAGGAAGGCGTCGCTGAGATTCTGCGTGCTGCCGCCGAGCTTCTCGACGAACTCGCGGGCCTTGTCGCTCTCCAGCATGCCGTCCACGTTCGTGGCCATGCTTCCGAACAGCAGGCCGCCGACGAGGGCGCCGATCGTCCAGCCGATGATCGAGCCGCGCTGCAGCCGCCAGGCCAGGCCGAGCGGGCTGCTCAGGCTCGCGGCCGCGTTCGCCGGGCCCGGCCGGTCCGGCAGCAGCCCGGCGCCCAGGTCGCGCCGGGCCACCAGGGCGTAGGCGACGGCGACCATGACAGCGGCGAACGTGATCGTGACGGCGGCGACCCACCACCGGTCGCCCGCGTACGGGCGGAACTGCTGGCCCCAGCCGATCGGGGACAGCCACGACAGCCACCGCGGGCCGTTCTCGTCGGAGGTGTCGCCGACGGCGCGGATCAGGTAGACCGCGCCCAGCACCGCCGAGGAGATGCCGATGGCCGTGCGGGCGCTGCCGGTCAGCTGGGCGACGACGGCGGCGATGGCGCCGAAGGCGATGCCGACGCTCGCCCAGGCCAGGCCCGAGGCGAACGAGCCGGCCGCGGGGAGCCCGGCGGCGACGAGGCCCAGCGCGGCGAGCAGGCCGATCGTCACGTTGGTGGCGAGGACCACCAGGAGCGCCGCGGTCAGCGGGGCGCGCCGCCCGACCGCCGTGGCGCCGACCAGCTCCAGACGGCCGCTCTCCTCCTCCTGCCGGGTGTGCCGGACGACGACGAGGATCGACAGGATCGCGGCCAGCAGCGACCCGAAGATGTTCATCTTGAGCATCGAGACGGCGCCGAGCGAGGTCGGGTCGTAGACCTTGCCGTACAGCGCGACCAGCGACGGGGTGTCGTTGGTGTTGGAGGCGAGCTTCACCCGCGACTCGACCGTGGGATACAGGCCCTTGGTGGACGAGGCGGTCGACGACGCCGTCAGCACGAAGATCGCGGTCCATACGGGCAGCATCACCCGGTCACGGCGGAGGGCGAGGCGGGCGAGGCCGCCGGTGCCCGTCAGCGCGTTCATCGGGACGCCTCCTCCTGTGCGACCCCGGCTCCGTTCGCCCGCAGGTCGTCCTCGTAGTGCCGCAGGAACAGCTCCTCCAGCGTCGGCGGCTGGCTGGTGAGGCTCACCACGCCGGACTGGACGAGCTGCTTGAGCACCGGATCGAGCTTGACGCTGTCGACCTCCAGCTTGACCTTGTTGCCGTCGATCTCGACATCGTGCACGCCCGGCATCGTGGACAGGCCGTTCGGCGGGCTCGCGAGCTCGGCCTGGATCGAGGTGCGGGTCAGGTGGCGCAGCTCGCTGAGCGTGCCCGACTCGACCGCGCGGCCCTTGCGGATGATGGTCACCCGGTCGCAGAGCGACTCGACCTCGCTGAGGATGTGGCTGGAGAGCAGGACGGTGCGGCCGCTGCGGCGCTCCTCCTGGATGCACTGCTGGAAGACCTCTTCCATCAGCGGGTCCAGGCCGGAGGTCGGCTCGTCCAGGATCAGCAGCTCGACGTCGGACGCGAGCGCCGCGACGAGGCCGACCTTCTGGCGGTTGCCCTTGGAGTAGGCGCGGCCCTTCTTCTTCGGGTCGAGCTCGAAGCGTTCGAGGAGGTCCCGGCGGCGCTCGGGGTCGAGCCCGCCGCGCAGCCTGCCCATGAGGTCGATCACCTCGCCGCCGGTCAGGTTGGGCCACAGCGTCACGTCGCCGGGCACGTAGGCCAGGCGGCGGTGCAGCTCGGTGGCCTGCCGCCAGGGGTCGCCGCCCAGGAGCTCGGCGCTGCCGGAGTCGGCGCGGAGCAGCCCGAGCAGGACCCGGATGGTCGTCGACTTGCCGGCGCCGTTCGGGCCCAGGAAGCCGTGCACCTCTCCGCTCGTGACGGTGAGGTCGAGCTCGTCGAGCGCGCGGGTGCGGCCGAACGTCTTGACGAGGCCGCGCACAGAGATGGCGGTATTCATGGTTCAGAACGTACACTAGTTTCACGAAAACGTGAATCTTATGAATCGGATAAACTCTCGGGAGCAGCCGACCTGGGGAGATGATGCCGAGTGACCGACCCGACCCCCTCCGCGTCCAACACTGCGCCCGACGCCGTGCGCGATGACGAGGTCGTGCTGAGGTTCATCGAGCGGTTCACCTCGGTCCTGGCCGAGAGCGGCTGGCCGCGGATGCCGGCGCGGGTGTTCGTGGCGCTGATGGTCACCGACTCGGGTGCCCTCACCGCCGCGGAGTTGGCGCAGATGCTCCAGGTGAGTCCCGCCGCGGTGTCCGGCGCGGTCCGTTACCTCACGCGGTTCCACCTGGCCATCCGCGAACGCGAGCCGGGCTCGCGCCGCGACATCTTCCGGGTGCGCGACGACGCGTGGCAGGACGCCCTGGCGAGCCGCGACGCCCTCCTTGCCCAGTACTCCAGCAGCTTCGCGGAGGGGGCGGACGTGGTCGGGCCCGAGTCCGCCGCCGGCCGCCGGCTCACCGAGGCGACGGAGTTCTTCGAGTTCGTGCGCAAGGAACTCGACGGCCTGATGGACCGCTGGCGCGCGCATCAAGACGCCGTGGCGACGGGCGATCCACGCGACTGATCGTGGGTCTGACCCGGGCCTGATCCGCACGTGGGAGATCCCATATACCCCCCAAGTCACTGCAGCCTCGTGGAAGAGTGCGTATCGTTCATCCCATGCCAAACAGCGATGAGCGCGACACTGGCGGCCTCGGGGAGAAGGTCGCGCCCTCACCGGCCGCGGCCTCCGGCGCCGGCACCACGCGTGAGGGGCAGGTGAACGGCGTCCCCGTGGGGGCACCCTCGCCGGAGCCCGAGACCGCCGTGGCGCGCGTCGGTGACCCGGTCGCGGTGTGGCCGTGCGCCAACTGCGGCCGCCCGGTGCCCCAGCCCGTCGGAGCCGTGCGCACGATTCGCTACTGCCAGGACAACGACGGCTCCTGCGCGCGCGAGGCGCTGGAACGCCGCGAGCGCGGCCGGGACGCGCCGGGCCTCACCGGCCAGGTGGCCTCGGCCTGGGAGATGGTCGAACGCCTGGAGCAGACGGCCGACCTCCTCGCCGAATCGCTGACCTCCGAGCTGAGCGTCGCGGGCGTCGAGAAGCGGGTCGCGGAGGTGCGCGCCGAGGCCGCCCGCGAGCTGTCGATCGCGCAGAACGAGCGCGACGCGTCCCAGCGGCAGGCCGAGGAGGCCTGGCAGGAGGCGGCCTCCGCCCGGCAGCGCGCCGACGCCGCCGAGAAGGACGCCACCAAGGCGCGCGAGGAGTCCAAGCTCGCGACCGCCAAGCGTGACGCCGCCCAGCAGGCCTGGGAGGAGGCGCACCAGATCGCGCAGCAGGCGGTGTCGGCGAAGCTCGCCGCCGAGAGCGAACGCGACCGTATCGCCGCCCGCGAGACCGAACTGCTCGCCGCGCTGGAGGCGAGCCGCGCCGAACTGGTGACCCTGCACGCCAAGGTCGCCGAGACCGAGGGCCTGGCCGAGACGCACCGCGTCGAGGCGGCCGTGGCCAAGCAGGGGGCCGAAGACCTGCGCACCGCGATGCGCGACACCGAGGCGCAGCGCCAGCGGGCGATGCAGTCGGCCAGCAAGGCCGAGGCGGAGCGCACGGCCGCACTGCGCGCGCAGACCGAGGCGGAGGCCGAGGCGGTACGAGCGGCCTCCCGCGCCGAGGAGGCCGTCAAGGAGCGCGACGCCGCCCAGGCACTCGCCCAGCAGGCCACCGCCGAGCGCGACGAGCTCAACACCACGATCAACGACCAGGCGCTCCAGCTGCGCCAGCTGTCGCAGTCGGTCGCCGAGCAGCAGGCCGCGCTCACCGCGCTGGCCGAGGAACGGGACGCGGCGCGCGCCGAAGCCGACCGCGCCCGGCGCCAGATCGACCAGCTGACGCACAACACGCTGTCGTCCAACATGCCGCCCGCGTCGTCCCCGCTGGGGCAGGGCCCGCCCCCGCAGGCCGGCCCGCCACTGCACGCCCCGTCGCCCCTAGGCGCGCCGCCGCCCGCCGGCCGTTCACAGACCGGCGGCTACACCCAGCCCCGCGACCCGCAGCCGCCGGGCCCCTCCCTGCTGAGCGGCCCGTACCCGACCGCCCCCGGCCAGCCCCCCGCAGCGCCCGGGAACCACCCGATGAACGGCGGCAACCCGCCCGCACACGGAGACCGCACGAACGGCTTCGTGATCGACCGAGAAGACCCCCTCTTCGCCGGCCCCTAACCACTGCGGGGCTGGGCGCCGCAGGGACTCGGCAGCGCTGGCCCTGAGTGCCGCGCGCTCAGGGCGGGGGGCCGTCGGTCAGCGTTGCCGGGCGATCAGGTAGATCGCCAGGAGCGAGCCGCCGACGATCAGCACGGCCTGGAACTGCCTTTGAACCGCCGTGTGGCGCAGGTTGGAGACGCGCTGCCTGCCGATGCGCACGTCCCAGAGCGCACGGCGGGCTCGTTCCCACGAGATGCCCATGTAGGCCGCGAGCGCCGCCACGCCGAGGATGAGGAATCCACTTCCGCTCATCTGGCCCGACCTCCGTTGGTCGCGGATGCTCAGACTGAACGCATTGAAGCCATCCTGCCGCGCCGGATTGGCGTCATGCGACACATTTTCGACGCCTCATCCAAGAAGGGGGCGGAAGTCCCGTGTCAGCCGGGACTTCTGCCTCACGTCCTGAAGCGGTCAGGGTCGATCTCGATCCAGATCTGCTCCGCACGGCCCAGCAGCCGCCCGTCCGCCCCGTACGCCGCCGTGGCCGCGTGCAGCTTGCGGCCCTCGCGGCTGCGCGCCAGCCCCATCACGACGCAGTGTTCGCCGGCTTCCGGCAGCGCGGTGACCTGCGCGGTCATCGTGCCGAGCACCGCCGGGCGGCCCGCCGGGTCGAACGCCCAGCCGCCGGGGCAGTCGAGCGCCGCCCATATCGTCTCGGGTGAGGGTGCCTCGGCGGGCGTCCAGGGCGAGGCCACGGTGCCGTCGCCCACCGGGCCGGGTTCGAGGCGGAGGCCGTCACTCTCGGGGCCGCACACGAAGCACCGGGGGAACGGGTGGCTCTCGGTGGTCCGGAATTTCTCCGCCGCCTCCAGCGCCGCCTCGTACGGGACGGGCGGCACCGGCGGCACCACGATCGCGCCGGCGAGCGCCTCGGCGACCAGCTGCTCGCCGTGCCACAGCCGCACGCTGTTGCCGAAGTCGTCCTCCGGCGTGACCGACAGAGGGACGGCGAGCGGCGGCGGGAGGCGCAACGTCACGGTGACCGTGTCGGCCGCGACGTGCCCGGCGAGCAACCCCGCGACGTAGCCGCCGTTGCCCGAGCCGTCGGGCCCGCAGAACCGCGTCTCGATGAACACACCAACCCCCGAAGTACCCAATCCGACCAAAACGCGATCGATCATAATGAGGTGGTCGGACATCCCCGAGCCGGGGGTGCGCGCACGCCCGGCCCCCTCCACATGCGGTTGGACGCCGCGCGGGGAGGGGGAGTTCGGGTCTCAGAGGGCGCGGGACGGCTGGGGGCGCCCCGGGCGGGTGGTGAAGAACACGGAGAACGAGCCCTTGAGCCGGGCGCGCACCGTCTCCTCGTCGACCGGGCCGTCCGCCGGTACGGGCGTGCGCTCCAGGGCGCGGGCGATGAGCAGCTCGATCTTGCGGTCGGCCACCAGGACCGAGCAGGTGTCGCAGGAGTACCACGGGTAGAGCATGTTGAGCACGGCCACCGCCGTGTCGTCGTCGGACAGCTGGGTGGTGTCGAGCTCGACCTCGAACATGTCGGTGTCCTCGGGGTCGAGCGTGGGGTAGTAGAGCCAGCTCGGCTCGGCGCCGCCGCAGAAGTCGCAGCCGTGGTCGCGCTGCGCCGCGTTGCCGACCGCGAGCTCGAGCTCGTGGTCCCAGGGCTCGACCCGCTGGTTGTGGCGGTATCCCACCCCGTCCAGCGTGCCCTCCCGGTTGTGTGTGACGTCGTGCACCTCACCGCCGCAGCGGGCGCACATGAAGCCGATTTCCTCCATGCCCCCTCCGGTGATCGCTGTGGCACCGGATCTCACAGTATCCGGCACCGGGCCCGCCTCGTACCCTGCTCACGCGGGGAGGACGGTTACAGGTGGTAAAGATAGGCAGATGGTGGACATCTCGGTGGTCGAAGTTCCGCAATGGCAGGGGTCGAGCGTTCCGGTGGCGCGTGCCCGGCGGCTCGCTGACGGCGCGAGCCTCCTGGCGGCGGCCGTACCGGCGGGTCACCGGTACACGATCACCGTGCCCGACGGGGCCGGGGCGGAAACCGGCGAGGTGCGGGGCCTGGACGTCCTCGTCGAGATCGCGGCGGGCACCCGGGCGGGGATCGCGGCGGCGGACGGTGATCTGCTGGTCACCGTCGGCGGTGACTGCGGCGTCGAGCTCGCCCCGGTGTCGGCGGCGGCCGCCCGGCACGGCGACTCGCTCGCCGTCGTCTGGTTCGACGCGCACGGGGACCTCAACACCCCGGCGTCGTCGCCGTCCCACGCGTTCCACGGCATGATCCTGCGCACGCTGCTGGGGGAGGGGCCCGGCGAGCTGCTTCCCGCGCGCCCGCTGCGGCCGGCGCAGGTCGTGCTCGCGGGTGTGCGGGCGCTCGACGCGGGCGAACGCGCGTACGTCATGGACACCGGCATGCGGCACGTGACCGTGGACGCGTTCGAGGACCCCGGCTGCGTCGCCGAAGCGGTCGCCGCCACCGGCGCGCGGGCCGTCTACGTGCACATCGACCTGGACGTGCTGGACCCCGAAGCCTTCGCGTCGCTCAGCTACCCAGAGCCCGGCGGCATCACCCCGGCGCAGCTCGGAGCCGCCGTACGCGCGCTCACCGAACGTTTCGAGCTCGCGGGCCTCGGCATCACCGAATACCAGCCGGACCGCGCCCAGGACCAGGAGACATTGCGCACACTCGTGCCGGAGCTGCTGGGCGTTCCGCTACCGTGAAGATCCTTCTCTGACGCCCGCCGCGCCGGTGATCCCGGCCCGCCTCGCTCGTCATCCGCGATCCGCCGCCACGACGGCCGCCGCCCACCTCCCGCGCGCGCCCCGTGCCGAGCCCCGAACGGGAGGTTCCCTTGTCCCTCGTGCCCGCCGAGACCGACATCGTGCTCAACGCCGACAAGGTGGAGCTCGTCCGTGACCGGCGGCTCCTGCTCGACCAGGTGTCGATGACGGTGCTCACCGGGGAGCACTGGGCACTGCTCGGCCCGAACGGAGCGGGCAAGAGCACGTTGCTCGGCATCCTCGGCGCCTACACCCACCCGACGCGCGGGACGGCGGAGATCCTCGGACACCGGCTCGGCCGGGTGAACGTGCACGACCTGCGCGCCCTGATCGGTCAGGTCAACCCGCGGCATCCGCTGGAGTCGGCGCGCACCGTACGGGAGATCGTGCTCACCGGCGCGACCGGCACCATCGAGCTCGTGCCCCGCTGGACTCCCACGTCCGGCGAACTCCGCCGCGCCGACGAGCTGATCGAGCTCATGGGGCTCACCCGCATCACCGGCGCGCGCTGGCCGACGCTCTCCCAGGGGGAGCGCGGCCGGACCCTGATCGCCCGGGCGCTCATGCCCGAACCGCGGCTGCTCCTCATGGACGAGCCCGCGACCGGCCTCGACCTCGCCGCCCGCGAACGGCTGCTGGCGAGCATCGACGAGATCAGGGAGAGCCGTCCGGGGCTGACCACCGTCCTGGTGACCCATCACCTCGAAGAGCTGCCCGCCAGCACCAGCCACGCGCTGCTGCTGCGCGACGGCGCCGTGCTGGCCGCCGGACCCGCCGACGACGTGCTCACCACCGACCTGGTGAGCACCTGCTTCGACCATCCGGTGACGATCACGCGGGCCAACGGCCGCTGGGCCGCCACCGCCGCCCGCGCCTAGGAGACGCCCCGGCTGTGTGCGAGCCCGGCGGCGTTTGGGGTCAGAGGTGGGAGCGGACGCGGTGGCCGGCGAGGTGGGCCAGGACGGACTGGTTGGCCTCCCAGCCGTCGGGGAACTTGACCGGCACGCCGAGGCGCACCGGTTCGGTCGACGGGTGCGCGTCGAGGAGCTCGGGGATCCCGGCGCGCGCGACGACGATGCACGCGTGCCGGTGCCGGGACGTGAGGACGCACAGCCGCCCCGACTCCAGATGGAACGCGGTCGCGTCGCGGCGGCCGGAGAGCGGATGCAGGACGACCGTCACGTCGTACTCGCGGCCCTGCAGGCGGTTGGCCGTGTCGACGGTGATGCCCGCGCCGTGCTCGCCGAGCGCGGCGCGGATGGCGGTGACCTGGTCGCGGTGGGCGGCGCCGATCGCGATGCGGCCGGCCACCACCGGGGACGTGCCGAGCTCGGAGTGCGCGACGCCGCCGCGCTGGAGGAGCCGCACGGCGAGGGCCGCCGTGGCCTGGATCGCCTCGCCGTCCGTACGGAGGGCGTGCCTGGCGGGAAGCTCGTAGAGGGCCCAGCCGCTGGCGGCCGCCTCGTCCAGCGCGCGGTCGAAGGTGGTGCCCATGCCGCCCGCGCCGAACTCCAGCCGCCGGTCGCCCGGCCCCGTGCCCGAGCGGAACCCGGTGAACGGGTAGAACGCCTCCGACACCACCGGCGCCGCCGACGCGGGAAGCCGCCACGAGACCGGCAGGCGGTGCACGGGCAGGTCGGGGTTGTGCGCGAGCAGCACCGAGACGGCGCTGCGCATCGGGTCCCAGGAGAGCCCGGCCCACCGTTCGACCTCGACCGTGGAGAACGGGTCGAGCTGGCCAGGGTCGCCCACGAACAGCGCCCGCTCGAAACGGCCCGCGATGCGCAGCAGCATGTCCGAGCGCATCTGGTACGCCTCGTCCACGATCGCCCACGGCCACGAGCCGTCGGTGAGCGTCGCCCACTTGGCCGCCGTGGCGATCACGATCGTGCGCTCGGCGAGGTCGTCGGCCTTCGTCGCGACGCGCACCGACGCGTGGGCCGTCACACGCGGGGACGGCACGTAGGTCGAGGCCGACAGGCGGCCGAGGGTCACGTCCGGGTGCTTGCCCGCGATCCGCTCGATCAGGTCGTCGACCTGCTCGTTGGTCTGCGCCACGATCATCAGGCGCTCACCGGCGGCGGCCAGATGCGCGGCGGCGCGGACGACCAGCGTGGACTTGCCCGCGCCCGGCGGCGAGTCGACCACCACGCCGCGGTGGCCGCCGTCCAGGTCGGCGAGGACGGCGTCGACGACCCGGCCCGCCGCGACGGACGGCTCGACGTCCGCGGGCGTCGCCTTCGCGGGAGCCGAGTTCGGGGCCGCCGGGTCCGCGGGCACCAGGGTCAGGGGCACCGGGGTCCTCGTGATCGTCGTATCGCTCATGACCATTCCTCCGCCGCGTCCTCGTCCGTCGGCACGTACTCCTCGGGCGGCCCGCCGTGCGTCCACGGCGTGTCCTCCCGTTCGGGGAACTTCGCCGCGCCCCACGACCCCGCGCCGAGCGAGGTGAAGCACACCCGTTGACCCGGCTCCGGCACGACGCCGGGCTCGGGCACCAGCTTGCGGCCCATGCCGCCCGTCAGTTCCAGCAGCACGCCGCCCGCCGCGCCGATCTCGACGATCTTCCCCTTGAGCGCGGGCCGCGCCGCGTCGCAGACGGTCGTGCCGACGTCCAGTTGGAGCGGGTCGTCGGTCGCGACGCGGACGTGCGGGCGGAGCTTGGGACGCTTGCCCGCCTCGTCCAGCCGGGTCGGGTCGCTTTCGGTCACGATCCCGCCGAACGCCTGGCCCGCCAGCCGGTGCTCGGCCATGACCAGGGGGTCGTCGAACGCCCGCTGCGCGTCGTAGGCGTCCTGCGCGCGTTCGAGGTCGTGCAGGCGGCGCGCTGCCCGGACGGCGGGGTCGCGGCGGGCCTGCGGGTGGCCTTCGTCGAACGTCGAGTGGTACCAGGTGAACGAGTCGCGGTCGCGTTCCCAGCGGGCCGCGACGCTGGCGCCCTCGGGCAGGGCACGCAGCAGGGCGATCGCGTCCCACATCAGCTCCCACGTCGGCCTGAGCTGGCCGTCCAGGACCGAGCGGACGCGCTCCTCGGCGCGGTCGTCGCCCGACTGGTCGTAGGCGGCGATCGCGGGCGCGAGCACCTCGTTGTCGAAGGTGGGATCGGTGGCCGGCCCGGCGGGCGGGCAGGTCACCGGGTCTTCGGCGCGGGCGGCGGCCGCGGGCCCGTCGAGGCCGTCCGGCGGATCGATCCAGCCGAGCAGCGCGGCCAGGTTGCCGTCCTCCAGGGAGCTCTGGCCGGTGGCCCAGTGCAGCCGCAGCGTCTCGGTCATCGTCATGAGCAGGCACGCGCCCGGCTTGTCGTGCCGGTCGGCGAACCACGTCAGCCAGCGCCCGAGCCGCGGCACCGACGGATCGACCGCGTACGGCCCGTCGGTGCGCCGGAACCGTGTCGACCGTCCCAGCATCCGCAGGAACCCGACCCCGGCGCGGTTGGGCAGCAGGATCTGCGGCGCGCCTCCGTACCGGACGCGTTCCTCGCCGTCCTTGCCGGGCGGGAGGTCCTCGGTCGCGCCGCGGCTCGACTCGACGTAGTCCAGCACGAGCTTGGCCAGGTCGGCGGCGAACCCGAACCGCAGATCGCGGTTGCGCGGCTGCGGGACCACGAGCAGCGTCGGCTCGTCCCGCGCCGTGCCGAGCATGACCGCGAGCGGCGCGGCCGCCTCACCGGCGAGCTTGAGCGGCACCATGACCAGCGGCTCGGCGGCGAGATGGCAGTGCCGCACGGTGGCCAGCGGCTGGGCGCGGCCGCTGTCGACGGCCTCCAGCTGAGCCAGCGAGGTGAGCACGCTCATGGGGTGAGCGCCTCGCGGCGCAGGCGGGCGGCGGTGCGGAGCCGCTCGGCGGTCTCGGCGAGGTCGGGCGACGGGTCGAGCGAACCGCCGGCGAGGGCGAGCGCGGTGCCGATCGAGTCGACGCCGCCCAGATCGTCCCGGACCGCCTTGCCGAGCACGCCGGTGGCGCCGCACGCGCGCGCCTCGTCCCGGCAGAAGAACGCCATCTCGCAGCTGGCCATGCACTCGGGCGCGTACCGCGCCTCGACCGTGCGCACGGCGTCCGGCAGCTCCGCGGCCTCCAGGGCGAACGACAGCTCCTCGGGCAGATCGCCGAGGAGCTGCTCGACGCGGGTCAGCCGGGCCAGCTGGCGTTCGAGGACGGCCAGCTGCGGGCGGACGTCGAGCGGCGTCGCGGCGGGCCGGTTGGAGAAGTTCTCCGGGCAGACGAGGAACACCTCGTGCGACACGCGTCCGGCGGGGGCGCCCAGCTCGGCCAGCAGCCGGCGCAGCGCGAGCACGTACACCGCGGACTGCCGGGCGGCGGCCGCGACCTGCTCGGGCTCGGCCTGCCCGTCGATGACCGCGAACGACTTGATCTCGATGATGTGGAAGAGGCCGCGCAGCTGGAACGCGATGACGTCGGGCTCCAGGTAGGCGGGCTGCCCGGCGATGTCGAGACGCAGCAGCGGATGGTCGAACAGCGTGCCCTCGCCGCTGCTCAGCGCCCGTTCGAGCAACCGCCGGGTACGGGCGTGCCGGAGCTCGCGGCTCTCGTTGCCCGCGACCACCTCAAGGTCGTCATAGGCGACCTCCGGCACGTCCAGGCCGAGGCGGTCGCGGAGCAGCGTGAGCAACTCGGCGCAGCCGTCGGCCTTGACCTGGGCCTCGAACGCGTTGCCCCGGGTGATGGCGAACTGCGACTGGCCGAACGGGGCCGGGAAGCCCAGCCGGCGGGCGACGGCGTCCTTGTCCACTCCCGCGGCGTCCATGATGCCGCGCCGCGCGCAACCGGGGTTGGCGGTGAGCGCCGCGATCGTCCGGGCGTCGTGGTTGCGGGGCTCGGCGCCGCCGCGCAGGCGGTCCAGGGCGCTGTCGTGCGTCATCCCTCGTTCTCTCCGTCGGTGGCGCCGCCGCTGCCGGCGCGGCGCAGGGCGTGCAGGCGGCTGCCGAACAACCGGCCGGCGTCGTCGAGCTGGGCCAGGGCGCGCTCGGCGGCCCGCTCCCGCTGCCGGCGGTCGGCCTCCCGGTGGACGTCCAGCTCCGCCCGGGCGGCCTCGGCCAGCACCGCCGGATCGACTGTACCGACCGACCCGGCCGTCGCACCGGGAATGTTGGCCGCGAAACGCCACAGGAGCCGCTGCACGCCGGCATCGTCCGCACCGCGTCCAGGCTGCTCGGCGAGGCGTTCCGCGTGCTCGGCGATCCGGATGCCGGCGATGAGGAAGTCGGTGCGGGCACTGAGCGGTCCGACGATCCGACGTGCCGGTGGCCAGGTGCTCACGGTGAGCAGGCCGCGGGCCGGGGCGAGCAGGTCAGCGGTCAGCGCGGCGCAGAGATAGAAGGGCCGCGCGTACGGAGCCGTCCGGAACGAGCGTTCCTCGTCGCGGCGCAGGCTCGTCAGCCGGGCGCCGGGGATCTCGCCCGGGAAGAACGCCGCGTACACCGAACCGATCAGTTTGGGCGCGGCGGGCGCGCCGAGGAGCGTGAGCGCCTGGTGGACCTGGTCACGGACCGGCACGAGGGCGCGTTGGGCACTTTCCGCCGGGCCTTGGTCGCTGGAGCCCAGGACCGCCTCGTCCCAGGATTCTTCCGCCCGCCGCAGCTCACCGCGCAGCACCCGCGCGGCCTGCCGGTCGCCGTCCGCGATCGCGCGCCGCACCGCCGCGCGCAGCTCCCCGATGCGGGCCTCCAGCGCGTCGGTCGCCTCGGCCGGCGGCACATCGGGAGCGGTGGACATGGCCGAGACAGTAGCGCAGCTTCCCGACAGTTCCAGTAATTTCCAGCTTTACCGCGTGGCCCGGGAGTCACGAGGCTTTGCCTGACCGGGCCGTTCCGTGACGCGGCTTTTGCCCTAGAGATCCGCGTCGTGGGTAATTGTCGGAACGATACGGAGATCGGCCACGAGGGGGACTCATGACCACGGCACGCGACATCATGCACAAGGGCGCCGAATGCATCGGTGAGGACGCCAGCCTGCAGGACGCCGCCCGGAAGATGCGCGAACTCGACGTCGGCTCGCTGCCCATCTGCGGCAACGATGACCGGCTCCACGGCATCATCACCGACCGCGACATCGTGATGGGCTGCGTCGCCGACGGCAAGGACCCGTCCAAGGTCAAGGCCGGGGAGTTCGGCCAGGACCGGCTGCACATGGTCAGCGCCTCCGACGACGCCGACGCGGTCGTGCGCATGATGGAACGCCACCAGATCCGCCGCGTCCCGGTCATCGACAACAAGCGCCTGGTCGGCATGATCAGCGAGGCCGACCTGGCCCAGCACCTGCCGGACGAGCAGCTGGCCCACTTCGTCGAGAACGTCTACGCCCGGAACCGCGGCGCCAAGGCCACCATGTGACACCGCGGCCTGCGCTGCCGGCGCGGTCACCAGCCGCCGTGCCGTTTGGACGGATGGCGGCTGTGGAGCGGCGCCGTGGTCAGCGGGGCTTGCGCCAGGCGATCGAGTAACGCCACAGCAAATGCCGCCGGAAGACCGCGCCGGGCAGCAGGCGTTGCGCCTCGGCGCGCACCTCGCCCCAGGTCATCTCGGGGTCGGCGACCGGCGCGCCGGGGTTGCCCGCCGTGCGGCGCTTGCGCACCCGGTAGAGGTAGTGGGCCGGGAGCCCGGCCGCGCCGAACGCCAGGTCCTTCAACCCCGCGTTGCCGGCCAGGCTGATCACCATCAGGCTGCCGCCGGGACGCAGCGCCCCGGACATCGCGGTGAGGGCCGCCGTGAAGTCCATGTGGTGGATGGTCGCCACACTGCACACGAAGTCGTGGCTCTCGGGCTTCAGGTCGTAGGCGAGGAAGTCGGCCTCGACGAAGTCGACGTTCGCCAGCCCGGCGCTCAGCGTGCGGGCACGTTCGATCATCTCCGGCGCGCGGTCGATGCCGGTGACGTGTTCGGCGCGCCGCGCGAGCCTGCGCACGAGGAGCCCGTCGCCGCAGCCCACGTCGAGGGCCTCACCGCATCCGCGCGGCACCGAGCTCAGCACGAGCCGGTGGTAATGCGTGTTGTGGTTCCAGTACGCGTCGGGCGCGGTGTCAGGCGCGGACGTCATCGTGTTTCCTTCGTCGCCGGATCTTAGAGTGCCCGCGTGTCGCGGCGCAGCGGATGGCCCTCGGGGACCTCGACCAGCACGATACGCACCCCTGCGGGGTCCTCGATCCACATCTCGATGAGTCCCCACGGCTCCTCGCGGGGTTCCCTGGTGATCGTGACCCCGGCGGCGGCGAGGCGTTCGTGCTCGGCCCGCACGTCCCGTACCTGGAGCCAGATCATCGGCGCGCCGCCCTCGCCGGGGGAGTGGCCGCCAGAGACTTCCAGAAACCCCGAGCCCAGGAAGAAGACCGTCCCCGGTGAGTCCGGCGGGCCGAACTCCCGGTAGATCGCGAGGCCCAGCACGTCGCGGTAGAAAAGGCGGCTGGGCTCGGGATCGTCCGGGCGCAGCAGAATCCGGCTGCTCAGTACCTCCATGGTGACCTCCCTGCCCGCCATCCTCTCTTGTTGGCCGCGACCGGGGCATGCCAGCCTGTCACCTGTGCGCGTATGGCTGATCAGACACGGCGAGAGCGAGTCCAACGCGGGCTTGCCGACCAACGGCCCCGGAAGCTCGCCGCTCACCCGGCTGGGCCGGGACCAGGCGGAACGGGTCGCCGCATCGTTCCAGGAACCGCCCGAACTCATCGTGAGCTCCTCGTTCGTCCGCGCGCGGGAGACCGCCGCGCCGACGCGCGAGCGGTTCCCGGAGGTGCCCTACGAGGAGTGGCCGGTCCAGGAGTTCACGTATCTGGGGAGCCTGCACGGGCCCAGTACGACGGGTGCGCACCGCCGTCCGTTCGCCGAGGCCTATTGGGACCGTTCCGATCCCGGCTACGTCAACGGCGGTGGCGGCGAGTCCTTCCACGACCTGATCATGCGGGCTCGTGCGTGCGTGACCCGCCTGGCCGAACGCCCCGAGCAGGAACTCATCGCGGTCTTCACGCACGGGATCTTCATGCGGGCGCTCCTCTGGTCCCTCTTCACGGGCATCGTGGCCCCGGACGCCGCAGCCATGCGCGCGTTCCGCACGTTCACCGCGACCTGCATCGTGCCGAACGGCGCGATCGTCGAGCTGCGCCCGGGCGGTCCCGAAGGCCTGCGGGCGGTGGCCGGAGCCACCGCCCATCTCCCCGCCCCGCTGACGTCCTCGCCGCCCCCCGTGGCCGAGCACACCTCCTGAGAACCCGCCGACGGACGACCCCCGCCAACGGCTCTCACTGCCGGGCGCTCTTACGGCTGGGTGCTCTTCTTAGGGCTGCGCTCTAGGGCTGAGCGCTCTAGGGCTGAGCGTTCCAGGGGCTTTCGGACGGGAAGCTCGCGAAGTAGCTCGCGGCCATGTCTTCGTCGCCATGGCCCAGGGTGAGCGCGCGGCGGAAGCGTTCGCCCGCCGCTTCGGTCATGTCCAGCCGGACGCCCGCCTTGATGGCCGCCTCGGTGATGAGCCGCGTGTCCTTCTCGGCGTTGCGGACGGTGAAGCTCGGCGTGAGGTCGTCCGACAGGATCGCCTTCAGTTTCGCCTGCAGGTAGGGGCTGTCGAGCGGCCCGCCGGTGACGACTTCGCCGAAGAGCGCCGGGTCGAGCCCCAGGGCCTTGGTCAGCGCGATCGACTCGCCGATGATCGACGTCGTGGCTATGGCGTAGTTGACCCCGGCAAGCTTGAGCCGGGTGGCAGCTCCCTCCGCGCCGTCGGAGCCCAGCCACAACGTCTTCTTGCCCATCGCACCGAACACCGGCTCCAGCGCGGGACGCACCGCCTCGGGGCCCGCCGCCAGGATGACCAGTTGCCCCTCCTCGGCGGGCTGCTTGGTCCCTTGGACGGGGGCGTCCACGAACGTCAGCCCGTGCTCGGACGCCAGCGCCGCCAGAGGGTCCAACGCCGCCAGGCCGACCGTGCTCATCTGCGCCCAGATCTGTCCGGAACGGAGGCCCGGCGCGGCCGACTCCATGGCCGCCAGGACACCGTCCCCGTCGTTCAGCACCGTGATGATGACGTCCGCGCCCTCGACGGCCTCGGCGGGTGACCCGGCCACGACCGCCCCGTCGGCGGAGAGCGGCTCGGCCTTGGCCCTCGTGCGGTTCCAGACGTTGACGGCGAGGCCCTCCTTGAGGAGGTTGCGGGCCATCGCGGCCCCCATGATCCCGGTCCCGAGCAGCGCGACGGTCGGCATGAGCTCTCACTTCCTCGTTCGAGTGGTCACACCAGCCTCCCCTCTGCGAGCCGTGGAGATGCCGTTTCCGCCAGGAAGTCGCCGATCACAGCGGCGAGTTCGCCGGGACGGTCTTCGGGGATGGCCGTGTAGCAGTCGGAGATCGTGACCAGACGCGCGTCCGGCAGGAGCTTGGCCAGGCGCCGGCCGTCCTCGGCGGGGAAGAACCGGTCGTCCTCCGCCCGCACGACCAGGGCAGGGCCGGTGAACTCGTGCAGGCGTTCCGCTGTGTTGCGCGTCCACGCGGGGTCGAGGGCCAGCAGCAGGTCCCGGATGTCCCGCCGTACGCCCGGGCTGCGCAGGCCGGGTTCGATGTACGAGCGGATCGCCGCGTCGTCGATCGGATACTTCGCGAACCACCCGTACGTGACCGGCAGGCGCCGGAGCGCGCGGACCTTGAGCGCCCGCAGCGACAGCCAGGCCATCCCCGGCACGTGCGCGGACGCGACGACGAGCCCGAACGGGCTGGGCGGGAAGATGTCGAAGGCGTCGCACGGCGTCAGCACGATGCGCGCGAGGCGTCCGGGATGGTCGACCGCCGTGCGCTGGACGACCGCGCCGCCCGAGTCGTTCCCGATCAGCGTGACGTCGCGCAGCTCGAGCGCGGCCAGGAAGTCGGCCACCACCTGGGCCATCGCGGGCAGCGAGAAGTCGGCCGGCCGCCTCACGGGCACCTCGTGCGAACCCGCGGGCCAGTCGGGGGTGACGCATCGATAGGTGCCGGCCAGCGCGGGGACGACCTTCCGCCACAGATCCCCGTTCACCAGGAAGCCGTGGACGAACACCAGTACCGGACCGTCCTCCGGCCCGGTGACCCGATAGCGGATGACGCCCTGCGGAAGCCGTACCTCGCGAGCCTCACCGAGCGCAGTGTTCCGTGGCATGCGGAGCTCCTCTCATACTCGCAGTATCTAACATAACCGTAGTATGTGAATACGCTGGTCCCGTGCCATCCGTCAAGAGCCGCCGCGAGGAGTACGCCGAGGCGACCCGCCGGGCCCTCCTCGACGCGGGCGCCGACCTGTTCGCCGAACGCGGCTACGCCGCCACCTCGATCGAGGACGTCGTCCGCGAGGCCCGCGTCACCCGCGGCGCCCTCTACCACCATTTCCGCAGCAAGCAGGACCTCTTCGAGGCAGTCTTCGAAGAGGTCGAACTCGGCATCGTCGAAAAGGTGGTCGCCGCCGTCGCCGCGCAGGCCGACCCCTGGAGCCAGGCCCTCGCCGGGATCGACGCCTACCTGGACCTCTGTCTCGAACCGCGCACGCAGGAGCTGGCTCTGCGTCAAGCGCCCATCGCCCTCGGCTGGGCCCGCTGGCGCGAAATCGAGGAACGCCACGCCCTCGGCCTGATCCGCGCGCAGGTCGAGGCCCTGGTGGACGCCGGCCTCATCCGCCGCCGCTCCACGGGCATGCTCTCCGGCATCCTGTTCGGGGCCCTCATCGAGGCCGCCCTCGCCATCGGCGCCGCCACCGACCGTCCCCGGGCCCGCCGAGAAGCCGGCGAAATCCTGCACACCCTGACCCAAGCCCTCCGCTGACCCGGGGTAGACCCAAGCCGCGGCTGAGCCGGGGGCGGCCCAGGCCCTCCGCTGACCCGAGGTTGCTCAGCCGTAGGCGGGGCTTTCGGAGGGGAGTTCGGTGTAGGGCGTCGCGAACAGGTCGAGCGTGAGCTCAAGGTTGGCGGACCACCAAGTGACCAAGCCCGCGTCAGGGGCGGGGAGGCCGCGTCCGATCGGACGGTCGTGGTCCAGGTAGCGGTGCCGCAGCGGCCCGACGTCGCACAGGCGTTCCCACCACTCCCGGTGGACGGCGGACTGGATCTGACCGGCGTCGAGCGGGAAGGCGGCCCGGTGCCCGCGGATGAAGGCCCGTACGCGATCGAGGTCGAGGCCGCGCTCGTCCTCGGCGGCGAACAGCCGGGCGGCCGCGCGCACGACCTCGCCCGCCACCGGGCCTGTGGTCAGCGAGTCCCAGCCCAGGACGGCGGTCACGTTGCCCGAGCCGCCGTAGCGGAGGTTGCCTTCGTGGAAGGCGCCGTGCAGGTGGCCGACCGTGGTGACCTCCATCTCGGGCGGCTGGTGGTCGGCCAGCTCGGCCAGAAGGGCGCGGCGCTCACGCAGGCGGCGTTCGGTGAGGGCGTCGAAGTCGTTCCCCTCGCCCGGCAGCGCGTCGAGCATCTGATCGACGGCCGCCACGGCGTCCGCGGCGCACGGCGTGGGGATCAGCATGCTCTGCTGGACGGGCGTGGTCCGCCGGTCGAGCTCGGCGTGCAGGCCGCCGAGCAGCCCACCGAGGAGCTCGCACTGCCCGAACGTCAGCTCCAGGCCGCCCCGCCGGCGTCCGGACACCCACGGGTGCAGCACGTATCCGCAGCCGCCCGAGGTCACCAGCGTGCGACCGGCGCGGGTGGGCACGGGAGCGAGCACCGGCAGGCCCGCCGCGTCGAGCGCGGTGGTCATCGTGTGCCGGAAGAGCAGAGCGCGCCGGTCGTACGCCGCGTACTCCCGCAGGAAGTACGAGCCGTCCGCGGTGTCGACCCGCCAGCACCGGCCGTCGCCCGCCGGTACCGGCGGCTCGGCGTCCCCGATGTCCCAGCGCTTCAGGAGGCGGGGCGGGGGAGCGGCGGTGTCGTTCTGTGACGTCGGCACCTCGGCACCTCAGCTGATCGAACGAATGTTCTCAGCCCGACGGTACACGCCCTTGCGGGCCTGGCGAAAGCGAACCATGCCGAGGACACTGCCGCACTGTCGAATATGCGTGCGGTGGCGTGTTCTTCGATCAGCTGGTGCGCTCGAGGATGACGACTGGAATCTCCCGGTCGGTCTTCTTTTGGTAGTTGTCGTAGTCGGGCCAGACGGCCGCCATCTTCTTCCAGAGCGCGGGCTTTTCCTCAGGCGTCGCCGCACGCGCCCGCGCGGTGAACGTGTCACCCTTCACCTGGACCTTCACCTCGGGGTCCGCCTGGATGTTCAGGTACCAGGCCGGTGGCTGGTCCGCGCCGCCGTTGGACGCCACGACGAGATGGTCGTCGCCGTTCTTCTGGTAGATCAGGGGCGTGGTGCGCTCCTCGCCACTGCGCCGCCCGGTGGTCGTGAGCAGGAGGGTCGTGGTGCCCTGCCAGTCGTGCCCCTCGGCGCCGTCGGTCTCCTGGTAACGCTTGACGTGCTCTTTTCCGAACAACATCGCTGAACTCCTCATTGCGTTCGGCACGGCTTCCATGCCGGAATACGGATGCGCGAAGGGTCCTTCCCACTTCGCCATTGATCAATACGCTGGGCGGATGAGCGACGCGGCGGAGGTGGCGCGGCGGTGCGCCGAGGCGATGTACGAACGCGACACCGCGGCACAACGGCTGGGCATCGAGATCGACGGCGTGGAGCCGGGCCGGGCACGCGCGCGCATGACGGTCACAGAGACGATGGTGAACGGTCACGGCGTCGTTCATGGCGGCTATCTCTTCCTGCTGGCCGACACCGCTTTCGCCTACGCGTGCAATACCTATGACGTGGTGACCGTGGCCGCTGCCGCGGACGTGGTCTTCGTGGCACCGGCGTATGGCGGCGACGTGCTGGAGGCCCACGCCGTCGAACGCACCCGCTTCGGCCGCAGCGGCATCTACGACGTGACCGTCCGCCGCCCCGCCGACGCCGCCGTCATCGCCGAATTCCGAGGCACCAGCCGCAGCCGCCCCACCCCGGTGATAACACCCCCCTGACAGCCCCAAGCCGCCCACCCAGCCCACCAGCCCCCAGGCCACACGAGCCACCGCCTGATCGAACACCAGCCCGCGCGAGTCACCGCCCCTGTGAACCCCATCTGGGCGATCAGATAGAGAGCCCCGCACGCGTGAACTACCGGACACACGAAACCATCAGGCGTATTGCTGGACGCGTGCGGTGGCTGGGAAGGCGGTGGCCCTGAGCGGCTTCGGGTAGCGGGCCGGCGCGTCAGGTTTGGGCGAGGATGTCCGTGAGGATGCTCACGGTGTCGTCGGGCCGGACGGCCGTGATGCAGGTGTTGTTCATGGCCTTCATGTAGAGGTCGACGTCGGCCGGTTTGTCCAGGTAGAGCGCGCTGGTGAGCTGCTCCAGGTAGACGACGTCGGACAGGCCGGGCTCGGCGAACCGCAGGATGGTGAAGGGGCCGCCGGCGGCCGCGTGGCCCCCGGCGCCGAACGGGACCACCTGAAGTGTCACGTTGGGCAGCTCGGCCATCGAGACCAGGTGCTCGATCTGGGCGCGCATCACGTCGCTGCCGCCGAGGGGCCGGCGCAGCACGGCCTCGTCGAGGACGGCCCAGAGCATCGGGGCGCCGGGCGAGGTGAAGCGTTCCTGGCGGGTCATCCGGACCCGGACGCGACGCTCGACGTCGTCGTCGGAGGCCTCGGGGAAGCCCAGCCGCACGACCGCGCGGGCGTAGTCGGCGGTCTGCAGCAGACCGGGCACGAACTGGACCTCGTAGGTGCGGATGAGGGAGGCGGCCTCTTCCAGGCCGAGGTAGACCTCGAACCAGCTGGGGAGGATGTCGCCGTAGCGGTGCCACCAGCCGGGCGTGTTGGCCTCGCGGGCGAGGTCCAGGAGCGAGGTGCGCTCCGCCGGGTCGTCGACCCCGTACAGGGTCAGGAGATCGGCGATGTCGCGTTCCTTGAAGCCGACCCTGCCCAGTTCCATCCGGCTGATCTTGGAGTGCGAGCCGCGGATCTCGTAGCCGGCCTGTTCGGTGGAGATGCCACGCGACTCACGCAGTCTGCGAAGCTGCGAGCCCAGGAGGATGCGCAGTACGGTCGGGCCGCCACGACGTGGATAGTCGATCAATTGACCGGTCTCGATGTCGCCCTCGGCCTGAGGGGGGTTGGCAGCTGCGTCCTGGGGCAAAGGGTCACCCAGCCAGTCGACGGGCCCGCACAAGCGGAGGAACGGCCCCATCGTAGAGGATCAGAACCTGTTTTTGGGAAGAATGAAAAAATTGCTCTCGGCGCCTTCATGCATCCGTGGTATGGGCCTTGTCGGGCCGTTATGGGCCGCAGGCTCGAACGACCGGGTGGTCACATTTCCGGAGCCGATGACCACGCAACCGTACGCCTAATCTGCGCGTTGCGGCAGTACGCGGCCCGGATCTCTCCGCATTGAGAACGCTCCGTCGCTCTTTGGAGTCATTGGCGCCTTGGCCTCCTCCGATAGCCACTGCTCGCGACCGGACTCGCGCATGCCGGAGGCGCCAACCCCTGTGCGGACGGGGTTCACGCGCTGTGAGGCATCCGGTCGGATGATCTACCGCTAGGACGTCCGCGCCCTCTCCCATCAGGTGATGAAGCTCTCGTCCGGCCGTGTGAACGTTGGGAATCGCTGCGAAGTCTTAATCATTGGGACCGGTGTGCCGCACGTGGCGCGCGGTCCGTTCAAGATGACCACCGCGTATCAAGGGGAAATCATGCACTCGAACATCGGTGAGCTCCCCGAGGTCCGTTTTCTGACTTCGGGTGACGTATCCGATGCGGATCGTGAGGCCGCCACTGATGCCGTCCAGGCGGCGCTGTCCGAGGCCCCAGAAGTGGTCACGGCGATTCAGGTGACCTTGAGCGTCGTCGACGACCCGTCCCTGCCTCGCCCGGCCCTGGCCCAAGCCGTCGTCGACGTGAACGGCCGGCGCCTGCGCGCCCAGGCCGCCGCACCGGACCTGTCCGAATCCATCCAGCTCCTACGAGACCGTCTAGCCCTGCGCGCCGCCTACCTACGCGCAGGCTGACCCACGCGGCCCAGCGCGTCCGAGCAACGGCACGTCCCACACCGGCCACCATGCCTACGGAACCACCACGTCCCGGACGAGCCGGCTTGCCCCACCCCGAACGGCGCGCCTCGTCGTGAGGCGCGCCGTTCACGGTGCGCGGTCCGCAGGTTTGCAAGGCGTGCGGTCCGCGGGTTTGCAAGGCGTGTGGTCCGCGGGTTTGCAAGGCGTGCGGTCCGCAGGGGTTGCGAGGTGCGCGGCCCGCAGGGTTGTGAGGTGCGTGGTCCGCAGGGTTGCGAGGTGCGCGGCCCACAGCTTTGCAAGACGTGCGGCCCGCAGGGGCTGCGAGGTGCGCGGCCCACAGGGTTACGAGGCGTGCGGCCCGCAGGGGCTGCGAGGTGCGCGGCCTGCGGGATTGTGAGGCGTGCGGTCTGCGGAGAAGGTTGTCGGCGTCTCGTTTTCTAGGCGTCGCGGCGGTTGAGCAGGAAGGCGGCGGCTGCGAGCGGGATCGCCGCGTACGCGAGTAGAACGAGCAGCGCGACGGGCGGCGGCAGGATCGAGCCGTAGATCGAGTTCTCGTTGTCGCCGCCGATCACCTGGTCCGGCAGGCCGCCCAGCATGAACGAGCCCAGCCGTTCGTTCCACGGCGCGGGGACGTTCGCGATGATGATCGGGACCACGTACCAGAGCGCGAAGACCGAGGCGATCGCTCCGGCCGTCGACCGCAGGATCACGGCGAGGCCGAGGCCGAGGAGCGCGTAGACGGTCACCGCCGCGCCTCGCGAGACCAGCTCGGGGAGTTCGGCGACCACGCCGGTCGGCTGGCCCCTGATCGGCCGATCGCCAATGATCAGCTTGACTGTGAAGAACGTCACAAAGGTGACGGCGAGCCCCGCCAGCAGGGCGACCCCTCCGATCACACCGGCCTTCGCGAAGAGCAGCAGGCTCCGCCGGGGGACGACGGTCAGCGTCGTGCGGATCATCCCCGTCCGGTATTCGCCGGTCACGGCGAGGACGCCGAGGATCGCCAGGCAGAGTCCGGTGACGTCGGCGTTCAGCGTGGCCAGGGACGAGAGGGCGAAGTGAGCTCGATCCTCGACGGTGAGGCTGTCCCACATGTTCGCCGAGTAGAACGCGAGGGCCGCCCCCATGACCACGAATCCGACCGGGACCACGAGGGTGAAGTACGTGGAACGTGCTGTCCGCAGCTTGAGCCACTCCGCCGCGAAGACGTCCTTCATCACGAATCCCTCCGTACGAGAACGACGAGCCCGGCGGCCAAAGCGATCACCGCGTACGCCAGCAGCACCACCAGCGCGGGCACGGGTCCCAGGACCGCATCGTCGATATTGCCCGCGATCTGCTTGGTCAGGTTGGACGGCAGAATCGCGGCGAAGCGCTCGTTCCAAGGTGACGGCAGGAGCTGCGCCAGGCCTGGCAGGACGAAGATGAGCACGCAGAGACTCGTCACGGCCCCCGCGGTGGAGCGCATCGCGGTGCCGAGGCCGAGCCCGACCAGCGCGATCACGACTGCCGAGAGTGCCAGGCTGAGCAGCCACGGCAGCTCGTCCGACACGGGTGTGCGGAAGTCGGCGATCGCCCTGTCGCCGACGATGAGGCGGCCGAGCGCGAACGCGACGCCGAGGCTGAGGAGCCCGGTCGTCGAAGCCACCGCGCCGACGGCGACCGCCTTGCCTGCGAAGAGAACGCCACGCCGCGGCACGGCCGCCAGGCTGGACCGGATCAGGCCCGTCGCGTACTCGGACGTGATGGCGAGAACGCCGAGCACCGCCATGCAGAGCGGCAGGGTGAGCACCAGGGGATATTCCGCAGGCGCCGCCTGGAGTTCGCCCTGCCGCTGAGGCGACAACCCGTCCCAGTAGTTCGCGATGTAGAACGACCAGACCGCGCACAGTACGACGAAGCCCGCGACTGTCGCGAGCACCCATTGCGTAGAACGCGCCGACCGGAGCTTGAGCCATTCAGCGAAAAGTACGTCGGTCATAGGGAAGCGCCCTTCGCGTGATACTCGACGCTGCCGGAGGTCAGTTCCATATACGCCTCTTCCAGCGTGGCGGTGTGCGGGGTGACCTCGTACAGCGGGATTCCACGCTCAGCGGCCAGGTCGCCGATCTCGTCCACCGCGAGGCCCTGCACAGAGAGGGCGCCGGAGGCGGCAAGGTCCACGGTCGCCCCGGCGGCCGCGAGCGCCGCGGTGAGGTCCGCCGCCCTTGGCGAACGTACGGTCACGCCTCGGCGGAAGCGGTCGGCGAGCTCGCGGACGGAGGTGTCGGCGATGAGGCGCCCCCGGCCGACGATGACCAGGCGGTCGGCGGTGAGCTCCATCTCGCTCATCAGATGGCTGGAGATCAGCACGGTGCGGCCTTCGGCGGCCAGGGACCGCATCAGCTCGCGGATCCAGCGGACCCCGTCCGGATCCAGGCCGTTCACCGGCTCGTCGAACATCAGCACGCCCGGATCACCGAGAAGCGCCGCCGCGATTCCCAGACGCTGCTTCATCCCCAGCGAGAAGCCCCCGGCCTGCTTGCGGGCGACACCGGCCAGGCCCACCTGCTCCAGCACCTCCGCCACCCGGCGCGTGCCGATCCGGTTGCTCCGCGCCAGGCACCTGAGATGGTCGAACGCGGATCTTCCGCCGTGCAGGGCGTTCGCGTCCAGCAACGCGCCCACCTCGTGCATGGGACGCCGCAGCGTGGCATAGCGCTCTCCGTTGATCAGCACCTTGCCCGACGAGGCGGCGTCGAGGCCCAGCAGGATCCGCATCGTGGTGGATTTGCCCGCGCCGTTCGGCCCGAGGAAGCCCGTCACGGACCCCGGTTTGACCTGGAAGGAAAGCCCGTCGACCGCCAGGGTCCGGCCGTAGCGCTTGGTCAGCTCGTGTACTTCGATCACGCGTTCAACCGTGGTGTACGGGGCGTCCCGGCACATCGGAGCCGGGGCGGGAACGAGCGTTCGGCCCTTGGTCGGAGGTGGCGGCAGCCGGCACGGGCGGCTCAGACCCAGGTATGACGTCCCCCGGCTGGAGGCGGCTCCGGACCTGGGCGGATACCGTCGGATCCGTGGACGAACCCGAGTTGCGCTCCTTCGTCGTGCGCCGCCTCGACCGGCGGCGGCTGATGGGGCTGGACGCCATGGCGGCGCTGGCGTACACGTTCGTGCTGATGGGCTTCACCGCCCGGAAGGGCCCGGCCGCCTTGCCGCTGCCGTTGGAGTGCCTGATCGTCGCTTTGAGCGGGCTGCCGCTGGCCGTCCGGCGGCTCTGGCCCGCGCCGGTCTTCGGCGTGACGCTCACGATGTCGGTGCTGTCGATCGTCCTGGGCATGCCCGGCGGCTGGTTCTTGGCACCGGCCTTCGCGCTCTACCTGGTGGCCCTCACCCAGCCGCGCCGCCGCTGGATACCGACCTCGACGATCGGTGTGCTGAGCGTCGTGTTCCTGGTGTTCGGAGCGTCGTTCGGGCCCCGTGGCTGGACCGCCGAGCTCTTCGGCACCGCGATCATGGCTTTCGCCGCCCTGGGCGGCGCCTGGACGCTCGGCCGCGCACTCCGCGAGCGCCGGGCCTACGCGCGACACTCGGCCGCCCAGCTGGCCGATCGCGCCGTGACCGACGAACGCATCCGCATCGCGCGCGAACTTCACGACGTCGTCGCGCACAGCATGAGCCTCATCGTGGTCAAGGCCGGCGTGGCCAACCACGTGGCAGAGGCGCGCCCAGAAGAGGCCCGCGATGCCCTCCGCGTCATCGAGGCCACCGGCCGGACGGCCCTCACCGAAATGCGCCAGCTCCTGGGCGTCCTCCGTACCGGCACGGACTACGGCTTCCCCCAAGCCGGAGCACCCGCCCACCCCCCACTCACCCCCGCGTCCCCACCCCCCACCCGGAACCAGACAAGACCGACCAACCGCAACCCCCCCACGCCCAACCGCAAGAAACCCACGCCCCCAGCCGACCACGAGAGCCCCCCACCCCCCACAACCGACCGCAAGAAACCCGCAACCCCAGCAGCCAACCGCGAGGGCGCCCCGCCCCCCACGACCGACCGCACGCAATCCGCAACCCCGGCGGCCGACCGCGAGGGGCTCGCGCCTTCCGCGACCGACGGCCCGGGTCCCACGCTCGGACCAGCCGATGGAGAGGACCCCGAGCGTTCGGCAGCTGACAGTCAGGGCCCCGCGGCTTCGGTAGCCGACCGTGAGCGATCAGTGTCCACTCCGTCCGGTAGTGAGGGGCCCGCGTTCCCCGCGGCAGACGGCGAGGGCCCTGCGGCTTCGGTAGCCGACCGTGAGCGATCAGCGTCTCTGGCGTCTCCCCGTGAGGAAGCCGCCACCCCTGCAGCCGACCGCAATAAGCCCGCGACCTCGGTGGCCGACCAGAGAGCCGCGTTCCTTACGGCCGACGGCCAGGAGCCCGCGTCCCGTACGACCGATCGTGAGGGAGCTGCCACCCCCGCAGGCGACCGCAATAAGGCCGCGGCGCCCGCAGCCGGATCCAATCCAGGCATTGGCGCCAAAGCCAGGCGCGGCAGGAGACGCGCTCCGAAGCGCGATGAATCCTCGACACAAAACTTGGCCACGCCTGAGCCAGGAATCCTGCGGCCGCCACGGTCTGCTGACACAAGCCCATTCCAAGCAGGCTTGGCCGGACCGAGTTCTGAGTTTTGGCAGGACGTGCCGCTGGCCCCAGCGCCTGGCCTCGCCGCACTGCCGGGCCTCGTGGATCGTGCGGCCATGGCCGGCGTACGGGTCGAGCTCGATCTCCACGCCCAAGCACTTCCCGAAGGAGTGGCGCTTTCGGTGTATCGCATCGTTCAAGAGGCGCTGACGAACGTCGTGAAGCATGCTGCCCCGGCGCGCTGCCAGGTCTCCGTGTGGGCGGACGAGCACGAGGTATGGATCACGGTGACCGACGACGGCCCTGGGACGCGCGTCCTGCCCGGAGGCCCCAGACCGGGGGAGGGGCATGGTCTGATCGGCATGCGCGAACGAGTGATGATGTACGGCGGCGACTTCAGCGCAGGGCCGCGTCCCGGAGGCGGCTTTGCGGTGTCGGCCCGCCTGCCGTATGAGCCCACGACGAGGTGAGCGTGACCGAGCCACCAATGCGGATGAGCGGGGACCCGGTACGCGTTCTGGTCGCCGACGATCAGGCACTGTTGCGCGGGAGTTTCCGCATCCTCGTCGACACCGCTCCCGGGCTTGAGGTCGTGGGCGAGGCCGGGACCGGCGCCGAGGCTTGTGAGCTCGCCGCCAAGGAATTCCCGGACGTGGTCCTGATGGACGTCCGGATGCCGGAGATGGACGGAATCGAGGCCACCCGCCGCATCTGCGGATCTCCCGAGACCGCTGACGTCCGCGTTCTCATCCTCACCACGTTCGACTTGGACGCTTACGTCTACTCGGCGTTGCGCGCGGGTGCGAGCGGCTTTCTCCTCAAGGACACACCGCCCGCAGACCTCCTGACCGCCATCCGCGTGGTCGCCGCCGGTGAGGCCCTGCTCGCCCCCACCGTCACCAGACGGCTGATCGCCGAGTTCGCCCGCCGTCCTGAGCCTTCCCAGCAGTTCGCCCGCGAGCTCGACGGGGTGACCGAACGTGAACGCGAAGTGCTCACGCTCATCGCACGTGGCCTCTCCAACGCAGAACTCGCAGAGCATCTGCAACTGAGCCTGGCCACAGTGAAAACCCACATCGGGCACCTGCTCGCCAAGCTCCGGGCCCGTGACCGGGCTCAGCTCGTCATCATCGCCTATGAAACAGGCCTCGTCCGTCCCCGCTAATCGCCCAAGCGCCGAGCGAACACCTTCACCGTCGAACGCCTCGGCAGCGTTTGTCGCCGCCCCGGGCTCTGGACCGAACCGCCGAATCCGCCGCAGTGCGGGCGGCTAGACCTGCCAGCCACGAATGAATGTAACGCCGGTCATCGCTGGACCTTGCCAGCCACCCGCGGGACTGGCTGAACACCATCGGACCATGCCGGTCGCTGCCAGACCGGCGTCGAACGCGACTTACCGGTCGGCGAGGCCTTGGCGGTCCTGCGCAGGCATCGGACAGAACCACCTGGCGTGAACGCCAATACGCCATGCCCGTTCCACCTTGCACAGCGCCGCCGGGAGACGCGGTGTGGTGCATGCCAGGAAACGGAGCGTGGCGGACGCAGGGAGATGATAGCGGCCAGTTGGAATTTCCCACCGGCGGCCAGATGGCGGGGACCTATCTGGCCGCCGTCTGTCACTCTGTGTAGATCGGACTCGGCATGCATCTTGAGGACTTTTGTTGGGATTGCAGGCGCTAGTCTGCCGAGGTGGCTGAGACCTGGGACGAGGATCGACTGATCGCCGATGGCTTTGGGCGCGTGGTTGTCGAGCTGGATTGGTATGACGGCCCGCGCGCGGGTCTTGCTGAGGTCGACGGCAGGGCGCACTACTTCGAAAGCCGTAATTACGTCGACCTGGTCGAGGAAGCCGAGTACTACCTGTGGCCCGCAAGCGATGACGCCGTGACGATGGAACGCGAGCAGTGGGCGATCTACGTGGAGTGGAACCGGCGCTATGAGGCCGGGGAGGCAGGGACGGAGAGCCATCCAGGGAATGGAGGGGTCGACATGCGGTATGACGAACTGACCTCGTTGCTCACGCCGCACCGTCGGGTGCCGACCGACGCTCGGCGGCTCGGGGCCGAGTGGCGGTTCGGCCCGGGTGCCCGCTACCAGGCTGAGGGGACCGTCACTTGGGTCCGGTGGAAGGCGAGCGGGTAGGTCGGCCACGAACGTGACACGTCCCTTCCGGCGGTCACGGCCGACCCCGTCAGGCACCTTGAAGGCAGTCACGCAGAGTGCTCGACTAACTGGCAGTACGTGGGGATTCTGCTCTGGCCGCTGTCAGGGAGACGTGGCGTGGTGCAAGCAGAGAGCCGAAGCGTGGTGGCCGTGGCGGCCGCGGGGAGACGTGGCATGACGCCTGCAGAGAGGTACCGCGCGCGTGCATGCGGGACGTGCGACGCGGTGTGGCGCACATGAGGAGGGGTGGTGCAAGCAGAGAGACGCGGCGTGGTGCATGCAGAGAGTCGAAGCGTTGCGCATTTCGGGAAGGCATCGCGCGACGCAGATGAGGATGGGGCGTGACGTCATGCGGCGAGGTGCGGCGCAGAGTGCGCGGGATGTGCGGTGCGGCGCGTCTGGGGCTGGGCATGGCGCGTTCAGAGGAGTCGCGGTGTGGCGGCCGATGTGATGAGCCCGTCGGCCCGGCGCGGCATCAGCGGGTGACCATGTGAGATGGCCATCGCCTGCGCGTGATCGCACATGTCCTGCTCCCTGCACCGGCGGCGGAGCGCATGCGGGGAACGGGGTAGTGCGCATGCGGTGATCCATGGGCGCGGTGCGTCGGAGAGGTGCCGCGCTGCGCGCGTGGGAGACGCGGTGTCGTGCCATGCGGGGGTGCGTTGCGTGCGGCGTGGCGTATCCGGAGCCAGACGGGGCGCGGCGCATTCAGCGGAGGCGCGGGGTGTGGCGGACGTGGTGGCCGACAGGATGAGCACATCTGCCGCGCGACATCAGCCTGTGACGGCATGCATTGGCCATCGCTTCTCGTGAACCCGCCCCTCCTGGATCGGTGGCGTTGGCGAAAACCTGTTGATCAATCCCTGGACGGGACGGCAGCGTGGTGTGCCTGAACTGGGAGATGAGCTGCCGATGGGAACGCACGAGATCCGCGCCACGTACGATCGCGACACGATCACGGTCTACCAGGCATATCGCCCCGAGATCGCTGATCCAGCGGTCGAGCAGGGCCGGTTCGTGTCGCCGTTCTCCCGTGGCCGCATGACGTGGATCAAGCCATCGTTCCTGTGGCTGATGGCCCGCAGCAACTGGGCCCGTAAGCCGGGCCAGGAGAGAGTCCTGGCGGTACGGATCAGCCGTTCCGGCTTCGAAGAAGCGCTTGGCCATGCCGTGCCCACGCATCCTGACCGGCGGATCTTCCGCAGCAGTGATGAATGGCGTACCCGGTTCGCGGAGTCGATCGTCCACGTGCAGTGGGACCCGGAGCGGAGCCTGCGCGGCGCGACGCTGGATGCACGGAGCATCCAGATCGGGCTCAGCCGCCATGTGATGGATCAGTACGTGGACGACTGGATCGTCTCGATCGAAGATCGGACACCGTTGGTCCGCAAGATCCATCGTCTCCTTCAGGACGGGAAAGCTACTAAAGCCAAGGACTTCCTCCCGAAGGAACGCGTCTATCCTCTGCCTCTCGCACTCGCTAGCAGAATCGGAGCCGATCTCCCGTAGAGAACGAGGCGCATTGCTGCTGTGCGGCCATCGCAGACGCAGACGACTCGGGAAGACCAGGTGACGTACCGGTAGGAGCCAGCAAACGGAGAGCTCACGGCGGCTGCTATGAACTTGTGATCCTCGTTCGGCGGTCAGGTTTGGCCTCCATGCTCGACGTCGGCACAGCTACGGCCCCTCATGAACTGGTACTCGGGTCTGAGGGTTGCCGTGCAGGTAGACGGTTGCGGGATGTCGTCGTCCTGGCCAGTCCGTTGACCGATGAGCAGCTCCCAGGTGTTGCGGCATCCAATTTGCCTAGGCAACCTGCCGATCCCTGCGGCCACCTCTGCTGGCAGGCGCGGCAGCCGTTGGTCTCGGCGTGGGCACCGCCCGCGCCTGGGTCTTCGTCCGGGCCTGCGGCCGCGTCGGCGCCCGCGTTCGGGGCGACGCCGCCTGCGTCGCTCTTCCCGGCCGCGCCGCATCGGTCAATCGGATGCCGCATCACCTGGGAGTTGCTCATCGAGTCAACGGGCCATCAGCGACAACGTCGGTTGGCAGGCGCAGAACGAGCCGGCGGCCGAAGCCTCCGCGTTCTTCAGCCTTGGCAGCGCGTTGGCGTTCGAGCTCGGCGGGGTTGATACCGTGCGTCGCCGCCAGGGCATGGATCACCTCCAGAAGATCGGCTAGCTCGGCCGGATTCCCGCTCGCCACGTACTCTCCGGCCTCCTCATAGAGCTTCACGCGCAGCAACGACTCGTACTCGCCATCTTGCGCCGTTCGTGAGCGAGCGGCCGTGCCGCCGGTGCCGTCGATGATCTCGGGAATGCGGTCGCGCACCAGTTTCTCCCGCTTGGTGGCACCTGACCTGGAGCGATGAAGTGTCGCACCACCCCGTCGGTCGAGGGACTGCACCCACTTGACCGCCACGGCTGCGGTCTGGATCAGCTCGGTACGCAGCCGCTCAGGATCGGTTTCGGCCAGTGCCTCATAGAACTCCTCCGTGAGAATGTGCCGCCAAGTCAACTCCCCTCGAGACCAAGCCGCAGCGACGTCCCGCTTGGCTTCGTCCGCCCGTTCGCCATATTCAGGCGCGCTGCCATCAGGGAACTCCTGTACACCCCAAAGGCGATCCTGAGCATCGCGTTCGGCAGCGACATCGGCCAGCACCGCCTGCAACGAGCCTGCTACGTCCTCGGTGTTCATGACAGTCGAACCTAGCCGCGCTCCACTCGCACCATGCCGAAGACCGCCAACGCCTTCTTGCGCAGCGAACGTTCGCAACGAACTTCGAGCTCATGCTGAACCCCGAGCCCACAGCGAGCTCCGAGCGCCCACCAAACCCCGAACTCACTGGACCCCGAACTCACTGCACCTCGAACTCACTGTGAGCTCCCCCCGTAGCGCGGCCACCTACGGTGAGCTGGGTCAGCCAGCGGTCGGTGAGGTAGGGTACTGGACCTCGACGTCACTGAACGCCGAGATCACTGGTTCCCGAGCTCACACTGAACCCCTGAGGACACAGCGAATCTCGAGCGCACAGCGAATTTCTAGCGCATGCGGGGCTGGGACGCTGGGTCTTCGCTCCGGACCAGCCTGGTGCTCCTTCCTGCGGTGGTCAGCAGGCTTGTCGAGCCGGATCTGGGCTGCTTTGAACGCGCCTCGCAGGGACTGGTTGCGGCACGATCGTCGTGCAGGCCTGCCGAGCACATAGTGCCCGGTCGCCACTCGTGGACGGCGAGTCGTAGGGCCGAGCCCTTCGCGGGTCTCGCCGAACACTCCGCTTAGGAAGTGCTTCGGTTTGGTTAGTCGTTCCCCCGGGACGGCGGGGAAGGGCATGGATCGGTGGAGCTCGGCGGCTCCAGCCTTCACGGGCTGGTGGGTGGGCAGAGGCCTCGGATTCAGCGGGACATGCTGGGACTGGTCGCGTCCGGCATGCTTGCTGAACGGGGGAGCGGGTCTCTTCCGTGTCAGGGGTGAACTGGGTTCTAATGGCGCATGCCACTGCCCCGCTCTTTGCGCATCGGTTACGGCCTTGGTTCGTTGTGCGCTGGGACCTTTAATACCGTCCCGGGTCTTCTGCTTCTCTATTACATGACGAATGTGCTGGACGTTCCGGCGGCCATGGCGGGCCTGGCGGTCTTTCTGCCCAAGGCTTGGGACCTGCTGGTCAACCCATACGTGGGCCGTCTGTCCGACCGGTCGATGTCGAGGCGTCCGTGGTTGCTCGCGGGGGCGATCGTATTGCCGCCGATGTTCGTGCTGACGTTCGCCGGTACGTCGCTGAGAGGCGTTCCGGCCGCGTTGTACGTGGGCGGGTGCTTCTTTCTCGCCGCGACGGCGTTCGCGTTGTTCGAAGTTCCGTACAAGGCGATGCCTGCGGAGATGACCGATGATTACCATGAGCAAAGCGGACTCCTCACGTGGCGGATGGTCTTTCTCGGCGTGGCGACGCTCCTCTCGGGAGGTCTCTCGCCCGCGCTGGTCAACTCCGAGGGCGGCGAGGCCTCGATGGGCGGCTACAGGCTCATGGGCTTGGTCATCGGGGCGGTCCTGCTGGCGGCAATGATCGCCACGTATGCCGGGACGGCTCGGGCGCCGCGTATCGTCCGGGCCGAGCCTGAACACAGCACCGCGCGGCGGCAGTTGCGTGCCGCCCGTGCCAACCTCCCGTTCATGTCGCTGCTCGGGCTGAGCGCCGCGCAGATGCTCGCCGTGGGGATCATGCTGTCCGGGGCGCCGTACTTCGCCTCGTACGTCCTTGACGACACCGGCGCGATCACCACGCTGTTCCTGGCCTTCATCTGTCCGATGCTGATCACCATGCCGGCGTGGGTGCGGTTCTCGCGGCGGTACGACAAGCGCGGCGGGATGCTCGTCTCCAGTGGACTCTTCCTGGTCGGTGGCGTGGCGCAGTCGTTCACGCCAATCTTCGGCGCGGTGCACGCGCATCTGTGCGCGATCGTGATCGGCGTCGGGTTCGCGGGCTTCCAACTGATGCAGTTGTCGATGCTGGCCGACACCCTCGTGTACGACGAACTGAAGTCGGGAAGCAGGCGGGCGGGAACGTTCACGGGTCTCTGGACCGCCACCGAGACCGTGATGATGGCACTCGGCGCACTGCTGCTGGGCTGGTTGCTCGCCGCCGCCGGGTTCGTTTCGTCCGAACCCGACGAGCCGGTCGCCCAACCTGATAGCGCTGTCGACGCCATCCTCTACGGCGGTGCTCTCGCACCCGCGTTGCTGATGACCATCGCCATCGCCTTGACTTTGCGGTACGACCTCACGGCCGATCGTCTGAAGAAGCTCCGTTCCGACGCCGGTGCCGTTCCTGGCCCGGTTTGAACGGCTGGCCTCCTGATCATGCGGCCCGCTCGCGTCAGGATGAGCGGGCCGCTGACCGAAATGCTTCCTGCCTCCTTGGGCTTTGAGCTGAGTTGAGCTGCTTTCAGGAGGGCACCGGGTCGGTTATGCAGCCGAGGAGTTCGTACATGACGGGTGGAAGCTCGTCCCAGAGCCACTCGTTCAAGGTGCCCTGGAACGTAGGTGGCGGGCCGACGCCGAGGAGGCGGGGACCGAGCGAGGTAAGCCGAACGGGCAGTGGACCATCAGTCCAGAGAGACTCTTTGACTCCCCAGAACGCGGCTAGGTCATCGCTCGCCAGTGGCAGAAAGGGGGAGAGGATCTGCTGGCCCGGGAGCTGAGCGATCGGCATCAAGCGTTGAGCCGTCGTGCGCATGATGTTGAGCGCGGCCAGGTCGTGGGGGCATGCGACTCCCGACATCTGCAACTCCGGCAGCCCGAAGCGGCGCAGGCCTCGGGTGGTGAACTCGACGCAGGAACACCCGTTGATGGAGTCGTCGCCGTTTGAGCAATGGCCCTCCTCTGGCGGGAGTGAGACGCCGAGCCAGTCGTCCGCCAGGGCGAAATGGGGCTTTTCGCCCGGAGTCTGCGGGAGGATCTGGGCGGTGTGGAGATCGACGACCACACCCGCCACGGCGCCGGCGAGCGCGCGGGCCACGGCGCGGGCGACCTGGGCGCCGAACGGCTGGTCGGAGACCGGAAGCAGCGCCGTGACGCCGATATGGTGGACGGCCTTGCGGACTCGCGCCTCGCTTTCGGTGTCGGCCTCCTCTGCGGCCGTCGCGGCGGCCAGATCCCAGGGCGACCCGTCCGCCGGATAGCTCGTGACCGCGAGCCGGGAGGTGCCGAGCCGCTCGGAGACGGCGGCGGCGAACGGCTCGGCGAGCCGGTGGCGCATGGCGAGCCGGGCGTCTCCGGGCTCGCGTTCGGTGGCGACCACGAAGCATGTGGTGGTCTTCGCGGGCACGGTGATGGAGATCGTGTCGGGCATGACCTGGCCTCCTCGGCCTCGGCGGACTGGTGCGGCGACATCCAGCCTCGGTCCGGGTCGTGCGGGACGGAAGTGGAACGAGATTCTGTGGATAACGTTCCCGCTGGCTCGCTTGCTCCTGTGGCCAGGCCAAACGCGCTCATGCGCTTTGCTGGCCGCCCTGGATGCCCGAGTCTGGCCCGTTCTTGAGGCTTGACTGATCAGCGATTCGTCTTCGGACGGGGCTGCGTCTACCTGAAGGTTGCCGAGGGTTTCCAGGCTTTCGAATCAGTGCGTGCAGGTGGTGTGGGGCAGGTCGGCGTACGGTCTCGCGGTGCCGCGCTGCCAGTTACTGGATCTTGCGGAGGTCTAGTTGCGGGCTGCTTGTGGGCGGCCTTGGAAGGGATTCGAAGGCGTTGAGAGTGGGTTTCCGGCGGGCGACCCAGTGTTTACGCCGGTGTCGGCCGGATTCAGAACGCGCAGGGAAGGGACTTCACACCGTTGATGAAGCTGGCGCGTTGGCGCACCGGCTCGGCGGTGGCGTGGATGTCGGGCAGGCGCGTGAAGAGCTCTCGCAGAAGGACGGTCACCTCTCGGCGCGCGAGATGGGCTCCCAGGCAAAAGTGCGGCCCCGGTGCTCCAAAGCCGACGTGCGGGTTGGGGGAGCGGGTGATGTCGAACGTGTGCGGCTCCTTGAAGACGCTCTCATCACGGTTGGCCGAGTTGTAGTAGAGGATGACCCGGTCGCCCGTCCGGTACGTGTGGCCGTTCAGGGTGTAGTTCCGGGTGAGTGTCCTGCGCATCCAGGTGACGGGCGTCGCGTACCGTACGACCTCTTCGACTGCGCCCGGCAGGCATTTCTCCAGGTCCGCCAAGAGCAGCGACCGCTGGCCGGGGTTGGCGGTGAAGAGGGCAATGCCGTGCGACAGGGCGTTGCGCGTGGTCTCGTTGCCCGCCACCACCAGGAGACTGAAGAACCGCCGTAGTTCTGCCTCGGTGAGTGCCTCGCCGTCCACGTTGGCATGGAGCAGGGCGGTGACCAGGTCGTCGGCAGGCTTCTCGCGGCGCAACCGTCCCAGATCGGTCATCAGCTCGTCCAGGATGCTGAACTTCTCACCGAGGACCTCTTCGCGGCTCTTGCCGTCAGAGGAGACGTGATCGGGGTCGCCGATGGCGAGGATCGCGTTCGTCGCGTCGATGACGTCGTCGTACGCGGACGCCGGGATGCCCATGAGGGCGCAGATGATCTGCAGCGGCATCGGCGTCGCCACGTGGGTCACGAAGTCGCATGGGCCACGTTCGGCCAGATCGTCGACGATGCGGGCGGCGAGGGCGGACACGTCGTCCGCGAACTTCTGGATCATGCGCGGGGTGAACGAGCGGGACACGATGCGCCGCAGGCGGGCGTGCCGCGGGTCGTCCAGGCTGATCATGGATCCCGAGTACTCGCGGATCGACGGCGGCGGGTCCACGAGGCTGACCGCGGTCGGCTCCGAGCTGAACACGTCCGGATGGCGACTGGCCTCGGCGACCTGCTCATATCGCGTCAGCGCGTAGAACCCGGGCCCGTCCTGCCGCGGGCAGAAGACCGGGTCCTCTGCCGTGCGGAGAGCCGCGAACAGCGCGTCGCGATCCTCCTGCGGTTTGGCCCAGAAGTCGAGGTCGCTCAGGTTCGGTTCGACAATGGAAGGCATTGTCCGGAGCCTTTCGCAGGGGGCAGCCGCCGCCCACAGGCTAACCCGGCATGTTCCGCCAACGGATCAGGGCCGGTTCTCCAAGGCAATGCCCTGGAAACCCGGCCCTGATCGAAGAGACAGCCGCACCGCGCGTTGCGGCGCAAGCGGTCAGCGAGACTTGATGTCCGCGTACTGACGCTGGGTCTCGCCCACGTAGACCTGGCGCGGACGGCCGATCTTCGTGGCCGGGTCGCTCATCATCTCGCGCCACTGCGCGATCCACCCGGGGAGCCGGCCGAGCGCGAACAGCACTGTGAACGCGTTGGTCGGGAAGCCCATCGCCTTATAGATGACGCCGGTGTAGAAGTCGACGTTCGGGTAGAGCTTGCGCTCGACGAAGTAGTCGTCGCTGAGCGCCACCTCTTCCAGCCGCATGGCGAGGTCCAGCAGCGGGTCGGGCTTGCCGAGCAGGTCGAGGGCCTTGCGAGTGGCCTTCTTCACCACGGCGGCGCGCGGGTCGTAGTTCTTGTAGACCCGGTGCCCGAAGCCCATCAGCTTGACGCCGGGCTCCTTGTTCTTGACGCGGCGTACGAACGACTCGACGTCGTCGCCGTCGGTGTGGATCTGCTCCAGCATCTCCAGGACGGCCTGGTTGGCGCCGCCGTGCAGCGGGCCGAACAGTGCGTCCACACCCGCCGAGATGGAGGAGAACAGGTTGGCGTGGCTGGACCCGACGAGCCGCACGGTCGAGGTGGAGCAGTTCTGCTCGTGGTCGGCGTGCAGGACGAAGAGCATGTCCAGGATCCGCACGATCTCAGGGTCGACCTCGTACTGCTCGGTCGGCAGGCCGAACGTCATGCGGAGGAAGTTCTCGACGTAGCCGAGGGAGTTGTCCGGGTAGAGCAGAGGCTGGCCGATCGAGGTCTTGTACGCGTACGCCGCGATCGTCGGCAGCTTGGCGATGAGCCGGATGCTGGACCGTTCGACCTGCTCGGCGTCGAACGGGTCCAGGCTGTCCTGGTAGAAGGTCGACAGCGCGCTCACGGCGGACGACAGCACCGCCATCGGGTGCGCCCTGCGCGGGAAGGCCGAGAAGAACGCCCGGAACTTCTCGTCCAGCAGCGTGTGACGCCGGACGTTGTCGGTGAACTCCTCCAGTTCGGCCGAGGTGGGCAGCTCACCGTTGATGAGCAGGTAGGCCACCTCCAGGAAGGAGGACTTCTCGGCCAGCTCGTCGATCGGGTAGCCGCGGTAACGCAGGATCCCCGCGTCGCCGTCGATGTAAGTGATCGCCGACGTCGTGGACGCCGTGTTGGTGAAGCCCGGGTCAAGCGTCACATGACCGGTCTCTTTCAGCAGGGCGCCGACTCCCAGGCCGGATGGGCCCTCCGTAGCGTCTGTCACCTCGAGGGGCAGCCGACCGCCCGCATGCTTGAGCTCGAAATCCGACATGTGCTCGCTCGCTCCCAACTCCGTCCACACCTGCGTAGACATTCCGCCCTTCATCGTATCCAAGTGATCATATGAGTTTGATCCGGCCTATGCCGGGACGCCCGGACCGCCGAATAACGCGAAGAACCTGCCTTCGCACAGATGATCGCTCTGACAGCCGCCGCGAACTGGCGTTGGGCCCCTGTTGACCTTGTCCGCGCGGGATGCTCACCTGAAGGCATGACCGAAGCCCCCGCTACCGAACTGGTCGCCCGCTCGCGCGCGGAGATCGCGGCGGCTGCCAGCGAAAACCGCTTCCTGACGCTGCTGGAGGCCGGTGCGGTGCCCCGTGAACGGCTCGCTTGGCTCGCCGGGGAGGAGTACCGGATCGTCGGCAGTGACCGGCGCAGCTTTTCCCTATTGGCTTCGCGCTATCCAGAGCCTCCTGCCGGCGGGCTCTTTCTGGCTCTCGCCCAAGGTGAAGGCGAGGCTCTGGCTTTGCTCCTGGACTTTGCTGGGGCGCTCGGAATTAGTGAGAAAGATCTCAGCGCCTACGAGCCGAAACCACTGGCTCAGGCTTATCCGGCCTACCTTGCCCAGCGCGCGATGTTCGGCACGGCTTCGGAAGTGGCTCTGGCCATGCTCGCCAACTTGGAGGAGTGGGGAGCCTACTGCGCGCGCACCGCCGAGGCGTTGCGCAGCCGCTACGGGATGGACGAGGGAGCAGTGGGCTTCTTCCGCTTCTTCGCGGAGCCGCCACCGGGCTTCGCTGACCATGCCACGGAAGTGGTCGCCGTCGGCCTGGCCTCCGGGGACTCCCCGGAAGAAGCCGCTCGAGCCGCCCGCATGCTGCATGCGTACGAGTCCCACTTCTGGAATGCCCTAGCCGAAGACCTCACCTGAGGGTCTCTCACATCCAGGGCAGGGCCGAGCGTTCAGCCCAGTAGCGTTCCGGCTCCGTGGCCAGGGTGGCCAACTCGTTCAACTGCTCTTCGCCGAGCGACAAAGAGAGCGCAGCGACGTTGGAGCGCAACTGGCCCGAGCTGGCGGCGCCCAACAGGACCTTGTCCGCCCAAGCCTGGCTCAGGGCTGCGGCAAGGGCCACGGCATCCGCGCCGACTTCGTGCCGGTCGGCCATCTTCCTGATCTCCTCTGGCGGTTGCACGGCGAGCCTGCCGTTCGCCAGCGGTTCCTTCACCATCACCAGAGCTCCGGCCTCATCGTGCGCTTGACGCAGTGCCTCGCCCGCAGACGGCTCCAGGACGTTCCAGGTCGATTGGACGGCGGTGAAGACCCGGTGCCCGTCCACTTCAAGCTCGAACGCCTTCAGTACCGTGTCGGCTTGGCGGGGCCCGGACGTGGAGAACCCCACCCGCACGCCGTCCGCGGCCAGCCCGGCGAGTGCCGCTTGCAACGGATGGTCTCCGAACAACGGGCTGTCAGCGGTCAGTGAATGGACCTGGTAGACAGCGAGGTGTTCGCCCAGAATCCGCCGGGTCTCGCCGTACTGGGTCTCGAAGCGCTCCAGGCTGTGCTCTTTCACCTCGTGGACCGGAGCGTCCATGCGCCAGTCTCCGACGTACGTGTAGCCCCACTTGCTGGAGACGGTGACGTCCTCATGCCCGCGTTCCGCGAGCCATTCGCCCAGGAACTCCTCGGCCCGTCCGTACGACCGAGCCGTGTCGACCCACCGGATCTGATCTGCGTACGCCGCGTCCAGCACGTCCCAGGTGGATTGGCGCATGGCGTCCACGGTTCGTTCGGCGGGCAGGTCGGCCGTGCGCCCCAGATTGATGTACGCGGGGCGGCCGATCGCCGCAAGTCCGACCGCCAGCCGTTCGATGTCGTTCATGCCCCCAGCCTGGCATGCCGCCGGTCGAGGGCGGGTTATCCACAGAACGTGATTCCACTATTGCGACTACTCGGGGTGAGCGATCCTGTGTTTCGAGTCAACACGAAAAGGAGCAGGACATGCCCACCGAGATCATCCGCGCCGGCCGGAGCGAGTACGGCATCCCGCAGTTCGCCACCGCGCTCGGCATCGCCTCCTGGCAGCTTCGGCTGGCGAGGGAGCACGGCATCATCCCCGAACCCGACATCGACGGCCGCGCCTGGTCCACCGGGCAGGTCGCGAAGGCCGCCGAGCAGACAGACCGGATCCGGGCCACCTTTGGCGAAGACCCGCCGGTCGGAGCCGTCAACGCCGCGGCGCGCCTGGCCGAACGGATGTCCCTCGACGTCAGCCGCGCCGACATCGAGATCCTGGTCGCCCGCGGTGAGCTCACCGTGATCGGCCGATACCGGACCTACCCCATCTATCTCCTGCGCGACCTCGACGCGCTCGACGCCCGCACCGTGGCGGAGGTCGTCGCCGCCCGCAAGGGCCCCCTGTCCGACAGCGTCGACGCCAAGGGCGCGGCAGCGATCCTCGGCTGGCCCAAGGACCTGTTCAGCCGCGTCGCCACAGAACGGGCGCTCACCACCGACCAACTGGGCCGCTTCTCACTCTCCGACGTGCGCGCGGTGGCGTCCGACGAAGACCTCACGGAACGAGCCCGCGACGAGCAACGCCGCCTGGCCCAGGCCAAGGCCCTCCGCGCCGAGACCCAGATCGAGGATTCCCTCCGCAGTTGGCTCCTCCGCTGCATGGCCTACGTCGACCGGACCGTCGACGACCCACCCGACTCATACGCGGCCGGCCGCAGCCTTCGAGCCTTGATCACAGCCAGAGCCACCCACCAAGCCGCCTGACAGGCGCCCAGGCCATACCCAGGCCATCACCCACGTCGCCACGTTCTCCAAGACGTCCAACTGAGGTTCAGCCGGGGCACCGCTGTGGCTCAGTCCGCGCGACGCATCACGGCTTGGTGACGGAAAAGCTTGGCGGCATCGTCCACCATGCGCGTGGACGTCCTGCTCACGCGTTCGGGGAAACCGACCGATGCCCTGCCGGCCCTCGGCCAGGCCTGATGTTCCGCACAGGCGGTGGGTCAGTCTGGGATCCCGACACTGCGATCTGCTCCCAACCTCGTCACCGCCCCCGTATTCGCCCCCTGCTGTCGGCGCCTCAAGAGACTTGAGCGCTGCGGGCCAGCCCCACCCTTCATCGACGGGCGGCACCGGCACTCACCGGTCTAGGTGTGCGGATCTGCTGGGGGTTAGCGGCGGGAGGATCGGCGGGCGTAGGTGGGTTTCGTGGGGCGTTGGGCGTCGATTGCCGCGTGGAGGCGATCGCGGGCCTCTCTTCGCGACATGGCGGGAAGGCGGCGGGGGAGGCAGCCGGTGAAGTCGGGAGGGAGGACCACCGAGCCGTCTTCGTTCACCGTGGCCTGCTCTGCCGGCCACTCGCCCAGGAGAACGGCTGAGACGCCACCGGGGTATTGGGTGACCAGCCTGCGGATTCGTTCGGCCTCGTCCTCGCAATCTGCGACCAGGAGGAGGCGGCGTGGGGAGCCTTCCGTGCCCTGGCGGATGGCGAGTTCGGTCTCGAGATAGGCCAGGGCGGCGTCTAGGTTGCCAGGGATGAAGAGGTCGGTGGCGCTTTCGTCCAGCAGTTCGTCTTCGGAGAGCCCGAAGAGCGAGATCGCGTCGGAACGAGGAATCACCAGGAGGGCGTTGTCGTGCTCCTCCAGCGCGGCCAGCGCGAGTACCCGTGCGGTGTCGGACGCCCCTCCGCCACGCAGGCCGAGTGCGGAGACGGTGAACGGATCGATCGTCGGGCGGTAACTGAAGTAGACCGTTCTTTCGTCCTCTGCAAGCGGAGGAGCGAAGAGCGCGGCGCAGGCGAACGCGTAGATCCTGCGGCGGAAGGGGTAGCCCGCCACGACCATGGCAGCGAGCAGGGGGCCAAGCAGCAGCAACGGTTCCATCGAATGTGCCGGCGACCTATCGCTTTCAGCTTGCGTTCTCGCCGGCGGAGCCGATGGAGAAACAGGGACAGTGGGCAGGGCGCTCGGAGCGCGGGACGGGGAGGGGCGTGGGCTTGGGCGGACGCGAGCCGGGGCGAGTCTCGGTGAGGGTGCCGGGGGGTCGTTCGTTCGTCTGGCGCGATTGCGGTCGAACCGCCTAGCCCGTGGTGAGCTGGACATCGAGAGCCACACTTCTCGGCAGACCTGCCCGGTGTACCAGTCACCCCAGTACTCGGCCTCGCGACAGATCTCTGGGACGGGAGGCTTGAGGAGTCTCCACGCTTTCGGCGATGCCCGCCTGCTCAGCGGAGGCCGCGCTGCCTTCCGCGACATCTCGCCGGCTCCGTCCGTTGCTGAACGGGATGTGTTCGAGGCTTGCGCGGGCGACGGTATGCCGAGGAAGGCGGCGCCCATCACCGCCGCACACCCGAGCAACCCGCACGCGCAGCGGACAGCCGCGGCGAACCTGGGATCTGCCGAACGGTTCATCTTCGCCCCGGGGGAGTCGCAGTGGTCACCGTCAAGGTGCCGATCGTAGTGAAGTCGGCTACGCAGCGTTGATGAATGGTCACAGTCGACTCGGCTCGACAGCACATTCGCCCTGATCCGGTGGCTTACGCCCAAGATCGCCATTTTGCGAGAAAGTCGCTGGCCTACGAGAGGGACGGGACATCAACCGCCGGGACTTGACCTCTGCGGGTGATAACTACGGTTGATCTGGCCGTGCTGCACCCGACGGCTGTGGTCTGCCGTTGGGCGAGCGCCTGTCCTCCGTGTGCTCCCGTGCCCCGAAGGTTTTGGGATCATCCCCGCGCCCGCGCCCGTGCCTGCGCCAGCGCCTGCGCCGCGTCCGTGCCCGCGCCTGTGCCCGTGCTTGCGCCAGCGCCCGTGCCCGTGCCCGTGCCCGTGCCTGCGCCGTGTCCGTGCCGGTGCCCGTGCTCGTGCCGGTGCCCGTGCTCGTGCCTGCGCCCGTGCTCGTGCCTGCGCCTGCGCCGCGCCAGCGTCCGTGCCGGTGCCGGTGCCGGTGCTCGTGCCGTGCCCGTGCCTGCGCCTGCGTCCGTGCCTCCGCCGCGTCCGTGTCCGCGTCCGTGCCCGCGCCGGTGACGGTGACGGTGCTCGAGCCCGTGCCTGCGCCTGCGCCTGCGCCCGTGCCTGCGCCCGTGCCTGCGCCCGTGCCTGCGCCCCGTGCCTGCGCCCGTGCCTGCGCCTGCGCCTGCGCCCGTGCCTGCGCCCGTGCCTGCGCCCGTGCCTGCGCCCGTGCCTGCGCCAGCGCCAGCGCCGCGTCCGCGCCAGCGCCAGCGCCGCGTCCTTGCCCGCGCCTGTGCCGGTGCCCGTGCTCGTGCCTGCGCCCGTGCTCGTGCCTGCGCCTGCGCCGCGCCAGCGTCCGTGCCGGTGCCGGTGCCGGTGCTCGTGCCGTGCCCGTGCCTGCGCCTGCGTCCGTGCCTCCGCCGCGTCCGTGTCCGCGTCCGTGCCCGCGCCGGTGACGGTGACGGTGACGGTGCACGTGCTCGAGCCCGTGCCTGCGCCTGTGCCCGCGTCCGTGCCTGTGCCTGCGTCCGTGCCGTGCCCATGCCGCGCCTGCGCGTGGGCCTGTGCTCGTGCCTGCGCCCGTGCCGCGCCCGCGCTCCTGCCGTGCCTGCGCCCGTGCCTGCGCTTTGGGGATGCACCGGCTCCAGAACATCTCCGAGGCTGGACACTGCGCAGCGCTTGCACCCCGTTGGGCATGTACGACCATCACTGCGGCCGCACCGCAGTTGGAGGACATCAGTCTCCTGTGTTCTGATTCGTTAGGAGGCCGCGGCGACGCGCCGGGACGCTCGGAATCGTCGGGGCGTGCTACAACCTCGTCACCGGGCAGGTGTCGTCGCTCACTCCTGGCGTTTGCCCCTCCGGCTATGGGCGGGGTCGGCAGGATCCTTCTGTACGCGCGCGCATTGCGGGGGGCCGTTGATCGACGAGCCTGACTCCTTCTTCCGTCTTGACGGAGTGCGTACTTGACCGAGGTTTGCCGCGTGCGCCGACTTTGGGCTACTTCCTGATGTGCCTTGCTGGCGGCCAGGCACGGGTCGACTAGCCGCGTCCAATGGCGCGGTAGAACGCTGTGTCGAGGGCCGATTTGGTGGCTGATGGTGCGCCCTAGGTCAGGTCGGCCGCGAGCCTCGCAACGAGGAGTCGGGCGGTCGGTTGGCTGGAGCCTTTGGTTCTGGTGGGGATCTTGGTGTGAAGTGTCTGGCGTGCTCGGCGTCCTAGCGTGGCTGGGCGCGTGTTGGTTGTCCGATTTGTAGCGGTCGATGCGCGGCCGTGCTTGTGGTGGTCCAGGGCGTCCGTATTTCGGGATGGGATTGGGCGCCAGGGTGAGCGGGTTGGGGTCAGGCGGCGCGGCCGGCTTTGTTCGAGGTCATTTCTTGTACGAAGGCGCCGATCTGCGCGATCGCCGGGCGGGCTTCCGGGATCAAGGGGGAGAAGGCTTGGAAGACGTGGATCTGGCCCTCCCAGATCTGGAGCCGGCAGGGCACTCCCGCCCGTTCCATCGCCTCGGCCATCAGCTCTGCGTCGCAGCGTAGAACCTCGATCGAGCCGCACTGGATCAGGGCGGGAGGGAGCATTGAGAGGTCGCTGGTCAGCGGCGACAGCGCCGGGTCCGGTGGAATCACGCCTTCGACCAGCAGGGTGGCGAGCTTGGCCATCTGATCCGCCACGATGTACGGGTCCAGGCCCGCGTTGGCATGGGCGATCTTGGCGGTGCAGTCCAGATCGAGCCATGGGGAGAGGCCGACCACCGCTGCCGGCTTGGGCAGGCCCTGTTCGACGGCGCGGAGTGTTGCGGCGAAGGCGAGGAAGCCGCCGGCGGAGTCACCCGCGACCACCACGTCCTCGGGGGCGTGGCCGTGTGCGAGGAGTTGGCGGTAGGCGGTGACACAGTCGGCGACCGAGCCGGCCACCGGGACCTCCGGCAGCTGGCGGTAGGCGATCGAGAGCACGGGCATGCGGGCCGCCGCGGAGATCTGCGCGATCATGCGGCGGTGGGTGGCCACCCCGCAGCAGACGAAGCCGCCGCCGTGGAAGTAGAGGATCGCGCGTCCACCGGCAGAGACCCCTGGGGCTGTCACCCATTCGCCGCGGAAACCGTCGAACTGCACTCGGCGCAGTCGCACGCCGCGAGGTACCGGAGCGAGTGCCGCCAGCCGTTCCAGGTTCGCCAACCGGCGCATGGCCCGCTCGTCGATCTCGCCGTCGCCCATCATGCGCGGCCGCAGTCTCCGGTGCATGAATTCCGCGGTTCGCCGGGCCCGCCTGCTCGTGACTCGCGCCGCGTCCAGTGTCTCGATCACCGTGATCGCCCTTCCCCGTCCTGCGGCTCCCGCCGGAGCCGAGCATCTGCGCGCCCACCCTGACCGTACGAGCAAGATCCTTGCTCGGGCAATACCAGCCGCTTGGCGCCCTGGAAAGACGGTCTCGGCCGGGAGCCAAGGCCTCCGGGGCTCGTGTTGGCGGTTGCGCCGTGGGGGTGGCGGGTCTTGGTTTGCCCTCCGCCGCGCTGGTGTCTTGGCGTCGCTGGTTGGTCAGGGGGCTGCCTCGACGGAACACTGTTGAGCTTGCGGCTGGTACGGGGCGGGGGCGTGCTTCACGGGTGTCGGCTCGGGGGCCGGGTGTTGAGGATGGTTCGCGGCGGGTTTGGGTGTTGGTGGGACGTTTGGCTCGGGATCTCCGCTGAAGGTTGTGACGTATAGGGCTGATTGGTGGAGGGTTGTCTTGGGGCAGGGGCGGTGATTGTGAGGAGGCCGCGTGGGTGAGAGCGGGTTCGTGATTCGGCCCATCGGGTGGGTCGAGTCGGCGCTTGCGGATTTGGACGCGGCGCCCAAGCAGGGTGACGAAGGGGCTCCCGAGGCTTGGCTCGTCTTCGACGATGAAGTGCGTGAGGGGCTGCGCGACCTTCGGGTCGGCGTGGAGGTACTGGTCCTCACCTGGCTTGATCGGGCGCGGCGGGATGTCTTGGCGGTCCATCCTCGCGATGACGTGGGGCGGCCGGTCACCGGGGTGTTCAGCACGCGGTCGGCGGACAGGCCGAATCCGGTCGGGTTGCACCGGGTGACGATCCTGGCGATCGACGGCTTGCGGATCCGTGTCCGGGCACTTGAAGCGGTCGACGGGACGCCGATCGTCGACCTCAAGCCCGTGCTGGACGCGGTCGGCGAGCGGTGAACGGGCCTTGATCGTTCCTGGTCGGATGCTCTAGGCATGGCCGATGCCGTTCACAATGAGCCACGCTGCCGCCGTCCTTCCGCTCGCACGGGGCCCTCTGGTGCCATCGGCGCTGGTGGTGGGCTCGATGGTCCCGGATGTGCCCTATTTCTTCGGATTGGCGACGCTCCGCGGCGCTACGCATTCCCCGTGGGGGCTGGTGACCATTGACCTGATGTTCGGCGTGTTCTTCTTTGCTGTGTTCCATCTGGTCTGGAAGCGGCCGCTGCTCGCGCTGACCCCTGGCCGGGCGCACGCGCGACTCGCCGAGCCCGCGTACGGTTTTCGCAGGGCGATGATCAAGTGGGTTCCGCTGTCGGTGGTGGTGGGAGCCGCGACCCATCTCTTCTGGGACGCGTTCACGCATGAACACCACAGCTTCGCCGGCGCGTTTCCATGGCTGATCACGACCTCGTGGGGCGGGCTCGCCCTCAACCGCTGGCTCCAGTATGCGAGTGGCCTGCTCGGCGCGGTGGCCGTCGCTTGGTGGTTGGTTCGCTGGAGCCGTACGGCATCGGTGATGGCGGACGCACCCGCACGGCTGCCGCGGCGGACGGTGTTGTCGGTGGTGGGCGCGGTGGCGCTCGCGACCTGTGGTGGGGCGTTGCTGGGAGCGATCCTCCTGATCAATCAGCCGGACCTCCCGCGTACGTTTCATATGACGCTCGTCAGTGGTGTCGAAGGTGGGATCGCCGGCTTTGCCCTGGCCCTGACCGTGTACGGCTTGGCATGGACTGCGGCGATGCGACGTAGGGCCCGGGAGGCTCCGGTGGCTGATCCTGGCGAACGAGCGGACCTGCCCCGAGCGACGGCTGGCCAGCTCGACGATTGATCTCACTCGGCTGCTGGGAGTGTCGTTGCATTTTGGGCGGGTGGCGGGTGGCGGGTTGTGGGGAAGCTTCGGCGGGATTGGGCATCCGGGGCGTCGTGAGGCGTCGGCCCCACAGGCTGCTTACGGTGGTCGCGTTGGTGATCTGAGCTGAATCGCGCGGTTGGTCTTGGACAAACGGCGGAGTGGTGGGCGCAAGGCGGGCGGCGCGGCCGTTCGGGATCAGGGCCTTCGGTCTTCATTTGTTCACCCTTGTTCCGTACGTGCTGGCGCGGCTGTTGCAGGCCGGGGAGCGGACGTCCTTCCGCGGGTCGCTGGTGGCCACGAAAGGCCGGGAGGTGAGCATGGTCGCTGTCCTTCCTGTCGCCGATCCAGCCAGCATGAGCGGGTCTCGGCTCGACCGGAAGGCGAACGTAATTCTGTGGATAACCACCCCTCGAACCGAGGAGGATCTCGGTATGGAGCTGCGAGGGGCATCGGTCGTCCTGCGGTCGGTGGCGGACGGCGACGCGAAAGTGCTGGCGGCGATCGTCCGTGAGCCTGAGGTCGCTCGGTGGTGGGCGCCGCCCGAGGGCTTCGACGAGATGCTCGCGATCGTGGTGGACGGCGAGGTCGCCGGGGCGATCCAGTACGACGAGGAGGACGACCCGGACTACCGGCACGCCTCGATCGACATCTTCATGGGCGCGCGGTTCCACGGGCGGGGCCTGGGCACGGACGCCGTCAGGACGCTGGCCCGATGGCTCATCGAGGAGCGGCGGCACCACCGGCTGACCATCGACCCCTCGGCGACCAACGAGGCGGCGATCCGGTCCTACACGAAGGTCGGTTTCAAGCCTGTCGGGCGCATGCGGCGGTACGAGCGCGATCCCGTCAGCGGCCAGTGGCGCGACGGCCTCCTGATGGACCTTCTCGCCGACGAGCTGATCATGGAACCCTCGCCCCGGGCCTGATCGTTGGGTTCGGGTGTGACCTCCGCTCTCACTCGCGCCGAGGCTCGTGAACGGGCCCGGCTGCTGGACGTGCACTCGTACTCGGTGGAACTCGACCTCACCCGCGGGGACGAGGTCTTCGGCTGCAGGACGATCGTCCGGTTCGCGGCCCGGGAGCGGGGTGCCGCGTCGTTCGCCGACATCCGGGCCGGTTCCGTACGGCGGGTCGAGCTCAACGGGCGCGTGCTCGATCCGGTCCAGGGCGGACGGCTCGTCCTGCCGGGCCTTGAGGCCGAGAACGAGCTGCTCGTCGAGGCGGACATGCTCTACACCCGCACAGGCGAGGGGCTGCACCGCTTCGTCGACCCCGAGGACGGCGAGGTCTACGTCTACGCCAACTGCGGGCCCGATCACGCGCCGTCGGTGTTCCCCTGCTTCGACCAGCCGGATCTTAAGGCCGCCTTCAGCCTGACCGTCACGGCTCCGGCGACCTGGTCCGTGCGGAGCAACGGGGCGGAACGCGCACGGCACGCCGCCGCCGACGACACCGGGCAGACCTGGGAGTTCACCGCCACGGAGCCCATCAGCACGTCCTTGGTCACCGTCGTCGGCGGACCGTTCCACGCCGTCGAGACGGAGCATGACGGCATCGCGCTCGGCCTTCTTTGCCGGCGTTCGCTGGCCAGGCATCTGGACGCGGACGCCGAGGAGTTCTTCGACATCACGCGTCGGTCGTTCGACCGCTTCCACGAGGTCTTCGAGGAACGCTACGCGTTCGGCAAGTACGACCAGGTGTTCGTCCCCGAGATGAACTGGGGCGCGATCGAGAAGCCCGGCTGTGTGCTGTTCAACGAACGTTTCGTCTTCCAGTCCGCCGTCACCGACACGCAGCGCGAGCTCCGGGCCACGGTCATCGCCCACGAGATGGCGCACATGTGGTTCGGCAACCTCGTGACGATGCGCTGGTGGGACGACATCTGGCTGAGCGAGTCGTTCGCCGAGTACATGGGGTACGAGATCGCGGCGGTCGCCAGCCGGTTCACGAGCCCGTGGACGGCCTTCGCCGTCGCCCGCAAGTCCTGGGGCTACGACGCCGACCAGCGCCCGACGACCCATCCTGTCGCGGCCGAGAGTCTCGATGACGTGGCCTCGGCGCTCATGAACTTCGACGGGATCTCCTACGCCAAGGGAGCCTCGGCGCTACGGCAGCTCGTCGCCTGGGTGGGGGAGGAGGCCTTCTTCCGGGGCGTCAACGACTACTTCGCCGCGCATCGCTTCGGAAACGCCGAGCTCACCGACCTGCTGGACGCCATCGGCGCCGCGGCTCCTGGCCGGGACGTGCGGGATTGGGCGAGCCGGTGGCTGCGAACCACCGGCGTCGACACCCTCCGGGCCGACCTCGACGGGGAATCGGTCGTCGTGGCGCACGACGGGTCGCAGCGGCCGCACCGGGTTCTGCTGGGCGTGTACGACGACGTCCCCGGCCGCGGCCTCGTGCTGCGGAGGCGTCTCGCCGCCGATCTCGTCCCCGGCTCTGGCCGGACCGTGCTCCCCGGCGTACTCCGACCAGCGGGGCCTGGCGTACGGCCGGCGGCGTTGCTGCTGCTCAACGACGGTGACCTGAGCTACGCCAAGGTGCGGCTGAACGAGGATTCCTGGCAGGCCGTCAAGACAGGCCTTTCGACGATCGACGACTCGCTGACCCGTGCCCTTCTCTGGAACACCGCTCGCGACATGGTGCGCGACGGCGAGATGCCCGCCGGAGAGTTCTTGGCGCTGGTCGCCGCTCAACTTCCTGGCGAGAACGTGGTCGCGATTGTCGAAGCCGTCCTTACGTTCGCGCGCAACCATGTCGCCGACCGGTTCCTGCCGCCCGAACGCCGTCCTGAGGCGCTGGCCGTCCTTTCCGGCGTCTGCCGGACGATCCTGCAACAGCCCAAGTCCGCTGACGACCTGAGGCTGGCGGCCGTGCGAACCCTCGTCCCGAGCGCCCAGACGCCGGAGGAGCTCAACGACCTCCGGCACTGGCTCAGCGAAGGACGGATGCCTGACGGTCCTGATCTCGACGTCGAGCTCCGCTGGCGGATCCTGCATCAGCTCGTCGCGCTGGACCACGCGGGCGAGCCGGAGATCACCGCCCAACTCGAACGTGATCCGAGCTCGACCGGTCAGGAAGGCGCCGCCCGGTGCCGTTCCGCGTCGCCGGATCCGCGTGCCAAGCAACACGCGTGGCGGCTTCTCTTCACCGAGGGCATGCTGTCTCCGCGCCTTCTCGCCGCCGTCGCGCAAGGCTTCTGGGAGCCCGCCCGGCCCGAGACGACCGCCGGGTACCTCGAACGCTACTTCGAGGAGATCCCGGCGGTGGGCGAACGCGGGCAGATGATCGCGATGACGCTCGGCCGGGAGCTCTTCCCGGCGCACGCCGCCACGCCCGGCACCGTCCAGGCCGCGGTCCGCTGTCTCGAACGGGACGCGCTGGCGGTCGCTCTGCGCCGCACGCTCGCCGACCAGACAGACGATCTGCAGCGGGCCCTTCGCCTCCGCCGGTTGCCGTAAGCCCGCCGGCGCAAGGCCCTCCGCGAGCAAAGGTTCCCCTGGGGTTCCTGGCGAAGTCGTTCCCAGGCTGCCGGGCCGCGACCGGCGAAGGTCCCGAGGCTGCGGCACGACTTGATCTTCTGACTTTGATCAAGCTCACGGTCAAGGTCCGTGACTGCTATTGACACTATGTCGAGCCCGTTAGTCCAGCACCGACACGCCGGAGGCCATCGAAAAGACCACCAGTGGCCGATATCGCGACGATCGCGTGGCATTGTGGGGAGATTTGCGGGGAATGTGTACGTTGGATAGATCATTAAGGCTGTGAGCTGGGGGAATGGCTCTCGGTACAGCCGTCGATCCTGGGAGGTACACGTGACCCGGACACTGTCGAGGGGCACCCGCGTGACCGGTGCCGAGCGCACCAAGCTCGCGGCGGAGCTCGCGCCGCGCTACGCGGCGGGCGAGAGCATCCGTGATCTGGCCGCCGAGACCGGCCGTTCGTACGGCTTCATCTACAACGTGCTCAAGGAGGCCGGCGTGCCGCTGCGCGGCCGTGGCGGCAACACGCGGCGCAAGAAGGACTGACCCCGGCCGTCCCCCTAGCTCCCCGAGGGGGACCCGGTGCCCTGCCGAAGCCAAGGAAACCCATGGAAAGACCAAGGCGTCCAGCCCACGGCGCTAGTCTCCGGTGACCTCGGAGCGTCCGTTGAGGCTGGCCAGATCGGCGGCCGCCCGCCCCGCGACCCAGCCCTCGTAGTTGGAGACCGCACGGGCGCGGCCCCTGGTGAGATTCGGGAACATCGTGTCGACCGCCTCTTCGACGGCCCGGTCGCGTGCGGCCAGCACGGGAAGAAGATCCTTTCCGTCTGCCTCCGCGGCCGCTCTGGTCGCCGCCTCGCCGGCCGCCCCCCGCAGCCGTTCCCCGATGCGCGCGGCGTAGGCGTTGAGGAACGCGTGACGGAACGAACGCGTCCGTGACTTGCCGTCCCCGTCCGTCCGCGTACCGGTGTGCACCATCGCGGTGGTCGCCTGCACCAGCAGCGACGTGAACAGCATCTCCACCGCGGCCAGGTCCGACGGAAAGCCCAGCACCGTGGAGAATCCGAGCTCGCGATGCCAGACGGCGCGGCATCGGTTGGCCTCGGCCACGACGGTCAGCAGCACCGCCTTCGGGGCGTCGTACGGATTGTCGACGGGAATCCGCCGTCCGGCGGGCTCGCCGCCCGTGCCCGATTCGGCGGCCAGCAGAGCGTGGTCGATGCTGTAGCGGGCCATCAGCTCCTGGGCGCGGGCGCTCAGCGCCTCGGCCTCCTCAGGGAACTCGGTCGACTCCGCCTTGGCCAGCAGCGCGCGTACCTTGCCCAGCCTCCGCTGGTCGATGTCGGTGAGACGGCCGGCCGTCCGCGCCGCGTCCGCCTGGGCCGTCGGCGGAGTCCCCGGCGGAGGGCCGATCCGCGCCAGCCGGGGGAGCGAGCTGAGGAGCTGCGAAAGCTCCAGCCCGCACATGATGAGAGTGGCGCGGTCGGTGTTCTCGCGGCCGCACCAGCCCTGGAAGAACGAGCCGTCGCCGTCCCACCAGACCTCCGCGCCCAGCGTCGCCAGCTGCTCACGCCACGGCTCGTCCACGGTGGCGGCGGAGTAGACCCGCATCTCGGCGGCGATGACGTCGATCGCCAGCCGCTGATGCCGCCGGCCCAGCCGCCGCCCGGTGAACCGGACGAGATCCGCGGGCTGCCATCCCCGCTGCCACGCCGTGGTGACGCCTTCTTCCAGACGTCCCAGCAGCACCCGGTCGACCAGCCCGTGCCAGTCGCCCGGCTCGGCTCGGGCGGTGAGCTCGGTCGCGGCCTGCGCGAGGACGACCTCGTCACCGCGCTGGAGCGCCTGGACCGCGTGGGCGACCAGGTCTTCCGCGAACTCGCGCGTACGCGGTGGCGGGTCGAAGGTGGACGAGGACGAACGTGCCCGACCGGGCTGCCGCCACGCGTTCCTCACCAAGCCCTCCTCGCTCGTCTTCCGCATCCACCACAGGAATCCTGCCACGCGCCACGACTCTTCGTGGCCACCCGCAACAGACCGCCATGGTCACCCTCATGCAGCCGTGCTTCCAGCCTGACGGTCAGGCCGTCCTTGCTCCGTGTCGCGCTGTCCTGCTGACCTGACGCTCAGGCCGTCATGCTCCGGGTCACGCGCCCTGTCACCCTGACGGGTCAGGCCAGGCCGTCGTGCTTCAGGTCACGCTGCCCTGACGCCCTGACGCCCTGACGCCCTGACGCTTGGGCCCCGTGCTCTGGGCCGCCGCCCTGCCGCCCTGCTGGCTCAAGGCCAGACGGTCAGGCCGACAGGTCCGGCCAGTGGTCCTTGGTGCGTTCGTTGGCGAAGGTGAACATCAGGACGCCTGGACGGAGCGGTTGCGGGTCGCCGCGGAAGACATGGACGCCGACGCACAGGCCGGTGCCATCCGGGAACGACAGGACGAGCTCCTCGAATCCGTTCTCCGAGAACCAGCGCTGAACGGCGGGGACGGCATCGGGGGAGCGGCGATGGCGGGTCCAGAGTACGGTCGCGTCCCGTCCGCACAGCTGCGGCAGGCACGAGATCGTGCGCTCGATCGAATCGTCGGTGAGGTTGCCGAAGACGCCGGACAGCACGATCACATCGGCCGGCGCCGCACCCTCGTAGTTGTCGGTGAGGGCCGCGTCCGCCTCGACGACCTGGACGCCGGGCAGCCCGGCGGCCGCTTCGCCCGCGATGGCCGCGATCCGCGGATCGAGTTCGAGGAGGCGCGCGGTGACGTCCGGGCCGCGCGCGTGCTCGCGCAACACCGGGATGACCTCCCGCCCCTCGCCCGCGCAGACGCTGACGAGCCGGATCCGGCCCGCCGGGGCGCGGTCCAGGGCCTCGCGGACGCGCAGCCGCACCGTGGACAGCCGCCGCGCCACGGTCGACCCGGGCTCGTCGTACTGGCGGTGCCACTCGGCCCAGTCCCGCGTCATGCCCGTCACGGTAGCCGCCCAGCACATGTACCGCGTTCAGGACTTCTCGTCCTCCCAGATATTGAGAAGCCGCCATATCCGCTTGCTCGCCGGGTTGATGAGCCCGATCTCGGAACACAGCCCGCGAACGTTGGACACGGCACGCGAGATGAGGTCCTTCGAATGGTCGGTGGCCCAGTAGGTCTCCTTCATGACCTGCTCAGGAATCTGGAACTGCCGTCCCATCGCCACCGGCGGCGTGAGGATGAGGAGCACGCCGAGCTTCATCGAGGGCGGCACGACCAGGCTCAGCATGAACCGCTGCGGCGCGGCCATGTGCGGCACGCGGTGCTTGAGGAACTGCCGCGCGAACGAGATGTGCCGGGCCTCCTCCGCCACATGGATAGAGATGATCTTGTTGAGGAGCGGGTGTCGCGCCGACCCGTCGCGGAGCATGCGGCGTTGCACGTAGTCGATGGGCTCCTCGCCGGCGAGGACCCAGAAGAAGAACAGCGACGGCGCGATCAGGCTCATCGGGGGCACGATCTCAGCCAGCACCCGGACGGCGAGCGGCATGCCCTCCACCGGTGACCCACTGCGGTTCACGAACTCCTGGAACATCATCCCGTGATGTCCCTCCTCGATCGTCTCGTGGTAGACGTAGCGGAACTCGGCCGAGTCGTTGGGCAGCCGGAACGCGTACGTGAGGAGCCCGCGCTTCAGCACGTTCTCGAACTGCATGCCGACCTTGCACACCTGTGCCTGCCGCCATAGGCCGATCCTCGCCTGCACGCGCTCTGGCTGGGCTCGATACCAGGGGTGCGCGCCCAACGGGTCCATCTCGGGCAGGACCCAGCGCGGGTCCTCTGGGGCGATCTCGAAGTCGGGATCGTCCCAGGGGATGTCGGTGTACGGCTCCCAGTGCTTCTCGACCGACGCCTTGGAGAGCCGTCGCAGCGTCTTCTCGTACAGAGCGTCTTCGGCGTCGCGCCTGCGTGCCTCGTCGATGTCGATGACCTGTGCTCGGGGCATGGAAGTTCCCTTCGCCGTTCGCTCGCCCGCGGGGCCTCCGCGATCTCCTTGACTGCTTCGCGTGCTCAGTTGTCAAACTAGGTGTGAAGTCGAGGTCGGTCAACAAGTTACGATCGGTGCGGTCTGACCGTTGGATGTCCACCTAGCTGCGCGGACGGGCAGGGGCGGAGGAGCGCGGGGACGCGTCGCGCATCTGGCCAGGGTCGGTCAACCAGCAGGTCAACGCCTGTGAGGAACGCGGAATGACCGGTGAACGCGGAAGGGCCGGCGAATGCGGAAGGGCCGGCGAATGCGGAAGGGCTGCGCGGGGTGGGTCAGGCGCGGCCGTTGCCGCCGCGGAGTTCGTCGACGACGACGCTCTGGTAGGCCCGGGTGGTGTCCGGCACGTAGGTCAGGCGGGCGAGCGCCTTGCCCTCCTGATTGCGGATCTCGAAGTGGTAGCCGTCCCCGTTGACGCCGACGTGGGCCGCGGCCTGGTCGTGGCGGAGGCGGCACATCGTGTCGACCTTCTCGAGCGCGACCTTGAGACTGCCGGCATCGCTGATGAGCCGGGCGGGCTCGCTCGTCTCCCAGATCTCGAACATGCGGTTCGCGTCCTGTCGGCGGGGTGGGGGGCGGGAGGGGGATCAGGGGCTTCCGGGGTACGGGGGATAGCTTGCGCCTGTTCGCTGGAAGTTTCAACCAGAACCGATATCGGATTGATCACCATTCGGAGCGGATCACGCGCGGTGCGTCATGCCTTCCACGAAATAATCGGCTGCCGATCACCTGCCCCACTGACTATTCCTCGGTCCCGGCTGCCTCTTCTCCAGCCCGGCCGACTACTCCTCGGCGAGGACGACCTGCCGCTCGGCCGCGTCCGGCTCGGCGAAGCCCAGCAGGCGCTCGCCCTCGGCCGTGAGCTCCTTCAGCGCGCGCTTGGGCAGTTTCTCGAACGGGCGAAGGCGCAGCGTGGCGACCTTGCGCTTGCGTTCCAGCTCCCACAGTCCCGCGGCGAACCCCTCCCAGAGGAACGTGGCCCGCACGCGGAGGTTCTTGGTGGTCAGCGACGGCCGGTGCGCGGCGGCGATCACACGGGAACGGTCGGCGTGCGCCAGCACCAGATTGTCGAACTCGGGCAGGAATCTCGCCGGGGCAGGGGTGTCCTCGTCCGGTCTGGGCGCGTCGGGCAGGTCGAACAGATCCCGGCCCTTGTCGTCCTTGAACGTGCGCAGCCGAGGCCGTAGCCGTTCCAGCACCTCGCCCAGCTTCGGCAGGCCCGACCATTCCTGCGCGTCAGCGACCGAGGCCGGGCCGAACGCGGCGAGGTAGCGCAGCACGAGCGCATCGGGCGACGGGTCTTCCGAGGGCGGCTCACCGAGCCAGACGTCCGCCAGCGTGAATTCGGACGTGCGCGCGAACCCCCAGCGGTCGTCCGTCGGCACCATCACCAGCGGCAGGCACATCCGCACGGAGAATCCCAGCGCCCGGTCGTTGACCTCGGGGAACTCCTCCTGCAGCAACGCGCGCAGCTCGTTGAACGTTCGCGGCCGCTCCTCCAGCAGGACGCGGGCGGCGGGAAGCACCTTGTCCAGTTCCAGGCCCTCCGCCCGCGCCCCCAGCATCCGAAGCCCGGCGTCCAGCATCGGTTGCATCGAGGCGCGCAGGGCGGTGTAGTCCGGCGCCGACATCAGATGCAGAGTCCCGCGCATCATCGTCGCGCGCACGACCGAACGCTCCTGAAGCGCGGCGTGCAGTTGAGCGCCCTCGAACCCGGCCAGCCGCGTCCAGAGCCCGAGGAACGGAGGTTTGGGCTCCTGCGCCTGCATGCCGCACAGCCGCTCCACCGCCCCGGCGACGGACACCTCCTCGGCCTTCTCGCGGACGAGCAGCATCTGCCGGGCGAGGGTGGCGCGGTTGAGGGAACGGAGAGAAAGAACGTCTGCCATCAGCTGCGATCGTATCCCCGGCCTCGGGCTCAGCTGGTCAGAGGCTCGCGTAGACGGCGTCGACGAGGGCCTTGTTCCGGGGGTTCTGCCAGCGCGGGCCCATCTCGTTCATCACGTACCCGAACGCCACGCCCGTGTCGGGATCGCAGAAACCGAGCGAGCCGCCCGCGCCGAAGTGCCCGAACGAACGGGGATTCGGGCCGAGCGGCCGTTCCGGCTGGGTCAGCTGGAAGCCGGTCCCGAACCGCGCGGGCCGATGCAGGATCAGATCCTCGCCGGAGGACTGCTCGACGGTGGCAGCGCTCAGCGCGTCCGCGTCCACGATCCGCACGCCGTCGATCGCGCCGCCCGCCGCGAGCGCGGTGTAGACCCGCGCGACCCCCCGCGCGGTGCCGTGACCGTTCGTCGAGGGGAGCTGGGCCTCCCGCCACGCCGCCGAGTTGATGCCCCGCCCGATGCGAGAGCAGCTGGCGCACGGTCACGCTCTCCTTGCCGCCCTGGCCGAACTCCGGCCAGTAACGCGTGACCGGCGCGTCGACGTCGAGCCGCCCTTCGCCCGCCAGGCGAGAGGCCAGCACCGCGGTCAGACCCTTGCCCACCGAGAAGATATTGACGAGCGTGTCCAGCCGCCACGGGCGATCGTCGGCGGCCTGCCCGCCCCACAGATCGACGACGGGCCGCCCGTCCACGACGACGCACACCGCGCCGCCGCGCTCCCCGCGTCGCGTGAAGTTCGCCGCGAAGGCCTCCCGCACCGCGGCGAACCGAGCGTCGCACGTGCCGTCGATCACTGATCCACCCCTGTCCGGCCCTGTCCGGCCTCTCTGACCCGCTCCGGCCCGCTCCAAGTCCGACCCGATCCGAACGTCGTTCTAGAATCAGACCGTATCGCGCCCGGCACCTCGCTCCCCGGTCACGGCGAGGACGGTCTCGCGGACGCACCGGCGCAGCCAGGCGTGCGCCGGGTCGGCTCCGTACCGGGCGTGCCAGGCCTGCGACAGCTCCAGCGGGGGCAGGTCCAGCGGAATGGGCAACGCCACCAGGCCGAGCCGCTCCACCAGCCGGCGGTGCAGCCGTTCGGCGGCGAACCCGACCAGGTCGGTCTCCATCACGATGAACAGGGACGTGGTGACGGTCGGCACCGTGCCGGCCAGGCGCCGGCCGCGGCCCATCTCCGCCAGGAGGCCGTCGATCGGGCCGGTGAGCCGGCCGCGGCGGGTGGAGGTCAGCTGCGCGGCGGCGGTCCACGCGTCCAGCGTCATGCCGTCGCGCGCCAGCGGGTGATCCGGGCGGACGACGGTCGTGAAGCGGTCCGCCAGCAGCGGCTCGATCTGGATCTCGGGCCCCGGCGCTCCGATCACTCCGATCTCCAGGTCGACGGTGTCGCGCCGCAGGCTGTGGGTGTCGATCGGGCCTTCGCCCAGAAAGCGCAGCGTCACGCCCGGGGCCTCCCTCGCGACGCGTTCGAACAGGGGCCCGCCGATCACGGCGACCGTGCCCTCGTCGGCCTGGAGGGTGAAGCAGCCGCTGAGCGAACGCGGATCGAGCTCGTCCTCGGCCGTGAACACGATGTGGGCGCGCTGCACGAGCTCATGGACCTCCGCCCGCACGGCCAGCGCGCGAGGCGTCGGGACCATGGCACGGCCCGAGCGGACGAGGATCGGGTCGCCCATGGCCTTGCGGATCCGGCCGAGTGTGCGGCTCATCGCGGGCCCGGACAGGTGCAGCCGGTCCGCCGCGCCGGTCACGCTGCCCTCTTCGAGGAGGGCGTCGAGGGCGATCAGGAGGTTCAGATCCAGTCTGGATTGCACGCGGTGCACTCCTCGGGTGCAAAAGATGCATTTGAAAGCAAGTCACCCCCACCCTACGTTGGAGATCACGGAGGCGACGCGCGCGGCCCGGATATCCCGCCTCCGTCCCGTTCACCACCCTGTTCACCACCTCTCTTGAGGAGACTCATGACGCTCGACGCCGTCCGCGGCGCGCCGTCGCCGGCCGATCCGGGCCGCCGGCGGCCGCGCGCGATGCCGTCCCTGATGCCGTTCCTGATGTCCGCCTGCGTGGTCCTGGTCGTGGCGATGGTCGCCTCGATCAACCTCGCCCTGCCCAAGCTCTCCGCCGCGGACCTGCACCCGTCCTCGGCGCAACTGCTCTGGATCGTCGACACCTACGTACTGATGTTCGGCTGCCTGCTCATCCCGGCCGGGGCGTTCGGCGACCGGTACGGCCGCAAGGGGGCGCTGCTGGCAGGGCTCGCCGTCTTCGCGGCGGGCTGCCTGCTCTCCGCGGCCGCCCCGGCGGTCGCGGTCCTGATCGCCGGACGCCTCGTCACGGGAGCCGGGGCCGCCCTGATCATGCCCGCCACCCTGTCCCTCCTTCTCCAGGTGACCGAGCCCGAGCGCAAGCCGCACGCGATCGCCACCTGGACCGCGGCCACGGGGATCGCCGGAGCCGTCGGCAACCTCGTCGGGGGAGCGGTCCTCCAGTGGCTGCCGTGGCAGAGCCTCTTCCTGGTGGGCGCGCTCGCCGCCGCCGCGCTCGCGGGCCTGGTCGCACGGCTGGCGCCGCGCGGCGAACGCCACCGCGCCGACCTCGACCTTCCGGGCGCCGCCCTCCTCACGCTGGCGCTGTTCGCGCTGCTGTTCGGGATCATCGAGGGGTCGTCGCAAGGCTGGAGCTCTTCCCGGGTGTTGGGGGCCTTCGGCGCCGCCGCCGTCCTGCTCACCGCGTTCTCCGTCCACGCGCTGCGTGCGGAGCACCCGCTGCTGGATCTGAGGATCTTCGCCGTGGCGCGGCTGCGCAGCGGTGTGCTCGGTGTCGCGCTGACCTTCTTCGGCCTCTTCGCCCTCTTCTTTGTGAACGCGCAATACCTCCAGTACGCCAAGGGCTACTCGCCGCTGCTGGCAGGGGTGGCCATCGCTCCGCTGGTCATCGGCGTGATCGTGACGTCCAAGCGGAGCATCGGCCTCGCGCGGCGCATCGGCGAACGCAGCGTGGTCGCTCTGGGACTGCTCATGCTCGCCGCTGGTCTCGGGCTGCTGTCGCTGGCTGACGCCTCCACCCCTTACCTGTTGTACGGGGCGTGCTTGGCCCTCCTGTCGGTCGGCATGGGGATGTGCATGCCTTCGTTGTCAGTGGCGGTGATGTCCGCCTTGCCGCCAGGGCAGGCGGGCCTCGGCTCAGGACTCAACAGCGCCGCCAGGGAAATAGGCAGCGCGCTGGGCGTCGCGGTCTTCGGCACGATCCTGGCGAGCCGGTTCGCGGACGGTCTGCCGTCCGGGGTGGCCGGTCACACGGACTCGGTCGGGCAGGCCCTCGCCGCCGGGCGGTCCGAGAGGCCCGCCGTCCTCACGGCCTTCACCGACGCGATGTCCGTCGGGCTCCTGGCCGTCGCCGCGATCGTGCTGGCGGGCGCGGCGGTCGTGATCGCGGGCTTCCGCGGCCGGGGCTGAGCCGCGGGACCTGTTAACTGTTCTTAAGAACACCGCACGCCCCCGCCGGCCCCGGCCGTGGGGGCGCAGGCCTCCGACCTGCGCGGGTCTAGGAACAACGAGTGGCGCGCCCATCGGTTACGCACGATCTTTCTCGATCTGCACGTGCATCGGCTCTTGCACCTGCACGCTATTTCCTAGCAAGATTGCCCCGGACCCCCGCACGTGAACTCCCCGGAGATCGCGATGACCGCACACTTGAGCGACAGCGACCGACAGGCGCTGCGGCTTGCCCACGACCTCCGCGAAGAGATGCGGCTGGCGCTACCGCCCCACGGCGCGGCCCTCCCCGCGGTCTCTCCCTTCGTCGACCCGGCCGGACGGCCGAGCGTGTTGATGCGGATGGACGCGGACACGGCGCGCGCCCTGATGGCCCTGCTCGGCGAACGCCGGGCCGAGCAGGCCGTGCCACCCGAACCTCGCCGCGCCGACGGCTCTCATGTGCCACCGCCGCCCGGCCCGGCGGTCGCGGTGGCAGCCCCGGCGATGGCCCCGATGGCGCGAGCGGCGCAGTCGCCGCTCCTGCCGACCACCTTCCCGGCTCGCTGACCGTCCGCCGCCCGGCCGTCCGGAGGCAGTCCGGTGGTGGCGGCCACCGACCGCGGCCGACGATCGGCGACCGCGTTCGACCGGTCCGTGACCGGATTCGGCGGCCCGGTGGTACAGCGGCCGTATCCGGCCACCGCGTGGAGGCGTGACCGGATCGGGCCAAGGGTTCCGTCAGTCATCGCCAGGGGGCCTCGACCCTGATGCCATGCCCAGGGCGCCAGTAAGGCGCGAGTCTGCGCAGCGGGACGCGGGTCGGTGGCGGCAAGACGCGGGTCCGTGGTGAGGCGCGAGTCCGCGCAGCAAGACGCGGGTCCACGCGGCAAGGCGCAGGTCCGCGGCGGCGAGGCTTGGGTCCGAGAGGCGAGGCGCGGGTCTGCGCGGCAAGGGACGTGTGGTGCGAGGGGTTCGGTGGTTTTCAGAGCCGGTGCAGGCGCTGGCGAGGGTCCTGGTATTCGGCGAAGCAGCGCAGGATGGCGGGCAGGGCGTCCCTGGGGCGAAACCGCTGGTTGCGCAGAGCTGACGCTGGTTGGGCAGAGCTGACGCTGGTTGGGCGGGGCTTGGGTCCCGCTCCGCGCAGATCTACCCGGTCCAGGGATCACCCCGCCGTCCAGACGGCCGCCACCGCCTCGGCGATCGCGGCGGCTTGGCGGCGTCCCGCGCGGGCGGCGGGCGGACGCCGGGCCGGGTCGAGCGAGTTGCGGCCGAACGCGCGCCGCGAGGCCGGATCGGGCGAGATCACCACCACCTCGGCGCCGGCCCGGCGGAGCTCGGCGGCCTGATCGGCCACGCCCTTGATCGCGCCGAAGCCCTGAGTGATGGGGGCGATGACGACGACCGCGTCGTGACCGGCGGCCAGATCCGCGTTGGTGGCCGAGCGGGCGCCGCCGTCGATGTAGCGGCGGCCTCCGATCGTCACCGGAGGGTAGACGCCGGGGACGGCGCAACTGGCGCCCACCGCCTCCAGCAGGGTCGCCTCACCCGACCGGTCGAAGACCGTGAAGGCGCCCGTGGCCGCGTCCACCGCGGTCACCAGCAGCGGCCGCTCGGGCCACTCGCGCACGGGCAGCCGCGACCTCATGACGGCGGCGCGTTCGGCTTCGGGGATGGTGCGGGCGTTGAGGGCCATCCGGCCGAGCCGGGCGCCGGCCCTCGCGGGCGCCCGCGAGCTCAGGACCGCCCACGCCGACCTTGCCAGGTCCACGCGTCCCATCCGCGCGGGAGGACCGGCGTCGAGCGGCGCCAGCTGGGCGGCGAAGCGTTCCTCGAGATCCAGGCCGGCCGCGACCTGCGCGCCCACCACCGAGCCCGCCGAGGTGCCCACCACCAGGTCCGCGCGCGTCAGGTCGATCCCGGCCGCGGCGAGACCCGAAAGGACGCCCCACTCCCAGCTGATGCCGGTGAGGCCGCCACCGCCGAGCACCAGTGCCCCCATGCGGCCCCCTACTCGTACGGGTTCTTCGGCTTCTTGATCGGCTGTACGGAACGGCCGTCCAGCTCGTGCACCCCGCTCCGCGCCGCGCCCGCCGGGGGACGCCAGGTGCCGATCACCTGCACCCAGTCGTCGGCGGGAGGCTGCCGGAGGCCGTGGACGACCACCGCGAACGGGATCGCGTCGCCCGCGCAGCAGGCCATCTTCAGCCGCGTGACCCGCCAGGTGGAACCCTTGCCGCCGGGCGTCACGAACCCGGTCAGCTGCACCGTGGCCCCCGCCAGCGAGGCGTTCTGGCCCGTCTGCGCCTCGTACGAGCGGCCCATGAACTCGCCCATGGTCATCGCGACCGGGGCACCCGTCCTCGGCAGCGCGTCGTATCCCTCGTCGGGCGGCGGGGGCGGCGTCGCCTGGCGGGCGGCGGCGCGCGAGGCGGTGAACGAGCCGAGCGCCGGCGGCGCCACCACGAAGATCGCGAGCACGGGCAGGCAGAGCAGCCAGGCGACCCGCGGCCCCCGACCACCGTGATCATGGCCGTGACCGTCACTGTGATCATGACCGGAACCGCCGCCGAGCAGATCCCCGTGACCGGAGCCGTTGTGCTTAGGCTCGCCGTGGCTGGGCCCGCCGTAGCCGTGGCCGTGACTGCCGCCGTGGCCGGGCCCGCCGTGGTGGTGACCGTCGCCGTGCCTAGGCTCGCCGTGGCGGTGACCGGAGTCGCCGTCGGCGGCGTCGGGGTCGTCTCGCCACTCGCGGCGCAGGCCCGCCAGGCCGAGGACGATCAACGCCGCGGCCGCGGGCACCAGCAGGTAGCGGAAGCCGGGTTTCACGTAGTTGAGGTACTCGTCGGTCGCCAGGGTGATCCACATCACCGCGGCGCCGATCATGATCAGCAGCAGGTTCTGGGCGGCCCGCGTCACAGCAGCACCTCTCCGGCGACGGCGCTGACCCCGACCGCGAGGACGAAGGTCAGCGGGATGAAACGGATCGCGAAGCGGCGCCCGAAGAAGCCCGTCTGGAGCGCGATCAGCTTGAGGTCCACCATCGGGCCGACGACGAGGAACGCCAGCCGCGCCGTGGGGGAGAACTGGGACAGGCTCGCGGCCACGAACGCGTCGGCCTCCGAGCAGATGGACATCAGCACGGCCAGGACCGCCAGCAGCAGCACCGACAGCCAGGGGACGCCGGCGACGCCGTCCACCCATTCGGCGGGCACGACCACGTTGATCGTGGCCGCGGCGACGCCGCCCACGACGAGGAAGCCGCCCGCGTGCATGATGTCGTGCCGCATCGCCTGCCGGAACGCCTCCCACCGGCCGGTCCCGTCCGCCTGCGGCCGGGCCGGGATCTTGATCCACTCGCCCTTGCCGAACAGCAGCCAGGCCCAGCCGGCCAGGACCGCCACCACCAGGGACGCGGCGAAGCGGCCCACCACCATCTCGGGGGAGTCCGGGAACGCGACGGCGGTGGCCACGATCACGATCGGGTTGATCGCCGGGGCCGCCAGCAGGAAGGTCAGGGCGGCGGCCGGGGCCACCCCGCGCGCCATCAGGCCGCCCGCCACCGGCACGGACGCGCACTCGCAGCCCGGCAGCACCGCGCCCATCGCGCCCGCCACGGGCACCGCGGCGCCGGGACGGCGGGGCAGGACCTTGTTCCAGAAGGACGGCGGCACGAACGCGGTGATCGCGGCGGACAGCGCCACCCCGAAGACCAGGAACGGCAGGGCCTGCACGCAGATCGCCACGAAGACCGTGGTCCAGGCGTCCAGGGAGCGGGCGTCGAGGCCGGGGGCGACCCACACGCGGCCCAGCGCCAGCAGCACCGCGACGGCGGCGAAGGCCCAGGCCGCCCGGGTGCCGGCCGCGGCCGTCCGGGGCCGGCCCCACTCGGGCGGCGGCAGCAGGTCGTCGTCGGCCGTGCGGAGGCCGGCGTGGTCGGTCATGACCCCATATCGTGCCAGAGGATCCGAGCCCGCCGTGACCCGCGCGTGATCGGCGCTTTCCGACCCTTCGGTAAAAGGCGCCGTTAAAAGATCTACCTGGCAAAGAGGAAAACCGGAACAGATTTGGCACAGACCTGGTTTAGCCATATATGCTCCATGCCAGGTCAGGGTCATAGTGCCATTGATCTTGCTAATCGCATAGCCGTCGTGTCCCGCCCGCCAGGCGGGGTCCCTCTTCGCCGATCAGCGGCCGTCCATGCAGCGGCCGCCCGTGCCGGGCCCTAGAGCCCCCGGTCGGCATTCTTCGCCCTTTTGTCATCCGCGTCACATCAGCGTGCCGCAAAGCGGCCCGTCCTCGACGTACGTGGATCGGGGTCCCCTGCCCGGGATTCCTTCGACGCGGGTTTCTTCACGCGACGGCCTCTCCCGAGCGCACGTGTCCTCGGGGCCGTTTCCCCTGTCCGTCCGGGCCTTGTTCCGGCGTGAAACGGCTGCCCTGTACGCCGAACAAAGGATTCCCATGCAGAAGCGAGCAACGAATGTCGTCCTGAGCGCGATCACCGGCAGCACCCTTGCCGGGATCCTGGTGGCCGGTGTGGCGCTGGCCAGCGACGACAACGTTCCCGCGCAGCAGAACACCCCCACCCAGCTTTCCATGGTCGCCGAGAAGAAGGCCGACCAGAAGGCCGCCGCCCTGAAGGCGGAGAAGGCCAAGGCGCAGGAGGCCAAGAAGAAGGCCCAGGCCGCCGAGAAGGCCGAGACGAAGGCCCTTTACACCGGCAAGACCAAGGCGTCCTACTTCTGGGACGACGGCTCCGGCCTGAACGGCGACACCGGCGCCCCCGCCGGTGGAAAGCCGATGCAGAAGGGTCTGTTCGCCAGCCCGTCCTGGCCGATGCACACCAAGGTGAAGGTCTCCTACAACGGCCGCAGCGTCGTCGGTTTCATCGGTGACCGCGGGCCGGGTGAGCCTTCTCACAATGGTGTGATGCTGGACCTCGACACCTACACTTTCCGCTACCTCCTGGACGGCAAGAAGCCCGAGGACAAGTACAACGCGGGCACCGGTGAGGGCCACCTGGAAGGCCTCAAGTACGAGGTTCTCGAGTGGGGCGACGGCGCCGGTACCAAGGGCGCTCCGCAGCCGTTCTAAGCGGCCTCGCATCTGACGGCCCCAGGGCTCGGGACCAGTACACAGGGACGCCCCGGCGATCAACATGACCGCCGGGGCGTCCCTGTCTCCGCGTCCAGACAGACCCTGTGCGCGAGGCAATCCCTGTGTGCACGTGGCGTCCCGGTGCGCACGTCAAGCGCCTGCGTGCGAGTCAAGGCGGTCCCTGTGCGTCCGGGCAGTCCCTGGGCGTCAAAGCGGTCCCTGTGCGTCCGGGCAGTCATTGTGTGCGTCGAGGTCAAGGGCGCGAGCGCGGAGGTCGCGCTGGAGGCGGCCCGGTGGGGCAGGGCGACGGCGCGGTTCCTGGCTCGTCTTTCCAGGTAAGGGCGTTACTGTCTGCCCTGTCCCCGCCGGGACTCCTCCCATGCTGACATCCGTGCGCGGAGTTCGGCAGGCCCATTTTCGTCAGGCCATCTTGACGTCAGGCTGACCTGACGAGAGGCTGGGGTCATGGCTACTCCAGACGAGCTCGACAAGACCCTGACCCTCCGGGCCGCCGTGTCCCGCTACGACGAGCTTCGAGCCCGCGACTCCTTCGCCGACGGCGACGCGGAGGTGACCGCGCTCACCCGGGCCGAGGCGCTCGAACTGCTCGCGCTCGGCGAGGTCATCGCCCGCAAGGCCCGCTACGGCCGCCAGCTCGCGGTGCGTTCCGCCCGCAGGGCCGGTGCCTCGTGGTCGCAGATCGGCGTGGCCGTCGGCACCAGCAAGCAGACCGCCTGGGAGACGCACAACCGCTGGATCGATGAGCAGGCCCGGACGGACCTCGGCGACGGCCACATGGGCATGGACGAGACCGAAGTCGCGGCGGAACGATCACTGGCCGGCACACCCGACGATGCCTGACGCCGCCCGCAGTACGACGTTGCCTCACGCCGCCCGCCTCCCCGCGCCCGACGCGTGACGCCCGACGCGTGACGCGCGGCGTCCGATGCGCGGCGACGGTCAGCGGCCGGCGAGCAGGTCGACGACGGGGGCGAACTCCTCCATCGCCGCGTCGTTCACCAGGTAGTAGGAGAAGCCGAAACGCTCCCGCCGCGCCACCATCTGCTCGGCCATGTGCTCGGCGGGGCCGACGAACTGGGACGGCATGCCGAGCACCAGGTCGGTCGCCGAGGTTCCCCAGCCGCGCAGCAAAGCCTGGCGCGCCGCGGTCGCGCGCGGATCGGAGCCGAAGACGGGCGACACGAGCATGCTGAGCTCGACGTCCCGGCCGGCCGCGGCCTCCCGCACCCACTCGACCTTCCGGGCGATCGTGTCCGGCATGCGCTCGGTCATCTCGTCGGAGATCGTCCCGTTCGGGAGGGCGCGCGGCAGGATGCCGACGGTGTCGGCGTACCGCCCCGCGATGCCGAGCATCCGCCTGCTGCCCGCGCCGACGAGGAGGGGCGTGGGACGTGCGGGCGCCGGGAAGACCGTGAGGTCGCGCACGTGATAGTGCTCACCCGTGAACGAGGTCTTCTCCCCGCCGAGGAGGCTTCGGAGGATCGTGAGGGACTCCTCCAGCCGGTCCACCCGTACCGCGGCGCCGTCGAACGGCATCCCCGCCCGCTCGTACTCGTCCCGGAGCCAGCCCGCGCCGACCCCGAGTTCGAACCGCCCGCCGGACACGTGGTCCAGCGTCGCGGCCTCCTTGGCCAGCATGACCGGATGGCGGAAGTCGTTGGAGAGGACCAGGGTGCCGAGGCCGAGCGTGCGGGTGGCCCCGGCGGCCGCGGCCAGCGCGACGAGGGGCGCCAGCTGGTCACCGAAGGGCTCGGCGACGAAGTGGTCCCGCAGGGTCAGGGTGGCGTATCCGAATTCCTCGGCTCGGCGGGCCGTCGTGGTCAGCTCGTCCACCGTCCGGATCGACTCGCCCACCACACCGAAGCGGAAGGGACGCTGGTCAGGAGAACTCATGCCTTCAGTCTGCGTGCCGGGACCAGGCCGGGGCTAGCAGAAATGCGACATCACGTTGCCCTGAGCAGGGCACTTTTCCTTTCCGATCAGATGGGGTAACCATGTGCTTACTATGGTGAGCACGCGAGAGCTGATCGTGCACGGGCCCGAGACCGTGTCCTGGCGGGTCGTCCTGGATCCCCTCATGGTGGTCGCGGGGGTGCGGGCGCTCATGCTGCAGGCGCTGCACCCCACGACGATGCGCGGTGTCTGGCAGAACTCCGACTTCCTTGAAAGACCGCTCGACCGGCTCTTCAACACCGCCAACTTCGTCGCCGTCACGACCGTCGGCACGCCCGCGCAGGCCGACGAGCTCGGCGCCCGGGTGCGCGCCGTCCACAAGTGGCTCCGCGTCAAGGACCCGGACACCGGCCGGACGCACCGGGTCGACGAACCCGAGCTCCTCCGCTGGGTGCACTGCGCCGAGGTCGCCTCGTACCTGGAGGTCATCACCCGCCGCGGGCTTAAGCTCACCCCGGCCGAGATCGACGCCTACTACGAGGAGCAGCGGCACACCGCCACCTACGTCGGCCTGCACGCCGAGGACGTGCCCGGCGACGCCGCCGCCATGGCCGCGTTCTTCGAGGAGTTCCGCGCGGAGCTGCGCGTCATCCCCGAGTCCCGGGCCACGATGCGTTTCCTGCTGTGGCCGAAGATGCCGCGCGAGCTCCGCTTCCTCGCGCCGCTGAAGTTCCTGTGGTTCCCGATCGGTGCCCTCGCCTACTACTCGCTGCCCAAATGGGCGCGGGAGCTGTACGGCACGCTGCCCGAGATCCCCGGCGTCCAGCCCCTCGTGACGCTGGGGCTGAAGCTCAACCGGCTCGGTGTCCTCGCCATTCCGGCGAGGCTGCGCGCCCGCGCGTTCAAGCCCGAGACCCGCGAGCTGATGGAGGATCTCCGCTACCGCCTGGCCACTCTCGGCATCGAGCCGCGCCGCAACCTCCAGAAGGTGCGGACCGATCACGTCGAGCCCGGGGCCCGTATCGCGGCCTGACCGGAATCCCGTTCGAGGGCGGCCCGGCTCTCCTCCGGCAACGGGCGGGTGCGTTCGGCATAGCGCCCGGACAGCTCGCGGACGATGATGCCCGTCTCGATGCCGTGCTTCAGGAGCAGCATGTCGCGCCGTTGCAGGCCGAGACAGATCCGCCTGGTCACCTCGAACGCGATCACCGGCCCGGCCGGCAGCGCGACGCGGAAGAACCACGTCGTCGCGAACAACGACAGATGGAAGGTCTCCGCGAGGACGTCATTGCCCGCGGCGGCCCACAAGATCCCGTAGAACACGATGCCCGCGACACCGGCGCCTGTCCGATTCGCGGCGTCGCGCGGCCGGTCGAGCACGTGGTGCACGCCGCGGTCGCCGGTGAGGCGCGCCTCCAGGAACGGGTACAGCGCGAGCCCCGTGAAGAAGACGGTGATCACCAGCAGCGGCACCAGCACGCCGAGGGCGAGGGTGTGCCCGGCGAACGTGACGTCCCAGCCCGGCATGAGCCGCAGCGCCCCGTCGCCGAAGGCCAGGTACCAGTCGGGTTGCGTTCCGGCGCTGATGGCGGTGGGGGAGTACGCCCCGTACTGCCAGATCGGGTTGATCTGGAAGAACGCGGCCAGCAGCACGGTCACACCGGCGATGAACAGGAAGAACGCGCCGGTCTTGGCCATGAAGACCGGGAAGAAGGGCTTGCCCTCCACAGCCTTCTCGGTGCTGCGCCCGCGCCGGAAGTCGGTGTGCTTCTGCACCCAGGGCAGGATGATCGCGTGCACCGGCACCAGTGCCAGCATCAGCCCCGGCACGAGCAGCACGTGCAGGACGTAGAACCGCGGGATGAGATCCGTCCCCGGGAACTCGCCGCCCAGCAGGAAGAAGCTGATGTACGTGCCGGCGAGCGGGATGGCCTGGACCGCCCCGATGATCAGGCGGATCCCGGTGCCCGACAGCAGGTCGTCGGGCAACGAGTAGCCGGTGAACCCATTGGCCATCGCCAGCGTGAACAGCGTGAACCCCAGCAGCCAGTTGAGCTCGCGCGGCTTGCGGAACGCCCCCGTGAAGAAGACCCGCATCAGATGGGCGAGGATCGCCGCCACGAAGATGACCGCCGACCAGTGGTGGACCTGCCGCATCAGCAGCCCGCCGCGCACGTCGAGGCTGAGGCGCAGCGTCGACGCGTACGCCTCGCTCATCTCCGTCCCGCGCAGCGGCGCGTACGAGCCGTCGTAGACCACCTCGGCCATGCTCGGCTTGAAGAAGAACGTGAGGAACACGCCCGAGAGCAGGAGCACGACGAACGAGTAGAGTGCGATCTCGCCGAGCATGAAGGACCAGTGGTCGGGGAATGCCTTGCGGATCGCGCGCCGGGCGAACGCGGCACCGCCGAGCCGTTGGTCGAGCGCCGTCGCGGCGCTGCCGGTCGCTGACATCTCCGTCACCCCCGGGGTGAGCCGATGTATACGACGGAACGTAGTACGACGATGCGTAGTACTACAAGGGGTCGAGGATTACTTTCGTCCGGTCCGATCGGCGAGGATGGATCCGGCATCGGCCTGACCGGCCGAGACATCACCGTGTAGGGTGCGGCGGATGATCGAAGATCAACAACTGGTGACCCCCCGCCACGTCATCTGCGTCCTCGGCACCGGCCTCGACCTCGACGCCGTCGAGAGCATCGCCGAGGGGGCCGGTTTCGAGTTCGACCACGAATACTCCGATGACGAGCCCGACCCGCGCATGCCCGAGGCGTTCCGCGCCTCCGCCGCCGAGGCGTCCTTCACCGACGCCGACTGGGAGGCCGTCGAGTCGCACGACACGGTCGCCTACATCCTGTCCCGCCCGATCCTGCCCGGCATGGGCCCGCTCGTCTCGGAGCTCCTGCTCGCGCTGACCGCGAAGCTGCTGCGGGCCGGCGCCACCGCCGTCAAGAACGAGAGCAACGGCCTCACCCACGGGCGGGACCGATGGCTCGAGATGGCGGACGACCTGGCCTCGGCAGACGACAATTCAGTCACCCTCTACTACGCCTGGGTGAAGAGGCCGATCTTCGACGGCTCGCTCCACTTCAGCTGCGGCATGCATCTCCTCAGCCGGCCCGACATCGAGGTCGCGGACGCCGAGCCCGACGAGGCCGCGGAGCTGATCGACGCCCTCGCGTTGTACATGCTCACCGAGGAACGCGGGCAGCACCTCTCGGACGGCGAGGGATTCCGCCTGGACGAGGACGCTCCCCGGTGGATCCTCAGGCGGCATCCTTGCGACCGTTACGAGGACGACGACATCTTCTTCAACCCGTACGGATACTGGCGCCTCACCAGGGACCGGCAGCGGTAGCGATCAGCTCGCGATGAACGCCCGGGCCCTGCGGAAGAGGTTCAGGGTGATCGTGTGGAGCAGGTCGCCGGTCTCCTTGGACGCCTTGCCGGCGAAGGCGCGGGCGTGCGTGCCCTCAAGGACGATGCCCAGCTTGAAGCAGGCCAGCACGGCGTACCAGGTGATGGCCGACAGGTCGCGGCCCGCGGTGGCGGCGGAGCGTTCGGCGTAGGCGGCGACCAGGTCGCCGGTCGCGGGCAGTGCGCCGCCGGCGCCCAGCGGACCGGCGAGCGAGGCGCTGTCGTCGCCGGCCTCCGGCCAGGTGGCCAGCAGCCAGCCGAGGTCGAGGAGCGGGTCGCCGATCGTGCACATCTCCCAGTCCACGATCGCCGCGACCCGCGGGCCGTCGAAGGAGTACATGAGGTTGGCCAGGTGGTAGTCGCCGTGCATGATGCCGGGACGCCACGTCGCGGGGCGGTTGGCGTCCAGCCAGCTCGCGACCTTGTCCAGTCCGGGGATGTCGGCGCCGGGGTAACCGTCCAGGCCGTTGTAGGACTCCAGCTCCGACATCCACCGGCCGACCTGGCGTTCCAAGAAACCCTCGGGCTTGCCGAAGTGGGTGAGCCCGACGGCGGTGTGGTCGACGGCGCCGAGGGAGGAGAGGGCGCGGGCGGCGTTCAGGCCCATCTCGCGCTGGATCCCCGGATCGGACGCGTGCGGCTCGGGGAGTGACACCGAGGCGTTGAAGCCCTCGACGGGCGTCATGAGGTAGAAGACCGCGCCGTGCATCACCGAGTCGTCCGGGCAGGCGGCGAGGACCCGCGGGGCCGGGACGCCGGTGCCGTCCAGGGCGGCGAGGACACGGGCCTCGCGGCGGAGGACGTCGTTCGTGCGGGCCCGCAGGTGCCGGGGGCCGCGCCGCAGGACGTAGTCCTCGCCGCCGCGCCGGAAGCGGAGCAGGACGTTCTGGGTGCCACCGCTGAGCAGGGTGAGGTCCTCGAAGGGGCCCGCGGGCAGGCCCTCCCCGTCCATCCAGCGGCCGAGGACGTCGACGTCCACGAGCGCGGGGTCGATCTGCTCCACGGTGCTCTCCCTCGACGAACGTGGTTCTACCGGAGAGTAACAGCAGGCCCGGGACGTGCTCGGGCGCGGGCGGCGGCGGCCGACAGTTCATGCACTTGCATTAGGAAGTCAGGAGGACGGATTATCGACCCATCGACCAGACCGGCCGCCGGGAGGCAGCGATGGCATGGGACTTCGAGACCGACCCCGACTACCAGGAGCTGCTCGACTGGGCCGACGCGTTCGTCCGCGACGAGGTCGAGCCCCTGGATCTCGTGCTCGGCGACCCGTACGACAAGACCGACCCGCGTTACACCGAGCTCGTCAAACCGCTCCAGCGGCAGGTGAAGGAGCGCGGGCTCTGGGCCTGCCACCTCGGCCCCGAGCTCGGCGGCGAGGGGTTCGGCCAGGTCAAGCTGGCTCTGCTGAACGAGATCCTCGGCCGGTCCCGCTGGGCGCCGTCGGTGTTCGGCTGCCAGGCGCCCGACTCTGGCAACGCCGAGATCCTCGCCCAGTTCGGCACTCCCGAGCAGAAGGAGCGCTACCTGCGCCCGCTGCTCGACGGCGACATCTCCTCGTCGTACTCGATGACCGAGCCGCACGGCGGCGCCGATCCGACGCTGTTCACCACGCGAGCCGTGCGCGACGGCGACGACTGGGTCGTCAACGGCGAGAAGTGGTTCTCCTCCAACGCGCGCCACGCGAGCTTCATCATCGTGATGGCGGTGACCGACACCGAGGTGAGCGCGTACGAGGGCATGTCAATGTTCATCGTGCCCGCCGGGACGCCCGGCCTGGAGATCGTCCGCAACGTAGGCGTGGCCGGAGAACGCGAGGGCTCGCACGGCTACCTGCGCTATTCGGACGTCCGCGTACCCGCCGGCAACCTGCTCGGCACGGCGGGCGGCGCGTTCGTCATCGCCCAGACCCGGCTCGGCGGCGGCCGGATCCACCACGCGATGCGTACGATCGCGCAGGTGCGCAAGGCCTTCGACATGATGTGCGAACGCGCGGTGTCGCGCGAGACGCGGTGGGGCCCGCTGGCCAAGCTCCAGATGACGCGGGAGAAGATCGCCGACAGCTGGGTCGAGATGGAGCAGTTCCGGTTGCTGGTGCTGCGCACCGCCTGGCTCATCGACAAGCACCAGGACTACAAGAAGGTCCGCAAGGACATCGCCGCCGTCAAGGCCGCGATGCCCAAGGTCCTCCACGACGTCGTCCAGCGCGCGATGCACCTGCACGGCGCCCTCGGCGTCTCCAACGAGATGCCGTTCGCCAAGATGCTGCTCGGCGCGGAGGCGCTGGCCATCGCCGACGGCCCGACCGAGGTCCACAAGATCACCGTGGCGCGCCAGGTGCTGCGCGACTACGAGCCGGTCAAGGGGCTCTGGCCGAGCGCCCACCTGCCGACCCGGCGCGAGGAGGCCCGCGAACGCTACGCCGAGGCACTCGAACAAGCCCTGGGAAACGAGTGACCACCACAGAGCCGCCTGTGGGGGGACGACCCCCCACGCCCCCCGGCAAGAAGGAAACCAAAGGGCGCCTGCTCGACGCCGCGCTCCGCCTCTACGCCGAGCGCGGCCTCGACGCGGTGAGCCTGCGCGAGATCAACCAGGCGGCGGGGGCCCGCAACGCCACCGCCGTGCAGTACCACTTCGCCGACCGCGCCGGGATCATCAAGGCGATCTTCGCCCGGCACGTGCCCGACGTGGACGCCCGCCGCCACGCCCTGCTCGACGCCTACGAGGCCACCGGCGAAGGGGTGCGCGACCTGGCGGCGGCGCTCGTCCGGCCCCTCGCCGCGCGGCTCGCCGACCAGGCGGGACGCGACTTCCTGCAACTGTGGGCCGACGTGATCAACCGGCCCGGCACCGTCGTCCCGGCGGCCGTGCTCGACGATCCCGCCGACAGCCTGTGCCGCTGGCGCGCCCTCGTGGAGCCGCTGCTGGAGGCCGATGCCGCGCGGCTGCACCGGCGGTTCACCGCGATCCTGTACGCGTCCATCGAGCTGGCCCGGCGAGCCCGGTCCGGGCCGCACACCGACGACCGGCTCTTCACCAGCTACCTGATCGACGTCGTGGCGGCGATCCTGGGGGCGCCGGTGTCAGAGGAGACCCGGCGGCTGGCGGACGAGCGCGACGCCGCCAGGTCACATTCGTCCAAGACTTCGTGAGCCCGGCAGGCCACGATGGCCCCATGAGCGAAACACGCAGGCAGACGTTCTACCCGCTGGTCAACTACAGCGACCCCGCCAAGGCGATCGAATGGCTGGAGAGCGCCTTCGGCTTCGTCCCGCATGAGATCTCCAAGGACGACGCGGGCAAGATCGTCCACGCCGAGATGAGGTTCGACACGGGGATCTTCATGATCTCCCAGGCGCCCGCGGGCGGCGGCACCGGGATCTACGCCGCCGTGGACGACCCGGACGCGCACCACGACCGGGCCAAGGCGGCGGGGGCCGAGATCACGATGGGGCTCACCGACCAGCCGTACGGCTCGCGCGAGTACGCCGCCCGCGACCTGGAGGGCAACCAGTGGTACTTCGGGACCTACCGTCCGTGACGGGCCGTCCCCGCGACGGGAAATGCGCTGAACGCCGGTGATCTCCGGTGTTACGGTGCGAGGTGCCGGCCGCGGGACTCCGGTGCGACTTCCGGAAACCGCCTGTACAGCGATCATTCGCAGCTCGTGCCCCCATTCCCCGGCCGGCCCCCGACCACCACCGGGCCCGGACCACCGGGCCGCGGACGCCGACCGCGGAAGGCCATGACCGAGACGCTCGCGGACCTCATCGCCTGCGAGGACGTGCTGATGTTCGTCAACGCGGCGATCACGTCCACCGGGCAGCGGGAGTTCCGCCACCACGAGGGCGAGCAGCGGCTTTCGCTCGGCTTCCTGCACGCCTACATGCTCCACAACTACCGCGACCTGTACGCCGCGAGCCTGGCGCTGGACATCAACGACCACAACGCCGCCCTCATCGTGCGCAACCTGCTGGAGCACGCGGCCGAGGCCGACGCCGGCCGCCGCCGCGCGGAGGGCCGGATCATCGCGCGCCGCCTGGAGTCGCTGCCGCCGCAGCGCGTCTACCGGCTCTTCGGCGCCCTGCGCCGCGCGCGCGTCAACAACCGCCGCACCCGCGCCATCATGCGCGACTGGCTCGCCGCACGCCCCGACCCGGCGTTCGACGCCGTCAAGTACCGCGGCGCGGTCAAGGCCGTCGCGCGCCACGCGCACCTCGACCTCGACGGTGAGACCGGCGCCTTCCTCTTCAAGCCGCACACGGTCCGGGCGTTCCAGAAGCCGATCTTCGAGAGCTGGCGGCGCGCGCACTACGAGCACGGCGCCCTGTACGGCCTGCCCTACACGGTCGCCGAGGGGTTCGCCGTCAAGCACGGGATCCCGCGCGCGGTCTTCCTCGAACGCATCGAGCCGCGGCTGACCCGGCGGGAACGCCTCGGCCTCCAGGAGAACGCGAGGCGGCGCAAGGTCGAGGCCGTCGCCGCCGACCTGACGGCGATGCCGCTGACCCGGCTCGCCACGTACGTGCTGGCGCTGCCGCTGGACGAGCGCGCGGCGCGCCGGGCCGAGCTGACCACCGCGCTGCGGGCGTCGGCGCGGCGCGCGGCGGGCGGGCGCGCGGGGACGTGGGGCAAGGTCGCGGCGGTGCTGGACGACAGCTTCTCGACCACCGGCTCCGCCCAGAAGAAGCGGCGGCCGCTCGCCGTCGCCCTCGCCGGCCATTTCCTGCTGGAGGCGCTGGCCGGAGCCGGGGAGTACGTCCCGCTGTGGACGTCGGGCCGCTCCGACGCGCTCCTGCTCTACCCGTACGGGCCGACGCCGCTCGGCGAGCGCATCGTGGACGGCCTCGACACCGCCCCCGATCGCCTGGTCATCGTGTCGGACGGCTGGGACAACGCCCCGCCCGGCCTGGCGGCCGAGGTGCTCCGTGTCTGGCGCACGCGGCTCGATCCCGGCCGCCGCGTCGCCGTCACGCACCTCAATCCCGTGTACGACGCCGACGACTTCGACGTGCGCAGGCTCGCGCCGACCGTGCCCACGGCGGGCATCCGCGACGCCGAGGACCTGCCCGCGCTGGTCGAGCTGGCCCGTTTCGCCGAGGGCAGGGTCGGCCTCGCCGAACTGCGCGCCCACCTGGACGAGCAGGTGGCGCGCTTTCTCGGCACGCCACACGATCTGGACACGCCACACGATCTGGGCCGGACGCCATGAGCTGGATGGAACGCAGCGGGCTCCGCACCGCGCCCGCGCAGACCTGGGGCTCGGTCCGGCTCGTGCCGCTGATCAGGGACGAGCCGGTCCCGCACCTGCGTCTCGACCGCCGGGTGTACGCCGACGAACCTTCCGTGGTCGACGTCGGCGACGGCACCTACTACATCTCGTACGTCCCGCACGCCTTCGTCGCCCGGTGGCACGACGGCGAGGAACCGGCCGCCGCGTACGGCACCCGCATGCTGGCGAAGGACAAGCCGGGCAAGGGTGAGCCGGGCAAGGACGGGCCGGCAGAGGGCGAGCTGGCGAAGGACGACCGGGGGATCGCCCCGTCCATGCCCATCCGGGTCCGGCGCCGGGTGGCCCGCCGCGTGACCAAGGACCGGCTGCGGTTCCTGCCGCTGCACCTGGCGGTCGAGGGGTACCTCGCGCTGCACTTCGGCGGGCCCGAGATCGCCTGGTCGGAATGGTCGCGGCGGGCGATCGCGAGCGGCCTGTCGCCGCGCTGCGAGGAGGCCTACACCGGGGCCCAGGTGCGCGGCCTGGCGGACGCGCTGCGGATCTTCGAGATCCATCCCGGCCAGTGCGGCGTGCTGGTGTACGTCGCCGACTCGCTGGCGAGCGCCTTCGTCGTGCCGCACCCCGACGACTACCGGGTGCTGCACCCGACGCTGGTCGAGGACCTCTTCGGCGAGCTGATCTACCAGTACGGGCTGCTGACGCTGCACGTCCCCGACATGGCCGGGCGCGTCGACGACTCGGCCGTCCGGTCCCTGCGGGATCTGCGGACGCAGGCGACGCGGCTCCGGGACGAGTGGGCGGCCTTCCACGACCGGACGATGGCGGGCGGTCTCGTCCAGGAGAACGAGTCGCACGAGGTCGCGCAGCACCTCCACGGCTTCGAGCTGACCCGCTCCCTGCCTCCGTTCAGCCTGCGCGGCGAGAACCACATCCGCGAGTCGATCACCGACGAGGACGGGCGCGTCGCTTACCTGAAGAGCTTCCGCCTCTCGGAGGCCCAGGTGCGGCGCGGCTATCTCCTCACCCGGCTGGCCGCGCACGACTGGAACCTCAAAGCAACCGCGACCGCGCTCGCGACCGACGAGGGCGCCCTGGCCCTGCGGCTCGAACGGGCCGGATTCGGCTACCTCCTGCGCCAGGACGTGCTCGACCACTACCGCGCGCAGGCCCGCCGGGCCGTCAGGGACGCAGGCCGCTGAAGAGGTCGTCCTCCTGCCCGTCCGGAACGGGAACGTGGCTGAAGTGGCGGACGAACGACTCGCTCCCGTACACCAGCTGCTGGACGTCTTCGGGGAGCCGCAGCAGGAAGATGTTGTCGCCCTGGCTGGCGTGCGCCTCCAGCGCCTTGCGCTTGCGGTCGACGTACGGGGCCACGTCGATCACGGTCGTGATGAGCTCGTCGGGCGTGCCGAAGTCGTCGTCCGGCTCGAAGCCGGGGTCGATGCCGGACTCCTTGAGCTGGTCGAGCAGCAGCTTGACGCCGGAGCGCGGCACGGCGGTGAAGTAGAGCTTGCGGGGGATGCCGGTCGACTCGGACGCCGCGACGGCGATGTTGTGGGCCTGAATGTGGTCGGGGTGGCCATAGCCGCCGTTGTCGTCGTAGGTGACGACCACCTGGGGGCGGTAGCGCTCCATGAGCTCGCCCAGCCGCGCGGCCGCCCGCTCCACCGGAACGTTGGTGAAGGCGTCGGGGTGCTGGTTGGTGGACCAGCCGTCCATGCCCGAGTCGCGATAACCGAGAAGCTCCAGGTCGCTGATGCCCAGCAGGCGCACCGACTCGCGCAGCTCGGCGAGCCGCCGCTCGGCCACCTCGGCGGCGTCATGGCCGGGATCCTCGGGCTTGAGGCCGCCGGAGTCGTCGCCCTGCTCGCCGTTGGTGCAGGTGACCAGCACGGTGCGGATGCCCTCCTCCGCGCAGCGGGCGAGCAGGCCGCCGGTGCCGAGGACCTCGTCGTCCGGGTGGGCGTGGACCGCCATCAGCGTCAGTGGGGAATCCTCGAATGCGTGGGCCATGGGCTCGGCGGCTCCTCGTGCGGCTCGTACGGCGATCGTCCGGACCCGGCCCACTCTACGAGCCGGCGCCGACAGTCAGACCTGTGAGGTCGCCTCCGCCACCGACAGGTCCTCGGTGCGGAGCGGATGCGCCGGGTCGTCGAAGGGGAACTGCGAGGTGGCGTTGAGCCCGTCGACGATCAGCAGCTCGCCCGGTTCGAGCAGCCGCCAGTCCGGATCGTCGCTCATCGGCTCGCTGGCGATCACGTACGCCGGTGTCGTCGGACCGGCCGCGCCCGGGTCGCCGTTCGCCCGCGCCAGGTCCAGGCTGCCCGGCTCGTGCCCGGACGCGAGGTGCAACTCGCCGAAACCACCGAGCCCGGGATGCAGCACCCACAGCTCGTTGTGGTGCGGATAGCGCAGTGCCCAGAGGCGGCGCGGCTCGGCCAGCAGGATGTTGAGCGCGTAGACCGGCAGTTCGGCGGCGATGCGGCTGACCGCGGCGATGAGGCCCGCCGTGGTGTCGCCGTGCCGCCGGATCTCGGCGGTGATGTAGGCGAAGACCAGCTCCGAGTCGGTCTGGCCCTCCATCAGCGCCCGGTCGACGTCGGTCAGCCAGGAGCCGAGCACGTCCAGGCCCTGCACCACCCCGTTGTGCGCGAACAGCCGGTCGTTCATGTCGAACGGGTGGGAGTTGTGCACGCTGACGGCGCCGGTCGAGGCGTACCGGATGTGCGAGACGAACGTGTGCGAGACGACGTTGCGCGCCTCGGACGCGAAGTCGGCGTTCTCGTACGCGGCGATCGGCGCCCGGTCCCGCACCGGCTCCTCGCCCAGCGAGAACCAGCCGAGACCGGTGCCGTCAGGCATCCGGCGGCTCTGCGCCTGGAGGCTCTGCGGCGAGTCCAGCAGCCAGAACGTCGCCCGGACGCGCGGTCCGCCGGTGGTCATCCCGAACAGTCGGCACATGGTCCTCACCTTGCCTCACGTCGAGGGGCCGCGTCAGCCCCGGGGTCCGAAAGCGGCGGCCGGTCCTGCGCGGCCCCGCCGCGGGCAAAGATCCACTTGTGCCCGGAATCGTCGACGTCTAACGCGCCGATGCCGTACGGTCCGGGGTATGGGGTCGCCGCTGGTTCTGCTCGACGTCGACGGTGTGCTCAACCCGTTCAAGCGCCCCGGGGCGACCGGCGGTGGAGGCTATCGCCGCCATCGTTGCTCACCGGAAGGGATCACTTACCGGCTGTGGCTGAACGCGGGCCACGGGCGTCTGCTCCTCGACCTGGTGGACGAGGCCGGCGCCGAACTGGCGTGGGCGAGCTACTGGTGCGCCCACGCCAACGAATGGATCGCGCCTCGCGTGGGCTTGCCCGAGTTGCCCTTCGTCCCGATCCCGCGTTTTCCCGGGCGGGACGAGGGCGGCACGTTGGGGGCCTGGAAGGCCCGGCACGTCGCCCGCTGGACGGACGGACGGCCGTTCGTGTGGTTCGAGGACGAGCCGGACGCCACCGACTGCATCGCGGCGGAGACGGGCATCGGCGAGCACCTGCTCGTGGCGATCGATCCCGAGGTCGGGCTCACCGAGAGCCATCTCGGCCTGGCGCGCGAATGGCTGCTGGCGCTCGACCGCTGACGTCCCCCGGGCAGGGCCCGGCACAGCCCCCCGGCGGGCGAGCCGAGGGGCTGTGGGTTCAATGCGGAATCAGCGACCGCGAAGTCAGCAGGAGCGGAGCAGCCGCGCGAGGGCCTTCTTCTCGGCGGTGTCGACCGTGAGCTTGTAGCGCCACTTCACGTCGATCCACGAACGCGCGTACATGCAGCGGAACGAGGCGCGCGGCGGCAGCCACTTGGCCGGGTCCTTGTCGCCCTTGGCCTGGTTCACGTTGTCGGTGACCGCCCACAGCTGCGAGCTGGCGCGGTCGTTGGCGAGCGCGGTGCGCTGCCGGGTGGTCCACGACCGCGCGCCCGAACGCCACGCCTCGGCGAGCGGCACCATGTGGTCGATGTCGACGTCCGACGCCTTGCGCCAGGTGGCGCCGTCGTACGGGCTGTACCAGCTTCCCGAGACCGGGGAGCACTTGGAGTTGACCCGCACATTACGGCCATCACGCCGCAGGACGGTCTCCCGCGTGTTGCAGGCGCCCTTCACCGTGCTCCAGTGCGGGAACTTGCTGCGGCTGTAGCCCGTGAGCGAGCCCTCGCGGGCGACGCGCAGCGACGCGAGGTGCTTGGCCGCGACGGCCTTGCCGGGCGGCGCGGGCGGCGCCGCGTACGCCGCCGGCGCGAACACCGCCGTGGACGACAGGACGGCGGTTCCGAGGGCGGCGATGACGATCCCCGTGCGTTTCACGGGATCTCCTTTTCGGCTTGGGGTAAGGGAGCAGCCGCCCAGTCTCAATTAGTTGGATAAAGGCGATATGTCGGTTCGGTAACCGACAAGATCACGATCGTGGTCACATTCGTCCAATACGGCCCGCCACGGCGGTGCCTACCGTCGCCCTCGTACGACCTGTGAGAAGAGGGGACGACCATGGCGAGATCACCACTGCTCGACTACGCGTTCGGCTACATGCCGGCCCAGATGCTGTACGCGGCGGCCGAACTGCGGCTGGCCGACGCACTGGCGGGCGGCGCGCACACGAGCGACGAGCTGGCTGCCCGGACCGGCACCCACCCGCAGGCCATGCACCGCCTTCTACGTGCGCTGGCCTGTCTCGGGGTGCTCACCCAGGAGGGGCCCGACCGGTTCGTCCTGACCGAGGAGGGCCGCCGGCTGCGCAGCGACGCGCCCGACTCCGTGCACGGCCTGCTCGGGCTGTTCGGCGGCCCCGACGTCTGGAAGTCCTGGGGCGACCTGCTGGAGACCCTGCGGACCGGCGAACCCGCCTGGAACCGCGTCACCGGGATGACCTCGTTCGAGTTCTTCGAGGCGAACCCCGACCGGTCGGTGACGTTCAACAAGGCCATGTCCGAGCACACCCGCGACGTGGCGCCGGCGTTCATCGAGGGCTGCGACTTCACCCGCTTCGGCACGATCGCCGATCTGGGCGGCGGCGACGGGACCCTCCTCGCCGCGATCCTGCGGGCGGTTCCCGCGGCGCGCGGCGTGCTCTTCGACCTGCCCGTCGGGCTGAAGGAGGCGGACGTGACGCTCGAGGCCGCCGGGGTCGCGGACCGGTGCGAGCTCGTCGCGGGCGACTTCTTCGAGAGCGTGCCGGCGGGCGCCGACGCCTACGTGCTCAAGAGCGTCATCCACGACTGGGACGACGAGCAGTCCGTGGCCATCCTGCGCAACTGCCGCGCGGCCGCGGGCACTGACGCCGGTGCCGGCGCTGGTACCGGCGCCAAGGTGCTGCTGCTGGAGACCGTCGTGCCAGAGGTGATCACTCCGGAGCACACCGGCATCGTCATGGGCGACATGAACATGCTGGTCTGCACCGGAGGCCGGGAGCGCACCGAGGAGGAGTTCCGGCGGTTGCTGGAGGCCGCCGGGTTCGCGCTCACCGGCATCACGGGGCAGCTGCGGCCGTCCAACTACCGGATCATCGAGGGCACGCCGGTCTAGGAGCCTTTGTCAGGGGCCGCTTACACGCGGACGGCGTCCTCGTGCAGGATGGGGGACGTCGTCCGCCTGTCATCGTCGAAGGAGCCCTGGCATGAGTTCACTCGCCGGTCGTGTCGCCCTGGTCACCGGAGGCGGCCGCGGGATCGGCCGCGCGATCGCGCTGGCCCTCGCCGCCGACGGCGCCGGAGTCGCCATCGCCTACCGGCGGGACGAGGAGGCCGCCGCCAAGACGGTCGCCGACCTGCGTGCGCTCGGTGCCGAGGCCCGCGCCTTCCAGGCGTCGGTCGACACCGTCGAAGGTTGCCAAGGACTCGCCGCCGGCGTGGAGGAGGAGTTCGGGCGCCTCGACATCCTCGTGCACAGCGCGGGCATCGCCAGCCGCGGGCAGAGCGTCGCCGACACCGACCCCGCCGAGCTCGCCCGCGTCCTCGGGGTGCACGCGTTCGGGCCGCACCACCTGAGCCGGGCGGTGCTGCCGCTGCTCCGGCAGGCCGAACGCGGCGACATGGTGTTCATCTCCAGCGTGATCACGGGGATCTATCCGCCGTTCGGGGCGCCCTACGCGATGGGCAAGGCGGCGATGGAGGCGCTCGCGCACACCCTGGCCAAGGAGGAACGCGGCAACGGCGTCCACGTCAACATCGTGGCGCCGGGCGTGGTCGACACCGACATGGGCAGGCGCCTGGTCAAGGCGACCATGGGCGTGGACGACATCCGCCAGCAGGACGCGGTGTCGCCGTTCGGTCATGTCTGCTCGCCCGAGGAGGTCGCCGACGTGGTGCGCTTCCTCGTCTCCGACGCCGCCTCCTATGTCACCGACCAGCGCATCGTGGTCGACGGCGGGACCTTCTAGGCGGCCGGTCTAGGCGGGCGGCGCAGGGGAGCGGTCGCTCACCTGCTGGTCCAGTCCGGCTGGACGAAGTCGGCGACGCGGACCTCGCGGCCCAGCAGCACCACCTCGCGGAACTGCCACAACATCGCGCCGGTCGGCGCGTGCACGAGCCATCCCGGCCCGAGCTTCATCTGCAGCATGCGCCCGCCTTCGAGCTGCGGCACCCACCGGGGCGTGTCGTCCGCCGCGAGCCGGCCCAGGGTCACGTGGTGGACGGAGTGGACCTCGTCCGGGCTCGGCCGGAGCGGCCCGGGGTCGGGCAGGGCGACGACGATCGGGCTGATGGCGAAGCCGGACGAGGCCGGGAAGTCGTCGAGCCTGCCGAGCACGTCCTCGGGTCCGGCGGTCAGCCCGAGCTCCTCGTCCAGTTCCCGCAGTGCCGCCTGCTCCGGCGTCTCACCGGCGTCGGCCCGGCCGCCGGGCAGCCCCCACTGGCCCGCGTTGCGGCCCCGGTAGGCCCGCTTGATCAGGATCACCGAGGGGCCGTCGTCGCCGGGCACGACGCAGAGGACGACGCCCGCGCGGCGCAGGCCCGGCGCGTCCGGGACCTCGGTGTGCGCGAAGCCCGCCAGGCGCCGGGCGGCGCGGTCCTGGAAGGCCGGGAGGTCGGTGAGGAGATCGGTCATGGGCCGATCTTCTCAGGTGGCGCACTGTCGCGTTTCTTCAAGACGCCCCGCGAGGCTCGGGCCTATCGTGGAAGGAGTTGATCGAACTGGTGTACGAGGAGAGGTCATGGAGATACGAGAGCTGATGAGGCCGGCGGCCGAGCGAGCCGCGCGGATCGTCCGGGAGATCCCCGCCGACCGGCTCACCGCGCCCTCGCCGTGCCCGGAGTGGGACGTCCGCGGGGTGATCAACCACCTGATCTTCTGGACGGGACGCGGCGCGACCGCCGCCCGCAAGGAGCAGCCGCCGCGGGGGCCGGGGGAGGAGCACGACTTCACCGCGGACGGCGACTGGGCCGAGCTGTACGCGGCGAAGGCCCGCGAGAGCGCCGAGGCCTGGTCCGGCCCCGCCGCGTGGGAGGGCGACACCAGCCTGACCGGCAGCAAGCCCGGGATGCCCGCGGCGATGATCGGCGGCATGCTGTTCAGCGAGTACATCCTGCACGGCTGGGATCTGGCCGTCGCCACCGGCCAGCCCGTCGACTTCCCGGACGAGCTCGTCCAGGCGGCGTACGACCATATGGTGCCGACCGCCGAGATGGGCCGCCAGTACGAGGCGTTCGGCCCCGAGGTGAAGGTGCCCGAATCGGCGCCGCTCCTCGACCGGCTGCTCGGGCTGTCCGGGCGCGACCCCCAGTGGAAGCCCTGACAGGCCCGTGCCGGCCTGACCGGGCGGGCGCGGCGCGCCGGTAATAGCGGCGCGAGCTACGGCCTGGGCGCTCTAGGCTTGGGCCATGTCTTCCACGTCTTCGATCCGCGTTCGTTTCGCCCCTTCGCCCACCGGCATGTTCCACGTGGGCGGGGCCCGGTCGGCCCTGTTCAACTGGGCGATGGCCAAGCAGTCGGGCGGAACGCTGGTCCTGCGGATCGAGGACACCGACACCTCGCGCAACAGCCCCGAGTGGACCGAGGGGATCATCCGCGCGCTGGCCTGGCTGGGCATGGACGGCGGGGAGTACGAGGGCCCCTACTTCCAGTCCGCCAACGCCGGCAAGCACGCCCAGGCCGTGCGCACCATCCTCGACCAGGGCCGCGCCTACTACTGCGACTGCACCCGCGACGCGGTGATCGCCCGCACCGGCGACCAGAACAAGGGCTACGACGGCTTCTGCCGCGACCGCGGCCTGGAGCCGGGGCCGGGCCGGGCGCTGCGCTTCCGCACGCCGGACGAGGGCCAGACCGTGGTCGTCGACCTGCTGCGCGGCAAGCCGGTCTTCGAGAACGCCGTCCTGGAGGACTTCGTCATCGCCCGCGCCGATGGTTCGGTCACGTTCCTGCTGGCCAACGCCGTGGACGACATGAGCCAGGGCATCACGCACGTCGTGCGCGGCGAGGAGCACCTGTCCAACGCGCCCAAGCAGCAGCTGCTGTGGGAGGCTCTGGGCGGTGAGCCGCCGGTCTGGGCGCACGTCCCGGTCATCGTCAACGAGCAGCGCAAGAAGCTGTCCAAGCGGCGCGACAAGGTGGCGCTGGAGGACTACCAGGCCGAGGGCTACCTCGCCGAGGCCATGCGCAACTACCTCATGCTGCTGGGCTGGGCGCCGTCCAACGACCGCGAGATCGTGCCGTGGAGCGAGATCGTCGACGAGTTCCGGATCGAGGACGTCAACACCTCGCCCGCGTTCTTCGACGTGAAGAAGCTGCGCGCGTTCAACGGCGAGTACATCCGGGCCCTGCCGGTCGAGCGGTTCACCGCCGAGTGCCTGCCCTTCCTGGAGGAGGCGCCGTTCGACATCGACCCGGCGGTCTTCGACCAGCTCGCGCCCCTGGCACAGACCCGCGTGGCGGTCCTGGCGGAGATCGTGCAGATGGTCGACTTCGCCTTCCTGGACGAGCCGCCGTTCGACGAGCAGTCGTGGAACAAGGGGATGAAGGGGCCCGCGGCCGAGATCCTCGCCGCCGCCGAAGAGGCCTACCGCGACGCGCCGTGGGAGACCGAGGAGCTCAAGACCCGCCTGGAGCAGGTCGGCACCGCGCACGGCCTCAAGCTCGGCAAGACCCAGGCGCCGGTGCGCGTCGCGGTCACCGGCCGCACCGTGGGCCTGCCGCTGTTCGAGTCGCTGGAGATCCTCGGCCGGGAGCGGACCCTGGCCCGGATCGCCGCCGCCCGCACCAAGCTGGCCGCCGGCTGACGCCGACCGCCTGCCTTCAGGTGGCCGTCGACCGGAAGGCGGCGGTCTCTCCGAAGGTGGCCGTCTATTCGAAGGTGATCGCGCCGGGATAGTGGCCGGACGCGCACACGAAGCGCATCCGGCCCGGCCGGGGCGTGCCCAGGTCGATGCGCGTCTCGCCGTTCACCGGGAGCACCACGTCGAGGTCGCGGGCCGGCAGCGTGAACGCGCGGGTGTGGCCGTGGGTGTTCTGCGTCCGCACGACCAGCGTCGTGCGGACGCCGGCCCGGGCGGTCAGCCGGGCGGGCCGGTACCCCTGGTCGAGAGCCCATACCGTGACGATCTGCGTGCCGGTGGCGTCCGTGTGCACGGACCGGGCCGAATCCGCGGCCGACGCCGCGTCCGCGCCGGTCTGGGGCAGCCAGCCGCCGAGCCGCAGGCCGGAGATCATCGTCCAGCCCGCGACGGCGAGCAGGGCGACGCCCAGCAGCGCCGTCAGGCGCCCGCGGAGCAGGTCCAGGGCGCGGCCGACGGTCAGGCCGACCAGGCCGAAGACCGGCGCCGTGCCCAGGACGAAGCCGGTCATGACCGCGGCGCCGCCCACCGCGGACCGGGAGGAGACGGCGAGGAGCTCCGCCGTGAGGGTCAGCCCGCACGGCACCAGCACCGTCGCGGCGCCCAGCAGGACGGGCCGCCGGAAGCGGGCAGCGCGAACGGGCACGGCGCAGTGGCCGTCGCCGGCCTCCCCGTCTTCCGCGACCGGCGCACCCCCACGTCTCCGGCGCAGGAGCCGGCCGGCGGGCGCGAAGCCGAGCAGGTCAAGGGCGAACAGGGTGAGGAGCAGGGCGGCGCAGGCCAGCAAGGCGCCCCGTACGCGAGGCCCGGGCTGCACAGCGCCGCCGAGGAGCCCGAGCGCGGCTCCGAGGACGGCGTGCGAGACCAGCTTGGCGGCGAGGAAGGCCCCCACCGGCCGGGCGGGGCTCGGCGCGTCCCGTACCGCGCCTGCCAGCAACCCGAGTTGGAGGGCGGCACAGGTGGTGGCGCCCGCCAGAAGTCCCGTCCCTGCACCGGCCAAGAAGAGCGCGGCGGTGTCCATATTGCCCCACCTCCGCAAGGGGATCGTCCCCCATCGCGGCAGCGGTCAAGCTGGGCGCGGAGGGTAGTCGTTCATATCCGTGGGGTTAGAGAAGCGCTAAGCGTCGTCGTTCCCCTCGGTGCTGTCCCTCTCGGTGTTGTTCTTCCCGATATCGCCCTGGGCCGCCTCGCCCGTGCCGCTCTGGCCGTCCGAGCCGTTGAGCGCGGTCTCGCGCGGCGGGCCGTCGCCCGCCGGGACGTCCGGCGCCGTGCCCCTCGCCGCGCCCGGCGGCGCGCCGTCCGGCGGGGTCAGCAGGGCCGACCGCAGATCGCCGACCTGCCGGTCGAGCTCCTCGAACTCCGGCCGCAGCGCGGGCGGCACCCGCGTGCCCAGCGACTTGACGTGGGCCGCCAGCTCGGTGAGCCGCGCCGCCGCGTTGGCCGACCCCAGCCCGGGCAGCCCGTCGTCGCTCTCGGCGGCGCGGGTCTGCAGGAGCGCGGCCTGCTCGCGCAGCAGCGCCGCCTGCTCCCTGAGCAGGGTCGTCTGCTCCTGGAGCTGCTTGTTCTTGTTGTGGAGCTCGACGAAGACCGAGACCTTGGCCCGCAGGACCCAGGGGTCGAAGGGCTTGGAGATGAAGTCGACGGCGCCGGCGGCGTAACCGCGGAAGGCGTAGTCGGGGTCGCTGTTGACCGCGGTGAGGAAGATGATCGGCAGGTCGCGGGTCTTCTTGCGGCGCTTGATGTCGCGCGCGGTCTCGAAGCCGTCCATGCCCGGCATGACCACGTCGAGCAGGATGACGGCGTACTCGTCGGTGAGCAGCGCCTTGAGCGCCTCCTCACCGGACCGTGCCCGGACCAGATCCTGGTCGAGCGAGCTGAGGATGGCCTCGAGCGCGATGAGGTTCTCCTCGCGGTCGTCCACGAGCAGGATCTTCGCCTTGTCGTCCACGCGCGCTCTCTCCGATCCGTTGCCCCGCCCGCCCTGTACCGCCCGCCCGCGGTCCCCCTATTTCCTAGCGGACGGTCGAGGGCTGGAGCCAGTTCCTCATCACATCGAGAAGGTGATCGACGTCGACCGGCTTGGGCACGTAGTCCGACGCGCCCGAGGCCAGGCTCTTCTCCCGATCACCCTTCATCACCTTGGCGGTGATCACGACGATCGGCAACTCGGCGAACTGCGGCATCTCCCTGATCGCGGCCGTGGTCGCGTAGCCGTCGAGCCCCGGCATCATCACGTCCATCAATACCACCGCGACGTCGGGATTACGGTGCAGGACGTCGATTCCGGCCTGGCCGTCCTCGGCGTACAGGACATCCATCCCGTATCCCTCCAGGACGCTGGTCAGCGCGAAGACGTTGCGGACGTCGTCGTCGACGATCAGCACCTTGCGGCCCGAGAGCACGGTGTCGAGGAAGTCGGCGGGCGGCTCGTCCAGCAGCCCGGTCAGGGCGGGCTCGGGCTCGCCGGTCCGGCCCGGCGCCGCCGGGTCGTCGGCCGAGCGCACCGGCTCGACCTGGGCCGCCGAGACGACCGAGGGCGGCAGGTTGCCGCCGGTGAAGCCGCCGCCCGCGATGGCCCCGGCCACGGTGCCGCCGAGACCGCCCTCGGTCAGCGCGCCGCCGGCCGGCAGCGCGCGGCCTCCGGCCAGCCCGCCGGGTCCGGTGCCGGTGGGCACCGGCTCGTCCAGCGGCAGGCCGGAGCGGCGCCGGCCGTCCGGCTCGGTGTACTGGGCGGGCAGGTAGAGCGTGAACGCGCTGCCCCGCCCGAGCTCGCTGGCCGCGTGGATCTCGCCGCCGAGCAGGCGCGCGATGTTGCGGCTGATCGACAGGCCCAGCCCGGTGCCGCCGTAGCGGCGGCTGGTGGTCCCGTCGGCCTGCTGGAACGCCTCGAAGATGATCTGGAGCTTGTCCTCGCTGATCCCGATGCCGGTGTCCATCACCCGGAACGCGATCACGTCGGGGGTGTCCCAGAGGGCGGGCAGCGTGAAGTCGATGTCGCCGGCCCGCTCGATGCGGAGCCGCACCTCGCCGTCGGCGGTGAACTTCACCGCGTTCGACAGCAGGTTGCGGAGCACCTGCTGGAGCCGCTGCTCGTCGGTGTTGAGCGTGGCCGGGACCTCGGGCGCCACCTCGACGTCGAAGTGCAGGCCCTTGTCGAGGGCCAGCGGCCGGAACGTGGCCTCGACGTAGTCGACCAGGCTGGAGACCGGCAGGCGCTGCGGGTGCAGATCCATCTTGCCCGCCTCGACCTTGGCCAGGTCCAGGATGTCGTTGATCAGCTCCAGCAGGTCGGTGCCGGAGTCGTGGATGGTCTTGGCGAACTCGACCTGCTTGTCGGTGAGGTTGCCGCCGGGGTTCTCCGACAGCAACTTGGCCAGCACCAGCAGGCTGTTGAGCGGAGTGCGCAGCTCGTGCGACATGTTGGCCAGGAACTCGGACTTGTAGCGGGAGGAGATGGCCAGCTGCTCGGCGCGCTCCTCCAGCGTCCGCCGGGCCTGCTCGATCTGGAAGTTCTGGATCTCGATGGCGCGGTTCTGCTGGGCGAGCAGCGCGGCCTTCTCCTCCAGCTCGGTGTTGGAGTGGCGAAGCTCACCCTGCTGGCGCTGCAGCTCGTCCGAGCGCTCCTGCAGCTCCTGGGCCAGCCGCTGCGACTCGGTCAGCAGCGCCTCGGTGCGGGTGTTGGCGCTGATCGCGTTGAGCGTGACCCCGATCGTCTCGATCAGCTGGTTGAAGAACGCCAGGTGCACGTCGCTGAACCGGCCGAACGAGGCGAGCTCGATCGCGCCCAGCACGGTGTCCTCGAAGATGATCGGCAGGACGATGATGTTGACCGGCGCGGCCTCGCCCAGTCCCGAGCCGATCTTGACATAGCCGGCCGGGGCGTCGGTGATCAGGATGGTCCGGCGCTCCAGCGCGGCCTGGCCGACCAGCCCCTCGCCGATCGCGAACCGCAGCCGGCCGGCGTGGCCCTTGCGCACCCCGTAGCCGGCGATGAGCGCCAGGTCGATGTCGTCGGCGGTCGGCTCGGCCAGGTAGAACGCGCCGTACTGGGCGCTCGCGGTCGGCGTCAGCTCGGTCATGATCAGCTCGGCGACCTGCATCAGGTCGCGGTGGCCCTGCATGAGGCCGCCGATCCGGGCCAGGTTGGTCTTGAGCCAGTCCTGCTCCTCGTTGGCGCGGGTGCTCTCGCGCAGCGTCGCGACCATGAGGTTGACGTTGTCGGTGAGCTCGGCCACCTCGCCGCGGGCCTCGACCGCGATGTTGCGGGTCAGGTCGCCGCGGGCCACCGCGCTGGCCACCTCGCCGATCGCCCGCACCTGGGTGGTCAGGTTGCCGGCCAGCTCGTTGACGCTCTCGGTCAGCCGCTTCCAGGTGCCCGACACGCCCTCCACCTCGGCCTGGCCGCCGAGACGGCCCTCGCTGCCGACCTCGCGGGCGACGCGGGTGACCTCGGAGGCGAACGAGGAGAGGGTGTCGACCATCGTGTTGAGGGTGGTCTTGAGCTCGAGGATCTCGCCCTGCGCGTCCACGTCGATGCGGCGGGTCAGGTCGCCGTGCGCGACCGCCGTCGCCACCTGGGCGATGTTGCGGACCTGGTAGGTCAGGTTGGACGCCATGCCGTTGACGTTCTCGGTGAGGACCTTCCACATGCCGCCGGCCCCCGGCACGATCGCCTGGCCGCCCAGGCGGCCTTCGGTGCCGACCTCGCGGGCGACGCGGGTGACCTCGTCGGCGAAGGCCGACAGCGTGTCGACCATCGTGTTGATGGTGTCCTTGAGCTGGAGGATCTCGCCCTGCGCGTCGACGGTGATCTTCTTGCCCAGGTCGCCCTCGGCGACCGCGGTGGTGACCTGGGCGATGTTGCGAACCTGCGTGGTCAGGTTGTTGGCCATCGAGTTCACGTTGTCGGTGAGGTCCTTCCAGACCCCGCTGACGCCGTGGACCCGGGCCTGGCCGCCGAGGCGGCCTTCGGTGCCGACCTCGCGGGCGACGCGGGTGACCTCGTCGGCGAAGGCCGACAGCGTGTCGACCATCGTGTTGACGGTGTCCTTGACCTGGAGGATCTCGCCCTGCGCGTCCACGGTGATCTTCTTGGTCAGGTCGCCCTCGGCGACCGCCGTGGTGACCTGCGCGATGTTGCGGACCTGGAACGTCAGGTTGGAGGCCATGCCGTTGACGTTGCTGGTCAGATCCTTCCAGACCCCGGACACGCCCGGCACGCGCGCCTGGCCGCCCAGGCGGCCTTCGGTGCCGACCTCGCGGGCGACGCGGGTGACCTCGTCGGCGAAGGCCGACAGCGTGTCGACCATCGTGTTGACGGTGTCCTTGAGCTGGAGGATCTCGCCCTGCGCGTCGACGGTGATCTTCTTGCCCAGGTCGCCCTCGGCGACCGCGGTCGTGACCTGGGCGATGTTGCGGACCTGGTAGGTCAGGTTGTTGGCCATCGCGTTGACGTTGTCGGTGAGGTCCTTCCAGACCCCGCTCACGCCCCGGACGTTGGCCTGCCCGCCCAGCTGCCCCTCGGTGCCGACCTCGCGCGCCACGCGGGTGACCTCGTCGGCGAACGCCGACAGCTGGTCGACCATCGTGTTGACGGTCAGCTTCAGCTCCTGGAGCTCGCCGGTCGCCTCGACCGTGACCTTGCGGGTCAGGTCGCCCTTGGCCACCGCCGTGGTCACCTCGGCGATGTCGCGGACCTGCGAGGTCAGCCTGCTCGCCATGGTGTTCACCGCCGCCGTCACGTCCCGCCAGCGGCCGGAGGTGCCGCGTACCGGCGCCTGCCCGCCCAGCCGGCCCTCCGTGCCGACCTCGCGGGCGAACTGGGTGACCTCCCAGGTGAACCGGTCGAGCAGCTCGACCATGCCGTTGACCGCCTTGGCCATGCGCAGCAGCTCGCCGCGCATCGGCCGGCCGTGCACCCGCAGCTCCATCCGCTTGTTGAGGTCGCCGGCGGCGACCGCCTCCACCACCTCGAACATCTCGGTGGCCAGGTCGGTGAGCTTGTCGAGGGCCGCGTTGGCGTCCTCGGCCATCGAGGTCCAGGAACCCTTGAGCGCCCCGGGCGGGATCCGGCCCTGGAGGTGCCCCTGGCCGATCTCGCGCCGCACCCGGCTCAGCCCCGAGGCCAGATGCGTGCTGTTCTCCTTGATGTCGTTCAACGCCGCCATGGCTCGTGCGATGGCACCGTCGCCGGGCAGGTCCAGCTCGACGTCGAACTTGCCGTCCCGCACCGAGGCGAGCGCCCTCAGCAGCGGTTCGAGATCGGCGTCGCTGTAGCGCGGCGTCGTGTCGGCGGACGAGCCCTCGCGGCGAGGGCGAAGCTCGTTACGGGGCATGCTCTTCATCCTCCTGGCCCGCGAATTTAGGTGGCCGGGGACCACGGACACCCCTTGAGGCCGGTATTCGTACTCTACGTTGCCAGGGCCTGGGCACCCCGCTGTTCGGCACCGTATCCCTAGGGCCCGGGGACCCTGCCGAGCAACAAGGCCCCTCGGCCGGGCCTTGTAGTCTTCGTGTTACGGTCTGTCGAGTTGTGGAGGCGAGACCGCTCTTGCCCGGCCGCGCGCCGGGCGCCCCCACCCCAGATGCCAGGGCTCTCCGGCCGAGCCTGGCCGAGCGGTCGACCTGTCTGTCACGATAGCCAGGCTGGCAATTTCCCGGTTCGAGGTGAGGACGACGTTGGAACGGCAGACGGTGTCGGCCACCTTCCCGTCCGCTGCGGCCTCGGTGGCGGACGCGCGCCGGTTCGTGCGGCGCGTCCTGGCGGACTGGGGCATGGACGAGGCCGCCGACGACGCCGTGCTGGCCACCAGCGAGCTCGCCACCAACGCGGTCACCTACGCCGGCACGGCCTTCGAGGTCGCCTGCCGGCTCGCCGACGACCAGATCCAGGTGGAGGTCCGTGATCTCCATCCCACCCGCGCGATCGCGATGCCGGGCCTCAACGCCTCCAGCGGCCGGGGCCTGCCGTCCATCGCCCGGCTGGCCGACTCGTGGGGCGTCACCTACGAGGGCCGCACCAAGGGCGTCTGGTTCCGGCTGCCGCGGCCCGGTGTCAACGGCGCCGCTCCCGCTCCCGGCGGCTCGAACGGCACCGTTCCGGAGAGCGCCGAGGGCGGGCGCGCCGGGTCGCGCCCCGATCCGGGAGCGGCCGCCCGGCGCGGTGATCTCGATCACAGTGCCGACGACGGCGGCGAGTTCAGGCGCGACGGCACCCGTGTCCCCTCCCGCCCGGGTCCTGCACGCGGCGCTCGCGGCGGCCGTGAAGGCCGCCCGGATGCCTCCCAGACCGCCCAGGACGTCCCTGCCAGCGGTGACCGGGTCCTGCGCTCACCGGCCGCGCTGGAGACCCTCGACGACGCCGTGACGTCCGTCCGTGACGCGCTCGCGGCCGACGCGGCGGCGGTGCTGCTGACCGAGCGCGACGGCCGGCTGGTCCTGGGAGCGTCCGCGGGCCTGTCCGACGAGCTGAAGTTCAGCGATCTCTCGGTGGCCGCGCTCAGCCCGGCGGCCCTCGGCGGCGGGGGCTGGGTGTCGTCCGACGCCACCGACCCGGTGGCCGCCGCGCTGCGGGCACGCTCGATCGCCGCCGCGCCGATCGAGGCGCAGGGCCGCCTGATCGGCCTGGTCGTCGCCATCGGCAGGGAGCCGGACCGGTTCGACGACGGCCACGGCGCCCGGCTCGGCCGGATCGCCGACGAGACGTCGCTGGCCCTCGAAAAGGCCAGGATCGGCGAGCTGGAACGGTCCTGGCGGGGGTGGCTGAGCTTCGTCGCCGAGGCCAGCGACCTGCTCGCCGGGACGCTCGACCAGGAGCGCACCATGGCGCTCGTCGCCCAGCTCGTCGTCCCGCGCCTGGCGCAGTGGTGCGCCGTCTACACGGTCGGCGACAGCGAGACCGCCCAGCTGGCCTACGTCTGGCACGCCGACGAGAACAGGGCGGACGGCCTCCGCGAGCTCCTCGACCAGGCCGACGTCGTGCCCGAGCTGGACGCGCCCGGGCCCTGGCACGGCCTGACCACCGCGCCGCCGGCCGTGCGGGCCGCGGCGGGCGACACGGCCGGCGACCAGGCCTACGCGTTCCCGCTCGTGGCCCGCGGGCGCCGGATCGGCACCATCGTCATCGGCCGCCCGCACGGCGACCGGTTCCCGCGCAGCGCCGTCGAGCTCGCCGAGGAGCTGAGCCGCCGCGCCGCGCTGGCCGTCGACAACGCCCGCCTCTACTCCGCCCAGACCGCGATGAGCAGCGCCCTGCAGCGCAGCCTCCTGCCGCCTGGCGTTCCCGACATCCCCGGCCTGGAGGTCGCGGTCGTGTACGAGCCGGCGGGGGAGGGCAGCGAGGTCGGCGGCGACTTCTACGACGTCTTCGAGTGCGCCGGGCAGGTGGGCGGCCCGTTCCCGGGCCAGGGCACCTCGCCGCCGTCCGCCTCCCGCTGGCGGTTCGCCATCGGCGACGTGTGCGGCACCGGCCCCGAGGCCGCCGCCGTCACCGGCCTCGCCCGGCACGCGCTGCGCATCCTCGCCGCCGAGGAGATGAGCGTCCCCGACGTGCTCGGCCGCCTCAACCGCCTCATCCTCGGCGAGGGCGAGCGGGGCCGGCTGCTGACGCTCCTGCATGGCGAGATCCGGCCACGTCCCCGGCGGGACGGCGTGACGATCAGGCTGACCAGCGCCGGCCATCCGCCGCCGCTGATCCTCGACCCGGACGGCACCGTGCGCGAGGTCGCCTCGCCGCAGCCGCTGCTGGGCGTTTTCGATCAGGTGGACTTCCACACCGATACCGTGGACCTGCGGCCCGGACAGGTACTTCTGTGCGTCACGGACGGTGTCACCGAGCGGCGGGCCGGTGCCCGGCTGCTCGGCGACGGGCACGGTCTCGAACGGCTGCTGGCCGGATGCACCGGCCTCAGCGCGGGGGCGGTCGCCGCCCGCATCCAGCGGGCGGTACGCGATTTCGGGGCGGAGCCGTCGAACGACGACGTTGCCCTCATAGTTCTCCGGGCGTCATGATGAACTCATCGATCGGTAAGGTGGGGTGGCGTGGGGCTTGCCTTGCACACGACACGACAAGAGGGTCGCGCGACGATAGCCGCGCGTGGCTCCATCGACCTGCATTCCTCCGACGAGCTGCGGGCGCGGTTGACCGAGCTCGTGGACGCGGGTGAGCGGGAGGTGGTCGTGGATCTCACCGCCGTCGACTTCTGTGACTCCTCAGGCCTCAACGTTCTGGTGCGCGCCTACAAGCACGCACGCGCGCAGAACGCGACCCTCACCGTGACCGGTGCCTACGGCAGGGTCGAGAACGTGCTGCGCACGACGGGGCTCGACCGATTCCTGATCGGCGGCCCCGCGACCGACGGATCCCCGGGCCGATAGTGGCGGACGACATGACAGAGACCACGCTCCGAGCAGCCCCGCAGACCGAGGCCGTGGAATACGCGCGGCGGCTGGCGGCACGCACCATGCGGGCCTGGTCCTTGATCGACCGGGAGGAGCTCGTCACGGCCATCGTGGCCGAGCTGGTCGCCAACGCGGTCCTGCACGCGGGCACGGCACTGGAACTGCGGCTCCAGCGCGGCTCCGGCCGGGTCCGGGTGGAGGTCCGCGACCGCGCCACCCAGATGCCCCGGCTCACCGTCCCCGGCCCCCTGGACGAGTCGCACCGCGGCCTGTTCATCGTCGATCGCTTCGCCAGCTCCTGGGGCGCCGAACCCGTCTCCGGCGGCAAGGTCGTCTGGGCCGAGGTCAGCACCTGATCCCTGATCTATGACGTGCGGGCGAGGCCGGGCCTGAGCCCGGCCTCGCCCGCCGCCGTGCCGTGACCGGCTGAAGGCAGGCCCGGTCTAGGTGTTCCGGTAGAGCTCGGCGACCATGAACGCCAGGTCCAGGGACTGGCCCCGGTTGAGACGCGGGTCACAGGCCGTCTCGTACCGCTGGTGCAGGTCGTCCTCGACGATCTCGTGACCGCCGCCGACGCACTCGGTGACGTCATCGCCGGTGAACTCGATGTGGATGCCGCCCGGGTGGGTGCCGAGCGCCCGGTGCACGTCGAAGAACCCGGCCACCTCGTCGAGCACGTCGTCGAGCCGGCGGGTCTTGTGGCCGCTCGCGGCCTCCCAGGTGTTGCCGTGCATGGGGTCGCACACCCACGCCACCGGGGACCCGTGCTGGGTGACCTTCTCGATGAGGGGCGGCAGCGCGTCGCGGATCTTGCCCGCGCCCATCCGGGTGACGAAGGTGAGGCGGCCCGGCTCGCCGTGCGGGTTGAGCTTGTCCATCAGCGCGAGCGCGTCGTCCGCGGAGGTCGTCGGCCCCAGCTTCACCCCGATCGGGTTGCGGATGCGGCTCAGGAAGTCGACATGGGCGCCGTCCAGCTGCCGGGTCCGCTCGCCGATCCACAGGAAGTGGGCCGACACGTCGTACGGCAGGCCGCTGAGGCTGTCGACACGGGTCAGCGCCCGCTCGTACTCCAGCAGCAGCGCCTCGTGGCTGGAGTAGAACTCCACGCCGTGGAACTCGTCGGGGTTGGCGCCGCACGCCTTCATGAACGTGAGGGCGCGGTCGATCTCCCCGGCCAGCCGGTCGTAGCGCCGGCCCGCCGGGCTCTGCGAGACGAAGTCCTGGTTCCAGGCGTGCACCTGCCGCAGGTCGGCGTAGCCGCCCTTGGTGAACGCGCGGCACAGGTTGAGGGTCACCGCGGAGCAGTGGTAGGCCTGCAGCAGCCGCCACGGGTCGTTGCGGCGGGATCCGGCGTCGAAGTCGAAGCCGTTGACCGCGTCGCCGCGGTAGGCGGGCAGCTCCACGCCGCCGCGGGTCTCCGTCGGCTTGGACCGCGGCTTGGCGAACTGCCCCGCCATCCGGCCGATCTTGACGACCGGCACGCTGGCGGCATAGGTCAGGACGACCGCCATCTGCAGCAACGTCTTGAGCTTGTTCTTCACCGCGTCGGCGGTGGCCCCGTCGAACGTCTCGGCGCAGTCGCCGCCCTGCAGCACGAAGGCCTCGCCGCGCGCGACGGCGGCGAGCTGCTCCTTCAGCTGGTCGCACTCACCCGCGAAGACGAGCGGCGGCTGCTTGGCGAGCTCGGCGGCGGCGGCCGCCAGCTGGCCGGGGTCGTCCCATTCGGGCTGCTGGAGAGCGGGGAGGGCGCGCCAGGCGTCGAGCTCCCCCGTGATGTCTGTGGCCATGTCGAGTGGTACCCGCGAACTGTCGATGGTGAGGTGCTGTCGGTATGAGATGCACTGTTAGACGCCGGGCATCGTCCCATGGTTGGAATGTCCCCCCGTGCAGGCCTCAGCCTATGCCACGGGCCGTGACGAGATATGAGCCACAGGGCGTGGTAACGCCGAACGGCGGCCCCGGAAGGGGCCGCCGTTCCTTGTTCTCGGTTCTCGGCGGGGGGAGCGCGTGAGCCGGGCCGTGCGAGAGGTCAGGCCGCCTTCGAGTCGGCGGCGGCGCGGACCGGGGTCCGGATCGGCCGCTCGGCGTGCACGGGGCTCGCCGGGGCGCCGGTGAGGGCGCGGCGGCCGGGGTCGGCCTCGCCCGCCAGCTGGCGGAGCCTGCGCAGCGACCGGTCGGTGATCTGCCGCACCCGGTTGTGGCTCAGGCCGTAGCGCGCGCCGATCTGGGCGTAGGAGAGCGGCTGGCCGTTGTCCATGCCGAACCGGGCGCGCAGGATCGCGGACTCGCGTTCCGGCAGGCGGTCCAGCAGGCGGCCCAGGCCCTCGAGATCGTCCAGGGCGAGGACCTCCGCCTCCGGCGTGACCGCGTCCGGATCCTCCAGCAGGTCGCCCATGGGGGTCTCGCCGGCGTCGTCGATGGTCGCGTCCAGGCTGGCCGGGTCGCGCCGCCAGCGCAGCAGCTCGTCGACGTGCTCGGGCTCGGCGCCCACGGCCCCGGCAAGCTCCTCGCGGGTGGGTTCGCGGCCGAGGTCACGGCTCAGCTGGCGCTCGGCGCGCCGCAGCCGGGACAGCTCCTCCTCGACGTGGACGGGCAGCCGGATGGTCCGGGCGGTGTGACTGAGCCCACGCCCGATGGCCTGCCGGATCCACCATGTCGCGTACGTCGAGAACTTGAACCCGCGACGGTAGTCGAACTTCTCCACCGCGCGCATGAGGCCGAGGTTGCCCTCCTGGATGAGGTCGATGAGCGGTAGCGAATCTGTGGGGTACTTGCGGGCGATGGAGACGACAAGCCGCAGGTTCGCCTCGACGAAGCGCTGCTTGGCGCGCAGCCCCGCCTCGGCGAGCTCCTTCAGCTCCTCGCGGGACACGCCCTTGGGCAGCGTGCCGTCCTCGAGCAGCTGTTCGGCGTACAGTCCCCCTTCGATCGCCTTGGCCAGGTCGACCTCTTCCACCGCGTCGAGCAGCGGCGTGCGGCCGATCCGGTCGAGGTACGCCCCGACAAGGTCCTTATCGGGGGCGTCGATCCTGTCGCCCTTGATACGGGTTGCAGCCATCCTGACCCTTCTCCGATGCGATCTCCCTAGGAGGAGAACGCTCATTACAGCTCTGTGATTCCCGGTTGGGGAATACTGCGGAGCTGTTCGCCGCTCTACCGTCCTGTACCCCGACCGAGGAGAAAACGACATGGCGACGGTCACACTGACCGCTGAGAACTTCGATGAGGTGGCCCAGGGCGAGGGCATCGTGCTGGTCGACTTCTGGGCGGCGTGGTGCGGACCGTGCCGGCGGTTCGCCCCGGTCTTCGAGAAGTCCGCGGGCAAGCACGAGGACATCACCTTCGCCAAGGTCGACACCGAGGCCCAGCCGGAGCTCTCCGAGCGGTTCGGCATCGCCTCCATCCCGACGCTGATGGCGATCCGCGACGGCGTGATCGTGTTCGCCGAGCCGGGCGCGCTGCCCGAGCCGGTACTCGAGAACGTCATCGAGCAGGTCCGCGGTCTCGACATGGACGACGTCCGAGCCCGTCTCGGCTCCTGACCGGGTCTTCGCGTCGCGTTTCCTGAACTCCCTCAGGGTGAGGCGGGGGTCGCGACCAGACTCCTTTCGTCCGTGGTCGATGATGGACCGGTGCTGGCCGACATCGTCGAATACCTGGTGTGCCCGCTGTGCGGAGCAGATCTCGCTTTGGCGGAGGGGGCGTTGCGATGCCCCTCCAGACATTCGTTCGACATCGCCAGGCAGGGTTACGCGAATCTCCTGCCTGGCGACGCGCGCGCCGGAACGGCCGACACGACCGAGATGGTGGCCGCACGTGAGGCCTTCCTCAGCGCAGGGCACTTCGCCCCTACAGCCGACCTGCTCGCGCAGCGGGTGAGTGACGAGGGCGGGCGGTGCGTCCTGGACGCGGGCGCGGGCACCGGCTACTACCTGCGTACCGTGCTGGACCGGCTCCCGGAAGCGGTGGGGCTGGCGCTCGACATCTCCAAGTACGCGGCAAGGCGGGCGGCCCGAGCCCACCCGAACGTCGGTGCTGCTGTAGCCGACCTGTGGCGACCGCTACCCGTCCGCAGCGAGAGCGTTGACGCCATCATCAACGTCTTCGCGCCGCGCAACGCGCCGGAGTTCCATCGGGTGTTGCGGCCAGGCGGTGTCCTGCACGTGGTCGCGCCCACGGAACGTCATCTGGGCTCCCTGGTGGAGTCACTAGGGCTGCTGTCCGTCGGCGAGGAGAAGACCGAGCGGATGGAACTCGCTCTCGGCGGCTACTTCCAGCCGGTGTCACGGGAGCACCTCGAGACCGAGGTGTCCTTGAGCCGGGACGACGTAGCGATGGTCGTGGGAATGGGACCGAGCGCGCATCACATTCCGGCGGAGGAACTTGCTGAACGGGTGGAGAAGCTACCCGACCCGGCCCGAGTCACCCTGTCGTTCGTGCTGACGGCGTTCCGGCCCCTCGGGCAGGACGGTTGACGCGGGCGGCGTGCTCGCTGTGAGTTCGAGCACGACCTGCGGGACGTCGCCATGCTGGACGAGGTCCCGAACACCGGGAACGTCGATCACGTCGTACACGAACGACGCGGAGACCGAACGGCCCACTCCTGACAGCAGGACACGCTGAAGTGCCTGGCCCGCCCGGAGCCACTCGGCGGGGGAGTCCCCTTGCGTGGTGAGGACGGCCTTCTGGAAACCGTCCCCACTCGTCACCGGAAGCGTGTGCAGCGCCGCGCCTTCAAGCCGGGCCGCTTCAGCCAGCTCGTTGAGGACGGGAAGCGTGGGCGGACTCCCGGCGGCCGGCCGTCCCGCCGCGAAAGGCCGCAACGTCGCGGCGAAGAGAAGCCGCTCGGACCGGGTCACCCGATGACGGCGGCCCGCCAGCCGCACCGCCGCCAGCAGCGTGGGCCGTTCGGAGTCCGGAAGCAACCGGACGACCGCGTCATGGCCGAGCTGGGCCGCCGCGAGCCGCAGATTGACCAGCGCCGCACCGCAACTGATGTGCAGACCACGGCCGGCCGGGTCATGCGCGGGCCGGAACCGGGCCTGATCCGCCCGCACCTCGATGAGCCCCGGAACGACCGTGAACCGCCAGGCGTGAACGTCATGGATGGTGGGGCCCATCGTCGCGGCGACCACACGTCGCTCCGCCGAAACGTTCAACGGCATCCCCTTCCGGACAGCGTCACCAGGACGACCCGGGGCGCGGCTGAGCGAACCGTAGCGCAACGGAAAGCGCGGAATGTAGTGGATGACCTGCGAAGTTTTGGACTCCAGCCGCTCGCCCGTCACTCCGATTTGACGCTTTGGACAAGGCGGCTTAATGTCTTGCCTGCCCCGAGGGATGCGGGACGCCGAGAGGCGGACGGCCCTGGGGGAGTCCAGATCGGAAAACCGGTTCGAGCTTCACTCGGACTGCTGTACGATGGTCTGGCCAGCCCGGAACGGGATGTCAGGACGCCGCAAGGTGGCCGGCCCGATGGGCGCCCCAACGAGACGAAGTCACAGATCTTTGATCTGTGTGCCTCGGCACGTCGGGACTACGTCGCTCTCCACTCGTCAAAAAGATCTTCACAAGATCGACTTGACAGGGGAGAATGACAAGGTAAGTTAGCAGGGTTGCCCCGGAGCCGGGCGCCGCGGATGCGGTGGTCTGGCGCGGTGGGTGTCCGTTTCTTGAGAACTCAACAGCGTGTTAAAAGCCAGTGCCTTTATCGGTCAGGCAGATTGATGTCTGGCCGCCCCGTGGC
>NZ_JBICUD010000012.1:0-417259 GCF_043198015.1 Spirillospora sp. NPDC048911 | reverse complement strand
GTCAGTGCCCGCCTTGTCAGTGCCCGCCTTGTCAGTGCCCGCCTTGTCAGTGCCCGCCTTGTCAGTGCCCGCCTTGTCAGCACCCGCCTTGTCAGTGCCCGCCTTGTCAGTGCCCGCCTTGTCAGTGCCCGCCTTGTCAGTGCCCGCCTTGTCAGTGCCCGCCTTGTCAGTGCCCGCCTTGTCAGTGCCCGCCTTGTCAGTGCCCGCCTTGTCAGCGGCGGCGTTTGCGCGCGCGGCGGATGGCGGCCGCCGCACCGATGGCGGCGACGGTGGCGCCCGCCGCGGTGGCCATCGTGGCCTCCTTGCCGCCCACACGACGGCCGACGACGGCGTGCCGGCCCGCGCTCTCGTCCATGAGCACGCGGAGCGCCGTCGCGTTGTCGTACGCGGGCTTCCAGCCGGCCTCGCGCAGACGGGCGGCGTCGACGACCCACGGGTACGTCACGTAGTGCAGGTCCGTGGCGGGCGCCGGGGTCATGCCGAGGCGGTGCAGGCGCTGCGCCATGCCGAACGTGACGGCGGCGGGCAGCTCGAAGCTCCGCTTGCCGGTGATCTCGGAGACCTCCGCCGAGCCGAGCCAGCCCTCGCAGGAGACCGCGACCGGCCCGGGAACCTCGGCGACGACCACCATCTCCAGCGCCGACGCCAGGTCCTCGACGTGGCAGAACTGCCAGGCCGGCGTGCTGCCCTTGACCGACAGCAGCCGGGGCGCCTCGAAGTGCCGGGTCATCACGGTGTCGATCCCGGGCCCGACGAGGGCGGCGGGCCGGACGACCGTGACCTCCAGGCCCGGATGGGTGACCGGCGCGTTCGCGGCGAGATCCTCGATCTCCAGGAAGTCGCCCGCGATGCTGGCGTTGGCCTCGGCGAGGAGCGGCGCGTCCTCGTTCAGGGGGACCTCGTTGTCCGGGCCCGCCCCGTAGACCATCGCGCTCGTCACCAGGATCACGCGGCGCACCCGGGCGGCGGCCGCGGCGGTGACGACGGTCTGCGCGCCGCGCACGTTGTGGGTGCGGCGCTCCCGCGGATCGAGCTCGGGGGAGCTCTCGATGTCGGCGTGCACGATCACGTCCACGTCCGACAGCCGGTTCGACAGCAGCGGATCGCGGATGTCGACGACACGCCATGTGACGCCCGGCACATCTCCGCGATGGCCGTCGATGGCGACGACCTTGCGTACCTTGTGGCCCGAGGGGCCCCGGCCCCCCGCGCCCTCCGAACCGACTTCGTCGGCGTGTACAGCCCGCTCGGCGAGCCGCGCGGCCAGCAGCCGCCCCGCTCCGGTGGCCGCCCCGGTGACGGCGACGACCGGACCCTTGCTACGCCGAGGGCGAACCTTGCCCGTTGCCACGGAGGCGCCCCCTTCCTTGTGTACGCGAGTTCGCCAGGACCGGCTAACGTGGCCGGTATGAGCCCATCATGCCCAGGGGCGAACGTATGAGTGACACTCCGTTCGGCTTCAACCGTCCAGGAGACGGTGACGACGACAAGCCCCAGGACCCATTCAAGGCCATGGGCGGCGACATGCAGCAGTTCGCCGACATGTTGCACCGATTCGCCGACATGATCGGCAGCCAGGGCGCGCCCGGGGGGCCCGACGCCGGGCCGCTGAACTGGGACCTGGCCAAGAACATCGCCCGCCACTCCGTGGTCGAGCAGGGCGACCCGTCGATCGTGGACGCCGAGCGGCGCCAGGTCGAGGAGGCGCTGCGGCTGGCCGACCTGTGGCTGGACGAGGGCACGACGCTGCCCGCCGGCATCAAGAAGCCGCAGGCCTGGAGCCGGTCGGAGTGGATCGAGCAGACGCTGCCGGTCTGGGCGAAGGTGTGCGACCCGATCGCCACCCGCATGGTCGAGTCCATGGGCGGCGCGCTCGGCGGCGCGGGCGACATCCCCGCCGAGATGCAGGCGATGGCAGGCCCGCTGATCGGCATGGTCAAGCAGATGGCCGGGGCCATGGTGGGCGGCCAGGCCGGGCAGGCGCTGGGCGCGCTGGCCCGCGAGGTCGTCGGCTCGGCCGACGTCGGGCTCCCCCTCGCCCCCGACGGGGTGGGCGCGCTGCTGCCCGCCGGAGTCGACGCGTTCGGCGAGGGCCTGGAGGTCTCCGACGACGAGGTCCGGCTCTACCTGGCGCTGCGCGAGGCCGCGCACCAGCGCCTGTTCGCGCACGTGCCGTGGCTGCGGGCCCACATCCTGGGCGCGGTCGACGACTACGCGCGCGGCATCACCGTCGACCTGTCGGGCATCGAGCAGGCGGTCCAGGGCCTCGACATCTCCAACCCGGAGGCGCTCCAGGAGGCGCTCGGCGGCGAGATCAGCCTCCAGCCCGAGGAGACCCCGCAGCAGAAGGCGGCGCTGGCCCGGCTGGAGACCATCCTCGCCCTGATCGAGGGCTGGATCGACACCGTGGTCAACGAGGTCGCCGACGGCCGCCTGCCGGGTGCGGTCAAGCTGGCCGAGGCCGTCCGGCGGCGCCGCGCCACCGGCGGTCCCGCCGAGCGCACGTTCGCCACCCTGGTGGGCCTCGAACTCCGCCCGCGCCGCCTCCGCGAGGCCGGCGCCCTCTGGCGGACCCTCACCGAGGTACGCGGCGTCCAGGGGCGCGACGCGGTCTGGGAGCACCCCGACCTGCTGCCGACCACGGAAGACCTGGACGATCCCGAGGGCTTCGTGCACGGCAAGCCCGAGCTGGAGGGCCTGTCCGACCTCGACATCTCCGCCCTCACCGAGGAGCGGCCCCGCTCCGAGGAGAAGCCTCCTTCCGAGGATGGCGGCCCGGACGGCAGCGACGACTCGGACGACCGCGACCCGGACGACCGCGGCGACGACCCCGAAGCGGGCTCGTGAGGTACCGGGCCCGGTCACGCGTGAACGGCTGCCTGATCGACCCGGGGACCTCCTCGGTGGTGATCAGGCGCCGGATCGCCCGTGCCTCACTCTGCTGGCAGCGCCCGACCGACCATGAGCGCCGGCGCCGCCATCCGGCCAACTCGCTCTACCCGCGCATAGGCAGGACGTGACCCGGCCACCGGCCATCGACGCGTTGCACACCGATGCCGTGCGCGTCCTGAAGTCGTGGCGGGCGCCCGATCCCCACCAGGATCGGCTCCGCCACGACTTCCTGCGGCACCTGGACGAACACGCCGACGGCACGTGGCGCGCGTGCGTCCCCGGGCACATCACCGCCAGCACCCTGGTCCTGGACGCCACCGGCACCCAGGTCCTGCTGACCCTGCACAGCAAGGTCAAGGCCTGGCTCCAACTCGGCGGCCACTGCGAACCCGGCGACCGCACCCTGGCCGAGGCCGCCCTTCGCGAGGCCACGGAAGAGTCCGGCATTACCGATCTGGCGTTCCGTCCAGACCCCGTCCAGCTCGACCGTCACGCCGTGCGCTGCCACCCCGAGGGTTCCTGGCACCTGGACGTCCAATACGTCGCCTACGCCCCGGAGAACGCGCGCCACGCGATCAGCGACGAGTCCGACGACCTCCGCTGGTTCCCCGCCGCGCACCTCCCCGACCCGACGGACGACGCCGTCCGCCGCCTGGTGAGCCGCGCCGCCTTCTGACCCCGGCGCCGTCGTCCCCACACACGATCCGGATGCCCCGGTGATCGAGAGATCACCGGGGCATCCGGCGTTCCAGCCCCCGGAAATGGCATTTAGCTTTTTCTTAGATTTCCCTTCGGTGCAGCTCAGTGCAGTTTATGAAAGGTCATCAAAGTGACCGTATAAGTTCATTTCTGCAAGGCCGCGAACGCGGCGAAAAGGAACCGGAAGGACCCGAGATGAGCTTCAAGAAGATCGTCCCCGCCCCGCGCAAGCGTCCCGTCAAGCCGGCCCCGCCCAAGCGCCACAAGCGCCGTAAGCCGGCCTGCAAGCGGCACGCCAAGTAAGCGGTGAGTCGGACGGGAGCCGGTGGGAGGCAGCAGCCCCCGCCGGCTCCCGTCCTGTATGCGCGGACGGACGTCCGCGCCGATCGATTGGAGGGGGACGTGGCTCGATCACTCGTTCCGTCGGCCGCTCCCGTGGTGTCCGTCCGCACGACGTTCCGCCGTTTCTGGCCGCTCATGCGGGGCGATCGCAGGCTGCCGGCCCTCGGCGCCGGGCTCGCCATCGCCGCGGCGGCCTGCGAGGTCGCCGCGATCTGGCTGTTCGGCGTCATCACCGACGACGCGCTGGCCGCCCGCGACCTCGGTGCCTTCTGGGCGCCCGCCGGAGCGTGGCTCGGCATCGCGCTCGTCACCGCGCTGATGACCTTCGTCGGCGAGTACGTGACGACGCTGGCCGGCGAGCGCTTCCTGCTGCGGCTGCGCGACCAGGTCTTCGCGCACGTCCAGCGGCTCTCGCCGGAGTTCTTCGACCGGGGCCGGCTGGGCGATCTGATGGCCCGGCTGACCGACGACATCGAGGCGATCGAGGAGCTCGTCGCCTCCGGGCTCGTGCGGCTGGTCACCGCGGCCGTCAGCACCGTGTTCTTCGTGGCCGCCGCGTTCTACGTCCGGTGGGACCTCGCGCTCGTGGCCTGCGCGCTCGTCCCGGTATTCCTGCTCGTCACCCGCGGTTTCTCCGGGCGCTTCCGGCAGGCGGCGGGACGCGAGCGGCTCAGCAACGGTGTGATGACCAGCACCGTCGAGGAGAGCCTGTCCAACCAGCCGCTCGTCCAGGCCTACAACCGGCAGGAGACCGAGGCCCGGCGCCTGCACCGGGAGGGGCGCGGCTGGCTGGAGGCCAAGATGGCCGAGACCCGGCTGTCGAGCCTGTACGGGCCGCTGGTGGAGGTCGTGGAGACCGTCTGCGTGCTGGTCGTCCTCGGCGTCGGCGCCTGGGAGCTGTCGGCCGGCCGGATCACGCTCGGCGGCCTGCTGGCCTTCGCCGCCTACCTCGGCTACCTGTACCCGCAGATCCAGAGCCTCGGCGAGCTGGCGCTCGTCGCCGCCGAGGCCGCAGCGGGCTCCGACCGGGTGCTGGAGGTCCTGCGGACCCGCCCGGCGGTCGTCGAGGGCCCGGCGCCGCGCACGCGCGTGGCGGGACGCGGCCGGATCGCGTTCGACGACGTCACCTTCCGCTACCCCGGCGCCGCCCGGCCGGTGATCGACCGCCTGCGCTTCCGGGCCGGCCCCGGCGAGCTGCTCCTCCTGACGGGCCCGAGCGGATCGGGCAAGTCCACGATCACCAAGCTGCTGCTGCGGTTCCACGACCCGGACTCCGGCGGGATCCGCCTCGACGGCGTGCCGATCCAGGAACTGTCCCTCGCCACACTGCGCGACACCGTCACCGTTCTCCAGCAGGACACCCTCATGTTCTCGGGGACCGTCCGGGACAACATCGCCTACGGCCGCCCCGGCGCCACCGAGGCGGAGATCGTCGCCGCCGCGGTCGCCGCCGACGCCCACGACTTCATCACCGCGCTCCCGGACGGCTACGCCACCGACGTGGGCCGGCAAGGACGGCTGCTGTCGGGCGGGCAGCGCCGCCGGATCGGCATCGCCCGCGCCATGGTGCGCGACGCGCCCGTCCTCGTCCTGGACGAGCCCACCACCGGCCTCGACGCGCGGACGGCGCGCAACGTCCTGGAGCCGCTGCGCCGCCTGATGGCCGGGCGGACCACCATCCTCATCACCCACGACCTGCACCTGGCCCCCGAGGCCGACCAGATCATCACCCTTGACCACGTCCAAGGGGACCCAACGGCACCCAGCGATCAACCCGCGCCGGCCCCAGCGCCACACTGACCGGCCTGAACGCGGATCAGGGGGCGGCGGGGAGGCGGAGCCGGACGAGCGCCCCGCCGCCGGGACGGTTCGCGGCGGACACCTCGCCGCCGTGATGTTCAGCGGTGTGCCGGACGATCGCCAGCCCGAGGCCCGAGCCCGGCAGGGCCCGGGCCTCGGGCGCCCGGTGAAAGCGCTCGAACACCAGCGGCAGGTCCCGCTCGGGGATCCCCGGGCCCTCGTCCGCCACGATCAGCTCCCCGTTCCTCAACGTCACCTGGACGGTCCCGTCCGGCGGGCTGAACTTGACGGCGTTGTCCAGGACGTTCGTGACGGCCCGGACGAGCTCGCGCTCCGAGCCGTCCACCGGCCAGGGCTCCAGTTCGACCTGGAACGTCGCGGCGGGTGCCCGCAGCCGCACCCGCTCCACCGCCGCCAGCACGAGCCGGTCGAGCCGGACCCGCGTGCGGCTCGGCACCTGCCCCTCGTCCCTGGACAGCTCGACCAGGTCGCCGACCAGGTTCGTCAGCTCGCGGAGCTGGGCCCTGACGTCGGCGAGCAGCGCGTCGTGGCTGCCGTGCGGCAGCGAACGGCCGGGGTTGGCGCGCGCCTGGATCAGCAGGTCGATGTTGGCGCGCAGGCTGGTCAGCGGTGTCCGCAGCTCGTGCCCGGCGTCCGCGACGAGGCGGCGCTGGCGTTCCCGGGAGCGGTTGAGCGCGGCGAGCATCGCGTTGAAGCTGCCCGCGAGCCGGCTGATCTCGTCGTCGCCGGAGACGCGGATCGGCTCGGTGGTGAGATCCTGGGTGCGGGCGATGCCCGCCGCCGCCCGGGTCAGCCTGCGGACGGGCTGCAGCCCGGCGCCGGCGACCGCGACGCCTGCGACGCCCGCCAGCAGGGCCCCGCCCGCGCCGACGGCGAGGGTCACGTACTGGAAGCCGGTGAGCGTCCGGTCGAGCATGGTCAGCGAGCGGGCGAGGACGATCACGGTGCCGTCGTGCGCGTGGATGGTGATCACCCGCATGTGGACGCCCCGCGAATGCCCGTCGGCCAGCACGAAGCGCGGGCCGTCCGGCGCCGAGACCCGCCGGACGGCGGCCAGGTCGACCGGCGCGGGGGCCCGTGTGCCCGGCGGCTGCATGATCTTGCCGTCGCGCACCGTCGCCATGCTCATGTCCAGCGCCGCCAGCAGGTCGGTGTCGTGGCTGTCGGTGGGGCGGCCGTTGGCGTTGTCGGCGAGCGTCCGCGCCTGCCCGATCAGGTTCCGGTCGACCTCGCCGCGCAGGCGCCCGGCGAACATGGTGAACGACACGACCGAGGTGACCATGATCGCGGCGATCACCGCCCCGGCGGCCAGGAGCGCCACCCGCGCCCGCAGGGAAAGGGAAGGGCGCCTGATCACGCCGGGTCCTCACGCAGGGAGTAGCCGACCCCCCGGACGGTGTGGATCAGCCTCGGCCCGCCGCATTCCTCGGTCTTGCGGCGCAGGTAGCCGATGTAGACGTGCAGCGAGTTGGACGAGGGCCCGAAGTCGAAGCCCCAGACCTCCTCGTGGATCCGCGTCCGCTCCAGGACCCGGCGCGGCCGCCGCAGCAGCACCTCCAGCAGGTTGAACTCGGTGCGCGTCAGGTGCAGGACCCGGTCGCCGCGCCGCACCTCCCGGGTGTCGACGTTCATGACCAGGTCCGCGAACCGCAGGATCTCCTCGGGGCCGTCCCCGTCCGGCCCCTCCCCGAAGCCGCGGGAGCGCCGCAGCAGCGCCCGCAGCCGCGCCATCAGCTCCTCCAGCTCGAACGGCTTGGCCAGGTAGTCGTCGGCGCCCGCGTCCAGCCCGGCGACGCGGTCGCCGAGCTGGTCGCGCGCCGTCAGCAGCAGCACGGGCAGGTCGTCGCCCCGGCCCCGTAGCATCCGGCAGGCCCCGAGCCCGTCCAGCTGCGGCATCATCCAGTCCAGCACCACGGCGTCGGGCCTGGCCCGGTCGATCGCGTCGAGGGTCTCCAGGCCGTCGGCGGCCAACTCCACCTCGTAGCCGTTGAAGCGCAGGACGCGTTCCAGCGCCGAGCGGACCGCCTCGTCGTCGTCGGCCACCAGGATGCGCCGGCCCTCGGTGCTCGGCATGGTCATGTTCGGCCTCCCCCTCGGTCCGTCGTCGTCACCACCAACGTCGGCGCACGACCTGAACACGAGGTGAGAGCGGTCTAAGACCGCTCTCAGGACGTCCGAAACGGGGGGCTAGGAGAGGGGATGGCCTTCCAGGAGGGCCCGGGTGGTCTCCCAGCCCTCCAGCCCCGGGTCGAGGAGGCGGAGATCTTCCGGGGCGCGGAGGCGGTGCCAGGAGGGGCCCTGCGGGATCTGGCCGGGACGCGGCGCGGCGGCGCGGAGGCGGGCGAGCGCGTCGGGGACGTCGAGATCGGTGTCCTTGAGGGCGGTGGCCAGCCAGTCCGGGAGCGGGAGCCGGGCGGCGAGGGCCACCAGACCGCCGCCTTCCGACTGGCAGGCGGCCGACGGGGCGCTGCCGAGGGCGCGGAAGAGCTTGCCCAGCAGGAGTGGCGGGAGATCGGGGGCGTCCGGCGCCAGCAGCGCGGCCTCCTCGGCCCCGGCCGCGTGGAGGGCGGCGAAGGCGCCGGGCAGGGTGTCCTCTCGGACGATCAAGGTGCCCGGCCAGGTGATCGCCTCGGCGTCGGGCTGGTGGGGAGGGCTCAGCACCAGGGCGGGCTTGACCAGCTCCAGCCCCGCGACCACCTCGTAGGTGTCTTCCAGCAGGGCGAGCCGGAACTCGCCGGGATCGGCCCCCGGCGGGCTCGGCCGGTGCGGGGACGGAACGGAGAGGACCGCGGCGTAGCGGACGGTCACCCCGCGACCCCGTGGGTGAGATCGTCGGGCACGTCGCCCTCGTCCGCCAGCGGGAGGTGCTCGGCCGCGGCGACGCCCTCCAGGTAGCCGCGGGCCCGCTCGGTCTTGGGGTAGTTGCCCACCAGCGCCCAGAAGTCGGCCCCGTGGCCGGGGATCAGCAGGTGGGCGAGCTCGTGGACCAGCACGTAGTCGACGACCCAGGACGGCATCCCGCGCAGGCGGGTGGAGAGCCGGATCGTCGCGTCGTCCGGCGTGCACGACCCCCAGCGGGTGCGCTGGTTGGCGACCCAGCGCACGCTGGCGGGCTCGGCGCGGCCGGCCAGGTGGCGCCGGGAGAGCTCGCGCGCCCGGGCCTCGAGGTCGGCGTCGCTGGGACGCCGGCGGCGTTCGCGCTCGGCCAGGCGTTCGAGGATGGTCGTGATCCACTGTTCCTCCTCGGCCTTGCTCAGCCGGGAGGGCAGCATCACGACGACCTTGTCGCCGTCGCGGTAGGCGGACACCGTCCGCCGACGTCGATTGCTACGGCGGACCTCAACGTTGGGGGGCACCCCAGAACCGTACCTAAAATTTTGCGTCCTCCACAGGGGGTGTTTGGCATCATCCCAGGTCAGCACCAGTGTTTTTACCAATCCCCAAAGAGTTTCCACAGCGTCTCCCCGCGCTTTCCACAGCAACACCCCGAGGCGTCCCCAGGCGCCTCCACATGCTTTCCACATGGGCCCGTTGACGGCCCCCGGAGCCCCTCCTACTGTCGGGGTCCGAGACGGCTCCGGCCGCCGGGAAGCCGCTTCGTTTGGGGAAGGGAAGCGGAGGCCCGGCGACCGGGGCTTTCCTGTGTTTCCCCTGGGTAAGTACCGACTGCAGTCGAGTACGGGGGGCACTGTGAGCAAGCGCGAGAGGGGCGTTCCCGAGGGGGTTTCGCCAAAAGAGGAAGTCCGGCGTTCGGCCGCCGCGCGCGTCGGGACCGGCGTGAGCGGCATGGTCATCGGACGCCTGGCCGGCCGGGTCCTGCGGCCGCTCACCCGCAAGGTGGCGCGCCGCTACGGCGTCTCGGCGTCGGCCGCCGTCCGTGTGATCAACGTGGCCGCCCCGATGGTGGCGGGCATGCTGGCCGGTCAGTGGGCCAAGCACAAGGCCCGCAGGAGGGCGGCGGCCGCCTACCGCGTCCACGCCGGCAAGGAACCGCCCGGCGCGATCCCCGTCCGTCCGGACGGCTCCACGATGCGCCCGGCCAAGCACCGGCCGGCACGGCGGAGGCCTATTCGCCGGTGAAGTTCGGGCGGCGCCTTTCGCGCTGGGCGTTGATGCCTTCGAGCATGTCGCGGGAGCTCATGGTGACCGGCTGGGCCAGCGACTCCCAGCGGAGCGCGGCGTCCAGGTCGGCGTGGCCTCCGTTCGCGAGGGCCACCTTGGTCAGGCGGGTCGCGATCGGGGCCTGGGCGGCGACGCGTTCGGCGACGGAGAGGGCCTCGGCCAGCACCGACTCGCGGGGGACGGCGCGGTTGATCAAGCCACGCGACTCGGCCTCGGTGCCGGTGACGGCGCGGCCGGTGAAGAGCAGCTCGCGGGCGAGCGGGAGGCCCGCGACCTCGGGCAGCAGCCAGGTGGTCGCCATGCCCGGGTGGAGGCCGAGCGCGGTGAACGGGACGAGCAGTTTGGCGTCGGCGGCGGCGTAGCGCAGGTCGCAGGCCAGGGCGAGGGCGAATCCGGCGCCGACGGCGTGGCCGTTGACGGCGGCGATGGTGGGCACTTCGAGGTCCCGGATCGCCAGCCAGGTCCGGTAGAACTCCAGCATCCGGTCGCGGAGGGGCGGTACGGCGATCGCGTTGGTGTCGGCGAGCCAGGAGAGGTCTCCGCCCGAGGTGAACGCGCTTCCGGCGCCGGTCACGACGACGCAGCGAAGGTGCTTGTCGGCCCGCAGTCGCGAGATGGCGTCCTTCCATGCCGCCGTCATCTCGTCGGACATCGCGTTCCGCCGGTCGGGGTCGTTCAGCGTGAGGACGGCGACTCCGCCGGGACGGTTTTCCACCAGCAGCACATCGGACAGCGCATCGGACATGGCGCGCACAGTATCGCGGGGGCCCGCGAGAGGAGGGTGAGAAAGCGCACACTTACCGTATCTGTGCAGGTCCGGTGATTGTGCCCGAGCTCACTCGCACAACTGTTTCCGGGGCGTCGTAGCGAGAAGCAGGGGCGATCACCGAGAATGAACCTGTGAGCGATCTTCCCCGCCGCGCGGTGACGCGGTCCGCAAAGCTGGCGTCCCTCCCGCTCGGCTTCGCCGGGCGCACCGCCCTCGGGGTCGGGAAACGCACGCTGGGCAAACCCGCCGAGGCCGTCGCCATGGAGATCCAGCAGCGCACCGCCGAGCAGCTCTTCAAGGTGCTCGGCGAGCTCAAGGGCGGGGCGATGAAGCTCGGCCAGATGCTGTCGATCTTCGAGGCCGCGCTGCCGCCGGAGATCGCCGGGCCCTACCGGGCCACGCTGACCAAGCTCCAGGAGGCCGCGCCGCCGCTGCCCGCCGCCGCCGTGCACAAGGTGCTCGCGGAGGGGCTCGGCGAGCACTGGCGGGACGAGTTCGAGTCGTTCGACGACAGGCCGGCCGCCGCCGCGTCGATCGGCCAGGTGCACAAGGCCGTCTGGAAGGACGGCCGCGCGGTCGCTGTCAAGGTCCAGTACCCGGGCGCGGGCAAGGCGCTCATCAGCGACTTCAACCAGCTCGCGCGGCTCGGCAAGCTCTTCGGGATCCTGATGCCGGGGCTCGACGTCAAGTCGATGCTCGCCGAGCTGAAGGAACGGGTCATCGAGGAGCTCGACTACACGATCGAGGCCGACTCGCAGCGCCGGATGCGCGCGGGGTTCCCGGCCGACGACCCGGACTTCTACATCCCCGAGGTCGTCGCCCAGGCCGGGCACGTCCTGGTCACGGAGTGGATCGACGGCACCCCGCTCTCGAAGATCATCTCGTCGGGGTCGCAGGACGAGCGCGACCACGCCGCGCTGCTCTACTGCCGGTTCCTGCTGTCGGGGCCCAAGCGCGCGGGCATGCTGCACGGCGACCCCCACCCGGGCAACTTCCGCATCCTGGCCGACGGCCGCCTCGGCGTCCTCGACTTCGGCGCGGTCGACCGCGTCCCGGCGGAGTTCCAGCACCGGATGGGCCGCCTGCTGCGCATCGGCACGCTGGACGACATCGGCCAGATCGAGGACGCGCTGCGCGACGAGGACTTCATCCGCGAGGGCGTCACCGTCGACACCGAGTCGCTCCAGATGTTCCTGGCCCCGATCACCGAGCCGTTCATCAACGAGACGTTCAAGTTCAACCGCGAGTGGCTGCGCGACATGGCCGCCAAGGTCACCGACCTGCGCCCGACGAACGTCGTCCGGCAGCTCAACCTGCCGCCCCAGTACGTGATCGTCCACCGGGTGCTGTCGGCCGGCACCGGCGTGCTGTGCCAGCTCGAATGCGAGATCCCGGCCCGCGCCGAGTCCCTCAGGTGGGTCCCGGGCTTCGCCGACGACGATGACGACTCCCCCATCGACACCAGCGTCGACACCGAACTGGCAGGCTGACCGGCTGAGAAGCCGAGCGGGCCCCGTCGCACTGATGAGGTGCGACGGGGCCCGCTGTCGTGCGCGCCGAGGAGAGGTGGCGTAGAACCTCAGGCGCGCGGGGCGCCGACCGGGAGGCCGTCCGTCCGCCAAACCATCCAAGAAGGGCGGGCGGTGGCCTGCGACCGGTCGGACAGGATCTCTGCCAGTGGGGCGGCAGGATCCCTCCAAGAAAGCTGGCAGGTTCCCGTACGCACCCGATGCACGTACGGGATCCGATTCCGGGTTCGCTTCGGCCGGACCGGCTTAACGGGCGGGCCGGCCGACAGGGTCAGGCCGGTGCGACCGGGCGGTCCGTACCGAAGGCGATCACCGGTGACGGCCGGGCGGTCCGTGACCGAGGCGATCGCCGGTCCGGCCGGGTCCCCGCGGCCGGCCGGGCCGGCGATCAGCGATCAGCGGGCCAGGAGGATGCGGCGAACCCGGGCCGCACGGGCCTGGGCGTCGCGGCGCGCGCGCCGGCGCGCCCGTACTCGCGCGGCCAACTGGAGCTGCGCGATCTCCTGGTCCATGTCCCGTATTCGTGCGCGGGACAGTTCCTGGCTAAGCAAGATCATCTCTTTCTCCCTGGAAACCCGGGGGCGCAGTCCTTGTACGGGGACCGCGCTCCCCGGGTTCATACGGTCGAGTATCGGCGTGGTGGTCATGTGTCCCTCACACGGCCACTTCGTCCGGACGCGGGTGCTTGCGCGGACGGCCACGGGGCCGCTTGCGCGCGACGATCACACCGCGGACGAACAGCTCGCCGCCCCAGACGCCCCAGGGCTCGGCACGCTCGATGGCGCCGGCGAGGCAGGCCTTGCGGAGCGGGCACTCCAGGCACATGGCCTTGGCCAGCTCGACGTCGGCGGGAGCCTCGGCGAAGAAGAGCTCCGGGTCGGTCCGGCATGGAAGGGTGAGGTCCTCCTCGCTCACGGCGAGAACCCCCTGCATCTCAGTCACCCTTGTTCCTCTCGTTGGATCTCAACGGGTGTGTCGTGGGTTGTCTGGGCAAATAAGAAGGGCCGCGGATCCGGTATCTGGATCCGCGGCCCTGGGGGCTTGCCGTGTCTTGTTAGACCGGTCGCCTCCAGGGGTACGGACCCAGCACGCCACCCTTGACGGTGACGCCCACGTGGGCCGTGGCCGGAGCGGTGGGGCTGGTGTCTTCATTGAGGTGATCGAAGACAGTCGTCCCCTGCTCGTCCTGGACTTGCTGCTTGCACAGTCGTCCCGTGCGAATGACGGAGTCATCGCCGGACAGCCGCCGCGCTCGCATGAGCCGCGCCTCGCGCCGCTCAAGGAGCTCCATGCCGCCGCCAGGTCGTGCCGCCGCGCCACCGAGCGCGATGCTCAATGGCGAGAGGCCGGACTCAGCGGTATACGTCGACCAGGGAGTGGAGGAGCGCAGGCAGGCGTCAGTCCAGGACAGCTGTGATTTCGTCAACATGTTGCTCACCGGACCGCACACCACCTCTCTGGCTCCTCGGGGCCGGACACCTGGATTCAAGATCCACCGGCGTCGGCCGTTTGATTGCTCGCGTAGAGCGTACGGTGACTCGCGCAAATCAATCAAGATATTTTTGACCTGCGGTTTTGTGGGTGAGTTCACCCCGTTCGAAGGAAACCGATCTTGCTCCGCCGGCGTCGAACCTCCGATGAGGCTCTGCCGCCTGGATCCGGCCGGACTACCCGGAACGCCCCGCATCTTCCATACTCCCTCATAAGTCCAGTCGATCAAAGGTCACCGACATGGCGGATGACATGACCGCGGTGCCGTACGCCCTGCTCGCCGCGCGGGTGCACGCCCTGTTGAGGCTGGCCATCGAGGCCTTGGAGTCGTATCTCTATCTGGTGCCGGTGCTGGACGAGGGAGTCCCGCGGCCGCTCCTGGCCAGGGCGGCGGACGTGGCGCGCGAACGGGCCGAACGCCGCGAGCACCGCCTGGCCCGCTTCGAGGATCTCGCCCGCACGCTCGCGCTCACCCCGGTGATCGAGCGGATCCGCACCCTCGACGCGGCGGTGACCAGCGCGTTCGACGCCGTCCATGCCACCGACGACGCCCACACCCGCCTCCTCCACGAGGCCCAGGAATTCGCGCCGCTGCCGCCGCCGTCCAAGGAGTCCGTCGGCGCCGCGTGGACGCCGGCTCCCAGCGCCGAGGCCGGCACCGAAGTCGACCTCGACTACGAGCGCATGCTGCGCGTCTCCGAAGAAGTCGGCCGGCTCGCGGAGGAGAGCTACGAGAAGGTCGATCTTCACCAGGTCGACCAGCTGGGCCGGACGGCTTCGAGGGAGCTCGACCGCGTGTTGGATGGGCTGGACGACCTGCCCATCCTCGAAAGACGGCTCGGCGAGGCCCGCGAACGCGTCTCGGTGATCGAAAGCGAGCTCGCCGCCCTCCACGAGCTCGCCGCCGGAATCGCGCTGAGCGTCGCGCGGGTGCGCCCGGCCGATCAGATGCTCGTCCGTGGTGAGGACGTCTACGACGTCGTTTTCGGCACGGCGCTGGAGAACGCCCTGGCGGCGGGGCTGGAGGCACTCCGCGCCGAAGGCCCGGAAGCGCCTCGCGACTGGGACGCGTTCGCCGACACGTTCAACCGTTCACTCGCCAAAGGCACTCAGGCCGAACCGCCCATCCCCACTGCACCGGTCGACCTGGCGGATCTGCGCGACACACTTCACGGGCTGGCACCATCGATGGATCGCCGCGTCCGCGCGTGGTTTCTCAAGGTCGGCGACCGGCTGATGGCCGGTCTCGGCCACGATGACGGGAGCGCGGCCACGATCACGCTGGCCGCGCTCTGCCTCGCCGCCGAGGCCGCTCCCCACTCCCCCGAAGCCGCCGCGGAGCTACGACGGCTCGCGGCCGGTCACTGACCGGCCAGCAGTCGCTCGAACGGGATCGGGTCGTCGTACGGATCGGACTCGACGGCAGGCGCGCGTCCGGCGATCAACCCCGCGAGCTCGGCACCGGCACGGTCGACCCGTTCGACCAGACCCCCGGCGGCCTCACCGGCCGCGCCCCAGTCGGCGGTGGCGGCGAAGACCGCGGTGGGGACCACGAGCGACCGCAGGTAGGCGAACATCGGCCGCACGGCGAACTCCAGCGCCAGCGAGTGCCGCGCGGTCCCGCCCGTCGCGCCGATCAGCACCGGCTTGCCCTCCAGCGTTCCGGGCTCCAGGACGTCGAAGAACGTCTTGAAGAGCCCGCTGTAGGACGCGTTGAAGACCGGCGTCACCGCGATCAGCCCGTCGGCGCCCGCCACGCGTTCGACCGCCCCGCGCAGCTCGCCCGCCGGGAACCCGGTGAGCAGGTTGTTGGTCAGGTCGTGCGCGTGATCGCGCAGCGCCACGTGCACGACCTCGGTGTCCTCGCCGAGGGACCGTACGGTCGCCGCCGCGAGCCGGTCGGCCAGCAGGCGGGTGGACGACGGGTCCCGCAGGCCCGCCGACACGACGGCCAGCGTGCTCATCGGGTCGTCTCCTTCTTCGCGTCGTTGGCCGCCACCAGCTCCAGATGGCCGGGCGCACTGGCCGGCACGTGGCTGGGCCGCAGGGCCTCGAACTCCTTGCGCAGCACCGGCACGACCTCTTCGCCGAGCAGGTCGAGCTGCTCCAGGACGGTCTTGAGCGGCAGTCCGGCGTGGTCCACCAGGAACAACTGCCGCTGGTAGTCGCCGAAGTAGTCCCGGAACTGGAGGGTCCGCTCGATGACCTCCTGGGGGCTGCCGACGGTCAGCGGCGTCTCCCGCGTGAACTCCTCCAGCGACGGTCCGTGCCCGTACACGGGGGCGTTGTCGAAGTAGGGGCGGAACTCCTTGACCGCGTCCTGGGAGTTCTTGCGCATGAAGATCTGGCCGCCGAGCCCGACGATCGCCTGGTCGGCCGAGCCGTGCCCGTAGTGCTCGTACCGGCGCCGGTAGAGCTGGATCAGCCGCTGGAAGTGCTCCTTCGGCCAGAAGATGTTGTTGGCGAAGAACCCGTCCCCGTAGTACGCGGCCTGCTCGGCGATCTCGGGGCTCCGGATCGAGCCGTGCCAGACGAACGGGGGCGCGCCGTCCAGGGGGCGCGGCGTCGAGGTGAAACCTTGCAGCGGCGTACGGAACTTGCCCTCCCAGTCGACGACGTCCTCACGCCACAACCGGTGCAGCAGGTGGTAGTTCTCGATCGCCAGCGGGATGCCCTGCCGGATGTCCTGCCCGAACCAGGGATAGACCGGGCCGGTGTTGCCACGGCCCATCATGAGGTCCACGCGCCCGTCCGCGAGGTGCTGCAACATGGCGAAGTCCTCGGCGATCTTCACCGGGTCGTTCGTCGTGATCAGCGTCGTGGACGTCGACAGGATCAGGCGCTCGGTCTTCGCCGCGACATAGCCCAGCATCGTGGTCGGCGACGACGGCACGAACGGCGGGTTGTGGTGCTCGCCGGTCGCGAACACGTCCAGCCCGGCCTCTTCGGCCTTCTGGGCGATCGTCACCATCGCCTTGATCCGCTCGGCCTCCGTCGGCGTCCGCCCCGTCGTGGGGTCGGTCGTGACGTCCCCCACGGAGAAGATCCCGAACTGCATGGCGGCCTCCAGTTAGTAGAACTTTCAACTAACCCGTCGAACCCCAGCGTACACCGCCCTATTCCCGGCATCAGTCGACGGCCGCGATTCTCAATGGCCCCTCTGGCACGCAATGATCACCTCATGACCAAGGTGCTCGTCGTCGGCGCGGGGGTGATCGGGCTCAGCTGCGCCGTGCGGTTGGCGGAGGCCGGTCACGACGTCCAGGTAGTGGCGCGCGATCTCCCCACCGAAACGACTTCATCCGTTGCGGCCGCTCTCTGGTACCCCTACCTCGCCTTCCCCCAGGAACGGGTCACGGCCTGGTCGGCCGCGTCGTACAAGGAGTTCGCCGACCTCGCCGAGATCCCCGAGACCGGCATCCGGGTCCGCCGGGGCAGCGAGCTTCTCAAAGACCCGCAACCCGACCCCTGGTGGAGCTCGGCGGTCCCGAGCTTCGAACGCCTCCCCGCCCCGCCACCGCCCTACGCCGACGGCTGGAGCTTCGAGTCACCAGTGATCGACATGGCCGTCTACCTGCCCTGGCTCCACGCCCGCCTGGAGTCGCTCGGCGCCACGGTGACCCGCCACGACCTTCCGGCCCTCCCGGACGCGCCCCTCATCGTCAACTGCTCCGGCCTCGGCGCCCGCGACCTCGCCGCCGACCACTCCCTCACCCCCGTCCGCGGCCAAGTGGTCGTCCTGGAGCAGTTCGGCTTGAACGAATGGTGGATCGACGACAACGACCCGGAACGCCTCTCCTACGTCGTCCCCCGCACTCACGACATCGTCGTCGGCGGCACCGCCCAGCACGGCGACTGGAACCGTGACCCCGACGCCGGCACCGCCCAGACGATCCTGGCCCGCGCCGAACGCATGGTCCCGGCCCTGGCAGGCGCCCGCGTCCTCCGCCACAAGGTCGGCCTCCGCCCAGCCCGCCCCACCGTCCGCCTGGACGTCGAACGCCTCGGCGACCGCCGCATCGTGCACTGCTACGGCCACGGCGGCGCCGGAGTAACCCTCTCCTGGGGCTGCGCCACCGAAGTGACCAACCTGATCACCACCACCACGTGACGCGATGATCAGCCGACCCTGATCCGGCGTTTTGGGTTCCGGAATCTTTTGGTCCGGGTGTCGATCTGGGGGGTGGGTCGTTCGACGCAAGGATGAGAGGTGGGGAGAGGCCCCGCTCGACCTAGGGAGTCAGCATGCCGCGGTTCATGACGGTCATCCAGATGGACGAGAACGTCGAGTACGAGGACCCGGGGCCGGAGTTCGAGGCGCGGATGGGGGCGCTGTTCGAGGAGATCACCAAGGCCGGGGTCATGCTCGACACGGCCGGGCTCGCCAAGACCGAGGAGGGGACGCGGGTCACGTGGGCCGACGGGAAGGTCGGCTACACCGACGGGCCCTTCACCGAGAGCAAGGAGGTCATCGGCGGGTACTCGATCATCCAGGCCAAGGACAAGGCCGAGGCGCTGGAGTGGACCAGGCGGTTCCTGGAGATCCACCCGCCGCACTGGCGGATCACCGCGGAGGTCAGGGAGATCACCGAGGGCTGATCCTTGCCCGGTCCGGGCAGGGCTGCTCTCATAGGTGGTCGTGACGGCGAGCGAGACGATCGAGGCGGTCTTCCGGATCGAGTCCCCGCGGATCATCGCCGGTGCCGCCCGGATCGTCCGGGACGTGGGCATCGCCGAGGAACTCGCGCAGGACGCGCTGGTCGCCGCGCTGGAGCAGTGGCCGGAGTCGGGCGTCCCGGATAACCCGGGCGCCTGGCTCATGGCCACGGCCAGACACCGCGCGATCGATCTCGTCCGGCGCAAGGAGACGTACGCGCGCAAGCTCGCGGAGGTCGGCCGCACGCTGGAGGACACGCCGCCGCCCGAGGCCGACGGCATCGACGACGACCTGTTGCGGCTCATCTTCACCGCGTGCCATCCGGTGCTGTCCACCGAGGGCCGGATCGCGCTGACGCTGCGGCTGCTGGGCGGGCTGACCACCGAGGAGATCGCGCGGGCCTTCCTGACCTCGGAGCCGACGGTCGCGCAGCGCATCGTCCGCGCCAAGCGCGCCCTCGCCAAGGCCGGCGTCCCGTTCGAGGTGCCGTACGGCGACGATCGGGCGGCTCGCCTGTCGTCGGTGCTCGAAGCCATCTACCTGGTCTTCAATGAGGGCTATTCGGCGACGACCGGCGACGACCTGGTGCGTCCCGCGTTGTGCGAGGACGCGCTCCGGCTGGCGCGCGTCCTGGCCGGCCTGATGCCCAAGGAACCCGAGGTCCATGGTCTGGCCGCGCTGCTGGAGATCCAGGCCTCCCGCATCGCGGCCCGGACCGGACCGGACGGCGAGCCGGTGCTCCTCGCCGACCAGAACCGCGCCAGGTGGAACCGTCTCCTCATCCGGCGCGGCCTGGAGGCGCTGACGCACGCGGGCACGGGCCCGTACTCCGTCCAGGCCGCGATCGCCGCGTGCCACGCCAAGGCCGTCCGGTACGAGGACACCGACTGGACGACCATCGCCGCGCTCTACGGACGCCTCGTGGCCCTGACCCCATCGCCCGTCGTCGAGCTCAACCGCGCGGTGGCCGTCTCCATGGCGGCGGGCCCCGCCGCCGCCTTGAAGATCGTGGACGCCCTCGCGGACGCCCCGGCCATGAAGAACTACCACCTGCTGCCGAGCGTGCGCGGAGACCTGCTGGAACGCCTGGGCCGCCTGGACGAGGCGGCCGCCGAGTACGAGCGGGCCGCCTCCCTCACCCGCAACGAACGCGAGAAGACCCTCCTCCTGGCCCGCGCCGCCCGCTCGACGCCGTGACGTGCCGCGCGCCCGTCAAGGCCCCAGAGGATCATCGGGAGTTGGTTCCGTGGGGCCTTGGAAGGGGACGGGCCGCTCGGCACCATCGCGGGCATGATCAAAAAAACGATGGTCTCCGCCGCCGTCCTGTCCGCCGGCCTGTCGCTGGTCGCGGTCCCGGCCGCGCACGCCGACGACGCCTCGGTCCAGGCCCGCGGCACGTCCGGCTCCGTCAACACCCGTGACAGCGGCGTGCCCGACGGCTCCGGCTTCTTCTGGCACGACGGCAACGGCGCCCAGCCGAAGAACAAGTCCGTGATCATGGTCCGGGACAACCGGAAGGACGGGCAGTGGGTCAGGATCACACTGCTGCGGATCAAGAAGCCCTACAACCAGATCATCACCACGCTCGAGAACAAGAGCGACAAGAAGATGAACCGCAAGTACAAGGTCGTGAAGGTGAAGGACGGGACGAAGGTGCGGCTGCGCGTCTGCCTGACCAGCCCCGAAGGCGAGAAGACCCCCAGCTGCAAGAGCAAGGACTTCATCGCCTGATCCGCCCGGCACCGGCCGTCCCCGCCCGAAACGGCGGGGGCGGACGCCCGCCGGTACGAGGTCGCGCTGCGCGGGGACGATAAAGGACGCCATTCACGGTGCGTCCGAAGCCGGTCACATAGACGATATATGAAATGTATTTTCTTAACAGCTGGCACTGGCAAGAATCGTCACCCGCTATGACACTGAGCTGCAAATCTGTGGCGTTCTGTGAACGCACGTTCGAATCGGTCAATCAGGCACGCACGGGACGGTTGGCGCACTTCGCCGCAAGAGCGCGGCCAAGGTCGGCGCCTGTTGCTCGATGACGGGGCAAGAGTTGGTAAAGAAAAGTCTTGTGTCGGCCGCCTGATCTCTTGACGGCCGCAGAACGCGCTCCCTACAGTCGAGTAACTTAGAACGATCTTGGCTCGGAAGAGACGGCGACAATTGTCGGCCGCCGCTTCCGGAATGGCCGATCGCCGCTTCGCGCTTTTCCTCACCCGAATGCTCCGCCGTTCATTTCGGCATGCCCGCAGGCGGGTGCGGATCGGCGTGCGAAGTGCCGCTGCCGCTTCATGGGGGTTCATGTGGGTTCTCGTATCGCGATCGTCGGCATGGCGTGCCGTTTCCCCGACGCCGCGACGCCCGACGAGCTGTGGGACAACGTGCTGGCGGGGCGCCGGTCGTTCCGGCGGATCCCGTCCCAGCGCATCCGCCTGGAGGACTACTACAACGCCGACCGCAGCTCGGCCGACCACATCTACATCACCGAGGCCGCGCTCCTGCGCGACTGGGAGTTCGACCGGGTGCGCTTCAAGGTCGCCGGGTCCACCTTCCGCAACGCCGACCTGACCCACTGGCTCGCGCTGGAGACCGCCGCCGAGGCGCTGGCCGACGCGGGCCTGCCCGAGGGGCGCGGTGCCCCCGGCGAGTCCACCGGCGTCGTCGTCGGTAACTCGCTGACCGGCGAGGGGATCCGCGCGGCGCAGATGCGGCTGCGCTGGCCGTACGTGCAGCGCGTCGTCGCCGACGCCCTGAAGGACGACGTCGCCGCCGACCGGCTCGCGACGCTGCTGGCCGAGCTGGAGCACTCCTACAAGGCGCCGTTCCCGGTGCCGGACGGCGACTCGCTGGCGGGCGGGCTGTCCAACACGATCGCGGGCCGCATCTGCAACCACTTCGACTTCAACGGCGGCGGCTACGTCGTGGACGGCGCGTGCGCCTCGTCCCTGCTGTCGGTGATCACGGCCTGCAACGCGCTGCTGTCCGGCGACATGGACCTCGCGGTGGCGGGCGGCGTGGACATCAGCGTGGACGCCACCGAGCTGATCGGCTTCTCCCGCGCGGGCGCGCTCGCGATCGAGGAGATGCGGGTGTACGACCAGCGCTCGGCGGGATTCTGGCCCGGCGAGGGCTGCGGCATGGTGGTCCTGATGCGCGAGGAGGACGCGGTGGCCCGCGGGCATCGCGTCCACGGGTTCATCGACGGCTGGGGCGTCTCGTCGGACGGCGCGGGCGGCATCACGCGTCCGGAGACCGACGGGCAGCGGCTCGCGCTGGACCGCGCGTACCGCCGCGCCGGGTTCGGCCCGGGCGACGTCGCCTACTTCGAGGGGCACGGCACGGGCACCGCCGTCGGCGACGCCGCGGAGCTGGAGACGCTGATCGAGGCGCGCCGCGCCGCCGGCGCGGACACCCCGCCCGCGGTCGTCGGCTCGATCAAGGCCAACATCGGGCACACCAAGGCCGCGGCGGGCGTCGCGGGCCTGATCAAGTCGGTGAAGGCGGTCGGCGCGGGCGTGCTGCCGCCGACCACCGGCTGCGAGCGCCCGCATCAGCTGCTGAACGAGGGCGCGGACGCGCTGCGCGTGCTGCGCAAGGGCGAGCCCTGGCCGGACGGGGCGCCGCTGCGCGCGGGCGTCAGCGCGATGGGCTTCGGCGGCATCAACACGCACGTGGTCGTGGAGGCGCCGAGGGCGGGCCGCCGGACGCGCGTCGACAACCGCACCCGGTCGGTACTGAACTCCCCGCAGGACGCGGAGCTGTTCGTCCTGGACGCCGACTCCCCCGCCGCGCTCGCCGAGCGAGCCACCGCGCTCGTTCCCGCCGCGGCGGCCGCGGCACGCTCCGAGCTGCCCGACCTCGCCGCTCACCTGGCCGGACGCCTCGCCCGCCGCCCGTGGCGCGCGGCCATCGTGGCCGACGCCCCGGCGAAGCTGGCCGAGTCGCTCCGCCGCGTCGCCGAACTGGCCACCGGCGAACTCGCCGAGGACGCGAACGCGACCGGGCCGTGGCGGCACATCGACCCGGCGGCCGGCGTCTTCGTCGGCGGGCCGGGCGAGCTGCCGCGGATCGTCTACCTGTTCCCGGGCCAGGGCTCGGGCACCCGGTCGGACGGCGGGGCGCTGCGCCGCCGTTTCGAGGCCGTGGACGAGCTGTACGAGACGGCCGCGCTGCCGGCCGGCGGCGACCAGGTGGAGACGGCGGTGGCGCAGCCCCGCATCGCGACCGCCTCCGTCGCCGGGCTGCGGGTGCTCACCGAACTGGGCGTCGAGGCGCGGGCCGCCGTCGGCCACAGCCTCGGCGAGATCACCGCGCTGCACTGGGCGGACGCCCTCGACGAGGCGGCGCTGCTGCGGATCACGGCGGCGCGCGGCGCGACGATGAGCGCGCTGGCCGAGGACGGCGGCGCGATGGCGGGGATCTCCGCCGACGCCGCGACGGTCGCGGACCTGCTCGCCGAGCAGGACGACGGCGTCGTCATCGCGGGCCACAACGGGCCGCGGCAGACCGTGGTGTCCGGCCCGTCCGCCGGGCTGCTCAAGGTCATCGGCCGCGCCACCCGGGCGGGGCTCCAGGCGGTGCGGCTGCCGGTGTCGCACGCGTTCCACTCGCCGCTGGTCGCCCCGGCCGCCGAGGCGTTCGCCGGGCACCTGGAGGGCGAGGCGCTGGCGCCGGTCCGCCGCCGGGTGGTCTCCACGGTGACGGGCGAGCCGGTCGCGACCGGCACCGCCGCGGAGCTGCGGGAGCTGCTGCGCGCGCAGATCACCGCGCCGGTCCTGTTCGCCGGCGCGCTCGCCGCGGCGGCGCGGGACGCGGACCTGCTGATCGAGGTCGGCCCCGGCCAGGTCCTCACCCATCTCGCCCGCGAGATCACCGGCGTGCCCGCCGTCGCCACCCGCACCGACGAGGACACCCTCACCGGCCTGCTGGGCGCGCTCGGCGCCGCGTTCGCCGCGGGCGCGGGCGTCGAGGTCGCCGAGCTGTTCGCCGACCGGCTGATCCGGCCGTTCGACCCGGACGCCGAGCCTGGCTTCATCGCCAACTTCTGCGAGATCGGTCCCGAGGTGGACGCCGGGCTGCTGGCCGACGCGTCCGCGCGGGCGGCCGGCGCCGCGGGCGGCGCGCCCGCCGTCGAAGCGGTGGACACCGCGGACATCGACGACCCGCTGCTGCTCATGCGCACGCTCGTCGCCCGCCGTGCCGAGTTCCCGCTGGAGGCCGTCCAGGCCGACAGCAAGTTCCTCGACGACCTGCACCTCAGCTCCATCGTCGTGTCGGAGCTGGTCGGCGAGGCGATGCGCACGCTCGACCTGAACGAGCCCGCCGCGCCGACCGGCTACGCGACCGCGACGCTCGGCCAGGTCGCCGAGACCCTGCAGGAGCTCGTCGCGACGGGCGGCACGGGGACGGAGGACGCCGAGACGGCGGCCGCGCGCATCGTTCCCCCGGGCGTGGGCCCGTGGGTCCGCGCGTTCGCGCTCGACCGCCGCACGGCGCCCGCGCCCGCCCGGACCGCGCCGCGCGCCGAGGGCGCCTGGCAGGTCGTCGGTGATCACCCCGCCGCCGGGGCGCTGCGCGAGGCGCTGGAGTCGGCGCGGCTCGGCGAGGGCGTCCTGGTGATCGTTCCGTCCGGACGGGACGAGCGGCTCGCGACGCTGCGGTCCGGCGCCGACGCCGTCCTGGCCGCCAAGGACGTGAAGCACTGCGTCCTCGTCCAGGAGGAGCCGGGTGCCGCCGGGTTCGCCAAGACGCTGCACCTCGAGGCGCCGTGGGTGGCCACGACCGTGGTCACCGCCGCCCTGGACGACCCGGCGACACCGGAGCTGGTCGCCGCCGAGGCCGCCGCGACCGACCGGTTCCGCGAGGTGGAGCACGCAGGCGGCGTCCGCCGTGAGCCCGTCCTCGCGCCCGTCGAGCTGGACGGCATCGACCTGCCCCTCGGCGCCGACGACGTGCTCCTCGTCACCGGCGGCGGCAAGGGCATCTCCGCCGAGTGCGCCCTGTCACTGGCCAAGGAGAGCGGCACCCGGCTCGTCCTGCTCGGCCGGTCGGCACCGGACGGGGACGCCGAGCTGACCGCCAACCTCGAACGCATGGCGGCCGCCGGGGTCACCGCCCGCTACCTGCGCGCCGACGTCACCGACGCGGCCCAGGTCATCGCGGCCGTCACGGCGGCGGAGGCGGAGTTCGGGCCGGTCACCGCCGTCCTGCACGGCGCGGGCGGCAACGTCCCCAAGCTGCTGGAGGAGCTGACCGACGAGGACTACGCCCGCACGATCGACCCGAAGGTCGCCGGCCTGGAGGCGGTGCTCGCCGCCGTCGACACCGCGCGGCTGCGGCTCGTCGTCACGTTCGGCAGCATGACCGGGCGCGCCGGGCTGCGCGGCGAGGCGCACTACGCAATCGCGAACGAATGGCAGAGCGACCTCGTCGAACGGCTCGCCGCCGAGCTGCCGCACTGCCGCTTCCGCGCGGTCGAGTGGTCGCTGTGGTCCGGCGTGGGCATGGGCGAGCGGCTCGGCTCGGTCGAGAACCTGGCCCGCGCGGGCGTCACCACGATCACCCCGGACCAGGGCGTGAAGATACTGCGCGATCTGGTCGCCGACCCGACCGCCCCGGTCGTCGCCGTCGTCACCGGGCGGTTCGGCGAGATGCCCACCGTGTCGTTCGGCGCGGGCGAGCTGCCGCTGCTGCGGTTCCTCGAACGGCCCCGCGTCGGCTACCCCGGCATCGAGCTGGTCGCCGACGCCGAGGTCGGCTGGGACAGCGACCCGTACCTCGCCGAGCACGTCTTCGGCGGCGGGACCGAGGCCGTCCTGCCCGGCACCGTCGGCATGGAGATCATGGCGCAGGCCGCGGCGGCGCTGCTCGGCCTCGACACCGACGCCGGGGCGGACGCGGCGCCCGTGCTGACCGGCGTGGAGTTCCTGCGGGCGATCGCCGTCCCCGCGGACGCCACGGTCACCGTGCGGGTCGCCGCCCTGCGCACCGCTCCGGACCGCGTCACCACCGTCGTCCGGTGCAGCACGACCAACTTCCAGGTCGAGCACTTCCGCGCCGTCTGCGAGCCGCCCGCCGCCAAGCCCAAGGGCGCCGGGCTCGTCCGGCAGGAGAACGCGGCGCTGCCGCCCATGGCGATCGACCCGCAGACCGAGCTGTACGGGCCGATGTTGTTCCACGGCCCGCGGTTCCGGCTGATGGGCGACATCCGCCGGGCGGACGCCCAGCACGTCACGGCGCGGCTGCTGCCCGACACCCGGGTGGACTGGTTCGGCCGCTACCTGCCGGGACAGCTGCTGCTCGGCGACCCGGCGGCCCGCGACTCCTACATGCAGCCGCTCGCCCTGTGCGCCCCGACAGTCCTCGCGATCCCGGCGGGCGTCGACCGGCTCGTCCCGGGCCCGCACGCCGGCGCGACGCCCGCGTTCGTCCACGCCCGCTACCGGCGCGACGACACCTGCTGGGACATGGAGATCACCGACGAGGACGGCCAGCTGATCGAGACCTGGGAGGGGTTCCGGACCCGGATCGTCGAGAAGTTCCCGCTGCCCGGCGGCTGGGTGCCCGCCCTGCTCGGCCCGTACGTCGAGCACGCGCTCGTCGAGTTCGGCCTGGCCGGGCGGGCGACGCTGGACACCGACCCGGACGGCGCGTCCCGCCGCGAGGCAGCCGAGCTGGCCGTCCGGCGGCTGCTCGGCGGGGACGTCGAGCTGCGCCACCGCCCGGACGGCAAGCCCGAGCCGAGCACCGGCGGCACCGTGTCGATCGCGCACAGCGCCGGGATCACCCTCGCGACCACCACGCCCGGCTGCGACCTGGAGATCGTCGCCAACCGGGACCGCGACACCTGGGCCGGGCTCCTCGGAGCCGACGGGATCGCCCTCGCCGGAGCCATCGTCGAGGCCACGGAGGAGGACTTCGACACGGCCGCGACCCGCGTCTGGACCGCCGCCGAGTCCGCGGTCAAGGCCGGGCTGCCCGCCGGCACCCCGTTCACGCTCGACTCCGTCCACGAGGACGGCTGGGCGGTGCTCGCCGCCGGCGACGCGCGCGTGGCCACGCTCGCGGCCGGGATGCGGGGCGTCGCCGAGCCCGTCGTGCTGGGCGTCCTGACGCGGACGGCCGGCGAAGGGGCCACGGCGTGAGGGGCTACGAGTACCGGCACATCGTCACGATCGAGGACACCGACCTGCTGGGCAACGTCAACTACGTCAACTACATCCGGTGGCAGGGCCGCGCCCGCGAGCTGTGCATCCGGGAGTACTCGCCGGACGTGGTGGCGGGGTTCGGCGACGGCGTCCGGCTGCTGACCGTGAGCTGCCAGTGCGAGTACCTGCGGGAGCTGACGGTCTTCGACGAGGTCATCGTGCGGATGTTCCTCGGCGAGCTGGGCCAGACGCAGATGACCATGACGTTCGAGTACTGGCGGCAGCGGCCCGAGGGCGAGGAGCTGGTCGCGACCGGCGAGCAGCGCGTCGCCTGCGTCCGCGCCGACGAGCGCGGCCACATGAAGCCCGCCCGGATCCCCGAGTCGATGCGGCGTCTCATGGACGCCGCGACGGCCGGCCGCCGATGAAGGAGAGGACCACATGAACGGTGTTTCAGCGACGGCCCGCTGGACGGCGGCGGCGCGCGCCGACGAGACGCGCCGCGACGACGCCCTGTTCACCGACGCGCTGGCCGGGGACCTCGCGGGACCGGAGGGCGTCGCGCGGTACGAGCGCTACGCCAACCCCGGGACGACCGAGTTCCTCGCCATCCGCACCCGTTACCTGGACGAGGTCATCGGCCGATCGTCCCTCACCCAGGTCGTGCTGGTCGCGGCGGGCCTGGACACCCGGTCGGTCCGGCTGGCCTGGCCGTCCGGGACCGTCCTGTACGAGCTGGACCAGGCCGGCCTCATCGACGAGAAGGAGAAGCGGCTCGCCGAGCTGGGCGCCCGGCACGCCTGCGAGCGGCACGCCATCGGCACGGACCTGACCGGCCCGTGGGACGAGCCGCTCCGCGCCGCGGGCTGGGACCCGTCCGTCCCCACCCTGTGGATCGTCGAGGGCCTGCTGTTCTACCTGCCCGAGAACGACGCCCGGACGCTCCTGGCGCACCTGGAGTCCCTCTCCGCGCCGGGCAGCGTGCTGGCCGGCGATCTGCTGAGCCACCAGTCCATGGTCAGCGAGTTCAGCCAGGAGGGCCTGCGGCGGCTGCGTGAGGACGGCTGCCCGTGGCTGTGGGGCACCGACCAGCCGGAGGACGTCCTGACCGAGGCCGGCTGGACAGTGCGGGAGGTCAAGGTTCCCGGCGAGGAGGGCGCCTCGTTCGACCGCTGGCCCTGGCCGCCGCTCCCCCGCGGCACCGAGGGTTTCCCGATGAACTTCCTGTTCACGGCCTCAGCCTGAAAGCGGACGCGGCGAAGACAGCGGACGCGGCGGACGCGGCCCCAGGAAAGCCCTTGGGGCCGCGTCCCGGCACGCCGGGTCGTTCCGTTCAGCAGCCGACGGTCTGGCCGTCGAGCCCGTCCGGCTGGACCCGTGAGTCGATCTTTCTGGTCTGCAGGTCGAACCACTCCAGCTTGTCGCCGCTGAGCAGGACGTGCCGCGCATCAGCGGACCTGCAGCGGACACTGAAGGCGGGCCGGTGCCCCCCCAAGCCCGCGGTGGGCGGGCCATCGTCCGGGATCGACGGGTCAGCCAGGGGCGTGCGCCGCAGCAGGGTGGCGGTGACCTTGCCGGTGCCGGACGTGGCGAGGAGCCTTGTCTCGGTTCCCGCGGAGACCACGTAGAGGCCGTTTCGCCCCAGCCATGGATCGCGCACCTCGCCGGGCCGGCCGAACCGGAAAGCGATCCGGCGGCTGTGGCGGAGGACGTCGCCGGCCGGGGCACGAGTGTTCAGCGTCCGGACGCCGTCAGGGCTGTCGGCGGAGCCCATCCAGAGGAACGCCAGCCGGCGGCCGTCGGGGCTCAGGGACAGCTGCTCGGCCATGCCGTTCCCGCTCCAGGCCGTCCACCTTCCCGTCGACACGGTCAGCATGCGGATCTGGCTGACGGGCCGGCCGGGATTGGCGCTTGAGTCGACCACCACCGCGAGCGTGGCACCGTCCGCGGAGGCCACCAGCGAGTCGCTGGAATTTCCGGGCACGTCGCCGCCGGGCAGTCGCGCCAGCTCGACCACGCGCCCCGTGGGGTCGATGCGCAGCCGGTAGACGCGAGCACCGTCCGCGGCTTTGCCGAGGAGGAAGAACGCGCGGTTGCCGGCGGTGCCGGCCACGTCCAGCCAGTGATCGACCCCGCTGGGAACGGGCACCCGCCGGATCACCTGGCCGGAGAGCAGGTCACGTATCGCCGGAGGCTCGTCCGCACCGGGGGCCCCCTTCTCCTGGGGCGGCAACGTGAGGAGGTAGCGGCCGCTGCCCGCCAGCGAGCCGGCGTCGCCCTCCCCGCCGCGCAGGGCGTTCACCAGCACACCACCGGCCACGATCACGGCGATCGCGAGGGCCGCGATGGCGGGCGTCCACCGGCGGCGGCGGGCAGGGCGGACGGGGACCGTGAGCGGCGTCAGATCCTCGGGCCGCACCGTCGCGGCCGCGGTGCCGAACGCGCCGGCGAGCCGTTCCTCGACCTCGTTCATGAGTCCTCCAGCTTCTTGGCCAGCGCGGTGAGCGCTCGGGACATGGTCGACTTGACGGTGCCGGCGGACACTCCCATGACCTCGGCGATCTCGGCGTCGCTCAGGTTGAGGTAGTAGCGCAGGACCAGCACCTCCCGTCTGCGCCGCGGCAGGCCTCGGAGCGCTTCGAACACCTCGCGGCAGTCCTCGCCGAGCATGGCCGCCGCCTCGGCCGACCAGACCGGCGGCTCGTGGTGCTGATGCAGACGGCCGGCCAGCTTGCGGCGGCGCAGCACGGTCCGGCACCTGTTGATGACGGCCGTGCGGGCGTACGGCAGCATCGCGTGATGCTCGCGCAGCCGGTCCAGCCTGCCGTGCATGGCGGTGAACACGTCCTGGACGACGTCCTCGGCCGACGGCCGGTCGCCGACGATGAGCAGCGCCATGCGGACGAGCTCCAGCTGATGGTCGCGGAACAACCCGGTGAGCATGGCCACCGGATCGGAGGCGACCTCGGGTCCGCCCACGCCGTTGAACACCTCTTCAGTTCTCACACCTATGACACAAACGATGCGGGGCCGGGGTTGCTCACCACCGCCGGAAACCTCGGACCGCCTGATCGCAGCGGTAGGCAAAATATGCTGCTGACCTGCTGTTCAGCCATTGAAAGGGCATTTGTCCCAGTCGTAGGCTTGTCGACATCGGCAGGGCGCCCCGCACGCTCTCGATCCCGGCGACATGGCCACGGTAGGTAGATCGGGGGGAACCAGCATGGCTCAGCTTGAGATCAAGAACTTCCGGCATCCCGACGAAACGCGCGAGTTCCAGGGCAACGGCAAGGCCGACATGGTGACGCTGGCCGGCCAGACGGTGGGCCGGGCGGTCTTCGAGCCCGGATGGCGCTGGTCGAAGAACGTCAAGCCGATCGCCGGCACCGACCGGTGCGAGGTGTCGCACATGGGCTACTGCCTCGCGGGACGTATGCGGATCCTCATGGCCGACGGCACCCAGCGGGAGGTCGGCGCGGGCGACGCCGTCGCCATCCCGCCCGGCCACGACGCCGAGGTACTGGGCGACGAGGCGTGCGTCATGGTCGACTTCGGAGAGATCTCCGACTACGCCAAGCGCACCTGAGGCCGGCGAGCAGCGAGGGCCAAACCGCTAGCGGCCCGGGCTCGGCGTTCCCTGGCGGCGCCCGACTCCCGCGTACATCCACCGGGTGCCTTTGCCCGGGTGGACGGGCCGCCACTCCGGCACCCACACCACCCCGGGCTCCAGGAGGTCGAATCCCTCGAACAGCGCCGTGACCTCGTCGCGGGTTCGGCTGTGGATCTGAACGGTCGCGTTCTTCCAGGCCTTCGCGACCTCGGCGCCGCTCTCCGGATGCCCTTCGACGGTGCTGTGCGACATGATCAGGAGGCTGCCGGGCACGACGGCGTCGTGGAAGGCCGCGATGGTGTTCCGCGCCTCCTCGTCCTCGGCGAAGTGCAGGACCGCCAGCATGAGAACGGCCACCGGCCGGTCGAAGTCGATGAGCGCGCGGACGCGCGGGTTGTCGAGGATCTCCGCCGGTCTCCGGGCGTCGGCCTGGATGACGATCGTCGTGTCGGACGGCGGCAGCAGGGCCCGCGCGTGCACCAGCACGATCGGGTCGTTGTCGACGTAGACCACCCGGGCGTCGGGTTCGAGGGCCTGCGCGACCTCGTGCACGTTGCCCTGCGTGGGCAGCCCGGTCCCGAGATCGATGAACTGGGTGATCCCGGACTCCACGGCGAACCGCACGGCCCGTCCGAGATAGGCCCGGTTCTCCCGCGCCGCCCGCGGCACGTCCGGCCCCGCGTCCATCGCCACCTGCGCCGCCGCGCGGTCGACCGCGAAGTTGTCCTTCCCCCCGAGGAAGACGTCGTAGATGCGAGCGGGACTGGGGCTGCTCACGTCGATCCCGGGTGGCGCGTACTCCTCGTTCTTCTCCACCCCATGATCATGCCCGAGCAACACCCCGCAGGGGGACGAATTGGACCACGAACCGCCCCCGCCAAGCAGCTGACGAACGAACCCATACCCGCCGGCGTCAAGGTAGGGGTGGCGAGAGGATGAGGCGCTGTTCACGCATCGCCGCGCGGCGGTGCCGGTAAGCGGCCAGGTAGAGCGGGTCACGGAACAGTTCCAGCACCGCCGCCCCCGTCGGGTACTGGGCGACGACGACCAGATCCCAGCGTTCTGCCCGGCCCCAGATGGCATGTCCGCCAAAGCCGCGGTGCACGAAGCGCCCGCCGGCGGCCGCGAGCCGTGTCTCACTGACGGCCGAATAGCGCAACATCGCCTCGACCCCGCTGCAAGGCTTGTCGCGATCGTCGTCGTATTCGGCCTGGTCGCGCAGGGCGAACAGGTTCACCACGACCACCGGCCCGTCCATGTCCGCGACACGTTCCAACGCCTCGACGTCCTCGGCGTTCAGGCGCAACTCCGCCGCCCACTCATCCATCCCGGCCTCCATGATCACGGCATCTCCCCGCTCCGGGATACAGGCCCTCCACCCGGTCGCGGAGGGCGACTCCTCCTATTCGCGGCCGGACGTCGGCTGGATGAGATGAGTGACAGGAGCTCGCGACAAGGCACCCTTAGAGCCACCGGGCAGTTCAGTGGATCATGCCGGGCCCCTGAGGCGACCCTGGCCGTGTTTGGGCTGGTCAGGCGTCGGTTACGCGGACGAGCCCCTCTTGCATTACTGAGACGACCAGGTCGCCGTTGCGGGTGTAGACCTGGCCTCGGGCTAGGCCTCTGGCGCCGCCGGCGAAGGGGGTTTCTTGGTAGTAGAGGAGCCAGTCGTCGGCCCTGAAGGGCTTGTGGAACCACATCGCGTGGTCGAGGCTGGCGCCCATGGTGCGCTTGTCGCCCCAGGCCAGGCCGTGGTTGAGGAGGACGGTGTCCAGGAGGGTCATGTCCGACGCGTAGGTCATGAGGCAGACGTGCAGGAGGGGGTCGTCGGGGAGTTCGCCGTCGACCTTGAGCCAGACCTTGGACTCCGGGGTGGCGAGGGACGGGTCCTTCGCGGCCTCCCAGGTGAGGGGGGTCGCGTGCCTCACGTCGAAGGGGCGGCGGGCGACGAACTCGGTGGCGAAGCGTTCGCCGAAGAGGGGGGTCAGGCGGTCCTGGGCGAGGGGGATGCTCTCCGGGTCGGGGGCGTCGGGCATGGAAGCGTGGTGGGCAGGGCCGTCTTCCACGATCTGGAACGAGGCGGAGAGGCTGAAGATCGCCTTGCCGTGCTGAATGGCCAGGACGCGGCGGGTCGTGAAGGAGCGGCCGTCGCGGACGCGGTCGACGGTGTAGACGATCGGGACCGAGGGGTCGCCGGGCCGGATGAAGTAGGCGTGGAGGGAGTGCACCGGGCGGTGGGGCGGCACGGTACGGCCGGCGGCGACGAGCGCCTGGCCCGCCACCTGGCCACCGAACACGCGCTGCTGGCGGTCCTCGGGACTGCGTCCGCGGAAGATGTCGTTCTCGATCTGTTCGAGGTCGAGGATGTCCAGCAGTGCCTTCAGCGATTCCTTCACGTGGGCAAGTGTCCCAAAGAGGAGGGTGTGGTGCGGCTCTCACCCCCGGTTTTCAGCCTCGGCAGAGGGCCAGGACGGCCTCCCCGTACTTGTCGAGCTTGATCTTGCCGACGCCCGGGATCTGGGCCAGGTCTTCGATGGAGTCGGGGGTGCGCTCGGCTATGGCCTGGATCGTGGCGTCGGTGAAGACCACGTAGGCGGGGATCCGCTGGGTTTCGGAGACTTCGGCGCGCCAGTCTTTGAGGGCCAGGAGCAAGCCTTCGTTGAGCTCGGCGGGGCAGTCTTCGCAGCGGCCCAGCTTGCGCTCGATCGCGGCGGTGAGCGGACGGCCGCAGATACGGCAGGGTTGTGGCCCCTTGCGGCCCGAACGCTTGGTGCGTTCGGCGGCGGGCGGGGTCGGGGTGGCGGTCTTGGGGGTCAGGCCGTCCAGGAAGCGGGACGGGCGGCGGCCGCGGCGGCCTCCCGGCGAGCGGGCCAGGGCCCAGGAGAGCGAGAGGTGCTCGCGGGCTCGGGTGACGCCCACGTAGAGGAGGCGGCGTTCTTCTTCGATCTGCTCGGGCGTCTCGGCGTAGATGATCGGGAGCGTGCCCTCGACCAGGCCGACCAGGAAGACCGCGTCCCATTCGAGGCCCTTGGCGGCGTGGAGGGAGGCGAGCGTGACGCCTTCGAGGGTGGGGGCATGCTGGAGGGCGGCGCGTTCTTCGAGCTCGGCGACGAAGTCAGGGAGCCCAGCCTGGGGGTTGTCAGCCGCCATGTCTTCGGCGAGCTGGGCGAGCGCGGCCAGCGACTCCCACTTCTCGCGGGCGGCGCCGGTGCCCTCGGGGGCCTGGTCGGTGAAGCCCGCACCCGCGAGGACGTGCCGCACCGTCAGTATCAAGCCGAGGCCGTCGGTCTCGGCGTCGGCACCGGCACGGGCGGCGCCGCGCAGGCGGACGACGGCCTCGCGGACGGCGGGCCGGTCGAAGAACCGCTCGGCCCCGCGCAGCACATAGGGGACGCCGGCGGCGGCGAGCGCGGACTCGTAGGTCTCCGAATGCGCGTTGATCCGGTAGAGGATGGCGATCTCGCTGGCCGGCACGCCCTCGTCGACGAGCTTGCGGGCCCGGCGCGCCACGTCGTCGGCCTCGGCGACCTCGTCGTCGTACTCGCTGAAGAGGGGCTCGGGGCCGGCCGGGCGCTGGGCCACCAGCTCCAGTTTGTGCCGGCGCGCGGTCTCGCTGCGGGCCTGCCCGATCACCCCGTTGGCCAGCTGGACGACCTGGGGCGTCGAACGGTAGTCGCGGACCAGCTTGACCATCTTGGCGTTCGGATGGCGGCGGGTGAAGTCGAGCAGGTGGTCGGGGCTGGCCCCGGTGAACGAGTAGATCGTCTGGTTGGGGTCGCCCACCACGCACAGGTCGTCGCGGTCGCCCAGCCAGGCGTCGAGCAGCAACCGCTGCAGCGGGTTGACGTCCTGGAACTCGTCGACCACGAAGTAGCGGTACTGCTCACGGACCTGGTTGGCGACGTCGCGGTTGTCGGTCAGCACGGCGACGGTCAGCTCCAGCATCCCCTCGAAGTCGAGCAGGTTGCGCTCGCGGCGGAGCTGCTCGTACATCGAGTAGACCCGCGCCACGTCGACCACGTCGGCAGGCGCCTTGCGAGCCGACCGCTGGACGGCGGCCGCGTAGTCCTCAGGACGGGTCTGGGTGACCTTGGCCCACTCGATCTCCGAGGCGATGTCGCGCAGCTCGGTGCGGCCGAACGACAGCCGGCAGGCCCGCGCCGCGTCCGCGACCACCGGGATCTTGGACTCGATGATCTTGGGGGGATCGCCGCCGATGACGCGCGGCCAGAAGTACGACAGCTGCCGCAGCGCCGCCGCGTGGAACGTGCGAGCCTGGACGCCGGGCGCGCCGAGGGCGCGCAGGCGCCCGCGCAGCTCGCCCGCCGCGCGCGTGGTGAACGTCACGGCGAGCACCCGCTGCGGCGCGACGACACCGGTGAGCGTGGCGTACGCGATCCGGTGGGTGATCGCCCGGGTCTTCCCGGTGCCGGCGCCCGCGAGCACGCAGACCGGCCCCGAAACGGCCTCGGCGACCGCCCGCTGCTCCGGATCAAGCCCCTCGAGAACCCCCTCAGCCTCCATGGCCCCATCCTTGCAGCCGCGAGGGACGGAATCGGCCTCCTGTGCCAACTGTGGATAACGCGACCACGAGATCCTGGTCGCCCCCACACGCGGTCAGCCTCCGCACGTGGCCAAGTTCCGGACGTGGTCAGGCTCCACACCCGGTCAACCTCCGCACGTGGTCATGCTCCGCACGTGGTCACGCTTCGGGCGTGGTCAGGCTCCGGACACGGTGCGGACTGGCATTGTCTGGAATGAGCGGATTGTGCGGCGGGGGCGGAATGTGGGGCGGCCTGCCGGTGCCAGGTCGGGGACCCGCCGTAGCACCGTGCGGAGTGCTTCCCGTGCCTCCAGCCGGGCCAGCGCCGCGCCTGCGCAGAAGTGACTGCCGGAGCCGAAGCTGAGCGGGGTGTTGTCCGGCCTGGACGGGTCGAAGGCGTCGGGGTCCCTGACCCGCGAATTGTTGCCCTTGACGTTGGTCTGCAGGGCGAGCCGTCCGCCCGGCGGCAGCCAGGACCGGCACCGCTCGAAGAACCGCCGGTATCCGGCGACGCGATCGGAGCGCGGGGGCGTGGTCGATCCAGTTCTCCACGCGGACCTCGCAGCGGGCGAGGCCGAGGCCCGCCACCCAGTCGGCCTGCCGCGGGCTGAGCGTGAGGCCGACCGCCTCCCCGGCGTTGTGCTCGCCGGTGAGCCTGGCCAGCAGGCTGCCCCAGCCGCAGCCGACGTCGAGGACATGCCCGGCGCCGGCCGCCCGCGCCCCTTCGATCAGATGGTCGAGTTTGCGTTCCTGCGCCGCTTCGAGGGTGTCGCCCGCCGCCTCCCAGAGGGCGCACGAATAGGTGCGCCCGGCGTCCAGCCACAGGCCGTAGAACTCGTTCGACAGGTCGTAGTGCGACCGGATCGCCGCCGGGGACGTCCCGCTGTAGCCGCTTTCGGCGGTGGCACGCTGATCCCGCGCCCCGTCCAGCGCGGCCATCATCGGTGCGCCCCGGGCTCGGACTCGGGCGCGGGCCGGCCGACACGTGCCGACTCGTTCAAAACCCGGACCAGCGCGCCGATCGTCCTGATCTCCGCGGCCATGGACGGGTCGAGCTCGACGTCGAAGGCGTCCTCCAGCCCGAAGACGAAGTTGGCGAGTTCGAGGCTGGTCACGCCGAGTTCCTCGAAGGTGGTGTGCTCGGTGAGGACGAGGCCGGCCTCGCGAACGCGGCTCAGTCTCGTCCGCATCAGGTCGGTGATCTGCTCGACGGTGGCCATCCGGGCGTCAGCTCCTCGCAGTGGTGGGTGGCGGGGTGGTGGACGGCATGGTCGTCCCGAAGACGAACGCCTCGGGGTCGGGACGTCTCATACGCCTGCGGTACTGCCAGCTGTAGCCGGGCCAGAGGGCCCGGTTGGCGCCGCCGGCGTCGAGGTACCAGCTGCGGCAACCGCCCGTCTCCCAGACCGACGCGCCGAGCCGGCGGCGCAGCTCGCGGTTGTACTCGGCCTGGGCTCGGGCGGTCACCTCGATCGTGGCGGCGCCCCGGCGGTCCATCAGGCCGAGGCAGCGCACGATGTAGCGGGCCTGCGTCTCGATCATGAAGATGGCCGACCCGTGGCCCGTGCCGGGGATGCGCGGCAGAGCGGGGGCGCTGAGCGCGCCCATGGCGGCCACCAGAACCCGCGCTCGCACCTCACCGCGGCGGGTGACCACCCGCCAGCGGGCGCCGGCCTCGTCGAAGGCCGCCGAGACCATGGCGGCGTCGCCGCGGATGTGCCGTTCGAGATCGTAGGCGCGCACGCAGTCACGCAGGTACGACCAGATCTCCCCGCGCGGGGCGTACCGCCGGGTCCAGTCCGGAGCGGGCGGGAAGGAGTAGGAGTAGAGGGCCGACGGTGTGTCGCAGGAACAGCCGGGATAGCAGTTGTCCCGCCAGGTGCCGCCGATGCCGGACGCCTTCTCCAGGATGACGAAATCGCGCCTGCCCGCGCGGACGAGGCCGATGGCCATGCCGATCCCGGCGAATCCGGCGCCGATGATGGCCACGTCGACCGCCGCGGGAAGCTCGCCTCCGCCGGCCAGCCAGATCGCCAGCAGGCCGCGCACCGTGTGCGGCGAGTTGGTGAGGACGGCGGCCACCGGGACGCCGTCCCGCACGCCCGCGCCGCGGAGCGCTCCGGCCATCGTGTGCGCGTCCTGGACGATCGCGCGCCAGGTGACCTTCTCGTAGCGCCGGCCGGCCCACGCGTACAGCGCTCCGTGAGAGCTGCCGCTCGTCAGCGAGTCCCACAGGTGCATCCGCCGCCTCCCTCAGTTGCCCGAGGCCACGGTGAGGCCGCCATCGCGGCTCTTGCGGGCCGGCTGATCGCGGCCGACCCGGGTGACCTCGGACGCCAGCCGGACGCGTTCCAGGATCCAGATCAGCCAGGTGCCCATGTCGACCTGCCACCAGCGCAGGCCCAGCACCGCCGAACGCGGGAACGCGTGATGGTTGTTGTGCCAGCCCTCACCGAAGGAGAGCAATGCCAGCCAGGCGACATTGTGCGACTGGTCGGCCGTCGTGAAAGGACGGCGGCCGAAGTAGTGGCCGACCGAGTTGACCGCGTAAGTGATCTGGTTGACGAGCATGATGCGAATCACTCCGCCCCACAACATTCCGGTGAGCCCGCCCATGACGGTGCCCGAGAAGGCCAGGCCGAGCGCACCCGGCAGGACGATTCCGATGAGGACGATCAGCAGCATGTGCTCGCTGATCCAGCGCGTCGCGCGGTCCCGGAGCAGATCCGGGCAATAGCGCATCGGCTCCGAGGCGAGGCCGTCGCCGAACAGCCACCCCATATGGGCGTGCCACAGCCCCGTCCAGGCCCGGGCGGCCGCCCGCGTGCGGGCTGTGCGGATCGCCTTCGGCGTCGGCGTAACGGTGGTGGCGGCGATGGTGCGACACCCAGACGATGGGCGGCCCCTGGCCGGCCATCGTCCCGGCCGTGGCCAGGGCGACCCGGACCGGCGCGACCGCGGTGAACGAGCGATGTGCCAGCAGCCGGTGAAATCCGACGGTGATGCCGGCCAGGAACACCGAATACATGATCACCATGACGGCGAGATCCGACCAGAAGAATATGCGGTTCCAAAGCAGGACCGCCGCGGCCGAGATTCCTGCCGGCGGAGCGATCGCGGTGGCCAGAACGAACCATCGGAACTGCCGTCGGCTCATTATTCCTCCCGTGCCCTACAGACCAGCCGAGTACCAGGGAACGGGCGCGGCGTCCATTAAAACGTCAGCATTCATCCAATGTAACCGGCTGTCCGGACTACCCGTAACGCCCACACATGAATGTCACCCGGAAAGGCGCCGGAGCTAACCTTCGATCGACCTTTGGCCCACAAACATCTGATTTATCCGTAGGAGTAATGCCTAATTTTGCGGTGTTTTGCTCACCTATGTTCGCGTCGGGCCGTCCCCACCCGCACTGCGCCCAGCACGCACGCCCGCGCGGCGCCCAGCGGCCAGGCCCGCGCGCGCGGCCCCCGGAGCCCGGCCCACGCGACTGCGGATAACCTCTGGAATGCGACGCGGTCCCCGGATGTTGTTCCGATCGGCCGCAGCAACCAGATCTTTGACAGGGAGACAGTGCACCGATGGCGACGCCGACCACCGAACAGGCCAAGGGCCCGATCGGCCAGCTCACCATGTACACGACGACCTGGTGCGGCTTCTGCCGCCGCCTCAAGAGCCAGCTCGCCCGCGACGGCATCGGCATGGCGGAGATCGACATCGAGCGTGACCCGGCCGCGGCGGAGTACGTGATGAGCGTCAACGGCGGCAACCAGACCGTCCCGACCGTGACGCTGGTCGATCCGGCCGGCGAGAAGCACGTCCTCACCAACCCGAGCGCCAAGACCGTCAAGCGCCTGCTCGGCGTCTGAGCGCCCGCGGCGCGGCGCCGCGTCTGATCCAAACGCCCCGCGCGAGGAGCGTCAGAACGGGGGCATGTTGGGGAGTTCGTCCCCGTACCAGCGCATGATCAGCTGCGCGGCGATCGACAGCGGGCCCGGCGCGATGATCTCGCCCGCCTCGATGGCCGCGCGCAGCTCGTCGCGGGTGTACCAGGCGGCGTCCAGGATCTCCTCCGGGTCCGGCCGCAGCTCCAGGTCCCCGTCCGCCCGCGCGAAGAAGCCGATCATGAGGCTCTGCGGCAGCGGCCACGGCTGGCTGCCCAGGTAGCGGATGTCCCGCACGGCCAGGCCGACCTCTTCGCGCACCTCGCGCGCGACCGCCTGCTCCAGCGACTCCCCCGGCTCGACGAACCCCGCCAGGATCGATCGCCGATCTTCGGGCCACTGCGGCCCGCGGGCCAGCAGGATCCGCTCGTCGTCGTCCTGGACGAGCATGATCACGGCAGGGTCGACGCGCGGGAACTGCTCGGACCCGTCGGCCGGGCAGACCCGTACGTGGCCGGCCGCCGCCAGCCGCGACGGCCCTCCGCAGCGCGGGCAGAAACGGTTGGTGGCGTGCCAGTGCTCCAGCGCGACCGCGTGCGTCAGCAGCCCCGAGTCGAGGTCGTTCAGCACCGCCCCGACCCGCCGGATCCCGGCCTTCTCCGTGCCCTCGATCACCGGCAACGGCCCGGTCACCGCGAAATAGGCGACGCCGTCATCGTCCACGCCCAGCAGGTAGCGGTCGCCGTCCGGCGCGCCGGCGGGCGGGAGCAGCAGCAGGGAGGGGCCGCCGTCGTCAAGGACGAGCGCCCGCCCCTCCTCGATCACCAGCACGCGGGTACGGGGGTCGGCCCACGCGGACTCGACCCAGGCGTCGTCCTTGCGCCGTTCGGCGACCCGGTCGAGGGTGCCGCGCGCCAGGGCCAGCCACTGCAGTGTCTCGGACAACGGACTCCTCTAACGCAGCGTGGTGGCGAGCTCTTCCCACAGGTAGGCGGCCGCTTCGGCGCCCTTGAGCAGCAGCGGCATCTCGACCTTCTCGTTCGGCGCGTGGATCTGGTCGTCGTCCAGCCCGACGGCGACGAAGACCAGCGGCGCCTTCAGGATGTCGGCGAGGTCGGCCTCCGGGCCGCTGCCGCCCTCCCGGGTGAACATGATCTCTTTGCCGAACGCCCGTTCCATCGCCCGCCGCGCCGCCCGGACGGCCGCCGAGTCGATCGGCGAGAAGCACGGCCGCACGCCCGCCGAGGGGATGTGCACCTCGCTGCGGATCCCCGCCGGCGTGTGCGCCGCCACGAACACCCGGAACGCCTCCTGGACGGCGCGCGGCTCCTGCCCGGCCACCAGCCGGAACGAGACCTTCGCGTGCGCCTCGCGCGGGACGATCGTCTTGCCGCCCGGCCCGGTGTGGCCGCCCCACATGCCGTTGATCTCAGCCGTCGGCCGCGCCCAGACGCGCTCCAGCGTGGTGAAGCCCTTCTCGCCGTACGCGGCGCCGCTGTCGCCCGCCGTCTTCAGCCACGCCGCCTCGTCGAACGGCAGCCGCGCGAAGAGCTCCCGCTCCTCGTCCGTCAGGGCCACGACCCCGTCGTAGAAGCCGGGCAGCGTGACGCGCCCGTCCTCGTCGTGCAGGCCGGCCAGGAGAGAGGCCATCGCGTGCAGCGGATTGGGCACGGCACCGCCGAACGACCCGGAGTGCAGGTCGATGTCGGGCCCGTACAGGGAGACCTCGGCCTCCGTCAGGCCGCGCATCCCGGTGCACATGGACGGGACGTCCGCGCCCCACATCGTCGTGTCGCTGATGACGATGACATCGCACTCCAGGCGATCGCGGCGTTCGCGGAGCAGCTCGGGGAAGTGCACCGAGCCCGACTCCTCCTCGCCCTCGACCAGCAGCTTGATGGTCACGGGCGGCGCGGCGGCGCCGGACGCGGCGAGGCCGGCCCGGATGCCCAGCGTGTGGAAGAAGACCTGGCCCTTGTCGTCGGACGCCCCGCGCCCGTACAGCCGGCCGTCCCGCTCCACCGGGCCGAACGGGTCGGTGTCCCACTCGTCGAGCGGCTCGACGGGCTGGACGTCGTGGTGCCCGTAGACGACGACCACGGGCGCGTCCGGGTCGGCGGCGGGCCACTCGGCGAAGACGGTGGGCAGCCCCGCCGTCTCCCACACCTCGACCGTCGGGAACCCCTGCCCCCGCAGGTATCCGGCCAGCCACTCGGCCGACCGCCGCACGTCTCCCTGGTACGCCGGATCCCCCGAGATCGAGGGGATCGCCAGCCACTCCTTGAGATCGGCGAAGAACCGCTCCCGGTTAGCCTCGATATACGCCGCTACGTCCACGTTTCCCGTGCTCCCTTGCACATCGTTTCCCATGGCACTGTAAGGGATCGGAACAACGACCCCAGGAGTCCCCCTGTGATCCTCATCGACCCGCCGTTGTGGCCCGCGCGCGGACGCGTGTGGTCGCACATGGTCAGCGACGTGTCGTACGAGGAGCTGCACTCGTTCGCGCGAGATCTGGGCATGCCGCCGCGCGCGTTCGAACGCGACCACTACGACGTACCCTCGCAGCTGTACGAGCAGGCCATCGCCCTGGGCGCCCAGGCGGTCGGCTGCCAGGAGCTCGTCGCCCGCCTGATCCGGGCGGGCCTCCGCCACCGCAAGTTCAAGGGCCCGGTGAACCCGGAAGAGACGGCGGAGGCGGAGGACGAGACTGCGGCCGTCAGGCCCTCAGGAGCATGAGCTCGGTCTCGATGTTGTGCCGGGCCGCCGCCTCGAAGCGCTCCCGCGCCGGAGCGGTGTGGAAGAGCGCGGGCAGCTCCAGCAGCCCCGCCAGCACGCCGGCCCTGCCCGGCTTGAAGAACTCGTCCGGCACGAAGGCGTACTCCTCGCGGACGGCGGCGGCGTACGCGGCGTACCGTTCGGGCCCGGAGCCGAGGATCGCCAGGTCGGCGTCGCACAGCACCTGGCCGTTGCGGTCGCCGTCCTCGGGCGCGTGGGTCTCGGTAAGGACGACGAGACGGGACACCTCGGCGACACGTCCGGGCGTGAGGTCGGTGTCGGCGAGCATGCGCTCGGCGAGGCGGGCGCTGCGCTCCTCGTTGTCGGCGCGCTCCGGGTCGTACACCGCGTCGTGGAACCAGGCCGCCAGGCGGACGGCGTCGGCGTCGTCCGCGTGGTCCGCCAGCTCGTCGACGAGGTCCAGGACGGCGGTCAGGTGCTCGCGGGTGTGGTAGCGCCGGTGCGCCTCTGCGTAGCGGGCGTCCAGCTCCGCGCCGATGTGCCGCGTCTGCGCCCCGGCGAGCCCCACCCAGCGGTCGACAAGATCCATGCACCCATCCTGGCGGAAAGCCGGGACGGCGGAGGACACGCGGTGGCATCGTTCTTCCGCCCGCCGAGCGGCCCGCGCCGCTAGGGTGGGCACTTCTATTTAGGCAAGCCTTACCTTATCTACTGCCGAAGGAGATGGGTGGCCGTGGCCGCCTCGCTCTACCTCGCCGCCGGCAAGGTCACCGACTCGGTGACGCACGGGTTCCTCCCGGCCGCCGCGCGGCTGGGCCTCGACGTCGTGATCCTCACCGACCGGCCCGCCGACCACGCCGAGGTGTTCCCCGGCCGGATCGTGGCGTGCGACGTCACCGATTTCCGGGAGATCGTCGCACACATCACCGCGCACGGCGACACACAGGCCGATTCGCACGCTGATATACGCGCCGACCCGCACACCGCCGCGCACAGCAACGCGCACACCGCCGCCAAGCCCTTCGCCATCTTCACCAACAGCGACTGGCTCCAGGCTCCCGTCGCCCTGGCGGCCGCCTACTTCGGCGTGCCCGGCAAGGATTGGCGTGCCGCGACCCGTACGAAGAACAAGGCCCTGATGCGAAGCCACCTCAGGCGCCTCGATCCGGTCTTCACAGCGGACGCGGACGACCACCCCACTGACGCGCCCTATCCCCTCGTGCTCAAACCACGTGAAGGCGTAGCCAGCGAGGACGTCTTCCTGGTGCACGACGCCGCCGAACTGACCGCCAGGCGCGAAGAGATCCGCGAGCGCCGCAAAGATCCGCTCCTCGTCGAGGAGTACCTCCCGGGCCAGCTCCACACGCTCGAAACCCTCGGCGACGCCCACGGCGAGCTGCGCGTGCTGGGCTCGTTCCGCACCCGGATCTCCCCGCCGCCCCACTTCATCGAAGAGCGGCTCGAATGGGCACCGCCGCCCCCCGAGACCGGCCAGGTCGTCGAGCAGCTCCGCGCGCTCGGCGTGGGCTTCGGCGCCTGCCACACCGAATTCGTCGTCCACGAGGGCAAGGCGCGGCTGATCGAGGTGAACTACCGGGTCATCGGTGACCACTGCGACTTCCTGATGGCCGACCTCCTGGGCGTCCCGCTCTTCGAGCAGATCCTCCGCCTCCAGCTGGGCGAGCCGCTTCCTCCGCCCGCCCAAGCCCGGCCCGGGCATGCCGTCGCCGAGGTCGTCATGGCCGAACGCGCCGGGACGCTGGTCGCGGCGCCCGAGGCGCAGGAGCTCACCCACGACCGCGTGCGGGTCGCCTACCGGCCGCAACGCGCCACGGGCGACACCATCGAGATCACCAACACCAACCGCGACTATCTCGGCACGATCCGGGCCATCGGCCCCGCCGAGGACGAGGTGGAGGCGGCCATCGCCCGCTTCCGGGCCGCACACGACTGGACGATCGCGTGAACGAGGGGCCGTTGGCCGCGCGGGTGCTGGACACGCTGCTGCGCGAGGACTACGCCGGGATGCGCCGGTACGTCGATCTCGACCACCGCGTCCTCGACCTGCCGGGTGACCTGCCTGGCGACGCGCAGAGCGTACGGCTGCGCCAGGGCGGTTTCCTGGCGGACCTCGTGGTCGATCCGGCGCAGAACCTCCGCCTGGACGACGTGTTCTCGGTGGTCCGGCGGATCGCCGATCCCCGCGACGACGTGAGGGCGTTCGAACGTGAGTGCCGCGAGGCCGCCGCGACCCTCCGCCTGCACGAGGGCGCCCACCGCGAGGTCCTCGACCGGCTCGGCCAGGCGCCCGCGGACGTCCGGCACGGGCCCGGCACGTTCTACGAGACGCTCGCCGCGTACACCGACCATCCCGTCTACCCGACCGGGCGGAGCCGCGCCGGGCTGAGCAGCGCCGACCTGCGCCGCTACGCGCCCGAGTTCGGGCCGTCGTTCGAGCTGCGCTGGGCGGCCGTCCCGCGTGAACGGGTCACGTCGGCGGGTGTACGGCCCGAATGGTGGCCGCAGCCCGCCGAAACCGGCCTCGATGACGCTTTGGCCAGCACTCACGACCTTTTCCCAGTGCATCCTCTGACCGCGCCAGCGATCCGGAGCGATCCGGAGATCCTGCTGAGCCCCGAACGGCATCTCCGCGTCCGGCCCACGCTTTCCATGCGCACGCTGGCGGTCACGTCGCTCACGCACCTGAAAGTGCCGCTGACCACCAGCACGCTAGGCCTGCGCAACAGGCGCACGATCGTGCCAGGGACGCTCTCGGACGGCGCACGCGTCGAACGGATCCTGCATCAAGTACTGGAACGCGAACGAGCCCTGCCGATCCTTCTCGCCGACGAGCAGACGTACGGTCACGCGGGTTCGCCGTTCCTCGGCCATCTCGTACGGCGGTTCCCTGCCGAGACCGCACGCGCGCACGTCATCCCGGTGGCGGCGCTGCTCGCCGAAGACCCTGACGGCGGGTACGTCATCGAGCGGTGGGACGTCCAAGCCACCTTCGGCGCCTACCTGGACGCCCTCCTCGCCTGGAACGTCACGCTCTTCCGCTACGGCATCGCCCTCGAAGCGCACCAGCAGAACGTCTCCCTCGTCCTCAACCGGCGCGACCCGTTGAAGCTGCTGCTCAAGGACAACGACGGCGCCCTGATCGACCCCGCCCGGCTGGCCACCGCCCTGGGCATCAGCCCCTACACGGCCGGGGCGCTCTGCGACTTCAACGACCGGCGCATGACCACGACGGACCAGGAGGCGCTCGCCCGCGTCTTCGTCACGATCACCCTGCATCTGTGCGCCGCCGCGCCCGCCTTCGGGCTCGCCGAACGCGGCCTGCTCCCGCTGCGGACCGGCCTGGCGATGCTCCGCGACCGGCTCGACGCGCTGCTCGGCCCCGGGGACGCGTTCCTGCGCGCGCGCACGCTGGACGCGGACGGCCTGCCGACCAAGGCCATGGTCACCGCCGGGACGCTCGTCGACAAGACCCGCACCGGCGCCGCCGACATCAACAAGCACTACGGCCCGCTCGGCCCCAACTATCTCAGGGACGACCCTTGCTCCTGACAGGACGACCGCTCAGGGCCGCCGACGCGTCGGCGACCGCCCTCCTCAACTGCCTGATCCGGGAGGTCTGCGCCCCCGAGCACCAGGTGTGGCCGGACGGCGCGCACCTGCTCGTCCGGCTGCCGAGGGTCGGCGTGATGTTGCGCGCGGGCCTGAGCCGGCCGCCGTGCGGGCCGACGTTCCGGATCGCGCCGCCGTACGAGGAGCGGCGCGGGAAGGCGTGGATCCCGGCGGCCTGGGACCGGCTGGCCGACCTGATCGCGGGCGAGCTGGAGCTGGCGACGGGACGGGCCAATCCCGAGTTCCTTGGCCAGGTCACCGATGGGCACGCCGCGCTGGAGGCGATCCTCGCCACCCGCACCGAGGTCCCTGGGGCCGTCGACCGTTACGTGGAATCAGAACAGTCCCTCATCAGCGGCCACCGTTTCCACCCTTCCCCCAAGGCCCGCCAAGGAGCGCCTGCCGACTGGCTGCCGTACGCACCGGAAACACGGTCGCGGTTCCAGCCGCGCTGGCTGGCCGTACGCGAAGACGTTCTGGCAGAGGAAGGCGACCCTGCCGCGTTCGCGCATCTCGAATCGTTCGGCCCCTCCGTCCCGGACGGCTTCCGCCTGCTTCCCGTCCACCCGTGGCAGTTGCGCCTCCTGGCCGACCGGCCCGCCCTGCGACGCGCGTTCGCCCAAGACCTCATCCGCGACCTCAGCGGGGAAGCCGACAACGCGGAAACCAGCGCCGAGGCCGTCCCGACCTCGTCCGTCCGCACCGTCTACCTGCCCGCCGCCGACACGTTCTGCAAGTTCAGCCTCGACATCCGCATCACTAACTGCGTGCGCAAGAACGCCTGGTACGAGCTCACCGGAGCCGTCGTCCTCGACCGCCTGGTCCGAAAGGTCTTCGAGGGCATCCCCGCCACTTTCCTCGGCGAGCCCGCCTACCGCAGCGTCGCGCTGGCGGACCGGAAACTCTACGAAGGGCTCGGCGTGATCCTGCGCCAGGGCGTGCAGAACCTCCCCGGCACTCCGCTCCTCACCGCCGCCCTGGCCGACCCTTACGGATCCCTGCTCGCGAGCCTGCCCGCCCTGGCCACTCCAGAAGGCGCCATGGCCTGGTGGAAGGCGTACGTTCGCCAGGTCGCGCCACCCGTACTGCACGCCTGCCTGGAGCACGGGATCGTCCTCGAACCGCATCTCCAGAACGTCCTGGTCTGCGTCGACGACGACGGGATGCCCGTCCACGCCGCTTTCCGTGACCTCGAGGGCACCAAGCTGGTCGGGGGCCGCTGGGACCACCTCACCGGCCTTCCGCCCCGCGTGCGCGAAGCCATGACGTACGACGCCGACCGTGCCTGGAACCGGGTCGTCTACTGCCTGCTGGTCAACCATCTGACCGAGACGGCCGCCGCGGTCGCGGACCTGCACCCGGCGCTCGACGCGCGGCTCTGGCCGGCCGCGCGCCGCCACTTCGCCGGCTACGAACGCCACCCCGAGGTGAGGGCCCTCCTCGCCGGGGTGCCGCTGCCCGCGAAGGCCAACCTGCGTGCGCGCTGGGCCCGTAGCGCCGACCGCGCCGCGACCTACGTCCCGGTGCCCAACCCGCTCGCCCCGCCCGCGCCACAACTCAACTGATCCGCCTATTCGACCACAGAACGGGTATGTCGCTGACTCGCCGCGGACATGAAGGGGAGACGACCGTGCTGGGACGGGTACGAACGTTGGCGGGTCTGGGGGTCCGGGCGACCCGGGCGGTCTGGGACGGCGGGATGTTGCGGCCGGTCCGCCCCGACCGGGCGGCACGGCTGCCCTTCCAGTACTTCCGTTTCGGCCCGGTGCCGGCCACGGTCGGCGCGATGTCGGCCCTCCGCTACCCCGGCCGCACCGCGCTGATCGACGAACGCGGGTCGCTCACCTACGCCGAGCTCGAACGCCAGGTCGCCGCCTTCGCCACCGCCCTCCGCGCCCGCGTCTCCGAGGACGCCCGCGTGGGCGTGCTCTGCCGCAACCACCGGGGCTTCGTCACGGCGGTTCTCGCCGCGTCCCGCCTGGGCGGCGACGTGGTGCTGCTCAACACCGACTTCGGGGCGCGGCAGCTCGGTGAGGTCGCCGAACGCGAGGGGCTCGGCCTGCTGATCCACGATCAGGAGTTCGACCAGGTCGTGGACGAGTCGTCGGTCACGGCCGAGCGCGTGCACGCCTGGGTCGACGGCTCGTCCAAGTACGACTCGATCGACGACCTGGCATCAACGACCGAGCCAGAGACGCTGCGACCGGCCTCACCCAGCAAGGTCATCGTGATGACGTCCGGGACGACAGGCACCCCCAAGGGCGCCAAACACGACATCTCACTCACGTCACTCGCGCCCGTGGCGCTGAGCCACCTCATGCGCATCCCGCTGCGCTCGGGCGCCCCCATCGTCATCGCGCCGCCGCTGTTCCACGTGCTCGGTTTCGCCTACACGTCGGTCGGCCTCGGCATGGGCATGCCGCTCGTGCTCCACCGCCGCTTCGACCCCGCCGAAATCCTGCGCTCGATCGACGACCAGGAAGCCGAAGCGCTGGTAGCGGTCCCGGTCATGCTCCAGCGCATCCTGGACGTCCCCCAGGGCGGCCGCCCCGCCTCCCTCAAGGTCGTGATCTGCGGCGGATCGGCCCTGCACCCGCACCTCTCCGAGGCGTTCATGGACGCGTTCGGCGACGTGCTGATCAACCTGTACGGGGCGACGGAGACGGGCTGGGCGACGATCGCGACCCCCGAGGACCTGCGGGCGGCACCGGGCACCGTCGGCAAACCGTCGTTCCGGCTCACCATCAAGATCCTGGACGAGGACGGCGCCGAGCTGCCCACCGGCGAGGTCGGCCAGATCTACACCGGCGGCGGACTGCGCTTCAGCGGCTACACCGGGGGCGGCGGCAAGGACGTGCGCGACGGGCTCACCGGCACCGGCGACCTCGGACACTTCGACGAGGAGGGCCGGCTGTTCATCGACGGCCGCGCCGACGACATGATCGTCTCCGGGGGCGAGAACGTGTTCCCCGGCGAGGTGGAGGACCTGCTCGGCGGCCACCCCGGCGTCGCGGAGGTCGCGGTCACGGGCACCGACGACGAGAAGTTCGGCCAGCGCCTGGTCGCCCACGTCGTACGCGCCGAGAACACCGACATCTCCGAGGACGACCTCAAGACGTACGTGAAGGAACACCTGGCTCGCTACAAGGTCCCCCGCGATGTGCACTTCGTCGACGACTTGCCCCGCACGAGCACCGGCAAGGTGCGTTCAAACTCACTAAGCGACTGACCCACCCGGCCGGCCCCCAGGAGCCGCTCCCAGAGGCCGACCGGTGCACTACGCGGTCAGGCGGCGCCGGCGCGCTGGCGTTTGGCGGCCATGCAGATGCGGGCGAGATCGTTGAGGGCGTCGGCGCGGCGCTCGTCGAGCGACCGCCCGTCGTCGCCCGCAGCCTCGGCGAGGGTGTCGATCACCAGGGAGAACACCGGCCACTCGGCCGGGCCGATGTACCCCTGAAAGTCGACCTCGCCGTCGGCGAGGTCATCGAGGTCGAGGTTGCGTGCGAACGTCGCGAGAGCCGCCTCTGCCGCCACCAGGCCGATGCGCATGGCGAGGGCGGCGGGCTCGCGATCGGCCGGGCGCCTGCCCGGCGGCGAAGCCGCCTCCTCTGCGCCGCGGGGGGCGTGGGGGGTCGTCCCCCCTCGGGGGGAGCGGAGAGTCGCAGTAGAACCCATGTTCGACAGGATACTGGAGTGACATCGATCCGGTCGAACGTTTGAGCGAAATTCAGGGTGCTATCGCGCTGAAGAAGGCGTTGGCATGGGTGAAGTGCAGTTCGCCGTCCACCTCGCTGGGGCGCATGCCGGTCTCCGGGCCGCCCGCCAGCTCGTCGGCCAGTTCCTTGCGGATCTGCGCGGCAATCTCGGGCGGCGTGCCCGTCTGCTCCAGCCACGGGTCCAGCGGGCGGACGAGGTCGAACAGGTCGGTCCGCTTCACCTCGGCGCCCGCCGAGGTCAGCAGCTCGGAGATCTGGTCGGCGGGCAGGATCGCGCCGTGCGACGGGTCGCGCAGCCGCTCGATCCGGTCCACGTCGGCGCCGCCCGCCCGGACGAGGTCGGCGACCACCACGGCCGCGCCGGGACGGCTGACCCGCACCATCTCGCGCACCACCGCCGCCGGGTCCGCGACGTGGTGCAGCGCGAAGCGGATGACGACCAGGGTGAACGAACGGTCGACGTAGGGCAGGTCGGAGGCCTCCCCGCGCGTGAACGTGATGTTGGTCAGCGTGTCCACGTCCGCCTCGCGCTTGCCCTGCTCCAGCATGGCGGGGGTGAGGTCGAGCGCCGTGACGTGCCGCACGCGCCGGGCGATCGCGCGCGAGACCAGGCCGGTCCCCGCCGCGACCTCCAGCACGACGTCCTCCGGGTCGAGCTCGGGCTCCATGAACTGCGCGAGCCTCGCCAGGTTGACGGTGAACTCCATGTTCAGGCGCGGATCTCCGAACGCGGCCGCCTGCTTGGAGAACTCACGTACGACCTTCTCGCCATGGGTCACCGTCACGCCGCCTCCTTAGTGGGGTTTCCCGGGATACTCCCCGAAACCACGCAACGTGAACAGTGTTGAGTGGCCTACATCACTATGGCGATCCTCAGACGGACGGAATCTGCTCCAGCAGCGCGGTGAGCCCGGCCTCGTCGAGAAGGTCGGCGGGCCGCACGGTGACGTTCGCGCTCACGTAGTGGAACGCCGCGCTGACCTGCTCGACCGGCACGTCCATCAGCTTGGCCCAGGCCAGCCGGTACGCGGCGAGCTGCACGGACGCGAATCGCGCGTCGTCGCCGGACGGCGGGCGGCCGGTCTTCCAGTCGACGACCTCGTAGCCGTCGCCGTCGCGGAACACCGCGTCCATCCGCCCGCGCACGAGCCGGTCGGCGAGGATCGTCTCGAACGGCACCTCGATGTCGAGCGGCTCGCGCCCGGCCCACTCGGACTCCTCGAACCGTTCCTGCAGGTGGGCCAGTTGCGTGTCTTCGGCGGCGCCCTCGTCGGCGGCGCCCGGCAGCTCGTCGGCGTCGAGGAGGCGCTGCTGCCCCCAGCGGCCCTCCAGCCAGGCGTGGAAGGCCGTGCCCCGGCGCGCGTACGGGGCGGGCGGGCGCGGCATCGGGCGGCGGATCTGGCGGGCCAGCGCGGCCGGGTCGCGGGCGAGCGAGACCAGCGACGACACCGACAGATGCGCGGGCAGCTCGACCTGGAGGCCGTCGCCGCCGCGGCCCCGGTCGCGTTCGGCCAGCAGGAGCTCGACGTCGCGCGCCCACGCGGTCATGCGGGCGCGGTCGGCGTCCGCCAGGCCGGCGTCGCCTGCCCAGTGCAGGTTCCGGCCGGTCGGGTGGCCGGACAGGGCGTCCTCGACCATCCGGGCGCCCTCGACGATCGCCTCGTAGCGTTCGCGCTCGGAGATGTCAGAACGGCCCCGGTCCCCCGGCCCGGCGGGCCACTGCGCCTCCTCCGCCTCGGCGAGCAGCGGGTTGGGCGTGCCCTCCTCCGGCGGATCGGCCCAGACAACGACCTGCCCGGCATTTCCCGACATGCACGTCTCCCGCACCTCCTCCAGGAACGGGGACGGCCCGAGCGGGCGGCCCGACGACCCCCACCAGTAGCCGGTGGTGATGAGCAGGCTCGATGCGCGCGTGACGGCGACGTACGCCAGCCGCCGTTCCTCGCGCAGGTCCCGTTCGGCGCAGGCCTGGTCGAACGCGGCCAGATCGTCCTTCTCCAGCCCGCGCAAGTCAGGCAGGTCGGCGCGGTCACCGCGCAGCATGAACGGCAGCACGCGCGGGTTGGCCGTCCAGCGGGTGGCGTTCGCCGGCGGCGAGGGGAAGATCGACCCCTTGGCGGGGCCGCCGCTCTTCTGCGGGGTGTACGACAGCCCCGGCACGATGACGACCGGCCATTCCAGGCCCTTGGACGCGTGGACGGTGAGCAGCTTGACGCTGTTGGTCTCGCCGACCCGGCCCGCCTCCAGCCCGAACTCCTCGGTCTCGGCCGCCTTGAGGTAGGCCAGGAACGCGCCCAGCGTCGGGTCCTCGGCGTCACCGGCGAACGTCGCGGCGGCGTCGATGAACGCGTCGAGGTCGGCCCGCGCCGTGACGGGATCGAGCCCGGACCGGGCCGCGACCTCGATGTCCAGGCCGAGCGCCCGTTCCACCTCGTTCACCAGGTCCGGCAGCGGCAGGCCGACCTGGGAGCGCAGCCCGCGCAGCTCGTCCCGGAGCCGCCGCAGCCGCCCGTACCCCTCGGGCGAGTACGCGTCCGGCGAGCCGAGGTCGTCGAGCGCGTCCACCAGGCTCCCGGTCTCCTGGTTGAGCTCGCTCACCAACTGCCGCAACGGATCGTCCCCGTTGGCAGCCGCCTCATCCTGCCCAGTCCCAGACTCCCCGGGGGGTGGCTCCTCGGGCGTCGCGGGCTCCTGCTGGCGTTCGGGTGGGGTGATGTCGCGGGAGGCCTCTTGCGCCAGGGAGCGGGCTCGGCGGCCCAGGGCGACCAGGTCGCGCGGACCTAGGCGCCAGCGCGGGCCCGTCAGCAGCCTCGCCAGCGACGCGCCGGACGTCGGGTCGTGCATCGCACGCAAGGTGGCGACGACGTCCTGCACCTCGGGGACGGTGAGCAGCCCGCCGAGACCGACCACCTCGACCGGGATGCCACGGCTCTCCAGTGCCCGCCGGACCAGCGGGAACTGCGACCGCTTGCGCGCCAGCACCGCCACGTCCGAGTACTGCAACGGCTCGGCCTGCGGCGCGCCGTCCGGGGCGATCTCGGGGTCGGCGGCCATGAGCCCGGCGATCCGGGCGGCGATCCGGTCCGCCTCGTCCTCGACCGTCTCGAAGAGCGCGCACTCGACCCGGCCCCGGCCCTCCCGCCCCGCGCCCGGCACGAGCCTCGGCACGGCCGCCGTCTCGGCCCGCAGCTCCTCCTGAATCCGCGCGGCCGCGTCCAGGATCTGCTCGCCGTTCCGGAAGCTCCGGCTCAGCTGGACGACCGGCGCCTTGTCCGGCTGCCGCCCGGCGATCGGGGCGTTCAGCGGGAAGTCGTAGGCGAAGCGCAGCAGGTTGCCCGCGCTCGCCCCGCGCCACCCGTAGATCGACTGGCACGGGTCGCCGACCGCCGTGACCGGATGCCCGCCCGCGAAGAGCGACTTGAGCAGGACGAGCTGCGCCTGGCTGGTGTCCTGGTACTCGTCCAGCAGCACGACCGAGAACCGCGACCGTTCGATCATCCCGACCTCGGGATGCTTGTAGGCGATGCGCGCGGCCAGCGACATCTGGTCGCCGTGGTCGACCACCTCGCGGTCGGACTTGGCCTTGGAGTACGCCTCGATGAGCGGCATCAGCTGCTCGCGCACGGCGTGCTTGGCGAGGATGTCGCGCTGCGGTTTGAGGGCCTTCTTCAGCCCGGCGAAGCGTTCGTCCAGCCACGCCCCGACCTTGCGGACGTCGTTGGCGGTGCGCAGGTGCTCGGAGAGATCTCCGGACAGCTCCATGACGGCCTTGGTGACCGTGTCCGGCTGCCAGTCGATCTTGTCCATCGGGCCGCCGTAGGCGTCGACGACGCGCGAGCAGATCTGCCACGCCACCGCCGGGGAGATGAGCCGCATCGTCGGCTCCAGCGCCTCGCGGAGCGCGTGGTCGCCGAAGAGCCGGGCGGCGTAGGAGTGGTACGTCGACACCATCGGCTCGCCGTCGAAGAGCTGCTCACCGCCGAGCCGCTCCAGCTCGTCGCCGGGGAGCATCTCCTTGAGCTTGTCGAGCCGCTTGCGCACCCGGATACCGAGCTCGGCGGCGGCCTTGCGGGTGAACGTCAGGCCGAGCACGCGTTCGGGCCGCACGAAGCCGTTGGCGACCAGCCAGACCACGCGCGCGGCCATGGTCTCGCTCTTGCCCGACCCGGCGCCCGCGATGACCGCCATCGGCGCCAGCGGCGCCTCGATCACGCGCGCCTGTTCCTCGGTCGGTTCGGGGATCTCCAGCAGCCGCGCCAGCCCGGCCGGAGTGATCATGGACCGACCTGCCCCCCTTCCTCATGCACCGGGCAGCAGGACCGTACCGGGCAGGTCCGGCATTTGTCGTTCGCGCGGGCCTGGAAGACGTCGCTCGCCATGCCGGTGGCGACGATCTCGACGAGCTTCTTGGGCCACTCGGGATCGGCGTCCTCGCCCGGCGGCGGCTGCTCCTGCTCGCGCGCCTTGGCGGTGAACGCGGCCTTGCCGACCTGGATCAGCTTGGCGCCGCCCGGCTCGATCAGGCCGTGCCGCTCGAACGCGCCGAGCATCACCGCGTACTGGTAGACGCCGAGCTGCGGGTGCCGGGCCAGGTCGTCCTTGGGGACGGCGGTCGACGAGGTCTTGATGTCGATGATGACGGCGCGCCCGTCGGCGTCGCGTTCGGCGCGGTCGATCCGGCCCTTGATCACGACCCGGCCGAGGTCGACCTTGAACGACTCCTCCAGCGCGACGATCTCGTTGGGATTGTCGTGGTGCCAGGTCAGGAACTTGTCGACCATCGCGGTCGCCTGGTCGCGCTGCTTCTCCGAGTACCAGGCGCTGCGGAACTCCAGGTCGTTCCAGATCTCGTCCAGCCGGTGCGCGACGTCGACCTCGGTGATGCCGTCGTCGGCACCGGCCATCTCGGCCACCGCGTGGATGACCTTGCCCATCGTGCTGTACTCGTTGGGCCCGCCGTCCTGCGCGCCGACCGCCGAGGCCAGCAGCCAGCGCAGGCCGCACGTGGTGAACGCCTCGACCTGTGACGGCGAGATCGTGATCTGCTCGTCCTCGGCGAACGCCGGGCCGGAGTCGGACAGCGCCGTGATGGCGTACCAGTTCTCCGGCTTGGCGCCGCGCACGCCCGCCCGCGCCAGCCGGGCGAGGTGCCCGGCGGCGGCGCGGCGCAGCGGCTCGGGCCTGGACGGGTCGGCGACGACCGAACGCAGGTCGGCGACCAGCGCGGCCATCGACAGCCAGCGGGTCTTCTCGTCGAGCTGCGACTCCTCGATCGCGCCGGGCAGCAACTCGTTCAGGAATCGCGACGGCCGCTCCTCGCTGTCGTCGCCGCCGACCGCCGTGACGATCAGGCGCTTGCGCGCGCGCGTGACGGCCACGTAGAAGAGCCGCCGCTCCTCGTCCATCATCTTGGCGGCCATGGACGCCCCGGCGGCGGCGTTCGCGACCCCGCCGGCTCCCTCGGGCTCGCTTCCGGCGGCGTGCTCGATCAGCTCCTCGATGCCGAGCAGCGAGCCGCGCAGGCGCAGGTCGGGCCAGACGCCCTCCTGCACTCCGGCGACGATGACGACGTCCCATTCCAGGCCCTTGGACCGGTGGGCGGTCAGGATCCGGACGGCCTCGCCCTGCGGGGCCTGCTCGGCGAGCGTGTCACCGGCGATCTCCTGCGCGGCGATGGTGTCGACGAACAGCTCGGGCCCGGCCTGCGGCAGCCGGTCGACGAACCGTGCGGCGTGGTCGAACAGCGCCACCACCGCGTCCAGGTCGCGGTCGGCGGCCGCGCCCCGGGTGCCGCCCTTGACGCTCTGCTCCAGGAGTCCGTCGGCCTGGCCGCTCTCGCGCCACACCTCCCACAGCACGTCCTCGGCGGTGCCGCCCCGGTCGGTGACGTCCCGCGCGATCTTGATGAGGCGGGCGACGCGTTCGGCCGGGGCCCGCACCTTCTCGTGGACGAGGGTCAGCTCGCGCGCGTCGTCCACCGCCGCGATCATCAGCTCGTTCAGCGGGCGGTTACCGCCGGACAGGTCCTCCAGGTCGCGCAGCGCGCGCTTGAGACGCCGCAGGCCGAGCGCGTCGGCGCCGCCGAGCGGCCCGGTGAGCAGGTCCTCGGCGACGATCTCGTCCAGGAAGCCCTTCTTCAGCGCGGCCCGCAGCAGCACCAGGATGGGCCGGACGGCGGGCTCGGCGATCAGCGGCACCTCGTCGCCCGCGACCACGACCGGCACCCCGGCCTGGGCGAGCGCCCGCCGCAGCGCCGGGACCTGCCGGATCGCGCTGCGCACCAGCACGGCCATCCGCGACCACGGCACCCCGTCCAGCAGGTGGGCCCGCCGCAACTCGTCGGCGACGAGCGCCGACTCCTGCGACTCGCTGTCGGCGATGACGGCGTGGACCTCCCCCTCCTCGATCTCCTCCAGGTGCCTGAGCGCGCGGTGCTCGGCGGACAGCGGCCCGGCGGGGAGGCGCCGGGCGATGCGGCGCGAGGCGGCGAGGATCTCCGGGCCCATCCGGCGGCACGTGCGCAGCGCCACGACCGGCGCGGGATCGCCGTCCAGCGTGCGGAACCGGTCGGGGAACTGCAGGATCCCGCGCACGTCGGCCCCGCGGAATCCATAGATCGACTGATCCGGGTCACCGACCACGACCAGGTCGCGGCCTTCTCCGGCGAGGTGCATGAGCAGCGCCTCCTGGGCCGGGTCGGTGTCCTGGTACTCGTCGACGAAGACGGCGTCGTAGGCGTTGGCCTCGCGGATCCGCACCTCGTCGTCCGCCAGCGACCCGGCCGCCATCTGGATCAGCTCGGCGTAGTCGTAGGTGGCCACCGGGTCGACCGCGAACCGGTCGAAGTAACGCTCCATGAAGTGCCCGATGGCCGCCCAGTCGTCACGTCCCCGTGTCTTCCCCAGCGACACGAGATCCTCGGGGAGGAACCGGCGTTCGGAGGCGCGCAGATAGAAATCCCGAAGCTCCTCAGCGAACCCACGCGTGCCGAGGGTCTCGTGCAGCCGATGGGGCCAGCCCTGAGCGCCGTCCGCCCGTTCGCCCTCCAGCAGGCGCCGGACCTCCAGCAGCTGCTCGGGACCGGAGAGCAGGCGCGGCGTCGGCTCCTCGTTCAGCACCGCGTCGCGGCGCAGCAGCGCGTAGGCGTAGCTGTGGAAGGTCAGCGCCAGCGGCGTGCGCGTCGTCCGCTGGAGGCGGCCGGTGATGCGCTCGCGCAGCTCCCCGGCGGCCTTGCGGCTGAACGTGAGCACCAGCACCCGCTCGGGATCGACGCCGCGATTCTCGATCCGGTCGACGACCGCCTCGACGATCGTGGTGGTCTTGCCGGTGCCCGGACCTGCCAGGACGAGCATCGGCCCGCCCGCGTGCTCGACCACGCGCCGCTGCTGCTCGTCGAGCACGGGCGATACCGCGCGCGCCGGACCGGCGCGGCGGACGAGGCGGTACGAGGCTGGGGAAGCTGGTGGCACAACATTTCATTGGAGCAGATGAACGAGGCGGATCTGACCACATCGGCCGCATGTCGCGGATGTGGCGTTCGATAAGATATTCGATAGGAGTGACAGCCGCGATTTGTGAGCGGTCAGCCCAGCCCGTCCCAGCGCGCCCGGCGCATGTCGACGCGGCGGCCGTCCGGGCGGACGGGCGTCCCCTCCACGCGGTACTCCTCGAACGCCCGCACCTCGTGCCCCTCCGCGGGCCGCCCGTCGGCGCGCACGACCCGCCACCAGGGCACCCCGCCGCCGTAGAGCGACATGACCCGCCCGACCTGCCGCGGCCCGCCGACGCCGACCAGCTCGGCGACGTCACCGTAGGACATGACCTGCCCCTCGGGGATCCGCTCCACCGCGTCCAGCACCATCTCCGCGTACTCGTCAGGCTCGGGTCGCATCCCTGGATTCTGGCCGCAGCAAGACCCGGATCGCCACTCCGATCAAGATCAGCCCCACCAGCACCAGCCCCCCGAACCCACCGAGCCAGGTCCAGTCATACGGCACCGCCTTGACCTTCCCGGCCCGGTTCCCACCAAAGTGCGAGCCATCGGCCACCGCCGACTCACCCGTGACCTTCAAGGGTCTCTTCGAGATCCGCCCGGCCTCCTTGAGCGCTCCCGCAGGATTCACGACCCCGAACCCCAAGTCGGTGTCATACCGCCCCTTCCCCTTCGGATGCCGCGCCGACACAGCGATCGCGTGCACGACCTGGGCGGACGTGAGCTCGGGGTATTCGGCCTTGACGAGAGCGGCGGTGGAGGCACCCCACGCCAGCGCAGGTCGTGTGCCCCACATGGTCCATGGACGGCCGCCGGGACCGGTGGTCGGATGCTTGACGCCCGGCGCGCTGACCAGGATGCCGGTATTCGCCTTGGTCCATTTCCTGTCCCGCCGCATATCCCCGATGAACGTGCCCATCGAGATGACGCCGGGCAGGCCTTGCGGGTGCCCCGGCTGCTCGACGGTCTGATCCCCGCCGGCGGCCACGACCACGACGCCTTTCTGGTGCGCGTAGGACACCGCGGCCTCGGTCCGGTCGCCGCGGGCGGCCACGTACTCGTCGACGGCGATCACGTCGGCTCCACGGTCCACCGCGTAGCGGATGCCCGTGGCCATGATCCCGTCCCAGCCTCCGTTCTCCGGCCGCCAGGCGTCCTCGCCCGGATCTTCGGTGTCCGGGTAGATCCGCACGGGCAGCAGCTTCACCCGGGGCGCGTATCCGCGGATGCCGAACAACGAGTCGTCGCCCCGGCCGGTTCCAACGATCAACGAGGCGATGAGCGTACCGTTCAGTCTCTTCGCCTCGGGCAGGCCGACGAGGTCTTTCTCCTTTTCGAGCGCGCCCGAGAGCGCGGATACGTCCCGTGCGACCCCGGACGAGAGCAGCGCGATGGTGGCGCCCTTGCCACGGGTGACCCGGTGCGCCTCCGCGAAGTCGCGAACCAGATCCACTTCCCACCCGCGCGGCCCGGCGTGCGGCTGGACGTACGGATTCGCTCGGGCACCCGCGTACGAGTTCGCCTGCGCCGGGCCCGTCATGGGGGGCGCGGGCACGACCGTCATCCCCGCGGCCGCCGTTGTCGCGACCAGCGAGCCCACGATCCGGCGGGTCAGCATGCGATGTCTTTCCTCTGGCAGGGTGCGTCCATCGTGGAGAACCGCCGCATCACCCGGCCGAGCGCCACGTCCGCGAAGGGAAACGTCTCCAACATACGGTTCCGGTCGACGCGGCCCCGGTCGAGCAGCCAGCCGCTCGTGCGGAAGAAGAGATACGGCGTCTGGTTGGTGCCCACATGGAAGAACCGGCGCCGGGTGTCATCGAACCGTTCCGTGCCCGTTCCCGCGGCGGGCACCGCCCGTACTCCCTCGCGGTCCCGCAGCGAGCCGAGGGCGGAGTAGGCGTTCGACGCCGCGTCTTCATCGGCCATCACCGCCACACCGAGCGTGGTGGCCATCGTGCCGGTGGCGTCCACATAGGTCGCCCTGAGGCTGGCGCGGCACCCATGTCGGCCGAGGGCTTCCGCGACCTTGGGATCGAACGCGTCTCCGCAAGGCGCGGCGGGCACCACGGCCACCCGGCGGATCCGCTGCACCGGGGTGTCGTTTCTGCCGCCCTCGGCCCATGACGGCGTCCCGGCGTAGATAGGTCCGTGCTCGAAGGTGGGCGGGAAGATATCGGCGACCTTGAGGTTCTGCCAGCGGATCGCGATCTCCTTCGCGCCCGCCTCCTTGATCTCCGTGCGCGTCGGCTCGCGGGTCAGATCCGCGACGATCGCGACGCTGCCGCCAATGATGGCGGCAAGGCCGAGCAATGCCAGGCTGAACGCCATGAACCGGCGACGTTTGGCCGGGACGGGAGCCGGGGCCGGATTCGCGGCTGGCATTTCCAGACATTCCGGCTTTTCAGATGTTTCGGATACTTCGGACACGACGGTCGATTCAACCGAGCGCTGATCTCGCTAAGGTCGCGGGGCAGTGTCGCTTTGCGTCAGCGGCGGAGGACCAATACGAGCGAGAAGACCAGGATGGCCAGGGCCAGGGTGGCGGTTCCCGCGGACGTGACGATCAGGTCGCCGTCGCGGTGGACCACGCGGATCGGCCCCGTCTCGCCGCTGCCGAAGGGTTGCGCGGCGGGCAGGCCGAGGCCGGTCAGGCGGGCGGCGGCGAGGCGGTCGGACTCGGTGACGGCGGCGTGCGCGTCGACGGCGCCGAAGCCCACGCCGAGGTCGTAGCCGCCGGACGGGCGGTGCCGGGTGCCCGTCACGATCGCCTGGGTGACCAGGGCGGGCGCCAGCCCCGGATGGCGGGAGCGGATGAGCGCGGCGACGCCGGAGACGAACGCGGTGGCCGGGCTCGTGCCGTCGCCGATCCAGTACTGGTCTCCCGGGCCCGCGCCGATGACGCGCACGCCGGGCGCCGAGATGACGACCGAGGAGTTGCGGTTGGAGAAGCCCGCGTGCGCGCCGTCCTTGTCGACGGCGGCGACGGAGATGACGCCCGGGAACGAGGCGGGGTAGGAGAACGGGGCGTGACCGGTGCGGCGGGCCTTCTCGGTGGCGCCCGCGTTGCCCGCGGCGGCCACGACGACCACGTTCTTGCTGAGCGCGTACGCGACGGCCTCGCGTTCGGCCTTGGTGGCGGCGGACCGGCCGAGCGACAGGTTCACCACGTCGGCGCCGTTGTCGACGGCGTAGCGGATGCCGCGGGCGATCGTGTCCTCGTAGCGCTCGTCGTTGACGAACGAGGAGTAGCCGGGCTCGTCGTTCTCCACGATCACGCGGAGGGCCAGCAGGCGGGCCTGGGGGGCGATGCCCAGCACGCCGTCCCCGCCGCCCGGGCCGTGCCCGTGGCCCGCGATGATCGACGCCATGTTGGTGCCGTGCAGGCGCCGGGGCTCGGCGCCGGGCGGGTTGGCGCCCTCGGTGTAGTCGGGGCCGACGGTCACCGAGCCGGTCAGGTCGGCCTGGGACGGGTCGACGCCCGAGTCGAGCACGGCGACCGTGACCCCGGAGCCCTTGGAGAGCTCCCAGGCGCGCGGAACGTTCATCGATTCCATCACCGGCGCCGTCTGGTCGCGGATCTCGTCCGACCGGGCGGGAGCGGCGAGGAGCGCCGGGAGGACGAGGAAAGCCACCGCGCCCGTAGCCGCGAGATGTCTCAGCATGTCCACGCCCCTGAGTCGCAGTCGACCGGGATCGGGGCGGTGAGCGGATTGAGGACCGCGACGGTGAGTTGCGGCGCCAAGGCGAAGAGGTCGTTCTGCCGTTTCGCGCCGCGCACGACCGGCCTGCCGTCCACGTAGCCGACGGTGGCCGCGACCACATAGGGGCCGCGCTGCCGTACCGCGGCGGCCTGCCTGGCCGAGTCGGCGAAGCGGGCGGTCACCGAGTTCGGGAACGGCACCGTGCGCAGGCCCGGCCTCGGATTCCGGGCCGGGAACCCGGCGGCGGCCGCGCGGGCGGCGGGCTCGTCGGGGAACACCGCGACGCCGACCGCGATGGCCAGGCCCTGCGGCTCGTCGAGGTAGACGGCGCGCAGCACGGCCCGGCACCCGTGCCTGCCGAGGGACGCGCCGAGCTGCGGGTCCACGGCGGTCTCGCACCGGGTGTCCGGGGAGATCCCGACGCGCCGGGCGGTCTCGTCGCCGCCGACGTCCAGGGTGTAGGGGATCTGCTCGGGGAAGACGCGGCCCGACGGCCAGGTCATGTAGCGGCGGGCGATCTCCCTGGTGGCGGCGTTCCGGCGCTCGGCGGCCGTCGGCTCGCGGGTGAGCTCACCGGCCAGCCGCACCGCCATGGGGACGAGCACCGCGAGGCTGCACGCGGCGGCGAGCCCGGCGAGCAGGGGCGTGAGCCGCGGGCGCGCCGTGCCATGGGATCCCGGCTCCTCCGGTTCCGGTTCGAGGTCCGGGGATGAGATCTGGACGCGCACGGAGCGGAGCGTAGCTGAGAAAGCCGCCAGTAAGAATGCCCCTGGCCACCGCGACCGCCCAGACGCCCCAGCAGCGCAGCCTGGTAGGGGTACTGGCGGGCCGGGCGAGTACTAACCCGGCGGGCCGGACGGGTACGGGCCCGGCTGCCCGGCTGGGAACGGGCCTGGCGGGCTGGACGAGTATGGGCCTGGCGGGCCGGGCGGGTATGGGCCTGGCGGGCCGGGCGGGTATGGCCCTGGTGGGCCGGACGGGTATGGGCTTGGCGGGCCGGACGGGTATCCGGCTGGCAGTACGGGCTCGTAGGGGGCCTGTGGGCGCGGGTTGCGGCGGTGCAGGGCCACTGAGATGACCACGGCCGCCGCCGCGCCGCCCGCGCCCAGTACGACGATCGTGCCGATGACCGGGCGCAGCCAGGCCGGGCGGTCGATGATCGCGACCGGTCCGGGCGGCGAGCCCTCGCCGAACCGCTGCCCGCCCGCCTTTCCGGCCAGGCCGCCGCGCGGCGTCGTCAGGGTGTTCGCCGCGGAGAGGGCGCGGACCGCGTTCACCTCGCCGAAGCCCAGTTCGGGGTTGTACTTGCCGGACGGGCCGTTCTTGGCGCTGTCGACGAGCGCCTGAGCGACCAGCGCGGGCGGCAGCTTGGGGTGCTTCGAACGGATCAGCGCCGCGACCCCGGACACGATCGCGCTGGCCGGGCTCGTTCCGGCGCCGACGCCGTACTCGCCGCCCGGCAGGCCGAAGACGATGTCGTCGCCAGGGGCGCCGACGACCACCGAGTAGTTGCGGTTGGAGAACTTGGCGCGGTCGTGCCCCGGCGTGGTCGCGGCCACCCCGATCACGCCGGGATAGGACGCCGGGTAGGAGTACGGCGCGAAGCCGTCCCTGTCGAGCTTGCGCTTGCGGTCGCCGTCGTTGCCGGCCGAGGCGATCACGACGACGCCCTTCTTGATGGCGTAGCCGATGGCCTCGCGTTCGTCGCGCTCCTCCTCGTACTGGCCGAGGGAGAGGTTGATGATGTCGGCGCCGTGGTCGGCCGCGTACCGGATGCCGTCGGCGACCCCGTCGCCTTCGCTGTCGGACTTGTAGCGCCCGTAGCTGGCGTCCTCCTCCTCGGCGATGGCACGGATCGCCAGGATGCGGGCCTTCGGCGCTATCCCGATGATCCCGGAGCCGCCGCCGGGGCCGTGGCCGTGCCCGGCGATCAGCGCGGCCATCGCGGTGCCGTGCAGCCGCTTGGGCTTCGCGCCCCGGTCGACGTCGGCGATCATGTTGGGGCCGGTGATGACCGAGCCCCTGAGGTCGGGCTGCTTCGGGTCGGTCCCCGAGTCGACGACCGCCACGGTCACCCCGGCGCCCCGGGTCTGCTTCCATGCGGCCTGGACGGAGAGCGTCTCCAGAACGTCGCCCTGCAGCTGACGGATCTGGTCCGCGTGGGCGGACGGGGCGGGCGCGAGCAGGGGCGCGGCGCCGATCGTCAAGGCCACCAGTGCCGCCGCGGCTCTCCGGACCCCCATCAGCACTTCCACTCGCTGCCGGAGCAGTCCGGCAGCGACTGCTGGGACAGGGCCTTGGCGACCTGATGCCCGAGTTGCGGCGCCGACTCGAACGGCAGACCGGGCCGCACCTTGGTGATCGCGGTCGCGGGACGGCCGTCGGACTGGCCCGATGTGGTCAGCACCACGTACGGGCCGCCGCGGTCGGAGCTCCGGTCCTGCCGGGCGGCGTCGTTGAACCTCGCGCCCGCCGTGCCCGGGAACGCGGCGGCGCGCAGCGCGGGCCGCACGCCCAGCGAACGTTTGGCGTTGACCGGCGTCGACTCCGGGATCTCCTTGTACGCCCGGTCGGCCGCCCACGCGTCCGGGAAGACCACCACGCCCACCGTGATCACGACGCCCTGGAGCTGGTCGGCGTACGTGGCGCGCAGGACCGCGCGGCAGCCGTGCCTGCGCAGGATCGCCCCCAGTTCCGAGTCGACGGCGGGCTCGCAGTCGGTGCCCGGGACGATGCCGAGCCGCCCCGCGAACTCGCTGTGCCCGCCTTGTGTCGTGGCGTACGAGAGCCGCTCGGGGAAGATCCGCCCGGCGGGCCAGGTCTGCCAGCGGCGGGCGACCTCGGTGGCGGCGGCACGCTTGAGTTCGGCGTTCGTCGGTTCCCTGTTGAGGGTCGCCCAGGCGCCGGTGAGGGCCGCCGCGGTCACCATCAGGTAGACGGACGCGAGCACGATGGCGACGACCATCCACTGCCGGGCGCGCAGGCCGAGCACGACGCCGGGGCGGTGCGTCGGTTCCACCAGGTGGCCCGCCGGTGGGCCCGGCTGGACCGGCGGCTGGTGGGAGGGGGGCTGGAACGCCACAACCAACAAGGTTATCGGGGGATCGCTACATTCCGCCCTCCACAGGACAGGTCCGGCGAAGGCCCCAACCCCTGGCGTCCCTTGCATTTCCACCGCGTTCCCGCCGCGAGACGCGGGCTGACGTTCGGGAATGCCACGCGGCATGGCAGGGTTGTGGGCTGAAGGACCGCTCGGAGGACAAAGGCGTCCCGCCCCGTGAACCTGAGCCCGTAAGAGCACCGCGTCAACACAGGAGCACTCACCGTGTCGTTGCCACCTCTGGTCGAGCCCGCAGCGGAGCTCACCCGTGACGAGGTCAATCGTTACTCGCGACACCTGATCATCCCCGACGTCGGGATGGCCGGGCAGAAGCGCCTCAAGAACGCCAAGGTCCTGTGTGTGGGCGCGGGCGGCCTGGGCTCACCGGCGCTGATGTACCTCGCGGCCGCCGGCGTGGGCACCCTGGGCATCATCGACTTCGACGTCGTGGACGAGTCCAACCTGCAGCGCCAGATCATCCACCGGCAGTCGACCCTCGGCAAGCCCAAGGCCGAGTCCGCCGCCGAGACGGTGCGCGAGATCAACCCGTTGATCGACATCAAGGTGCACAACACCTCGCTCGACCGCGACAACGTGCTGGAGATCTTCGCCCAGTACGACCTGATCGTCGACGGCACCGACAACTTCGCCACCCGCTACATGGTCAACGACGCGGCGGTGCTGCTCGGCAAGCCGTACGTGTGGGGCTCGATCTACCGGTTCGACGGCCAGGCCTCGGTCTTCTGGGCCGAGCACGGGCCGTGCTACCGCTGCCTCTACCCCGAGCCCCCGCCGCCCGGCATGGTGCCGTCCTGCGCCGAGGGCGGCGTGCTCGGCGTGCTGTGCGCGTCCATCGGCTCCATCCAGGTGAACGAGGCGATCAAGCTCATCACCGGCATCGGCGACCCGCTGGTCGGGCGGCTGACCGTCTACGACGCCCTGGAGATGAGCTACCGCAACGTGAAGGTCCGCAAGGACCCCGAATGCCCGCTGTGCGGCAAGAACCCGACGCAGACCGAGCTCCTGGAGGACTACGACGCGTTCTGCGGCGCGGTCTCCGAGGAGGCCACCGAGGCCGTCAAGGGTTCCACCATCTCGGTGCACGACCTGAAGGCCATGCAGGACCGCGGTGACGACATCTTCCTGGTGGACGTGCGCGAGCCCAACGAGTACGAGATCGTCTCGATCCCGGGCGCGACGCTGATCCCCAAGGGCGAGTTCCTCAACGGCTCCGCGCTGGAGAAGCTCCCCCAGGAGAAGAAGATCGTCCTGCACTGCAAGTCGGGCGTGCGGTCCGCCGAGGCCCTCGCGGTCGTCAAGAACGCGGGCTTCGCCGACGCCGTGCACGTCGGCGGCGGCGTGGTCGCCTGGGTCAACCAGATCGACCCGAGCCTCCCGCAGTACTAGAACTCAGCGGCACCACAGAACCGAACAGCACCACGGCCATCGCCGGCCTGACGCGCCCGGGACGCCCCGTCCCGGCGCGTCGGGTCGGCGTTGCGCGTTTCACGCAGGCCCTCGGCGGGGCGGGGCGTACGTCAGGCCGAGCACCCGCGAGATATCGACGAGCATGAGCTCGAAGATCGGCTCCGGATCGTTCAGGGCGAAGTCGAGGTGCCCGAAGACCTCCAGGCTGACGCTGCCCTGGAGCAGGACCCAGCACTGCAGGAACCGCTGGATGACCCCCAGCGGCAGGTCGACGCCGAGCGCCTCGTCCCGGTAGCGGCGCAGCTGCTCGCGCAGGCCGGGATCGATCTCCTCGTCGGTCATGATCGTAAATTGGCGCTTCTGCCACAGCTCCAGGAAGAGGACGAGGAACGTCCGGCCGAACTGGCGCGCGCACTCCTCGGCGAAGTCCATCTGCTCCTGGTGGCCGAGGCCGGGCAGCGGGGCCCCGAAGAGCAGCGCGTACTCGCGGCGATGGGCCAGCGACCAGTGCCGGAAGCAGCGGGCGGCCGCCAGGAACTTGCCGCTCATGTCGCCGCCGGGGACGGCCGCGATGTCCTTGTGCAGCTCCTCGGTGAGCTCGGTGAAGATCTCGCCGACCAGATGCCGGAGCAGCTCGCCGTGGCTGCCGAAGTAGCGGTAGAGCGCCGGCGCCGTCATGCCCATCTCGCGCGCGATCGCGCGCAGCGTGACCGCCTCGGGCCCCTGCTCGACCAGGATGCGCCGGGCCGTCTCGGAGATCTCCCGCATGGTCGCCGCGCGCAGCCTGTCGCGCCGTGACTCCGCCACCGTGCGACCTCCTTCTCCTAGACGCCTCGAATGATTCCCCAAAAACACCCTTGACGGAAGTGAACCCTGCATGCAAAGTTAACGCCGTAAGCAGTTAACGGCATTCATGTATGTTAGCGCAAGTAACTCAGCGTCAGGGGAGCACACGATGTTCGAAAGCTGGGGCCGCCTCGTACACCGGCGACGGCGGTCGATCCTGGGCCTGTCCCTCATCGCGGTCGTCTTCATGGCCGTCTGGGGCACGGGCGTGTTCGGCGCCCTCACGTCGGCGGGCGGTTTCGACACGCCGGGCAGCGAGAGCGCCCGCGCCGCCGAGACCGCCGAGCGCGCCCTCGGGCGGGACGGCGCCGACGTGGTCGTCCTTTACAAGAGCACCGACGGCCGGACGGTCGACGACCCCGCGTACCAGCGCTCGGTCGATCAGGCCCTCGCCGCGATTCCCGCCGGGAAGACGGCGGGCGCCACCACCTACTGGAAGTCCAAGTCGCCGCAGCTCGTCAGCAAGGACCGCACCGCCACGTACGCCGTCCTGCAGCTGGCCGGCGCCGACGCCGAGACCCGCGAGAAGAACTACGACGCGATCGCGGACGACCTCACCAGGACACCGGGCGGCCTGACCGCCAAGGTCGGCGGGCAGCAGGGCACCGAGACCGCCGTCAACGAACGCGTCTCCGCCGACATCGCGCGCGCCGAGGGCATGGCGATGCCCGTCCTGCTCATCCTCCTGGTCATCATCTTCGGCAGCCTGGTAGCGGCGAGCCTGCCGCTGCTCATCGGCGGCCTGGCCGTGCTCGGCTCGTTCACCGCCCTGCACGCCCTCACCTACACCACCGACGTGTCGATCTTCGCGATCAACATCACGACGTTCCTGGGGATGGGCCTGGCGATCGACTACGGCCTGTTCGTGGTGGGCCGGTTCCGCGAGGAGCTCGAACGCACCGGCTCCACCGAGGACGCCATCGCCGCCACGATGTCCACCGCCGGACGCACCGTCGCCGTCTCGGGCGTCACCGTCGCGGTCTCCCTCGCGGGCCTCCTGCTCTTCGACCAGAACTTCCTGGTCTCCATGGGCTAACGGCGGGATCGCGACCGTCCTCGTCTGCATGGTCGCCGCGCTCACCGTGCTGCCCGCGCTGCTCGCGGTGCTCGGCCCGCGCGTCAACGCCGTCTCGATCCGCCGGAAGAAGCGTCCGGCCCGCACCAGCGACCGCTGGCTCCGCCTGGGCCACAGCGTCATGCGCCGGCCCGTCCGCTACGCCGTCGCGGCCACCACGATCATCCTCGCGCTCGGCGCCCCGTTCCTCGGCATCAACTGGGGCGGCGTGGACGCCAAGGTCCTGCCCACCGGCACGGACGCCCGCGTCGTGGCCGAAACACTCGAAAGCGACTTCCCGCGCAACGCCACGAGCCCGATCGAAGCCGTGGTCACCGGCGACGCGACCTCGATCAAGACCTACACCGACCGCCTGGCGGCGACCCCCGGCATCACGTCCGCGACCGTCACGGGCGCCGAGAACGGCACCGCCCGCATCGCCCTGCTCTACCAGCCCGACCCGGCCTCCGCCGAGGCCCGCGCCCTGGTCGAACGTGTCCGCGACGTGCCCGCACCCCCGGGAACCACAGCCCTCATCGGAGGCCCCTCCGCCGACATCGTCGACCAGCTCGACAGCATCGGCGCGACCCTCCCCTGGCTGGCCCTCACCGTCGGCGTGGCGACGTTCGTCCTGCTCTTCCTGGCCTTCGGCTCGGTGGTCCTGCCCCTCAAGGCCATCGTGATGAACCTGCTCTCCCTCTCCGCCGCGTTCGGCGCGATGGTCTGGATCTTCCAGGACGGCAATCTCTCCGGAGCGCTCGACTTCACCGCCACCGGCTCCATCGCCCCCGCGATGCCGATCCTCATGCTGGCGATGCTCTTCGGCCTCTCCATGGACTACGAGGTCTTCCTCCTCTCCCGCATCCGCGAGCAGTACGACCTGACGGGCGACAACACCAAGGCGGTGGCCATCGGCCTGCAACGCACCGGCGGCATCATCACCAGTGCGGCCCTGCTCTTCATCGTGGTGATCGGGGCCTTCTCGACCTCGGGCATCACGTTCATCAAGATGACCGGCGTCATCATGGCGATCGGGTTCCTGGTGGACGCCACGATCGTTCGCGCGATCCTCGTTCCCGCGACCATGCGCCTGATGGGCCGCGCCAACTGGTGGGCCCCGCCCGGCCTGGCGAAGCTCTACAGCCGCTACGGCATCCGCGAGTCCGACGAAGCTCCGGCCAAGACCCTGGAACCCGCAGGCGTCTGACATGAACCACATGGGGCGAGGGCACACGGCCCTCGCCCCACCCTCATGCCATCACGGCCCACACGGCCTTCCCACCCCCGTCCAGCGGCCGGACGCCCCACTCCGCCACCAGATCATCGATGATGAAGAGCCCTCGCCCGCCCTCCTCCTCGGGCCCGGCCGCCCGCAGGACAAGCGGCTCATCACTCTGATCCCAGACCTCCAGAAGAACCTTCCCCCGCGCTCTTCCCACCCGCACGACCACGGGCTCCCCCGACACCCGCGCCGCGTTGCTGAACAGCTCGGTGATCACCAGCCGCGCCTCGTACGACTCCAGCCCCCACTTCCCGAACGCCTCCGCCACAAGATCACGTGCCGCCTTGGCCGCCTCGGGCGCCGGTTCGAGCACGAGAGTGAAGTCCATGGTCGCTCCCTTTCGGATATCGACCTCGACTCTGCGACCGGATGACTACTCTCTGTCCTGGAACCGACTCGACATGGCTCGACAGAACCGGGGGCCGACTCGATGAACCGCAAGAAGCTCCAGCCCACGAAGTCGGCCAAGACCCACTACGGCCACCGCCTCCGCAAGTACCGCGACAAGAAAGGCTGGTCGCAACCACAGCTCGCCGAGAAGGTCTTCTGCACCGGCGACCTCATCTCCAAAATCGAGACCGGCGTCAATACCGCCACCCCCGACATGTCCAGGCGCTTCGACGTCCTCTTCGAACTGGACGAGGAGTTCGAAGACCTCCAAGAACTCGCCGCCGAAGAAGGCATCCCGCTGTGGTTTCGGCCCTACGTCGAGTTCGAACGCAAGGCAACCTGCGTCCGCGTATTCGACCCGCTCGACGTTCCAGGATTGCTGCAGAACGAGGCCTATGCGCGAACGATCCTCAGCTCGCGTTACGAGGGCGACGAACTCGATGAAGCCGTAGCCGCCCGCCTCAGCCGACAGTTGGTTCTGGCCCGCAAACGCCCGCCCTGGGTGCTCGTCCTCGTCTCCGAGTGGGCCCTGCGCCGTCCCATCGGTAATCCGGAAGCCCAGCGCGGACAACTTCGATACCTACTCGACCTGGGTAAACGCCGCAACATCACCATCCAGGTCGTGCCGATAGATGCCTGCATCCATCCGAGTGGTGCTTTCACCCTCTTCAGCTTCGCCGACGAGCCAGACATCGCGTACGTAGACAGCGTGCGCACCTACGGGCGGCCTCTTGCACGGCACGAGGAGGTGGAAGACCTTAAGGTGGAGTTTGATCGGATCCGGTCTGAAGCCCTCTCCGTCAACGAGACGGTGGCAGTGATCCAGGCAGTGCTGGAGGATCTTTGAGCGGCATCGAAGTCCATTCCGCGAACTGGCGTAAGAGCAGCTACAGCGGTGACTCAGGCGGGCAGTGCGTCGAGCTCGCGGATCTCGGAGACCGTGTCGGCGTCCGTGACAGCAAGGATCCTGAGGGCGGCGTTCTTGTCGTCACGCGTCGAACCCTGCTGAACGGACTCCGCGACCATCTGGCGTGATCGCGAGAGATCATCATCGTTGGCCTGCGCGGTCCACGATCTTGGTTATGAGGCGGGTCAGGGAGTAGGTGACGGTGCCTACCGGGGCCTTGGGTGCGGGGCCGGCGGTCTTTGAGATCGGGGTGTTGTGGCCGTTGCTGACGGTTCGCTGGGCGACCATCTGGTAGGTGGCCGGGTCCAGGAGGAACTGCTGACCGTAGCCGCGTGACACCGCGATGGCCGGACGGCCGGCGACGTCCTCGACGCTCTGGTCCTCCCAGTACCGGAGGACCAGCACGGCGCGGTCCTGCACGGGGAGCTCGGCCAGCGCGTTCAGGAGCGTCATGCGGAGAGCCTGGTCGGGCTCCGCCGCCGCCGAGTCCGGCAGCCTTTCCCGAGGCGTTTCGTGGCTGCTGCGCTTGCGCACGTGAGACAGAAAGGTCCGGGTCAGAACCGTGCGGGCGTAGGCCTCGGGGCTGTCCGCGCGCTGAACCTTCCGCCATGAGGCGTACAGCTTGCCGAGCGTCGTCTGCACCAGGTCTTCGGCCAGATGCCAGTCGTCGCAGAGCAGGCACGCGGTCCGGAAGAGGCCGGCGCTGCGCGCGGCGGCGAATTCTTGAAACCCGTTCGGATGTTTGGCCATCGGCCTTCCCAAAGCGTCGTCCGTCGTTCTCTACACCCAAAGACGCCGCGGGTGGCGCCTCGCGTCACGGGCCACGGAAATGAGGTCGCGGGCCACCCGGCGGTATGCCACGTTTGATCCATGAACGTGCTGCTGTCCGGGATCGTCGGATCGACCGCGTACGGGCTGGCCACGCCCGAGTCGGACGTGGATCGGCTCGGGGTGTACGCGGCTCCGACCGAGCAGTTCCATGGGCTGCACCTGCCGATCGGCAAGAAGGCCAGCAAGGTCAGCAACGACCCGGACGTCACGCTGCACGAGGCGGGCAAGTGGGCGGGCCTGGCGCTCGGCTGCAACCCCACGGCGACCGAGCTGGCCTGGCTGCCGGACGACTGCTACGAGGTCCGGACGCCGCTCGGCGAGGATCTGATCGGCATCCGCACGTCGTTCCTGTCCGCGGGGAGGGTGCGCGACGCCTATCTGGGGTATGCGGTGGCGCAGTTCAAGCGGCTCGAGAATCGCGGCGACGGCTCGTTCTCCGCCGACACGCGCAAGCGGACCGCGAAGCACGCGCGGCACCTCTACCGCCTGGTCACCCAGGGCGAGCTGCTCTACGCCACCGGGCACCTCCAGATCCGGGTGGACGACCCGGAGAAGTTCCGTTCGTTCGGCGAGCGGGTGGCCGACGGGGGCGTGGAGGAGGCGCGCGCGATGCTCGCCGCCGCCGAGGAGCGCATCGACCGGATCCGGACGCCGCTGCCCGACCGGCCCGACGAGCAGACGGTCGAGCGATGGCTGCACGCCGTCCGCGCCGCCCATTACTCCGTTCCGGCCGACCGGAGTTCTGGTTAGGGACAATCCAGTGGATTGCTCCTTTTAGAACAGAATTCTACTCTGCAATCACCTGTCTCTCGGGGGATCCCGTCGTCACCCGGACAGAGGTGAGAAGCATGGCCACCCGCCGACTCCTGGACCGCGAGCTCGCCCACTTCCCCGAACAGCCCGCCCGTATCCGCTACCTCGCGCTGGTCGTGCTCAGCACGATCGTCCTCTACTACGTCCAGTACGAGCCCGGCGGAGTGTCGCCGCTGCTCCTGCGGCACTACGACATGTCGTTCACCTACTACGTGAACGTCATCGTGGTCGCCAACATCCTCGGCGCCGTCGCGTCCTACGTGGGCGGCCTCTCAGATCGCATCGGCCGCGCCAACCTCGTCATCTGGGGGCTGCTGGTCGTCGGCGTCCTCACGACGTTCGTGATCCCGGCGATGCCCAACAAGGCCACCTTCGCCATCGTGTTCATCGTCATCGGGTTCGTCGAGGGCGTCATCCTGGTCGCCACGCCCGCGCTCGTGCGCGACTTCTCGCCGCAGCTCGGCCGGGCGAAGGCGATGGGCTTCTGGACGATCGGCCCCGTCGCGGGCAGCCTGGTCGTCGCCATCGTCACCCGCCGCACGCTCGAACACCTGTCCTCGTGGCAGGGTCAGGTGCGTGTCTCCGGCATCGCGTGCCTGGTGATGTTCGTCGTCGCGCTGCTCTGGCTGCGCGAGCTCAGCCCCGCCCTGCGCGCCCAGCTCATGGTCAGCGAACGCGACCGCGTCGTCCTCGAAGCGCGCGCCGAGGGCATCGACGTGGCCGCCGCCCAGCGCGATCCATGGCGGCAGATGATCCGCTGGGACCTCATCGGGTCCGCCACGGCCGTCTCGGTGTTCCTGCTCTTCTACTACTCGGTGGTGGCGTTCTCGACCATCGTGCTGACCACGATCTTCGGACTCAGCACCGACGAGGCGAACGGCATCAACCAGTGGTACTGGGGCGTCAACCTGGCCGCGCTCGTCCTCACCGGCTTCGCCTCCGACCGGGTGCTGGTCCGCAAACCGTTCATGCTGGCCGCCGCGGTGGCCCTGCTGCCGCTGCTCATCTACTTCCTGGTGCTGACCGACCGTCCCGACACGAGCTACACGACGCTCGCCGTCGTGATGTCGCTGATCGCGGCGTGCATGGGCGTCGCCTACACGGCCTGGATGGCCGCGTTCACCGAGGCGGTCGAACGGCACAACCCGGCGCTGATGGCGACCGGGCTCGCGGTCTGGGCGACGATCCTGCGCACGACGGTCGCGGTGTCGCTCTTCCTCGTCCCGTTCATCGTCGACACGGTCACCAAGCTCGTCGAGGCGCCCGCCGTGCTCGCCCTCGTCCCCAAGGACGGCTCTCCCCCGCCGCCCGCGATCCTGCGCGAGCTCGCCGAGATCAAGAAGGCCGCGGCCGAATCTCCCGACCAGTGGCAGACCTGGTGGTGGATCTGCATCGCCGGCGTCGTCGTCTTCATCGCGTTCATCTTCACGATGAGCGGCCACTGGCGTCCGGCCGCCGCCCGCGCGGCCGCCGCCGAGCACGAGGCCCGCATCGAGGCCGAACGCGAGCGCCTGGAGTCGGCCACGAGCTGACCGGCCGATCACTTGCCGGGCCCGGAGGCGCGACCGGGCCCGGCTTCACTGTCCCGGCTCGCACGGTCGCTGCCCGCACTGTCGCTGCCCCCACTGTCGATACCCACGCCCCAGAAGCCCCCTGACCACACCATCATCGTCCGACAGCCGACCTGACAAACGAAACGATCGGAGTCTGGGCCGCGAAATCTGTCAGGTTCCGGTTACGGAGTGCGGTCGCACGGCGTACGCTCGCAAACGCACGCAGGTCTTGCACGGTTCACACTCGACCCTGGTTCGGGAGACCGGCATGATTAGCCCCTACGTACGTCGCCGTCGGCTGGCCATCGAGCTCCGCGCGCTCCGCGAGGACGCCGGGCTCACCCACGAGCAGCTCGCCAAGAAGATCGGCGAGGCCCGGACCAAGCTCAGCCGGCTCGAGAACGGGCACATCGCGCCCGATCAGAACGACATCATCAAGCTCCTGGACGTCCTGCAGGTCGACGGCGAGCGGTGGACGAAGATCGTCACCATCGCCCAGGAGGCCGCGGCCAAGGGCTGGTGGGAGTCCGACATCAGGGCGATGGGCGAGCGGCAGGCCCTCTACGCCAATCTCGAAGCAGGCGCCGTCACCATCCGCGAATACCAGCAGACCTACCTGCCGGGTCTGCTCCAGATCCCCGAGTTCACCCAGGCCGCCGCCGAGGCCCTCAACGCGCTGCGCCCCGGCCGGGCTGACGTCCGGGGAGTCATCAAGGGCAGGGCCGGCCGCCAGCGCATGCTGCGCCGGCCCGGGGGGCCCACCTACCAAGTCATCATCGACGAGCTCGCGGTGCGCCGCCCCGCCGCACCGCCCGCCGTCGCCCGCGCCCAGTTCGAGCACCTGGTGCGGCACACGGCCGAGTCGCCGCGCGTCTCGCTCCGCGTGTTGCCGGTCAACGCCCTGATCGCGGGCTACTCGCTGCCCGGCTCGGCGTTCTCCGCCTACACCTACGCCGACCCCGACGATCCGACGGTGGTCGCGATCGAGACGGTCGACGCCGACCTCGTGCTCACCGAGGCCGAACAGGTGGCGCCGTACGACGAGCTCTACCAACGGCTGCACGACGCGGCCCTGACCGAGGACGAGAGCCTCGAACTACTCACCCAGGCAGCGAAGGAGCTGCCGGACCATACGGAGGAACAATGATCTCCGATCGATTCGCCTGGCGCACCGCCAGCCAGAGCGGCGGTGGCAACTGCGTGGAGGTGGCCGGCGTCCCCGACCTCGTCGCCGTCCGCGACTCCAAGGACCGGGCCGCGCAGCTGCGGTTCACCGCGACCGAGTGGACGGCCTTCGTGGCACGTGCCAAGCGAGGCGCCTTCGACCACTGACGCCGGCAGGTGAACCGGCGGACCTCGCGGCCAGAGGGCCGGAACCCCCTCCGGGTTCCGGCCCTCCGACATGTCATGAGAGTGAGCGCGAAGTTACGGAAAGTCCTTGTGATCTATCTCACTCCGGGCCACACTGGCTGCACTGTCGAGATACCTGAACTGCATCAGATCCAGCTCAGTATCCCCAGGACCCGCGGCGGCGCGGTGCGGAGGACCCGCGTCGCCGCGGCCTGCGGAGATCCGACGCGGCCCTGCGGGCACGATCCTGCGGGCACGATCCTGCGGGCACGATCCTGTGGGCACGATCCTGTGGGCACGGTCCTGTGGGCACGGTCCTGTGGGCATGCTTGCCGATGTGCGCTCATTTGCCGATACGCAGCGCCTCCTTGAGGAACACGCGGGCGTAGCCGGGGGTGCCCCGCGTGGTGATCACTTCGATGCAGGTCCGCACGTGCCGGTCGTCGACGGCTTCACGCACCAAGGCATCGGCGAGGTCGGCGCGAGAGGTGAACATCCCGGGCAGTCGTTGCGGCTCGACCGCGACGCGGTAGTCGCTGACGGTCTCGGTGTCGAACAGTCCCGACGGGCGGACGATGGTCCAGTCGAGATCGGTGGCCCGCACGATGTCCTCCATGCGCCGCGCGTCCTCGTACAGCGGGCGGCCCATCGCCAGCAGGAGCGGTCCGATCACCTTGCGGAAGATCAGCTTCTCCTCGGGCGGCAGCTCGGGGTGCACGCCGATCGAGGTCACGCACACCAGCCGCCGCAGGCCGTGCCGGGCCATCGCCGCGGTGATGTTGCGCGCGCCCTGGGAGTAGATGGTGACCGTTTCCTTGGTGTACGGGACGCCGAGCGTGGAGATCACGCGGTCGTGCCCGGCCACCACCCCGTCGACCCGCGCCGCGTCCAGCGCGTCGGCACCGGCCACGCGCAGCCGCGGGTCGCGGATCGGGAAGGCATCGGGATCGCGGGTCACCGCGGTCACGGCGTGGCCCTCGGCGAGCGCCTGCCGGGTGACGAGCCGGCCGGTGGGACCGTTGGCTCCGAACACGACCAGCTTCATCCGTCTCCTCCAGTAGCATTAGAACATCGATCTATTACTTGGAACAGTGTTCCAACTGGAGGGTACATGACCGATCTGCCCGGGATCGTCCGGCTGCGGGATCGGCGGGAGGCGCTGACCCTGCACACGGTCCTCACCGCGGCCCGCCGGTTGTTCGCCGACACGGGGTACGCCCGCACACCGATCAGGACGATCGCCAAGGAGGCCGGCGTCTCGCCGCAGACCATCTACGCCCACTTCACCTCCAAGGCCGGCGTTCTGGCCGGGCTGGTCGATCTGATGGACGAGGAGGCCGGCCTTCCCGATCTGATGGCCGAGGCCGCCGAGCTGACCGATCCCGTCGAGCTGCTCGGGCTGCTGGCCAGGGCGAGCCGCCAGGTCCGGGAACGCTGCGGCGACATCGTCGCGATGCTGGCCTCGGGCGCCGCGGTCGACCCGCAGATCGCCGCCACCCAGGCGGAAGGGGCCCGGCGCAACCGGCTCGGCGTCGAGATGGTCATCGACCGGATCCGCGGCATGGGCCGTCCGCTCGATCCCCGGGCCACCGACATCGCCGTCGCGCTGATGAGCGCCGGAGTCCACGACAGCCTCGTCGTCGACTCCGGCTGGTCCTACGACGACTACCAGGCATGGCTCAAACGCACTCTGGTGTCGGCCTTGCTCGACTAGAGCCCGTCCGGGGGCTGTCGATATCCGCCTTCGGCGCACCGGCCCCGTGCTTCAGGTGTCGGCGCTGGTCAATAGCATGTGGGCATGGCTTGGACGCGATATGTAGCGGTCGGTGACTCGTTCACGGAGGGGCTCGGCGACCCCTATCCCGATGGAGGCTGGCGAGGATGGGCCGACCGGGTGGCCGAGGGGCTGGCCGCCGCGAACGACGGCGTCGCCTACGCCAACCTCGCGATCCGCGGGCGCCTGCTCGACTCGATCGTGACGGAGCAACTGCCCGCCGCGCTGGAACTGAAGCCCGATCTGGTCTCGATGTCGGGCGGCGGCAACGACATGCTCCGGCCGGGAGCCGACCTCGACGCGCTCGTCGCGAAGCTCGACGACGCCGTCGGACGGATCCGCGCGACCGGCGCGGACGTGGTGCTCTTCACGGCCGTCGATCCGGTCGGGTCGCCGGTGATCCGGCTCACCCGGAGCCGGGTGGAGGCGTTCAGCGACCACATCCGGCTCGTGGCCGCCAAGCACGGCGCCCACCTCGTCGACCAGTGGCAGATGGACGTCCTCCGCGACTGGCGGATGTGGAACGTCGACCGGCTCCACATGTCGCCGGCCGGGCACCGCCGGGTGGCGCTGGCCACGCTCGAGACGCTCGGGGTGACCGCCGACGACTGGCGCGATCCGGTCCTCGACCCGCTGCCGGAGCTCGGCCGGGGCGCGCGGATGTTGTGGAACGCGCGCTGGGCGCGCGGCTACCTCGCCCCCTGGGTGGGGCGGCGGCTCCGCGGCCGGTCGTCCGGCGACCAAGTCACGGCAAAGCGGCCCACGCTCGAACCCATGAATGAACGGTCCGGATGAACATCGCGCTAAGTAGGGCGCGCGAGAGCTGAACGAGCGGGCGCCGACGGGCAGGATCGTCGCGTAGGTCCAGCGACGAAAGGGATGTCATGGCATTGCTGAGGCGCGCGGCAACCACGGCGACTGCGGCGGGGGCCGTTCTGGGGCTGTCGGCAGCCCCGGCCCTGGCCTGCCCTAAGCCCATCACGGCGAAGGGGCCGACCTACCGCTACGACGCTGCTTTCGCCAAGGCGAAAACCTTGGTCGTGGTCACAGGCGGGAAGACGACCACGGTGCGGCTGGCCGTGTCGGGGCTCCCGTCCTCGACGGTGGGCAAGACGCTCGGTGCCCACGTCCACAAGAACGCGTGCGGCCCGAAGCCCGCCGACGCCGGCCCGCACTACCAGAACCCGAACGCCGCCCCCGGCGCTCCGCCGCACGGCAAGGAGATCTGGCTGGAGCTCAAGGTCGGCAAGGGCGGGCGCGCGGTCGCCAAGGCCCAGGTGCCCTGGACGATCGCCAAGGGCTCGGCCGGGTCGGTCGTCGTCCACGCGAACCCGACCGACCACAAGACGGGTGACGCCGGGCCGCGCCTGCTCTGCACGACCGTGCCCTTCGGCTCCTAGGCGGATTTGCGGCTGCGTGACTTCGCCGGGGCCTTCTTCGCGGGGCTCTTGCGAGCGGTGCTCTTGCCGCTGGTGCTCTTGGCGGCGGGCTTCTTCGTCCCGCCGTCCTTCTCGCCACGGCTCTTCTTGGCGGCCTCCACGCTGGCGCGCAGGGCGCTGAGCAGGTCGGCGGCGGGCTCCTCGCCCTCCTCGGGCTCGGGCCGGGTGACCTCGCGGCCCTCGACCTTGGCCTCGATGACCGACTGGAGCGCCTCGCGGTAGGCGTCCTTGTACTCCGTCGGGTCGAAGTCGCCCTCCATCGACTCGATCAGCGAGGTCGCCATCGAGAGCTCCTGCTTGCGGATCTCGATGTCCTCCTCCAGGAACGGGAAGTCGGGCTCGCGGATCTCGTCCGGCCAGAGCATGGTCTCCAGGACGAAGATCCCCTCCCGGACCCGCAGCGTCGCCAGCGACTCGCGCTGGCGGAGGGCGACCTTCACGATGGCGACCTGGCCGGACTGTTCGAGGGCCTCGCGCAGCAGCACGTACGGCTTGGCGCCGGTGCCGTCGGGCTCCAGGTAGTACGTCTTGGCGAAGTAGATCGGGTCGACCTCGGACTGCTCGACGAACTGCAGCACGTCGATGCGGCGGCTGGTCGAGAGCGGCAGGTCGGCGAAGTCCTCGTCGGTGAGCACGACGATCTCGCCGCCGGGCAGCTCGTAGCCCTTGGCGATGTCGGCGTACGGCACCTCCTCGCCGTCCACGGTGCAGACCCGCTTGTACTTGATGCGGCCGCCGTCCTTGCGGTGCACCTGGTGGAAGGAGACGTCCCGCTGCTCGGTGGCCGAGTACACCTTCACCGGGATCGTGACCAGGCCGAAGGAGATCGCGCCCTTCCAGATACTGCGCATGATCTGTCCCTACCCGCAGACGCTTTCCCCTAGCATCGCCACGTCGTTCGATTTCCGCCAGATCGGCGGCTAGATCCTTTTCCCATGAGCGGGCAAAGGGTAAAGAGCGGTTATGACCATGCCGTGGCCGGTGCAGCCGATGATGGCCGACACCGGGGAGCTGCCTGAGGACGCCGACCGCTGGGGCCTGGAACTCAAGTGGGACGGCGTCCGAGTCATCACCTACGTCTCCGCCGAGGGCGTCCGGGCCAGCGGGCGCCGCACCACCGAGCTCGCGGGCCGCTATCCCGAGCTGTCCGGACTGGCCGATCTCCTCCCCCACCATGACGTGATCCTGGACGGCGAGGTGGTGGCGTTCGAGGACGGGCGGCCCAGCTTCGAACGCCTCCAGCGCCGGATGCACGTCCCGAGGCCCGACCAGCGCCTGATCCGGGAGGTCCCGGTCAGGTACGTGGTGTTCGACCTGCTGTTCCTGGACGGGCACCAGCTCTTCGACCTGCCGTACGCCGACCGGCGGTCGTTGCTGGCCGAGCTCGACCTCGCCGCGGCGGGCCCGGTCGAGTCGCCCCCGTACCTGGACGGCGGCGACGCCGAGCAGGTCGCCGAGTTGCTGGAGTTCACCCAGGAGCAGCGGCTGGAGGGGCTCATGGCCAAGCGCCTGGACTCCCCGTACCGGCCCGGCCGGCGGATGGACTTCTGGCGCAAGGTCAAGAACTTCCTCACCCGCGAGGTCGTCCTCTGCGGCTGGAAGCCCGGCAAGGGCCGCCGGGAGGGCGGCGTGGGCTCGCTGCTCCTCGGCGTGTACGACGAGAAGGGCCGGTTGTGCTTCGTCGGCCACGTCGGGACGGGGTTCACCGACCGGGCCCTGGACGACCTCTACCAGCAGCTCTGGCCGATCCGGCGCCCGACGAGCCCGTTCGACGAGCCCGTGCCCCGCGAGTTCACCCGCGACGCCCAGTGGATTGAGCCGCGTCTCGTCGGGGAGGTGGCCTACGCAGTGCAGACCAAGGACGGGCGGTTGCGCTTCCCTTCATGGCGCGGCCTCCGTACGGACAAGGACCCGCACGAGGTGACCCGTGACCCCTAAGAAGGTGAGCGTCGAGGTCGAGGGACGGCAGCTGGCGCTGTCCAACCTCGACAAGAACCTCTATCCGGAGTTCACCAAGGGCGAGGTGATCGACTACTACGTCAAGATCGCCCCCGTCATGCTGCCGCATCTCACCAACCGCCCGGCGACCCGTATCCGCTACCCCGACGGGATCGACGGCGGCTCGTTCTTCGAGAAGAACGCGCCCGCCCACACCCCGGACTGGATCAGAACCCAGACGTTGCCGACGCCCGGCAGCTCCAAGGGGCGCACGGAACTCGACTTCATCGTCATCGACGACCTGCCCACGCTCGTGTGGTGCGCCAACATGGCCGCGCTGGAGCTGCACGTGCCGCAGTGGAAGGTCGGGCCGCGCGGCGCCGTCCACAGCCCGGACCTGATGGTCTTCGACCTCGACCCGGGGGCCCCGGCGTCGATCGCGGAGGCCTGCGAGGTCGCGCACAAGCTGCGCGAGCTGCTGGCCGACGACGGGCTGGAGTCCTATCCCAAGACGAGCGGGAAGAAGGGCCTGCACCTGTACGTGCCGATCAAGGAGAACGACCGGACCTCCGAGTACGCCAAGGAGTGCGCGGAACGGCTGGCCGCGTCCCACAAGGACCTGGTCGTCAGCCGGATGGAGAAGAGGCTCCGCAAGGGGAAGATCTTCGTCGACTGGAGCCAGAACAACCCGGCCAAGACCACGGTCGCGCCGTACTCGCTGCGCGCGGCCCGGTCGCCGTCCGCGTCCACGCCCGTCACCTGGGAGGAGCTGGAGAAGAGCTCGCCCGGCGATCTGACGTTCTCGCCCGACGAGGTCCTGGAACGGGTCGACGAGCACGGCGACCTGCTCGCCCCTCTGCTCGACAACCCGCAGCGGCTGCCCTGACTCGGCGTCCCGGCGCGGTCTGACCGGCGCTCTGCGCAGTACATGCGTGCCCTATGTGTTCGAACCTGCACTCTCCGGCACCGAATTCCGTCACCATAGGGAGAGGGGACACGGGCTGCGCGGAGAGGGAAGATCAGTTGTCGCAGAACCATCACTACGACGTCGTGGTGCTGGGCGGGGGCACGGCGGGCGAGCTCGTGGCCGCCGGTCTCGCCCGGGCCGGGCGGGACGTCGCACTCGTGGAGAACCGCCTCGTCGGCGGCGAGGCCCCGTACTTCGCCGACCTGCCGTCCAAATCCCTGCTGCTGTCGGCACGGCGCGGCGAAACCTGGGAGCTGGCCACCGCCCGCCGCGACGAGCTCACCAACCACCTCGACGACGACAACACGGGCGCGGCGCTGGCCGAGGCGGGCGTGACCGTCCTGCGCGGCTGGGGCAGGATCGTCCGCCCCGGCGTGATCGACGTGGACGGCACCGAGCACACCTACACCGACCTGGTGCTCTGTACCGGCAGCGAACCCGCGGTCCCGGCGATCGACGGCCTCGCCGGCGTCCCGACCTGGACCAGCGACGAGGCGTTGTCGGTGCCCGACCTGCCCCGGCGCCTGGTGATCCTGGGCGGCGGGCCGATCGGCTGCGAGATGGCCCAGGTGTACGCGGCGTTCGGCTCGCACGTCGCGATCGTCGAGTCGGCCGGGCGGCTGCTGACCGCCGAGGCCCCGTTCGCCGGCGAGGTGCTGGCCGACGCGCTCCGGCGGATGGGCGTCGACCTGCGGCTCGGCGCCGAACCGGCCCGGATCGAACGCACCGACCTGGCCCTGCGGGTGTGGCTGTCGGACGGCGGCACGCTCGACGCCGACCGGATCCTGATCGCCGCCGGGCGGCGCCCCCGCACCGAGGGCCTGGGCCTGGAGACGCTCGGGATCACCGTGCCCCCCGGCCAGGCCGTCCCGGTGGACGAGACCTGCCAGGTGATCGTCCAGACGGACACCGCCGTATCGCCGCCCGAAGAGGCGGCCGAGCCCCGGCCGCCCGCAAGCCCGGCCGAGCCCCGGGCAGCCGCAAGCCGGGCAGAGGCCCGGTCGGCCGCAGGCGGGGCGGAGGTCCCGTCAGCCGTCGGCGGAACCGCGGCACCGTCGGCCGTCGGCGGGGCAGTCCCGTCGACCGCTGGCCGGGCGGAGGCCCGGTCGGCCGCAGGCGGAACCGCGGCACCGTCGACTGCGGGCGTGGCCGCGGCACTGTCGCCCGCCGGGCCGATGCTCGGCGGGGTCTGGGCCGCCGGTGACGTCACCGGCGTGGCCCGCACGACCCACGCGGCCCGCTACCAGGCCCGCGTCGTGGTCTCGAACGTGCTGGGCAAGCGCTGGGAGGCCGACTACCGGGCCGTGCCGCGGGTCGTCTACACCGTCCCGACCGTCTACGCCGTGGGGATCTCGCCCGGCCGGGCCGACGAGCTCGGCATCGACCTGCTCACCGCCGGGTACGATCTCGCCGCCACCGCCAGAGCGGCGGTGGAGGCCGACGAGCGCGGCCGGGTGGAGCTGTACGCGGACCGTTCCCGCGGGCTGCTGATCGGCGCCGCCGCGATCGGCCTCTACGCTGAGGAGTGGATGAGCGAGATCGCGCTGGCCATCCGGGCGGAGACTCCGCTGAGCGTGCTCACCGACATGGTGCACGCGTTCCCCACGTTCGGCGAGTCCATCGAGTCGCCGCTCCGGGAACTGGCCGAGCGCCTCTGAGCGGAGACCGGAGGGTCTCCGAAAGGAGGGACGCACGATGAGCGAGACGAGCGGTCCGGACAGGGAACTGTCACCCGAGGCGCCCGAGGCGGACGTCGCCGAACAGCTGGAGCCGGCCGGGCCCGACGAGGGCGACGAGCAGGGCGCCCAGGAGTGGCCGAAGGAGGTACCGTTCGACGCGGACGAGGCCGACGCCGTGGAGAACGCGCGGGTCGTCCGGACCGACGATGACGACTATCGGTGACATCCTCCTGGGCGTTGTAGGTGACCTGCGAGGTTACTGGCGCGTAGGATGATGGGATTGACTCCCTGCGGCGGGTGAACCCCCTTCCGCCGCAATGATCGGTGATCGGAGAGTGTGGTGACCGCGACCCCGGACGCCCGCCCTCGTGGCACGAGGTTGCCGCGACTGGCGCGGCGCAGGCAGTTGCTCGGCGCGGCCCAAGAGGTGTTCGTCGCCCAGGGCTATCACGCCGCCGCGATGGACGAGATCGCCGAGCGGGCAGGCGTCAGCAAGCCCGTGCTCTACCAGCACTTCCCCGGGAAGCTCGAGCTTTACCTGGCGCTGCTGGACGAGCATGCCGAAGGCCTGGTCAAGACGGTCCGCGACGCGCTGGAGTCCACCACGGACAACAAGCTGCGCGTGCAGGCCGCCATGGCCGCCTTCTACGACTTCGTGGCCGGCGAGGGCGAGGCCTACCGCCTGGTCTTCGAGTCCGACCTGCGCAACGTGGCCCCGGTGCGAGCCCGGGTCGAGCGCGCCAACCAGCAGTGCGCCGAGATGGTGGCCCAGGTGATCCAGGAGGACACCGACGCCGAGAGCGACGAGGCGTACCTGCTCGGCATGGGCCTGGTCGGCATGGCCGAGGTGAGCGCGCGCTACTGGCTCGGCCAGCACCGCGCCATCCCCAAGGAGACCGCCGAGAAGATCATCGCCCGCCTCGCCTGGCGCGGCATCTCCGGCTTCCCGCGCGTCTAGATCGCTCAGGCGGGCGTTCTGGCGGTTCGCTTGCGGCGAAGTCGTCCGGCGGCGGATTTGCTGATCTCCGTGCAACCATCGGAGAAGCAGCCGACAGAAGCAGGGAGAAACGCGTGCAGGTTCGTATCGGCGTCCAGTTCGTGCCCAAGGAGCTCGTGGTCGAGACCTCGCAGACCGCCGACGAGGTGCAGGAGGCACTGGCCGAGGCGCTGCAGGCCGAGCGCGGGGTCTTCGTGCTCAAGGACCAGCGCAACGGCCGGGTCGTGATCCCGGCCGACCGGGTGGGCTATCTGGAGATCACCGAGGAGGAGGGGCGGACCGTCGGATTCGGCGGTACCCAGTACACCTGACCTGCGTTTTGTTTATTCGGTTGAGGACGGGCATATCGATCGCCGACCACGGGACGCGGTAGTCCAGGACCGCTCCCCCCGACAATGGAATGGTGATCGACAATGATCATGACGATCCTCTGGTTCATCGTCGTCGGTGCCATCATCGGAGCCGTCGCCCGGCTCCTTGTCCCCGGCAAGAACCCCATCGGCTTCCTCATGACGATCCTCGTCGGGATCGCCGGTGCGATTCTCGGTGGCGTGGTGGCCAACGCGCTCGGCGCGGGCACCCTTGTAGCACTCGTCTTCGCCCTGATCATCGCCGCCGCCGGCGTGTTCGCGCTCACCGCGATGCAGACGCGTGGCGGTGGACGGACCCGCTGGGGCGCCCGCCGACGGAGTTACTGATCTTCTAGCACCGAAGTCCGGTCCATGATCGGAGGCCCCCGCCCCCTGCGGCGGGGGCCTTCTTCATGCGCCGGCGCGCTGGATGATCTCGGGCCGCAGGACGTCCCGCAGCCCGGTGTAGGGGATCTTGGCGAACGGGGCGGACCGGCTGCAGGCCATGTCGTAGCCGAGCATGGCCATCGAGGTGGCGATCTCGGCTCGCTGCCGGGTCAGGTAGAGCGAGAAGACGCCCTCTCCGGCCAGGCGGTCGGCCGGGATGTTCCACTCCGACTCGGGGGCCCTCCGGCTTCCCTTGCACCCTTCCTGGGTGTTCAGGCCGTTCTTCATGAGGAGGCGGATCAGCGCCTTGGCCCCCGCCAGATTCATCACGTCGGGGCGGAGCATGTCGCGGCTCGTCAGCTCGCGTCCGGTGGCCAGATCGACGGTGACGACGACCGGATAGCCGGTGTTGCGTTGCGTGTCGGTGAAGTTGTAGCGGACGGACGCCAGGCGCGGCCCTGAAAGCCCGGTCTCGTAGTTGGCGGACGGGCGGTGGCTTCCGGCGGCGTCGCCGAACGCCCGGATGTCGCTCTGCGCGGACGTCATCCACGTGTCCACGGGAGCACGCAGCGCCTTGTTGATCTTGGCCTGCAACGCCGCGTCGCCGACCCCGTTCACCTGGGGAAAACGCAGCGAGTAGGTGATCGCCGGGGAGGCCAGCGTCCGCGTCTCGCTGACCGGCCGGACGGCGATGGTGGTGGGCGAGACGCTCGGCCGCGGGCCTGGGCCGCCGTCGTTGGCGGCGTAGACGCCCGCGCCGCCCGCCGCGACGGCCGACGCGATCGCCGCGGCGGCGACCTTGGCCCCGGTGGTGGCCAGCAGGCCGGCGCCCGCCCCGCCCGCACCGGCACCACCCGCTCCGGCCGCGGCGCCGCCCGCCGCTCCTGCTCCCCCTGCCGCTCCCGCTCCACCGGCTGCTCCCCCGGCCGCGACGGCACCGCCCGCGGCGCCGGAGCCCAGCATGGCGGCTCCCAGCGGCAGGAGCGCCGCCAGCGCGACGGCGGCCACCGCGAGTGCCCGGACCCCCCGGGCCTCCCAGCCCGGGCCGTACGCGGCGTTCGCGGCCGTCTCCAGGTCGCTCAGGAACGCCGCGGCACCCGGCGGGCGCTCTTCCGGCGTCTTGGCCATCCCCTGGGCCAGCAGCTCGCGCAGCCCCTCCGGCACGTCCGCCACGGGGATCGGCGCCTCGCGGTGCTGGGCGGCGAGCCCCTCCCCCAGGTAGGGGCGGCGGCCCGTCACGCACTCGAAGAACACGCACGTCGCCGCGTAGACGTCGGTGGCCGGTGTCGCGGGCGCGCCGTGCCACTGCTCGGGCGCCATATAGGAGGGGGTGCCGCCCGCCGCGCCGTCCCCCGCCGACGCCGCGATGCCGAAGTCGATGAGCTTGCTGAGGCCGTCCGGCTGGACGACGACGTTCGCGGGCTTGTAGTCCCTGTGGACGACCCCGACGCCGTGGGCCGCGGCCAGGCCCAGCAGGGAGCCCTTGAGGACGCTCAGGGCCGCCTCAGGCTCCAGGGCGCCGTGCTCCGTGAGGATCGCCCGCAGCGAGACTCCGTTGACCGCCTCCATCACCAGGGCGGCGCCCGCGTCGTTCATGACGAAGCGGTAGAGCCGGACCACGTGCGGATCGGTGACCCGGCCCAGCATCACGGCCTCGCCGCGCAGCCGTTCGAGCTCCCGCCGATCGCCGTCCCGCCGGTTCAGGTACTTGATCGCGACCGGGGTGCCGGCGGTGTCGTGACGGGCGAGCACGACGCGGCCCTGGCCTCCCCTGCCCAGCTCGCGGAGCTCGGTGAAGCCCTCGACCTGCCAGGTCACTTGGCGGCCGCACCCGCCAGCAGCCGCGGGTAGAGGTCCTTGTCGAGCATGTCCTTCACCTTGTCGTACGGCGCGGTGAACGTGAAGTTGTTGCAGCTGGTGCCCGTGGTCGACCAGATCAGCTCCATGCCCTGCTCGGTGAACAGGACCCCGGCCGGGGCGGGCGACTCGATCGGGTCGCCGTCCCGCTTGCCGGGCGAGAAGTCCTTCTTCTCGATGTCGTCGAGCTCGCAGTCCTTCCAGTCGTCCTTGGGGCCGGACAGCGCGTCCCAGAGCTTCTTCAGCCCCTTCTTCTCCAGCGTCTTGGAGTCGAAGACGTCGTCGGCCGTGAGCTCCTTGCCCGCCTTGACGTCCACCGTCACCGGGACGCTGGGCAGCGCGCCCTCCCCCTCGTAGCAGGGGATCATCTGGATGGAGTTGGCGGCCGAGACGAGATCGCCCTTCCGCAGGCCCAGCCGGACCTTGGTCTGGATGACGCTCGACCGGCCCTTGCACTCGGTGCGCTGCTCGGGCAGCAGGGTCGCGGACGCCCACTTGACCGACCAGTCGAGCGGGCCGCGCAGCGCGGCGTTGACCGTCTTGGCGGCCGCCGGGTCGGGCAGTCCGGCGATCTTGACGTACTCGGCGTCCTTGAACTGCACCAGCTTGTCGGCGTACGCGGAGTTGTCGGTGACGACGATCGTGCCCTTCTCCGGCTCGCCGCCCTTCTCGCCGTCCGACGACGAGCATCCGGCGGCTCCGGCAGCCGTGACGGCCACGGCCGCCAAGGCCACGGCACCCTTCAATCCCGCGCGCATCCGTCCGTCCCTCCCGACCGGGGACTCACATCCCACACAATTCCGGCGGGTACAGGATGGCAGGATCTCTGGCCGCATGCGGCCGATCAGAGTGGGTTCCCGGCCCCCGGGGACGGGTACCCAGCACAGCGCATGGAATAGATCGGATCCGGGAACCGTTGAGACTGGTGATCGGCTATTGGTGTATGGAATCAACGGCCGGTACACTGCGTCGCGGAGTGTGACCGCACGCAGCCACGCAATGTGACTGCTTTCAACCCCTGACTGCGGTCGCCGAAGAATTGATTGACGGCTGGTCCCTCCCGCGCGAGCGCGCGGCCACGAGAAGCGACCGGCGGGTTCGCCCCAACAGCTGGGGGCCTGCCGGTACGGATCGTGTCCCTAGGCGGCCCGATCCACCGGAGACCGGCACACGACCGGATACCGGCGGAGGCGGGCCAGGAGCAGCGCCGCCACCGGGAGCGAGGACCCCGCACTATGGAGGCTGAAAGCCCTGACTACCTTTCGTGAACTCGGGGTCGTACCCGAGATAGCCGATGCGCTCGAGACCGAGGGCATCGTCGAAGCGTTCCCCATCCAAGAGCTCGCCCTGCCGATCGCGCTGGGCGGCCACGACATCATCGGCCAGGCCCGTACGGGCACCGGCAAGACCCTCGCCTTCGGCGTCGCGCTGCTGCAGCGCATCACCCACGGCGGCAAGAAGCCCCAGGCCCTGGTGGTCGCTCCCACCCGTGAGCTGGCCCTCCAGGTCACCGACGACCTCCTGGTCGCCGGCGGCAAGCTCGGCACCCGCGTGCTGTCGGTCTACGGCGGCCGCGCGTACGAGCCCCAGATCGACGCGCTCCGCGAGGGCGTCGACGTCGTCGTCGGCACGCCCGGCCGGCTGCTCGACCTGGTCAAGCAGAAGCACCTCAACCTCTCCGAGGTCGGCGTGCTGGTGCTGGACGAGGCCGACCGCATGCTCGACCTGGGCTTCCTGCCCGACATCGAGCGCATCGTCGAGCGCATCCCGGCGCAGCGGCAGACCATGATGTTCTCGGCGACCATGCCGGGCGAGATCGTGGCCCTGTCGCGCAAGTACCTGACCCGGCCGACCAACGTCCGCGCCGAGTCGCACGCCGAGTCCGAGGCGACCCCGCAGGTCGCGCAGCACGTCTTCCAGGCCCACCAGATGGACAAGCCGGAGATGGTCGCGCGCCTGCTGCAAGCCGAGGGCCGTGGTCTCACCATGGTCTTCTGCCAGACCAAGCGGGCCTGTGACCGCGTCGCCGCCGACCTGGCCCAGCGTGGCTTCGACGCGGCGGCCGTGCACGGCGACCTCGGCCAGGGCCAGCGCGAGCGCGCGCTCCGCGCGTTCCGCAACGGCAAGATCGACGTGCTGGTGGCCACCGACGTGGCGGCCCGCGGCCTCGACGTCGACGACGTCACGCACGTGGTCAACTTCGAGTGCCCCGACAGCGCCGACACCTACGTGCACCGCATCGGCCGCACCGGCCGCGCGGGCAAGGAGGGCGTCTCGGTCACGTTGATCGACTGGGCCGACCTCACCCGGTGGAAGCTGATCAACAGCACCCTCGACCTGCCGTTCGCCGCGCCGGAGGAGACCTACTCCACCTCCGAGCACTTCTTCGCGGCGCTCGGCATCCCGGCCGGCACCAAGGGCAAGCTGCCCAAGGAGCAGCGCGGCGAGCGCGCCGGCCTGGCGGCCGAGGAGCTCGAGGACATCGGCGAGACCGGCAAGACCCGCTCCCGTGAGCGGGGCGGCCGCGACCGCTCCGACGACGGCGAGCGGACCCGCCGGCCCCGGCGCAACCGTTCCCGCACCCGCACCCGCGGCGGCAAGCCCGTCGAGGGCGTCGCGACGGACGGCAATGACGGCGCCAAGCAGGCCGAGGCGGGCGTCGCGTCCGCCCCGGAGACGGTGACCGGCAAGGACGGCGACAAGCCCGCCCGCACCCGGTCCCGGTCCCGCCGGCGCACCCGCGGCGGCAAGCCCTCGACCGAGGCCACGGCCGAGACCGCGGAGGCCAAGTCGGCCTGACACCCGATCGGCGCCGCTGACAGCTGCAAGATCACGCCCATCCAGAGCCGTGATCTTGCAGTTGTTTCGTTTCCGGAGCCGTCACGTTCCGCGTGAGGGCCCGCGTCTTGTGAAGGTCTCTCGCGTCCGTTACCGGATGGACGGATGATCGCCGTCGTCCCTTAACCGGCCCGGTCGACTGTTCTCGGCATGAGCACAGGTCAAGGTCCCTCACGCCGCAAGTTCCTCGCCACCGGCGCCGGTGTCGCCGGGGGTGCCGCCGTTCCGAGCACCCGAGCGCGTCGTCGCCGGTCCAGAGCGCCCGGATCACCTACGACATCCTCGACGCGATCGCCTCCGACCCGGAGACCTGGGCCACGACCGCGCTCTTCATCACCTACGACGAGTTCGACGGGCTCTTCGACCATGTGCCGCCGCCGGTGCCGCCGGAGAGCGTGACCGACGAGTACTACGACGGGCATCCGATCGGGTTCGGCTTCCGCGTCCCGATGACGGTCGTCTCGCCGTGGACGGTCGGTGGGTACGTGTGCTCGCAGATCTTCGACCACACGTCCATGACACAGTTCATGGAGAAGTGGCTCGGGGTGAAGGCGCCCGCCATGAGCGACTGGCGCCGCACGGTCTCGGGCGACCTGACCTCGGCGTTCGACTTCAAGACCGCGGGCCGGCGGCCCTCGGTCGAGCGGCCCGGCGCGGTGCCCGCGTTCACCGGCCGCTGGAAGCCCGCACCGCCCGGCGACCAGAAGATGCCGACGCCGGAGCCGGGCACCCGCCCCGCACGCCCGCTGCCCTACCAGCCCGAGGCGACCCTTCGCGTCGCCAAGGGGACCCTCCGCCTGTCTCTCACCAACACCGGTGCCGAGAGCGTGCACTTCTCGCTCTACCCATACGCGGGCGAGCTGCCCAAGCCGCGCCATTTCGACGTCACCCGCAGGATCGAGCAAGTGTTCAAGGGGGGCGACACGTACGACCTCGTCATCATCGGCCCGAACGGCTTCCGTCGCGAGTTCGCCGGGAGAACCCACCCGGATGGCGGCGCCGAGGTCGCGTCCGCCCCGCAGGGCAGCGGCGGCAGCGACCTCTGGATCATCCTGGCGAACGAGGGGGACGAGGAGATCACGTTCACCCTCAAGGCCCTCGCCTACGCCAAGCGCGACCGCCAGGTGAAGGTTAAGCCCGGCAAGCAGCGCAAGGTGCACTGGAACACCGACCACGGCTGGTACGACGTCGAGGTCAAGATCGCCGGGAACACCGAGTTCCGGCGCCGCCTGATGGGCCACGTAGAAAACGGCCGCCCCAGCACCTCCGGCTGACAACCACGCCGGAGCCAGGCAGCCGCCAGCCAGGCAGCCATCGGGCAGGCGTCGGGCGGGCAGGTGGTGGCTGTCGAGTCAAGTGGCCGCTGGGTCAGGTGGGGGTGCGGAGGGTCAGGGCTTGGCGGGGGTGGTCGGTGATCAGGACGGCCACCCTCGGGTCGTTCAGGAAGCGGCGCATCATCGGGTCGGCGTTCACCGTCCAGATCATGGCCGGGAACCCGGCCCGGGCGCACTGGCTCAGCACGCCGATCCGGGCCAGGCGGAAGTTGAGGGCGACCATGTCGGCGCCGCTCTCCCGGATCCGCCGGGTCGGCGCGAAGTCGCCCACCACGCCGCGTTCCCACCAGCTGCGGCCGACCGACAGCGCGGTGGTGACCTGCGGGTACGCCTTCTTGATCATGGCGATCGCGTGGGCGTCCTTGGTGGTCACCACGAAGTCGTCCGGGGCGAACGCGGCCAGCGCCAGCTCGACCATCTCGGCCTCGCAGCCGCGTTCCTTCAGATCGAGATGCCCCTTGGCCCCGCCCGCCGCGATGATCTCCACGGCCTCGGCCACCCGGGGCACCGGGCGCCCGGCCAGCCCGGCGAGCCGCTCGTAGGGGAGGCGGCTCAGCCGCTGCCCGCCCACGTCCGGATCGTGGTGGACGACCAGCTCGCCGTCCCCGGTCCGGCGGACGTCGATCTCGACGTACTCGGCGCCGGAGGCCACCGCCTCGTGGAGCCCGGTGAGCCCCGCCTCGTCCCGCCGGTGCGCGGAGATCGCCGTCACCATGATCCGGACGCTACCACCGAAGACCCTTTACCGGTGTCCGGGCCTGCACATTTAGTACGCTGGCCCCCTGTGAGTAAGCCCCGGTTCCTGAGCTTGTCCGATTCCCCGGCAGAGTCCAGTGAGGGGGCCGGGTAACGATGAGCACCCCCCGGTTCCTGACGCTGCCCAAGGGCGTGCGGCGGACCTTCGTCGAGACCTCGCGCGGCGCGTTCGCCGCGCTTGAGGCGCTGCCCGGCTCAGGCGTGGCCGAACGCTGCCCCGCCCTGCTCGTTCCTGGCTTCACCGGCAGCAAAGAGGACTTCATCTCGGTCCTTGAGACGCTCGCCCGCGCCGGCCGCCGCGTCATGGCCGTCGACATGCGCGGGCAGTACGAGAGCAAGGGCAACCCAGACGATCCCGCCGTCTACACCCGGGCGGCCCTCGGCGAAGACATCGCGGCCCTGGTCGACGCCCTGGGCCCCGAGCCCGTGCACGTCGTCGGCCATTCGTTCGGCGGCCTGGTCACCCGCGAGCCGTTGATCTCCGGGCGGATCCGGCCCGTCTCGTACACGCTGATGAGCTCGGGCCCCGGCGGCGTCACCGGCCCGGCGGCCGCCAAGGCCGAGGCGCTGCGGGACGCCATCCCCGAGCTGGGCCTGCCCCAGATCTGGGCGCTCAGCATCGGCCCGGACGCGGAGGCGCGCGGCGTCCCCAAGGAGATCCTCGCCTTCCTCAAGGCCCGCACGCTGGGCAACTGCCCGCAGGGGCTGATCGGCATGGCGGGCGAGTTGCTCTCCGCGCCTGACCGGATCGACGAGCTGGCCAAGGCCACCGACGACGCGGACGTGCCCGTCCTGGTGCTGTACGGGGAGGACGACGACGTCTGGGATCCCCGCGTCCAGGCCACCATGGCCGAGCGCCTCGACGCCGCCAAGGTCGTGATCCCCAGCGCGGCCCACTCGCCCGCGGTGGAGGCCCCGGAAACGACCGCCAGCGCCCTCACCAACTTCTGGAACCAGGCCGAACGCCGCGTCTACTGACGTGATCGCGCTCACGCCGGGGCGGTGCTGCGTCCCTCGCAATGTAATGACACACTTACTCCAGTTTGTCTCACATTGCGAGGTGGGGAATGCCCGCGACCGTTGCGCCACCCGAGAGCGTCACCTGGCGCGTCCACATCGACCGGTCCATGTGGGTCGGCGGTGTCCGCGGCCTGATGTTGCAGGCCCTGCACCCCATGGCCATGTGGGGCGTCTGGCAGAACTCCAACTTCCAGGAGGACCCTTTCGGGCGCCTGCAGCGCACCGCCGACTTCGTGGGCATGGCCACGTTCGGCAGCCACGAGGAGATCGACGAGCTGGCCGCCAGGGTCCGCGGCATTCACCGCAGCCTGCGCATCCTCAACCACGACACCGGCAAGAAGGAACGCCTCGACCAGCCGGAGTTGCTGCTCTGGGTGCACTGCGCCGAGGTCTACTCCTACCTGCAGGTGGCGCGCAGATCCGGCCTGCCGCTCACCGACGCGATGGCCGACCGCTACCTGGACGAGCAACGCCACACCGCCGGCTACGTGGGCCTGCACGCTGACGACGTGCCGGGCAGCGTGGCCGAGATGGAGGACTACCTGGCCTCCATGCGCCCCCACCTCCGCGTCACCGAGGAGGCCGCTGCCACGGTGAAGTTCCTGATGTGGCCGACCATGCCGGAGAACCTGAAGTTCCTGACCCCCGGCAAGCCCGGCTACTTCCCGTTCGGCGCACTCTGCTACTACTCACTGCCGGACTGGGCGCGCCAGATGTACGGCGCCCTCCCAGAGGTACCCCAGCCCGCCGTAACAGCCGCCCTGAAGTCCTTCCGCACGGCCCTGAGCACCGTCCCAGAACGCCTGCACGACTACGCCTTCATGAAGCCCACCCGAGACATGCTGGAACGAGCCCGCCTCCGCCTGGCCGACGAAGGCTACGACCTCTCCAAGGGCCTCTACGGCCTAAGAGACCCCCGCCGCTGGCCAGCCCCAAGCCCTCTGGTCTCCGCCTGAGCCAGGCCGCGATCGCGGTTGTCTGCTCCTTAGGGCGCCGCCGTGGTGCAGACGCCCCAGCTCAAGCAGCGGTCCGGCAAGTACCTGCACATCTGAGCCCAGCCCGCACGCGAGCGCGTTATCGGGTCGGGAAGCAAGCCGAAGACGAAGCTTCCCGAGAGATCGCGAAGCGATGCCTCGCTCGCCGATTGCACGGTTGACTCGTGAGCCGCCAGGCGAGCGTGTCAGGCCGTGGAATCAATGGGTAGAGCTGCCCAGGAGTCTTTGCGGGGAGCTGCGGCTTGGCCTTCGGGGCAGTGGCGGGCGTAGTCGCACCAGCCGCAGAGGTTGCCTGGACGGGGCGGGAAGACCTCGTCGTACGGGGTGTGGTCGATGGGCGCGCCGTCGCCCTGGCGCGGGCGGGGGATTTTGGTCTTGTACGCCTCGTCCGCGGCGGACGCCTCGGCGGCGATCTGCTCGGCCCGGCGGATGTGGCGCTCCAGCGACTCGTCGGTGTGCTCCCAGACCGCGACCTCGCCGGTGGGGAGGTGGTGCAGCTCCACGCGGCGGCAGGGGCGGCGCAGGACACGGGACGCCGCCACGGCGTAGATCGCCAGGGCGAGGGAGCCGCGGGCGTCGTCGGAGGTGAGGATGTGGCGGCCGGTCTTGTAGTCGACCACCACGAGCTCGGAGCCGCGGGCGTCCAGACGGTCGATGCGGCCTGAGAGGGCGATGCGGTCGGTGCGGGTGGCGACGGTGCGTTCGACGCCCAGCGGTTCGTCGGCGGGGTCGAGGCCCGCGGCGTAGCGTTCGACCATCTCGCGGGCACGCTCGCGCCACTGGGCGGATTGCTGGGGGTCGCGGAAACCCTCGGTGAGCCAGCCCCGGATGAGGAGAACGCCCGCCATGGCGACCGTCCGCTCGTGGACGGGGAGGCGCCACCAGGCCGCCAGGGCGTTGTGCACGCTGGCGCCCACGCTGTTGTGCGCCCACGGCGGGCCCTTGGGCGGCGCCGGACGGTCCAGATAGGTCATCCGGTACCGCCGGGGGCAGTCCAGCCAGGTGTTGAGCCGCGACGGCGTGCAGGTGTAGAGCCGTCGCGGCATGCCTTCGAAGCCGAGCTGCTCGGCACTCACGTCGGCTCCCGAACGTCGGTGTGGGGGCTCAGTCTCCGTCGCGCTCGGTGGCGAGCGCGCCCCAGCTCTCCCAGCGGGCGTCCTCCTCGCCGACCGTGGTCTCCTCGCCCTGCGCCGGCAGGACGCGCAGGTCCTTGGGGAGCGGGGTGAGCAGGGCGCCGATGGAGTTGAGCTGCTTGCGCAGGTCTTCGTAGGCGCCGCCGATCGAGCCCGGACGGCCGCGGTGCAGCGTGTCGCCGGAGAACAGCACGCCGAGCTGCTCGCTGATCACGCAGACGCTGCCCGGGGTGTTGCCCGGCGTGTGCATGATCTCGAGCTGGGCGCCGCCGATCTCGAAGATGCCGCCGTCCTCGAGCCAGATGTCGGGCTCCAGGGCCCGCAGGGCCTTGGCGTCGTCCTCGTCCTCCTCGTCCTTGGCGAGGCGGCCGAAGTAGTCGCGCCAGAGCAGGCGGTCGGCGCGGTGCAGCGCGACCGGCGCCCAGAACTCCTCGTCCTCCTCCCCCGCGGCGGCCACTTCGAGCGCCGCCACCAGGTGGTGCTCGTTGCCGTCGGTGCAGATGACGGCCATGACCTCGCGGTCGCCGACCTGCTTGAGGATGGCCTCGGAGTCGAAGCCCGGGTCGATCACGATGACCCCGTCGTCGTCGCCGACGATGTAGGTGTTGTTCTCGACGTCGTACTCGGTGTCGTCCGGGGTCGTCTTCCCCGACGTCACCACGGTCTCGATGCGCGCGTCCACGTTCCGCACCCTACCGCGCGCGGCGGTGCGCAGGGAGCCGCTCGGAGATCATCGTCTCGAACGCGGCGGGGTCGGTGGTCTCGCTGCCGAGCCGGTCGCCGGTCAGCGCGCCGTGGTCGTCACTGGCGCCGGTGACCACCAGGCCGAGGCCGCCGGCCAGGTCACGCAGGCGCGCCCGGTCGGCGGGCGCGTGGTCGGGGTGATCGACCTCGACCCCGCGGAGCCCGGCGGCGGCGAGTTCCTCGATCACCTCGTCGCCGAAGACATATCCGCGTTTGCGCGCCCGCGGATGCGCCAGGACGCCGACCCCGCCCGCCCCGTTCAGCAGCCGTATCGCGCGGGCGGGGTCGAGCGCGTACCGGTCGACATGGGCCCGGCCGCCCGGCGCGATCCACCGTTCGGTGAACGCGTCGTCGACCGTGGGGACGGCGCCGGCGGCGACCATGGCACGGGCGATGTGGGGCCTGCCGACGGACTCGCCCGCGGCCAGCTCCCGGACCTGCTCCCACGTGACGCCGGCGCCGAGCTCGCGCAGGCGCTCCACCATCCGTTCGGCCCGGATCACGCGGTCGTCGCGGATCCGCGCCAGCTCGGCGGCCAGCTCGGGCTCGTCCGGATCGAAGAGGTAGCCGAGCAGATGGAGGCTGTCGCCGTTCTTCTTGCAGGAGAGCTCGATCCCGGGAACGAACTCCAGCCCGTCAGGCGCCGCCTCGGCGGCCTCCTGCCATCCCGCCACCGTGTCGTGGTCGGTGAGCGCCACCACGTCCAGTCCCGCCTGGCGCGCGCGTCGCATGACCTCGGCGGGCGGACGGGTGCCATCGGAAACGTCGCTGTGGCAGTGCAGGTCGATCCGCATGCACTCGTTCCTACCCGGGCGCCGGTCTACTCGTCCAGGCGCGGGTTGTAGGCGCCGTACGGCAGGTCGAGCTCCATCCCGGGCTCGCGGAGATCGAGCAGGTGCGGGCGCTCCAGCATGAGCAACCCGGCGTCCGCGGGCCACAGCACCGCCCACAGCCAGTCGCCCAGCGCCTCGCCGACGTAGACCGCGCGGTCGGGCTCGGCCGACGGCACCGCCCACATCGGGACGGAGTGGCCGGAGGTCGCGGTGGGCCCGCTGACCTCGACCTTGGCGTGCGGCGGCCCCTCACCGAAGCCCGTCCCGGGATCCGGGCCGTTCATCAGCCCGGCGTAGTAGGCGCCGAGCCCGATGCCCGGCTCTTCGGCGACCAGGAGCATGTCGGCCGGGCCCGACAGCAGCCCCGGGCCGGACAGGGAGACCGCCGCTGCGCGTACGCCACTGCGGTCGTCGCCCACGGCCACGAACCCGGTGATCAGCCAGCCCAGCGGCAGCGGCCAGGGGGTCCAGACCGGGACCCGGGTGTCGCGCAGCACCGCGGCGAGCCCGTCCGGGCCGGGCCTCTTGGCCGGCTGGCGGGGCAGGACGACACCGTGCACACCGCAGCCCCAGTCGCTCGACCAGAGGCTCGGCGCGCGCAGTCGTCCGCCGCAACGCGGGCAGGTGGGCTCCGCCCTCATGACTACCAAGGGTGCGTGGCGGAGTTCGCCACGTCAAGTTCTCGCTGGTAGATAGGGCAAAGAGGAGACAAAATGAGCGCATGCGGGTGCGCTGTGTAGGGGGAATCGTCCACGACGAGGCCGGTCGGCTGCTCGTCGTGCGCCGCGGAACCCCGCCGGGCCTGGGGCTCTGGTCGATCCCCGGCGGACGGGTCGAACCGGGCGAGACCGACGTGGCCGCCGTGGTCCGCGAGCTTCGGGAGGAGACGGGCCTGGAGGTGTCGGTAGGGCCGTTGGCCGGCACCGTGGACAGACCGGGACCAGGCGACATCACATACGAGATCCACGACTACGTCGCGACGCCGATCACCGGAGCAGACGTCACACCGACCGGTGAATCCGCCGCGACACCGGCGGGCGAGGCTGCCGCGCCGGAGCTCCGGGCGGGCGACGACGCGGCTGAGGCGCGCTGGGTGACGCCCGCCGAGCTTCGCTCCCTCCCCACCGTCCCCGGACTTCTCGACGCCCTCAGCGGCTGGGGCCTGATCTAAGGCTGCACGCGGACGGCGCCGCAAAACGTTCAACCTGGCCACGCCCGCTCCTGGCCACGCCCGCGCCTTGCGCCGCCACCTCATCACTGGTGTCGTGGAACGAACGCGACAACAGGGGTCGAGAACCATGCGTAGGACCGGGCCGCTCCTGGCGCTGCTCGCCGGCCTTGCGGTCCTCATCATCATCGCCACGACCGTGCTCGTCCGGACGGTCTCCTCGGACACAGAACCGGACGCCTCACCGCCGCCGCCGCTCACGGCGACCACGGCGGCCCCCGCACCACCGCCGATCCCGCAATCGGCCAACGCCACCTTCGCCTCACGAGTGCCCGGCAGCCGTGCCGTCGTGGCACTGACCGTCAAGGGCGGCAACGCGATCGCGTACGTCTGCGACGGCCGCAGCCTGGAGGCCTGGCTGCGCGGCAAGGTCTATCCCGAAGGCCTGATCCGCCTCCAGGGCAAGAAGGGCATCCTCACCGGATCCGTCCAGGGCGACACCGTCATCGGCGCGGCCAGCCTCTCCCGCAAGGGCGTGATGGGCTTCCGCGCGCCGGTGGTCAGGCCGCCGTCCGGGCTGTACCGCGCGGCCGCGCGGACGACCGAGGGCGCGCAGCTCGTCGGCGGCTGGATCATCCTGCCGAGCGGCGCCCAGGTCGGGCTGGTCAACTACGGCAAGGAGCCTCGTCCAGCACCCGTCCTGAATCCCGGCGCCGGCGCGATCACGATCGAGGACGAGCGGGTCGCGGTCGCGCCCGCCGACCCGGACGCGCCCTGAGGACCGGCACATCCTAAGGAGCACTCCCCTGACGACCTTCGATCCACCCGAGGTGGGTCCCTACAAGGTGGTACGGCGGCTCGGGGCAGGGGGCATGGGCGTCGTCTACCTCGCCCATGCCCCCGGCCGGGAGGTCGTCGCCGTCAAGGTGATGAACCCCGGCTGGGTGGCCCAGCCCGGCTTCGAGATCCGGTTCGAACGGGAGGTGGAGGCGATCCGCCGGGTCGCCCCGTTCTGCACCGCCCCGGTTTTGGACGCCTCCATCGAGGACGACCTCGCCTACATCGTCACCGAGTACGTCGAGGGCAGCACGCTCTGGGAGACCGTCAAGAGGAACGGTCCCCTCGCGGGCGCCCGGCTCGAATCGGTCGCCGTCGGCACCGCCGTGGCCCTCACCGCGATCCACCGCGCCGGCGTCACGCACCGCGACCTCAAGCCGGGCAACGTGATCCTCTCCCCGGAGGGGCCCAAGGTCATCGACTTCGGCGTCGCGCGCCTGGCCGAGTCGACGCCCATCACGGGCGACGTCGCGATCGGCACTCCCCCGTTCATGTCGCCCGAGCAGGCCCTCGGCGAGCAGGTCACCCACGCGTCCGACGTCTTCTCGTGGGGCGCCGTCGTGGCGTTCGCCGCGACCGGGCGGCCCCCGTTCGGCAGCATGACCGGCCCGGAGGTCTTCTATCGCCTCGTCCACGAGCCGCCCGACCTGACCGGCCTCTCCGGCAGCCTCGCCGCCGTCGTCGAACTCGCCATGGACAAGCGTCCCGGCCGCAGACCCACCGCCCGCGACCTGATCGACGTCCTCGTCGCCCACGATGCCGACCCGGAGCCGGACGCCCCTCCCGCGCCCCACCTGCGACTCGTCCCCGACCCCGAACCCGAGTCCGACGACCCCGCCACCACGGACGACACCGCCGTGGCAGGCGACCAGCTCGCGAACGCCGCCCACCCGACCGAAGCTCAAGCCCCACCCGACAACAAACCCGCCCCGGGCGATCAGCCCGCACCACTTGGTGAGCCCGCGGCGCAAGACCAGGCCGCGCCGCACGATCAGGTCGCGCCGCAGGGTCTGCCCGCGACGCATGATGAGTCGGCGGGGGGCGGGGATGGCGCGCCGAGGGATCAGGCTGCGGCCGACGACCGGCTGTCGTCCCACGATCGGTCCGAGGTTCCGGTGACCCGTCTCGATCCTGTCGAACGTGAGGGCGAGCGGGTCACCGAAGCCGAGTCGCCGAGGCAGCGGGCGTTGCGGCGCGCGCTGGTGGGCGGCGTGGTGGTCCTCTGCGTGCTCGTGGCGGCTGGGACGGGTTATCTCGTGTGGGGGCCGCGCACCCCTGCGGGATCCGCCTCGTTCGACGATGACTTCGATGTGAAGCGCGGCTGGCTGGAGCGGGAGCAGGGCGACGGGGTGGCCCGGTACTTCGACGGCGGGTACCTGCTCCAGTTGCCGCCCGAACGCGGCATGGTCACCACGGCGCCGGTCAGGGCGAACGAGATGGGCGACGTCCGGGTGGTGGCCCGGGTGCGCCTGCAGTCCGGCGCCGGGTCGTACGGGATCTGGTGCGGGGGCAATCCGGTCACGCAGGCCACCAACCGGTACGACTTCTACCTCACGAGCGACCGGACCGCCGGGATCGTGAAGGAGTCCCAGGACGGGGTGCGGCAGGAGCTGCGGCCGTTCCAGAAGGCCCCCGGGATCACCGACGGGGAGAACCGGATCGAGGCCGAGTGCCGGTTCGAGGACGGCGTCAGCCGGTTGAAGCTCCGTGTGAACGGGCGGCTGGCCGCCATCTACGACGACCGGACGCGGCCCCACCGGGCGGGCGCCTGCGGGACCGCCGCTCTCTCGGACGCGGGTTCCCCCACGACGATGACGGTGCGGTACGAGTCGTTCAGCGTCCGATCACTTCGGGAGTGACCGGCGGCGCGTCCGGTGCGGCGTCGTCGGCCGGGCTCGCGGTGACGGTCCGGATGTTGAACTTGCGGACCATCCAGGCGATGACGGCCGCGTAGAGGAGCATCGGCGCCACGTCGGCCGCGACGTACTGCCACGGCACCGACCCCTGCTCGATGTCGAGCTTGCCGACGGCGGCCGGGAGCAGGAAGGCCATCAGGTTGTTGAAGACGTGCACGGCGATGGCCGCTTCCAGGCCGCCGGTGCGGATCACCAGCCAGCCCGCGATCGCCCCGAAGAGGAAGACGTCGAGGACGCCCCAGCTGGTGTAGCCGTGACCGGCCGTGAACAGGGCCGCGCCGATGACGATTCCAGGCCATGGTGTGCGGAACACCGTGCTGAACGCGCGGCCGACCTTGCCGGTACGGGTCTCCAGCGTCCAGGAGCCGATGCCCTGGATCAGCCAGCCGCGGAAGATGTACTCCTCGGCCGCCGACTGGAAAGGCACCAGCAAGACAATGATGACGGCGGGCAGGACGAACTCGTCCCAGCCGACCCATTTCTCCGGCTCCGTGGGGTCGGGGTCGGTCACAACGAGGGACGCGCCCCACGAGAACGCGAACGACACGATGCAGAAGAGGACCGCCACGCCGGAGCATCCCAGCAGCCATTTCCAGCGGAGCCTGCCTTCGACGGACGAGACGGTGCCGGGACGGCGGCGCTGCACGGCGAAGGCTGCGAGCGCCACCAGCGGCAGGAGGATCGCCAGCGAACCGAGCTGGAAGGCCAGGTCGGCCGTGTCGTCGCCGAAGATCCCGTCGCCGCTCGGCTCGTACACCCCGCCGTTGACGATCGAGTGCACGACCGCCCCGACGATCATCAGTCCGATCATCAGCGCCAGGGCGCCGACGACGATCAGCAGGGAGCCGAGCAGCGGCCGCCACCAGCGGTGCGCGGCGTTCCGGGCCATCCGGTGGTACCTGACTCCGAGCGGCGCCGGGGTGATCCATGGCTGCTTGACCGGCGGGCCATACCCCGCGTACGCGGGCACCCCATAGGGCTGCTGACCATACGGCTGCGGCTGGCCGTACGGCTGCGGCAGCCCGTACGGCTGCTGGTCATACGGCTGCCGGCCGTTCGGCTGTGGCTGGCCATAGGACGCTTCATACGGCGTCGGCTGACCGTACGGCTGTGGCTGCTGGCCATAGGGCGTCCCGGACGGGCGGCCCTGGCCGTCGTGAGGCTGTGGATGCCCGGGGAGCTGATACGAGGGTCGTTGCGTCTCCCGGTCAGGGTCCGGACTCGCCGTCCCGGAATCCGGCGGCGCCCAGCCGTTGACGTCCGCCGGGTCTGACACGCGCGACCTCCCTGTAGAGCCCTTCAGCACCTGCCAAGAATCGTACGTGGCAAATCCGGCATACCGCCCTGACTAAACCGGTGGTTCGAAGGACCTCGTCCGCTTGAGCCCGGCGGCGCGGCCCTTGGCGGCGATGACCAGGGCCATCTTGCGGGACGCCTCGTCGATCATCTCGTCGCCGAGCATGGCGGCGCCGCGGCGTTCCACGGTCGTGGCGTGCTCGTACGCGTCGAGGATGAGCTCGGCATGGTCATAGTCGTCCTGCGCCGGGGAGAACACCTCGTTGCCCGCCTCGACCTGCGACGGGTGCAGCACCCACTTGCCGTCGAAGCCCAGCGCGGCCGACCGCTGCGCGACGCGCCGGAACGCCTCCACGTCGCGCACGTTGAAGTAGGGCCCGTCGATCGCCTGCAGATCGTGGGCGCGGGCGGCCATCAGGATCCGCATGAGGATGTAGTGGTAGGCGTCGCCCTCGGTGTAGCCGGGCGGCTGTTCCCCCACGACGAGCGTCTTCATGTTGATCGAGGCCATGAAGTCGCCGGGCCCGAAGACGAGCGTCTCCAGCCGCGGCGAGGACGCGGCGATGGCGTCGATGTTGACCATCCCGCGCGCGTCCTCGATCTGCGCCTCGATGCCGATGCGGCCGACCTCGTACCCCATCGCCCGTTCGATCTGGGTGAGCAGCCGGTCGAGCCACCGCACGTGGGAGGGGTCCTGCACCTTGGGCAGCAGCAGGCAGTCGAGGCCGGCGCCCGCGCCCTCCACGACCTCGATCACGTCCCGGTAGGTCCACTCGGTCTCCAGGTCGTTGACCCGGACGGCACGGATCTTGCCCGTCCAGTCGCCCTCGTTGAGGGCGGCGACCACGTTCTTGCGGGCGTCCTCCTTGGCGGCGGGCGCGACCGCGTCCTCCAGGTCGAGGAAGATCTCGTCGGCGGGCAGCCCCTGCGCCTTCTCGATGAAGCGCGGGTTGCTGCCGGGAACTGCCAGCGTGGTACGTCGCGATCGCATGGCCCGGATGCTATCCACGCCGCCTCGCGGGGAGTTATCCACATCGCGTGAACGGAAGTTATCCACAGGCGCGCCATGATCGCTCGCCGGTGGGCGGGGTTGTGAGACGCTGACGGTATGGGTGATGCGCTGGTCGAGGAGGCGGGCAAGAAGTCGGGGCTGCTGTGGCTCGCGCTGCCGGGGCTTCCCCAGCCGCGCGCGGCCTGGCACCTGTGGCATGAGGGCTCCGCCTACGTGCTGACCGGCGGCGAGGGCGAGCAGCCCTTGCCCGGCCTGCCCGAGGCCGAGCAGGTCCACGTGACCCTGCGCAGCAAGGACAAGGGCGGCCGGCTCGTCTCCTTCGTCGCGACGTGCGATCCCGTGCAGCCGGGTTCGGAGTTGTGGAGCACCGTCGCGCCGCTGATGGCCAAAGACCGGCTGAACGCCTCCAGCCACGAGGGCCAGATCGACCGGTGGGCGGTCGAGTCGTACATCATGCGGCTCACGCCCACGGACGAGATCACCGAGGCGCCGGGCGGCTACTCCGGCGACTACGCCGACGTGCGGCCCGTCCCGACCCCCGCGACGACCGCCGGGCCGCCGCCCCGCATGTACGGCGGCAAGAAGCGCAAGGCCGACCGGTGACGCTCGCACACGGATCGAAGACTCGGTCGGCCGAAGGCCCTGTGAAGCGAAGACGCGGCCGATCGAAAGCGCGGTCGATCGAAAGCGCGGTCGATCGAAGGGCGGGTGAAGCGAGACGCGATGGTCGAGGGGGCGGTTGATCGAGGGGGCGTGGCGCGGAGCGTCCGCACTAGAGGGGCAGTTCGCGGCCTTCCGTGACCGCCCGGAGCTTGTCCGGGTTGGCGACGAGGTGGATGGCGGCGACCCTGCCCTGCTCGTCGATGTCCATCGAGAGGGTGGTGATCGGCCCCGCGGGCCCGTCGATGACCAGCCCGAGGTCCCCGTTCAGCGGTACGACGCGAACCCGCATGTCGCTCGGCTGGATGCCCGCGTAGGGCTGCTGGGTGACCGCCGCGAGCCAGCGCGCCACCTTCTCCGCGCCGTGGATCGTCCGCAGGGCGGCCCTGACCTTGCCGCCGCCGTCGGTCCACAGCGCGACATCGGGGGCGAGGATCTCCATGAGCCGGTTGATGTCACCGCCCATGCTCGCGTCCAGAAACCGCTCGGTGGCCTTGAGCCGCTCCCGGGGATCGGCCTCGAACCGCGGCCGCCGCGCCTCGACGTGCTTGCGGGCGCGCGTGCTGAGCTGCCGGACGGACGCCTCCGACCGGTCCAGCGCCCTGGCGATCTCCGCGAACGGGAAGCCGAAGACCTCCTTGAGCACGAACGCGGCCCGTTCGAGCGGGCTCAGGGTCTCCAGCACCACCAGCATCGCCATCGACACCGACTCGGCCAGCTCCGCGTCCTCGGCGACGTCCGGCGAGGTCAGCATCGGCTCGGGCAGCCACGGGCCGACGTAGGTCTCGCGCTGCACCTGGGCCGACCGCAGCCGGTCGAGGGCGAGGTTGGTCGTGATCCGGACGAGGTACGCCTTGGGGTCGGTCACCTTCGAACGATCGGCGCCGGACCATTTGAGCCAGGCGTCCTGGACCGCGTCCTCGGCGTCGGCCGCCGTGCCCAGCATCCGGTAGGCCACCGCGAACAGCAGGTTCCGGTATTCCTTGAACAGCTCGGCCGCGTCATCGCTCACGATCAAGAGAATCTCATGTGTCGCGCCGGGACCGGATCGACCCCCCGGCGGCCGGGATCTCGCACTGGTCCTTGAAGCCCTGCCCGGTCAGGCCCGCGGCCCCGTTGAACCGCGACCGCAGGTTCTCGATCGCGATGATCATGGTGAGCTCGACCAGCTGCTTCTCGGTCAGGTACCGGCGCAGCGCCTCGGTCAGCTCGTCGGTCACCTCGGGCGGATCCGCGCTCATGGCCTCCGCGTACTCCAGGACGAGGCGCTCGTCCTCCTCGAAGAGGCCGCTGTCGCGCCAGTGCGGCACCGCCTCGATCTTCTCCAGCGGCATGCCGTGCATGTTCGACTCCCAGGTGCCGAAGTCCACACACCACGAACACCCGATCTTGACGGCGGCGGCCATGCACGCCAGGTCCTTGAGCCGGTGCGGCACGGACTTCCAGCGCAGCACCTGGGCCTCGAGGATCCCGTACGCGGTCGACACCCCCATGTGGTGGCCCATGGCGCGGCCGGGGTCGAGCTCCTTGCCGAACTTCTTGCGGGTGATCCACGCGCCGAGGCGGTAGACGCGCGTCCTGGGGGGATCCAGCGAGATGCGGGGCATATGGCGGCCTTCCTTTCAGCTCCGGCCCTTCACGGGCTTCTCCAGGTCACCCCCTACGACGGGACAGGCCCGGCGGTTGTGACATCCGTCCGGCGCGGATGTGTCATCGGCCCGGCGCGGATGTGGCAACCGTCCGGCGCGGATGCGACATCCGTCCGGCGAACGCCCGGTGAACCGCCGGCGGTCGGCACTCCCCGGCCCGGGTCAACGCCATGATCGTGGGTAGTGTGCCTCCCATGAGCGGATCCCCGACCCGGGTGTTCATCGCCCGCCTCGCCGGAATCGCCGTGTTCGACCCCGCGGGCGACCAGGTCGGCCGCGTCCGCGACGTGGTGGTCGCGCTCCGGCTCGGCGCTAAGCCGCCGCGCGTGCTGGGCCTGGTGGTTGAGGTGCAGCCGCGGCGGCCGGTGTTCCTGCCGATCACCCGCGTCACGGTCATCGAGTCGGACGCGATCGTGTTCGACGGGCGCCTCAACGTGCGCCGTTTCCAGCAGCGCGCGTCCGAGACGCTCGTCATCGCGGAGATGCTGGACCGGACGGTCACGATGACCGATCCGGAGGAGGCCGTGTCGGTGGTGGACGTGGCGATGGAGCCGACCCGGACGAGGGACTGGCTGATCAGCAAGGTCGCGGTGCGCCGCAGCCGTGGCCGGGGGCTCCGCCGCAGGCAGGGCGAGGTGTTCGTCGTCGACTGGGACGCCGTGACGGGCTTCTCCGCCGTCGAGCACGGCCAGGGCGCCGCCGGCGTGATCGCCGCGTTCGAGAAGATGAAGCCCGCCGACCTGGCCAACTTCGTGCACGACCTGCCGGAGAAGCGCCGCGCCGAGATCGCGCTCGCGCTCGACGATGAGCGGCTCGCCGACGTCCTGGAGGAGCTGCCCGACGACGATCAGATCGAGATCCTCACCAAGCTGGAGGTCGAGCGCGCCGCCGACGTGCTGGAGGCCATGGGGCCCGATGACGCCGCCGACCTGCTCGGCGAGCTGCCCACCGACCAGCGCGAGCAGCTCCTGACCCGGATGGAGCCGCAGGACGCGGCGCCGGTCCGGCGGCTGCTGACCTACCAGGACGACACGGCGGGCGGCCTGATGACCACCGATCCGGTGATCGTGTCGCCGGACGCGAGCGTGGCCGAGGCGCTCGCGCAGATCCGCAACCCCGATCTCAACCCGGCGCTGGCCGCGCAGGTGTACGTGTGCCGGCCGCCCACCGAGACCCCGACCGGCCGCTACCTGGGCACCGTGCACTTCCAGCGGTTGCTGCGCGAGCCGCCGTCGTCCCTGGTCAGCGGCAGCGTCGACACCGAGCTCGACCCGCTGCGCCCGACGATGTCGCTGGAGGCCGTCGCGACGTTCCTCGCCACCTACAACCTCGTGGCGGGCGCCGTGGTCGACGAGAACGGGCACCTCCTCGGCGCCGTCACCATCGACGACGTGCTCGACCACCTGCTGCCCGACGACTGGCGGGAGACCGTGATGGACGCCACGGCCGAGGAGACGGCCGATCCGGAGGAGGAGGCCGTCCGCAGCGGCGAGTTCCCGGTCATCCGCGACGAGATCGACCTGGGGGGCGCCTCATGAGCCCGTCCCGTCTCGACCAGCCGCGCGAGGTCCGCCGCTCCGTCCTGCCCCGGCCGCACTACGACCCCGAGTCGTTCGGCCGGCTGTCGGAACGGATCGCACGCTTCCTGGGCACCGCGCGGTTCCTCGTCTACATGACCGTCTTCGTCGCGGTCTGGATCGTGTGGAACCTGGTGGCCCCGGCGGCGCTCAAGTTCGACCCGTACCCGTTCATCTTCCTGACGCTGATGTTGTCGCTCCAGGCGTCGTACGCGGCGCCGCTGATCCTGCTGGCGCAGAACCGGCAGGACGACCGCGACCGGGTGCAGTACGAGCAGGACCGGGCGCGGGGCGAACGGAGCGTCGCCGACACCGAATACCTCAGCCGCGAGGTCGCCGCGCTGCGGCTGGCGCTGAACGAGGTCGCCACGCGCGACTTCCTGCGTTCGGAGTTGCAGGCGATGCTCAAGGAGCTGGAGGCGGGACGCAAGGACTCCAGCCACAGCCTCTAGGACGGGATCCGCCAGCAGAGGCGGCCACTAGAGGGCGAGAGCCGCCATCGGAGGCGGCCGCTAGAGGACGGGAGCCGCCAGCAAGGGCTCGTCGGCGAGCTTGTCGAGGATGTGACCGAACTGGCGCAGATCGTCCTCGTCCAGCCTGCTCAGCACGTAGTCGCGCACACCCTGCTGGTAGGTGGGGGTGGCGGCGGCCAGCCGGGCGCCGCCGGCCGGGGTCAGCACGGCGAACAGCCCGCGCGCGTCGCTGCTGCACGACTCGCGGCAGACCAGGCCCTCCCGCTGGAGCCGGTCGACGAGCCGGGTGAGGCCGCTGCGGGAGAGCAGCACCCGGTCGGCGAGATCGTTCATGCGCAGCCGGCCGGCCGGGGCCTCCCCCAGGTGCATCAGCACGTCGTACGAGGCGAGCGCGAGATCGTGGTCGGCCAGCAGGTCGGCCTGGAGACGGCGGGAGATCTGGACCTGGGCGCGGAGCAGGGTGCGCCACACGGTCAGCTCGGCGGCCGAAATGGTGCTGGACGGCGTTGTCACGCCCCGATGGTACGGCGCCGGAAGATCGTGCGCGATGCCCGGCGGCCGTGTCGCTCCCACCCCAGGATCACCCCCCGGGGGTTTGCGACCCCGGAGTAACAGGCACCCGCGCGGACTTCATACCATGGGGGGCATGGCCCTCCAGTTGACGACCGAGCAGGTGACCGCGGCGCTCGCCACGGTGAACGATCCTGAGATCCGCAAGCCCATCACCGAGCTCGACATGGTCAAGAGCGTCGACATCGCGCCGGACGGCTCCGTGCACGTCGCCATCTTCCTGACCGTGGCCGGCTGTCCCATGAAGGACACCCTGACCAGCAACATCACGGAGGCCGTCGCCAAGCTGGACGGCGTGACCTCGGTCCAGGTCGAGCTGGACGTGATGAGCGAGGAGCAGCGCAAGGCACTGCGCGAGAAGCTCCGCCCCGGCGACGCCGGCAAGGAGATCCCCTTCGCCAAGCCCAACAGCCTCACCAAGGTCTACGCCGTCGCCAGCGGCAAGGGCGGCGTCGGCAAGTCCTCCGTCACCGTCAACCTGGCCGCCGCACTGGCCGCCCAGGGCCGCAAGGTGGGCGTGGTCGACGCCGACATCTACGGCCACTCGATCCCCCGCATGCTGGGCGTGGAGCACCCGCCCACCAAGGTCGAAGACATGATCATGCCGCCGTCGGCGCATGACGTGAAGGTGATCTCCGTCGGGATGTTCACCGCGGGCAACCAGCCCGTCGTGTGGCGCGGCCCGATGCTCCACCGCGCCCTGCAGCAGTTCCTCGCCGACGTCTACTGGGGCGACCTCGACGTCCTCCTGATGGACCTCCCGCCCGGCACCGGCGACATCGCGATCTCGGTCGCGCAGCTGCTGCCCTCGGCCGAGATCCTCGTGGTCACCACCCCGCAGCAGGCCGCCGCCGAGGTGGCCGAGCGCGCCGGCGCGATCGCCGCCCAGACCCACCAGCAGGTCGTCGGCGTGATCGAGAACATGTCCTACCTCACCTGCGCGCACTGCGGCGAGCGCCAGGAGATCTTCGGCGCGGGCGGCGGCCAGACCGTCGCCGACGCGCTCACCCAGACCCTCGGCACCCGTGTCCCCCTCCTGGGCCAGGTCCCGATCGACCCGCGCCTGCGCGAGGGCGGCGACAACGGTGAGCCCCTCGTCCTCGCCGACCCCGACTCCGGCGCCGGCAAGGAGCTCCGCACCATCGCCGACAAGATCGGCGGCCGCTCCCGCGGCCTCTCCGGCATGTCCCTGGGCATCACCCCCAAGAACAAAATGTGACGCACCACACGCGAAAGAAGGGCCCGCCCCCACCCCGGGGACGGGCCCTTCCCTATGTCCGAACGTCTGATCAGGTGGCCTCGGTGTCGAAGGGAGGGCGTTCGCCGTATTCGAGGCCGCCGACCGTGGTCGCGTAGGGCTCGTCGTCGAAGACGCGGCCGTTGGCGTGGCCCGGCTCGTCGTCGGGGTCTTCGAGGAGGTGCTTGCGGACGAAGGTCTTGGGGTTGAGGTCGGCGATGTCGAAGTCCTTGAACTCCGGGCCGAGGCCGTCCTGGAGATCGGCCTTGGCGCTGTTGGCCATCTGCCGCAACTGCCGCAGCGCCCGGCCCGCCTGACCGGCGACCGTGGGCAGCTTGTCACCGAAGATGACAAGGGCGAGCACGACGAGCACGGCCATCTCGCCCAGTCCGACGTCGAACAACCCGTCCTCCACAAGCACCAGGGGGATCCGGGCCTCGCGGCCCGGATCCCCACAGCGTATCTCCAGCCCGGATGAACCGGATCTGAACGTCAGGCCGCGGCGAGGGTGACCTCGACCGTGGTCTCCTTGCCGCCACGCGTGTACGTGACCTTGATCTTGTCGCCGGGCGCCTTGCTGCGGATCTGCGCGGAGAGATCGGCCGGGCTCTCGATCACCTGGTCGTTGATCTTGGTGATCACGTCGCCGGGCTTGAGTCCGGCGCGCTCGGCCGGGCCGCCCTTGACGATCGGCGGGGTGCCGTTCGACTCGGCATCGCTGATCTTCACGCCGGGGCCGGTGTAGCGCTGGTCCATGCCGATGCCCAGCTGGGTGCGCTTGGCGACGCCGGTCCTGATGATCTCTTCGGCCACGCGCTTGCCATGGTTGATCGGGATGGCGAAGCCCAGGCCGATGCTGCCGCTCTCCTGCCCCCCGTTGAGGGTGGCGATGGCGGTGTTGATCCCGATGACCCTGCCCTTGAGGTCGACCAGCGGCCCGCCGGAGTTGCCGGGGTTGATGGCCGCGTCGGTCTGGATGGCGTTGAGGACCGAGCCGTCACCGCCGCCGCCCTCGCCCCGGGTCGGCACCGCGCGGTTGATCGAGCTGACGATCCCGCTGGTCACCGAGCTCTGCAGGCCCAGCGGCGAGCCGATCGCGACCACCGGGTCGCCGACCGCGAGATCGTCGGAGTTGCCGATGGCCAGCGCCGGCAGCGAGTGCTCGCCCGAGGGCTTGAGCACCGCGATGTCCGACCGCTCGTCCCGGCCCTTGATCGTGGCGGGCAGCTGCTTCTTGTCGTTGAAGACGACCTTGATGCTGCCGCCACCGCCGCCCGCGGCGACCACGTGGTTGTTGGTCACGATGTAGCCGCCGTTGACGATGAAGCCGGTGCCCGCACCGCCCTCGCCGCCGGGCGTCTCGACCCGGATCATGACGACGCTGGGCAGCACCTTCTGGGCGATCCCGGCGATCGAGTCCGGCGGGCGGTTCTTGACGGCCGGGCCGGCGCCCGTGCTGCCGCCGCCGAGGCTGACGCTGGACCCGTCGTCGTCATCGGTCGCCATGACGCCGATGCCGGCGCCGACACCGCCGGCCACCAGCGCGACGATGAGGCCGATGATGGCCAGCACGCCGATGCCGGGACCGCCGCGCACGGGCGCGGGGGGCGGCGGCACTGGGGCCCAGTTGGGGCCGCCCGGCGGCGGGCCGAACCCGCCGGGGCCGCCCATGGGCCGCGGGCCGCCCGGATGCGGCGGGCCCATCGGCCGGGCGCCCGGAGGCGGCGGCACGGGACCGCCCGCGCCGGGGGGCGGGGGCTGGTGGCTCGACTGGGGCGGCCAGCCGTACGGGGTGCCCTGCCGGCCGTCGGCGGGGACGCCCGCACGCGGGTCGTGGTTGTGCGGCACGAAGCCGGGTCGGTGCGGGCCCTGGTCGAGGCCCTCGGGGAGGGGCGTCTCGACCGCAGTGGGCCGGGTGTCACGCGGCCCGTCGTCGGTGCCGAACGCGTCCGGCGGGGCGAACCCCCCGCCCGCCGGGGCGGCACCGTGCTCGGCGGTCCAGCCGGGATCGTCGACCGGCAGGCCGGCGATCGGCTCGACGGTGTCCTGCGCCTGGGGACCTTCCGCCGCCTGCTGGCGGTCGTCCGCCTGGTCCTGCGGGCCGGCGGACTCCGCCCGCTCGGCCCCGTAGCCGGCGACGACACGGTCGTCCCCCGGCGACGCCTTGACCGGCTCGCGGCTCTCTTCCGTCATCCCCATCTCTCCTACGGAGTGGTTCTCGTCATACGCGCTCATGTTGCCCAGCGACGCATGTGGTGAGCATAAGACCTCAGCCGAAGGGGTTGGCCCACGAGCCCAGGCGGCGCAGGCCACGGCCCAGCCGGCCCCAGAAACCCGGACCGTCGCCGGGGAAGGCCTTGATCACCGAATCGGCGGTGCCCGCGGGGGCGTCGGTGAGGACGGTGTAGACGTAGCCGTCCCCCGCCCAGACCGCCCACCGCTGGAGCGAGTCACGCCGGAAGACGGTGCGCCCGTTGCTCCGGGTGCGCTGCCAGCCGGCGAAGCTCCGCTCGTCCAGGCCACCGCGTTGGACGAAGACCGACACGGCCGCCAGGCCGTCCGAGTAGCTGAGGTGGACGGTGGAGTCGTCGGACGTCGCGGCCGCGCGGCGGGCGTCGTAGAGGGTGAGCCGGTCGGGCAGCTCCTGCGGCATGCGCCAGCCGCGGTCGCGCAGGGCACCGACCTCGTCGTCCTCCAACTGGTCTTGCCAGGGCACGGCCGCGGCGGCCTGCGGGACCTCAGGCGTGCTCTCACCGAGCGAGCGACCACCCCGCGACTGGACCTGCCCCCCGCGTGGCGTCGTGATCCGCACCTCACGGAAGCCGGTGGCCGCGACCGCCTGCCCGGCGCCGTCGATCAGCTCCCGGTGCAGCATCAGGCCCGTATCGGTGTCGAGCCAGAACCGCCCGGCCGCGGTGCCGTCCGGGCGGCGGGCCTCGATCACCCGGGCCCGGCGGCCGCAGACGGCGGCGTCGGCGGCGCGGACGACCGAGTAGTTGCGGGTCAGGAGCGCCAGCATCTCCATCGTGAAGCCGGTGAGCGCGCCCCTGATCGCGGACGCGTCCGGATGGAAGGTACGGGTGGTCGCCGTCATCGTGGTCGTGTCGGGCGGCGTGGCCGTCCGGGGCGCCGGCGGCGTGGTCTCCCGCAGGGCCGCGCCGGGCGCGAAGTAGGTGCCCTCGCCGGGCGTGTGCGCCACCGTGACCAGGGAGGTCCTGGCGCCTCCGCCGCCCCAGGTCGTGAGGAACTGCCGGCCCTCGTACGGGACCTGCCGGGCCGCCTCGGCCGCGGCGCGCAGCAGCCGTACCGCCTCGGGCTCGCTGCGGACGCGCCGCGCGGCGCAGGCGTCACCGGCCAGCGCGGCCGCCAGCGCCAGCGCGCCGGCGAGACCCCCCGCCAGCAGTGCGCCCCGCCGTCCGCCGTGTGCGGTGCCGGAGGTCACGGCTCCGGAGAGATCTGGACGGGAAGGTCCTCGTTCACCGGATCGGTGAGGGGGACATCCCCGGACGTCAGCGCGTGTTCGACCGCGAACCGGTCGAACGCGGGGGTCACGGCGGGCGCCTCGCGCTCGCCACCGGCGACGTAGGAGGCGGTGCCCAGCCCGAGAAAGAGCGTGGCGGCGCCGACGGCGAGATAGCGGCGGCGCGGCGCGCGGTGGACCAGTCCGGCCCCGGCGCCGATGCTCACGCCGCGTCCGGCCATCCGGCTCGCGGCGGCGCGGCCGACCGGGCGGTTGTCGCGCGGCCTGGACGACAGCGGCGACCTCTCGCGCGACCCGGCGTGCCGCTGCAGCGGCGGGCGGGCGGGAGACGGCCGGCCCGGTGCCGGAACGGCGCCCTCAGGCGCTTCGTCGCCCGGTACTCGTTCACCAGAAGCGTGCTCGCCCGTGGCCTGCTCACCCGGCAGGCCCGTCGAGGCGCCGGGGCCGACGCCCGTTCCCGTACCGGTGCTCGCCCCCATCGCGCGCAGCCGGGACATCAGATCGCCGGACGGGAGCTCCTCGTCCCGCTCGATCAACGGAAGGTCGGCGAGACCGCGCAACCGGCCCTTGAGACGGCGCAGCGCGTCCGCCTCGGCCCGGCACCGCTCGCAACGCGCGAGATGGGCGAGCGCGCGGTCGCGCTCCTCGTGGCCCAGCTCACCGTCGACAAGAGCGGTCAGACGCTCCCCCAGACAACTCACGCGGCTCCCTCGTCGTTCCGATCAGTCACGCTCGCCCGCGCTGGCGGCCGGGCGTGAACGTCGTGCGTCCGGCGCGGCTAGACGCCCTCCGGCTGCAGCCTGCGGTGCGGTGCGCGGTGCTCGAGCGCGGCTCGCAGCTGCGCCCTCCCCCGGTGGATCCGGCTCCGCACGGTCCCCAGTTTGACACCCAACGTCGCCGAGATCTCCTCGTACGACAGTCCCTCGATATCGCACAGGACCACGGCCGCCCGGTATTCGGGGGCCAGGGCGTCGAGCGCGGCCTGGACGTCGGCGTCGAAATTGCGGTCGTCGAACGCCTGCGCCGGTGTGGGCTCACGGCCCTGCAACCGTTCGGCGGCGTCGTCTCCCAGTCCCTCGAAGCGAATGCGCTGGCGGCGGCGCGCCATGTCGAGGAAAAGGTTCGTGGTGATGCGGTGCAACCAGCCCTCGAACGTGCCCGGCGTGTAGTTGGACAGCGAACGGAAGACCCGGACGAAGACCTCCTGCGTGAGGTCTTCGGCGTCGTGCTGGTTGCCCGTGAGCCGGTAGGCGAGCCGGTAGACGCGCCCGGAGTGCTCGCGGACGACCTCGTCCCACGACGGCGGCGCCCACTCCGCGTCAGGAGCGTTCTCCCTGGCTGCTGCGTTACCAAGCCCCTGCCTGGGGCCGACCCCCACAGCGCCCTTGAATGTAAGTGCTGCGACTCCCATGGTCCCGGGTTGTTCCTCTCTGTGCCTCACGCTGTCGCATTGGAACGACACGGTCGCGCCTGGGCTGGGGCGGTTGTGGACCGACTGTCAGTTAGAACGCCACGAAACGCGAGTTGGTTCCCGGTCAGCGATATGGTCTTTCCAGCATTGAGCCAGGCGGGGGTCCCGCGAGGAGGCAGCCATCGACGCCATTCAGGCCACCCTGGCCTACGTGGAGGAATTCCTCCCCGAAGACGAACCGCTCATCAATGCGCGCCGTCTCGGCGAGGAGATCGGCGCGGTCCCGATCGGTCCCGCCGGGGGCGCGGCACTGCGCTTTCTCGCGGCCATGATCGACGCGCGGACGGTGGTCGAGGTCGGCTCCGGCTGCGGCGTCTCCGGGATCTGGCTGCTGCGCGGCATGCGCAAGGACGGCGTCCTCACGAGCGTCGACGTCGAGCACGAGCACCAGCGGCTGGCCAAGCAGGCGTACGCGGAGGCCGGTCTCGGCACCTCCCGCACCCGGATGATCGTCGGCCGCGCGCTGGAGGTGCTCCCCCGTCTCACCGACGGCGCGTACGACATGGTCTTCTGCGACGCGGCCAAGCAGGAGTACCCCGAGTACCTGACCGCGGCGCTGCGGCTCCTGCGGCCCGGCGGCGTGGTGGCGTTCGACAACGCGCTGTGGCACCACCGCGTGGCCGATCCGGCCCAGCGCGACCCGGAGACGCTGGCGGTCCGCGAGGTCAACCGCCTGGTCCGCGAGGACGAGCGGCTCGTGCCGCTGCTGCTCCCGGTCGGCGACGGCCTGCTGTGCGCCGTCAAGCGCGACGACTGAGCGGACGCATGGGACGCGCGGACGAGCAGGCGTTCCCCGTCCGCACCCGCCTGACCTGGCGCGGCGTCGTCCAGATCACGGCCTGCCTGATCCTGGTGGCCGCCTCGGCGGCGTTCGTCGCGGGCGGCCTGATGCGCGGGATGAGCGCCGGGAGCGTGCTCTTCGTGGTCCTGGGCGTGGCAGGGCTGGTGCTGTTCGGCGCCGGTCTGTTCACGTCCACACTGATCAGCCGCCGCCCCGTACTGGAGCTGGCCGCCGAGGGCGTGCGCCGCCCGGCCCGCTGGCCGCTGCCGCGCCGTGCCGACAAGGTGCTGCCCTGGCCGGAGATCCACGCCATGTGCGCCGTCCGCCGCGGCCTGGCGGGCGCCAAGCGCGGCGAGCAGGACTACCTGATCTTCCTGCCGTCCGCCGAACTGCTCGAAACGGCCCGGACGGCCGACCGGCCCCAGCTGGTGGCGCTGACGCTGCCGGACGTGCCCGCGACCGCCGAGGCCGCCCGCTGGTGCTTCGCCGTCGACGCGAGCTGGACCGCCTCCCTCAAAGAGATCGTCACCGAAGCACGCCGCCACCACCAGATCCCAGTAGTAGACCGCCGCAAACAGTGATTCCCGCCACACCGCGGCAGAGGCGCAATCCCGGCACGCCGGAGGCAGGACGTGACCCCGGCACGCCGGAGGCGGGACGCGGCCCCGGCACACCGGAGGCAGGGCGTGATATTTGCCACGTCGGAGGGCGGGACGTGGTCTCGGCGACGCGTAGAGGATCGAGGCGTGATGCCGGTCACACGGGTAGGTCGGCGGCGAAGACGGGATCGGTCGTGGGCCGCGGCGATCCGCCCGTCGGTTCGATGGTGATCCCGATGCCGCCACCGGCCTTCCCTACGCCGTTCACGACGACGGTCGCGGATCCGGTGTCCGTGAGCCCGGCGGGGCGTGGCTGCCCGGTGCCGAGCAGCCAGAGCTCGTAGGTTCGCCTGGCCGGCGGCACGGGCAGCCCTGACATGATCACGACGGCCCGGCCGGTCTGCCGGGAGACCACGACCGTGCCCGTGCCGCCCGTACGGACGGGGCCGCTGACCGTACGCGCGTCGGGCGCCGCCAGGACCGACTCCACCTGCCGCTGCCGGGCCTCGACCCGTTCCAGGCGGTCCTGGGCGCGGACGGTGATCACCCCCAAGGCCACCGCGACCAGCAGGCACGCGGCCGCCGCGAGAGTGAGCGGACCGGGCGGAAACCCCCGTCCGCTCCGCCTGCCACGGCGGGCCCAGGCGGCCAGGGGCACCTCCTGGCGCGTCCGGGAGATCTCGGCGAGCACCCGCTCCCGCAGCCCCGGTGGCGCGGGCCGGGCGGCGGCGGTGCCCAGGCGCGCGGCCGTCGCGCGCAGGCCCCGCAGTTCGCGTGCGCAGTCGCCGCACTCCGCCAGGTGCTCTTCGAACTGCCGCCGCTCGATCTCCGGAAGGGCGTCGAGGGCGTAGGCCCCGGAGAGGCTGTGCACCGTAGGGAACGCCTGTGTCACGTTCCACCGCCCTTCAGTCGCGCATCCAGATCAGCCTGTGGAGCATTCGCCTCTATCGCGGTCTCCTCTGACAGTCATTCGGCGCCGACGGCATCACGGATCGGTCGGAATCGGACACTTTCCGTCCTGGATTTCGGCAGGGCCCATCTCAGCCCTTGCCGGTGACGCGGCCGTGCAGGACCAGCGCCCAGGCGAGGCAGCCGAGCGCGGCGGTGGAGGTGAGCGCCCGGACGATGTTCCAGGTGACCCAGCGGGCCTCGAACTCCGTGCGGACGGCGGCCAGGTCGGTGATCTTGGCCGGGTCTCCCGCGGCCATCAGCTTGTCGTTCATCGGGACGTTGATCGCCACCGTGATGATGAACATGACCAGGTAGAGCACGAACCCGGCGACGATCCACGGCAGGACCGAGCGGTCGTCGGCCTTCCAGTGCAACGCCGCCGCGAGCCCCGCGAACGCCAGCGCCCCCATGAAGCTGACCATGAACCAGCCGTTGACGATCGCCACGTTGATCCGCTGCATCGCGTCGATGAACGCACGGTCGCCGACCTTGGCCAGCCCCGGCATGACCGCGTAGGAGAACGCCGCGAAAAGGCCCGCCATGAGCCCCGTCGTGACCACCGCGGCGACGAGCGAACCGGTCTGCAGCACCTTGAACATCATTGGCTTCCTCTCAGAGATCCGACGGTCTTCCGTCGTGTCTCCAAGCCAACAGCCAGGCGGAACGCGGCGACATGTCCGAGAGACCAAACCCCATACGCGCCCGTCCAAGCTCGCTAGGCGGGAGCGGCCAGCCAGTTCAGGAGGAGGCGGGCGCCGAAACCGGTGGCGCCCTTGGTGATCTCGGCGTCGTCGGCCGTGGCGCGGCCTGGCCCGGCGACGTCCAGGTGCGCCCACGTGCGGTCGCCCACGAACTCGCGCAGGAAGAGCGCGGCCATGATCGAACCGCCGCCGAAGCCGCGCCGCTCGATGTTGGCCACGTCGGCCACGTCCGACTCGATCGCCTGGCGGTAGTCCTCGACCATCGGCAGCCGCCAGAGCGGCTCGCCCGCGGCGGCGCCGGCGGCCTCCAGCGCGGTGGCGAGCGCGTCGTCGTTGGCGAAGAGCGCGCCCGTCCGCAGGCCGAGCGCGACCTTGGCGGCGCCGGTGAGCGTGGCGACGTCGACGACCACGTCCGGGTCGAGCTCGGCGTCGGCGTAGGCCAGGGCGTCGGCGAGGACGAGGCGCCCCTCGGCGTCGGTGTTGAGCACCTCGGAGGTCGTGCCGCCGAAGTGGGTGATCACGTCGCCGGGGCGCATGGAGGAGCCGGAGGGCATGTTCTCCGCGGCGGCGATCAGCCCGGTGACCCGGGCGCGCACGCCCAGCGCGCGGAGGGCGCCCATGACCGCGATGACCACGCCGCCGCCGGCCATGTCGGTCTTCATCGTCTTCATGTTGTCGTTGGGCTTGAGCGAGAGGCCGCCGCTGTCGAACGTGATGCCCTTGCCGACCAGCACGATGTGCCGTTCGGCGCCCTCAGGACGGTACGAGAGCTCGATCAGGCGCGGCGGGCGGGGCGACCCCGCCCCCACCGCGATCAGGCCGCCGAAACCGCCCTCGGCGAGCTCCTTCTCACCGCGCACCCGGACGGCGAGCCCCGCCTCGGCCGCGATCTCCGCGGCGCGTTCGGCGAGCCAGGAGGGGCCCTTCTCGCTCGCCGGGGTGTTGGCCAGGTCGCGGGCCAGCGCCGCCGTCCGGGCCACCGCCGTGCCGCGTCCGACGGCCGCCGCGTCGGCCTCCGGGCCCGCCTCGGTCAGGACCGCCAGGGCGCCCAGCGGTGCCTTCTTGGGCGGCTGGCCGATCGTGAAGGTGTACGAGGCGAGCAGCGCGCCCTCGACGAAGGCCGCGAGATCACCCGAGGGGACTCCAGCGGCCATCGTCGTCCGGCCCCTGCCGCGGCGCGCGAGCGCGGCCCCCGCCTTGCGCAGGTCGCCGGGCGCGGCCTCGCCGACCCCGTACAGCAGCAGCTCCAGCACCCGGCCGCCCACCCGCACCGGGGTGGACACCACCTCGCCGGGCTCCCCCTTGGCGCCGTGCAACGTCAGCAGCTCGTCCAGCGTGAACGGCAGCAACGAGGCGATCTCGGCGTCCGGAGCCGCCGGCCCGGAGCGCACCGGGACGGCCACCACCTCGGCCCCAAGGCTCTCAGCCGCCTCGGACAATCTGCCGCCGACGCTGCTGACCTTGGTCTCGATGGGCATGGCGCGGACTCCCTCGTCGCTCTGATCGGTGCCTTCACGGGCCTTGCGCTGGTGGCGAACACGGCGAGAGTCCCGGCGTCGCCGCCGGGACCTTCACCGCAACTCGGGGCAGAGGCGCTAGCCGACGACTTCCTTGAGGGCGTCGCCGAGCTCCTTGGCCTCGTCTGCGGAGAGCTCCACGACAAGGCGTCCGCCGCCTTCCAGCGGGACCCGCATGACGATTCCGCGCCCCTCCTTGGTCACTTCGAGCGGACCGTCTCCTGTCCGCGGCTTCATCGCCGCCATGCGTGCATCCCCTTCCTGCCTAGGGCCGCGTGGGGCCTCCGGGCACCGTTGGCCGCGTGGCCGCCTGTCGCATCCGCGTCATCAGTAGTGGTCCATTATCTCGTCTTCCGGGCGCGAAGTGGTAACGATCAGCCTCCAGATCGAGAGACTGCTCCTATGAACGCACGTTCGGCGCTGTTCGATCTGTACGGCGACCACCTTCGGGAGCGGGGCGGAAGGGCCCCGATCGCCGCGCTGGTCCGGCTCCTGGCGGCCCTGGAGATCGCCGCTCCGGCGGTGCGCACCGCCGTGTCCCGGATGGTTCGCCAGGAGTGGCTGGAGCCCGTCCGACTGCCCCCTGGACCGGGGTACGCGCTGACCCCGCGGGCCGTCCGGCGGCTCGACGAGGCCGCCCACCGGATCTACCGCGATCTCGGCCCGTGGGACGGCCGCTGGCATCTGCTGGTGATCGAAAGGGTGCGCGAGCGCGCCCGGCGGGACCGGCTCGCGGCGGGGCTCGGCTACCTCGGCTACGCCCGGCTGGACGAGACCACCTGGATCAGCCCGCGCGCGTCGAGCGAGCTTGATCCGCTGCTGAACGCCGAGTCCGTACGAGCCGAACGGTTCCATTCCGCCTACGAGGGCGACGCGCACGGCCTGGTCGCCCGGGCGTGGGATCTGGACGGTTTGGCCCGCGCGTACGAACGGTGGCTCGCCGACGCCCATGCGCTCTTGGCATGCGATCAGGAGTTCACCGACGAGCAGGCGTTCGCGGTGCGGAGCCGGCTCGTCCACGAATGGCGCAAATTCCTCTTCCGGGACCCGGGACTGCCGCCCGACGTCCTGCCCGAGGGCTGGCCCGGCACGCGCGCGGCTCGGTTCTTCGACACCGAGGCCGCGCGCCTCTTGCCCGCGGCCTCCCGGTTCGTCGAAGGTTGCCTGAGAGAGCTCCCGCGGGGCGACGAGGAGGACGACGAGGATGCCTGAGACCGTGCTGTACGACCTCACCGAGAGTGTGGCGACAATCACACTCAATCGTCCGGACGCGATGAACTCGCTGACGGACGAGACGAAGTCGGCACTGCTGGCAGCCCTCGAACGCGCCGCCGCCGACCCCGAGGTGCGCGCGGTGATCCTCACCGGGGCGGGCCGCGCCTTCTGCGCCGGCCAGGACCTGCGCGAGCACGGCGACAACCTGGCCGCCGGCAAGGGCCTGAACGACACCGTGCGCCGCCACTACAACCCGATCGTGCTGGCCATCGCCGAGATGCCGAAGCCCGTCGTGGCCGCCGTCAACGGCGTGGCGGCCGGAGCGGGCGCCTCCCTGGCGCTGGCGTGCGACCTGGTGGTCTCCTCCGACAAGGCCTCGTTCGCCACCGCGTTCACCGGAATCGGCCTGGCGCCCGACAGCGGCATGTCGTGGACGTTGCAGCGCCGCGTGGGCTGGACGAAGGCCGCCGAGCTGCTGCTTCTCGGAGACCGGGTGAAGGCCCCCGAGGCCCTCGAACTAGGCCTGGTCAACCGGGTCGTCCCCGCCGACGAGCTGGCCCCGGCCGCCGTCGAGCTCGCGCGCCGCCTCGCCGCGGGCCCGACCGTGTCGTACGGCGCCGTGAAGACGGCCCTGCGGCACGCGTCCACCAACGATTTGGCCTCCTCCCTGGAGAAAGAGGCCGAGCTCCAGGACCTGTGCGAGAAGACCAAGGACCACCACGCCGCCACCGAAGCGTTCCTGGCCAAACAACAACCAGCCTTCAAGGGCAACTAACCCAGGCACTTCACCCCTGGCCGGTCATCCGACCGCCACACAACGCCGCTACACCGCGCACCCGGCCATCAGCGTCGCTACGCCGCAAGCTCGGACTACCTGACGCAGCGCCGCAAGCTCGGTTCCGCGCCGCCGCTGTGTTGCGAACGCGGGCTACCCTCAGCCGCTGTGTCGCGAACGCGCACTACCCCGCGCCGCGGCGCCGCGAACGTGGGCTACCCTGCGCCGCTGTGTTGCGAGCTCCGGTGGTGCTGTGGCGCGGGGTTGGGTCATTCGGGGGGCGTCGTCGATCCGCCTGGCTGAGCGCCGCGGAGGTAGAGCAGCACCGCGCGGACGCGCCGGTGGTCGTCGGGGGCCGGTGGGAGGTCGAGCTTGGCCAGGATCGAGCCCACGTGCTTGATCACGGCGGCCTCCGAGACGACGAGCCGGCGCGCGATCGCGCCGTTCGAGAGGCCCTCGGCCATCAGCCCGAGCACCTCGCGCTCGCGTTCGGTGAGGCGTTCGAGCGGCGAGTGCTCGCGCCGCCGCGACAGCAGGCGCCGCACCACCTCGGGATCGATGACGGTGCCGCCGGCCGCGACGCGGTCGAGCGCGTCGATGAACTCGGTCACCTCGCCCACCCGGTCCTTGAGCAGGTAGCCGACGCCGCCGCCGGTCTGCAGGAGCTCGGCGGCGTACGACTGTTCCACGTACTGCGACAGCACGAGGATCGGCAGCTCCGGCCGCTCGGCCCGCAGCGCGAGCGCCGCCCGCAGCCCCTCGTCGCGGAATCCGGGCGGCATGCGCACGTCGGTGACCACGATGTCGGGCAGCTGCTCGGCCACCGCCGTCGCCAGTCCGGGCGCGTCGCCCACGTCGGCGACGACCTCGTGCTCGAACCGGCCGAGGATCTGGCTCAGGCCCTCGCGGAGCAGCACCGAGTCCTCGGCGATCACAACTCGCATGGGATCTCCACCCGCAGGATCGTAGGCCCGCCGGGCGGGCTGGACAGCCGCAGCGTGCCGTCGTACACGGCGACCCGGTCGGCCAGTCCCTGAAGCCCGGTGCCGTCGCCGGGCCTGGCGCCGCCCTTTCCGTCGTCCCGGACCTCCACCACCAGCAGGCTGTCCCGGTGTGTGACCATCACCTGGCCCCGTTCGGCTTCGCTGTGCTTGGCCACGTTGGCCAGGGCCTCGGCGATCACGAAGTAGGCGGCGGACTCCACCCCCTCGTCCGGCCGTCCGGCCAGGTCCACCGCCACGTCCACCGGCAGCGGCGCGCCCTCCGCCAGCGACTCCACGGCCGCCCTCAGCCCCCGGTCGGTGAGCACGGACGGATGGATGCCCCGGACCAGATCGCGCAGCTCGGCGAGGGCGGCCCGCGCGTCCTGCTGAGCCTTGTCGATCAGCTCCGAGGGCGTCTCCAGCCGGGCCAGGCCGAGCGTCATGATCAGCCCGGTGAGGCGCTGCTGCGCGCCGTCGTGCAGGTCCCGTTCGATCCGGCGCCGTTCGGCCTCGAACGCGTCCGCCATGCGGGCCCGGGACGCCCGCACGGCGACCAATTCGTCCTCGACGGGCCGGACGAGCAGCAGCCGCGCCAGCGCCGCCCGGGCCCCGGCCAGAACGGACATCGCGTACAACCCGGCCACGAACAGCGCCAGGCCGGCGGCGACCGTGACCCAGGCCTCCTCGGGCTGGTCGACGGTCCCGTACGGGCCGTACTGCAACTGATCTCCGTGGCCTACCAGATAGGCCGACCCGACCTGCACCGTCGACCCCACGATGATCACGAACGGCACCACCACGTCCACGACGCCGAGCAACACGAACAGCGACGCGAACCCGAACTCCCGCCAGGTGGCGGCCTCCCGCAGGCGGAGCCGCAGCCACGGCGACCACCCCGGCGCGGCCGGTTCGCGGTGCGGGGACGGGGCGGGCCGCGCGTCCAGCCAGCGCAGTCTCCGCCGTTCGACCGCCGCCAGGCCGACCGCCGTCAGCGGGACGAACGCCAGCAGCCCGAGGCCGACCACCAGCGGCGTCAACGCCACACCCGCGGCCCCGACGACCAGCACGACCGCGATCCAGCCGGCAGCGATCGGCGGCCCGGTGACCACGTACGCGATCGACCGCCACGGCCACGACGACAGCAGGAACCGCAGCGGGTTCCCTGCCATGGCGCGCCAAATGGTCATGCCCTGACCGTAGGCGACGCGGCGGCGAGAAGATCACGCAGGCGCTCGTACGAGCGGTCCCAGCTCCATGCGGCCTCGAACGGCTCGATGCCGCCGCGCCGGGGCGGGAGGTCGTTGGTGATGATCAGGCAGCGAGGCACAACTCCGGCTCCTTCCGGCGCTCGTTCAGCAAGGCCCAGCACACGAGGACGGCCGGATAGACCAGGTAGCCCCAGCGGGTCGCGGGCATGAGCGCGGTCGCCAGCAGCAGCCCGAGGGCGAGCCGGAGGGCCGCGCTCCTGACGTCACCGGGCGGCCGGACGATCAGCGAGACGCCCATCGCCAGCGCGGCCAGCCCGAGCGCCACCACCGCCGCCGCATGCCCGAACGCGCCGGTCTCGGCGAGCAGATGCCCAGGCAGCGGGCTCTCGGCGGGCGAGTCCACCCCGGCAAGCCCAAGAGGAAACGCGACGACGTTCTCGAACATCCCCCGGGGATCGGCAAGCGCCGGAACCCCAACCCCCACCGCGACGACGCCCGCGAAAACACCTCCATATCGCCCCAACCGACTCCGCCACACCCCACCCAGCCCCGACGAACCCTGGCCAGGCACTCGCGAACGCAGCGCATCCCACCGGGCCGCGTTCTGGGGTGGAGTTTTCGGGTGTGCGGTGTTTCGCCGGGCGGCGATCAGAGCCAGGCAGACGAGCGCGGCGGGCCAGGCTGTGGCCTTGAGGGTCGCCGCGAAGCCCATGGCCAGGCCCGCTGGCGCTGGACGGTCGGCGGCCGCTAGCGCGAGTCCCGCGCAGACCAGGCCGATCACCGGCAGGTCGTCGCCGCCGACCACCAATGGCAGTGCTACCAGGGGCGAGGCCGCAAGCAGCCTTCCGTCACGTCCGAGCAGGGCCAGGAAGACGCAGCCGAAGATCAGGCGCGCGTCGATGCCCGCGATCGCTGATGGGAGCCCGAACAAGGCCATGCCCGGGAGGTAGGGGTTGTACGACTCGTACGAGCCGCCTGCCAGCTCTTCCGGGCTCAGGTAGGGCGTGCCGTGGGCGAGCAGGTGCGCCCCGGAACGCTGGACGACCGCCACCTCCGGCTGTCCTTGGCCTGTGAGCACGAGGACGGCGAGGGGCAGCACGACGGCGCCGCACAACGCCAGCCAGGCCGCGGCACGCGTACGCCAGAACGCCGCCGCGAGCCCGTACGCGGCGGCCGCGAAGAGCCCCCACACACGGTGCGGGCCGAGCTGGGTGACCGCCGCCGTCACGGCCGCGAAAATGGCGAAGCCCCCGTAGAGGAGGGGCTCCGCGCGGGTCCTGACGACGGGCGGGAGGGTCGGGGTGATCATCGTTCTCCCGGTCTCTGAGCTGCACGTTCACGTGCGATCCAGACAACCGGCCGGGCGAACCTAGATCATTAGACCTGTCCGCCGAATCGGGGGTAGGGCCAGCTCTACCCCCGGCCTCCACCGCCCTCTAGGCACCCCTGGTCAGCGACGTTCGACGGTGACGCCGCCCCGTTCCAGGAGTTCCAGCACCTCGTCGAGAGACGGGTCGGGAGGGTCGCCCACCGTCCAGGCTCGGCGTGCGATCTCGAAGTCGTTCCAGACCAAGGTGAACCGGCCCGCCGTGCCGTATCCCCCGGACATGCAGTCGGACAGCGAGTCCAGACCGATGCCGTAGTAGCCGCCTGGCCCGTTGACCGCCTCACCGATCGCGCAGAAGAACCCCGCGCTCTCGGTCACGAACGTGCCGTCCAGCTCGAACGTCGCGCCGTCCGGCCTGTCGCTGTCGTCGGAACGCACATGCCGCCGCAACGCCACCTGCGTCCATGCGCGACGTCCTCGGCGGCCGTACGGAGCCCAGAGATCGCTCGATGTCAGCGGCCCGGATCTGTGCAGCTCCCAGATCTCCTCTTCCTCGGGCAGCGGCGCGTGTCCGGCCATGAACGCCGACACGAAAAGGCCCTCAGGCACGTAGAGCGCCCGGCTCACGAAGAAGAAATAGCGCCCCAGCACCGTTTCGTCCCGGCCGAGGACCTCCAGCTCGGTCACGTCCGGGGTCTCTGCGTCGCGGTCCGGGAGCACCTGCGGCAGGAAGTCTCCCGGCTCGTACGACCGGACGAGGATGTCGACGCGGCGCCGCCCGTCCTCCTCGAAGGTGCTGTCGTAGAAGCCCGTCATCTCGTCGAACGAGCACAACACCCCGTCGTCGTCCTCGGTCTCGGTGATCAGCCGATAGCGCGCCATTCCCTACCCCCCAAGCCGCTTGGGCACCTTGCCGCCCTCCGGATACCACGGCCCCGGGAAGAGCTGCGGAGACCCGTAGTCGTGTTCGAGGGCATAGCCCAGCTTGCCGTCCGGCAATTCGAGGATCCGGTGATTGGTCCCCGGGACGTCCCATTCTTTGGCACCCTGCCATTTGGCTCTGTTCTGCGGGCCCAGCTCTCGGCCTTCGAATTCCTTCTGGTCGCCGACGTTCTTTCCCTGCGGAATGCGGCCCGCGGCCTGGTCCGACGAGGTGTAACGGCGGGGCGTGGGCGCGTCCAGCGGGGACGGGATCCCGTTGCGCTCGGCGGCGCGCTGTGCCTTGATCTTCTCGTACTCGTTGCCGATCGCGCGGGTGTTGCGGCGGTTCATCGGGTTGGGGTCGGACAGCCTGTACGGGGCGAGCCCGAGCGGGTCGACGAAGTTCGCCGGGTTGTCGACGTAGGCGTGCGGGTTGAGCTGCGGCGCCATGCCCAGTGGGTCAGGGGTCGCGTAGCGGCCCGTCGCCGGGTCGTAATAGCGCTGGTAGTTGTAGTGAAGCCCCGACTCCTCGTCGAAGTACTGGCCGGGGAACCTGAACGGACACCGCACCGTGCCGCTGCCCGCGGAGCCTGATGGGTCGGCGCCCCAGAGGGTGGCTTGGCGATGCCAGGCGAGCACCCCGTCGGGCCCTACGAGCTCGACGGGCGAGCCAACGAGATCGCCGACGATCGCATAGAAGCGTTCGTCCACCCACTCCTGCGAGTCTGGCGTGGTGGTCCGGTCGATCTGCGTGAGCGGACGGTACGTTCCCGGCTCGTACTCCCATGTCGTGGCGCGGGTCGCGAACCCCGTCCGCCCTACGGCCCGCACTCGGTGGACCTGCTCGACGAGATTGGGCCCGTGCCAGGCGTAGGCATAGGTCTCGTCGACGCCTCCGTCCGCGCCCACGTGCTGCTTGCCGATTCGGCGTCCCAGCGGGTCGTAGTGGTAGTACCAGCGGGTGCCGTCCGGAACCTCGACGCCGACCAGCCTGTCTTCGGCGTCCCATTGGAAACGCCAGAGCCGCCGCTGCCCGGACAACGTGACCTGCTCGCGCAACGTCATCCGGCCCTGCGCGTCGTACTCGAACCGGACGCGGCCGGCACGGCGCAGCAGCGTGCCCATCACCTCGCGCGGACCAACAGCGCCACCCTGCCCAACAAGGCCGTCAAGCGCGCCGAGGCCGCCCTGCCCGCCGGGGCCACCCGGCCCGGCAGGGCCACCCAGCCCGGCGGCACTATCCGGCCCGGCGAGGCCGCCCGGCCCGGCAGAGACGTCCTGCCCGGCGGCGCCACCCTGCCGAGCGGTGCCGTCAGGCGCGGCGGGGCCGCCCTGCACGGCAGAGACGTCCTGCGTGGTGGGCCATTCGGCCGCGGTGATGTTGTCGAGCGCGTCGTAGGCGTACCGCTCGCTCCAGTCGCGGCCGCGCACCGCGGTGATCCGGCCACGCGGGTCGAGCTCGTAGGAACGGTCGCCGGCGAGCCGGTCGGACACCCCGGTGAGGGCGCCGTCGCGGCGGTAGCCGTACGCGCGATGCTGGAGCATCCGCGCGGCGCCCTGGCCGGCGGGCTGCGGCGCGGCCCAGATCGTCTGCGTGGCCAGCTGGTCGGAGTCGTCCCACTGCTGTGACAGGATCGCGCCCGCGCCGATCCGGCGTTCGACCTCGCGGCCGAGGTCGTCATGAACGAATCGCACCGTGTGCGTGTGACGGCTCAGCATGCTGTCGAGACGGGACGGCAGGCCGCGCGGGTCGTACGCCCAGGCGCTGCGGACCCCGGTCGGCGTCGTCCGGGCCACGGTGCGGCCGGCGCCGTCGCGCGCGATCGCGACGCGCGCGCCGTTGCAGACCTCGGCGACGACCCGGCCCGCCGGGTCGCGCTCCAGGACCAGGTCGGCGCCGCCGCCCGTCGCGCGGACCAGCCGCCCCATGACGTCGTAGCCGTACGTCGTGACCTGCCCGCCGGAGCGCTTCTCCAGCATGGCGCCGAACGCGTCGCGGACGAACGTCGTCTCCTGCCCGGCGCCGTTCGTGCGGGATTCCAGGCTGCCCACGGCGTCGTACACGTAGCGCACGGTGCGGCCGTCGAAGTCGGTCTCGGCGCGCAGCCGGCCGGCCGCGTCGTACTCGTAGAGCCAGGTGAGCCCCTCGGGCGTGCCGACCCGGACGAGCCGCAGTTCGCCGTCGTAGGTGAACGCGAGCCGCGAGCCGTCCGGGCGGATCGTCGCGATCGGGACGTCGAACGGCCCGTACTCGGTCCGTTCGACGCGGCCCGTCCCGTCGGCGTAGGTGATCGCGTTGCCCTCCGGGTCGTGCGTCCACCGCTGCTCGGCGCCGCCTGGCTCCGTCCGGGACTCCAGCAGCCCCTCGACCGTCCAGGTCAGCGTGGTGGTACCGGTCCGGTCGGTGATCCGCGTCGGCCGGCCCAGCGCGTCGTAGGCGTACCGGACCGTCGCGCCCGCGGAGTCACTGATGGACGTAGGCCGCCCCGCCGCGTCGTTCTCCGCCTGGAACATCAGGACGCCCGACGGCCCGGTGACCGTCGTGACGCCGCCCCGGTCGTCGTAGGCGTACGCGGTGACGGTGCCCGCCGGATCGGTGAGGCGGGTCATGTTGCCGCGCTCGTCGTACTCCATCGCCCAGAACGTCTCGTCCGGCTGCCTGACCAGGACGGGCAGGCCCGGCCCGGCGTACTCGGCCGTGGTACGCCGCCCGTCCGGGAAGGTCACGGACGTGACGCCGCCGAGGTCGTCGTAGGTGTAGCGCGTGGTGTTGCCGAGCGCGTCCGTCCGGGAGAGCACCTGGTCGAACGCGTCCCACTCGGTCCGGACGGAGTGGCCGAGCGCGTCGGTCTCCTCCACGACCTGCCCGGCCTCGTTGTAGCGGTACGTCGTCGCCTGGCCCACGCCGTCGGTGAGGATCGTGCGGCGCTCGTCCGGCCGGTAGTCGAGCGTCGCGTCGAGGTGGCCGCCGGTGCCCTGACCGCGCACGGCCCGCCCCTGCTCGTCGTAGGTGTAGCGGTACCAGAAACCGTTACGGTCTTCCCAGCCGGTGAGCCGGGCGTGCTCGTCGTAGGTCAGCTTGAGGGGACGCCCGGACGAGTTGACGACCTCGGCGAGGTTGCCCGCCGCGTCGTAGCCGTAGCGGACGAGGACAGTGCCGTCCGCCAGGCGCAGCGCGGTGACGTGCCCTTCCTCGGTCTCGACGGTCACGTGATAGCCGGCGCTGTGCTTGATCTCGCTGAGGACGCCGTCCTCGTACTCCAGATCGACGCGGTTGCCGTTGCGGTCGGTGACGGCCCTCAACGGCAGGCGCGACCAGCCATACTCTTCGCCCGGCGCCGGAAAGTGCAGCGTGCGGCCCGCCAGCGGATCGGTGAGCGTGTACCCGCCCTCCGAGGTCAGGACCAGCTGGTGCCGCGCGCCCGCGACTGGCTGGAACCGCACGTTCGGCACGATGGCCGCCGGGAAGCGCAGGATCGTCGCGTCGGCCGCGAGGAAGTGCACCCCTTGGGCGTCGAGCTCCAGCGCCTGGTCGAGCGACGACGCCCACGTACGCCCGAACAACCGCCCGGCTCCGTAGGTGGAGACATGCGTGCGCCCGATGTTGAACGGAAGGGTCGCGTCCAGCGCCGCGTCCAGCTGGGTGAGCAGGACCTCGCCCGTGACGACGTTGATCGGGTCGCGCGAGGTCGAGGAGTTGTCGGGGGTACGCGCCCGCGACTGGTCGCTGCCCTGCCGCCGCTGGCCGCCGTCGCCGCCACGCCGCCCGTTGCCGCCGGGGCCACCGCGGCCACCGGTGCTCGGGCCGCCGTGACCGCCGCGCCGCCCGCCCGGACTGGGGAACAGATCCCCGGCGACCTTCTTGAAGACCCCGCCACCGGCGGCTCCGGCGCCACCACCGCGACGGCGCCTAGCCATGGCTCGAAACGGTCACAACAGGATCCTCCCCAGCAAGGGCCGAAAACCCGCTGAGAATAACAAGGCACCTACCGATAGGCCCCCCTCCGGTGGCAATCCGCCAGATGGTCGTCCACGAGCCCGCAGGCCTGCATGAGCGCGTACGCGGTCGTGGGCCCCACGAAACGGAACCCGTTCTTCTTCAGCTCCTTGGCCAGAGCCTTCGAGCCCTCCGTGGTCGCCGGGACGTCCGCCGTGGACTTGGGCGCCGGAGCGTCCGGATCGGCATAGCGCCAGGCCGTCGCCGCCAGACCGCCCGCCAGATCGAGCGCGGCCCGGGCGTTAGCGACGGCCGCCTCGATCTTGGCCCGGTTGCGCACGATCCCCGCGTCCGCCAAGAGCCGCTCGACATCGTCAGGGCCGTACCCCGCGACCTTGGCCATGTCGAAATCGTCGAACGCGGCGCGGAAACCCTCCCGCTTGCGCAGGATCGTCAGCCACGAGAGCCCCGACTGGAACGCCTCCAGGCACAGCCGCTCGTACAGCCCCTGGTCGTCGGTGACCGGGCGCCCCCACTCCTCATCGTGGTAGGCGACATAGTCCGGCGTCGACATGCCCCACGGACAACGGGCGAGCCCGTCGTCACCCCGGATCGCAGTGCTCATCTGCCCGTTCTACCGTCCGCCTCTGACAAAGCCGCCAGCCTCCTGAGCCCGAGCCGCATGAAGAGCCGCGTCACCGGCCCGACGACCAGCCATCCGACCCGTCCCAGCACCCCGAGCGGCAGATCGATGCGTTCGACCCACAGCACCCGGCTCCCGATCCCGATCTGCGTCACCTCGAACCAGGCGTCGCCCCGCACGACCTTCCCGGTGTGCCGCACGACCACCCGCCGGCCCGGCACCCACTCGGTGATGACCATGGTGTCGAGGAACCCGACGGGCCCCACGCCCGTCCACCCCGCCAACTCGGCGCCGACCTCATGCCCGCCCTCGGCCCGCGTGAACGGCATCCACTCCGCATGCCGGGGCCAGTCGGTCAGGACCCCGAACAAGGCGTCCGCCGGCACCGCCGCGTACGCCTCCGCATGGACCGCGACCCGGCTCACGACCGCTCGTCCCGTCGCACGACCGCGGCGTTCGACTCATGGTCGTCGAACAGCTCCGCCTCGAAGATCTCGTCCTCCTCGAACGAGGGCTCCTCCCTGTTCACCGGCCGCTCCCCCGGAAAAGCCGCCTCGGCCTTGGCCCAAACCGAGGCCCCGCCCTCGTCCCGCTCAGACACAACCCCGCCACCGTCCGGCGGCGCAGTAAAGCTAGGCGGCTCCCCACCAGCAACCGGCTCGTCGTGGCCGGACGCCGGCCCGCCCTCAGGAACCTGCTCCCTCGCAGACGGCTCGGCGGAGGCGGACGGCTCGACGAGGAACGGCGGCTCATCGTCGTCCAGTGGCCCCACGATCGGCGGCCTCCCACCAACGGGTGGTTCGGCGTCGCTCGAGGGCGGCCCGACCTCGGGCGCCTGCTCTGTCGCGGACGGCTCGTCCCCCAAGGACAACGGCGCGGCGGGCGGCTCGTCATCGGCGAGCGTCGGCGCGTCAGCAAGTGGCTCATCGTCAGGCAACGCCGCGACCGGCGGCTTTCCGTCAGTGAGCGGCTCGTCCTCTAGCGGCGCCACGACCGGCGGCCTGGCCTCGGGCGGCTGCGGTGTCGCGGACGGCTCGTCGTGATCAGGCAGCCAGGCGGTAGAGGGCTCACCACCGGCGGGCGGCTCGTCATCTAGTGGCGCCACGGTCGGGGGCTCTTCGGCGGCGGGGGGCGCTGTGTGGCTGGGCAGCGAATCGGCAGGGGGGTCGTCGTCGGGCTCGAGGGGCGGCGCGAAGGAGGGGAGTGGCGGGAGCTCGTTTTCGGTGGTCGGGGGCTTTGTGAAGGAGAGGTGCTCGGCGGGTATTTCAGAGGGGATGCCCAGGCGGTTGTAAAGGTCCGCCAGTTGCTGCTCCAGGGCTGCCATGCGGGTTTCACGTTCGGCCAGGGAGTAGGCGAGGCGGCGCATGGCCTCGTCTGTTGCGCCTACCTGGTAGCCCCAGATGCCGCGCGGGAGGCGGAGGAGCGCCGCGTCCGTGCCGGTGAGCTGGTGGCCGGGGAGCGGAGGGTGGTCGGGGTGGGTCGCGGCCAGTTCGCCGCCTTTGCCCATGGCGAGCACGACGACGGCGCCCAGCACGGCCAGGCCGGCCAGGACGAGGACCACAACCACGATCATGCTCCGATCTGTCTACGCCTTCGCATGACGATCGTGCCATGTCCTGGAGGGTGAGGCCGCATGACCATGGACAGCGGAGGGTCGGACGCGAAGCCCCCGCGACCCAGGTGATCGCGGGGGCAGGGGTCGTCAGGGGTGGAGGCGGTGCCAGGGGCCGGTGACGGCGAAGGTCACTCCGGGCGTCTGGCGGTTGGCGTACAGGGTGCGGCCGTCCGGGGAGAAGGTGACCCCGGTGAACTCGCTGTCGTTGAAGGCGTTGCGGCCGAACGCGAAGGACTCGCCCTTGCGGGTGGTCCCGATGAGGTACTGCTCGCCGTCGCCGTCCTCGGCGAGGATCACGCCGCCGCCGTACGGGGAGACGGTGATGTTGTCGGGGCCGTCGAACTTGCCGCCCGGCTTGAAGACGAGCTCCAGCTCGATCGTGTTGGCCCGGGGGTCGTACTTCCAGACCTGGCCCGCGTGGTCGGCGGCGGCGCCGTCGGACGTGCGCGAGTAGCTCGCCACGAAGTAGGCCTTGCCGTGCCCCCACCAGGCGCCTTCGAGCTTCTGGCTGCGGGTGATCGTCTCGAACTGCTTGCGGGTGGACGTGGCGGCCGCCGAGGGGTCGGGCACCTTCACCCAGCGGCAGTGGAACGTGGCGCCGGGCTCCTGGACCACGGAAAGGTCGGGCAGGTCCCGTACGTTCAGCGCCTCCAGCCGGCCGCCCTCCAGGTAGGAGTGGTACTCGCCGCGGTGGGCGCGCGGCCGGAAGCGGTAGAAGAGGCCGAACGGCTTGCTGGCGTCCTCGGTCAGGTAGGCCGTGTGCGTGTGCGGGTCGATGGCGACGGCCTCGTGCGCGAAGCGGCCCATGCCGGTGATCGGGACGGGCTTGGTACGCCTGCCGCGCGGGTCGACCTCGAAGACCCAGCCGTGCGACTTGGTCTGCCCGGTGAAGCCCTCGGTCTCCTCGCAGGTCAGCCACGTCCCCCACGGGGTGCGGCCGCCGGCGCAGTTGGTGGCGGTGCCGGCGAGGCTGATCTGCTGATCGACGAGGTTGCCGTGCCGATCCACCTCCAGGGTGGTGGTGCCGCCGAACGCCGCCGGGTCGTACACCAGCTCGACGGGCGCGACGGGCTTGACGCCGCTGCCGGTCTGCTCGTGGTTGCGGACGAGGCGGATCGTGTCGTGGCGCCGGCCGGAGAAGGTGGCCGTGCCATCGTGCTTGCCCGGCACCCGCACACCGTCGGTGATCAGGTCGCCCTCGGCGGAGAGCGTCGTGTACGAGAAGCCCTTCGGCAGGTCGAGGATCCCCTCGGGGTCCGGGATCAGCGGGCCGTAGCCGTAGGCGTCGGCGCCGGCGGACGTCTGGAAGACCGATTCGAGGCTGCCGGCCAGGGCGATGGACAGCGCGCCTGCCGCGCCGCCCTTCATGACCCCGCGACGGGACACGGACATGGGGACTCCTTCACGTTGAGGGGATCACGCCGGAGCCTGACCGCGTCCCCTGAACGCGAGGTGAACGGCTGGGGGTCTGATGACAAACCCCCAGCGCACAGCTCAGATCTCGGCCTCCGCGTAGTCTTCGGCGGTCGGCTCGATGCGCGGTTGGGAGCGTTCCAGGAGGTCGAACGCCTCGTTCACGTCGGCCGTCCAGCCGATGGCGTCGAAGATCTTCGCGCGGGCGAAGCCTTGATCCATCAGACCCGTCATGAGCTCGCGGAGCGGGTCGTACACGCCGTACGGATCGAGGATCACGACCGCCTTCTCGTGCATGGCGAGCACGCGGGCGGTCCAGACCTCGAACAGCTCCTCCAGGGTGCCGATCCCGCCGGGGAGGATGAGGAACGCGTCGCTGCGCCGGTCCATCTCGCCCTTGCGGGAACGCATGTCCGGCGTGACGATCAGCTCGTCGTTCTCCTCGTCGGAGATCTCGACGCTGACGAGCCCCTCGGGGATGACGCCGACGGTGCGGGCGCCGCCCGCGCGGGCGGCCCTGGCCACCGCGCCCATGCACGAGACCTGGGCGCCGCCGCTGACGAGGGTGTGGCCGCGGTCGGCCAGTTCGGCGCCCACCCGGGTGGCCAGCTCCAGATACTTGGGGTCGATCTTGCTGCTGGACGCGCAGAACACGCAGACGGCGAGTCCCATCAGGTGCCGTTCCGCCCTTCGGCGGCCGCCTGCTGGACGGCCTGTTCCTCCTCGCGCCGGCGCGCCTCCTGCTCGTGCGCCTCGACGATCACCCGGACGACCTCGTCGGGGTCGTCGGTCAGGTGGAAGAGGTCGATGTCGGCGGGCGAGATCTTGCCCGAGGACAGCAGCGAGGTCTTGACCCACTCGACCAGGCCGCCCCAGAACTCGGTGCCGACCAGCACGATCGGGAACCGGGTGACCTTCTTGGTCTGGACGAGCGTGATCGCCTCGAACAGCTCGTCGAGGGTGCCGAAGCCGCCGGGGAGGACGACGAAGGCCTGCGAGTACTTCACGAACATCGTCTTGCGGACGAAGAAGTAGCGGAACTCCAGCGAGATGTCGCAGTAGGGGTTGATGCCCTGCTCGAAGGGCAGCTCGATGCCCAGCCCGACCGACAGCCCGCCGTTCTCGTCGGCGCCCTTGTTGCCGGCCTCCATGATCCCCGGCCCGCCGCCGGTGATCACCGCGTACCCCTCGTCCACCAGCCGCGCGCCGACCTGTTCGGCGAGCTTGTACTCCTCGGAGTCGGGCTTGGTCCGGGCGCTGCCGAAGATGCTGACCGCCTTGGGCAGCTCGGCCAGCAGCCCGAAGCCCTCCACGAACTCCGACTGGATCCGCAGCACCCGCCAGGGGTCGGAGTGGACCCAGTCCGCGGCCTCGCGGTCGTCGAGCAGCCGCTGGTCGGTGGTGGTCTGCGGAACGGCCCTTCCCCGCAACATCGCGGGCCCCTGCCGTCGGCTCCGGGGACTCAACTCGGATGTCATGACCTCACCGTAGCCAAGCCCCCGAGTGATCTCCCCCGAATCCCCTGATCGACCACCCCGTGGGACGGGGGGCCGGGCTTGGGGATGTGGAGGACTTGGGCCGGGGTGTGACATCCGGGGAGGGGGTGGCGCTGATGATTGCGTGAGCATCGAACCTTCTGTCGGGAGCGACGGCGTGACGCGTCGGCTCGACGAATCCGCGCTGGACGGCACGGCGTCCGTCACCACGGTCACGATCGCACCGGCTCCCCCGGCGAGCGCGGCGCCCGTCTTCGTGGACGGCAGCGGGCGGCGGGCCCGGACCGTCCGGGGCATCGGTGCCCTCGCGGGTCTCGCCTTGATCGCGTACCTCGCCGTGGTGGGCGTGAACCTGGCCACGGGCGCGGAGGTGCCGTTCACCCCTTGGCCCGCCGGGAAGACGGCGACCCGCTCGGACAAGGGCGAGCAGGGCGAGCCACGGACTCGTAGCGTGTCGCCCCGGCCGGTTGGGCCGGGGACGGTGAACAACGGCTCGCGGAACGAGGTGCCTGGCGGCGGCGCCCCGTCCCAGGGCGGTCTGCCGTCGAATGGGGTGCCTGGCCAGCCATCGGCGGCGCCCCGGCCCTCCACGACGTCCAGCCCGTTGCCACCGACCGCCGGGCCGACGCCCACGCCGTCGGCCGCCACGCCGATCCCCACTCCCACCTCGACTCGGCCTGGCAATTCGCATGCGTCGCCACCGGCTCACGGCAAGAAGAAGAAAGAACAGAGCGGCTGACCGTGGCGAACGCGAACGCGAACCGCGAACCCAAGGGCCACTGGATCCTGCTCCTGCTGGGCGGGATCGCGCTCGCCGTCGCCCTGCTCGTGAACGGCTTCGCCAGTGGCCAGATGGGCGAGGGCACGGGCGGCGCCGGGAAGACCGTCGGCGAGCCGCCGTCCGAGGCCACCCGCGCCGGTTCGGTGCTCAACCTGACGGACGGCAGGCTCCGCAGCGCCCATCCCCTCCCTGGCAGGATCGCCCTGACGTTCGACGACGGCCCGGATCCGGAGTGGACGCCGAAGCTGCTGGACGTGCTCCGCAAGCACAACGCCCACGCCACGTTCTTCTCCATCGGCGCGAACATCGCCAAGCATCCCGATCTGGCCCGGCGCATGATCCGTGAGGGCCACGAGATCGGCTCCCACACGTACACGCACGTCGACATGGGCTCCGCGCCCGCCTGGCGTACCGACCTGGAACTGGATCTCACCCAGCGCGCCCTGGCCGGGGCCACCGGCCGCGGCACCAACATCCTCCGGCAGCCGTACTCGTCGACGCCGTCCGGGCTCACCGCGGCGCAGTGGCAGGCCGCCCAGGCCTCCGCCAGGCAGGGCTATCTGACCGTCCTCACCGACCGGGACACCGAGGACTGGGCCCGTCCCGGCCTCGACAAGATCGTTGAACGCGCCGCCGGAGCCGGTGCCAAGGCGGGCGCCGGGGCGATCGTGATGTTGCACGACTCGGGCGGCGACCGCACCGAGACTGTCAGGGGCGTCGAGGCGATCCTCACGCGGCTGGCGGGCAGGGGATATCGCTTCACGACCGTCTCCGAGGCGATCGGGTTGCCGCCGGGGAACACGCCGGCCGCCACCGACGAGAAGGTGATCGGCAAGGCCCTGGTCTGGGGGCAGCTCGGTTCGTCCTGGATCATCGGCGGGCTGGCGCTGCTGTTCAGCGTGGCGGCCGTGCTGACCGCGCTGCGGCTGGCCATCCTGTTGATCTTCGCCAGGGTGCACGTCGGGCGGGTGCGGCGGCTGCGCAAACGCCGGGCGCACCGGCGAAACCCCGTGTACGCGGTGCCCGTGTCGGTGGTCGTGCCCGCCTACAACGAGGAGGTGGGCATCGAGGCGACGATCCGTTCCCTCGTCGACAGCGACTATCCGGCGCCGATCGAGGTGATCGTCGTCGATGACGGCTCCACCGACCGGACGGCGGAGATCGCCGGCTCGCTCACGCGGCTCCCCGGCGTGCGCCTGATCCGCAAGTCCAACGGCGGCAAGCCGAGCGCGCTCAACGCCGGCATCGCGGCCGCCCGGACCGACATCGTCGTGCTCGTGGACGGCGACACCGTCTTCCAGCGCGACACGATCGGAAACCTCGTCGCCCCCATGGCCGATCCCCAGATCGGCGCGGTGAGCGGCAACACCAAGGTCGCCAACCGGGGCGGGATCATCGGCCGCTGGCAGCACATCGAGTACGTGATCGGGTTCAACCTCGACCGGCGGATGTTCGACGTCCTGCAGTGCATGCCCACCATCCCGGGCGCGATCGGCGCGTTCCGCCGCCAGGCGCTGGCCTCGGTCGGCGGCGTCTCCGACGACACCCTCGCCGAGGACACCGATCTCACGATGGCGATCTGCCGCTCCGGCCGGCGGGTCGTGTACGAGGAGTCCGCCCTGGCCTGGACGGAGGCTCCCGCCTCCATCCGCCAGCTCTGGCGCCAGCGCTACCGCTGGTGCTATGGAACGTTGCAGGCGATGTGGAAACACCGCGGCTCTCTCCTCCAGGGCGGCCGGTCGGGGCGTTTCGGCCGCCGCTGCCTGCCGTACCTGACCCTCTTCCAGGTGGCACTACCGCTCTTCGCACCTGCGGTGGACGTCTTCACGCTGTACGGCCTGTACTTCCTGGATCCGGCGAAGCTCGCGCTGTCCTGGCTCTTCTTCACACTGCTGCAGGCGCTGGCGGGGGCGTACGCGCTACGCCTGGACGGTGAGCCGGTCCGCACGCTGTGGGTGCTCCCCCTTCAGCAGATCGTCTACCGCCAGTTGATGTACCTGGTCGTCATCCAGTCGCTGGTCACCGCGATCGCAGGTGTACGGCTCCGCTGGCACACCATCCGCCGGGCGGGAACGTTCGCCACCCCTACCACCCAGGAGACAGCCCCGCAGGTCCGCTGACCGGTGGGCGCCCCGGCCGCATAGGGCGGGAGGCAGCCGGTTCGCCCCCGGTCAGCGGACCGTTCCTCACCAAGTCAGGCGGTCAGCCAGTACCGCCGCCGCCGTAAAGCCGGCAGGCGGTCACATGTCAGGCGGTCAGCCAGGCGTGCATGCGGCGCTCGCAGTCGGCGATCAAGGGGATTTCGACGAACTCGTCCTTGGTGTGGGCCAAGGTCGGCTCGCCGGGCCCATAGTTCACCGCGGGCACGCCGAGTTCGGAGAAGCGCGCCACGTCCGTCCACCCCAGCTTGGCGCGGACCTCCGCCCCTGTGGCGGCCACGAACGCGGCGGCTGCCGGGTGCGTCAGTCCGGGGCGCGCCGCCGAGGAGCCGTCGGTGACCTTGACTTCGAAGCCCTCGAACAGCTCCCGCAGGTATGCCTCTGCCTCGTCCAGCGTCTTGTCGGGCGCGAACCGGTAGTTGACGGTGACCACGCACTCGTCGGGAATGACGTTCCCCGCGACCCCGCCCCCGACGAAGACGGCGTTGAGCCCCTCGTGGTACTCCAGCCCGTCCACGACAGGACGCGTCGGCTCGTACGCGCGCAGCACGTCAAGGATTTCGGCGGCCTTGTGGATGGCGTTGGAGCCCATCCAGGCCCGCGCGCTGTGCGCCCGTTCGCCCCGCGCGGTGACCTCGACGCGGATGGTGCCCTGGCAGCCGCCCTCGATCAGCGCCGTGGTCGGCTCCATGAGCACGGCGAAGTCTCCGGCGAGCAGCTCGGGACGGGTCTCGGCCAGGCGCCTGAGCCCGTTGCGCTCCGCCTCGATCTCCTCGCACTCGTAGAAGAGGTAGGTGACGTCGCGGGTCGGCTCGGCGACGGTCGCGGCCAGCTTCAAGGCGACCGCGACCCCGCTCTTCATGTCGGTCGTCCCGCACCCGTAGAGCCGGTCGCCCTCCACCCGCGAGGGCAGGTTTCCGTTGAGCGGCACGGTGTCGAGGTGCCCGGCGAGGACGACCCGTTCGGCGCGTCCCAGGTCGGTGCGGGCGATCACGTTCTCGCCGACCCGTTCGACGGTGAGGTGCGGCAAGGCCCGGAGCGCCTCTTCGACCGCGTCGGCGAGCTCCTTCTCGTTGCCGCTCACCGACTCGATGTCGACGATCGCCGCCGTCAGGTCCGCCACGTCCGAAGAGAGGTCAAGCCGCATGACCGGCAAGCCTACCGGCGGGACGCGACGGGCACCCGAGGCCGCAGGCCCGGGGCGCCCCGCGTTTGCGTGCGGTCAGGTGTTGATGCCGTGGTCGCGAAGGATGTCGTTGAGCTCGGCCTTGTCGTGGCGCTGGCCCTCTTCCAGGCGCTTGAGGATCAGCACGGCCGGCATGCCGAACGTGCCGCCCTTGAACTCCTTGAGCCGGGTGCCGCCGACCGCCACGCACCAGTCGGGGATGCGGCCGCGGCTGATCTCCTCGCCGGTCTCGACGTCGATCACCGGCATCGAGGCCGACAGGTTGGTGCCGGAGCCGACCACCGCGCCCGTGCCGACCCGGGCGCCCTCGACGATCATCGACCGGCTGCCGATCATGGCCTCGTCCTCGATGATCACCGGCACGGCATTCGGGGGCTCCAGGACGCCGCCGATGCCGACGCCGCCCGACAGGTGCACGTTCTTGCCGATCTGCGCGCAGGAGCCGACCGTGGCCCAGGTGTCGACCATCGTGCCGCCGTCGACGTACGCGCCGATGTTGGTGAACGAGGGCATCAGCACCACGCCGGGCGCCAGGTAGGAGCCCCAGCGGGCGATCGCGCCGGGGACGACGCGCACGCCGTCCAGGCGGCTCTTGAGCGGGATGCGGTCGTGGTACGCGAAGTCGCCCACCTGGGAACGCACCATGCCGAGCACCTTGAAGCTCATCAGGATCGCGCGCTTGGCGCGCTCGTCGACGACCACCTGGTCGGACGCCCGGTCGATGAGGGCCACGCGGGCCTCGCCGGCGTCGATCTGGTCGACGGCCGCGACGATCGCGGCGCGCGCCTCGGCGTCGTCCGGGGTGAGCTCGGCGCGCCGCTCCCACAGCTCGTCGATGACGGCGGAGATCGGGCTGATGAACGATTCGGTCATGGCCCATGAGCTTACTGGGGTCCAACTCCCGGTACCTTCGTCGCGTGGCTGTATGGGATCAACGACGGGCGCGGGTGACCGGGATCACGCTCGCCGTCCTGCTCGTGCTCGGCGTCGCCGGGTACGCGCTGTTCGCGCGCGTCCGCCCCTACCTGCACGGGTCCAACTGCGAGGTGCGGACCTCGGCCGGCAAGATGCCGCTGGACCTGGAGCAAGGGGCCAACGCGGCGACGATCTCCGCGGTCGCCTACCGCAAGAAACTGCCCGAACGGGCCGCGGTGATCGCCTACGCGACCGCGATCCAGGAGTCACACATACGTAACCTTCCCGGCGGTGATCGTGACTCCGTCGGCATGTTCCAGCAACGCCCGTCGCAGGGCTGGGGCACCCCGGAGAAGCTGCGCGACCCGGTGACGTCCACGAGCAAGTTCTTCGACGCGCTGGTCAAGGTGAAGGACTACCTCGACCGCGATCTGCACGACGCCGCACAGAAGGTGCAGCGCAGCGCCGACGGCACCGCCTACGCCCAGCATGAGCCGGAGGGCAAGCTGCTGGCGCAGGCGTTCACCGGCCGTACGGCGGCGTCGGTGCGGTGCTGGTTCTCGCCGGACAAGAAGACCGCGCCACGCCGCGCCGAGGCGATCCGGGAGCTGCGCCGCGCGTTCGGCAGCCGCCTCCAGGTAGAGAACCCCACGACGACCGTGAGCGCCACGGAGCCCACGCCTCCGAGCGGCTCCGACGCGGTGCGGGTGAGCGGCTCGCGGACGGGCTGGGCGGTCGCCTCGTGGGCGGTGACGCACGCGCAGGTCTACGGCCTGACCGAGGTCAGGCACGGCGGCAAGGGCTGGACGGCCGACGACGGCCACGACGGCTGGACGGACGACAGCGGCGCCCCGAACGACCGCGTCATCATCAAATAACCCGCACCGCACCACCCGCCGCCCCGCGCCGCAGCAGGGCGCTGCACGGCCGCACCACATCGCGCCGCGCCATCGCACCGCATCGCGCCGCGCCATCGCCGCACAGCACCGCGCTGCAGCGCGGTGCTGTGCGGGTGGATTTAGCCGCCTACGTTCAGGAGGCCTGCGGCGACCACGCCTCGGCCGAACGGGCGGGCCAGCTCGGCCAGGCGTTCACAGTCGTCCTCGCCGAGGGCTGTGTACGCGGGCAGGGCGAGGGTGTCGGTGCGGTCCTCGATGTGCTGGCGGAGGGCCTTTCCTTCGGCGCTCAGCGTCTCGCCGTCGAGCAGGCCGCGCTCACGGAGTCGTTCCTCGGTGGCGTCCCACTCCTCCTCCGGCCACGCCCGGCTGATCTTGAGGAATGCGGTGGGAACGTCGCCGCTGGCAGCGTGCAGAACGAGCGCTTCCAGCCCGCCGACACCTTCGCTGAGCAGGGTCGCGATGTGGCCGTCGCCGCGGAACTCGCGCAGCAGCGTCTGGGCGTGCCACAGCTGGTCGATCGGCTCGTCCGGCCAGGGAAGGGTGGCGTGGGCAGCGAACAGCGGGCGGCCCTGGGGGTACTCAATGGCGGCCTCAGCGGCGCGCCTGGCCAGCCCAAGGGTCTCCTCCAGTCCGGCTATCTCGTGGATCCCAGCGCGGCGCAGCGCCTCGCCCGCGGCCAGTCGCCGGGCCTCAAGGATCTGCTCTGGCGTCACCACGTCCCATGCGGCGGGCAGCGCCTTGCGTACGAGGGCAGGGTTGAAGTTGTAGAACGTGGCGATGACCAGCTCGGCGGAGGCACGTCCGAAGGCCGCGCCGCGTGAGGCGAAGTAGCCCGCCATGCCGTGGAGGCCCAGCTCGGCGTAGCGCCGGCCGCCCTCCGGCACGAAGTAGATCATGCCGTGCACCGGCTCCAGCCGCCGCCATGCCTGCCGAGCTGCTGCCCGCATTGTGCCGCTCCTCCCGAGATACCGACCGGTCGGTACTAGAACCTAATTCTAGTCGTGCCTCGGCGTCAACGTCCCCGCCTTGGTGCCGGCGTCCCGCCTTGACCTTGACGCGACGTCAAGGTGTCTCATGAACGCATGAAGATCGGCGAGCTCGCCGCCCTGGTCGGGGTGTCCACCCGAACCGTCCGGCACTACCACCACCTGGGCCTCCTGCCCGAGCCCGAACGGTTGTCCAACGGCTACCGCGAATACCGCCTGCGGGACGCGGTCGTCCTCGCCCGCGTGCGACGCCTGGCCGAGCTCGGCCTGGCGCTCGACGAGATTCGCGACGTCCTGGCCGACGACCAGGGCAAGGAGTTGCGCGAGGTTCTCCAGGAGCTCGACGCGGACCTGGCCCGCCAGCAGGAGACCATCCGCCGGCGGCGCGAACGGCTCGGTTTGCTCCTGGCCGAGGCCGATCTGCATCCCGACTCGGCGGTGTCGCCCGCGATGGCGTCGGTGCTACGCGACCTTCCTGCTGGTGGCTCCAAGTTCGCCGACCTCGACAGGGAAATGCTGGCGCTCGTCGACACGACCGCCAGCCCCGGCGAACGGGAGGCTTTCGCAGAGCTACTGCGGCCGCTCACCACACCCGAGGCGCAAGCTCGCGGCGAGGCCATCTACGCGCGCATGGACGAGCTGGCGGAGGCCGCCCCGGACGACCCGCGCGTAGCGGAGCTCGCCACCGAGCTCGCAAGCTATCTCCCCGAGGAGATGAAGGCGACGATGCTCGCGAGCGTGGCCGCCGACCCGGACGGCTTCAACGGGAACGGGCGATGGCTCGCGGAGATGCCCCTCACGCTTTCTCCAGCGCAAGCCGAGGTTTTCCAGGTGCTCATGACCATGCTCAAGGAGAAGCAGTGACGCGCAGGGAGAAGCAGTGACGCGGGGAGAAGCAGTGATGCTCACGGGGACAGTGATGCCGAGGGAGAGACAGTGATGCTCAGAGCCGCCCGTGCCGTGCTGTACGCCGTCGTTCCCGCCGAAGCGGTGCTCGCGGTGCTGTTCGTATCGGGCGTTCCGCTCCCCCACCCCGTGATCGTCGCGGCAGAGGCGATCGTCACCGCCGTGCTCGTTCTGGAGGGCGTGGTCGCCGCCCGGCTGTACCGCGCGGCGCGCCGGACCGGCGCCGGCCGCCTCGCCGCCCTCCGCGCGATCGTGGCCGGACTGGTGCCCGCGAAGGTGCGGCGGTTCATGGGGTTCGACACGAAGGGGGCGGTCAGCCTCGTCCTGTGGCTCGGCCGGCGGCGCCACGGGGTCCCGCCCGGCGCCACCGCCGTCTCGTACTCCGGCGCCCAGACGGCCACGATGATGTTGTTCCTGTTCGCGATGGTCGTCGAGCTGGTCGGCGCCGAGATCGTGCTCCGGGCGTTCGGCGCGCCGGCGGTGGTGCGCAACGTCGTGCTGGTCATCGACGCGTACTCGATCCTGGCCGTGCTCGCCGTCGTCGCCGCCTGCATCACCAGGCCGCACGTCATCACGGCCGACGAGGTGCGCGTCCGCTACGGCGCGTTCTTCGACCTGCGCGTCCCCCGCCGGCAGATCGCCGCGGTACGGCGCGTCCGGAACTACAACGAGGAGCGCTTGATCACCGTCAAGGACGACCGGCTCGGCATCGCGGTGGCCGCCCAGACCAACCTCGTCCTGGAACTGACCGAGCCGATCACCGCCGTCCGCCCGCTCGGCCGCCACGCCGAGGTGCGGACGATCCGCATCTACGCCGACACCCCGGCCATCGCCCTGGCCGCCCTCACCCCTCTGCCTGGCCCCGCCTCCCGGCCCGAGCCCGCCTCCCGGGCCTGACGCTTCTCCTGGCCTGGGTGCGATTCCTCAGGCTGAGCCTGCGATCGGAGTCTGACGGACGTTTCTCAGGTTCCGATGGGGGCGGCGGCGAAGACGGCGTCGAAACGCTTGCACCAGATCACGACACTCTTGTACTGGCTGAGGTCCACTCCGGCTGCGACGGCGTAGTTGGAACTGCCCTTGTTTCCCTTGAGCGTGCCAAGGCTGCGGTAGTCCGGGCTGAGGTTCTGCTGGGTCTCGTGTCCGCCTTTGGAAAGCACGACCTTGAGGTCTGGGCCGTTGGAGGTGTCGAGGTTCTCCAACCTCAGGGCGTACGACCCGTCGGGATGCTTGTAGACCTTGACCTTGCCGGTTGTCTTCCCATGCGAAACCGACTGCCAGGTGGAGGTGCTGAAGACCTCCCGTGTCTGCGCCGCCGCCCCCTGAGGCGCACCGGACGCGGATGTACCGGACGCAGGCGTACCGGGCCCGGACGCAGCCGCACCGGACGCTCCGGGTGCGCCTGGCGCTGCTGCGGCGGTTGGTGGCGCGGCTTCGCTGGCGGTCTGGTCGACCCACAACTTCCATGGCTGGAACGCGGCGAGGGCGAGCACGGTCACCAGTCCCAGAGCCAGGACGCCGGCGCCGGAGATCAGCTTGTGCCCGAGGATGAGGCTCTTCACGTTCTTCATGCCGGGTACAACGCCGCCGGACGCCCACCGAGACCCGATTTCGTCTTACGTACTGCTTACGAGAGTTTGTTAGGGAGCCTTCTTTACGAAACCCGCGATGCCGTTTATCGTCTCGATCAGACCGGCGCGGTGGACGGGGGCGACCGCGCAGAGCCTGCCCCTGGAGGTGTCCATGCTGGTCAGAGGCGCGCGACCGACGTTCATGCGGTACGTCTCCATTCTCGTCACCACCCTGGCCCTGCTACTGGCGGTCGGCGCGGCCGAGACCGGCGCGGCCGAAAACAGCGACTCCCGTGCGGCCACCGCCGGCTCGACGAAGCTGACGTCCGGCTGGGCACTCCGTTCGGCCACCGGTCTGGCCGACACCGGCGACGTCATCTCCCGGGTCGGCTACGGCACCTCTGGCTGGCACCCGGTCACGCTGCCCACCACAGTGTTGGCGGGGCTCGTCCAGAACCGCGTCTACCAGAACATCTACTTCGGCCAGAACCTCAAGAACGTGCCTGACCTCACCACTCAGAAGTGGTGGTTCCGTGGCGAGTTCAAGGCCACCGCTGCCTCTCCCGGCCAGGCGTACTGGCTCCGCTTCAAGGGAATCAGCTACCGCGCGCAGATCTGGCTGAACGGAACGCTTCTCGACGCGAACGCCGTCGGCACGCTGGCTCAGCACGAGTACAACGTCGGCAATCTGATCCGCCCTGGCGAGGCCAACGCGCTCGCGATCCTCGTGACACCGCCAGCGCACGCCTGCAAGGACCTGTCGATCTGTACGGTCGACTGGAACCCCGAAGCTCCCGACATGAACGCGGGCCTGTGGGGCGACACGATCCTGGAGACCACCGGACCGGTCGCCCTGCGTGACCCGTACGTGAAGACCGTCCTGCCGCTCCCCGCCACCGACTCGGCCGACCTGACCGTCTACGCCGATGCCGTGAACGCCACCCAGGCTCCTGTGACGGCCAAGGTGAACGGCACCATCAGCAAGGCGGGCCATCCGTCACTCACGTTCAGCCGTACCGTCACGCTCGGCCCTGGCGAACGCCGCGAAATCGCGTTCAAGCCCATCCACGTGGCCAAGCCAGCACTTTGGTGGCCGCATCAGTACGGCAAGCCCGAGCTCTACCACCTGAAGCTGCGCGCCGATGTCGACAAGAAGACTTCAGACGTCAAGGAAATCGACTTCGGTGTCCGGCAGTTCACCGACTACCGCAAGTCCGTCAACGACACCTCATGGGCGGCCTACAAAGTCAACGGCAAGAACGTGCTCTTCCGTGGCGGCGGCTACGTATGGGACCTGCTCCAACGCTGGGACACCAAGACCAACGCGACCCACGTCCAGTACGTCAAGGACATGGGCCTGAACACGATTCGCCTAGAGGGCACCCTCGGCAACGAGGAGCTCTATGACCTGGCCGACCGGAACGGCATCATGCTCATGCCCGGCTTTGTCTGCTGCAGCGCATGGCAGTCCGACGACGAGTGGACTGCCGAGCAGACCGAAGTGGCGATGGCCTCCCTCGACAGCCAGATGCGTGCCCTGCGCCACCACGCCAGCCCGTTCATGTGGAACTACGGCAGCGACGAGCCTCCGGAGCCCGCACACCTCGCCGCGTACAAGAACATCGCCGCGAAGCTGCACTGGCAGAACCCGACCGTGGACAACGTCGCGACCTGGTCGAACCCGGACGCGGGCATGAAGATGGACGGCCCGTACGTCTGGGAGCCACCGGTCCTGTGGTGGGACACCACCCGCGCCGGTAGCGCGTTCGGGACGACCGGCGAAGAGGGCACGCAGGCACCTCCACCGCTGGAAAGCGTGCAGAAGTTCCTCGCGCCGTCCGACCAATGGCCTCTGTCCGACGCTTGGAACTTCCATGCCGGACGCCCGTCGACCGTCTTCGACACCACCGCGCCGTACGACAAGGCCATCGACAATCGCTATGGCAAAGCGACCGGCGCCGCCGACTACGCCCGCAAGTCCGAGCTCCAGAATTACGAGAACACCAGGGCGTTCTTCGAGGCCTGGAGCTCCCACAAGTACTCCAAGTCGTTCGGCACGATCTTCTGGATGCTCAACAACTCATGGCCGTCCGTCCAGTGGAACTTGTACGACTACTTCTTCAAGCCCGGCGGCGGCTACTTCGGCACCAAGAAGGCCAGCGAACCCGTTCACATCGCCTACGACTACAACACCGGCAAGGTGTACATCGTCAATTCGACCCTGAAGTCACGCACCGACCTCAAGGCGACCGCGACGTTCTACACCGTTCCCGACCTGAAGCAAGAGCACGGCACCACGAGATCCGTCAGCGCGCCCGCGAACGCCTCGTCCGAGATCATGAAGCTTCCGGCGGTCAGTGGCCTGTCCTCGACCTACTTCGTTCGCCTCCAACTGAAGGACTCCTCCGGCGCGGTCGTCAGTAACAACCTCTACTGGAACTCCACCAGGCCTGACGAACTGGGCACCAAATCCGACTGGTACTACACCGAGGTCAAGACGTACGCGGACTTCAGCGGCCTCAACAGCCTGCCCTCCAACCCGAACCTCACCGCCTCCGCCACCCGCGCCGGCACGAATGGACATGAGACGGCCACCGTCAAGCTGACCAACACCAGCCCGAAGAACATCACGTTCTTCGTCCGCCCTGAAGTAACCGCAGGCGCGGACGGCACAGAGGTTCTGCCGATCACCTACTCGGACAATTACGTCACACTCTGGCCTGGCGAATCGACCACCATCAATGCCGCCTACGCCACCCGCGATCTCGGCGGCAAACAGCCCCACCTCAGGATTCGCGGCTACAACGTCCCCTCAACCTCAATCCCCATTCCTTAACCCGCCCTCCGTAGCCCTCAGTCTGCCTTGAGGAGACGATTGCGAAAATGGTCGAGGACCTGATCCAGTGCGGCGCGGGTGGGCTCGCCCGGCTCGTCGATAAGGTGCTCGGTCACCACGGAGTGACGCGGCAGAGTCGCGTCCGGATTGGCAGAAGCGTCGGGGAGCTCGACGGCGACAAAGGCGTCGCCGAGCTCACGGCGCAGGAACTCGAACCGGCTGCGCGGCACCAGCGAGTCGCCCTCGAAACGGAGCCCCAGAACGGTCAGCCCATTGGCGCACCGGCCCTTGACCTTCGCCAGGTCGCCGGACGAGATGTCAATGGAGTTACGCTGCCGCCGGGTGAAGGGAAGCGGCAGCGAGGGCTGCGACAGCACCGGCGCGAGAAGACGATCGTCGGTGGCCATGGCGAGCGCGAAGCCGCCGGTGAAACACATGCCGATCGCGCCCACCCCGGGGCCGCCGCACCGTTCGTGCTCGCTCGCCGCGAGCGCGCGGAGCCAGTCGACCACCGGCGAGCTCCGGCCGGTGGCCATGACCGTGAACTCCTTGCTGATGCAGGCGGGCACCAGCGTGGCGCCCGTATAGGACAGCGCCGCCCGCCAGCCGTGCGCGTCGGGGCGGGCGTCGCGGCCCGGACGGCCGAACAGGTGCGGCATGACGGCCGTGCAGCCGATCCCCGCGACCATCCGGGCGAACTCGGTCACCTTCGGCGTGATGCCGGGCATCTCCGCCATCACGATCACCGCCGGGCCCGTGCCCCGCCGAAAGATCGTGCGGGTCTTGCCCTCGTGCGTGAACGTGGCGGTCTCGAAATCGCTCAGGTCGTCGTCGGGCATGGCCGCCTCCAAGGTCAGGTTGCTTGAATTCCACCACGTAAGCCGCTCCTGACGGACCGGGGCGGCGGCCTGAACTATGGTGATCGGATGTCGGACTCATCGCCGCGTCGGCTGCCCAGGGGGCGGTACGCGCTGTCCCGCGAAGAGGTCGAACGCATCCAGCGCACGCGGCTGTGCACCGCGATGGCTGAGGCGATGACCGAGAAGGGATACGTGGGCACCTCCGTCGAGGACGTGCTCAAACGGGCCGTGGTGTCCCGGCAGAGCTTCTACCAGGTGTTCGACTCCAAGCTCGACTGTTTCATGACCGCGTTCACCGGCGCCGGCGACCTGCTGATGCGGCGGGTACTGGAGTCGGTCGGCGTGGACGAGACGTCCGGGGAGCCGCGGCTGGAAGGCGGCCCGCTGGAGAGGTTCGAGCGGGCGATCACCGCCTACCTGGACGTGCTGGCGACCGAGCTGCCGTTCGCGCGGCTGTTCCTGGTCGAGGTGTACGCGGCCGGCCCCGAGGCCATCCGCCGTCGCAGCGACGTGCAGGTCACCCTCACCGCCGCGCTCGCCGACCTGCTCGAGGTCAAGGACGACGCCGGCCGCTTCACCTGCCAGGTGATCATCTCGTCGGTCAGCGCCATGGTCACCCCCCTGGTGGCCGCAGGCGACGTGAACGGCCTGCGCGCCGTCGGCCCCCCAATGATCGCCCACGTCCGCAGACTCTGGGAGTCCGGCACCTTCGGCACCCCCCAACCCACCCCAAGCACGTAACCCCCGGCACTCAGCCAAGGCTGTCTGCTTGTGCGTCACATGACCATGGCTACTCACCCGCCGATAGGACGTTCCGCAAGCATCGGCAGGCAGGCAACACCTCTCGTGGAACGCCCGCAAGCGTTGATCGGGGCGTGCTAGGAGGAGCGCATGAGCGAGGACAGATCCCCTTGGTAGGCGATCAGCCGACTGACCGAGCCCTTCAGACTGCCGCCGCCGCACCACCCTCGGGACCTCGACCGGCGGCTCACCCCCGAGGCCGTCCACGACCAGCGGTTCAGCACCACCCGGCTTTACCCGGGCTACGCGATGGAGGAGGTCGACGCGTTCCTCGATCACGTCAAGCAGGAGCTGGCGCGCCTGATCCAGGAACGCGACGAGGCCCGTTCCGTAGCCGCCGAGCGCCCAGCGCCCCAGCCTGCCGAGCGTCCAGCGCCCTAGCTCGCCGAGTACCCCAGCGCCTCAGCCCGCTCCGAGTATCCAGCGCCCAGCCCGCCGATCCCGCCTGATTCGCCTGGCCCAACACCGTCCCCGTGCTGCCGCAGCACTCCCAAGGCTGTCTCTGCTCCCGTCCTAGCCGATGCTGGCTTGTACCAGGACCGGTTCCTGGCCAGTTGGCTTGCCCCAGGCCGATTGGGCCGGGTCGGGCCCGTTGGGGCTTGCGCCGGGCCGGTTGGGCCGGGCCGGTTGGCATGGGCCGGGCCGGTTGGCATGGGCCAGGCCGCTTGGGCTGCACCAGGGACGGTTGGCTTGGGCCAGAGCCGGTCGGCTTGCGCCGGGCCGGTTGGCCGGGGCGTGTCGGTTGGCTTGGGCTAGCGCAGTCGCCAGACCGGGCGCCGGACACCTAGCTGTACTGGGTCCGGCGCCACAGGAGGCGGAACGTCCAGGACGGGCGGGCCGGGGGTGGGCGCAGGCCGCTGCGGGACGGGAGCGGCGAACTCCGTGGCCCGGACGGATCGCGGCGCCGACTCGACCTTGACCTCCACGCGCGCGGGCTCGGGCTCGTGACGCGGAATCAGCAGCACCGACCAGAACGCCAGGATCAGGCCGATCGCCGACAGGAGGAACGTGCCCGGCGTCTGCGGCCAGGGCTGGCCGTACACCAGGATGCCGGTGAGCCAGAGCGACGCCTTCGAGCCGACGGCCAGCACGATGATCACCACAGACAGCCGGCAGCGTTGCAGCCCGATCTGGGCCAGGCCGGCGCCCAGCAATCCCGCCACGGTCACTATGTACGGGTGCGGCGACGCCAGGACCGGGCCGTACTGCCAGGGGTGTTCCGTCACGATCCGGGCGATGCTCGCGCCGGAGCTTTCCGCGAGCCCGACGACCACCCCGGCGCCCAGGCCGAACGCCACGCCGGTCACCCGCTTGGCGTGCCGTCCGTCCACCGGCCTGTCCCGGACGGTGAACAGCCAGAGCGGGATCAGCAACGACGGCACCACGATCAGCGAGAGCTTCCAGAGCGGCGCCGAGGCGTCCCAGCGTCCGGCTTCCGTCGCGCTGTCGTCCGTCAACAGCCCTCCGGCGGCGGCGAACGCCAGCAGGGCCATGAGCAGGACCGCGAGCGCCCTCCGCTCCCCGCCCGTCACCCGTTCACCGAAATTGCTCACCGAAACGAGCAGCAGAACGGCCATCACCGGCCCGTACATTGGCACAACCACGCTCACCGGGAGCCGCGTCATGACCAGGCTCTGCGAGACCAGGCCGATGATGAGCGTCGTCAGCCCCCACAGCCAGACCGGGTCGAGCGCGAGGTGCCGCGTCGTGTGGAGGGGGCGGGCACCGGTCAGGCGCGGCATCCGGCTCGCGGTCGTCTTGAAGATGGCGAAACCGGCCACGTAGGCGACCGGCGCCGCGCTGGCCAGAACAACCGCCCCCATGGCTGCTCCTCGGATCGAGCCAGGTGTGCTGTTGACACAAGGTCTCATAACGGATCGGATAGCGAAACAGACCAACCGTTAAGAAATTCGTCGGCATTTGTCGGAAACTGAGCATGTTCACGCGTTCAGGAGCGAGTAGACGAGCGCGGCGGCGATGGCCAGCCCGTAGCCGGTCGTGGCGAGCCGCACGGCGCTGAGACGCCGCGACTCGTTCCACCCGACGAACGCCAGGAACCACGCGAGCGCGGGCAGGACCAGGACGCCGTGCAGGCTCACCCCGTGCGCGAGCTTGAGGAATCCGGTGACGACGTAGGCCGTCTCCTGGCTGCCGGTGTTGGCCTCGATCACGCCACGAGCGATCATGGCGGCTCCGGTGGCCAGGCCGATCATGAGCGTCACGAATCCGGCGCGCAGCGCCAGCCGCATGTCCGCGGGCACTCTCGTGTTGGGCCGGAACGCGGTCACGGCCATGATGCCCAGAACAACGATGAGCACGCCGCCGCCCGCCGCGAGCACCGTCGAGACCGCCGAGTCGAACGCCGTCTCCCGGTTGATGTGCGAGGGCACGCCCCGCCATGCCTGCAGGGTGATGCCGCCGACCTCCACGAAGCAGTCGGCCGCGAAGACGCCCAGCAACACGGTCCGGAGCCGTTCGCCGAGCGGCAGGTACGAGGCGACCCAGGTGATCGAGATCAGCGTCAGGCCGAACGACAACCCGAACGTGGCCGGCTTACGCCAAGAGACCGGCCCTTCCCACGGCCCGCCGTCCACAACGAACACCGCCAGGTGAAAGATGCCCGCCGCAATGAGCACGGCGCCGAGGACGTACCAGAGCCGCTCTACCCGACGCTCACTGCCCACAGCCGCTGTCGCCACCATCTCGAACCCCAATCCGCTTGCGAACGGATACATCGTGGGACGAGGAAGACAAGCGACGCGTCGTCCAGCGGGAGGCTTCGCGCCTACTCCGAACCGCGTACGCCTGAGGGGTCAGGACTTGGTGGCGCCGATGGCGGCGGTGATGGCAGGCCAACTCCTGACCAGTTCACGCTTCCAGTACGACCACTTGTGCGTTCCCGGGCCGTACAGGTTGGCCGTGATGGGGATGCCCGCGTTCTTGGCGGCGTTCACGAAATTAGCGGCCATCTGCCCAGAGAGCTGCTCACCGACCCGGCCGGCATGCAGGGGCGACATCTTCGGGTCGTCGTACGGGCCGACTCGCCCATCGCCGGACGACACGTAGACGCCGATGCCCTTGAGCTTGGACACCATCACGGTCGCGTCATGCGCCTTCCAGTTGGCACGGTCACGCACCGGGTCGCCCCAGATGTCGTCGCCGGCCGACTGGTTCATGTGCAGCAGAACAGTCGGCATGCCTGGCGCGGTGATGTTGAGCGCGCCGCTGTAGGACGCCGCGTACTTGAACATGCCCTGATGACGTTCGGCGTAGGTGATGGCGCCTTGCCCACCAGAAGACAGGCCGATTGCAGCCCGAGACGACCCGGCGTGGAAGTTACGCTCCATCAACGGGATGACCTCGTTGATGTGGAAGTTCTCCCACTGCGGGATTCCGCCCTTGCCGTCGTTCCACCAGTTGGTGTACGAGCCGTTCCAGCCTCCCTCGGGCATGACGACCATCACGTCGTAGCCCGCGGCAACCTGCCGGATGTTGGAGTCCTTGGTCCAGGACGTGTAGAGGTTGTTGCCGCCGTGGTAGGCGTACACGACCGGCCAGGTCCGGGTGGCCTTGCTGCTCCACGACTTGGGGAACAGGACGCGGGTCTTCCTCTCGACGCCGAGCGCCGGGGAGGCGATGGTGACGTCGTACAGGGACGCGCCGACCTTCGTCAGCTTCGTGATCTTCGCGCCGTCGTCGGCCGCCTTGAAGCCGGGCAGGCCCTTGGCCTTCGGCATCCGCGGCTTCCCCCCGCGCCGGTCGCCGCGCAGGTCCGGGTCGCCCGGCGCCGGCCTCTCCTTGCCCGTGCTGAACGGGTTGCTCACCGGCGGCTTGGGGCTCCGCGGCGTGTTCGGCGGAGGCGAGGCCATCGACTCGGGCCCTGGGACGAAGTTGCCGGGGATCGACGGGGGCGTCGGCGTACCAGCCGCAGCCTGAGGCCGCTCCTCAGAACCGCCCGCACCGGTCTGCGCGATCGCGATCATGCTTCCGGACAGCGTGACGGCGATCGCGACGGCCGAAGTGATCGCGATCTTCTTGTCGATCGAGCGCCTCTTGATGCTCGCGACCGGCCTCGTGGTGCGCTTCTCCACGGCTCCCCAGCCCCCCGTGCTCCACGCGACATGCGTTCAGAACGAAACTTCGAAGACAGGTTAGTGTTCCACTCGCCACAAACGCAGGCAACGACAACAAACACGACATCAGATCACGATTGTCGCTCGATTCCCAACCACCTAGAAACCACCCGACTCCCACCCCCAAACCGACCATCCCCCAGCAGGCCGACGTCAGCGTAGATCCCGCCACGCACGCCCCGGCGCATCCTCCACGCACGCGCCGACCAAAAGCGCCCAGGACGGGCGCCTTTACCTCTGACGTAATCGATCTTCAACGAGCCGACCTGGCAGGGTCGGCCGCATGGAACGGGCGATGGAGGTGGCGGCCGGCGGCCGCGTCGTATGGGGAGCGCTTGCCCTGGCAGCGCCAGGCCTCAATGTGAAACTGGCAGGCATGGGCGACCGGGACGCACCTGAGCTGCGTTACCTGATCCGCGTCTTCGGAAGCAGGGCCGTCGCCCTGGGCCTGGGCTACCTGGCAAGCGATCCGGCAGCACGCCGCCGCTGGCGGAAACTCTGCCTGATGGTGGACGCCTGCGACACCGCAGCCGGGATCGCGCACCTCATCCGGGGAGACGTCCCCCGCGCATCAATCGCCAGCCTGGCAGCGATAACCGGAACCTACACAGCCCTAGACATCCTGGCCCTACGGGCAGAACGCCACGACTCTCTCGCCTGACCTGCCTCCACCACAAACGGCCGGCTCACCTGGAAGCTCCGGTCCGGACACACGGAGAAGCCCACGCCGCTGCCCCTGCGAGTCAGCCCCGGGCCCAGGTGCCCAGACTGCGACCGATGATCTCGGTGGCGCCGCAGAAGTCCTCGCCCCATCTATGCGGTGCGGCCTGGCGTCGTGGAGTCCGCCATCAATTCGGCGATCTCGGCGACCTGACCCAGCAGGATGTCAGAGGGCTGAGCGAGATCGAGCGTGTACTGCACGATCCGGATGCCGCTGGAACCGACTACCTCATGGGTGTGCCGCTCAGCGGCTCCGGCCGCGTAGACGAGATGTCCAGCGGGCAGTCCAAGGGCGGTGCAGTAGGCGAGCATCTGATAGAGGTCCTGACCGTGTGCGCCGGGCCGTCTCTCGATCTTGTATTTGGCGTCCGCCACGGCCGCGGCCTTGTCGATGCCGAGAGCGGTAGCCCGGTAGTACAGGAAGTCGGGCCGCAGCGGGACCAGGCTCCCGTGGTCGAGATGGTGGGCGGTGTCCTGTTCGACAACGCGCCCTCCGTACGGCCGGAGCGCCTCGGCCAGCGCGGCACCGACGAACGATTCGAAGACCCGCCACATGTCCACCAACAGCCCGTCCACCCGGATCGTCTCGCCGTCGAACTCCAGCGAGTCGCCGCGCAGCACCAGCTCGGCCAGTCCGAGCGCGGCGTGGTAGCGAGCGTTGAGCCGGGTGGGCCGCCATTCAGGCAGCGGACGGCCCGGCAACAGCGGGCTCACCCCCGCCAGCCTTATCGGCAGGTGCCGGAGCAGAGTACGCGTCCCCAGCGGGATCCCGGGTAGCCGCAGCAGCCGATACGTCGCGGCCAGCAGCAACCGGTTCTCGGTGATGTCCACGTCGTACTCGTCGTAGCGGACCTCTACTGGTAGCGGCATCCCGTACCGGCTCCGAAGCTGCTCGCCGACGAGCACCCGGCCTCGCACGTACGGCAGCGCTTCCTCGACCTCCCGGTAACCTTGAAGTACGCCCCGGCTGAGTGCCCGTTCGGCGGCGCGGGCAAAGGCGTGCGCGATTGCGGCGAGCAGATCGGTGTGCTGCCCGGCGTCCACCTCCGCCTGCTGCCAGCGCAGACTGCCCTGCGCATAGCCGAGCAGGAAGAACAGCCGGTGCACGGGCGTCTTGGGCTTGATGCGCAGTTGCAGGCCGGCGATCCGGGCCGCTCCGACGATGCCTCGGTCACGCAGGACGAAACGGCCGGGCACCGGGCTCAGGCCGAGTTGGACGACCTTGCTGTCGGCCAGTTCGGTGGCCTGTTCGGCGGTGAGCGCCACCTCCTGGGCGACGCCCTCAATGAGCTCGATCACGCCAGCGCCAGCCGGAGCGCCGCCGGCCCGTACCTGCCCTCCACATCGGTGCCGTCGCCGTAGTGGTGCTCTTGCAGCAGCGGGATGATCTGCGTCCGCCACACCCGTTCGAGCCCCTTCGGATCGGCGTAGATCCGCTCCCGCATCAGATACGAAGGGCCGACCTTGAAGTCCCGATCCTCGATCCGCCGATTCAGCTCGGCCAGCAGCAGGGCCGCCTCGCCGGGCAGTTCCTTCTTCTTCAGCCACTTCTCCAAGAACAGCGAGGTCGGCTCTTCGGCCGGGTGCAGCTCCAGGAAGGCGAACCGGCGCCGCATGGCCGCGTCGACCAGGGCGATCGAACGGTCCGCGGTGTTCATGGTGCCGATGATGAACAGATTGCGAGGCAGCGTGAACGCCTGATCGGCAAGCTCGCTCTCCGACGCGTAAACCAGGTCGACGGCCTTGTCGCGATATTCGAGCAGGAAGTACAGCTCACCGAAGATCTTGGCCAGATTGCCGCGGTTGATCTCATCGATGATCAGAACGTACGGCCGATTCTTGTGCTCCTTGGCGGCGGTCACCATCCGCCGCAGCGGACCGTCCTTCAAACTGAAGCCGACGCCCATGCCCTCCTTGCTCTCCACCGGCCGGAAGCCCTGGAAGAAGTCCTCGTAGGTGTAGGCAGGGTGGAACTGGACCAGCTTCACGTTCTCCTTGCGTCCACCCGCCAGATGCTGAGCCAGCTCCTGAGCGAGGTAGGTCTTGCCGGTGCCGGGAGGCCCGTAGAAGATCAGCTGCGGCCGATCCCGCAGCAGCTCCACGCACTCCTCCAGCCACGGCAGGTCGACAAGGACCTTTTCGGCCAGTTCCTCCGTCGGAGCGGGCAGCACCGCCTCGGCCGTCTCCGCCTTGCCGCCGGCCTCCAACTCCTCCAGCTCATGCAGGAACTCGGTCAGATCAAGGACGTCGTGCTGGGTACTGATCTTCGCTGCCAGCTCATCAGGAAGGTCGGCGACGACGTCGTACGGCGGGTTCCTCTCATGCCAGCTGACCCTGCGCTGCAGATTGGCCCGGCTGTCCTGGCTGGCAACGAACCCGGCGTCGCTCGCCACCTCACCGAGATGGGCGTCGCCATCGTCGATGGTGAGCACGAGGTCACCGATGCGCAGCTGGGACAGGAAGGCGTAGAACTCGGTCGTACGACGCGTCCGTTCCCCGTAGGTGGCGGCGTCGTAATCCTCTTCCACCGCCTTACGGACCACCTCACGACTGACGCCCGGCGCCAACTCCCGCAGCCGTGAGGCAGGCAGCGAGCAGTAGCCGCCGTCGAGCCAGTCTTGGACGAGATCGTCATCCCGCGCGCTGGTTCCCCGCACCAACCAGGCCCGGCGTGGGCGCTCCTCCGGCAGGCTGTCCTCTCCGGCGTCCTCGAACGCGAGCTGTCGGAGATCGGGTGCCGGCATCTTCCGCTCGTGAGGGGCCATGTCCATGACCATGGTGACTCCGTCATCGTCGAGCAGGCGATACCACTCATCACGCGTCGCCCCGTCGGCATCCACCGCGTCAGGCAGACCGCCGTCAGGATCGAGGACGCGGTACCAGCCCTCGGGTCGCTCCCCTTGCAGCCAGTGGACGAGGTTCTGCTCGCTCAAACCGGTCTGGTCGGCGAGGTCCTCGATCGAGATCCAGGTCCCTTCGGGCACCGACTCGACCAGCCGCTTCGCCAGGCCGAATCCCTCACGGTTCTGCTTCCAGTACTTGTAGCTCGTCCCGGCCTCGCGGTAGAAGCCTTCCGGATCCGGGTGGCGCTTCAATGCCGTGCGCCCCACCGGCGTCACGAACCATCGCCCGTCCTGTTTGGTGAGCCAACCGGCCTTCACCAACTCGACGCTGCGCCATTGGAAGTATTTGTACGGCGTCGTGCCGCCATCGACGGCCGCCGCCGTCTCCGCCTCGATGCCGGGCAGTGCGTCCGTCACCATGGGCCACAGTTCCCGAGCCCGGACACCCTCGGGCCGGTCGAGGAGAATCCGCAGCCCGGCCCGCTGGGCCTTGCTGATCGCCTCCACCCACGTGACCATTCCGCGGCTCCTGCCATCCCGGAGGGCAATGGATCAAGAGCCGAGCGTATCCGACCGGACGTCGGCAGACCGGGCACATCACGAACCCGCCGAAGACTCGGGATGCGACGGAGCGGCAAAGCAGGCGGTGATGGCACGAGACCGGCCAGAACCGGACCAGAACCAGCGGACGGAGAGCGCGGCCACAAGGGCCAGCCCGCGACCGGACTCGGCGAGACCACCGGGCGCCCGGCGGACAGGACGGCCAGGCCCACCCTCATCGATCACCGAGACGGCGATGCAGGCCGCGTCTGTCAGGACCCTGACTCGGAACGTGCCACCGGCCTCGCCGGAACGGGTGTGCCGGATGGCGTTGACGACGAGTTCATCGACGACCTGCAGCATGTCGTCCAGTCCAGGGTGGGTGGGCAGCAACGCGCGCAGGAAGGAACGGGCCTGCCTGGCTTCCTCTGGACGGCCGGGAAAGGTGCGCTGCCAGTACATCTCGAGGACGATCGGGGCGGACTCGGGCATTGCGAGCGACATCGGCATACTCCGTGGACACGAACGGTGTTCCGCCGGTCGCCCGGCGTGGTCGTGTCCAGTTCACCGTCCCGGACTGCCAACGTCTCGACATCAGCACGCCCGCTAGCCTCCCCGACCAGTTCCTACGATGCGCTGACCGACCCGACCCATTCCCAACGCTCCAAAGCCGAACGTCACGCTCGCGAACGTTCCGCAGCCGAACGTCACGACCCGAACGAACCTCACACAGGATCGCGAGTGAATACCCAGCGTGACGATTCGTCGCCTATCGTGTCGATCGGATCCCCGGTCGGTTCGTTCAAGGGAGAACGAGCGTGAGCAGCCCCTATGTACGCCGCCGTCGACTCGCCGCCGAACTGCGCACGCTCCGCGAGTCCCACAACCTGACCGCCGACGAGCTGGCCGCCCGTATCCACCAATCCCGAGTCAAGATCTCCAAACTGGAGAACGCGCACAGCCGCCCCGGCCTCTCCGACGTCATGAACATCCTGGAGGCCCTTGAGGTCCCCGACACCGAATGGCGCCGCATCCTGCGCCTCGCCCGCGACGCGGCCCAGAAGGGCTGGTGGGACAAATACGGCGACGCCATGGGCGAGCGCCAACGTGTGTATGCAGATCTGGAGTCCGGAGCCGACACCATCCGCGAGTACCATCCCGGATTGCTGCCTGGCCCCCTGCAGACACCGGAGTACATCCTGGCGCTCATTCAATTGGCTCGGGCCGCAACGCCACTCAAGTATTCGATCGATCGGCTGGTGGGGGCGAGGCTTCAGCGAAAGGCACAGATTCTTCGCGCTGACGGACCGCGGTACGAGGTGATTCTCGATGAGGTGGGGCTCCGCCGATACAGCGGTCCCGCCGACGTCTACGTCGCGCAACTGCACCACATCACCGAAGTGGCCGAGTCCAACTCTCGTGTAGCCGTGCGCGTGCTTCCTCTACGCACCGCGCCAATCGGTGACCTCATGCCACGCGCCCAGTTGTCCGTCTACACCTTTCCCGACCCTGCCGATCCGACCATCGTGATCGAGGCGACCGTCGCGACCGACCTGGTCGTTACCGAGCCCGCGGAAGTCGCCGCCAACCTGCGACGTTACGATCACGTCCGCGACGCGGCACTATCGGAGGTGAGCAGCCTGAGCTTCCTCGGTTCGCTCGCCGACGAGATCAGCAGTACGGCAGGATGACGGCATGACCACGAAGTACTACGGATGGCGCAAGGCAAGTTACACAGAGCCGACCGACAACTGCGTGGAGGTCGCGCGCTCCACCGCCAACACCATCGGAGTACGCGACACCAAGGCCAACGGCCAAGGCCCCATTCTCGACTTCACCCGCGCCGAGTGGGCCGCGTTCCTCGCCAAACTCCGCCGGTAATCAGATGCCGAGGCTGCGGCCGATGATCTCTTTCATGATCTCGGTGGTGCCGCCGAAGATGGTTTGGATACGGACGTCCTGGTAGGCCTTGGCGATCGGGTACTCGTTCATGTAGCCGTAGCCGCCGTGCAGCTGGACGCAGCGGTCTACCACGGTCTTGAGCATTTCGGTCGTCCAGTACTTGGCCATCGAGGCCTCTTCGGCGCTGAGCTCGCCCTTGCCCTCCTTGGCGATGCACTGGTCGACGAACGCGCGGCTCACGGTGATCTCGGTCTTCATCTCGGCGAGCGTGAAGCGGTTGTGCTGGAACTTGCCGATCGGGCGGCCGAACGCCTCGCGGGTCTTGCAGTAGTCGAGGGTCATCTCGAAGGCCTGCTCGGCTCCGGCGACGGCGGCGACGGCGATCGCCAGGCGTTCGCGGGCGAGATTCTGCATCAGGTAGATGAAGCCCATGCCCTCTTCGCCGAGGAGGTTCTTGGCGGGGACGCGGACGTTGTCGAAGAAGAGCTCGGCGGTGTCCTGGGCGTGCATGCCGACCTTGTCGAGGTTGCGGCCGCGTTCGAAGCCGTCCATGCCGCGTTCGACCATGAGGAGGCTGACACCGCGTGCGCCGGCGTTGGGGTCTGTTTTGGCGGCCACGATCACCAGGTCCGAGAGAATGCCGTTGGTGATGAACGTCTTGGAGCCGTTCAGGACGTAGTCGTCGCCGTCCTTGACCGCCGTGGTCTTCATGCCCTGCAGGTCGGAGCCGGCGGCGGGCTCGGTCATCGCGATGGCGGTGATCAGCTCGCCGGAGCAGTAGCCGGGCAGCCAGCGGGCCTTCTGCTCGTCGTTGAGCAGCTGGACGAGGTAGCCGCCCACGATGTCGTTGTGCACCGCGAAGCCGGGCCCGGTGGCCATGGCCCGCGCCAGTTCCTCGTTGAAGATCGTGTAGTAGCGGTAGTCGTCGTTGCCGCCGCCCCCGTACTCCTCGGGCATCTCGATGCCCAGCAGGCCCTGGCGTCCGGCCGCGAGCCACACGTCGCGCGAGACGATCTCGTCCTTCTCCCACTGCGCGTGGTACGGCGCGATCTCCTTGGCGATGAACGACCGCACCATGTCGCGGAAGGCCTCGTGCTCCGCGGTGAAGATCTCTCGCGCCATGCGGCCCCGTCCTCGTGTAAGTGGTTGCTGATACAAGGTTAATGTAACACTGGTGGTGTCATATACGTCGATACCCCGGAGGGTGCGATGGAGCTCACTGTCGACGAGCTGGCCGCCCGCGCCGGGGTCAGCGTGCGGACGGTGCGCTTCTACGCCGGTCGCGGTCTTCTGCCGCCGCCACGCCTGCGCGGCCGGACGGGTCTCTACGGCGCCGACCATCTGGCCCGGCTGGAGCTCGTCCGCGAACTCCAGTCGCTGGGCCTTACTCTTGCGGCGATCGAGAAGCACCTGGAGAAGATCCCGCTCGACGCCCCGCCCGAAGATTTGGCACTTCAACGAGCGCTCCTCTCCCCTTGGGCCCCGGAACAGACCGAGGAACTCGACCGTCACGAGCTCGACCGCCGCGCCGGCCGCCACCTCGACGACGAGGCCCTCGCACGCCTCGAAGCGCTCGGTGTCGTGGAGCTGCTCGCCGATTCGGTACGCGTCGTCAGCCCGGCGCTCCTCGGCATCAGCGCCGAGCTCGCCGAACTGCCCATGCCACTCGACACCCTCATCGCCTCCCACGAGGCCGTCGACCGCTACACGACGGCCCTCGCCGCTGAGCTGCAGAGCGTCTTCCAGGACACCATCGTCCGCCCGTACCGCGAACGCGGCCGCCCACCCGAGGAACGCGAGCAACTCTTGGAGTTGGCCACCAAGCTCAAGCCGCTGATGATCCAATCGCTGGTCACCTCGTTCCAGCGCGCCGTCGACAAGGCGATCCGCCGCACCGTCCCCCACGACTGAGCGTTCTCATCCGGTGCAGAATCTGGCGTCGCCCCGTGGGGCAGGATCGACGCCACCGCGCATCGAGCTGCGCCGCTCAAGGATCCGCTGAGTTGCACTCAACTTCGCCTACGCGGCACCGGAGATTCCCTGGCGAGGACGCCTTTGGTTCTGTCGCTGTACGGCGGCCTGCGAGCGCGACCGTGACCCACGGCGTCAGCAGTGTCGTCATTGCCTCAGCCGCGCTCTTCGTCTTGCAGCTAAGGGCAAGACGGGCACCTGTGGACGACCGGAAGCTGAGGCCGTCCACCAGCACCGACTCGCCGATAACTGGCACCTGTGCCGCGTACACCCGGAGCATCGGCGGGTGCTCGCCGTAGCGCGGCTCCGTCGTCCAGCCACGTCGCTGCAACTCAAGGGCAAGCCGGTCGAGTCGCTGGCGCCGGAAGCGGTCCACCTGCAGGAGATCGGATGCTGGACGGGCTAGTTTCTGCAGGCGGCCAGAACGCTGCGCGCGATCGCCTCCCTGCAGACGGCCAGACTCCGGGTCGCCACCGTTGCGCGAAGGCGGCGCGGCCAGTGCGATCGGGGGAACGAGCACCGACCGCGCCGCCTCCTTCCCCCCACCCGCTGATGAACGCGGCGGCTCCACTCGCCGGCTCACCTGCGGACTCCTTCGAGAGCGGCGCGTAACTCGGCTGAACTATCGGCGTCATGCGCGTCCACCTCGTGCAGACGATGGTTCGGCAGCGGCCCGCGCATCGCCCACCACCGGCCTCGGTCGCTCAGGATGAACCGCCATTCCGGGAAGTCGGCACGGAGCCGGGCCAGCGCGTGAACGTCGGAACTGGCACGCGTATTCATCGGGAAGCCTCACCGCCGGTGGATCTCGGGATTCGTACGACCAACTGTCACAGGTGACGACTACTCTCCGGAACAGGTCGATCACGATGAACGACGCACCTCGATAGAGATCGTCCAAACCCCGATCAGGTCCAGCCGAACCTGATCCAGAACCACCGGGAGACCCCGATGCCCGTCCGCTCCCAGCCGTTCACGTCCCCCGCGATCGTCACGTTCGCCCGCGAGCTGGAGGCGTGGCGTACTCAAGCCGGGCTCAGCAAGCGGGACCTCGCGAAAGAGCTCGGCTACACCGACTCCTACGTCGGCCAGATCGAGCTCTGCAAGAACGTCCCGTCGCGGGAGTTCGCCGACGACTGCGACACGTTCTTCAAGACCAACGGACTGTTCCACCGCTTATGGGAACGCATCATCGACACGCGACACCTCGCCGCGCTACCACCAGGTTTCACGCAATACCTCGACTACGAGTCACGGGCGGCATCCATAAAGGGCTTTCACCCCACTCTCATCAACGAGCTTTTGCAGACCGAGGATTACGCGCGCACGATCCTGAGCGCCCACCACCAGCCGGACCTTGTCGAGCAGCTCCTCCAGGAACGCATGAGCCGCCAAGGCGTCATCACCACCGCCCGCACATACTTCACGCTGGACGAAAGGGTCCTCTATTCCCGCGTCGGAAGCCCCGAGATCATGTGCGCTCAACTCGAAAGCCTCTTGGAACAGGCTGAGCGGCCACTCTGCTCGATCGACGTCATACCGTCGACCGTCGGCTTCTACCCGGGTCTCAGCGGAACGCTGACCATCCTCGGCACGGAGGACGGACGCAACATCGCCTACACCGAGTCAGCCGGAGTGGGCATACTGCTCGAAGACCCGGCCCGCGTCGCGCGGCAGGTCTCGCTGCACGACTCGATCCGCGGCCGCGCAGTCTCGGTGGACGAGTCTCCGAGGTTGATCAAACGAGCGATCGAGAGGCTGCGAGCATGCGAGACCTGACCAAGGCCCGATGGCGAAAGAGCACCCACAGCGATCAGCACGGCGGCGACTGCGTCGAACTCGCCGCGGTGTGGTGTAAGGCGAGCCGCGGCGACCAATCGTCCGTCGAGGTGGCGCGCATGGCACCGATGGTCGCCGTCCGAGATTCCAAAAACCCCAGCGGCCCCATCCTCATCTTCGGCGCCGCCACCTGGCGCACGTTCGTCCACCGCGTCAGTACCGACGGTAGCGACCTGGCCTGGCCTCCCTAGGGGCGTCAGGCGTTGCGCCACTCTCCGCCTTCGTACTGGACCAGGCGAGGGTGGACGAGGGTGTTGATGTCGACGTCTCGGTGCCGGAGGTCCTTGCCGAAGACGGTGGCGGCGCGGAGTACGTCGGCGTCCAGGAAGCGCAGGTCAGGGACATCGTCCGCCAGCTTCAGCTCGGGGCGCGAACCTGGTTGGGCCAGGACGTAGCCCCAGTCGCCGAAGCTCGGCACGTCCACGTGGTACGGGTTCGTGGCGAAACCGGCCTCGCGGATGGTCTTCTCGATGCACCAGAACGACTTGGGCGCGAAGTACGGGGAGCCCGACTGGACGACCATGCGGCCGCGCGGCGCGAGGGCGCGTTTGACCAGGCCATAGAACTCGACCGAGTAGAGCTTCGCGGTGGCGACGTCGTCGGGGTCGGGCATGTCGACGATGATCGAGTCGAAGCGCGCGGTCTGGTCGCGTAGCCAGGAGAACGCGTCGGCGTTGATCGTGCGGGCGCGCGGGTCTTCGAAGGCGTGCTGGTTGAGGTCGGCGATCTCCTTGTAGGAGCGGGCCAGACGGATCATCTCCGGGTCCAGCTCCACGAGGGTCGCGCTGCGGACGTCCTTGTAGCGCAGCACCTCGCGCAGGGCCAAGCCGTCGCCGCCGCCGAGGATGAGCACGTTCCCGCGGGTGCCGGACAGCGCCGGGTGGACGAGGGCCTCGTGGTAGCGGTACTCGTCGACCGACGAGAACTGCAGGTCACCGTTCAAGAAGAGCCGCAGGTCGGGCTGGCCGGAGAACTCCACCCTCCGGGTGAGGACGATCTCCTGATAGGGGGTGCGCTCGGCCAGGGCGATTGGATCGCGGAAGAGCGCCTGACGCGCGGAGACCTCAAAGCCGTCGGCCATGACATACGTGCCGCCGAGAACGACCAGCACCGCGGCCATGCCCGTCCACAGCCCGGCGCGCGCCACGCGGCCGATCTGGCGGCGGAAGAGCCAGAGCACAACGGCGATGCCCGCGACCGCGTTGATCACGCCGACCAGCAGCGCGCCCTTGATGTGCCCGAAGATCGGCAGGAGCACGAACGGGAAGGCCAGCCCGCCGATCAGCGCGCCCACGTAGTCGGCGGCGAACAAGTCGGCGACCGCGCTGCCCGCGTCCTGCCGCCGGATCCGCTGGAGTAGCGTCATCAGCAGCGGGATCTCCGCGCCTATCAGCGCCCCGACGAGGAACGCCACCACGACCAGCGCAGGCACATAAAGATTGAGCCACGCGAACGCCGCGTACAGCGCGAGGACCGAGAGGCCGCCCAGCAACGCCAGCGCGCCCTCCACGATCGCGAACGCCACGACGGGCCGACCCTGCAACGGCTTGGCGGCCAGCGAGCCGACGCCCATCGCGAACACCATGACCGACAGCACGATCGACGCCTGCGTGACGGAATTGCCAACGAGATAGCTGCCGAGTGCAACCAGCGCCAGCTCGTACACCAGACCGCAGGCGGCACAAGTAAAAACGGCCGCCAGCACCAACGCCCTGGCCGCCCGAGCAGTAAGCCGCAACGGAGCCCCGGCCGCCTCTGCCGTCAGCCCAACCGCCGCGTCGGCCGTCGGCTGAGCTGTGGCGTCGCCCCTCGGCTCTGCCGTGGCATCAGCCGTCAGCCCGACCGCCGCCTCGGCCGTCGGCTCCGCCGTGGTCTCGGCCGTCAACTTGGCCCCTGGCTTCGCCATGGCATTAGCCGTTGGCTCTGCTGTGGCGTCGGCTGTTGGCTTGGCTGTCGTGCTGGGTGGCGGGTTTGTGGTGTTGGGGTCTTGCATCTAGGACCTTCCCCCGGTGCGGTCCCGAGGGGTGCTCAGGAAACGGCGCCTGCGACGATCGCGGCTACCGCCAGGTCGGCGGCGGCGACCACCCAGCCGGCCGGGTGGATCGCTGTGCCCGCGACCAGGGTCGCGCCCAGTTTGCCGGGCGTGCTCGCGTCGAGCAGGTAGAACGCCACGACCATGAGGATGATGCCCAGGAGGCCGAAGACGGTCGTGTCGATGAGCCCCTGGCCCAGGTCGTTGTCGCTGGTCACGATCGCGGTGGTGACGATCGCGCCGACGCCGAGCAGTTTGGCCGACAGGAGGAGGGCCGCGCCGCGGTTGCCCTCGCTCCAGATCTGGTGGCCGAGGCGGCCCGGCGTGGTCACTTCCACGACCAGGTAGCCCAGGGCCATCAGGGCGATGCCGAGCGCGCCGAACGCCAGCGTGGCCCCGGCCTCCTCCAGGACGTCGTTCATGCGAAGCTCCTCACTTGCCTGATCCGGGTCCGCCGCCGCGGAAGGACGCGGTGCCGCTACGGTTCCAGCCGCCGCTGCCGGGGGTCGTCCAGCGGGTGCCTACGTACGAGTGGTAGCGCCGGTAGCCCGAGTCCGGTCCGTCGACCGTGATCCGGCTGCCCGCGCCGTCGGGCAGGATCCCGACGACCGTCTTGGGGTACTGCAGGAAGATTCCGCCGCCGGGCGCCGCCGCGTTCAGCGGGGTTCCGGTGAAGCTGATCGGGGTTGCGGGCACGCCGGTTCCGGCGGCCAGGCTCAGCGCGTCCACGCGGTCGATCGGCTTGAACTTCTTCGCGATGTCCCCGGCGACCTTCTGCGGGGTGTTTCCCGACCGGTAGGTGCCGGAGCTGAGCTTGCTGTACTTCTTGGCGATCCAGCCGTTCGGGTCGTCGTCGCCCTTGATGAGGACGGCGACCAGGACGATCGCTCCGATCACCGCGGCGACCACGCCGCCGATCAGCCATTTACGGTTCACGGTTCGCTCACCAGCCGGCTTCGCGTCATGACGATCTCCCGGGTCTGCGGATAGGCGTGCCAGGTGCGCCAGCCCAGCCCGTCCTCCGCGGGTTCGAGGGCGAGCGCGGTCACTGCGTGGGGGGAGCCGGGGAAGGTCCCGGTCAGGGCGTCGTCCCGGTCGGCGAGGCGGGCGCGCAGGTCGTCGACGGCGCTGCCGAACGCGGTGTGAGTGACCGTGGACGAGGTGAAGTCGTACGACCAGCCGGGCAGCGCCTCGGTCACCTGGCCCGGCAGGGGGCCGGGGCGGCCGGGCAGGCACGCGACCGTCTCGGTCACCGGGCCGGCGATCACCTGGTGGGACGCGCCGAGCAGGCGCAGCTCGACGGCGAGTCCGGCGCGTTCGGCCGACAGGACGGCCAGCGCGTCGAGCGCGGGCAGGCCGAGCGCGAACGAGAGCTCGTCGGCGCGCGTGTCGGTGTACGCGGTGCGGAGGGTCGCGAGCAAGCGATCAGCTGCCCGGGTAGATCGTCAGGGTGCCGGCGGGGACGCGCTCGCCGGTGCCGAGCTCCCACGGGCCGTCGCCGTACCGCTCGAACGACAGGTAGCGGCCGCCGGGGCCCTCGTAGTCGACGTACTCGACCCGGCCGCCCTCGCCCACGCCGGTGGTGCCCTCGCTGCCGTAGTCGGCGGTGCCGTGCTCGTCGCGGCGGTACTCGACGCCGTCCACGACCAGCGTCTTCTGGTCGGGCTTCAGCTCACCGATCTCGTGCTCGGTCCACCAGACGACCTCCAGATCGGGGTCCTCCTCGACCGAGACCCAGACCTTCAGGTCGACGGTGTCGGCGTCCAGGAGGTGCTCGCTCCAGGTGAAGCCGCCCTCGCGCATGCGCAGCGAGCCGCGCACGAAGTAGCGCACGCCGAGGTACTCGATCATGTCGCCGGCCTTGATCGAACGCGGGTCGCCGCCCACCTCGTCCTCGGCGGCGAACGGATCGCGCGGCACGGCGCGTTCGGCCGCCGCCGCGGTGGCACCGCCGCTCGCGCGCCGCCGCAGCATGACCACGATGATCACGACGAGCGCGATCAGAATGAGGGCCAGCAGGACCGGCACGACCGCCCCGCTCATGCAACCTCCACCGTTACCTTGGAAACGCCACCGACCTGCGGATCTTATCGACATCCGGCGCTTCTGGATATGTGGATCTTCTACTGTCCGTTCCCGGCCGGGTCCGCCAGAGTGATCAACAGGCCGTCAGAGCCGGGTGAGCGGGCGGTCACAGGCGGGTGAGCGGGCGGTCAGAGGCGGGTGGCGGCCTCGGCCACGCGCTCGTCGGTGGCGGTGAAGGCGATGCGGACGTGCCGGCCGCCGCCGGGTCCGTAGAACTCGCCGGGGCCGACGAGAACACCACGTTCGGCCAGGTAGGCGACGGTGTCCCAGCAGGCCTCGTCGCGCGTGGCCCACAGGTAGAGCGAGGCCTCGGAGTGGTCGATCCGGAAGCCGTGCCCCTCGAACGCGGCGCGCAGGACGGCGCGGCGGCGGGCGTAGCGCTCGCGCTGCTCGTCCACATGGGCGTCATCGTCGAACGCGGCGATCATGGCGGCCTGGATCGGCGCGGGCACGATCATCCCGGCATGCTTGCGCACCTCCAGCAGTCGCTTGATCAGCGCGGCGTCGCCGGCGACGAATCCGGCGCGGTAGCCCGCCATGTTGGACCGCTTGGAGAGCGAGTTGACGGCCAGCAGGCCCTCGTGCGACCCCTCGCAGACGTCCGGGTGCAGGATCGAGACCGGCGTGTGGTCCGGCTCCCAGCCGAACTCCAGGTAACACTCGTCGCTCACGACGATCGACCCGCGCTCGCGCGCCCAGGCGACGACCTTGCGCAGATGCTCGGCGGGCAGGACCTTGCCGGTCGGGTTGGACGGCGAGTTCACCCAGACGATCTTGGGGGTGGCCGGGCCGAGGGACAGCAGGCCGTCGGTGGCGACCGGCTCGGCCCCGGCCAGGCGGGCACCGACGTCGTAGGTGGGGTACGCCAGCTCGGGAAAGACCACGCGGTCACCCGGACCGGCGCCGAGCAGGGTCGGAAGCCAGGCCACCAGCTCCTTGGTGCCGATCACCGGCAGCACGGCCGCCGGATCCGCGTCGATCACGCCGACGCGGCGCCGCAGCCAGCCCGCGATCGAATCGCGAAGCTCGGGGCGCCCGTAGGTCATGGGATAGCCGGGCGCGTCCGCCGCCGCGGCCAGGGCGGCGCGGATCGGCTCGGGAGTGGGGTCGACCGGCGTGCCGACCGACAGGTCGACGATGCCGCCCGGGTGCCGGCCGGCCAGTTCCTTGTACGGCTCCAGCCGATCCCACGGAAAGTCCGGCAGCGTGAACAAACCCACTCCTCCTCGTTCAAGGCCCCTGGCGAACACCCGGCCGGGTCTTCGGTGGCGCTCCGGCCCCGACGACCGCAAGGCCGCGACCCCATCGACTACGGGGTCACGGCCTTGAGGTTACGCACCTGTTCCTCGGTCCCGAGCCGGTGGGACGTCGGTCAACCCGGTCCATCCCGAAGGACGTCAGTCCGTGGGGACGGGCTCAGTCGTCCTGCGACTGCGGGGGCAGCGCCGCGACGATGGGGTGGTCCTTGTCGATCTTGCCGACCTTCGAGGCGCCGCCCGGCGAGCCCAGGTCGTCGAAGAACTCCACGTTGACCTTGTAGAAGTCCTTCCACTGCTCGGGGACGTCGTCCTCGTAGTAGATCGCCTCTACCGGGCAGACCGGCTCGCACGCACCGCAGTCGACGCACTCATCCGGGTGGATGTAGAGCTGACGCTTGCCCTCGTAGATGCAATCGACCGGGCACTCTTCAATGCATGCCTTGTCGAGCAGGTCCACACAGGGCTGCGCAATGACGTAGGTCACGTTCGTGACTCCTCTCGGGTTTCCCGGCCCCGCCGTTGGCCACGGCTCACCGCAAGCTCGCTGTGAATAGTATTGCCACCACGGCTCAGTCGATTCGACATGGGGGTCCTCACATGTCTGGCCGTTTCGCCGCCCGGCTGGTCGTCTCGATCACCGCAGCAGACGTCGGGCAACGGGTCTCGCTGCGTCGCCGCCTGCCTACGGGAGAGTACAGCGACGTGGTCGGCGTCCTCGAATCGTGGTCCCGCGGGACGCTCCAGGTCCGCCGCCGCACCGGCGAGCTCGTCGAGGTACCCGAGGGCATCGTCGTGGCCGGCAAGGTCGTCCCGCCGATGCCACCGCCCCGGCGCCGCCGTCCCCCCGAAGCCTGACCGTCAGGCGCGCCACCGGCCGTCAAGGGACGCGACGAACCGCTGGTGAGGCGGCCGGCCGTCAGTCGAAGAGCGCCATCGCGATGGCGCCGATGAAGCCCAGCGCCAGGACGGCCTGGGCCGCGTAGGCCACCGCCGCCCGCACGGGCGCCGGGGAGTGCACCAGCACGGGTTCGCGATTACCGCCGGGCATGCGTCTGAGCTCGTCCAGTTGCTCGTCGAAGCCGGGGCTGCGCAGGACCAGTCCGGAACGCGGCGCGGCCAGGCTGATCCGGGCCCCGTCGATCTCCTCGGCCTGGACGAGGCGCCCGACCAGCGTCGGCATCACGACGAACCGGACGACCCGTTCCCAGGCGACCTCTGCCTGGCGCCCGGCGAGCCGGTTGGTCAGCCCGTCCGGCCACGCCTCCGTGACACCGCGCTTCAAGATCACAAGACTGCGGACCGCGACGGCGGTGGCGCCGAGCCCGATGAACAGGGCCACTGGCGAGGTCGTCAGGATGCCTGCGAGGAGCAGAAGCGGTCCGGCCGCCAGCACCGGAGCGGCGGTCAGCGGGCCGCGCCACTCCGGACGCAGACGCAGCACGGGTCCTGTGGAGGTACGGCCCATTCCTCACCCCGATGATCGGCGAAAGGCAACCCCGGCACAAAGCCTCGGCGATGGCTGGGACGCCGCTGCACGCCCATGGTCGCCACCCTGACCGGACTCCACAAGGTGCCGTGAGGGGTCGTTATGCAAGCTGCGAAGGCGTCGGAGTGTCGCGGCCTACGCACGCGCCTAGGGTGAATCGCCCCAGATGTGGTTCACACCCCAGCGACGGCACTCACCTTGGGCGCGCCTTGACGCCCGTGGCGCAGCCCGAGGTGGTCCTGGCGCTAGACGACCGCGACGAGATCGCCGCGCTGACCACCAGCCGGGCCTCCACGGCCACCGCGTCGAGCGTCAGCCGCCCTGGGGCCCAGGCGCCCCAGGGCTCGTGCCGTCGCAGCGAGCAATCGCCTCGTCGCTGGTGGTGCGCGGTCGTGCCGCGCGAACTGCGAAGAGGCCGTCGGCGCGTACTGGACACTCGCGCGGCGCGTGGCCGACTCTCGCGTGATCGTGCTCGCGACCGCCGCCAATCGTCGAATCCACCCGCCATCGCGGTGATCATCCCGTTCCACCTCGTTCACCGCCCCCTGCGCAACCCGCAGCCGGTCATCTCGTCCGGACGGATCCGCCGGGGCGGCGACTTCCCGCTGGGGTCACGCTTCTGGGGCTTTGGACGGCTTTGCGACTGAGGGCGTTGGGCGGGAGCCGGGTCAGGGAATTGGACGGGGGTTGGGCGACATGCCGCTTGGGACACCGAACGGGGGGCTACTCGGAGTGCCAGGCGAAACGCCGGATGGGGTGCCGCTCATCGGTCCGGATGGAGCGCCTGACGGGGCGCCGCTCGGGGAGCCGCCACTGGGAGTGGTCGCCGGGACGCCGCTCGGCGTGGTCGGGACACTGCTCGGGGTGCCGGGCGTGACCGGCTTGGGCTTCGGGTTGGGCTTGGGCCGCTCAGCCTGGAGGTATTCGTGGCCCGGCTTGAGCTGCTGTCCCCGGAAGATCTCGGACACGGTCACGAACGTGAAGCCGCGGCGCTTGAGGCCCGACAACACCTGCGGGATCGCTTCGACGCTCGCCTCATGGATGTCGTGGTAGAGCACGATGCCGCCGGCCTGGGGTTCACGCGTACCGATCCGGATGTTCGTGCTGACGCTGTGGTGCTGCCAGTCGAGCGTGTCGACGCTCCACATGATCTGGGGCATCGCCACGGCCCGTCCCACGCGGCCATTGGTCGCCCCGTACGGCGGCCGGAACATCGTCGGCCGCACTCCGGACGCCGCCTGGATGGCCTGGTTGGTGCGCTGCACCTCCGAACGCACGGCGCTCGACGACAACCCCGTCAGCTGCGGATGCGACCAGCTGTGGTTGGCGACCTCATGTCCCTCCTGGACCATGCGCTTCAGCAACGCCTCGTTCCCCTTGATGTTCTGGCCGAGCATGAAGAACGTGGCGTGCGCTCCTGCCTTCTTGAGGTCGTCCAAGAGCCGCGCGGTGTACTCGCCAGGCCCGTCGTCGAACGTCAGCGCCACGCACTTGGCCTTCATGCAGTCGACCGGTGGCACCGTCGGCGTCGGCGTCACCGTCTTGATCGCCGCCTGCCGTCGCGCGACCTGCGCCTCGCGCTTGTTCGTGTCCGCGCAGGCGGATGCGGCCAGCATCAGCCCGGCCGCGACAAGAGCAACGGAACACCTGCTTCGCACCACGTACCCCCGAACGTGTGGCCCCGTGCGGACTGAATACCCTCCGCCGATCTGGTCACACACATCCCCAAAGCCCGTTCCACGCTCGCAGGGGCGATACGACCGCCACACCACCCTTGCGCGAAAGTTGCTCAGCGTCCGCAGGTGCCGATCAACGTGCGCGGCTGACCAACGTGCGCGGGGACGGGCAACGTGCGCGGGGCCGGTCAAATGAGCGTGGGGTTGATCAGTGTCAGCGGAGTGGCCAGTCGGGTACTTCGGCTGGAAGGTCGGTGCTGACTCGCATCGGGAACGCCGCTGGGCGCTTCTCCAGGAACGACGTCACGCCCTCGTTGGCGTCGGGAGCGCCGCCCAGAGCGGCCATCAGCCGGGAGTCGGCGGCGTGCGCGTCCCATGGCGACGAGGCCGACAGTCCGGACCACATGAGGCGCCGGATGGTCGCGACCGACACGGCCGAGGTGTTGTCGGCGATCTCGCGGGCCAGCTCGTACGCCGCCGGGAGCAGCTCGTCCGGCCCGTACAGCCGCGATACGAGACCGCCGTTGAGCGCCTCCTGTGCGTCGAACACGCGCCCGGTCGCGGCCCATTCCATCGCCTGGGCGATGCCCACCAGGCGCGGCAGGAACCAGCTGGACGCCGCCTCGGTGACGATGCCGCGCCGCGCGAACACGAAGCCGAACTTGGCCTTCTCGCTCGCCAGCCGGATGTCCATCGGCAGCGTCATCGTGACGCCCACCCCGACGGCCGCGCCGTTGAACGCGCCGATGACCGGCTTGAGGCAGCGTGCGATCCGCAGCGCTACCGTGCCGCCGCCGTCGCGGGGCGTACCGTCCTCCAGGACGTCGTCCTCCCCGGCGAACATGTCCTGTGATTTCGCCTTGTTGAACGTGTCGCCGCCACCGCCGAGGTCGGCACCGGCACAGAACGCCTTGCCCGCCCCGGTGACCACCACCACGCGCACGTCGTCGTCCGCGTCGATCTTGTCGAACGCGTCGAGCATCTCCGCGCGCATGACGTAGGTGTACGCGTTCATCCGCTGCGGCCGGTTCAGGGTGATCGTGGCGATCCCGTCCTGAACCCCGTACTCGATCTCGGTGTACGACACCCTGCGACCCCTCTCGCGCCGACGTTTAGAACGTCATTCTAGGAAAGTCGTTCACCGCGGCCGCAACCGGACCTCCCGGCGGGCTTCGGCGCGGCGCACTGCCATATGTCACGTCTGCATTGCTGTACGGCACATTCGCTCTGCGGTACGTCAAGTCCGCTTCGCTACCTGACGTCCGCTCTGGGGGCGGCCTTGATCAGGCTCCGGCCTCCCCGGGCTAGCCCCGGGAGGCCGGAGGTGGCCAGCGGTCCGGCGGGCTCGTCAGGTGGTGGCGGCCGGGAATAGCCGTGTCAGGACGTCGCGGCGCCAGTCGTCCAGCGAGCCCTCGAAACCGTGCGGGGGAAGCGGGACCAGCTCGCCGTTCTCGACCTTGAGCTGGATCGTTACGCCTGGCGCCAGCTCCAGCAGCTCGGGCACATCCTTGCCACCGGCCGCCAGGCGTTGCGCCAGAGCGCCCATCACCTGGGCCCATCCGTGGCCCAGATAGGGCGGCAGCGCAACGACGCGGATCTCTGGCAGGCCACCGGCCGCCAGACCGTGCGTTCGCAACATCAGGCCGTCGTCACGCTCGATGCCCGCGACCCGGACCTCTTCTCGCTCGCCCATGTGAACGACAGTACGCCGGGCGGCGTGCCCGCCCGTCCCCGGGTTGAGCTGCGTGATCCACATCACCGGCGGACGACCTGGATGCGCAAGGGCGAGCCGTCTCGACGCTTTGTCGGATAAATTACGACAGTGAATTGGGCCGTGACGACGTACGACTCAGCGTTCGGGTACGTGTCAGCGCACGGCGCCCCGCTGGTCGACCTGCTCGATCCCCAACCCGGGGAACGGGTCATCGACCTCGGCTGCGGCACCGGCACGTTCAGCGCGGAGATCGCCGAGCGCGGCGCCGAGGTGCTCGGCATCGACGGTTCGCTCGACATGGTCAACCAGGCCACCGCGCTCCATCCGGGGCTGTCGTTCGCGGTCGGGGACGCCCAGAGCTTCACCACGAGCGAGTCGTTCGACGCGGTGGCCTCCAACGCCGCCCTGCACTGGATGACGCGCGACCCGGACGCGGTGATCGCCAGCGTGCACGCCGCGCTGCGCCCTGGCGGCCGGTTCGTCGCCGAGATGGGCGGCGCCGGCAACTGCGCCGAACTGATCGCCGCGATGCAGACCGCGTGGCGGGTCTTCGGGCTGGGCGAGCCGGAGCTGCCGTGGTACTTCCCGAGCCCGGCCGAGTACACCAACCGGCTGGAGGAGGGCGGGTTCACCGTTCGCCTCCTGGAGTACGCCGACCGCCCGACGCGCATGACGGAGGGGCCGAACGGCGCGGCCGACTGGGTCCGGACGTACGCCGCGAACGCCCTCGCCGACGTGCCACCGGAGCTCATCGAGCCCCTCCTGGGCCGCATCAACGACCTCGCCGCCCCGGCCCTGCGCCGCGAGTCGGGCTGGGTCGCCGACTACGTCCGCCTGCGCTTCGCCGCCGTCCGCAAGCCGGACGGCAAGAGCCCCCTCGACATCCTGTGAGGCTGTACGACCACGGCACCGGCCAGGTCGAGGAGCTTCCGCGCAGGCTGCACGTCCACGTCGCGTCCGGGGCGGGCCGGGTGCTCGTCACGGCCGACCTGCTCCGCCGGGTGGCGCAGCGGACGAAACATCGTCCGGTAACGGTCACCCGCGCCGCCGCAGTCTCCGTGACCCCGGACCTCAACGTGCCCGACTTCGAGATCGCCGACGCGCCACCCGACGCGATCCAGATAGCTCCGACCTCCGGCGCCCGCCTGGTCGTCCACGAGGCGCGCCATGAGCCGTTCGATGCTCTAGCCATGCGTCTGGCGTGGCTACGCATTCACTACCGCGCCCAGGACAACATCGACTTCCACAAGGCCGAAGCCGACCTGGCAACGTGGCGCAGCCTCGTAGCCGAGTGGGCCAACGCTCCCGGACGTCCGTTGAACCGGGAGTACGTAGCCGAGGCCGAGGAAGCCCTGGCGAACGACCTGGACAGCCCCGCCGCCCTCGCCGTCCTAGACCGTCTGATGGCCGACGCAGACGTGCCGCCTGGCGCAAAGCTCGAGTCGGTCATCCACCTAGACATGCTCCTGGCGCTGGACCTGGTTCGCGACATAGGCCGCGTCTGAGCCTGGCAAAGCGCGCGAAGCATAGGCGAACGAGCAGATCCGGATGTATCCCTGACTCCCCTACCTCCCTGCCAAGGGCTCGCTAGCGTGCTGCCGATCTGACGGACGCGGAGGGGAGCATATGAGGGGCACACCGCTGCTGTTCATGCTCTTCGTCAGCGCCTGTAACGCTCCCGCAGGAGCTTCGGGGGAGTTCCAGCCCAGCGGCACCTACGCGCCGTCCCGCCCCGCGTCCGCGCCACCAGAGAGCCGCGCAGTCCTGGAACGCTCTGCCCTGACGGCCTACCGCCAGTTCCATCAGGCCTTCGAGCACGCCCTGGAAACCAACGACAGAAGCCGCCTCCCTGAGGTGACCACCGGCCTCCAAGTCCGGCACCTCGACCGAGTCATCCGGGCCAATCACCGCGCCGGCGTCATCCAGCGTGGCCATGCAGTCCCCCATCCCCGTCTGACGAGCTTCCGTCCACCCACGGCCCAGATCGTCGACTGCGTGACTACGTCCGGCCTGTGGACGTACCGGGCCCGCACAGGCGCGCGCGTAGGCAAGCCACCCAAGACCCAGCGCTATCTCCTCTACGTGACCCTCCACCTCACCAACGGCACCTGGAAGGTCGCCTACATCACGCACCCCCGGAATCCGAAGTGCTGACCCCCGCCCACGAGTCAGCCAGCCGCTCTCACGTGCCATCCGTCGCGCGAGCGCCGGTTCATCAGACGCCGACCGGCCAGCTCTCGTTCCGCCGGGCCGATTCCCACATCAGCCGCCCAACTCCGAAGTCGACCGCAGCCAAGCTCCGCTCCGCGGTGCAGCAGGCGAACCTCGCCGCAACGATTCGACGAGGTGTACACGCGGCGTCCGCCGGGTTTCTTCTCGCAGCCACACTTTTCATGGCCATCCCAACGCCAGCCCTGGCAGACGCTAACTGCGGCCGTTCAAGTAGCGGGGGTTGGCTGTGCAACCTCTCCGCTGCCAACAACCACGGAGGTCCTCGCAGAGGGGGCAATGGATCCGTCGGCCACAGCAGCGGGCCCTCCATCGAGGTGCCGTCCATGTGCGCGCCCACGGGCGGGGCCGACCACTGCATAACGCTCCCGGAGGCACCGCGTACGAGCACGGCTGACGTGGCGCAGATGGCCATGGACGCCATCGCCCTTCCCGCGCCCAGGCCGCACACGAGCCCGCGAGGACGTACTTGGGTCGGCCTCCGCACGTTCCTTTGGATCGACCGAAACTCCTGGCGCGCCCACCGTGCCAGTGTCGCCGTGGACGGCCAGACCGTCAGCATCGTCGGCCGTCCGACTCATGTCGTCTGGAACATGGGCGAGGCCCCGATCACCTGTCAGGGCCCCGGCGTCCCACAGCAGGGCACGTGCTCGTACACCTACCGCCGGGCCGCTTCGTACCAGGTCAGCGCCACTATTTACTACTCGGTCACCTGGACGTGCGCGGGTGCCTGCGACACGCCGGGCGGCACGTTCGGCCCGCTTCCGGCTACCACAGACCTCCGACTAGTGATCGGTGAGATCCAGACTTCGACCCGCTGATCGACCGCATCCGGCCGGAACCACCCCCGTATTTTCGGACAAATCGCCACATCCGCCACCAGCGAGACATGCAACACTAAATTAGGTTCTTGACTCATACCTCCCAGTACCTGTTTGCTCTTTCGTTCGGAACCCCCCTCAAGCAAGCTCCTTACGGAAGGCAGCACGTTGCGTCTTTCATCCCCTCGAATTCTCATCGCGGGCGCCTCGGTGGCGGCCCTGGCGGCCGCCGGTGGCGTGGCCGTCGCGGCCACCGGCGACGCCCCCTCCAAGCCCGCCGCCAAGGTCGCGGCAGCATCGGCCGACTCGCAGGTAGTCGTCTACCAGCCGAAGGAGACGGCCAAGCAGGTCCAGTCCTACTGGACGGCGGCCCGCATCAAGTCGGCCAAGCCCGTCAAGGTGCTGAACGTCGAAGCGCCGTCGGTCGCCGAGGCCCAGGCAGAGGCTTCGGCCCTCGCCGCCCCGGCCTTCGAAGGCGCCCCCTCCCTCCCCGAGGTGGGCGGCAAGTCCGGCTCCGCGTCCGCGCAGAACCTCGCCTCCGCCCAGGCGGTCGTCGAGGCCCGCGTCTGGAAGAAGCACGGCACCGCCCCGGCCCGCACCCTGGGCAAGCTGTACTTCGACGTGCCCGGCGGTCGCGGCAGCTGTAGCGCCACCGTCATCACGGCCAAGAACAAGCGGAGCCTCTGGACCGCCGGCCACTGCGTCCACGCCGGTAAGGGTGGCGGCTGGTACCGCAACTTCGCCTTCTTCCCGGACTACCCGGCCAAGAAGGTCGCCTGGTCCGTCGACAACGTCGTGGCCCTCAACCCCTGGATCCGTAACAGCGACAAGCGCTACGACATCGCCGCTGTGACCGTCCGCCGGAAGGGCGGCAAGGGCATCCAGTCCACCAACGGCAGCCAGGGCTACAGCTTCGGCTACAAGAAGCGCAAGTACTCCATGTACAGCTTCGGCTACCCGGCCGACCGCCTCCCCGGCGGCAAGCGCTACGCGAACAACAACCTGCTGCGCTACTGCCAGGGTAAGACGTACGCGGTCAACTACGGCGGTGGCCACATCGCCCTCGGCATGAGCTGCACCATGGGCCACGGCGCCAGCGGTGGCTCCTGGATCTACGGTCTCAACCGCAAGGGCTACGGCCGCATCGCCGGCCTGAACAGCATGCACAGCCTGAGCACCAAGGCCATGTACTCCCCGTACCACGGCTCGCAGGCGGTCGCCGTCTACAAGGCGATCTCCAAGCGCTAATCGAGCGAGACCAAAGAACGCCCCCGCCGACCCGGCGGGGGCGTTCTGCGTCTCTCGCAAGCAGGCATCGCGCCAAATCCAATCCGGCCTGTTGCGATACTCCAACCTTTGGCCTCACCCTTTGCGCAAGGGCGCTGCCACCTGGGAGGCGAGATCGGCTCCGTCCAGGCCGAATCTCGACAGCAATGTATCCAGGGCGGGGCTCGGCCGGCTGAGAGCGCCCAGCAGCAAAGTCTCCACAGTGCAGAGGTCTTCGCGCCGAGGGCTACGCCCCAGGATTTCGGCCGCCCGGCGGTGTCCCTCTTTAGCCAGAGAGAGAAGATGCCCTCCAGGCAGACCACCTGTCGGCGGGGGATGGCCCGTGACGACCTCAGAGGTCATTCCGCTTTCCACGAATGGACGAATCGCGGGAAAACACGTCTCCCAGCCCGCACCGAACTGCACACCCTCAGCGCTCACTGTTTCGTAGACCGCGAGCACCGCGGCGACAATCTGCTCCGGCTCGCCGGCCCCGGCCCGCTCAGTTGTCGCGGCGGCCAGTCCATTCCTCCAGTGCAGGTCTTCGGGCCGTCCAGGGATTGAGTAGGGACCTGCCCGCAACGCCCAGCGCAGAACATGGCCAGCCGGACGCACAGCCCCGTCAGCCCAGCCGATCGCCCTCGGGCCGCTGGGACCGTACGCCGCGGTGACCTGCTGAAGCAGCTGATCGGCTGACACTCCCAGCTCGATCAGCGCCTCACGGGCCGCGCAGTCCGCGTGGGCCAGCAGAGCCAGGAGTTGTTCACTGCGGCTGCGAAGGTGAAGAGGCGTCGACCCACTCGTCCTCCTTCGGCTGCCCGCGTGACCCCCAAGACCAAGATCGCCTTGGGGGGCGCTGGGGTGCAAGGGGTTGGCCTTGGCCGGATAGGTAATGCGGAAGGTTAGGGGAGGTTGGGTGGGGGCTTGGGCATCTCGATGGGGTCTGTTTGGTCGCGGCGTTCTTGGGTCCAGTACTTTTCGGGGTTCTCGGAGGGGACGTTGTGGACCACGGGCTTGGTGGGGTTGTCCGGCTCTGGCTCGGCGGAGCCCACGGTGGCCAGGCCAACGATGGCGGCCGCTGCGGCGGCGGTGGCCAGCCCTGCCAGGATCACGATGCGCCGTCGAGTCATGCGCTTCCCTCCGGGTTTGGAAGATTGTCCGAAACAGCCTAGAGGGATTGACTCAATCGTGATCTGGCGTCACGAAGATCTCTTCAACCCCGTTGGTACTCCAAGAGGAGTCTGTCTTCGTGACCCGCATGGGCCGTACGGCCGGAGTCCTGATCGCGTGCGTCGCCGTCGTCGCGTCGGGCTCGGCGCCCGTACAGGCCGCACCCAAGAAGATCACCTGGAAGAAGTGCGCCGACGATCGGACGGTGCAGTGCGGCTATCTGAGCGTCCCGATCGACTGGGCCAAGCCCAAGCGCGGCCGCATCAAGATCGCGGTCGCGCGGGTCAAGGCCAAGAATCCCAAGAAGCGGCTGGGGGTGCTGTTCGTCAACCCGGGTGGCCCTGGCGGGTCGGGGGTCGACTTCGCGCTGGACCGGGCCGGGCTCTCGAAGCAGGTGCGCGAACGGTACGACATCATCGGGTTCGACCCGCGGGGCGTCGGGCGCAGCCATGCCGTCAAGTGCGGAAAGGTCGGGAAGATGCCGCGGAGATATCCGCGGAACCAGAGTGACTTCGGGAAGCTGAAGGCGTACCAGAGCAAGCTCTACAAGGCCTGCCGGAAGAAGACCGGGCTGCTTTATGAGTTCTTGGGAGCGGGGAACGTCGCTCGGGACATGGACGCCATCAGAGCTGCGATTGGTGCGCAGAAGGTGTCCTTTTACGGGCGCTCGTACGGGACGTGGCTCGGCCAGCGGTATGCGGAGATCTTCCCCAAGCGGGTGCGGCGCATGACGCTTGACGGGACGATGAACCACCAGGTGAAGGGCGCCTTGGCGTTCTCCGTGGACGAGGCCAAGGGGCTTGAGGCCGCGTATCTGCAGTTCGCCAAGTGGTGTCCCACGTCGAAGTACTGCGGGTTGAGGGGCAAGGACCCCGTCAAGGTGCTCGATGCGTTGATGTTGCGGGCCGAGAAGGGCCGGCTGCACGAAATCGGTGAGCCCAAGGTGCCGTTGGGGGTGCCCGACCTGGCGCAGATGGTCCGCAATTCGATGTACGAGCCGATCGCGTGGGCGCAGCTGAGCGAGGAATTGAAGGAGCTCAGCAGGCAGAAGGGCCAGATCGTCAAGGGGAAGGCGGCGAACGACGATCCCGACGGGATGTTCGCCGGGATTCTGTGCTCCGACTGGTCGTTCCCTGTCAGGAATTACAAGGAGCTCGCCGCCGTCCGGGCCAAGACACGACGGGCGGCGCCGCACGTCCGGATCAACCCGCTGGGATGGGAGGCCATCACGGCGTGCATCGGACGGCCGCGAGGCGCCTGGGACCCGCAGCGGGCATACCGGATCAAGAGCGTGCCGCCCATCCTGGTGGCGGGCTCGGTCGGTGACCCGGCGACCGTGTACCCGTGGGCGGTCGGCGTCCAGCGGGGCGTTCCCGGGACGGCTCTGCTCACATACGAGGGTGCCGGGCATGGCTCGTACGGGCTGAGCGGGTGTGTGCGCAAGACTGTTGACGCGTACCTGCTGAACGGAACCAAGCCCGCGCCGGGCGCGCGCTGCCCGGCGAAGATGCCTGACTTCAGCCAGATGCGCGCGACGAACGTGCCAGACGGTTCCGTCCGGCGCTTCTGACGGTGGATCGGCCGACCCTGTACCCGGACGCTCTGGCGGGAGCGAACAATGGGTCGGCCGACCACCGAAGGGGGCCCGGTAGATCGGCCAGCCCCCGTAGTGCGTGAATGGTGGATTGGCCGACCCTCATGGCCGACGCTCTGGCGGGCGAACGGTGGGTCAACTGACTCTCGGAGCGGCCCATCCGGTGGTCGGCGTTGGGTCGGTCTCCGTCGGGCACCTCATCGATAGGTGGTGGGTCAGCCTTCGTGAAGCGTTCCGTCGGCCAGGAGATCGGCGATTGAACGTGGGAAGACGTAGGCCGTCCCACCGCCAGGCTGGTCGAACCAGGGAACTGCTATGCCGGTCAGCACTCGGCATGGGCGCTGCAGACGGTAGGAGTGGTACGGGTGGTGCGCCCAGCCTTGCGGTAGCGAGCGTTCGGGGAACGGTGTGCGGAGCGCGTAGGTGACGTTGCCTGTTGGCGCGCCATAGCGATCGACGGTTGTCCCTGCCGGAAGCTCGATTTCCTGCCTGTCGCGGAAGAGGCTCAGCGGCGGTTCACCGGCTAGCGGAGTGATGGCTCCGGTGAGTTGTTGCCGGGGTTCGGTGGGCGGCGCGAGGAGGAGCGAGCCTAGGAGATAGGCGGCGGCCTTGTCTGCGGCGTCGAAGTCTGCCGCTTGGACGCGTTCTCCATTGTGGAGGGCGAAGACCTGCCAGCGGTTGTCCTCGTACACCATGCACCACGCGCCCTCGGCCGCCTCTTGCAGCCGGTACGCGGTCGGCGGCACGGCCAGTTCGCCGAGCCGCTGCTCCAGTCGGCGAAGCACCTCAGCGGGACTGGACGGGCGCGCGGGCGTTTGCGACTGAGCGTGGGGTGCTGGCGCAGGGCCGGGCGGGGGCGGCGGAGGTGGGGGCGGCATCACCGGCTCGGCCAACGGCTCGAACACCGTCGCAGCGGGTGGCGAGGGCTGCTGAACGGACTGCGCCACCTCGGCAGCGGGCTCGAAAATCGTCGGTGCGGCGGGTGCCGGCATGACGGACGGCGGCCCGGGTGGAGGTGTCGGCGGGAAGGGCGGCGGCCCGGCAGGAGGCGGCGACGCGATAGGCGGTGGCGCGGCCGATGGCGTAGCAGCGGGCGGCATCCCCGGGGACGGCGTGGCCGCAGGCGGCATGCCCGGGGGCGAGGCGGCGGCCGCAGGCCATGCCGAAGCCGCCCAGGCAGGCGCGGACACAGGCGACGCGGCGGCGGGGTGTACAGGCGGTGGGGGTGGGGGCGGGATCACGGGGATCGGTGGCGCGTCAGAACCGTGGGCAACTGCGGGCGCGGGTGCAGCGGCCGAAGGCGCAGCAGACGGACGCGCAGGGGCCGGAGTGGGTGTTTCAGAGCCTGCGGGTGGTGGGTGTGGGGTGGCGGCTGGGGGTGGGGTTGGGGATGGCACTCCCATGATTAGGTCGCTTGCTGCGCCCAGGGTCGCTTTGTCGACCGGTGGGATCTCAAAGCCCTTGGCGCGGATGTGGGCGACCAGTTCGGGCTCCGGCGGGATGCCGTGTTCGCGCAAGTAATACGCCGTGCCGCCGGACCAGACCCAGGTGCCGTCGGTGTGGAAGGTCAGCGGTACCTTCTCCCCTCGGGACGGGTCGACCATGTCCTTGCCGTACGAACGGGCGGCCATGACGACCGGGGCCTTCCGCAGGTATTCGACGATCTGGTCGACTTCGTGCTGCGGCACGGCAGGGCGGGAGACCGAGGGTCGGTCGTTGTTCGGTCCCATGTCGTCGAAAAGGCGCGCCTCACGCAACCCCTGCGGTGAGGGAGGGGGTGGTGGCGATGCCGGGGCTGGCGGGCCCGCTGACGGCGGTGTGAGTGCGTTGGAGGGCGGCGCGGTGGACTGGGCGGCGGCGGGCTGCGCGGGTTCGTTCAGGCGGCGGGTCATCCACTCGGGGGCGTCGTCGCGGGGGAAGCGTTCGAGCTCCCGCCGCACGTCCTCGGCGCTCGGCTCGGGGCTGAAGTCGGGCTCCTCGTCCCAGGTGTACTTGGCCTGGCACCTCACCTGCGAGTTCTCGAACAGCACCTGGAAGTCCACCCGCGACCAGGTGCTCCCCTGGAAGCCGTACATGCCGGCGCGCAGGCGGTCGAAGAGCACTCCGGCCGAGGCGGGCGGGGGCGGGAAGGCCATGGTGCCGTCCGCCTTGTGCACCAGCATCGGCGGGAACTGCACGTTCTCTCCGACCGCCTGGTAGTACCCGGAGATCATCCGCCAGAGCGGCGGGGCGTGGTCGGCGAGGACGAGGGAGAGTTCGTTGGAGATCAGCTCCATCTGCTCGACCGGGTTGAGCGGCGGCGCGTCCAGGTCGAGCCCGTGGTCCGGTTCGCGGCCCTCCAGCCGTGCGCGCAGCCAGTCGGGGGTGTACGCGTCGTCGCGCGGCAGGACGATCTGGTCGCGGCGCCAGGAGTCCTGCGGGATCGGCGGGTTCCACTCCGGGTCGTAGTCGAAGTTGTAGAGCCGCTGGGCCTCCGCCCCGGGCTCGATCAGGAAGAGCACCGAGAACCACGTTCCCCGCTCGGGGACGTAGTGCGCGCGGCGCAACTCCCCTAGCAGGTCGGTCAGTTCGGAAGGCACGGATTCGGCCGTCGCGGCCTTGCCGTCCTCCTGGAGAACGGTCAGCGCGACGTCGTTCACCGCCACCGTGGCGATGCAGTGCAGGTCGATGCGTTGCCAGCCGGGAGGCGCCAGCTGCGCCGCGAACCGGATGATCTGATCTTCAAGCCCCGCGATGCGCTCGTTCCGCCCCGACACAGCCACGTCCCCTTCAACTTCCGATTCGTCGCGTTCGGCAGGCTATCGGCATCCGGCCCGATCTCCCTGCCGATCGGGCCCCTCCGTCTGAACGATCCGGCGTCCCCCACGTGGGGGAACATGATCACCCGGCGGCGGGAGTCCTGGCTGGTGGCCGCCGCGAGACCGTCGATACGTCCGGGCGGCGCAAGTCCGGATGCCGCAGACGTGGAGGTCCCAAATGTCTCGTCTCGTACGTACCGCCACCGTGACCGGACTCGCCGTCGGGGCCCTCGGCATGCTGCCCGCCAGCGCCACGGCCGCCGCCACGGCGGACGGGGTTACGCCCGACGCTTCGGCCTCCAACGCCAGCGGCGTGGGCGGCCTCTGAGGACGACGACCAACCCCCCGGAAGGCCAACGTCTTCGCATAGATTCCGGCGGTCGCCGTCAACCGCCCGATACGGCGGCCGCCGGTCCCCGCCCGGTCATATCCGCCTGGCCCGGCCGCTCGTTCTCGCGTCCTGGTACCTAGTAGTCGGTGACCTCGAATAGCGTGATGCGTCGTGTCCAGTGATGCCTCCGCGCCCGCGCCGGCGCCCGCCACCGAGTCTTCCGCGCCGTCCGGGCGCCGCAAGCGCAACCGCGGCCGCCGCCGGCTCCGGCTGATCATCGCCGTCGTCGTGGCGCTCGCGCTCGTCCTCGGTGCGGCGACCGTTGGCATCGGCTGGTACTTCTCCGGCGTGGCTACCGAGGTGAGCCACGAGGAGGAGTACCCGCTGACCGTCCTGGACGTTGCCCCAGGCTCGGTCACCCTCCCCAAGGACGAGGTGACGGCGCTCCCCGGCACGTGGGCGCTCGCCTGGAAGGGCGGCCGCGCGATGCTCGGCCCGGTGCTCAGCGACAGCCCCAAGACGGTCGTCCGGAAGGTCACCTCGGTCTCCCAGGGCACGCTCACCAAAGGCACCAAGGTCTACGTGGATCACTGGATCTATGGCGGCGACCCCAAGTCCGCCCTCGGCCTGGACTTCCAGAACGTCACCTATCCGTCGAAGCTCGGCCCGATGTCCGCATGGCTCGTCCCCGGCAAGACCTACAACTCCACCTGGGTGATCGGCGTCCACGGGCACAACGCGGACAAGCTGGAGACCATGCGGGCCCTCCCCGTCGTGCACCGCCTCGGCCTGCCCATGCTCTCCATCGCCTACCGCAACGACGTGGGCGCGCCTGCCTCGCCCGACGGCCAGAACCACCTGGGCGACACCGAGTGGAATGAGGTCACCGGCGCCATCGCCTACGCACGCGCGCACGGCGCGACCGGTGTCGTCCTGTACGGCTGGTCGATGGGCGGCGCCATGGTCATGACGGCGCTCCGCAAGGCCGCCGACCCCGCGTTCGTCCGCGGCGTCGCCCTGGACTCACCGGTCATGGACTGGAGCGCCACGCTCGACAAGCAGGGCGCCGACCGCGGCCTGCCGGGCTTCGTGACCGCCGTCGCCAAGCTGATCCTCCAGCGGCGCATCGGCATCGACCTCGACGATTTCGACCAGCGCCCGTACGCGCCGCGCCTCAAGACCCCGACGCTCCTCTTCACCACGAGCGACGACGAGATGATCGACAACGGCCCCGCCCTCACGTTCGCCAAGACCGCGCCGCCCGGGATGGTCACGCACATCGCCACCTCCGGCGGTCACACCGAAGCGTGGAACGTCGACCCTTCCGCATACGAGAAGGCACTCACGGACTTCCTCGATAAAGTCGAATAGTGGAGCCGCTCACCACCCCTCGGCTGCTGCTGGAGTCCTGGCGGGAACGCCATGCCGCCGATCTCTTCCGGATGTCCTCGGACGAGAAGGTCATGCGCCACATCGGCCAGGGTGTCTGGGATCCCGAGTACGCCGCCCAGCGTCACGCCGCGGCACTCGACCACTGGGCGCAGCACGGTTTCGGCTGGCGCGCCATCCTCGACCGGATCGACCGGACGTTCCTGGGCCTCGCCGCCCTCGGCTGGCTCCGCGACGCGATCCCCGGCATCGACCGCCTCGCCGTCGAGATCGGCTGGTGGACGGAGCCGCACGCGTGGGGACGCGGCATCGCCACCGAGGCCGCGACGGCCCTCATCGACGACGCGTTCCGCCGGGTCGGGGCCGACCTGGTCGTGGCCCGCTGCACCCCGGACAACCTCGCCTCGCGGCGCATCATCGGCAAGCTCGCCATGACCCGCCACCCGCACGACGCGCCCAGCCTCTACGGCGACCTGGTCCAGATCTACACGCTCGCCCGCCCGGCTGTCTCTTCGGACTGAATCCCACTCGCGCGGTTTCCATAAAGCCTGGTCAGCGCGGAGCCGGGGAATGATCTACGGCTCAGGGCGGGTTGGTAGTCCTCATCTGTGGCGTCGAATGGAAGAGGGACGAGAATGGCGGCGACCATGCGTGCGGCGGTGGCGGAGCGGGCCGGGGCGCCCAAGGACGTGCTGCGGGTGCGGGACGTGCCGCGGCCGGAGGTCCGGCCCGAGTGGACGCTCGTCCGGGTCGAGGCGTTCGGGCTCAACTGGTCGGAGCTCATGACGCGCCAGGGGCACTCGCCGAACGTCCGGTTCCCACGGATCATGGGCATCGAGTGCGTCGGCGTGGTCGCGGCCCGCCGATCCGGTCACGGGACGGTGACCGGGGGCGATGGACCATAACCCGGCGTCGGGACGCAGCCTGGCAGAGGGGTGCCGCAGGCTCGCCACCTGTTTCGCCGCCCACGCCACCGGCGCATTAACCCCGACGTGGGTTACGGGTTCACCTCGAGCAGCGTCTTGCCCACGGTGGCGCGGGTCTCGATGGCCGCGTGCGCGTCGGCGGCGCGGTCGAGCGGAAAGCGCTGGCCGATCACGGGCCGGAGCCGCCCGGCCGCGCCCTCGGCGAGCGCGCTCTCGGCGTATCCGCGCAGGAGTTCTGGGGTGAACGCGGTCTCCACGATCGTCACGCCTCGTCCGGCCGCCGTTTCGGGGTCGATCCCGGCCCATTCGCCACTGGCCAGGCCGAAGTTGATGATCCGGCCGCCCTCGCCGAGCAGCTCGAACGCGACGCGGCCGACGGCGCCGCCCACCGCGTCCATGACGATGTCGACGCCGCCTACGGCCTCCCGCACCCGATCTGCCCAGCCGATTTCGGTGTAGTCGACCACGTGGTCTGCGCCCAGCTCGGCGGCCAGCGCCGTCTTCCGTTCGCCGCCCGCCGCGCCGACGACGGTGAGCCCGGCCGCCTTCGCCAGCTGGACGAGCAGCGTCCCGACACCGCCCGCCGCCGCCTCGATCAGGATCCGTTCCCCGGACTTCGGCTTGACCGCCGCGAGCATCATGGTGGCCGTCCGGCCGTCGGCGAGCAGCGCGACCGCGTCGTCCAAGGCGAGGCCGTCCGGCACCTCGATGAGCGACGCGGCGTCCACCACGGCCTTCTCGGCGTAACCGCCCTCGCCGCGCAGGCTGCTGATCACGCGCTTGCCGACTATGGCCGGATCCACGCCCTCGCCGACCTCGGCGACCACGCCGCCGACGCCGTTGCCGGGGATCATCGGCGGCTTGGCCTTGAACGGCCCCGGCAGGCCCCGCCGGAACTGCGTCTCGACGAACGTGATGTTGGCGTACGCCACGTCCACCACGACCTGCCCGGGACCCGCCACCGGATCGGGCGCCTCGCCCTCGACCAGCACCTCCGGTCCGCCGAACTCCTTCAACCACACAGCTCGCATGTCGCTCACTCCTCAACCTGTCGCGCTTACGCGATCAAGGTTGCAACCTCAAGTCATCTTGAGGTCAAGCGGGGCAGGACACTCAGAGCGTGACCGTGTCGTACGCGGCGCGGAGGGCCGAGAGGCGTTCGGCGTCAAGCTCCTCACCGCGTTCGAGCGCTTGGTGGATCTCGCGAAAGTAGTTCTCGTAGCCCGACGGAGTGAGCAGGAAGAGGCAACGGGCCCAATCGTCCGAGGCGTTCCGGAAACCATGCGCGGCCCCCTTCGGAACCGACACCGCCCCACCCGCGCCGACCGCCAGCGGACCGTCGGCCAGGTCGAACGTGACCTCCCCGTCCAGGACCTGGAAGTGCTCCTCATGGCCGTGGTGAACATGCGGGGACGCCCCGATCGCACCGGGCGGGAACGTGTACTCGACGACGGCCAGCGAGCCACCGGTCTGCTCTCCCGACAGCCGGACGACGTACTCCCCCGCCGGAGCCCGCAGCCGCTCGGCTCCATCGGCGGTGGTCAGCGCAATATCGGTCATGCCCGGCAGTCTCCCACCCCGCCATCCCGACCCGACCGGACGGCGATCTGGCCACCCAGCACCCAGACGGCCAGCCGCTCGAACGGCCAGGCAGGCTGGCCGGCGGCCAGACGGTCGCGCGGGCAAGGCGGCCAGCCGGGCGGCCAGCCGGGCGGGCGGGCGGCCAGGCGGTCGGGCGTGGTCGGGCGGGCGCGTGGTCGGGCGGGTGCGCGGCCAGGCGGTTGCACGGCGAGGCGGCCGGACAACCCAGGCGCGCGGTCGGGCGCGCGGTAGGGCGGGCAGGCGGTTGGGCGGTTGGGCGGGCGCGTGGTCGGGCGGTTGGGCTTAAGTGATGTCGCGGCGGATGGTCGTGGCGGTGGCGATGGCGGCGAACGCGAGGCCGTACGCGAGCAGGACGAGCACGCCGCCCCACGCGGGGAGCGTGGGCAGGCCTCCCGGTCCACCGAAACCACCCGACGTGTGGGTTATCGCGCGCACCGCGCCGGCCGGCAGCCACTGGCCCACGTCCGGCACCGCGAACGTGAGGATCGCCTCGACCAGCTGCACCCACGCGACGGCCACGATGATCGCCGCGATCTGGTTGCGGATCAGCGCGCCCAGGCCGAGGCCGACGAGCGCGTACAGCCCCATCGCCAGCACCGTGCCGCCGAGGATGGCCGGCACGTCGTTGTCGAGCAGCGACGTGGATCCGCCCTTGATCGCGAGCGCGGGCCACGCGACCGCCACCGTGACCAGCACGGTCGCGACGCCGAACACCAGGCCGAACACGAAGTACGACACCAGCTTGGCGCCCAGCACCCGGCTGCGGCGCGGCGTGGCCAGGAATGCCTGCGTGATGGTCTGATGACGGTATTCGCCGGTGATCCCGATGATGCCGAGGATCATCATGAACAGCACGCCGGAGCTGGCGTTGGCATAGAACGCCCGCACGGTGTCCGGGTCGGTCACCGGCGGGAACCCCGACTCCTCGTTCCCGAAGTCACTGCCCGCCAGCAGGATCAGGAAGATCAACCCCAGCAGTGCGAAGCCGACGCTGAGCACCAGCATGCCGATCCACATCCGGGTCGACCGGATCTTCAGCAGCTCCGCCCTGACCAGCCGGATCATCGTGCCCTCCCCGACTCGTCGCCCGTACCCGCCGCGCCGCCCGCTTCCGGATCGCCCGATGACGTGCCACCCGATGACGTGCCGTCCGCCTCTGGGCCGCCCGCCTCTGCGCCGTCCGCCTCTGGGCCGCCCGCCGTGAGGGCTGCCTTGCTCGGACGGTCCTTCGCCGAATCCCCCGTCCCCAGGCCCGCGTCCGTCGCACTGCCGTCCGCCGGAGCACTCGCTGCCGGAGCGCCGTCCGGCGGGGGTGGGGGCGCGGGCGGCGGGGCGCTCAACTCGGCCATGGTGAGCTCCAAGAAGATCTTCTCCAGCCCAGAGCGCTCTTCGGCGAGTTCGGTGAGGACCGTCTGGGTCTCCAGGGCTGCGCGCCCCACCGCGGCGGCGTTCAGGCCGGTGACGTAGAGCCGGTCGCCCTCATGGCGTACGACCCCGCCCGCGTTCTCCAGCGCGGCCGCCAACCTGCCGGGCTGCTCGTGTTCCGCGCCATCCCCCGGAGACTCCACGCCGACGCGGAGCTCGTTCTTGTCGCCGACCAGCTCGCTCAGCGGCGCGTCACGCACGACCTTGCCCCGCGTCACGATGACGACGTGGTCGGCGATCTGCTCCACCTCGGACAGGACGTGGCTCGACACGAGGATCGTGCAGCCGACATCAGCCAGATGGCGCAGCATGGCCCGGAGCCAGTGGATGCCCGCGGGGTCCAGGCCGTTCGCGGGCTCGTCGAGGATGAGCACCGGCGGCTCTCCGAGCACGGCGGTGGCGAGCGTGAGGCGCTGGCGCATGCCGAGCGAGTAACCGCCGACACGGCGGTCCGCGTCGTCGGTCAGCCCGGTCATCTCCAGGACGGCGCCGACCCGTTCTGTCGGCAGCCCGGCGGCCATGCACGTCACGCGCAGGTGGTCGCGCGCGCTACGGCCGGGGTGGAATCCGGTCGCCTCCAGCGCCGCGCCGACCTCCTTGGCCGGGTTCTCCAGCTCGGCGAACGAGCGCCCGTTGATCAGGGCCTTCCCTTCGGACGGCCGGACGAGCCCGAGGAGCATGCGCAGCGTGGTCGTCTTGCCGGCACCGTTCGGCCCCAAGAACCCGGTGACCGAGCCGGCCTGCGCGGTGAACGTCAGCCCGTCCACCGCCCGCACGGGGCCGAAGTGCTTGACGAGACCCTCAACTGTGATCACAGCGCGCATCATGACATTCGAGGCACCGGCGTTCAGCGGAATCGACCAAACGCGGCCAGTTCACGACCCGTTCTGAACGCCCCGGGCATAGCGCACCGTTTGCGGCAGCAGAAGCCTCCCGTCGGCAGCGCGCAGCACCTCGGCCGCCTCGCACACCACGCGCCGCGCCTCCTCACGACGATCGGCGGGAATGCGGTCCATCATTCCTCGGTAGCCGCTCGCCCACATGTAACGCCACCACTCGTCCGGACCGTCGAGCCAGATGTCGAACGGCTCGTCCGCCACGTCCACCTGCCCGAACCCGGCCTCGGCCATCAACTCCGCCAGCCGTCCGGCGGGATCGAGCTCGACGGCCGGTGGACGCGTCGTCGCGGGCGCCATGAACGACTCCAGCGCGCCGCGCACGGGCTCCCACTCCGGCCCGAACGTGGAGGCGTAGATCGTCGCCCCGAAACGGCCACCGGGCTTCAGGAGCCGCGCGTACGAACGCAGGGCCGCGGCCGGATCGGGCAGCAGCCGCAACACGAAGCCCGACACGACCACATCGAACGTCCCCGCCGGGAAGTCCGGCGCCTGGGCATCGCCGACCTCCACCGTGACACCGGCGAGCCCCCGCCGTTCCGCGTCCGCCCTCGTCAGGCCGACCATCTCGGGCGAAAGGTCGACGCCCACGACGCGTCCGCCCGGCATCACCGCCTCCGCGACCGGAAACAGGCACGCTCCGCGACCGCACCCCGCGTCCAAGACGATTTCGCCCGCGACCACGCCGACCCGTGCCACGAGCCGCGCACCGTTCGCGGCGTAGAACGCGGGTCCGATCTGGTCGTAGTCGGCGGCGGCCTCGCGGTAGATCCGGGCCACCCTGGCCTGCTGTTCCTCGTACACCGAACTGATCACCCGCTTCTGAGGGCGGACGCCATTGCGTAATCGCGGTCGCGGCAGCACGATACTGACCGTGCGATATGCGGCGAAGACGTGATGGCAGACCCTCGTCCGGCTCCGGTGACCGACGCCCAGCGGGCGGCTCTGGCCGACGAACTGGAGATGCGCGGGTCGCCGCTCTGTGACTGCGCCGGCGCCGGTCCGCCGCCGATCAGCCCGCTGACCGGCGGCGCCGTGGCGTATCACTGCGAATGCGCGGCGGTACGAGCCTCAGCCCTGGTGCGCCGGGCCGCCAGCCGCACCCGCCACGCCGCCGAGTGCGGCTGCGGGCTGGCCGACGACGTGGCGGGCCGGTTCTGGGACGAGGCCAACCTCGCCGAACGTCCGGGCCCTCGCGGCCCTGGCTCTGGAGCCTGCTGACGTCAGGCCTGTGCCCCGTTCACCATGGCCTTGGCGCAGGCAAACACTGTCTCCTTCGTAATCCTTTCCGGCGGCCCGGTCAGGAGTCCGAAGACCGCGTTGCCGAACGGCAAGACCAGGCCCTGGATCGACACCTCGTTCACTCTGGTCAGGGTTTCCCGCAACGCCGGCCGCCGGGTCGACTCAAGGGTCAGCTCGCAGATCGCCAGCCAGCGTCGACGGTGCTGGGTGACGGCCGTGAACAGCGCCCGTCCGACCACCTCGACGAGGTCCTTCCCGACGAAGGTCTCCGCGCCGTGCAGCTCGGCGACTCGCTCGGCCGCGGCCGCGAGCAAGGCATCCCGGCTGCGGAAGTAGTTCGACGCCGTGCCGACGGGCAGCCCCGCCCGCTCGTCCACCGCCCGATGGCTCAGACCATGCACGCCGACCTCGCCGAGCACATCGATCGCCGCATCGGCCATGGCCTGTCGGCGTTCCGTGTTCTGTGGCGGCACGCCTCGGACCCTAGCCCCTGATAGATCGCGACGCCGTCACCCACGCCCCGCCAAAATCAGTTGCCGTCGCCCTCGGCCTGCCGCAGGATCGGGCCCCATGACCACGATCTCCGTCCTGCCACTGCCCGCCACCGCCCTCCCGGTGCGCGTCCAGCAGCAGCCCGGCGGCTGGAGGCCGACGCTCTCCCGATCGTGATCGCCGCCCTCGTCGCGGGGCTCCTCGCCGGCTATGGCATCGCCATGCCCGTGGGAGCGGTCGCGACCTACCTGGTGGCCCTCACCGCCCGCACGTCCCTCAAGGTCGGCGCCTTCGCCGCCCTGGGCGTCGCGACCGCGGACGGCCTCTACGCTCTCATCGCCACCCTCGGCGGCTCCGCGCTCACTCCCCTGCTGGAGCCCATAACCCAGCCCCTCCGCTGGTGCTCGGCTCTGGTCCTCCTGGCTCTAGCAGTACGCAGCGCAGTAAAGGCGACCAAGAAATCGGCCACCATCGAAGAGACACCGCCCAGCCCTCCCCGCGCCTACCTCGCGCTCTTGGGCATCACGATGATGAACCCGACCACCGTCGTGTACTTCGCCGCCCTCGTCCTGGGCAGCGGCACCACCACCGGAGCCCTCGAACAGGCCATCTTCGTCACCGCAGCCTTCGCGGCCTCCGCCAGCTGGCAACTGGTCCTCGCCGCCGGCGGTGCCCTGCTAGGACGAGCCCTCACCGGCCGCCGCGGCCAGCTCATCACCACCCTGGCGTCCAGCGCCCTGATCGCGGCGCTGGCCGTCCACCTCCTTGTCCGGTAGATCCCTGAAGCGACAGAAGGCTCACGGGTGAGAACCTTTCCGCAACGAATCTCTTTTCTCGCCACATTGACCTCTGTAAGCTTCCAGCCGTACTCGCCCCGTTGTCGGCTGGTTGATCAGGTATAGCGATGCGCGCCCGGTTGGTACGTTCCGTCCCCCCTCCCGGGCCCCGCCGCGCGCTGACAGGAGCCGCCGCGGCGGCCCTCCTGGTCCTGACCGGCTGCGGCACCGACAAATCCAGCGGCGACTTCGAGCCCCAGGGCGCGGCGTCCAACGGCAACCCCGCCACAGACCCCACCCAGCAAGCCGCCCCACCCACGATGTCCCGCCAGCAGATCGACAAGCTCGTCCTCCAGCGCTACCGCGAATACCAACGCGTCTACAAGCGCGTGTACCAGGCGAACGACCCTGCGCCGCTCAACGCCGTCGTGACGGAGCCGCTGCTGAGCTCCATCACCAAGGACGTCGAGGCGATGGCGGCCAAGAACGAGATCTGGCGCTTCACCAACATCTTCAATCCACGAGTCCAGAGCCGTTCGCAGGACGGCACCGCAGTGAACGTCATCGACTGCGTGCGCACTCTCGCCGCCTACCGTTACTCGACCAAGACTGGGAAGCGCTTGGGCGGAGGACCAGGTGACGCCGTCGCCTACCTGACCACTCTGAAGTACGACGCCGGCACCTGGAAGGTCGCCGACTCTAAGCGGGGCAATTCATGCTGACAGGGCGCTGCACATCACTCGTCTCCATCGCGGCCCTCGGCGCGGCGACCATCGTCGCGCTTCCCACGACGGCCTTGGCAGACCCATGCCAAAGCAGCAAGAACAAGGTGCGATGCGGCGCTTACGGCGAACGTCCGGGTAGTGGCGGCGGCGGAACCGGTGGTGGCGGCGGTGGCGGTTCGACCGGTCCAGGAAAGGCGGACGACTGCCCGGAAGGCGGCATCTGCGCACCGCCAGCCGACCCGGGCGAAGAGCCCATTCCGACCGCCGCGGTGGTCGAAATGGCCATGGACGAGATGTCGTTCCCGCCTCCGGTGGTCCACACGAGTCCCGAAGGTAAGACGTATGTGGGCGTCCGCACGGGGTTGTGGATCACCTCCCGGGAGCCCGGCCAGGGCGTCTTCGCCGACCGGAGGGTCCAAGCCGAGGCGGGCGGCCAGGTCGTCACCGCCGTCGCGATCGCGCAGGGCGTGACGTGGAATACGGGGGAAGGCTCCGTTCTCTGCAAGGATCCGGGCAGTGCCGCCAGCACCACGTGTGGCCACACCTACAAGCGGTCGTCCCATGGCCAACCCAACGGCAAGTACCAGATCAGCGCCACGATCAACTGGTTGGTCACCTGGCGCTGCGAGGGCCCCTGTGAACCGCGGACGGGCACGCTCACTCCAGAAATCCCCGCGGGCACCGAAGAGCTGACGGTGGGAGAGATCCAGACCGGTTCGCGGCCCTGACCCCTGAGAACACCTGGAGGGTGGCCTGTGGGCCTGAGAAGACCGCTACCGCTCGGCATCGCCACGATTCTCGTCGCGGGGCTCACTTTGGCGGGCTGCGGTGGTGACGACAAGAAGGCCGCGCCCAAGAAGACCGCCACGCCTTCTGCTGTTACGCCCAGCGTTCAGCCGTCCTACGACGCGGCAAAGGTTCGGGCGGCGCTCCTCAAGCCCGGAGACGTCGGGAAGGGGCTCCGCGAGGTCCAGGTCTCCCTGCTTCCACTCCAGGACAAGGAGATCCCCATCTGCTCGCTGGGCGGGGCGAAGGTCGACGGTGACCCCGGGCTCACGATCCGGCAGCTCACGGATCGGCAGAGCTCGACTTCCCGCACCAACTACAGCCAGCTCGTCGCGCACTACGACAGCGCTGAGGCCGCCGCTCAGGCCTTCGCCAAGGTGAAGGCGAAGGCCACCGGATGTCCGGCCAAGAAGCGTGTGGACGCCAAGAGGGTGCCGGGTAAAAGGGTCGTGCTGTTCTCCCATGACGACACGTGGAAGACCACCGAGGACACCGTTGCGGGTTGGACACACCTGCGCGGCTTCGAGCGCCAGCTCTACTCCGCCTCGCAGACGACGGAGAACGTCCTCTACTTCGTGTACGACTACGCCGTGCGCGGCAATGTCGTCGTCACGACGGTCTACTGGGAGCGCACCAAGCCCTCCAAGCCCGGAGAGCCGACCGCAAAACGGGCGACGGAAATCCTGACCAAGCAGCTGCAGAAGATCGGCTGATCCGGGGTCGCTCATGTCCGTGCGGGAGCCTTCAGCCAATGGACGCCTGCACGGGTTCACGGAGCTCCGGGTGCTCGGCTCCGGGGCACAGGGGCGCGTCGTGCTGGCACGGGCGGACGTCTCCGGCGAGGTCGTCGCGATCAAGTACCTGGCCGCCGGGCTCCTCGGCGATGCCCACGGCCGCGCGACCTTCCGCAACGAGGCCGCCCTGCTCGCCCGGGTGGCTGATCCGCACGTGGCCCGGCTGCGGGCCTTCGTCGAGTACGGCGGCGGCGCGGCGATCGTCATGGAGGCCGTCCACGGGAGGTCGCTGCGCAAGCTCCTGGACGAAGAGAACGCGCTCCCTGCGGAAGCCGCGCTGACGATCCTCAAGGGTTCGTTGCTGGGCATGGCCGCCGCGCACTCGGCCGGTGTGGTTCACCGCGACTACAAACCGGCCAACGTGATGGTCCAGGACGACGGCCAGAGCAAGTTGATCGACTTCGGCGTGGCGGTACTGAACGGCGGGCGCAGCGTCGCCGGTACCCCCGCCTACATGGCACCCGAACAATGGGACGGCGGGCCGGCGGCTCCGGCGACCGACATCTACGCGGCGACATGCGTCTTCTACGAATGCGTCACGGGAAGGACGCCGTTCATCGCGACCACTATGGACGCGTTGAGAGAGCAGCATCTCACTCGCGTCGTTCCCCTCGACGACCTTCCGGAGCCACTGCGTCCCCTCGTGATGAGAGGGATGGCCAAGCGTCCTGACCAGCGGTTCGGAAACGTGCGCGAGTTCGTCGGCACGCTCGACGTGATCGCGGCCGCAGCGTACGGCGCGGACTGGGAGCGCCGCGGCCTGTACGCCCTCGGCGCGACGGCCGCCCTGCTCACCGCGGCGTTCCCCGTCGCTCTGCTCGGCGGAGCGGGCGCCTCGATCGGCGCCGGCACTGCGGCGGGCGCGGGTGCGGCGGCAAGCGGCACCGCGGGCGCGGTCGCCTCAGGCGCGACGACCGGCGCGAGTGCGGACACCGGCGCGGGCGCGACCACCACGGTCGGCGGGACGGGTCAGGCGGTCGGCCGCCCAGGTGTGATCGGGAAGGTCGGTGGCGTCAAAGGCCTGGTCGGCGCCGGAACGGTGGTGACAGGGGTCGTCATCGGCTTGCTGCTCTGGCCGTCCGGGCCGACCGTCGGCGGGGAGTCCCACGGCACGCTGAACGCCTACTTCACACAGCCCGCTTCGTTGCTCAACCAGCCCTACATGCCCGCCTCGGAGACCCCGTTCATGAAACTGGATGTCACCGTGTCTCCCGCCAGGATGAAACCGGGCACGAAGGTGACGGTGAAGACGCACGTCCAGGCTCGGACAGTGTCGGGCGCCAAATACCTTCCCGGTGGTCAGCGCCAGTGCTTCGGCGCCAAATCGAAGCGGAACGACGTCAACGGCGCCTACCGGTTCGGACTCGGCAACAGCGTTCCGGACGCCAAGGACAAGAAAGCGCCGGCGTGGTTCTACCGAACCTCCAAGTCCGATGCCAAGAAGCTTCCCACTGGGACTGGCACCTACGTCGTGGCGGAGTCGAAGGCCGTGAACGTGTCCGAGCCCTACGTTCCCAACGACTGCGCGTACCGCAGCACCTGGGACGACGTCCGGACCTTCACCTTGCCGGATACCGATGAGCTGAAGCCCGGCCGCTATCTGATCTCGCCCGCGGGTCCGCCACGCTTCGTCACCGTCAAGCGAGGCAAGGCGGCGATTCCACCGGAGTCCGTTGGCGCGCGGTCAGACGGCGCACTCCCCATGGTCACCGTCTTCTGGGATTGAGAGTTGCCGCGGGTGGTGGGGTTGACGTTCTTGCTAGGGCGGGCCTAGTTCGGCTCGGATCAGGGCGCCTCCGGAGGGGGCGGAGCCCAGGGTGAGGCGGCCTCCTGAGGTCTCGGTGACCCGGCGGACGATGTCGAGGCCGAGGCCGGACGAGCCGCCGCCGCTGCGGCCTCGGCGGACGCGGGTGTCGGCGAAGCCCGGGCCGTCGTCGGTCACTTCCAGGACCGCGCCGCCGGCGGGTCGTGGGGTGAGGGTCACCGCGAAGTCCGTGCCGTCGGGCGTGTGGCTGAAGATGTTGGAGATGAGGACGTCGAACGCGTCGGCGAGTTCGGCGCTGGAGGCGGCGACGGGGAGGGGCGGGGAGGCTGTGCAGCCGGTTATGGAGCGGCCCTGTTCGCCGGCGAGCACCGACCAGAACTCCATGCGTTCGGCGATCACCACTGCGGCGTCGCAGCGTTCGGGTTCGGAGTCGCCGCCGCGGACGGTCTTGATGGCGTCGGTGACCGTTGTCTCTACCGTGTCGATGGTTTCGTTTAGTTTGGCGCGTTCTGTGGTGTCTTCTAGTAGGTCGGCTTCCAGGCGCAGTGCGGTGAGCGGTGTGCGGAGCCGGTGCGAGAGGTCGGCGATGCGTTCGCGTTCGCCCTTGACGAGCTCGGAGATCCGGCGGGCCAGATAGTTGAGCGCGGCGGCCACCTCGACGAGTTCGGCCGCGCCGCCGCCGCGTGCGCGGGCGCCGAGGTCGCCGCGGCCGAGGCGCCGGGAGACCTCGGCGAGCTCTCGGAGCGGTGACGTCAGGCGGCTTGCCATGAGGAACGTGACGAGGACGCCGATCAGCAGGAGGAGCAGGCCGAGGAGGCCGAGTGTGGCCAGGGCCTCGCTCACGCCCTCGTACATGACGGTGTCGCTCACGAACGCGCGGACGACGATCGGCCCCTCCTGCCTGCCGATCATCGAGAGGAGGACCTCACGGCCGCCCGGCACCTCGGCGACCAGGCTGTAGCCGTGCTGGGCGAGCCGTACGGCGTCGGAACGTTCGGCGGCGTCCCCGAGCACCCGGCCGTCGGGGAGGAAGACGGAGTAGGTGTCGGTCTCGCCGGCCGCGAGGCTGTCGAGGGACAGCGTGAACGTCTCGGGTTCCTCGCTCATGAGCAGTGGCACGAGGGATTCGGCCTCGACGGCGGCCTGCGTGACCTTGTCGTCGGCGGAGATCGACCGCACCGTGGCCACGAGCGGGAGGAAGAACGCCACGAGGACCAGCAGGGTGGTCGCGACGACCAGGAACGTCAACTGCCGCCGGATGGTCGTGAGCCTCACGGCTCGTACCCTAGCTGACCTGCTATTTCATCACTCCGGCTTGACCCGGGATCGACCCGCGGGATGCCACGCTGGCTCGCGTGACCGCACGTATCGGCATCTGGCTCGCCATCGCCGTGCTCATGGCCGCGGTGGGACTCGTCGCCGTACGGATCACCGCCTGGGTCCTGACGGGCAGCGTCGTCCAGCCGATGCTGGGCGGGGAGATCAAGAAGCGCCTCGCCACGCATCCGGCGGCCGCTCCGAGTCCGGAGGCCTCCGTCAAGGGTGCGGGCGCGTTGCGGGTGTTCACGAGCCCGGGCGGACGGGTCCTCGCGCGGTGCGTCGGCCAGGACCGGGCGGTCCTCACCGGCTGGAGCCCGGCCATCGGCTATCACGGCCGTCTCGTCCAGGACGGCCCCGCTCCGGAGGCCGCGGTGATCTTCAGCCGCGAGGACGGCGTCACAGTGAGGGCCGCCGTGCGCTGCACCGGTGGATTGCCGCGCCTGCTTCACTGAGCGGCGACGCGGCCCCGGAAAAGCACGAGAGGCCGTACCAGTTGGTACGGCCTCCGGTGGCGGGCGGGGTCTGTCACGAGACGCGGCGCACGGTCATGACTTTGCGGGGACGTCGGCGGCGTTCCGGGATTCCAGGATCGCCGGCGGCGAGCAGCTGCTTGAGCGAACGGGGGACGATCTCTTCCGCGAGGTGCGCGTTCATGGTCCTTCTCCTTCACAGTGGTCACGCGGCGATCGCGAGGCCGAAGTAGGCGGTCTCGACGGCGTCGAGCGCCCAGCGCATGCGGGCGGCGTAGGCCTCGGGGTGGTCGCCGGCCTCCTGGGCCACGCGGGCGAGGCAGGTGGCGCAGGCGTCGCCGCACTCGGTGAGCCGGGCGTCGACGGCGGCCCGGACCTGGGCGGACGAGGGGGCGGCGGACGCCTGGAGCGGGGAGGTGAAGAGGATCTGGGCCAGTTCGGAGACGCTCATCGTGGTCGACATCGCGGGCCTTCTTCCCTTGTTCGGCTCTACCCTGAGCCTATCAGAACGGAATACTTTGTTCCATAGTCTGAGTCGTCGGAGTTCCAGGAGAATCGCGGTGGTTCCGGCTGGTCGAGAGCCCTCCGCCGAGCCCGCTGGTTCGTTGTCGCGCTCTCACAGAGATAGACCTCACCCCCGCCGAGAACTCATCGCCCCCGGTGCACCGTTCTCAAGAAATATTCGGCCGGGACGCGCTACAGGATGAGGGCGGCGGCGACCTTCTTGGGGACGACCATGCGCCAGGCGTCGATGACCAGCTCGCGCATCTCGGGTTCGTCCAGCTCAGCGGTCCAGGCGTTCACCCAGTTGAAGCGCTGATCGGAGAGGCGCGGCAGATGGAACTTCGCGGGCTCGGACTCGATCAGCGCGGCGCGCTCCTCCTTGGGGAACGCGAACCCCATGATCGTTTCATCCGGCGAGAACGCGACGTAGACGATCTGCCCGACGCGGAACTTCACGCAGTCCCTGATGAGGTGCTCGGACGTTCGGGGCAGCCGCCGCGTCAGGCGCCGCACGTCCTCGACCGTGACCATGCGCCATTATGACCGATCCACCCGGCGCACAGTTGACGATCTTGTTAGATTGCTGGACAAAAGAACAGTGCCGGGCAGGCAAGGTGCGTCGGGGAACGGGGTGCGCGTGGACGAGCTCGTGCGGTGGCAGACCGACCAGGGACCGGTGATCGTCGAGGTCGGCGCCCGGGAGCCGGGGTTCCAGTCGGTGTCGCGTCCCGAGCACGGCTTCATCGTCGACGCCGCCGAGCGGCTGGAAGCGGCCCTCGAGCACGTGCGCGGCGCCGCCGAGGCCGCGCTGCGCACCATCCGCGACGGCACGCTCGACCCGGACATGATCGAGCTGGAGTTCGGGGTCAAGCTGAACGCCTCGGCGGGCGCCGTCATCGCCAAGACCGCCGGCGAGTGCCATCTCAAGGTGAAGCTCACCTGGGGCGGCCCGGCCGGACCCGGCCAGGCGCCGAACGAGGAGGAAGGCTGACCGCGCCGTGCACGACTGGCAGTGGCGGGCCTGGGTGGGCGAGGCCTCGGGAGAGCCCCGCGCGTCGGCGTTCCTGATCACTCCCACCCGGCTGCTGACGTGCGCCCACGCGGTGAGCCACCGCGGCGGTACCTGGGTCGGTTTTCCCGGGTTGACGGGCCCCCTGCCCGCCAAGGTCGTGTCATGCGGCGACTGGCGGAGGCCGGGCGACGAAGGCGACGTAGCGGTGCTCGAACTGAGCAGTCCCGTCACGTTCACCCGTCCCAAGCTGGCCGCTCCCGACATCCTCGACGGCGGGCCCCGCATGCTCGCCACCTATGGCTTCCCCAATCCGCACGAGCCGTTCGAGCGGCACATCACCGTCACCACCGGGCCGTCGATGGTGCAGCGCCAGGAGTGGTGGCAGGTCAAGGCCGAGCCCGGCGACCAGATCCTGGCGGGCTACAGCGGCGCCGCGGTGTACGACCCGTCCACGCGCGAGGTCGTCGGCATGATCACCGACTCCGACCTGTACGGCACGGACGGCGTGGTGGGCCGGATGCTGCCGCTCGCCGCGATCCGCCGGTACTGGGAGGAGCTCGACGACCACCTGCCCCTGACCTGGCTGACGCCGCCCGCCCGGCATTCGCTGCGGCGCCTGCTGAGCGGCGCCGCCACCGCCGCGCCGCTCGCCGAGCTCGCCGCCGAGGCCGTCGGCCCCCTGCCGGGACGGCCCAGGTTCCGGTCGGCGTGGGACTCGGTCCGGAGCGTGGCCGAGGGCTGGCCGGACGACCCCGAGCGGCTGGCGCGCTGGATCGGCGTCCTCCAACGTCACCTGCCCGATCGCGACCTGGCCGGCTGGTCCCGGACGTACCTCCCGAAGGCCACCACCACGGCGGACGACGGTGGCACGGCCTCGGTCATCGTCCGGCTGGAACGCGTGACGCACGACAACGCCTACGACGTGACCGTGCACACCTGGATCGACGGCGCGGAGGGCGCCCGGCAGGAGACCGTCCGGGCCCCCGAACGCGCCGTCCGCCACACCGTCGAGACCGGCCTGGCCAGGGCGCGCGGCGCGATGGTGGGCCGGGCCGACTGGATGATCGAGTTCGCGGTGCCGGAGTCGTGGCTCGGCAGGCCCTTCGAGGAGTGGTACGTCGAGCGCGAGCACCGGCTGCCCATGGGCATGTACCCGGTGGTGGTGCGGGACGTCGAGCGCCTCCGTCCCGACTCGATCCGCCGCGACCAGGCCCACCGCCGCTGGCGCGTGCTGCGCGAGCGCGGCCGCAGCGAGCCCGAACGGGTCGGCTGCGACGCGCCCCGCGCCAAGAGCGCGTTCCAGAACTGGCTGATGGCCAACGCCGACGTCTGCGTCCTGGTGTACGGGGCGCGCCCGGCGAAGTCCTGGGTCACCGCCGCCCTCAACACCGGCATCCCGGTCATGGCCTGGCCGCGTACCCGCTGCTCCGCCGCCGGCTGCACCGGGCGGCACCAGCTCGACGCCCTCGCCGACGCGGTCGCCGGCCGCCACCCGGACCGCCTGCCGGCCCTGGTGATGGAGCTGCGCAAGCAGGCGCTCGTCGCCCCGGCGCACGAGCCGCACTGCGGCCGCGAGCTCACCCTGCTGTGGGACGACCCGTCCCGGCTTCCCGATCCGCCCCTGGCGATGGAGGTATGAGGTGCCCGACTGGCTGCTGTACCGCGGGACCCGCACGCCGCACGACGGCGTCGACCGCCTCCCGCCGCCCCCGCCGTGGCGCTCGTTCGACGGCGGGCCGACGCTCGACATCCCGCCCGCGGGACCCGCCGGCCACCACCAGGCGACCACGTACCGGCCCTCGGACGACGCCGTGCAGCAGGTGAACGCGGCGCTCTACCTGCGCCGTCCCCTCCTCGTGACCGGCCCGCCCGGCACCGGCAAGTCCACCCTCGCGTACGCGGTGGCGCACGAGCTCGGGCTCGGCTCGGTGCTGCACTGGCCCATCACCAGCCGGGTCACGCTCCGCGACGGGCTCTACCAGTACGACCCGCTCACCCGCCTGTACGCGGCGGGCCGCGAAGGCACGGCCAACGGCGGGGGTGAGGCCGCGCCGGACGACATCGGCCGCTACATCCGCCTCGGCCCGCTCGGCACCGCGCTCCTCCCGTACGCGCGGCCCCGGGTCCTGCTCATCGACGAGATCGACAAGAGCGACATCGACCTGCCCAACGACCTGCTCACCATCTTCGAGAAGGGCGAGTACGAGATCCCCGAGCTCGCCCGCCGTGCCGAGCCCACCGCCGAGGTGATGACCGCCGACGGCTCGGCCGCCGACCGCGTCACCGTGACCGGCGGGACCGTCCGCTGCAACGCGTTCCCCCTCGTCGTGATGACGAGCAACGGCGAACGCGAGTTCCCGCCCGCGTTCCTGCGCCGCTGCATCACGGTCAGGCTCAGCCAGCCCGCCGACCAGGCCGAGCTCGCCGCCATCGTCCGCGAGCACCTGGGCGATCTCGCCGACCAGAGCGACGACCTGATCAGCCAGTTCTTCGAACGGGCCAAGGAGGGAACGCTCGCCACCGACCAGCTGCTGAACGCCGTCTACCTGTGCCGCTACTCCGACGCGGCCGACCGCCACGACCTCGCCGACCGCATCACGCCGTACCTGGCCAGCGGCCCCGATGAGGATTAACGAACTCCGCCAAGCCCTGGACTCGCTCGGCCAGTCCGCAGACGCGCGCGAGCTGAGCGAAATCCTCTGGCTCGCCTGCCACACCTCCGAAGGCCCGGCCGCCAGCGCACCCGAAGCGTCACCCGCGCCTGACACCGCCCACAACGACCTCCCGGCCCTCGAAGAGATCCCCGAACGCCCGGCGGCTCCCAAGGGTCCACATCCAACGCCCACCAGCGCGCTCCACCCTCGTCCGGCGGCGCCCGAGATCGGCGGCGACGCCACCGAGATCCTCGTCCCCACCGCGCCGATGCTCGCCGACCCCCTATCTGTTCAGCGGGCGCTCCGTCCCCTCAAACGCCGCGTCGCCTCTCCCCTCCGCACCGAGCTGGACGAGGACGCGACCGCCGCCCGCATCGCCGACACCGCCCTCTGGGTGCCCGTCCTCACCCCGGCGCCCGAACGCTGGCTCTCCCTCAACCTGGTCGTGGACACCGGCCCGTCCATGCGGCTCTGGCGGCCCCTCGCCCGCGAACTCGCCGAGACGATCCGCCGCCAGGGGGCCTTCCGCGACGTGCATCTGACCTACCTGGACGTGTCGGGCGGCGTCTCGTCCTCGCCCACCGCCCCCGCCCTTTCACCCACCGCACTTCTCGACCCTGCCGGACGCCACGCGACCCTCGTCCTCAGCGACTGCTCCGGCCCGCACTGGTGGAACGGCCGCGCGCCGCGCGCTCTCCATCGCTGGGCGCAGACCGGCCCGGCGGCGATCCTGCAGCCGCTCCCCGAACGCCTCTGGCGCCGCACCGCCGCCCCCACCACGCCCGGCCTCGCCTCGCTCCCCCGCCCCGGCGCGCCCAACACCAAGCTGCACTTCACCCCCTACGACGGGGAGACGCCCGAGGGCCTGCCGATCCCCGTGCTGGAGATCGCGCCCCGCTGGCTCTCCGGCTGGGCGAACCTGGTCGCCGGCGCGGGCCCCCGGCCCACCGCCGTCGCCACGCCCACCGCCACCACCGCCGCGCCCGTCCGCCGCGAACGCGAACTCCCTCCCGAGGAACGGGTCCGCCGCTTCCTCGTGACGGCGTCTCCCGAAGCCGCCGAGCTGGCCGCCCACGTCGCGGTCTCGTTCCCGTCCCTCCCGGTGATGCGCCTCGTCCAGAAACGCATCCTGGGCGAGTCCGGCCCCAGCCAGCTGGCCGAGGTACTCCTGAGCGGCCTCCTGCGTCCCCTCGACGTGGCCCTCGGCCAGTACGAGTTCGTCCCCGGCGCCCGCGAGGCCCTCCTCGCCAGCCTCCCGCGCCCCGAGGCCTGGCACACCCGTCACGTCCTCGAACACGTCTCCGCCGAGATAGAACGCCGCGCCGGCTCGTCCACCGAGATGTTCCGCGCCCTCCTCCCCGCCACGGACGGCGACCAAGCGCTCCCCTGCCGCCCCTTCGCCCTCCTCAACCCGGAGGCGAGAGCCCTCCTGGACCGCACGACCACACCCCCGCCTCCGTCGCCACTGGCCGCCCGCAACCCGGACTTGCTGGAGCTGCTCGGAAGGCCGGTGTCGCAGCTGATCATCGACGCGAGGTGGCGGGCGGCCGGAGAGACGGTCCCGGTGCCGATCGGCGTGGCCGACGAAGGCGAGCCCGTCCGGCTGGATCTGCTGGGCGGCTACCGCGTCGGCCCGCACGGGCTGATCATCGGCGCGCCGGGATCGGGCCGTATCGCGCTGCTGCGCACGATCGTGACGGGACTCGCCCTCACCTACCCGCCGCGGACCGTCGCCTTCGTGCTCGCCGATCTAGGGGCGGGCAACGCGTTCGACGGCCTCGCCGGGACGTCGGAGCTGATCACCGCCACCGCGTTCCAGCCCTCGGAGACCACGCGTCTGGTCACGGCTCTGACGGACGAGCTCGATCGCAGGGAAGCATTCCTGACCCGCGCCAACACCCGGTCCTGGGCGGGCTACCAAGGGCTGCTCGCCCGCGAGGTCACGGACGACCCGCTGCCCGCTTCGTTCGTCGTCATCGACGAGTTCGGGGCGGCGCTGACGCAGACCCCTGGGTTCGCCCGAGTACTTGAACGAGTTGCCAAGCAAGGTGAACGTCTCGGCGTCAGGCTGGTGCTGGCTTCCACGGAACGGCAGCCCACGTTCACCGAACGGCTGACGTGGCGGATCGCGCTGCGGGACGAGCCGGGCACCGGCCACCTCTATGTGGGCGATGCGACGCCGACGCACTTCCACACTGCCGAGGTCCCCTCGGACGTGGCCTCCCTTTTCCGGACATCGCCACCTGTCCTCGACTGGACGCGGCCGTTGGACGAATGGGCGCCGATCCCCCTCGGAATGAGCGACGAAGGGCCGGTGCGGCTCGATGTCATGGACGGCTTCGTACCCGGGCATGGGCTGATCACCGATCCGCAGGAGTCCGGCCGTTCGGGGCTCGTGCGGTCGCTCGTCACGCAGTTGGCCCGCGTCCATCCGCCCACGCAGCTCAACTTCCTCCTGGCGGACTACTCGGGAGGCACCACGTTCACCGACGGGCTGGACCGGCTTCCCCATGTCGCCGACGTGGTCGTCAACATCGCCGGAGAGCTCTCACTGGCCGATCGACTGGGCGAGGCGCTCATCCACGAGCTGGACCGGCGGCGATCCTTCCTCGAAGTGTCACGTTCGAGCGCCTGGCATCACTACCAGTCATCGGTGGCGCAGGGCGAGCCGATCCAGCCACTGCCCGCCCTCTTCGTGCTGGTGAACATGGTCGACGAGTTGCTGGAGGTGAAGCCGGACTTCGGTGAGGTGATCCGGCAGGTCGTGGAGCGCGGCCCGCTGCTCGGCGTGCAGCTCACCCTGATCTCCACCGGCAGGAAGCTCTCCTTCGGCCATGACCCGTCCTGGTTCATCGCGGCGTCCGGGGAGAGTGGCCGCCTGTATCAGCCCCGGGAACCCACCGCGTTCAAGCTCCTGCCCGAGCACAACATGCCCGCGCTGATACGGCTGATATCCGACCACGGGCCGCAGGCGCATTGGCTCATGCCCCGGCGGCGCCCCGGAGCCGCGGCCGTCGACGACGCACTGGATGCGACTGGTGATCTGATCCAGCTGAGCTCTGTACGGGCTCAGTTGAAGTCGCTCGCCGAGCGGGAGTTGGAGCGCCTCCACGGGAACGAGCCCGCCCGGCACCTGCATCTGGCCTTCACCGGTCCTGGCCAGTTCGCCAGGAGACCGGCGGCCAAGGGTTACGCATCCGTGCTCGCCGAGTTGGGTGTCCTGCGCAAGGCCCAGATCATCGAGAGCACCTGGGCGGGACTCACGTACCAGGAGGTCTCGCAAGCCTACGGCGGGTTGCTCTACATCGCGGACGACGGACGCTCGCCGGGAAGCGACGCGGAGGCCGCCGCACTGATGGAGCGGCTCCGGCCTGAGGCGGTCATCGTCTTCGAGGGCGAGACCGAGAGGATCGCGAGCTTCATGCGCGAGCATCCGGACATCGCGGCGAAGTTCGACGCGACGGTTACCTTCTTCGAAGAAGCGTAAGTCAGCGCATGGCGGCGATGGACGTGCGGAGGCGGCGCAGGTCCCGGATGCGGTGTTCGTACGTCGCGCCCATGAAGAGCAGGGCCAGCCCCGTGACCGCGATCGGTGCCCAGCGCGGTCCCTGGCCGACGAGTTCGAGCAATGCCGGGGCCAGTTCGTGCGCCGCGTTCAACACCAGCACGCCGCCACCCAGCAGCAGGGGTGCTTGGAGGCGGGTCCGTGCTCCTGCCAAGGTCACGGCGAACGCAGCAATGCCCAGGAGAAGTGGGCGGGTCAGGCCCGGATCGCTCCACGCGACGGCCAGGCTCGGGACGAAGGTCAACGCCAGGGTCGGCCCGTAGATCGCCCACGAGGAAGCCGTTGGCCGCATCCAGTTGCTGCGGCGAGCGCGGCGATTCCGACCACGACGGGTGCTCCCGGGTCGAGCTCACGCGGGCCGGTCCAGACCCGGTCGATCCAGAAGTACGGGCCGAGCAAAGCTTCGGTGAGCGCGGGCAGGTGAAGGAGCACTGCGACACCTGCGGTCAGCAGGCCCGCTATCTGCAGCCCGATCCACCTGTGGGCGGTCACCAGGGCGAGACCGCCAGCCGCCAGCACGAGGGACAGCGGCTCCGGATACGGCACGGCCATGCCCGCAGCGACCGCCAGCAGGGCGGATCCGGTGCCGAGCAGCGTGTCCCGCATGACCGCCGTGAACTGCCCCCCAGACCGGAGGACGAGCACTGCGACGGCCAGCACGACGAAGGCCGCGTGCTCGCGCGGCAGCCCCTCCGACAACGCGACCGCGGCCCCCTCCGCGCCGAGGGCGAGCGACGCGACGGCCGCCGCCACCCCGGCCTCCGGGGTGTCCCTGCCCCAGCGGGCGAACACGGCGGCGATCAGTGCGAGCACTGCCAGGACCGCGAGCGTGGCGGGCCGTCCGGCGAGCGACCAGGACGCGGCGAGGGACGCCGTCCAGAGCGCCGCCGCCCCCGTCGGCCCGCGCGCGACGGCCGCCCAGCAGGCCAAGCCCGCGGTGACGGCGACCAGGAAGGCCAGCGCGGCCCAGTAAGGAAGATCGGCGGCGAGGGGCAACGGCGTGAGCACGGCGGGGAGAAGCACCCGGACGACGCCCGTCGCGGCCCAGCCGCTCTGGGCGGCGGCCGCGAGGACGGCGGCGGACGCGGCGAGCAGCAGGACCGGGACGAGCATCGGCTCGGCGTGCCAGGCCGGCGAGTCCGGGGACAACACCGCGCGGGCGCTGTCGGCGGCTTCCACCCCGCCCCAGCTCTCTCCCATCCATGCGTACGGGCCGAAGAGCGCGGTGAAGAACGCCTCACCCAGCGGCAGCGGCGCGCAAAAGGCCAGGAGGGACGCGGCGACCACATGCGCGAGACGCGACGGGCCACTGTTCATCCAGGCGCCCACCGCCATCAGCATGGCGGCGATCGCCCAGGTGAGCGCGAGGAGCCCACGGTCTGCGGGCACGTAGAAAACGGCCGCCACGGTGAGCACTTCGGCCGCCAGACCAAACACACGCACATGCGCGGGCCGCCGGGATTTCCAGGCCGGGAGCGCCGCGAGGGCGAGCGCGACGGCTCGTATGGCGAGCAGCAGGAACGGGACGACCGCCGATCTGCTGTCAGGCGACTGCCAGGCCCAGACCGCCCACGCCAAACCGCCCGCCGCCACCACCGCCCCGGAGGCGCCGGCGACACGCGGCACCTCCGTCCGAGCCAGCAAGGCGACCGCGAGAAGAAGCACGAACACGATCCCGACGACCAGCACGGTCGTGCTCTCGCGCACCAGCGAACCAGCCACGGCCAGCAACGCGGCGAATCCGGCCACGAGAGTGCTCGTCGCGGCCAGCCCCTCAACACGGGTGCCCGCCGCCACGCCTGCCAACGCCAACGCGAGCCCGAGCGGGACCACGACGGCGGCGGTATGCGGCATGTCGCCGGATATCGGCAGCGTGAGCACAGCGACCGAGCCCAGGACCAAGGCCGCATGCATGAGGCCACGCCGTCGCACGGACACGACCCCGGCCACGAGAGCCGACGCGGCGATGACCACGGGAACGGCCGGTGCGCCATGCCACACGAAGTCCGGCCAGGCCGTCTCACGAGCCCGGACAGGCGAAGCCGCCCATATCGCGCCGACCCACGTCAGCGGGCCGAAGAGCGCCGTCATCACGTACGGCGTCATCAGCAGAGCGGTCAGCGCGAGTGCGTGCAAGCTCGCGCCGACGAGCCCCGCACGCAACCAGCCGGGCGCCCAGAGCGAAGCGGCGAGAACGACCAAGCAGGAGACCGCGTACGCGGCCGGATCCCACACCCACTCACCAGGGAGGACGGCAGCGGCTGGGGTCGCGAGGGCCGCCACCAAGCAGACGCCCGAGACCGCCTGTGCCGCGTACGAAGGCGGAGAGCCCGGATCGAGAAGACGTGCGGTCGATCCCGCCAAGACAGCAGCCAGGACCAGGACGGCGGCAACCCGCACAGCCGCCCCGTCCGAGCCCGGAGCGAACGAGACGATCAGGGCAAGCCCGGCGCCAACACTCGCCGTCAGAACCCCGGCCGCCGCGATGACCGTCCGTTCGACCCGCGCGTGCTTGGGCGCCAGCGTGTACAGAAGAAGGTCGAATCCGGCCGTGACGCACAACGCGAGCGCCATCCCGGTCGGGGTGAGCCCGACGGCACACGCGGCCAGCGGAAGCGGCGCCTGGGCCAGCACGATCGCGGTCGGGTACGGCAGCCGCAGCGGAGCGTGCTTGCCGTACCAGGCCCACCCCGCCGCCATCAACGCCACGGCCAGCGAGGTTGCCCAGAACGTGGCGGTGTCGCCGTCGACGGCACCCCGCGAACCAGCCGGCGCCTCGTCCCCTCTCACCGCCTTGCCGATCGCGACGGCGTTCAGCGGCACGAGCACGAGGCCGATGAACGCGATCGTCTCGGCAGTCGCGGCCAGCCCGCGCTGGGCGAGCGGCCACGGCACCGCGAGCGTGATCGCGGTGACCGTCGCCAGGACGCCCGCGCGGACGCCAAGGTGCCCCCAGCTGACCACGGTGAAGACGATCGCCGCGACGGCCAGCAGCAGGCCGCCGAAGAGCAGCAGCAGGTTCTGGACCGCCCGCTGGGACAGGTCGCGTCGCGCCCTCTCCGGCAAGGGCAAGGGCATCGATGGCGATGGCGTCGGTGATGGCGGTGACGTCGGCGGCGCTGATGGCGGTGACGGCCTCGTGGGCGTGCGTAGCGGCGGCGTCGGCGTGGGCGGTGGCGATGTCGGCGCGACGGCTGCGGTCGTGTGCTGGGCGTGATCGAGGCTCGCGAGCAGTTCCCGCTGCCTGTCCCACAGGTCTGCGCGTTCCCGCTCGATCTGCCAGAGGCGTGCGTTGACTTCGGCCGGCTCGGCGCTGATGGCCTCGGCTTCGGGGAGCGGCGGACCCCAGTGCCAACTGGGATCGCTTCGATGGTCGGCGTCCATGGACCAACCCCTGTCGATCTTCAATTGCGGGCAGCGTACGACGCGGACGCCCGCCAGACCGGGCAACGGCGTAAACCGGACACCGATCCATTTTGCACCAATCGATCCAAAACATGCTAGGGTCGGGGACATGGCACGACCGAGGCAGTTCGATGAAGAGCGGGCGATGGACGCGGCGATGCGCGCGTTCTGGACCGCGGGCTACGAGGGCACCTCGACCCAGGATCTCTGCGACGCGACGGGCCTCGGACGGAGCAGCATCTACAACACGTTCAAGAGCAAGCACGATCTCTTCGAACGGGCCCTGAGCCGCTACATGGACGGCAAGAACGCGGCGGTCTTCGAGCTGCTGGAGGGCGACGCCCCGGCCAGGGACAAGGTGCGGACGCTCCTGTGGCAGGTGATCGAGGCTCCGGTGGACGATCCGATCGGCTGCCTCGTGGTCAACTCGACGGTCGAGCTCGGCCCGCACGACGTGGCGGTCTCCGCCACGCTCCGCAAGGACCTGGAGCGGCGGCTCGACGCGGTCACGGCCGCGATCGAGGCCGGGCAGCGCCGAGGCGAGATCGACGCGGGCAGGAACGCCCGGGATCTCGCCCAGTTCGTGAACGCCACGATCAGCGGGATGCAGGTGGCGAAGCGCGGTGGCGCCGGACGCGACGCCCTGGCGGGGATCGCCGGCACCGCACTGACCGCTCTCTAAAGCGCGGCGGCCTCTGAACGCGAGGGCCCAGAGCCGCCGCTCTCTGCTGTGCAAATTTTGTACCGATCAATCTAAAACAGGAGGCGCGCCGATGCCACTGGCCATCTACATCCTCGGGTTCTCCATCTTCGCGCAGGGCACCTCAGAGCTCATGCTCGCCGGGCTGCTGACCGAGATGGCCGCCGATCTGGACGTCTCCGTCCCGCAGGCGGGCCTGCTCATCTCCGCGTTCGCACTCGGAATGCTGGTCGGCGCGCCGGTCCTGGCGGTGGTGACGTTGCGATGGCCACGCCGGGACGCGCTGCTGGTGTTCCTGGCGGTCTTCATCGTGGCGCACATCGTGGGCGCGCTGACGCCCGGGTACTGGGTGTTGTTCGCGACCCGCGTCGTGGGCGCCTTCGTGTACGCCGGGTTCTGGGCGGTGGCGGCGACGGCGGCGCTCGGCCTCGTCCCGGCGAACGCGCGCGGCAAGGCGATGAGCGTCGTCGCGGGCGGGCTCACCGTGGCCACGATCGCGGGCCTTCCGGCGGGCACCGTCATCGGCCAGCACCTCGGCTGGCGTGCCGCGTTCTGGGCGGTCGCCGCGCTGTCGGCGGTCGCGATGGCCGGCGTGACCGCCACGATCCCCGGCGGGCGCCCGGCGGAGACGCCGGAGCTGCGGCGCGAGCTGCGGACGATGGCCCGGCCCCGGCTGTGGCTGGCGTACGGCACGACCGCTCTGTCCACCGGCGCCCTGCTCGTGACGTTCGGCTATCTCGGCGCGCTGCTGACCGGGACGACCGGTGTGCCGGAACGCTGGGTGCCCGCGGTGCTGGCCGTGTACGGGGTCGGCGCGCTCCTCGGCATCACCGCCGGCGGCCGCACCTCGGACGCGCATCCCTTCCGAACCCTCTTCGCGGGCGTCACGGGCCTGACCGTGATCTCGGTGGCGCTCGCGCTGGCGGCCGGGACGGCGATCGCGGTGGTCGCGCTGGTGTTCCTGCTGGGCGCGTTCGGGTTCGCCACCAATCCCGCGCTCAACACCCGGGTGTTCGCGCTGGCCGAGGGAGCTCCGACGCTCGCCGCCGCGGCCAATGTCGCCGCGTTCAACGTCGGCATCACGGCCGGTCCGTGGCTCGGGGGTCTGGCCATCGGCGGCGGGCTCGGCTACCCCTCCGTCGCCTGGATCGGCGCGGCGCTGGGCCTGGCCGCGCTCGGCACGGTGGCGTGGGCGGCGGTGCTGCAACGCCGAAAGGCCGGCACGGAGCGGATTCACTCCGTACCGGCCTTCACGGACGCATGACTAACACGTCAGCGGCACTGCTTGGCGGGCATGCCGTAGAGCACGCGCCCCTGCCACTTGCCGTTCTTCGTCTGCCGCTTCTCGGGATGCTCGGCGACCGTCCAGACCTGGTGCGTCCCCCGGTAGCACGACAGGTCCTCCGGGCCGTACGAGATGGTCGGCCTGGACAGGATGGTGAACTTGCCGCCCGCGTACTTCGCGCTGACGAGCTGGCCGCGGTTGCGGACGGTGCCGGGTTCGAGCGGCTTCTCCGACTTGGGCACGTTGCGGGTGAACCACCAGTTGCCGCGCGTCCCCACGCCGCCCTGGACGTTGGTCACCGGCAGGTTGACCACGTAGGACGGGTTGGCACGGCCCTTCGTGTCCATCACCAGGTCGCTGCCGCCCTTGCTCCCGATCGGGAACGCGGCGACTCGACCGGCCCCGCCCGTGCAGAACTCGCCCGTGATGAGCTTGTCCTTGCCCGCCCGGTCGATCGACAGCCACGAGTGGTTGGGCGTGCCGGTGCCGGTGCAGGGCTTGCCAGAGCGCGTGTTCGGCACGTACGAGGCGACCTGCGGCATCACGTAGCGGTAGCCGTATCCGTAGTAGGTCTTGCCGTGCAGACCGATCCACGAGGGCTTCTTGGTAGAGCCGTTCTTGCTCTTGCCCAGGTCGAAGATTTGCCGCATGTCGAAGACACGGATGCCGGTGTTGGTGTCGGCGACGTACAGCCGGTTGCCGTACCAGGCGAGGCCTCCGGCGTGGATGCCCTTGTCCGTGCCGTGCGTGCCGACCGGCTCGTACGTGGTCTTACCCGTGGCGTTCTTGTACGGCCAGACCAGGAGCGCGTGGCGGTAGGTGTTGTTCTTCAGGTTGACGAACGTCACCCGCGCGCTCTTGTGATAGCCGTCCTTCCTGTTGTCGTACCAGCTGACGAGCAGGGCCTTGTTGCCTTTGCCCCACGACTCGTCGGCCTGGGCGTCGGACGTGCCGGTGACGCCCTGCGGGTACCACTGGGCGGTCTTGGTGTCGCCCGAGTTGAAGCAGAACCAGTCGCCCTGTTTGGGGGCCGCCGCCTTGGTGGCGCAGGCGCCCTTGCGGGTGCCCTTGCGATTGCCCGCCTTGTCGTTGAGCAGTGCGGTGACGCTGCTCGTCTTGAGGCTCTTCGCCATCCCGCCGAGAGCGCCGCCGGCCGGGCCCTTGCCCACCTTGAGCACGTAGGCGCTCTTGCTGGGCGCGGCCGCGGCGACCGTCTCGGCCTCACTCGCTTCATCTGAAGACACGTAGGCGTATGCGGGTACACCGGCCGCCAGCGTCGCCAGCGAGGCGACGACGACGAGGGAGCGCCGGACGTTCAAATGATCACCTCCAGGGGATCATGGAACGTAACATTCACCTCCTTTCCGGCAAAAGATCACGAAAAGCGGCACTCTGCTCACCCTGGGACAGTTCGCGCAGGTCAGAGGCCCGTTGATTGGCACGGTCCAATGCGGGCGGCCGAACGTGACGTCCGTAACAGTGCGGAACGTGACGAACGCGGGTCGCGACAAACGCGAGGCCGGCCCCGATCGTCGCGATCGGGACCGGCCCCTTGACGCGGGCGAGCCGGGGCTCCTAGCGGAGGCGGCAGTTGCCGGTGTCGACCTTGGTCGGGTCGCTCTCCGAGGTCGCCTTCACCACGAGCTTGGCCTTGCGGTCAGCGCCCGGAGCGGCCTTCGCCCAGACCTGCACCGCCGTGGCACCGCCCGCCTTGGCGGTGGCCAGCGCGTTCGGCAGCAGCGTCGTCCAGCCCTTGCCGGTCGCCGAGGCGCTCAGCCGGAAGACGTCCGAGCCGTACACGCCGGAGCCGCCCTTGCCGGAGTTGCGCAGCGGCACGGTGCACTTGACCCAGCCGGAGCCGGCCGGACGCGCGACGCCGTTGTCCACCTTCACGTTGCGGCGCTGCGAGCCCGCCCCGTCCAGGGAACGGACGGCGACGGTGTAGGACAGGACGCCCTTGCGGTCGCGCTTGATGTCGAGCACGTAGAAGTGCAGGCGGTTGGCCGCGTCCACGTGCTCGTACTCGCTGCCGGAGTTCGTGCCCGCGTGCATCAGCGCGTCCGACAGCTGCCGGTAGTCGCCGATGGTCATCTTGACCTGCTGGCCGTTCGGCAGGACGTAGTCGACCTTGTCGATGTCCTGCGGGTTGGAGTCCTTGACCCAGATGAACGGGGCGTTGTCCGCGTCCTTGGTCTTGGCCAGCAGCACACCCGAGTCCGGCGTGAACGAGTCGAAGCCCATCCGGTCGACGACCTCGAGCGTGTAGTTGTTGTACTTGCCGCCGTCGCACAGCGGGTCCTTGGTGGTGTCGCAGGCCGGGCTCCGGTCGGCCGTGTCACCCGCGCCCAGCCGCACGTTGATGCCGGCCAGCGAGCCCTTGCCGGGCTGCACGGCGCGCGCCGTCACCTTGGCGACGACCGTGCCGTCCTTCGGCAGCGTCGCCCGATCGAGCTGCAGCACCTTCTTCGTGTCGACGATGCCCAGCTTGAGCTTGTTGCGCAGCGTGTGCTGCGCGCCCATGGACGCGCCGCCCGTCGCGGGGATCATCCAGCGGCTGTGCGGGCCGCCGGGGCCGTTGAAGCTGCCGCGGCTCAGCATCTCCCACGGGCCCGTGTACGCGCGCCGCGGCGGAACGCCGTACGGGTTGTTGTAGTTGTCGCCGATCCCGAGGATGTGGCTGAACTCGTGCGCGTAGACGCCCATGCCGGAGCTCTCGGCCTGGGTCGAGCTGCCGGTGACCGCGTTCGGCCAGTGCGTCGAACCGGCCTGCCACGAGGTCCACTCCACGTAGCGGGTCTTGATCCAGTTCGGCAGGGCCGGGTCGTCCGGACCCCACTCGTCCGGCACGTCCTCCTTGGTGGGGAACTTCATCTGGCCGAACTCCTGCCAGGTGGACGACTCGTCCTGCCCGGCGGTGAGGAAGAAGACGAAGTCGAACTGCTTGGCGGTGTCCTCGCCGACGTCGGCGATCCACGCCTTCCGCGCGTCCGCGCGGATGTCCCGGTTGCAGGTGTCGCCGGCCGGGCAGCCGGTGCCGTCCTGGAACTGGCCGACGCCGTACTCGTGGTCCTTGGCGGTCATGCGGTACGCGCCGAACGCCTTCAGGTCGACGCCGTACCGGCCGCCGGAGTCCTCCATCCAGTACTCGTGGAGGGTGTGGCCGCGGTTGAGGTCCTGCGGCTTGTTGAGGAAGTCCTGGTAGAACTGCGCGACCTTGTTCTGCGGCACGTCGCTGACGACGGAGGGGTTGCCGAAGATGGTCGAGTTCTTGGGCTGGGTGACCACGAACGGCTGGTTGGGGTAGTCGACGAGGACCACCGCGCCCTTGAAGTTCTTGATCGAACCCTTCTTCGCGGGATCCGCCCAGTTCGCGCCCGGGATCTCGCGGTAGTCGTCCCAGGTCATCGTGTCGGGGATCTCGTAGTTCTGCGGGTCGATCGGCTTCGGGGCACCGGGCGCCGCGAACGTCCGCACCTGCTGACCCTGCTGCCACGGCTGGGTCTGTGGCCAGTGCCGCATCTGCCAGGGGTTCGGGGTGGGTTTCGGGATCGGCGCCTTCGTCTGCGCGGTGGCCGGGGCGGCCGCCAGGCCCGCGGACAGCAGCATCGCTGCCACGGCGGGCGCCAAGAGGATCTTTTTGACGTTCATGTCTCCCCTGTCTGAAATGTCATCCGAGACGGTAGAGACGAGCCCCTTCTTGATCAAGGGCTGGAGTGGCCGACGTTCCCGGCGGCCGGCTGGCAGGTGACGACAGGTGGGACGGCCAGGGCAGCGGCGCCCGCTTCGCCTAGGCGGAGATGGCTCAGACGAGCTTGCGGGCGGCCACGACGATGCCGTCCTCGTCGCTGTAGAGCCAGTCGTTCTCGCGGAACTCCACGCCGCCGAAGGTGACCGGCTCGTCCACCTCGCCCGCGCCGTCCTTGGCGCTCTTGCGGGGGTTGGATCCGAGCGCCTTGACGCCGAGCTCCATCGTGCGGAGCGCCGCGACGTCCCGGACCGCGCCGTTGATGACGACGCCGGCCCAGCCGTTCTTGACCGCGGCCGCCGCGATCATGTCGCCCATCAGCGCGGACGCGAGCGAGCCGCCGCCGTCCACGACGAGCACCCGGCCCTCGCCGGGGCTGTTGAGCAGCTGCTTGACCAGGGCGTTGTCGCGGGAGCAGCGCACGGTCGCGATCGGCCCGCCGAACGTGGTGCGCGCGCCGTACTGCCGGAACTGCATCTCGCAGCTCCGCAGCTCGTCCCCGAAGTCGTCGATCAGGTCAGCGGTGGCGAAGTCCATGAGCTGATCCTACTCATTGGTAACCCCCGGCCCCGGCGGCGGCTCGGGCAAGAGCAGGGGCGTGCCGCCTGACAGCGGGCGCCTGTTTTCGATAGAACCTTGGACAAACTCCCGCAGGAGGTCACCGATGCAGTCCCCCGCCCGGCCGGCCGCGGCCCTCGAACCGCTCGAGGCCGGCGATCCGCCGCTCGTCGGCGGCTACCGGGTGCTCGCCCGGATCGGCGCGGGCCGCATGGGCCAGGTCTACCTGGCCACGACGCAGAGCGGGCGGCGGCTCGCGATCAAGGTCGCGCGCCCCCGGTACGCGGGCGACCCGGAGTTCCGGCGGCGCCTCCAGGAGGAGGTCAGGGCGGTCCAGGACGTGCGGCACCGCGCCGTCGCCACGATCGTCGACTCGCATCCGGACGGGCCGCAGCGCCCGTGGTTCGCCACCGAGCACGTGCCGGGGCCCTCGCTCGTCCGCGCCGTCGCCGAGCACGGCCCGCTGCCGACCGACGCGGTACGGACCCTGATCGCCGGGCTGGCCGAGGGGCTGCGGGCCCTTCACGGCGCGGGCGTCGTCCATGGCGACCTCAAGCCGTCCAACGTGCTGCTCGCCGCGGCCGGTCCCGTGATCGTCGACTGCGGGACCGCCCGTGCCGCCGCGGCGGTCCGGACGACCGTCTCGCGGCTGTTCCAGGCCCCCGAAGACGCGCAGCGTCATGAATCACAGGGCCATGACGTCACCCCGGCCGCCGACGTCTTCGCGCTCGGCCACCTCATGTTCTACGCCGCGACCGGACGCACCGCCTTCGGGCACGCCACCGACGAGAACCTCGACATCGCGATCGACCACGAGCGGCCCGATCTGGCGGGATGCCCGAGCGCCCTGCGCGGCCTGGTCCAGCGGTGCCTGGCACCGGACCCCGGCGACCGGCCGGCGCTCGACGCCGTCCTCGCCGAACTGGAGCAGGATCCGCCCGGCGAAGGCTGGCTCCCGGCCGCGATCGCCGCCACGTTGCCGCTGTACGCGGCGGAGCCGCCCAAGCCGACCCCGCCGCCGCTCCCGGCCGCCCCGGTGGACGACCTCCCGGCGGAGCGAGCGTCCTCCGGCTCCATGCAGGTGCTGGCACCTTCGCAGGTACGGCCGCGGATGCTGCCGCCGATCGAGGCTCCGGTCACGCGCCCGGAAGGGGCATGGCCCGTGCAGGCGACCGCCCCCGGGGTACGGCGCCGCGGCGGGCCAGCCGCCGCCCGTCCCGCGCGGACGGGACTCCACCGGAATGCTGATCGCGATGGCCGTGCTGGTCGCGGTCGGGGCGGTCTGCTCGTTCGTGGTGCTCGCGGTGGTGCTCTGACCGCTCGCGGTGGTGCTCTGACCGCTCGCGGTGGGTGCTGTGACCGCTCGCGGTGGTGCCCCGATCAGGACGTCGGGGCGTCGATGGGACGGCCGATCAGCCGGGACAGCACGATCGCGGTCTTGGTCGCGGTGATGTTGTCCTCGCGGCGCAGCCGTTCCAGGGCCTGTTCGAGGTGCTGGATGTCGCGCACCCGGACGTGCACGAGGGCGCTGGCGTCACCGCTGATGGTGTAGGCGGCGACGACCTCGGGGTGCTTGCGGATGCTGGAGTAGATCTCGTCCGGCGACGTCGCCCCGGTGCAGAAGATCTCGATGAACGCCTCGGTCGTCCAGCCGAGCGCGGCGGGCTCCACGACCGCGGAGAAGCCCGTGATGACACCGTCCGCGCGGAGCCGGTCGACCCGTCTTTTCACGGCCGGAGCCGACAGTCCGATCTTGTCGCCGATCTGCGCGTAGGAGGCGCGGCCGTCTTCGAGGAGCTGCGCAACGATTCGATGGTCAAGCTCGTCAATACGCAATGAATATCTCCCCCCAAGTTGAATCTCGTCATTGGTCGCCGGTCAATCCCGAACATACGCTGGCCCCGGGACCGATGACCACCACTCCCGTCGGCCCGCCCACCCCCGTCGGCACCGGGCCGCCCCCGGTGTCACCAGCGACCCCCGGCCGGCCGGGCCGACCGGTGTGAAAGGAGCGTCGTGACCAGAGCCGACGAACTGCGGGCGATGTCTGAGGAGCACAGCGCGCACAACTACCACCCGCTCCCCATCGTGATCGCCGAGGCCGACGGGGCCTGGGTCACCGACGTGGACGGCAACCGCTACCTCGACATGCTCGCCGCCTACTCCGCGGTCAACTTCGGCCACCGCAACCCGCGGCTCACCGAGGCCGCCAAGCGGCAGCTCGACCACGTCACGCTGGTGAGCCGGGCGTTCGACCACGACCAGTTCGGGCCGTTCGTCACCGAGCTCGCCGAGCTGTGCGGCAAGGACATGGTCCTGCCGATGAACAGCGGCGCCGAGGCCGTCGAGACCGCGCTCAAGACCGCCCGCAAGTGGGGCTACGAGGTCCGGGGCGTTCCCGCCGACCAGGCCAACATCATCACGTTCGAGGGCAACTTCCACGGCCGGACGACCACGATCGTCAGCTTCTCGACCGACCCCGACGCCAAGGACTCGTTCGGCCCGTACACCCCCGGGTTCCGCACCGTGCCGTACGGCGACGCCGACGCGCTCAAGGCCGCGATGGACGGCTCGACCGTGGGCGTGCTCATCGAGCCGATCCAGGGCGAGGCCGGCGTCAACGTGCCGCCGAGCGGGTTCCTGCGCGCGGTGCGCGAGCTGTGCACGGTGAACGGCTCGCTGATGATCGCCGACGAGATCCAGTCGGGCCTCGGCCGGACGGGCACCACGTTCGCGTGCGAGCACGAGGGCGTCGTGCCGGACGTCTACATCCTCGGCAAGGCGCTCGGCGGCGGCATCATGCCGGTGTCGGCCGTCGTGGCCGACTCCGGCGTCCTCGGCGTCTTCAAGCCCGGCCAGCACGGCTCCACGTTCGGCGGCAACCCGCTGGCGTGCGCGATCGCCCGCGAGGTCGTCGCGATGCTCAGGTCGGGCGAGTTCCAGGAGCGGTCGCGCGAGCTGGGCGCGCACATGCACGAGCGGCTCGGCCGGCTGCCGGACGACGTCGTGCGCGAGGTGCGCGGGCGCGGGCTGTGGGCCGGCATCGAGCTGTACGGCAAGGCGCGGCCGGTGAGCGAGCGCCTCATGGAGCTCGGCGTGCTCGCCAAGGAGACGCACGAGACCACGATCCGCCTGGCCCCGCCGCTGGTGATCAGCCGCGCCGACCTGGACTGGGCACTGGACCAGCTGGAGATCGCGCTGAAGGGCTGACACCCGGCTCGACCAGCGAAGAGGCTCCCCTCCGCAGGGGACTGAACGAGGGCTTCCCACAACGGCGTGGGAAGCCCTCGTCGCGTTCCGGGCCGGCCGGACGGCGCGCGACGGCGAAGGTGGGCTGCGTCACAGTGAAAGTGGATGACAACATCATCCATTCGGATTAGTCTGACTGGACTAATACAGTCCCGACTAAGGCTGACATGTCATGGCACGCCCCATCACCCCCCTCGCGCTGATCGTGCTCAGGATGTTGCACGAGCAGCCCATGCATCCCTACGAGCTGCAACAACAGATCCGCATCCGCGCGTACGACGTGGCGGTGAAGCTGACCCACGGTTCGCTCTACAACACGGTCGAACGGCTGGCCGCCACCGGGCTCATCGAGCCGATGGAGACCAGCCGCGAAGGCCGGCGGCCGGAGCGCACCGTCTATATGATCACCGAGGCGGGACGGGACGCGGCGTCCGCCCGGCTGACCGAGCTGCTCGCCCGGCACGTTCCGGAGTTTCCGCTCATCGGCGCCGCCCTGGCCGTCATCACCCTGCTGCCGCCCGCCGAGGCGCTCATCCACCTGCGTACCCGCGCGGTGGTCCTCGAGTCCCTGGTGGCGGCCCAGCAGACGGCCTACGACGCCCTGCGCAAGCGCGGGCTGGAACGGTGCAGGCTGCTGGACGGTGAACTGCACATCGCCCAGCTGCGCACCGAGCTGGAGTACGTCCAGGGCCTCGTCAAGGACATCGCCGCAGGCCAAGTGGACTGGGAACCGATCGTCATCAACACCCGCATCGACAGCGGCGACACCGCCGACACCGGCAAGGAGCACGCATGAGCAAGTGGCGGGGAAATCCGTGGGCGATCCTGCTCACGCTGTCCCTGGGGTTCTTCATGACCCTGCTCGACCTCACGATCGTGAACATCGCGATCCCCAACATGATCGACAAGCTGCCCGCCACGCTGGACCAGGTCCTGTGGGTCAACAACTCCTACATCCTGGTGCTGGCCGTCCTGCTGATCACCGCGGGCCGGCTCGGTGACCTGTGGGGCAAGAAGAACCTGTTCATCGCGGGCGTGACGCTCTTCACGCTGGCGAGCCTCGCCTGCGGCATCTCGCAGGATCCGGCCCAGCTCATCGCCGCCCGCGCCGTCCAGGGCCTGGGCGCGGCGATGCTGATGCCGCAGACCATGTCGATCATCATCGACACGTTCCCCGCCGAACGGCGCGGCGCCGCGCTCGGCGTCTGGGGCGCGGTGGCCGGGGTGTCGACCATCGCCGGGCCGACCCTGGGCGGCCTGCTGGTCAGCTCGCTGGACTGGCGGTGGATCTTCTTCGTGAACCTGCCCATCGGCATCCTGGTGCTGACGATGGCGGTGCCGATCCTGCCCGCCAACGCGCGCACCGTCCGGCACCGGTTCGACGTCGTGGGCGTGGTGCTCGCGTCGGCCGCGCTGTTCTGCCTGACGTTCGCGCTCACCGAGGGCCAGAAGTACGACTGGAACGGCTGGATCTGGGGGCTCTTCGGCGCCGCCGCCGTGCTCCTCGCGGTCTTCCTGCTGCACCAGCGCGGCAAGCAGGACAGCGAGCCGCTGGTGCCGTTCGCGCTGTTCAAGGACCGCAACTTCTCGATCCTCAACTTCGTCGGCGCGACCGTCTCGGTCGGCATGGTCGGCATGTTCCTGCCGATGACGATCTACCTGCAGTCGGTGGAGGGCTTCAGCGCCCTGGAGGCCGGGCTCGTGATGGCGCCCTCCTCGGTGGTGTCGATGTTCCTGGCGCCGGTCGCCGGCCGGCTCTCCGACAAGATCGGTGGCAAGTTCATCCTGATGGGCGGGCTCACGCTGTACGCGATCGGCACGTTCTGGATCCTGTCCATCGCCGACGTGGGCACGTCGTGGACATCGTTCATGGCGCCGTTCATCGTGTGCGGCATCGGCGTCGGCGGGGTGTTCGCGCCGATGGCCACCGAGGCCACGCGGAACGTTCCACGCCACCTGGCGGGCGCCGCGTCCGGCGTCAACAACACCATCCGCCAGGTCGGCTCGGTGCTGGGCAGCGCTGCGGTCGGCGCCGTCCTGCAGAACCAGCTGGCCACCGCACTCAAGGACCAGGCCGCCGAACGGTCGGCGGCGCTGCCCCCGGGCGCCCGGGACGGGTTCGTGGACGGCTTCGCGCAGGCGGCCAAGGGCGGGCTCGAAGTCGGCGCCGGCCAGCACGGCGCTGCGCAGCAGCTCCCGCCGGGCACGCCGCCCGGGCTGGCGCACCAGCTCCAGCAGCTCGGCGACGCCGTCTTCAAGCACGGCTTCGTGGACGCGATGCGGCCGACCATGCTGCTCCCGGTCGTCGTCATCCTGCTCGGCGCGGCGGCGTGCTTCGGCGTCAAGCGTTACCGGGCGCCGGCGGCGAGCCCGAGCGATCAGGCGAGCGAGCGATACGTCCCGTCGTAGAAGATCAGCGGCCTGCCCCGCGGGTCGGGAAGGTCGAGGCCCAGCACCTCCCCGACCACGATGCTGTGGTCACCGGCGTCGTGGACCGCGTGGGTACGGCACTCCAGTGCCGCCACCGCGGCCGAGAAGACCGCCGCGCCGGTGACCGGCCCGCGGGTGTGCGGCCAGCCCTCCAGCTGGCCGTCGAGATCACGCCCGCGGGTCGCGAACCACGTCGACGCCTCGTGCATGTCCTCGCTGAGCACCGAGACCGCCCACTGCTCGCTGCCGAGCACGAACTCGTGGAACCGCGCGACCTTCTCGGCGCAGAACAGCACGAGCAGCGGCTCCAGCGAGACCGACGTGAACGCGTTCACGGTCATCGCGTGGTCGACACCGTCCACCACGGTGGTCACGACCGCCACTCCGGTGGCGAAGCGGCCGACCACCTGCCGGTAGAGCTCCGGATCGACGGGCTCGGATCGCACGGCGGCCCTATCCGGGGGTGCGCCCGGCACCCCCGAGCAGCCAGTCGCCGGGCTGCCGCCGGGTGGGCACCAACGAGACGGCGATCACCGCGGCCACCAGGCCGCCGATGAGGAAGACGTAGCCGGCCAGGTCGCCGGGAATGACCAGATCGCCCTCGGGACGCTGCTGCGACATCAGGAATACGACGATGGCCCAGGTCAGGGTGGGGATGACCGCTCCCATCCGGCCGCCCATGGCCCAGCCCGCCAGCCGGACGAAGCCGAGGTTGAGGGCCACGAGGAGGATGGCGGCCACCGGGACCGAGCCGGCCGTCCAGTCCTGGAGGAACGAGCCGACCGCGCCGAGCAGGGCGCCGAGCAGCCCGAGCGCCCCGTACGCGGCCCCGCCGACGAACGCCTCGGCCCGCGGCCCCAGCACCGGCCCCGCCGGAGCCGCGTCCCCGCCCGGGTCCGCCATGGTCGCCGGAGCCGCGACGACCGGCACGGGGTCCTCGGCCGACCCCGGCGTGGGCGTCCCCGCGGGCGACGGGTCACCCGGCACGGTACCGGGCACTGCGCCGGGCGGCGGGTCGCCGGGCGCGGCGTCCTTGGCCAGCGACAGCTGGGCGTCCTCGTCCTTGTCCACGGACGTCAGGGTATCGGGGTGCACGGCCGCACCGGCCTACCGCGGGGCGGGTCCGGCGAACAGGTCGGTCTCCCGGCCGCCGGGGGCCGCGGGGCCGCGCTCCCCCGCCAGCAGGATGAAGAACTCGGTGCCGAAGGCCTGCTGGCCCAGGCCGTTCGACAGGGCGAAGAACGGCCCCACCTCGTCCGGCGCCACCGACACCTGGGTGCGGTGCGCGCGCAGCGCGGCCAGCTTGGCGGGCAGGTACGGGCGGGCGTCCACCATCGTGGTGATCCGGTCGTCGGGGACGCCCGAGCCCAGCTCGTCCAGCCCGGCGACCCGGTCGAACGGGAGCTTGGCCTCGCGCATCACCGCGATGGCCCGTGCCAGGACGGTACGGGGCGTCGCGTACGCGTAGAACTTCGCGACCTGCCACGGCTCGCCCCCCGCATGGGCCGGGTCGGCGGCGAGCTCGACCGCCCGCCGGGCCACCCGGTGCGCCTGGATGTGGTCGGGATGCCCGTAGTTGCCGCGCTCGTCATAGGTGACGACCACCTGCGGGCGCACCTCGCGGATGATCTTCACGAGGTCGGCGGCCGCCTCGTCGACCTCGGCGCGCCAGAAGCAGCGCGGATCGTCGTTGGAGGCGCCGCCCATCATCCCCGAGTCGCGCCAGCGGCCCGCGCCGCCGAGGAACCGGTGATCGGCCACGCCCAGCGCCGCGCAGGCGTCCGCCAGCTCGCCGATCCGGTGTTCGCCGAGGCGGTCCTCCTTGTCGGCCGCCAGGTGACGCAGCTCTTCGGGAATGACCTCGCCCTCCTCACCCAGCGTGCAGGTGACGAGGCAGACATGGGCGCCCTCGGCCGCGTACTTGGCCATGGACGCCCCCGTCCCGATGGACTCGTCGTCCGGGTGCGCGTGGACGAACAGGATCCGCGGCTGGTTCATAGGTAACGAGCGTACTAACGGCGCGCCCCGGTTCGGATCCCCGCCCTAGCCACCGTCCTCCAGCCCCCACCCACCGTCCTCCAGCCCCCACCCGCCACCATCAACGGACGAGCTCCGCTCGACGCCCCGCAGACGAGCATCCCTCGACGCCCTCTGGACGATCTTCGCTCGACCGTCAGCCGGTGCCAGTGCCCGTGCCCGTGCCGGTTCCGGTGCCACCACCACCGCCACCGCCGGTACCACCGCCGCCGCCTTCTCCACCGCCGCCGCCACCATTTCCGCCACCGCCGCCGCTACCGCCGGACGGCGGCGGCGTGCTCGGGTCATCCGAAGGCGGCGGCGTGCTCGGGTCTTCCGAGGGCGGCGGCGTGGTCGGCGTCTGCGACGCCGGCGGGCGCTCGGTCGTCGGCTGCGTGCTCGGCCGCCGCGTCGGGGTGCTGGTCTTCCTCGGCGCCTCGGTCGTCTCGTCGTCGGTCGGCGAGGTGGGCTCGGACTCGGAGGTCGTGGAGGCCCCGGGGGTGGGAGTGTCGTTCTTGTCGCCGGTGGCCGCCATCACCACGCCCACGAGGACCGCGATCAGCAGGATGGCCCCGACGCCGGCGACGATCGGCCACATGTTCCGCTTGCGCTCGGGCTCGTAGTAGCCCGGCGCCGGCGGCAGCGTGGGCGGCTGCGTGCCCGGAAGCGTCCTGTCGCCCGCCGTTCCCATCCGCTGCGTGCGGTCGTACGCCATCGTCTGGTCCGCCGCCGACACCCCGGCGGCCGCACCCGCGGCCCCGGCGGCGCCCGCCGCCATCATCGTCGTGGCCTGCGCCGCGTCGTCCATCCGGGTCTCCTGCGGCCCGGTCCCGATCAGCGTCATCATGATCTGCTGCGCGGTCGGCCGCCGCTCCGGCTCCTTGACGAGGCAGGCCGAGATCAGCCCGCGCAGGTCCGCCGGCACACCCGCCACCGAGGGCGGCTCGTGCAGCACGCGGTTGATCACGGCCATCACCGTGTCGTCGCCGAACGGCGGCGTCCCGGTCGCCGCGAAGACGATGGTCGCCGCCCAGGCGAAGACGTCCACGGCCTCGGTGAGCGTGGCCCCCGCCACCTGCTCCGGCGCCATGTACGAGGGCGTGCCGATGGCCTTGGTCGCCGCGGTCTGGCCCGCGTCCAGCGCCCGCGCGATCCCGAAGTCGATCACCCGCGGCCCGTCCGGCGCCATGAGCACGTTGTGCGGCTTGAAGTCGCGGTGCACGATGCCGGCCTGGTGGATGGCGACCAGCGCGGTCGCGGTGCCGATCGCAAGGCGCTCCAGCGCCGCCCCCGTGATCGGCCCCTGCTCCTTGACCTGCTTGTACAGGCTCGGCCCGGGCACGTACTCGCTGACGATGTACGGCTGGTCGCCGGCGACGTCGGCCTCGATCATCTGGGCGGTGCAGAACCGCGCGACCTGCTTGGCCGCCTGCGCCTCCCGGACGAACCGGTGGCGCGCCGACTCGTCCTCGGTCAGATCGGCCCGCAGCAGCTTGATCGCGGCCTGGTTGCCGGAGGGGTCCCTGCCGAGGTAGACGACCCCCTGGCCGCCCTCGCCGAGCCGTTCGAGCAGTTCGTACGAACCCAGCCGCCGTGGATCACCCGGCTGCAGTTCCGGCATGGACCTTCTCCTCTGACCGGTGACGCTTGCGTAAAGCGGAAAGCCTTGAGCCTACGCGAGCTTAAAACGCAATCATGGGTTGTTCCCGATCCACGGAGAACAACCCACGATTGCGCGTCCGAACGTCAGGCCCCGTACTTCCAGATCACGCCGGTCTCCCAGTTCCCCTTGTCGCGGACCATTCCGGCGGCCCACAACGAGCGGGTCCCCGGAATCCGCGCCAGGTCACCGACCTCGGCTCCGTGACCGGACCCTCGCGGTCACCTTGCCGCCCACGTAGTGGAGGAGAACGTCTTCCCAGGACTGCGCCCAGAAGCCGCTGCCACCGTCACTCTCGAGGTGGCGCAGGTTGTCCTTGCGGGACCACTTGGCGCCGTTCCAGTGGACGCGGCTGGCAGACTTCCTTGCCATGACCATCAGCTATCCGCGGCAGAGCGCTCGCACCCGGCGGTTCACCCTCGGCGTCCCGCGCGCCTTCCAGATCGCGGCGGACGAGTCGTACGTGGCGTTCCTGCGTACCAAGGCCGGGGACGACCCGGTCACCTGCCTGTGGACGCTCGACACCGCGACCGGTGCCGAGCGGCTGATCGCCGACCCGACGGCGCTGGACGTGCCCGGCGAGGAGAACCTTCCGGCGGAGGAGCGGGCCCGCCGCGAACGCGCGCGTGAGCAGGCCGGCGGCATCGTCGGCTACGCGGTGGACCGTGAGGTACGGCAGGCCGCGTTCACGCTGGGCGGGCAGCTGTACGTCGCCGACCTGCGTGCCGGGACGGTGCGAGGGCTGGAGGCGCAGACGCCGGTCTTCGATCCTCGGCTCGACCCGGCCGGGCGCCGTGTCGCCTATGTCTCCGGCCGCACGCTGCGCGTCATCGAGCTGGACGGTAGTGAGGACCGGGCACTGGTGACGCCCGAGAGCGACCAGGTGTCGTACGGGCTGGCCGAGTTCGTGGCCGCCGAGGAGATGGACCGCATGCGGGGCCACTGGTGGGCTCCGGACGGCGGCACGCTCCTGGCCGCGCGGGTCGACGAGACCCCGGTCAACCGCTGGTACATCGCCGACCCCGCCAACCCGGAGCGGCCCGCGACCGAGATCGCCTATCCGGCGGCGGGCACGCCCAACGCGATCGTGTCGCTCGTCCTGCTGAAGGTGGACGGCGGCCGCGTGGGCGTGGCGTGGGACCGCGGCGAGTTCCCGTATGTCGTGACCTCGACCTGGGACCGGCAGGGCCTGCTGATCGTCGTGCAGTCGCGGGACCAGCGGGCCCAGCGGGTCCTCAAGGTCGACCCGTCGAACGGCGAGACCGTCCTGCTGCACGCCGGGCACGACCCTGTCTGGACCGACATCGTGCCCGGCCTGCCCGCGCGCACGGGCAACGGCGAGCTGGTGTGGGTGGCCGAAGACCGCGAGACCGAGACCCGGCGGCTCACCGTCGGGGGCGAGCCGGTCACCCCGGGCGGGCTTCAGGTGCGGTCGGTGCTCGGCGCCGAGGGCGACTCGATCCTGTTCTCGGGCTCAGAGGAGCCGACCGAGGTGCACGTCTACCTCCACGGTCCGGACGGCGTCACCCGGCTGACCGAGGGCCGGGGCGTCTTCGGCGGGACGCGTTCGGGCGGCACCACCGTGCTGAGCGGCTCCCTCCTGGACCGGCACGGCGTCACGGTCGAGGTGCGCACGGCGAAGGGCACGCACCGGATCAAGTCCCGCGCCGAGACGCCCGTGATCACCCCGAGCGTGGAGCTCCTGCGCGCGGGCGAACGCGAGATCCGCACCGCCGTGGTGCTGCCGACCGGCTGGGAGCCCGGCCACGGGCGGCTGCCCGTGCTGATGGACCCCTACGGCGGCCCGCACGCCCAGCGGGTGCTGGCGGTGCGGCGGGCGTACTGCGAGGCGCAGTGGCTGGCCGACCAGGGCTTCGCCGTGGTGATCGCGGACGGCCGCGGCACCCCCGGCCGCGGCCCCTCCTGGGACCGCGCGGTCCACGGCGACTTCGTCACCCCCGTCCTGGAGGACCAGGTCGCGGCGCTGGAGGAGGCCGCCCGGCGCCACCCCGCGGCCCTCGACCTCGGCCGCGTCGGCATCCGGGGCTGGTCGTTCGGCGGCTGGCTGGCCGCGCTGGCCGTGCTGCGCCGTCCGGACGTGTTCCACGCGGGCGTCGCCGGCGCGCCGGTCACCGACTGGACGTTGTACGACACGCACTACACCGAGCGCTACCTCGGCCACCCCGACGAGGAGCCGGACAACTACACGGCCAACTCCCTCATCGCGGACGCCGGGAAGCTGGAGCGCCCCCTGCTGATCATCCACGGCCTCGCGGACGACAACGTGGTGGCGGCGCACACGCTGCGCCTCTCGTCGGCCCTCCTGGCCGCCGGACGCCCCCACAACGTCCTCCCGCTCTCGGGCGTCACCCACATGACCCCGCAAGAAGTGGTAGCCGAGAACCTCCTGCACCTCCAGGTAGATTTCCTAAAGCGCAACCTGGCCTAGCCACGCACCGCGAGCGCGCTGTCGGGTCGTGAAGCCAGCCGAAGGCGAGGCTTCACGAGAGATCGCGAAGCGATGTCGTGCTCGCCGCATTTGCGGTTCGGGTCCGAGCCTCTAGGCGAGGGCCCGAGGCCGCGAAAGCAAACTAACGCTGCCAGGACGACCAGAGGGCGGCGTAGGGGCCGTTGGCCTCGATGAGCTCGTGGTGGGTGCCGAGTTCGGTGATGCGACCGCCCTCGACGACGGCTACGCGGTCGGCGTCGTGGGCGGTGTGGAGGCGGTGGGCGATCGCCACGACCGTGCGGCCTTCGAGGACGGCGGCGAGCGACCGTTCGAGGTGGCGGGCGGCGCGCGGGTCGAGCAGCGAGGTCGCCTCGTCGAGGACGAGGGTGTGCGGGTCGGCCAGGACGAGCCGGGCCAGGGCCAACTGCTGGGCTTGGGCCGGGGAGAGGGGCTCTCCGCCGGAGCCGACGACGGTCTCCAGGCCGGGGCCGTCCCAGTCGACCGCGGCGAGGGCCGTGGCGATCTCGTCGTCGGTCGCGTCGGGACGGGCCATCACGAGGTTGTCGCGGAGCGTTCCGCGGAAGACGTGGTGCTCCTGTGTGACCAGCGCGACGTGCCCGCGCAGGTCGTCCAGGGGCAGCTCGACGAGCGGCACGTGGGCGCCCTGGTCGCCCACGGTCACCGAGCCGGCGCGGGGGCCGTCGATGCCGGCGAGGAGGCGGCCCAGCGTCGACTTGCCCGCGCCGCTGGGGCCGACCATCGCCAGCCGCTCGCCCGGCCGCAGGTCGAGGTCGACGCCGCGCAGCACGTCGTGGCCGTCGCGGTAGGCGTAGTGGACGTCGCGCGCGGTCAGGCCCTTCCCGGACGGGCGTTTCCCGTTCGGGTCGCGGTCTGGGCCGACATCGCCCACGCCGAGCAGCCGGGCCAGGGACGCGCCGCCCAGCTGGAGCTCGTCCAGCCAGGTGAGCAGCATCTCGACCGGGTTGATCAGCTGCTGCACGTACAACGTCGCCGCGGTCACCTGCGCCAGCGACGCCAGGTCGTGGATGTGAAGCCAGCCGCCGATCAGCAGGGTGGCGGCGACCGGCAGCACGAAGCTCATCTCGATGACCGGGTAGAGCACGGTGCGCAGGCCCAGCGTGTAGCGCTCGACGGCGTACGTGGCGGCGATGTCGCCGTCCACGCGCCGGTGACGCCGGCCGGCCAGGCGCAGCGCCTCGATCGTGCGGGCGCCGTTGACCGTCTCGGCCATGCCGTCGGTCATCTCGGCCCACGTCGCGTTCTCGCGCAGGTAGCCGGCGTGGGCGCGCGGCAGGTACCAGCGCATGACGCCCCACAACAGCGGCACCGCGATCAGGCACGGCAGCGCGAGCAGCGGTCCGACCAGCACCAGCGCCCCGAGCGTGAACGCGCACGCGACGATGGCGATCAGCGTCTCGGGGACGGCGTAGCGGACCGTGGTGCCGAGGGCGTCGACGTCGCGCGACGTGCGGGTGACCAGGTCGCCGGTGCCCGCCCGTTCGACCCGGGACAGCGGCAGCGCGAGCACCCGGTCGACGAACTCCTCGCGCAGCTCGGCCAGCACCCGCTCGCCGAGCCGCGCCGAGGCCAGGTAGGCGTACCGGATCAGCACGCCCTGGACGATCACGAACGCGGCGATGGCGAGCCCGGCGGTGTCGATGTCGGCCCGGCCGTCCCGCACGTCCTCCACCAGCTCGCCGAGCAGGCGCGGGGTGACCAGCCCGGCCACCGCCGACAGGGCGTGCAGGGCCAGCGCGCCGAAGAGGGCGCGCGGATGCCGCAGGGTCAGGCGTCGCGCGTAGGCCCGTACCTGCGCCGGTGTCGCCACCGGAAGAATCTCGGCGCTCATGCTTCCCCGTCCTTCAGAGCGTGGTGACGGCCTCTCCCCTGGTCACGGTCGCCGCGTAGCGCGGCTCGGTCTCAAGCAGCCCGCGGTGGCCGCCCTCGGCGATCACCGTGCCGTCCTCGACGTAGACGACGTGATCGGCCCGGTCCAGCACGAGCGGGCTGGTCGTGCACACCACGGTCGTCCGGCCGGTACGGGCGGCGGCGAGCCGGTCGGCGATACGCGCCTCGGTGTGCGCGTCGACGGCGCTCGTCGGCTCCACCAGCACCAGGACCTCAGGGTCGGCGGCCAGCGCCCGGGCCAGCCGCAACCGCTGCTGCTGGCCGCCCGAGAACTCCCGGCCCGCCTCGACGACGTGCGCGTCGAAGCCCGCCGCCTCGACGATGTCCTCCGCGTTCGCCGCCGCCACCGCCGCCGCCAGATCGGCGGACCGCCCCGGCGGGCTGAGGCTGTCGCGGAGGGGCCCGGAGAAGAGACGGTCCTCGTTCACCGCCACGAGGATCCGTTCGCGGACGCCGGCGAGATCGCGCAGCGGCAGGCCCCCGTAGGTGACGTCCCCGTCGGCGTAGCGCCCCAGCCGGTCGGCGATGGCCTGCGCGTCACGCGGGTCGGCGGCGGCGATCGCGGTGAGGCGCCCGGGGCGCACGACCAGGCCGGACGCCGCGTCCACCAGCTCACCGGGCCCGTCCGGACGCGCCGTCCCGGCGAGCCGGATCTCGGGCTCGATCTCCAGCAACCGGACCACCCGGCCCGCCGCCACATGCCCCTTGGTCAGCTTGCTCGCGGCCTCGCCGATCGTCTTCAGCGGATGGATCAGGAACACCGCGTACCCGTAGAACGCCACGAGCTGCCCGGGCGTGATCGTCCCTTCGGCCGCGAACCGGGCACCGAGCCAGGTCACCAGCGCGATCAGCAGCCCCGGCAGCAGCACTTCGGCGCCGGTGAGCCGGGACTCCGCGCGCGCCACGTCCACCCCCGCCCGCCGCACCCGCTGCGACTCGGCGCGGTACCGCCCGGCGAAGAGCCCTTCGCCGCCGATGCCGCGCAGCACCCGCAGCCCGGCCACCAGGTCGGTGGCGCGGGTGTTGAGCTCGCCGACCAGCTCGCGGTGACGTTGCTCACGTTCGCGGTACGGGCGGAGCAGCGGCGCGGCGATCGCCAGGATCAGCGGCACGCCGATCAGCACGACCAGGCCCAGCGGCGGCGAGGTGGCCAGCAGGATCCCGGCGACCGCCACGATGGCGACCACGGCGCCGGACGCGCGCGCCACGATGTCCATGGCGTCGCCGATGTGGGCCACGTCCGAGACGCCCACGCTCACCACCTCGCCCGCGCTCAGGCGTTTCGGCAGGGTGGCGCCCAGGCGCGTGGACTGGCGGACGACGATCTGGACCGTGCGGTACGCGGCGGACAGCCAGTTGAAGACCGCCAGCCGGTGCCGGGTGACGCCGCTGGCCGCCTGGACCGTGCCCAGGCCGACCAGCACGGCCGCCCAGGTCACGAGCGCCGTGCCGTCCTTGGCGGCCACCCCCGCGTCGATGGCGCGGCCGATCGCGGCCGGCATGAGCGCCTGGCTGAGCATCCAGACCACGCCGAGCAGCGCGCCGGCGACGATCGAACGGGCCTGGGTCCGGGACAGCCAGAGGAGATAGCGCACCGGCGAGCGATGGTCCGGGGTCCCGGGGTCCGCGACCGGCAACGACTTCACAGGCCGCAGAGTAGGCATCACCCGGAGCGAACTTCGACTGATTTTCCGGCCGAACGGACGTTTACCGGCAAGCATCACATCACCGGACAGATGCCGTAAGAGGCCCTCCGGGGATGCACAATCGTGATCAGAGACGCTATGGTCGGTGCAGTACGGAGCGACGTTTTCTCCGCTCCATGAGCCGGGACCCCGGCGGCTATGCAGCAGCCGCCTCCCCGGTGCGCGGCTCGTTCCGCCGGATTTGACCCCCTGGGGGTCTCCGTGCGGCCAGGCCGTCGTGGGAGCCAGCCACGTCAACGATCGCCGCCGCCATCCCAGCGCAGTCCGGAAACCGGTATCCCTGTGAGCACCATCAGCCATCACCCGCATCCCGTCGCCCAGGGCGCCGAGGACCGAATCGACCTGCTCCTCATCGGCCACGACCCGGCCGATGTGTTCCTGGTCGAGAAGATGCTCGCCGAGACCGGCCTCACCGCGCAGATCACCGTCGCCGAGGATCTCGACGTCGCGCGCCGCAAGCTGACCCGGCGCACGCAGTGCGTCATCGTCGACCTCTCCGCTCCCGGCATCAACCGCATCGAGGGCCTGCGCCAGGTGCTGGCGCTGTCCGAACGGGCCGCGGTCGTGGTGCTGACCGGCATCAACGACGCCCATCTCGGGGTGCGCGCGGTCGCGGCCGGAGCCGAGGACTACCTCGTCAAGCAGGAGGTCGACGGGCCGCTGCTGGCCCGCGCCATCCGCTACGCCGTCGAGCGCAAGCGCGCCGAGGAGACCGAGCGGCGGCTCGTCGAGGCCCGGATCATGGGCCGCGAGAACGCCCGGCTGGAGCGCGGCCTGCTGCCCGTCCCGCTGATCGACGACCCGACGCTGCGCCACCACACCCGGTACCGGCCCGGCCGCCGCCGGGCGCTGCTGGGCGGCGACTTCTACGACACCGTGCAGACCGAGAGCGGCGCGGTGCACCTGATGATCGGTGACGTCTGCGGCCACGGCCCGGACGAGGCGGCGCTCGGCGTCCAGCTGCGCATGGCCTGGCGCACGCTCGTGCTCGCCGGGCACTCCGGCGAGCAGCTCCTGGCCACGCTCGACACGGTCCTCGGCCACGAACGGCGCAGCGAAGAGATCTTCACGACGCTCTGCATGATCACGATCGCGCCGTCCCGCCGTACCGCCCGCATGCATCTGGCCGGCCACCCCGCGCCGCTGCTGTTCCAGGCCGACGAGAACGGCGAGGCCAAGGTCAGGGCGCTGCCCGAGTACGCGCACGGCCCCGCCCTCGGCCTGGTCCCCGGCGCCGAATGGCCCACCACCGAGATCGACCTCGGCGAGTCGGCCTGGAGCCTGATGCTCTACACCGACGGCCTGATCGAGGGCCGTGTCGGCGAGGGCTCCCGCCGCCTCGGCACCGAGGGCCTGGTCGACCTGGCCGCCCAGGCCCGCTCCCGCGGCGCCACCGGCCGCGGCCTGATCGACGAGCTCGTCACCCGCGTCGAGGACCTCAACGGCGACGCCCTCACCGACGACCTTGCCGTACTACTGCTTTCACGGCCTTGAACCCTCGCCTGGCGGCTCGGGATCAAACCGTAAAAGGGGCGAGCGCGACATCGCTTCGCGATCTTCGCGTGAAGCTTCGCTGGCGCTCGCTCCAGCTCAGGTAGCGCGCTCGCGTGCGTGGTGGGGAGATCTCGGCAAGTTCCTGCGGAGCTTGTGAGGTCACTCACCTTTAGGTTCGGTTGAAAACGTGAAAGCCCCGGTGCCGCACCCTGCATAGCCTGCGGCTATCGAAACGAGTGCGGTGATGACTTGGATCGTGCTGCCGAGCCGGGCTTACCGTCCGGCTTGTGGCTATAGCGATACCTGCGATCTACCGGTCGACCGTCGGGAAGAAGGCGGTCATGGCCGTCACCGGCGGCATCCTCGTGCTGTTCCTGATCGCGCACATGGTCGGGAACTTGAAGATCTTCCTGGGCGCGGAGGACTTCAACCACTACTCGCACTGGCTGCGGACCCTCGGCGAGCCCGCGGTCCCCTACCGGACCGTGCTGACGGCCCTCGAGGTCACGCTGGCGGTCTCGATCGTCCTGCACATGTGGTCGGCGATCTCGCTGGGCAAGCGTGCCGCGCACGCCCGCCCGGTCAAGTACAAGTCGAAGAAGAAGTCGCACGCGCAGGGCTACGCGGTCCACACCATGCGGTACGGCGGCATCATCATCGCCCTGTACGTGATCTGGCACCTGCTCGACATGACGTTCCTCGTCGTGAACCCCGCGGGCCGTGACGCCACCCCGTACGAGCGCGTGATCGAGGACTTCCAGCCGTCCCACTGGTACATCACGGTCTTCTACGTCGTGGCCGTCCTGCTCGTCGGGCTGCACCTCCGGCACGGAGTGTGGAGCGCGATGCAGACGCTCGGCCTGCGCTCCCCGCGCAACGACCGCGCGCTGCGCGCCCTCGCCGCCACGATCGGCGCCGTGGTGGCCCTCGGCTTCCTCGCGGTGCCCGTCTCCGTCACCTTCGGATGGGTGGGCTGATCATGACCTACGACGGCTTCTACAAGAGCGGCGAGCCGATCGCCGACGCCAAGGCCCCGGCCGGCCCGGTCGAGGATCGCTGGACCACGCGCAAGTTCCAGGCCAAGCTCGTCAACCCGGCCAACAAGCGCAAGAAGAAGATCATCATCATCGGGACGGGCCTGGCGGGCGGCTCCGCCGGCGCCACCCTCGGTGAGGCCGGCTACCACGTCATCCAGTTCTGCTTCCAGGACAGCCCGCGGCGGGCCCACTCGATCGCGGCGCAGGGCGGCATCAACGCGGCCAAGAACTACCGCAACGACGGCGACAGCGTGCACCGCCTCTTCTACGACACGGTCAAGGGCGGCGACTTCCGCGCCCGCGAGTCGAACGTGCACCGCCTCGCCGAGATCTCCACGCAGATCATCGACCAGTGCGTCGCGCAGGGCGTGCCGTTCGCCCGTGAGTACGGCGGCCTGCTCGACAACCGCTCGTTCGGCGGGACGCAGGTGTCGCGCACGTTCTACGCCCGCGGCCAGACAGGCCAGCAACTGCTGCTCGGCGCCTACCAGGCCCTCATGCGCCAGGTGGACGCGGGCAACGTCGAGCTGCACGCGCGCCACGAGATGCTCGACCTGATCATCGAGGACGGGCGGGCGCGCGGCGTCGTCGTCCGCGACCTGATCAGCGGCGAGGTCAAGAGCTACACCGCCGACGCGGTGGTGCTGGCGTCCGGCGGCTACGGGAACGTCTACTTCCTGTCGACCAACGCCATGGGCTCCAACGTCACCGCCTCCTGGCGCGCGCACAAGCACGGTGCCTACTTCGGCAACCCGTGCTACACGCAGATCCACCCGACCTGCATCCCGGTCAGCGGCGACCACCAGTCGAAGCTGACCCTGATGTCGGAGTCGCTGCGCAACGACGGCCGGGTGTGGGTGCCGAAGAAAGCCGGCGACACGCGCAGGCCCGCCGACATCCCCGAGGACGAGCGCGACTACTACCTGGAGCGCATCTACCCCTCGTTCGGCAACCTGGTCCCGCGTGACATCGCCTCCCGCGCCGCCAAGAACGTCTGCGACGAGGGCCGCGGCGTCGGCCCCGGCGGGCTCGGCGTCTACCTCGACTTCGCCGACGCGATCGAGCGGCTCGGGCTGAAGGCGGTCGAGGCCAAGTACGGCAACCTCTTCGAGATGTACGAGCGGATCACGGGCGAGAACCCGTACGAGATGCCGATGCGCATCTACCCCGCCGTGCACTACACGATGGGCGGCCTCTGGGTGGACTACGACCTGGAGTCCACCATCCCGGGCCTCTTCGTGATCGGTGAGGCCAACTTCTCCGACCACGGTGCCAACCGCCTCGGCGCGTCCGCGCTGATGCAGGGCCTGGCCGACGGCTACTTCGTCCTGCCGACGACCGTCGGCAACTACATCGCCGAGCACAACCTCGGCGAGGTCGGCGAGCAGCCGGTGGCCGAGGCGGAGCAGCGGGTCAGGGACCAGATCGAGAAGCTGCTCTCTATCGACGGCGACCGCACCGTGGACTCCTTCCACCGCGAACTCGGCCACATCATGTGGGAGTACTGCGGCATGGAGCGCACCGAGGAGGGCCTCCGCAAGGCCCTGGAGCTGATCCCGGCCCTTCGCAAGGAGTTCTGGGAGCGGGTCAAGGTCACCGGCAAGGGCGAGGAGCTCAACCAGCAACTGGAGAAGGCCGGCCGTGTCGCCGACTTCCTGGAGCTGGGCGAGCTCATGGTGATCGACGCCCTGCACCGCGCCGAGTCCTGCGGCGGCCACTTCCGCGCCGAGAGCCAGGACGAGGACGGCGAGGCCAAGCGCGACGACGTCAACTTCGCCTACGTCGCCGCCTGGGAATGGGGCGGAGAGGACGAGCAGCCGGTCCTCCACAAGGAGGCCCTGGAGTTCGAATACGTCAAGCCGAGCCAGAGGTCTTACAAGTGAAGCTCAAACTGCGGGTCTGGCGCCAGAAGGGCCCCGAGGACAAGGGCAAGATGGTCGTCTACAAGATCGACGACATCTCCCCCGACGCGTCCTTCCTGGAGATGCTGGATGTCCTGAACGAGGAGCTCATCGCCAAGGGCGAGGAGCCGGTCGCGTTCGACCACGACTGCCGCGAGGGCATCTGCGGCATGTGCTCGCTGGTCATCAACGGCACCCCGCACGGGCCGGAGAAGATGACCACGACCTGCCAGCTGCACATGCGCAAGTTCAAGGACGGCGAGACCATCGACGTCGAGCCGTGGCGGGCCAAGGCGTTCCCGGTCGTCAAGGACCTGGTCGTCGACCGGTCGGCGTTCGACGACATCATCGCCGCCGGCGGCTACATCACCGCCCCGACCGGCACCGCGCCGGAGGCCCACGCGACGCCGGTGCCCAAGCCGGACGCCGACAAGGCCTTCGAGGCGGCCGAGTGCATCGGCTGCGGAGCCTGCGTGGCGGCGTGCCCGAACGGCTCCGCGTCGCTCTTCCTGGGCGCCAAGGTCAGCCACCTCGGGCTGATGCCGCAGGGGCAGCCCGAGCGCTGGGACCGGGTGGTCAACATGCTGGAGGCCCACGACGACGCGGGCTTCGGCGGCTGCACCAACACCGGCGAGTGCACCGCGGCCTGCCCGAAGGGGATCTCGCAGGACTTCATCAGCCGCCTGAATGGCGACTTCCTGAAGGCGACCGCCGGGGGCAAGAAGAAGTAAGCTGCTGCCAGCCGAGGAAGACGCCCCGGGCCGTGATGGCCCGGGGCGTCTTTGTGTCCGCGCGTCTTTGCGTCCGGCGAGCGTTACCCCAGGTCGGTCACTCCACGTCGCCGTCGTGGGCGTGGCGGAGCGCGGTGGCGGCGGCGTCCTCGACCGTGCCGGGGAACTTCTCGAACGCGTCGGGGTCGATGCCGTACACCTTGCCGGTCGACAGGTCGTTCAGCATGTTGGTGAGCCCTGAGGTGACCGCGCGGGTGAACCGCTCCGACATGTAGTGGCCCATCGTCTGCGTCTGGCCGCGCACCTCGAACAGGACGGTGCCGGTGCCGATCATCGCGAGCGAGCAGCGGGCCTGGCCGGGCAGGTCGCGGGTCGGCGCGTGCGGGTAGCGGGCGGGGATGTAGCCGCGGTTCTCGATGCCGCGCGCCGCGCTGACGGCGAGCTGCTTGGAGAGCTTCTTGGCGTACGTCTTGGCGTACGGCGCGTACTTGCCGCCGGGCTCGAAGAACTTGTCGGGCAGCGGCGGGTAGTCGACCGCCACGTCGAGGAGCCGGTTCTGGGCGTCCTCACGTACGCAGGCGCCCTGGTGGTGGAGGTCCACGTAGACGTCGACCTTGCCCTTGCGGGCGCGCAGCTTGGTGTAGATGTCGCGCAGGGTCTGCGACTCGGGGTTGAGGAACCAGCCGGGCTGCGCCGACTCGCCCGGCACGTCCGCCGCCTTGGGGACGTACTTGAGGTTCGGGTTGAAGTCGCGGTTGAGGTCGAAGCCCGGACGCTCGGTGTAGTCGTCACCCTGCTGCGAGGTGTTGAGGTAGTTCCACGCGGGCGGACGCCCGGCCAGCTGCGGGAAGTCCTTCTGGACCTCGGCCCAGGCGTTGTCGTTGCCGCGCCGGTCGAGCCCGGCGCCGTCCGGGTTGATCTTCGGAACGGCGACGAACGTGACGGTGCGGCGCAGGCGCTCGGCCTCGGGAGAGCCGGACGTGCCGAGCCACTTCAGCATGCGCAGCAGCGCGGTGGTCCCGGTCTTCTCGTTGCCGTGGATCTCGCTGGTGACGAGGAAGACCTTCTTGCCGGTGCCGACCGTGGCCGTGTAGATCGTGCGGCCGCGGTTGGACTTGCCGGCGGCCTTCACGTTCACGCGGCCATGGCTGATCCGCTGGATGCGGGCGAGCTCGCGGCGCATCTCCTTGTAGTCGATGAACTTCCAGGTGGGGAGGTCGCGCGGTTCCTCGCTGCATTCCGGCGCGGTGGTGGTCAGAGCGGACGAGGCGGGAGCGGCGGCGCCGGCGGACGGCGCGGCGGGAGCGGCCGAGGCCGGGAGCGCGACGAGCGCCGAGACCGCGACGGGCGCGGTCACGAGCAAGGTCAGGCGGCGGAGGGGCGGTTGCATGACGTCTCCGAGGGGGCTAGAGATCGTTTGCGTACACGCCGGACACTAGATCCGCAGGCCGGGACAAAGGTGAACAAAAGGCGCCGAGAGCCGCGACCGAGAATCGGTGAGGCTTGTCGTTGACGGCGCCCGAGCGAAGGGTGGGCGTCTGCGCGAAGGGTCGGCGTCAGCGGGACGTGGACAGCAGCGACTCGACACCGGCGGGAAGGCTGCCGGCGAGGGCGGCCTCGATCAGGAAGGTCTCCAGCGTCTCCTGGAACGCGCGGGCGGCGTGGGTGAGATCCACGTCCTTGCGGTGGGCCAGCGCGATCGTCCGCAGCAGGCCGGGCCCGGGCTGGCCGCGCCGGGCCGCGGCGGCCTCGTCGGGGTGCTCGGTCAGCACGAGCGGCGTGCCGCGCAGACCGGGCCGGCCGGCCAGCACCATGCTCGGCACGACCGCGATCCCCAACCCCGCCTCCACGAATCTCAGCACCGCGTCCATCTCGCCGCCCTCGACGGCGAATCTCGGCTCGAACCCGGCGGCGCGGCAGGCCCCGATGGTCGCCTCGCGCAGGTCGTACCCGGAGCGGAACATCACCAGCGGCCGGTTCCGCAGGTCCTCGATGCGCAGGTGGGGACGGCGGGGCGCACCGGAGCCCGCCGCCGGGGACACCACGACGAGGTGCTCGCGCAGGATCGGCGTCGTCTCCAGGGGGGCGTCCCCGTGCAGGGGCAGGATCACGAGGGCGAGATCGAGCGAACCGCGGGTCAGCTCGCGGACGAGGTCACGCGATCCGCCCTCTTCGACGAGCAGTTGCACGCCCGGATAGGTGTCGTGGAAGCGTCGCAGCACGTCTCCCAGCAGCCCGGCGCACAACGACGGCGTCGCGCCCAGCCGGACGCGTCCGCGCCGGAGCCCGGCGAGCTCCTGGACTTCGAGCCGGGCGGTGTCGACGTCCGCGAGAATCCGCTTGGCGAGGGGCAGCAGCGCTTCGCCTGCCGGAGTCAGCGTGATGTTGCCCCGCGCGCGGCTGAACAGCGAGGCGCCCAATTCCGTCTCCAGCGCCCTGATCTGTTTGGAGAGCGAAGGCTGGGCGACGCGCAGCAGCTCGGCCGCCTGGGTGAAGTGCCGTACCTCGGCGACGGCGACGAAGTAGGCGAGCTGCTGCAATTGCACGCTTCATAGCGTAGGGCTATCGAAAACGGTGCCCTCATGCCGCCCCCGCCGCTCAGCGGGCGTGACGCCGGAGGGCCTGGAGGTCGTGCACGATGACGCGCCGCCGGCCGGTCTCGATCCAGCCGTGCCGGCGCAGGGTGCGCAGGGCCTTGCTGACCGCCTCGCGGGACGCCCCGACCCAGCCCGCCAGCTCCTCCTGGGACAGGTTGAGGGTGATCCGCACGCTCTCCCGCTCGTACGGGACCCCGAAACGTTCGGCCAGCTCGACCAGCCGCTGCGCCACCCGGCCGGTCGCGTCGAACATGCCGAACTCGACCCGCTTGCGGTCGGCGTCGCGCCACCGCTGGCAGAGCGTCCGCATGATGAGGATCGACACGCGGCCGTGCGCCTGGAGGAACGCCATGAACTCGTCGGCGGTCAGCGCCAGTGCCTGCGCCGGCTCCAGCGTGGTGACCGTGGCGGAACGCGGCAGCCCGTCGATCGCCGCGACCTCGCCGAGCAGCGCGCCCGGCCCGCGCACCGCCAGCAGCGCCTCGCCGCCGTGCTCGCGATAGGAGAACGCCTTGACCCGCCCGGCCAGCAGGACCGCGACCCAGGTGGACTCCTCACCCTCGGTGAACAGCACGTCCCCGCGGCCGAGATCGCGTACCCGGCCGCGCATGTGCAGGTCGGCACGCTCCACCGCCGTGAGCTCCGCGAGGAACGAACCCGGTTCGAGGGGGTTCATGTTCTCACGCTAGAGCGATCCTGACGGCTCGTAATGCCCTGCACAATCACGAATACATTACGCGTTGTGTGTACTTCTCCCTATTCAGCCCGCGACGGCCGGGTGAAGGATGATCGCGGCGCGTGCGGTCGCGGGTTTCGCGCGGGTTCACGCACAGGGTGACGTTCACGGGGAACGGCGGTACGGCGGGCGGCGGTGACGGGGGCACGCCGCCCGCCGACGTGCCCGCCATCGCCCTTCCGCCGCCCCGCCGTCCCTCCACACCGCCACCCCTCTCGACACCGAAGGCCGGTCCCCCGCTGGGCGGGACCGGCCTTCGACCATCGTTCAGGTCAGGCGGACGGGGTGTCCTGGCCCTTCTTGACGATGCCGAGCTTGGAGCCGAGCCAGACCACGGGGTCGTAGCGGCGGCCGACGACCCGCTCCTTCAGGGGGATGAGGGCGTTGTCGGTGATCTTGATGTGCTCCGGGCAGACCTCGGTGCAGCACTTGGTGATGTTGCAGAAGCCGAGACCGTGGTCCTCCTGGGCGATCTCCCGCCGGTCGGCGGCGTCGGCCGGGTGCATCTCCAGCTCCGCGATCCGCATGAGGAAGCGCGGGCCCGCGAACTCGGGCTTGTTCTCCTCGTGGTCACGGATGACGTGGCAGACGTTGTTGCACAGGAAGCACTCGATGCACTTGCGGAACTCCTGCGAGCGCTCGACGTCGACCTGCTGCATGCGGAACTCGCCCGGCTTGGTGTCGCCCGGGTCGAACGAGGGGATCTGGCGCGCCTTCTCGTAGTTGAAGGACACGTCGGTCACCAGGTCGCGGATGACCGGGAACGTGCGCACCGGGGTGACCGTGATGGTCTCGTCCGGCTCGAACGTCGACATCCGGGTCATGCAGAGCAGCCGCGGCATGCCGTTGATCTCGGCGGAGCAGGAGCCGCACTTGCCGGCCTTGCAGTTCCAGCGGACGGCGAGGTCCGGCGCCTGGGTGGCCTGCAAACGGTGGATGATGTCGAGGACGACCTCGCCCTCGTTCACCTCGACGGCGTAGTCCTTGAGCTCGCCGTCGCCCTCGTCGCCGCGCCAGACCCGGAACTTGGCCTCGTAGCTCATTCGTTCTCCTCCGTCTCGGTCGCCTCGTCACCGGTGGCCTCGGCATCGGTGGCCTCGGCCGCGCCGGGCAGCTCCTCGGCGGTGAGGTACTTCTTCAGCTCGTCGGTCTCGAAGAGGCCGATCAGGTCGTCCCGCATCGGCTCCATCGGCTGGCGCTTGAGCTCCACGCGCGGGTCGTCGGCGTCGCCGGTGAGGCGGCAGACCAGGTTGACCTTCCGCCAGTCGGCCGACATGCCCGGATGGTCCTCGCGGGTGTGGCCGCCGCGCGACTCCGTGCGTTCGAGCGCGGCCTTGGCGATCGCCTCGGAGACCAGGAGCATGTTGCGCAGGTCGAGGGCGAGGTGCCAGCCCGGATGGTAGCCGCGGCCGTCGTTGACGGCCACCGGCTCGACGCTGACGTTGGCCACGCGCTCGCGCAGCTTGTCGAGGGCCTCGAGCGCCTGCTCCAGCTCGCCCTGCCTGCGGATGATCCCGACGAGCTCGTTCATGGTGGTCTGGAGCTCTGCGTGCACCGCGTACGGGTTCTCGCCGCCCTTGCGCTCGAACGGGGCGAGGGCCTCGGTGGTGGCCGCCTCGACCTCGGCCTCGGGAACGGCGGGCCGCCCCTCGCCGAGCGCGTCGACGTACTCCGCGGCGCCGAGCCCGGCGCGGCGGCCGAAGACCAGCAGGTCGGTGAGCGAGTTGCCGCCGAGCCGGTTGGAGCCGTGCATGCCGCCGGAGCACTCGCCCGCGGCGAACAGGCCGGGCACGAGCGCGGCGCCGGTGTCGGGGTCGACCTCGACGCCGCCCATCACGTAGTGGCAGGTCGGGCCGACCTCCATCGCCTCCTGCGTGATGTCGACGTCGGCCAGCTCCTTGAACTGGTGGTGCATCGCGGGCAGCCGGCGCCTGATCTCCTCGGCGCCGCCGGGCATGCGCCCGACGACGGTCAGGAAGACGCCGCCGTGCGGCGAGTTGCGGCCCGCCTTGACCTCGGAGTTGATGGCGCGGGCCACCTCGTCACGCGGCAGCAGCTCCGGCGGGCGCCGGTTGTTGTCGGGGTCGTCGTACCAGCGGTCGGCCTCTTCGGGCGTGGTGGCGTACTTGTCCTTGAACACCTCGGGGATGTACTCGAACATGAACCGCTCGCCGTCGGAGTTCTTGAGGACGCCGCGGTCGCCGCGCACCGACTCGGTGACGAGGATGCCCTTCACCGACGGCGGCCAGACCATGCCGGTCGGGTGGAACTGCACGAACTCCATGTTGAGCAGCGTGCCGCCGGCGAGCAGCGCGAGCGCGTGGCCGTCGCCGGTGTACTCCCAGGAGTTGGACGTGACCTTGAACGCCTTGCCGATGCCGCCGGTGGCCAGCACGACCGCCGGGGCCTCGAAGACCACGAACTTGCCGGTCTCGCGGACGTAGGCGAACACACCGGCGATCTTGTCGCCGTCGAGGAGGAGCCGGGTGACCGTGGTCTCGGCCCACACCTTGAGCCGGGCGTCGTAGTCGCCGAACTCCCGGTGGTCCTCCTGCTGGAGGGCGACGATCTTCTGCTGGGCGGTGCGGATCAGCTCCAGGCCGGTACGGTCGCCGACGTGCGCCAGCCGCGGGTACTCGTGCCCGCCGAAGTTGCGCTGGCTGATCTTGCCGTCCTTGGTGCGGTCGAACAGCGCGCCCCAGTGCTCGAGCTCCCAGACCCGGTCGGGGGCCTCCTTGGCGTGCAGCTCGGCCATGCGCCAGTTGTTGAGGAACTTGCCGCCGCGCATGGTGTCGCGGAAGTGGACCTGCCAGTTGTCGTTGGGGTTGACGTTCCCCATCGCCGCGGCGGCGCCGCCCTCGGCCATCACGGTGTGGGCCTTGCCGAACAGCGACTTGGAGATGATCGCCGTCTTCTTGCCCTGGAGGCGGGCCTCGATGGCGGCGCGCAGCCCGGCGCCGCCCGCGCCGATGACGACGACGTCGTACGAGTGCCTCTCGATCTCAGTCATCAGCCGGCTTCCTTAGTTGAAGATTCGCAGGTCGGAGATCGTCTCGCTGGCCACCAGGGCGACGTAGAGGTCGGCGACGACCAGCGAGCCGAGCGTGATCAGCGCGTACCGGCCGTGCTGCTGGTTGAGCTTGGAGACCTGGCCCCACATCCAGTAGCGGACGGGGTGCTTGGAGAAGTTCTTGAGCCGCCCTCCGACGATGTGGCGGCAGGAGTGGCACGACAGCGTGTAGATCCACAGCAGGACGACGTTCGCCCACAGGATGATCGTGCCGAGGCCGATGCCGAAGCCGCCGTCCTTGCCGTGGAACGCCATGATCGCGTCGTAGGTGTTGATGAGCGAGATGGCGAAGGCGGCGAGCCAGAAGTAGCGGTGCAGGTTCTGGCCGATCAGCGGGAAGCGGCGCTCGCCGCTGTACTTCTTGTGCGGCTCGGCGACCCCGCACGCGGGCGGCGAGGCCCAGTACGAGCGGTAGTAGGCCTTGCGGTAGTAGTAGCACGTCAGCCGGAACAGCAGCAGGAACGGCAGCGACAGCGCCGCGAACGGGATGAAGCCCCGGGTGCCCGCCGGCAGGAACGTGCCGAACTCCGCCGCGTCGCCGGTGTGCCCGTTGACCGTGACGTTGTTGCAGATCTCGTTCACGCAGGGCGAGTAGAACGGCGTGAGGTAGTGATACTCCGGGACGAAGAAGGCGGCCCCCCAGAACGCCCGGATGGTCGCGTAGACGACCCACGCAGTGAAGATCACGAACGTCGTGATCGGATAGATGCGCCAGTTGTCCTTGCGGAGCGTGCGTTCCTTGATCTGGGCGCGCTGCTTGCCGGGCGCCTCCACAGTGCTCATCGATCGCTCTCCTGAGCTCGGGTCATCGGGTCCCCGTACCACGGTCGGACGCACTCATGCCGCCGCCTGCCGCCGGCCTTCACCTGACAGCCCCGCCTCCGGCCGACCGGGGAGCGGCCGACGCCGGCCATCGATCGGACACGGGCCGAGAGGGGCCGTTCCGGTCACCCGGTCACGGCCGTCGCGCCCGGCCGCGGGCAAGCGGGAAAGACAGGCGTCGAAGCAGACAGTGACGCCTCGTGTGCGCTTCCAGCGAAGCGACCTTACGCCACCAGCCTGGCACTGTGACACACATAACAGCCAGGCCTTCATGTGACCCTGACCACAGAGTTTGGCCGATCCCGTCGTCGGCGTCACGGCTACGCAGCGATTATGGCCCTGCGGAATGGTGACGAGCGCGATCCGGCATGGTAGGAGCGGCGGCTCTTCGTATCGGTCCACAATTTCTGCCGGACTTGTCAACAGATCGGGCGATTCGCGCATCCAACATCGGGGGCTTCACCAGGCCGGCAGGGCACCGCTGACCACGCGCCGCGCTGCATAAACTGGCAAACCCCTCATAACCCGCCAAACTTCGCCCCACAAGGGCCTGCCCGAGACGGAACCCGGATGAGCGACACAGACCCCCGCAACGAAGATGCCACGGGGGACACCGCCGCCCAGAACACCCCCGTGGAGCCCGCGTCCGAGCAGAGCGGCAGGCGGCGGAAGCCATGGACCCGCAAGCAGAAGGTCTTGCGCGGCACGGCGATCGGGGCCGCCCTCGTGGTGCTGGCCGCCGGAGCGGGCGCGGCCGGGCTCTACTACGACCTCAGAAGCGGCATCAAGCAGAAGGACGTCAAGGACCAGCTCGGCACCGACCGGCCCCAGAAGCTCAACAAGTCCCTCAACATCCTGCTGCTCGGCTCCGACACCCGCGAGGGCGACAACTCCCGCTACGGGGCGGGCATGCTCGGCGCCCGCTCGGACACCGCGATCCTGCTCCACCTCTCGCCGAACCGGGACCAGGCCGTGGGGATCAGCTTCCCCCGCGACTCGATGGTGAAGATTCCCGACTGCAAGAAGGAGAAGGGCGGCACCGTCCCGGCCCAGTTCGGGATGCTGAACGCCGCGTTCGCCTACGCGGGCCCGACCTGCACCTGGAAGACCCTCGAATCGCTGACCGGCATCCACATCGACCACTTCGTCCAGGTGGACTTCTCCGGTTTCAAGCGCATGGTGGACGCGCTGGACGGCGTGGACATCTGCCTCGACAAGCCGGTGAACGACCCGCGCGCGGAGCTCTCCCTCCCGGCCGGCAAGCAGACCGTCAAGGGCGAGCAGGCCCTCGGCTACGTCCGCGCCCGCTACTCGCTGGGCGACGGCGGCGACCTGGGCCGTATCGAACGCCAGCAGAAGTTCATGGCGTCGGTCGTCGACAAGGCCACCAGCGGCGAGGTGCTGACCGACCCCGCCAAGACCTACAAGTTCCTCAAGGCCGTGACCAAGTCGGTGACGACCGACGACGAGCTCGACCTGGGCGCGATGAAGAAGCTGGCCGAGGGCCTGAAGGGCATGAGCGCCGGGCAGGTGCGGTTCGTCACCGTTCCGGTGAAGGACTACGCCCCGGACCCCAACCGCGTCCAGTGGGACATGGACCTCGCCAAGCCCATGTTCGAGGCGATCCGGCACGACAACGACCTGCCCGCCGCGCCGCCGGACAAGACCGCCAAGCCGGAGCAGGCCGTCGCCCCGAAGAAGGTCAAGGTGACGGTCGTCGACGCGGGCGGTAAGCGCGAGCTCATCGACCGCATCGTCAAGCAGCTCGGCAAGCGCGGCTTCGATGTCGCCGAGAAGGTCGAGAAGGGCTCGAAGAGCTCTGTCAGCCAGATCACCTACGCGCCCGCCGCCGAGGGGCAGGCCACGGCCCTGGCGCGCGTGGTGCCCAACGCGGAACTGACCGCCGACGGCAAGGCCTCCGCGGAGGGCGTACGGCTCGTCATCGGCGAGCAGGGCGTCCGCCTGGCTCCCGACCCCGCCGCCCTCAACAAGATCCAGGGCGGTGTGAAGCCCGGCCAGAACCTCTGCAAGTAGGTCAGCGCGGGAGGCTCGCGCAGTCGGCTTCGTCGGGGAGCAGAGGGCGTGCCGTGAGAACGAAGCGGCGGCCCTGGCTGGCCCAGTGGGTGTTCGGTGAGACGGGCTCCACGAGCTGGGAGATGCTCGCGGCCTCCGATCCTGCGTGAAGAGTGCAGGCGCTGGCGACCAGCGGTTGCAGGGGCCAGGGCCTAACTTGCGCGTTGGAGGACGTGTCGCTCTTCGGGATCTCGCGTGACAGCAGGGCGATGCGCGCCGGCTGGTACAGGCGGGACGGGCCTGCCAAGTCGCTGCGGGGAGGCTCGCCTTTGGTCTTGCCGAGGGCCAGCCGATCCAGCAGCTGGTCGATCAGCCAGACCCGCACGCCCCCGGCGCCGGCGTGGACGGCCGTCACATGAGGCTTCCCGTCGGCCAGCAGGGTGATCTCCGTCAGGCCGCCGTCGAGGATATGGGGGTTGCCCTCGACGGTGCGGGATTCGGCGAGACCGGCCAGCCGGGCGTCGCGATAGATCTGGCGGTAGGCCCGGTCAGTGAGGCGCATGTCCTTGACCAGCTCCCGCGCGGGCATCCGCTCCAGGTCGAGGGACGTGATGATGAGCCGGCCGTCTCCGTACAGGGACAGGTCCGGGACGGGGCGTGCGCCGGGCGGTCCCATGCCGCCGACGAACCGCACGCGCAGCACGAGCGAGCCCGCGTCGCGGGGCGGGTCGGGTGCCCACCACAGGCGTTGATGGCCGAGCGCGAGGACCCCCGCCGCCAGGAAGGCGGCGAGGGCCCCGGCGATGACGGTTCGCCGCGTCCGCATTGACACGCGGCTTGGACGAGGCCCAGGGAGCTTTGGTTCCTTGACAGGAGAAATCGGAGTTCGGCCCGGTCAGCGGACGCGGCGGCGGCCGACGACGAGCAGCACCTCGCGGAGGGCGTCGGCGGCCCGCCGCATGGTCTCCTCCGGAACGCCCGCCATCACCTCCCGCTGGGCCCGGCCGGTGACCTTGAGGCCCGCCTCGGCCGCGCGCAGCCCCTCGGGGGTCAGCCGCACCCATCGGCTGCGCGCGTCGCCGGGGTCGGCGTCGCGTTCGACGTACCCCTCCTTGGTGAGCCGCTGGAGCACGTTGCTCGTGCCGCCCGAGGTCAGGAAGAGGGCGCGGGTCAGTTCGGTGGGCTTGAGGCGGTACGGCTCGCCCGCGCGACGGAGCGCGACGAGGACGTCGAACTCGGCGTAGGTCAGGCCGAGCTCGGCCAGCTCGGCGCGCATCGCCTGCTCGAGCAGGTTGCCGAGCCAGGCAACCCGTTTGCCGAGCTCGAGGTTGGCGATCATCGCGGCCGGCACGCCGTCGTTCTCCCATGTGGGCACCAGCTCGTCGACGACGTCCCTGTTCTCGGCGTCCCGCACGTCTTCCCGCACGTCCCGAGGATACTCGGCTCGCAGATTGCTTTTTGAAAAGCTTCTTATTAAGGTTTTCAGTATGACATCCATCCTCCTCAAGGGCGGCGTCGTCATCGACACCGACCCCGTGCCCACCGTCCTCGGCGGCTCCGACGTGCTCGTCCGCGACGGGCTGATCGCCACCGTCGGCCCGGACCTGGCCGCCGGCCCCGGCACCGAGGTGATCGACGCGAGCGGCACGATCGTGCTGCCGGGGTTCGTCGACACCCACCGCCACACCTGGCAGGCCGGGATCCGCGCGATCCTCCCGGACACCACCCTCCCGGTGTACCTGGAGCGGATCCTGTACGGCATCGCCCCGCGCTTCGAGGCGCGCGACGTCTACGCGAGCGTGCTCGGCGGCGCCCTCGAATGCCTGGAGAGCGGGATCACGACGCTGCTCGACTGGTCCCACATCCAGCTCACGCCCTCGCACACCGACGCCAACGTCGAGGCGCTCAGAGCCGCCGGCATCCGGTCCGTCTTCGGCTACGCGTACGGGGGCAGGGGCGATCTCGACGCCATGGCCGCCGAGACCCGCCGCGTCCACCGCGAGCACTTCGGTGACGACCCGCGTTCCATGGCGCTCGCCGCGTTCGGCCCGGAGATCGGCGGTCCCGAACGGGGCGTCGCGGAGTGGCGGGTCGCGCGCGAGCTCGATCTGCCGGTCACCGCGCACATGGGCGGCCACAGCGCCGAGAGCGCGGAGCGAGGTCTGGCCGTGCTCGAAGGCGAGGGGCTCCTCGGCCACCGGGCCACCTACGTCCACGGCCTCTTCTACACCGACGAGGCCTTCAAGCGGATCGCGGCGAACGGCGGCAGCGTCTCGGTGACCCCGACCAGCGAGACGATGCTCAACATCGGCCTCCCGCCCACCGGCCGCGCCCGCGCGGCGGGCCTCCCCACCTCGCTGAGCGGCGACACGGTGGCGACCGGCCCGGGCGACATGTTCAGCCTGATGCGCGCCGCGTACATGTTCGAACGCGTCCGGCCGGACGACGCGGGCATGGGCTTCACCACCCGCGACGTGCTGCGCATGGCGACCATCGAGGGCGCCGAGACGCTGGGCCTGGCCGACGTCACCGGCTCGCTCCGCCCGGGCAAGCAGGCCGACCTCATCATGCTGCGCACCGACACCCTCGGGATGGCCTCGGCGCACGACCCGATCGCGGCCGTGGTGCTGTGCGCCGACACGAGCAGCGTCGACACGGTGCTGGTCGGCGGGCGGATCGTCAAGCGCGGCGGCCGTCTCGTCCATCACGACGTTCCCGCCGTGCTGGCCGGCATCGCCGAGACCGCCGCCCGGGTGGGCGGTTAGCCGGGCGTTCGAGTGGCGCGTTAATCGGAGGTGACGGAGGGCGACCGCGTGGCATGCTGGCGACGTGGACGACCTGGACGACAATCACCCAGCCGTGCATTTCGAGATCTCCGAGGAGCTGATGCCGTTCCTGCCCGCGTCCCGGCGGCGCGCGCGGCAGCGGGTCCCCTTCGACGGGACGTCGACGATCGGTCACCTGGTCGAGGCCCTCGGCGTTCCGCTGCCCGAGGCGGGGCCCATCACGATCGGCGGCGCGCCGGCCGAGCCGGCACGGCGGCCCGCCGCGGGCGACGTGGTGCGCGTGGCGCCGGTGCCCCGGCCGCAGCCGGTGCCGCTGGAGCCGGGGCAGGAGGCGCCCCGCTTCCTGCTCGACGTCCACCTCGGCACGCTGGCCCGCCGGCTGCGGCTGCTCGGCCTCGACACCGCCTACCACAACGACATGGACGACCCGGCGCTGGTCGTCCAGGCGAACGAGGAGCGGCGCGTCCTGCTCACCCAGGACCGCGGGCTCCTGCGGCGCCGCGCGTTGTGGCTGGGCGCGTACGTGCGCGGGTCGCGGCCGGACGACCAGCTCGACGACCTGCTCGGCCGGTTCGCGCCCGCGCTGCGGCCCTGGACGCGCTGCACCGCCTGCAACGGCGTGCTCGTCCCCGCCGGCAAGGCGGAGATCGAGGCGCAGGTCCGGGCGGGCACGCTCCGCAGCTACGACGTGTACGGGCGCTGCGGCGACTGCGGTCAGGTCTACTGGCGCGGGGCCCACGGCGGGCATCTTGAGGAGATCGTCGAGAGGGCCACGCGGACGGTCGCGGCGGCCGGCGCGGCGCACGCGTCCCGGGCGGCCGGGGCCTGAATTCGCCTGGGCTTCAACTCCTCCACCCGTCCCGTGCGGCCTATGGAGGGATCATTGGCTGGAGGGGTGATGACCATCAATGTTGTCGTAGGTGCCGCGATCATCCGGGACGGCCTGCTGCTCGCCGCCCAGCGGGCCGAGCCCGCCGAGCTGGCGGGCGGCTGGGAGTTCCCCGGCGGCAAGGTCGATCCGGGCGAGTCCGACCAGGACGCGCTGGTCCGGGAGTGCCACGAGGAGCTGGGCGTCAAGGTCGCCCTCGGCGAGCGCGTCGGCACCGACTGGCCGCTGGGCACCGGAAGTGTCCTGCGCGTCTGGACGGCCGAGCTCGTCGAGGGCGAGCCGCGGGCCCTGGAGCATCTGGAGCTGCGCTGGCTGGGCCGGGACGGGCTCCACGAGGTCGACTGGCTGCCCGGCGACCTGCCCGTCGTCGCGGCCATCGCGTCCCATCTGCGCTGACGCGGCGCGATGTGAGGTGACGGGTCAGGAGATGCGGTTGGCCCCGGCGTAATCGGAGCGCTCGGAGAGTTTGGAGATCTTGACGACGTCGCCGGTCTGCGGAGCGTGCAGGTAGAGGCCGCCGCCCACATAGATGCCCATGTGGTGGAGGCTTCCGCCGAAGTAGACCAGGTCGCCGGCGCGCAGGCCGCCCTTGCCGACCTTGCTGCCCAGCTCGAAGAGGTCGCCGGTGTAATGCGGCAGCCCGGACTTGCCGACCTTCGCGTACGCCCAGACGACCAGGCCGGAGCAGTCGAAGCTGTCCGGTCCCGCGGCCGCCCACACGTACGGGCTTCCGAGCTTGGTGAGGGCCTTGCGGGTCATCTTGGCGGGCAGGTCGGAGCCCCGGATGGTGACGGTCAACCCGGACTTGGGGTCCTTGACCTTCGTGGTGGTCAGCTTGTCCAGCTGCCTGGTGACCTCGTCCACCTTGGCCTTGGCCGCCGCCTTGGCCTTTTCGGCCTGGGCGGCGGCCTGCTGGGCGGCGGTGTTCTTGGCCTGCGCGTCGCGCTGGGCCTGGACGGCCTGGTCGATGCGCGCCTGCAAGGCGTTCACGACGGAGGCCTGGTTCTGGGCCAGGTAGGCCGAGTCCGAAAGTCCCTCGGTGGTGTTGCCCGAGGCGAACATCATGTCGGGGCCGCCGGTCATGTAGTTGCTGGCGGCGAAACGGCTGAGCTGCTCGCGGGCCGGGGCAGCCTGGGCCTCCAGGGCGGCGGCCTGCCGGGTGGCGTCGCGCAGGGCGGCCTTGGCCTTGCCGAGCTCGACGCGGGACTTGTTGTACTGCTCGGTCAGCTTCTCGGCCTCGGTGTTGAGGGCGTTCAGCCTCTTGCGCAGCTCACTCTCGGTGGGCTTCCCCGTCGAGCTCGGGCTGGGGGTCGCGGCGGCCGCGGGGGCCTGGGGAGCCGCGGGAGCCTTGGGGGCGAAGGCGGCGGTCCGTCCGGGGAGGGACGGCGCGGCCTGCGCGGGAGCGACGACGGCGCCGATCGCGATCACAGCGGCGGCGGACGCCGCGCCGGCGATGGGCATGACGAAACGGCGACGCTGGGGATCCGGTGTCAAACCGGTCTTCTCCTCTCCTCGTCCGCCTACCGGGTTAGCTGACGGGCTCGGGCCAGGAGTCGCCCTACCGCGTCGCGCGGACGCGGATTCGCCCCAGGGAGGTGGGTCCCCGGCTCCCCTCGAAGGGGACTCGGCGGTCCGGCCGCCGCCCTGGACAGGGCGCCGAGCGGCCGGATCCGCAGGAGCGTACAAAGGATTGGTAAATGACGCCAAATGGAACCCCCATGACCCCTGGGGCTGGAATGGTCTCTGATGTGCGCGAAAACGCCCTGCTCACAAGGGGTTCCGAGCGTTCGGGGGAGGCGTGCGCGCCGTCTGGATCCGAAGGCCCGGGACGCTGGGGAGAGATTCGCCACAGGAGCGGTCGAACTCTAGGCCCGGGCGGCACAAACAGTGCAAAATAGAGCAATCGGGGCGTAGAGTACGGCGGTTACGCCGCGAACGGCCGGGGCCCGTGGGCACGGCAAGTAGAATCGGTATGGCCGCACGTCTGCGGCAACCTCCAATCCTTCACCCAAGCGAGTTCGCATGCCCTTCTCCACGCGCGATGACCTGCGTAACGTCGCGATCGTCGCCCATGTCGACCACGGCAAGACCACCCTGGTCGACGCCATGCTCTGGCAGTCCGGCGCCTTCCGCGAAAACCAGGCCGTCGATGACCGCGTCATGGACTCCAACGACCTGGAGCGTGAGAAGGGCATCACCATCCTGGCCAAGAACACCGCGGTCCGGCACAACGGGATGACGATCAACATCATCGACACCCCCGGCCACGCCGACTTCGGCGGCGAGGTCGAGCGCGGCCTGTCCATGGTCGACGGCGTCGTCCTGCTGGTCGACGCCAGCGAGGGCCCCCTCCCCCAGACCCGGTTCGTGCTGCGCAAGGCCCTGGAGGCCAAGCTGCCGGTCATCCTGGTCGTCAACAAGACCGACCGGCCCGACGCGCGCATCGACGAGGTCGTCGACGAGACCTACGAGCTGTTCATGGACCTCGACGCCGAAGAGGACCAGATCGAGTTCCCGATCGTCTTCGCCTCCGGCCGCGCCGGCCGCGCCTCGCTCAGCAAGCCCGGCAACGGCGAGCTGCCCGACAGCGAGGACCTCGAGCCGCTGTTCGAGGTCATCAAGAACACGATCCCGGCCCCCTCGTTCGACCCCGACGCCCCGCTCCAGGCGCACGTCACCAACCTCGACGCCTCCAGCTACCTCGGCCGGATCGCGCTCTGCCGCCTGTACGCGGGCACGATCAAGAAGGGCCAGCAGGTCGCCTGGTGCCGCCATGACGGCAGCATCGAGCGGGTCAAGATCACTGAACTGCTGATGACGGACGCGCTGGAGCGCAAGCCCGCCGACGAGGCCGGCCCCGGCGACATCATCGCGATCGCCGGCATCCCGGAGATCATGATCGGCGACACCATCGCCGACCCCGACGACCCGCGCCCGCTGCCGCTGATCACGGTGGACGAGCCCGCGATCTCCATGACCATCGGCACCAACACCAGCCCGATGGCCGGCCGGGAGAAGGGCACCAAGGTCACCGCCCGCATGGTCAAGGACCGCATCGAGCGCGAGCTGGTCGGCAACGTGTCGATCCGCGTCCTGCAGACCGAGCGTCCCGACACCTGGGAGGTCCAGGGCCGCGGCGAGCTCGCGCTGGCCATCCTCGTCGAGAACATGCGCCGCGAGTCCTACGAGCTCACCGTCGGCAAGCCCCAGGTGGTCGCCAAGGAGATCGACGGCAAGAAGCACGAGCCCGTCGAGCGGCTCACGATCGACATCCCCGAGGAGCACCTCGGCGCGGTCACGCAGCTCATGGCGGTCCGCAAGGGCCGCATGGAGCACATGACCAACCACGGCACCGGCTGGATCCGGATGGAGTTCCTGGTCCCGGCGCGCGGCCTGATCGGCTTCCGCACCGAGTTCATGACCGAGACCCGCGGCACCGGCATGGCGCACCACGTGTTCGAGCGGTACGAGCCCTGGTTCGGCGAGCTGCGCACCCGCCCGTCCGGCTCGCTCGTGGCCGACCGCACCGGCCCCGCCACCGCCTACGCCATCACCAACCTGCAGGAGCGCGGCACCTTCTTCGTCGGCCCGACCACCGAGGTGTACGAAGGCATGATCGTCGGCGAGAACTCGCGATCCGACGACATGGACGTCAACATCACCAAGGAGAAGAAGCTCACCAACATGCGCTCCTCCACCGGTGACGAGCTCGAACGGCTCACCCCGCCGAAGAACCTCTCCCTGGAAGAGGCCCTCGAGTTCTGCCGCGAGGACGAGTGCGTCGAGGTCACGCCGGGCGCCGTCCGGCTCCGCAAGGTCGTCCTGGACTCCAAGGAGCGCGAGCGCACCCGCGCCCGTGCGAAGCGGTCCGGCTGACCGCATACCCTGGGCGCGACCCGGCGGGGTTTACCGGCGCCCAGGAGGGTAGGCGAAGCCCCAGCGGGGTGCTCGAACCCGCGTTACGGCGGACCGAACGCTGCGACCGACCGCGGCGGACCGAGCGTTACCGGCCGACCGAGCGCTAAGGGAACGGGGGCCGTCCCCCTCGAAAGGGACGGCCCCCGTTCTCCTTTTGACAGGTGCTCCGGGCCCTCTGGCGGGCGCGGCGCTGATCAGGTCAGCGGACGTCCACGAAGGTCGACTTCAGCGGGAAGTCCCAGTAGTGCGTCGCGTTGCCCTCGTAGTACCACTCGAAGTACATGTCCTTGTAGACCTTGAAGCGGGCCTTGAAGTAGCCCTTGGAGTTGCTCTTCGGGCGGGCGTACCAGTACCACTTCTTCTGGCCCTTGATGCGGCCGACGATGTAGACCCGCTGCCCGCCGAACGGCACGTACCTGTTCTTCGGGTCGTGCGTGAGCACACCGCTGAACGTGACATAGCCGCCCTTGCGGAGCTTGCGCGGCGTCACCTTCCACTTCTTGGTGAGCGCGTTGATCCGGGTGTCGCGCACCACGGCGCTCAGCGTGGGCTTGAGGAGCGGGCCGCCCGCGAAGCGGATCCGGTACCAGCCGTGCACGTAGCCCGTGTAGTACGTGCCGGAGAACGCACCGCCCTCGCGGGTCTTGAGCTTGACCGGCTTCGTCTTCGTACCCAGCGGCAGGCGCTTCCACTTGGATTTCTGGGTGGCGGGCGCGGTCTCGATGACGAGCTCCTTGCCCGCGCTGACCGAGCTGCCGTCGACGGCCGTCAGGCGGCCCGACACGGTCAGCCGGGCGTCCTTGGTCGTCGAGATCTTGAAGCCGACGATCTTGGACGCCGGGGCCTCGGCGGCCGCGTGGGCGCTGGCGGGCACGACTGCCAGTAGAGGCGCGGCCAGCGCGACGGCGCCGAAGGTGCTGAGGGTTCTGCGCATAAGGTTTTTCCCCGGGAGAGTTGTGCATGCGCATCACTGTGAGCGCATACATACAAGACACTCTCGCCACTGGGCAGGTTGTCCGCGAAATGATCACGGAATGACAACACCCACCGGACCAATGACGTCCGCCGCGGAAACGCCGGAAAGGCGGCTGGCACAGCAGGCCAGAAAGGCCACGGGCAGCGCGCAGAACGCCGGAAGGGCGGTCGGCATGGGAAATCCGGGAAGGCGGCGAGCAGCGCGCAGAATGCTGGAAGGACACGGCCACCGCACACAACGCCGGAAGGGCGACCTCTCTCTTGGAGAGGTCGCCCTTCCGGCGTTGCCGGTGTGCTCAGTTGAGCTGGACGGTGCCCGTCACGTCGGCGGCCAGGCGGAGCTGGTCACCGTCGCGGAGGGGGGCTTCGACGCCGCGCGGGAGCCGTTCACCGTTGACGAAGGTGCCGTTGGTGGAGCCCTCGTCGCGTACCCAGGCGGTGCCTGACGGGTCGAGCCAGACGGTCGAGTGGCGCCGGGACACGTTGTCGTACTGCGTGAACGTCGCCGCCACCGGCGACTGGCCAGCGTCGCGGCCCAGCACGAGGTGCTGCCCGACCGAGACCTTGAGCTCACCGGTCGGGAAGTGCACGCGCAGGATCGGCGTGCCCTTGCCGGGCAGGGGCCGCAGGCACGAGTCGCACTGCGAGGCGCCCGGATTGCTCAGCACCGCCTCGCAGTAGGGGCACATGAACGCCGTGTGGTCGGGCGCCGGCCGGGGAGGCTGGCCGATCTGGTCGGGCGGGAGCAGGGTCTGCTCGCGGCCGGGCGGCGGCGGCATGTGCTGCTGGTGCGGGGGCGGCGGGTACCCGTGGTCGCCCGGCATGGGCGGCTGGTGCTGCTCCGGCGCCTGCGGCGCGCCCCAGCCGCCCTGCTGCGGCGGCGGAGCCCCCCAGTCCTGCTGCTGCTGCGGGGGCGGGGGCGTGTGGCCGCCAGGGTGGTGCTGAGGCGCCTGCTGCTGGGGCGGACCCGGCAGCGGGGCCTGCTGCTGCGGAGCCTGCTGGTAGGGGTCCGGCTGGTATGGGTCGGGCTGGTAGGGGTCCGGCGCCTGCTGCTGCGGGGCCTGCTGCTGTGGCGGCGCCTGCTGCGGCGGCCCCCACTGGTCGTGCGCGGGCTGCTGGTGCTGCTGGTGGTCGGGCTGCTGCGCGCCCCAAGGGTCCTGGGGCGGCGGCGGAGCCTGCTGCTGCGGCGCCTGCTGCTGGTACGGATCCGGCATCGACGGGGCCTGCTGCTGGGGAGCCTGCTGCTGGTACGGGTCCGGCGGCTGCTGCTGGTATCCCTGCTGGGGCGGCGCCTGCGGGTAGGGCTCCTGCTGGTAGCCCTGTTGCTGGTAGCCCTGTTGCTGAGGCTCCTGCTGGTAGCCGCCCTGCCCGTACTGCTGTTGCTGCTGACCGCCGTACGGCGGGGGAGACTGAGGCATCGGCGGGGACGGCTGGTTCTCATACCCGCCCGGGCGGCGGCCGCCGCCGGCGCGGGCCAGGTTGGCTCCGCAGCTCAGGCAGACGAGATCGCCGGGCTGGAACGGCTCATCACAGACAGGACAGTTCAAGGTCGCCATGACACATCCCCGGCGCGCACCCCGGCGCGGTCGAGCGTCGATGCGAGGTGATCCATGTCACCCCGTCGCGGGATCCCGATGTAGTACACCCGCCTTCCCTCCGGCCCCTCGTCCACGGACACCTGAACTCGGGGTCCTGCGTCTTCCTTTGCCATATCTCCGTCGGCGACCGCCCCGTACCGCTGGCGTCCCAGGGGGGACAGCGGCACGATCCGCTGGTTCGCCGACCCCCTCCAGAGTAGAGAGCCACTCTCGGGGTGTCGCCCCCCGGGATTGAGCCGGTCGACGTACGGCCCCGTGATGGCGGCGTCACACATGTCCAGGATCTCGCGAGCCTCAGGGTCTCGCGAGAGCCGTGAGTAGACATATCCGCTGAAAACGAGAATGTCCAATGGAATCGTCTCACGTGCGGGGTCCTCCCGCCACGTGCGGATTCCCGCCACCAGGGCCGCCAGGGCCGCCGGCTGCTGGAACGGCTCGCCACCGGAGATCGTCACACCGTCCACCGGGCCGGGCAGCGAGGCCAGCCAGCCCAGTACCGCCTCGACCGGCACGGCCGTGGCGGGGTCCGCCTCCCAGGTGTCCCTGGAGAGGCAGCCCAGGCAGTGAAGCGTACATCCCTGCGTCCAGATTCCGGCCCGGACGCCCGGGCCGAGAGTGGTCACCGGGTAGTGCGCCTTGGCGAGCAGCATCGCGGTCACTGGATGTCCAGGCTGACGATGCTGCCCTCGCGGTGGATCCCGGAGACGGTGATCTTCTCGTCGGGGACCAGGTCGCGGTCGAACAGGGCGCGGGCCAGCGGGTTGACGAAGTAGGCCTCCAGGGCCATCCCGATGCCCCGGCCGCCCTTGTCGAGCTCGCTCGTGCACCACTCGCGCAGCGTGGTGAGCGCGTCGCCCTTGACTGCCAGGACGAGCCGGTGCTCCTCGGTGACCCGCCTGCAGATGTTGCCGAACTGCAGATCGAAGATCTTTTCGGCGGCGTCGGCCGAGATGAAGTTGAACACCACGATGTTGTCGCCGAACCGGTTGAGCAGCTCGGGCCGGTTGAGCACGTCGGTGAAGTGCTCGGCCACCGCGCCCTTGATCCGTCCCTCGACCTCGTCGTAGGTCATGCCGGGCGTGATGTTCTGCACCCGGGTGGGCGCCGGGTGCGCGGGGTCGGGACGGACCGTGATGTCGCGCGCCACCGTGTACATCCCGAGGTTCGAGGTGAAGATCAGGATCGACTCGGAGAAGTGCACGGTGTTGCCGCGGCCGTCGGTGAGGCGGCCGTCCTCGAGGATCTGCAAGAACTTGTCGAGGATCCGTGGATGGGCCTTCTCGATCTCGTCGAAGAGGATCACGCGGAACGGATCCTCGCGGACCGCGTTGGTGAGCTCGCCGCCCGCCTCGTGGCCGACATAGCCCGGCGGCGAGCCGATCAGCCGGTCGCCGGAGCCCTCCCCCGAGAACTCGCTCATGTCGAAGCGCAGGTAGGCCGACTCGTCCCCGAAGACCAGCTCGGTGATCGCCTTGGCCAGCTCGGTCTTGCCGGTGCCGGTCGGCCCGGCGAAGAACAGCACGCCGCGGGGGCGGCTCCCGGACCGGGTGGCCTGGGCGCCGGACAGGCCGAGCACCGCGCGCTTGAGGATGTCGAGCGTCTTGGTGACGGCCTGCCGCTGGCCGATCACCCGCTCGGGGACCCGTTTCTCCCCTTCGAGGACGCGGCGGCGCAGATGGCCGCGGCTCCATGGGTTGTCGAGCACGCCGAGCTTGTAAGTGCGTACGGCGTCCGGAAGATCACCCAAGGAGACGTTGCGTTCCTTGGCGAGCCTCGTCACCTCGATCATCGACTGGAGGGTGAGCCCGTCGGCCTGCTCGGCGAACGCGTCGCACGCCTCGGCCGCGGCCTGGTCGGCGCCCACGTCCGAGACCCCGAAGGCGCGCGCCAGCAGCCGGGCGGTCTCCTGCCGGTCGCCCAGGTGCGGACGCGGGATCGTGATCTCGCGGATGTTCTCGTTGTCGGCCGTCATCCAGGGCGGGAGGTCGCCGGGACGCTCGACCAGCCACAGGATCGGGTTGTAGAGGGGCTTGGGACGCGCGCCCACGACCCGCACGGGCCGGGCGGACCGCGACAGCTTCGTGCAGAAGCGGAAGAAGTCGCGCTCGGCCGGCTCAAGATCGGTGGGGGTCCGGGCGATGCGGGACGCGGAGTCGATCACGAACGCGGCGCGGACGTTCTCCTCCGGGCGCGCCACCGCCGCCAGATGCTTGGTCAGGCCCTCCAGCGACGGCTTCTCGTCGGCCTTGAGCTTGCCGAGCAGCTGCTCGGCTGCCTTGGCGGCCTCGTCGCCGATCTCGTCGTCGGTGTCGGGCAGGACCTGCAGCCCGTCCACCGGATCGTAAACGATCATGCAGGAGAAGCCGCTGGACCGCAGCGACTCCCACAGGAGGTCGCGCAGGGGCAGCAACCGGGCCGACCCGCCCGGCTCCAGCGGCGGCGCCAGGAAGCTGTCGTAGAGGTTGCCCGACAGCACGTACTGGGGGTGCACCGACAACGTCGCGTCCAGCTCGCGGATGAACGGCGGCCAGCCCGGCAGCCGGCCCCCGAGGGTCGGGGATTCAGTCATCACTCACTCCGCTCGCGTTCCCGACGGCGTTCTCGTTGTTCGGTCCGCGTCCTAGTCTGCCGTGCGTCCGCGGCGACAGGCAGTTCCTGGACGCCGGGGTCGAGCCGCCACGTCACGTTCGACCTGATCCCGGCCTCGGCCAGCCGCGCCCGCGCCGCCTCGAACGCCTCGCACCACTCCTGCTCCCGTTCGGCGTCCAGCCGCCGGTCGTCCTCGCTCTCCGCCGGGCGCTCGCGCCGCATCGCGGCCCGGATCAGCCGTCCCCCGGTATTACTGCCCTGCGTACCGAGATCACTACCCTGCGCGCCGCGGGACTCCTTGGAGACACCGCTCGCCTCGCCCGCGTCGTCGATCCGCATCTTGACGCTGTGATCGGGCCAGGAGCCCTTGGTGAGCACGACCGTGCCGTCCTTGGCGGTCAGCGTCTCGAAGCCCGCCTGCACCTCGTACCCCATCTCCTCGAAGGCCGAGGTGACCGAATCCAGCACGTACCGGCGCTCGGCCTCCGCCTGCTCGGCCGCCTCGCGCTCGGCGGCGCGGCGGCGCTCGGCGGCCCGGTGCTCCTCGGTGCGGCGGTTGGCGTCCCGGATGCGCAGGCGTACCTCGGTGAGGACGCCCTCCGCCTCGGCCTCGCTGGGCGCCCCCGCGATCAGCTGAGCCGCCTCGGCGACGGTACGCCGGTCGTCGTCGGTGGCGTCGGGGAGCAGCCTTGCGAGAACGCGTTCGAGTGTCTCTTGGATCTTCTGCGAGCTGAATCCGGCCGTATCCGCGCGTTCCGGCGTCGGCGAGGCGGAGACGTCGGTCGTGAGACCTTCGGCGGGAACGGCGAACAGCTGTGTGGTCACGTCGGCGGCGAGACGTTCGGAGATCCGGTGCTCGGCGGCGTCGAGGACGGTATCGGTGGCGGCGCACCAGGCGGCGAGCTCGTCCAGCGGTTGCTGCTCGTCCGGTGTCAGCGGCGCGGGCAGGTCGACGTCGGCCCCGACCCGGTCGCGCGTCTTGGCGAGCGCCGAGATACGCGCGTTGCGTTCGAGAACGGCGCGCAACGCCTGGTCGTACGCCTGGATCTCGGCCAGCGCCGCGGTGCGCGCCTCCGCCCTGCCCGCGGCGAGGGCGGCGAGCGCCTCGGCGCCCCGTCCCGCGAGACCGGCGCCGCGCCCCAGTACCCGGTTCATCCCCAGGCTGAGGACGACCGCCGCGTCCAGTGCGATGTCGGCCTCGACGCCGCTGCTCACGTGCCGCCTCCTAGGTCATACGTATTGGACGTATCGCGCAAACTCACCGGACGGGCGCTAGACGCCATCCCGAAGGGCCTTCCGTGTCTCCGCCTCGTGCGCCTGGCGCCAGCGGTGCAGCCGTATCCCGGCGGCGGCCGCGTGGGCGGCGGGCGCGGCGAGCAGCACCATCAGCCAGAGCAAGCTCGCGACGGGCGTCACCGCGGCAAGGAGAAGAAGGATGATCAGCAAGGGAACCGTGCCGGCCAGGAGCAGCAGTCCACAGCCTCGGCGCCCGGTCCGTTCCGCTGCGCCGGACAGCGTCTGCGAGGCCTTCGAGAGACCACGTCCCCCTACGCCGAGGAGCTTCGACATCCACGACCACGGTCCGTATCGGAGATAGTCACTTCCCTGCGCGCGCGCCAGCATGACCTCGCTGCCGCATTGCACAACCCAGGCGAGAAACGACAGTGCCGCCAAGGCAACAAACGGCACACCCGAGCTCTTCTGGAACCCGCCCACAGACTGCGTGCCGTTACCTTCATCGCCACCGAAGAAGGCACCGATGACCCAGCTGCCCACAAGCCAGAACGCGAGCAACGGCGACGACCACGCCACGGCACGAGCCACAGCGGCGCCGCGGCCCGCGAGCCGCGCGCGCTCCTTCTCGTCCCAGCGCGCCCGCAGCGCCCGCGCCTCCTGCTCGGCGGCATGCCGCCCCCGGGCGCGAGCCTCCGCGTCCACAGCGGCTTCAGGGGCCGCGCGCACGACCGCCAGCAGACGCAACGGATCGTCCCCCGCGCCCTCCACGAGCCAGGTGAACCACGGCACCGGCTCGGGCACCGCCGCACGCGCCCGTTCCGCCGCCTCGGCCAGCGAACGCCGCGTCTCGGCAGGCCGTGCGGCCAGGGCGAGCAGAGTCAGCAGAACAACCGGCGGGTCGTCGTCCCCAGCTTCAGGCAACCGGGAAGCCAGCCGCGGCGGGGTCGACTCGTGGTCGCGCAACCACCCTGCGAGGCGATTCCAAGAGCCAACATGCGACCGCCACTGCTCATCGACCCGCCCGAGATCTCGTCCCCCCTCAAACCCGGACAGAACCTGCAAAAGATGCTGATCCCAGAGCTCCCTCCCCAGCAGGCATGCCGCCCGGTGGTCAGGATGCGCCGAATCACTCGCCAGAGCCGCCAGCCCAGACAGATCCTCCGAAGTAACGCGCCGCCCCAGAAAGTGCGGCGGCAGCGCCGGATCGAGCCACCGCACCAGATGCAGGAGCTTCACATCCGGAGCGAGCTCCGTAGTCAGATAGCCGTCGATCAGCCCGATACGGCTGTCGTCGAACTCCGACAGCCACTCCCGGAGCGTCCGCCAGGCCTCGCCCGACTCGCCCCGTCCAAAGAAATAAAGCGCCGCGTAGTCCCACTTCTCCACAAGCGCACGCGCCAACTCTTCCCGCTCCACATACCGCCGCCCGTTGAACGGCAGCCCGACCCCGTCCGGCGGATGAGCCACCTCGACCGCGACTGCGGGCGCGCCCCCGTTCAACCACTCGGCGACCTCCCCATCGGCCCACCTTTGGCGCGGATCACGCGTGAGCAGCCCCTGGCACAACATCCGGAACCGCGGATCGGGCACGTCCGCGGACACCGCCCGCGTCGCCAGATGGTCCACGACCGCCGTCTCGCTCAACCCCAGGAACGGCGCCCGCCCGGTCAGCAGCTCCCGCACGATCATGCCCAGCGACCACCAGTCGCGGGCCGGCGACACCTGCCCGGACAACGACTCGGGCGCCGCGTAGGCCAGCGTCCGCGACGACGACGCGAACACCACGCTCTGGTCGAGCACCTTGCTCAACCCGAAGTCGGTGATCGCCACCCGCAACGGATCCGCTTCCAAAATCAGCACATTCTCCGGCTTGAGATCACGATGCACGATCCCCACCCGGTGCAACGCCGCGAGCCCCGCCGAGAGCTGGGCGACGATCGTGGTCACCGCCTCCGCCGGCAGCGGCCCCGCCATCAACCCCCGCAGATTCCCGTCCGGCGCGTAAGCGGTGACCTCGTAGTCGCGCCCGTCCGCGTGCCCGGTCTCCAGAATCCGCACGACATGAGGCGACTGAAGCCCCGGAAGCTTCGCCCACACCTCCCGGTCGGCGTCATAGCCGCGCCGGAAGACCTTGACGACGAACTCCGCCGGCCCGTCCCGCACCAGCAGCAAATCCGACTCGGCCCCCTGAACGGGCAGCTCCGCCACCAGCTCGAAGCGCTCCGCGAGCCCGGCCGGCAACCGCATGAGCGGCCCGCCAGGCCCCCCACCCGCATCCCGCCGGGTCACCCCCGGATCGCGCCGCGTCCCGCCAGGGTCCCGCCGTGTCTCCTGGAAGTCGGCCACCTGCATGCCCCGTCTATACGTCCGCGTAACCCCGCGAGCCTAACGCCGCCGTCTAGATCTTGTCCTTGATCACCCTGAGGTGCTCCACCCCCTTGAACCGCACCACCACCGCCTCCATCACGATGCGTACGAGCAGCGTCTCGAACAGCCACACCAGAGGCGAGGCCACGACCAGGATGACCCCCCAGGCCCAGAAGTCGTCCCAGCTCGCGACGTACAGCCCGAAGCCAAGAAAGATCAGGCACTGCATGCTGATCAGCAACAGCGCGATCACGTACCAGAGCTTGATCAGCTTCGGCGTCACCAGATGGTCGAAATCGGTATCGAAGAGCGCTCCGATCACGCCCTTGGACGCGGGAGCCGCTGCGGCCCCCCGCCCCTCCTCGCCCGGCACCCGAGGCTGCGGACCAGTACCCGGCCCCGGCCCATGCGGATGGGGCCCCGAAACGTGCCCCGGACGCTGCCCCTGGGCTGGCGGCCTTGACGGACCTGGCTGACCGTACGGCCCGGGGGGCGGGGGGTACTGCGGCTGTCCGGAGTCGGACGGGTTCGTCATCGTTGTCTCCTGGGGGGCTGAACCGGGGGCTTGCACAGCCGACCCTAGAACGATTCCCCTCCGCGATGGCATGACCCACGACCGAAGCCCTCCGCAGATATGGGCGGAACCGCCCATATCAGATTTATGACCCGGCCGGGTATTGCAATGCGACATCGCACAAGCAGGCGGCGTTGACGCTCTGAGTCTGGTGCGCTAACTCTGGCTGTACGGGCGGAAGGGACGCACAGAAATGGTCACCATGCGGCGCTGCCGGGAGCCGGTGGCGGGACGGTGAGCAGGGCGGAGCAGGCGGCGGCACAGCTGCAACGGGTCAAGCAACTGGCCGAAGACCACGGCCCCGCCCTGAGGCAGGCGTTCACCGTGCTCCTGGAAGGAGCTCTGATCGGCCCCGCCGGTCAACGACTCCTCACCGCCCTCGCAGAACATCACCGTGACGTGCGTTCGAACTTCTACGCCGCATTCGACGCGGTGAAAGACCTGGCGGCCGAGGCCGAAGGCGGTCCGCCACGTATCGGTGAGCCCTACATCTCCGGCCCGCCCCGCGGCGGCCTGCGGAGCGGCGACGTGCGAAGCGGGTCACCTGACGCCCTGCACCGCCTGGGCGTCGAACTCGATCGTGCAGGTCGCGCCTGGCAGGACGCGGGCCAGACGTTGGCCAACATCCTCGGCGGCCTGGGCCTCAGCACAGCCCCCGCCCAGAACATCGTCCGCGCCGGAGGCTGGGTCTCACAACAGAGACAGGACGTCGTCCGCCGTCGCGACGAACTCCTCAAGGCCGACCAGCAACAGCTTCTGCAGGCCGCCTACGGCACCGTGCGTGGTTTGAGCCAGGCGCTCGGTCAAGCCGACTCCAGCGCACTCGACAAAGCATGGAACGATTACGCCCACCGTTACCTGCCAGGCCTTTGGGAGGGCACCAAAGACCTCGGACTGGCTGGGCTGGCCAGCAACCCGTTCACCGCACCCGCCTATGCGATGGCCAATCCCCGCAGCTGGATGCAGCGCGGACCGATCGGCCAGTTCAAAGGTCTGATCCAAGGTGCCCAGCATCCCGTCTCCTTCGCCAAGGCAATGATCAACTGGGATCTCTGGAAGCGAGATCCGATCCGCGCCTACGGCCAGACCGTCCCATCTATCGTCATCGGCGCCCTCACGCTGGGCACCGGATCCGGCAGCGGCGCAGCCGGCCGTCTCTCCACAGCGCTCCGCCGCACCGGGAAGACCAAGCCTGAGACTCCGGCAACCGACACCGGCGGAGCAGTCCGCGCCTTGGATGAAGCGGCGGACCAGGCAGGAAAGACCGCCCCCCTAGGCAAGCAGAACACCCGAGCACCCTCACCTCCAGCCATCTCCAGACCGACCCCCGATCCCGGCCCTCCGGACATGAAGGTCGCTGGCAACAAGCCGAAAGTAGCCAACGGCGGCGCAGACGCGGGCGACCGTAAGGGCGAGAGGAATGGGGCGCCTCTGCCAGAAGCCTCCCCCAAGGAAGCGCCGCTCCAGTCGCCTCAGGAGCTCATGACGATCGCCCGCTCCGGTCTCAGTCTTCAAGAAATCTTCGATGACCTGGGCCCAGTGACCACCGGACGAGTGATCGGCGAAGTCGCCCGTCAGGATCGCGTGAAGCTCAAGGCAGGGGAAGGCCAGCGCGCTTACATGATGCGGCGTTTCGGGGAGCTCGACGTTCCGCGTGAGAAGCTGGCCGACGTCATGATGCATGCCTCTATGCAGGCCTGGGGTGAAGCCGGATGGTTCAAGCTTCCGAGCGGCGAGATCGCCGTCGTTCCCGGTAAGGATTTCGTCCCAGACACCTTCATCATCCGCGATGATGGCAGCATTTTCACGTGCAAGACCAAGCGGTGGTTTGATCCTGAAACCCACGAGTGGAGGCTCAGGTATCTCGACTGAGCCTGAGCCGGAGAGTCATGGCAGACAATAAGATCAGTGTGCTGGACTACGAGCTATACATCATCCAGACGATGAAGGACGCCCCCGAGGAATGCGTCGACGCCGCGCTCCAACGCGCGGGAGTAGACCGCGCCAGGATGGAGCGGTCCTACCACATCGTCGACCAGCAGAACTTCGCCGTACGTCCCGCCTATGAGGAGAAAAGCAGGATTCTCGGTCCCCCGGTGAGAGAGGGTGTTCGGGAGATCCATGGGCGAGAGGCTCCGATGCGTTCGTTCTTCCTTCCACTATGGGAGGACTTTCTACTCGATATCTACGCAACCCCGGACGGCAGGGTGTGGGACGAACGATTCTCCCGGGCACCGGGCCGCTCAGCGGCAAGGGCCTCCAAGCCCTCCGGGTTGAAGCCTTGGTCGTTCACAAAGGAGGAGGTCAAGTCGCAGTTCAGTGAGCTCGAGGACGATGAACTCTGGCCTCCTTATGAATCCGCCAGCCTTCGTTACAGAGGGCCGGACGGCAAGCACCACGTTTACGAAGTGATCTTTTCCTGGGGCCTCCTGCAGGACGTGAACCCGATCGAGCCGTGAGATGCCTCGCAGTGCTGATGAATTCCCTGAGCCCAGGAAGCCGCGCGTGGACGAAGGCGCTGCGATGATGCCCGAGAACGTCACCCACGTGTGGGTGCCGGTCGCGCCGACCGGTGCGGTGCCGGTCTTGCAGACCGACGCTCGGCGGATCGTTGTGGCGTTCACCTGCGAAGAGACCTTGCCGCCGGAATTCCCGCCCGGTTGCACCGAATGGCAGCACCTTCCCGTGGAGCAGTTGGCGCTCGTCTTTCCGGAGGACGTGGGCCTCTATCTGGAGCCAGGCGGACACATCATGGATCTCGATGCGGCCCGCGGACGCGCCACGGCTCTGGTGAACGCCGCCACTCAGTACCTCGACAAGCAGATCGATGCCGAAGAACTGGCGGACGTCTTCCGCCGGTCGGTCGTCTACTGCCAGGCGGGCGACGAACCCGGGTTCCTCGCGCAGGCCGAGACGGTCGCGGTGTTCAGCTCTTTGATCACTCTTACTCAGGCCATCGGAGACACTGCGTGGTTCTCCAGCACGGGACAGGACGTCCTCGACCAACTCGACGATGGCTACGAGTTGGTCCTCGACCCGTGGACGCCGCACGCCACGGAGATCCCACGAGTCGTCCGATCGACAGAACCGTAGAGCCAGCGTCACGGCTGACGGCGCGGGTCCGAATCTCTCTCAGCCTCCGGTGGGGCCTCCGGCCTGGGCTTGGAGCTCGGCCAGCTTCTTCTTGAGGTCGGGGCGTGCCAGCGGACGGGTCGTGCCGACCCAGTTGGCGCGTTTGTAGGGCTTGACGCCGATGTTGGGCACGCAGGTCGAGCAGCTGGCGACGATCATCTTGTTGGGGCCGATCACCATGCCGACGTGGCCTGGGCGGTCCGCCGACGTGCCCGGGCCTGAGTTGAAGAAGACCAGATCACCGGGTTGTTCGGTGCCCTTCTCCACGCGTACCCCGAACGGCCACTGGCCCCAGGTCGCCGGTGGGATCGTGATGCCGACCTGGCGGTAGGCGGCTTCGAGGAGGCTGGAGCAGTCCCAGGCGTCGGGGCCGTTGGCCCCGAAGACGTAGCGCTTGCCGCGTTGCGCCATGGCGAAGGCGATGATGCGCTGAACGACGCCCTGGACGTTGGCGGGCAGGTTGTTGTCCTGGCAGTCGACGCCGTTGGACTGGACGACCTTGAAGTCTCCGCCGCCGTACTTCTTGGCCCAGTCGAGGACGAGGTTCACGTAGTCCCAGGAGTGGTTGTACATGAAGATGGCAGTACGCATACGTTCTGGTGCGCCGTTGTGCTTCAGGTAGCGAGCGGCTGAGGGAATGGCGTCTTCGGGGTCGTAGCGGTTTTTCTTGTTGTCCTTGTTGCCGTCCACGGCGAAGGCCCTGAACGTGGCCTCAAGGAACTGCATTGGGCCGCCTGCACCAGCATAGTTTTCGCCACTGCTGACGCCGGGGAGTTTGGACGTGCCGTGGCTGGTCTCGACCTTGCCAATGCCGGCCAGGACGTTCCAGGGGATGCCGTAGTCCGTGCCTGCCTTCTTGTAAAGGGCCAGGTAGTTGGAGGGGATGGCACGGGCATCGCTCGCTGCGGCCGGTTGTGCACCTGCCTGCGAGACGTCCACGCAACCGCCACTGCCCGCGCCGCCTCCGCCATACATGAACTGGCTGGCGCCGAACAGCACGGGCAGGATCATCAGCGCGACGAACAACATCGAGACGGCGCCGATCGCCCCGACGAGGAGGGCGTTCCGGCGGTTCATCCGGTGTCACCCGCCTGCCCGGCGTCGGCGGGCTCGAAGGCATAGACCTTGAGGGAGCCGCCGTCCCGAGCCACGGTGACCGCGTACTGCTTGCTGTCGATGCTCTGCTTGCCGGACTTGGTGATCTGCTGCTTGCCGGTGACCAGGAAGATGATCGAGTTGTCTTCGATGTCGCGGACACGGTCGAGCGTCGCCGTGCCCTCCGCGACGGTCTGCTGGGCTCTGCGGTCGTCGAGAATGCCGGGGGCTGACGCGCCGCGTTCGATCTCACCGAGCAACTGCTCGGTGACCATGCTGGCAACCCTGGAGGAGAACACCTTCGGATCCTCATCGAAGCGATACGTGCCCTGTGCCGCGACGAAGCGCTGCGCGAGGTCTGCCGCCGTAGTGAATTCGCGCTGGGAGAACGGCAGGAGACGGTAGATGTCGAAGTTGCTCGGTGCGACCGCTCCGGAGATTCCCGGTGGCGGTGAGGCGGGTCCGGTCGGGCCGGAGGACGCCGTCGTCGTCGGGGTCGTACGCGGGGCCGCCGTGTCCGACGAGTCATGGTCGGGCGCGGCGATCGTCAGGTAGACGCCGACGACGGCCAGTGCCACCACGAGTCCCACGAAGAGGAGCTTGCGTTGGCGGTCCGTCAGGTTCATCACTCGTCCCGTTCCGACTCACGTTCGACCGGACGCAACCAGAACGGAATCGGCGGGCCGTTCTCGGCACCGCGCTTGCCCCACAGAGACGGAGGTTCCTGCTTGCCGCCCGCGCCGCCGGATCCACCGGCGCCGCTGGGTGCACTGGACCCGCCTGATCCGCTGGGTCCGTTGCCGGTGCGAGGCTTCGGGACTCCGGACGCCGGATCCGCCTTACCTCTGACCGGCGCGCCACTGGCAGAACCGCCGCCGTTCCGGCCACGGGCGGGGCTTCCTGACGATCCGGTGCCGCCGCCTGCTCGGCTACGGCCTCGGCCGGTACTCGAGGCTCCGCCGGACGAACGTCCGCCGCCTCTGAACCAGCCACCACCTGCCGCCGCGGCACCGCTTGAGCCAGTTCCGCCTGCTCCCGCGCCGCCGGGCGCGGTTCCGCCGGCAACTGCTCCGCCGGAGACACCGCCGCCGCTGCCGCCTGAGCTACTGCCTCCTCCGCTGGTCGGCCGTCCGGACCACGAGGTGGGGCGGCTGATTCCGATTCCGGAACCGGCCGACTTTCCATGGCCGCCGTTTCCCGCAGCCGAGCCATCGCCGCCCCGGGTAGTCGGCGCGCTTGATCCCGCTCGGCGGGAGTCACCCATCGCACCCGCTCGGGTCGGCAGGTTGAGCGGTGGAGCACCACGTCGCGAGCGGCCCTGTGCGGCGGCCGCACCGCTGCGCGGCTTGGCGGCGAGCACGGGAGCGGCGTCCGGTGAGGCGCCCTCTCCGGCTCCGGCGGCACCGATCGCGCTGCGCCGGTCGGTGACGGCTCCGGTCCCTGCCGCGGAGGCATCGGTGACGGCACCGGCCTCGGCCGCCGCGTCGCGCTTGCCCCAGCGGGCAAGGCGATATCCGGCGGCACCGGGGACGGCGGCCGTCGCGACCGCGGCGGTGCTCTTGCGGGCTTCGAATATCGACTTGTCGAGTTGCGCCTCGCCCTTCTCGCGCGCGCCCACCGCCGAATAGCCCACAGCAGAGAAGAGATGCTGGAACGGCTTGCGGTAGATGAACGCGGCGAACGTGACGAGTGCGATGAGCAGGATCTGCAGCCCCCACGGCAACGTCTCGCCGAGGATCAGCCCGTACGCCCACAACAACAACGACAGCACGCCGATGAGCGCCGCCTGTTTCAGCAACATCGACAGCAGTAGTTCGAGCCAGCGGATCGCGATCACCCGGCCGATGCCCGGATGGATGCCGATGCCCAGGAAGATCGGCCCGGCGACCAGCAACAGCAGGAACGCGATCTTCACCACGATGAGCGCGATCGCGATCACCATGATGAGCATGCCCGCGACGAGCGCGGCGAAGAGACCGCCGAATGCCACGGCCAGGCGGCTGGTCCAGTTCTTGCCCTGGAAGACCGGATAGACGCCGGCGTGGTTCTCCTTGATGTTCTTGGAGACTTCCTTGTACGCGTCGGCCTTCTTGCCGAGATCGACCTTCTGACCGCCGTGCGTCTCAGGGAGGTCGACCGCCTGCGCCCAGAGCAGCTTGTCGGCGTTGTCCTTGACCACCTTGGCGTTGGGATCGGTCGTACCGAACTCGCCCATCAGCCATGGCTTGCACACCAGCGCCACCCAGAGGCCGTTGGCGTTGCGGGTGGTGGCGTCGATCTTCGTCGACTTCAGCGGATCCGGCTGGCCCGCCTGCGGAGGAATGCAGGTGCCGCCCTTGGTGTCGCTCTGTGGCAAGGCCGCGTTGAACGCGGCACTGGTCGCTTCGGAGACCTTCGTGCCCAGCGTCGTGAAGTCTGCCGGGCGGGCGACCAGCCAGATCAGCGCCACCATGGCGGCGACCATCCAGATGACGCCTTCGGTGACCTTGCTGGCCCGTTTGCGGACCAAGCCCCACCAGGCGAGCCACATCGCGCCGAGGATGACCACCCACGACCAGTAGCGCGCGTTGAAGGTCTTGCCCATCCCGGTGATGACGCCGTCGACCGTGTCCTTCAGCCAGCTGAGCAGCGACTCCGACGCCGCCGCCTGGTAGACGCTGATGGTCGTCCGGTCGATCGATCTGACGAGGGTGAACGTGGTGTTGGCGAGGGCGTTGCCCATCATCGCCATGGCGTCCGAGCAGCCCATGTCGACCGCGTACCAGCTCTGGCCCGCGGTCCCGTACCGGTCGTAGTACGTGAGCTCCTGGACCGGAGTGGTCTTCAGCTTCTGGTTCGGATAGTCCGGCGGCTTGATCAGCCCGTCCGTACCCGACCCGTACTGCTCGGGCGCCGGATTGTCCGCCGGGCGGCAGGGGTCGCTGCCGAACGGGCCGGCGCCCGCCATCGGCGACAGGCCGACCACGAACAGCGCCATCACGATCGCGACCAGCACCGACCTGCGTCCGCCGAACCGGCGGCGCCGCCGTCCCTGACGGGACCCGAGATCCTTCAGCAGGGCCCGATCGAGGCCCTCCTCGGGCGAGCGCTGGATGCGTGCCTCCCGATGTCGGGGACGCCTCATCGATTGACCTCCTCGGCCTCGGCCCCCGCGGCTGTCAATTCGGACGAGCCCGGACGTGACCGGGTCGGGTTGGTATCGAGCCAGCGCTGTAGCTCGTCGGAGATCAGGTCGACGCCGATGCGCCCCGCTCGGCCGTCGAGATCACGGAAGATGCATTCGCCGTTGCCGAGGTTGCGCAGCACGGCCTTGTGCTCGTCGGACGACTCCACCCCCAGGAGAGACATCACGTTCCCGACCTCGACGCGTTCGGACGAACGGAAGGAGAACACCGATGACAGGCAGTTGGTCACCTGTTCATTCAAGAGGTCTCCGGCGTTCTGCGACACCAGGATCAACGCAGTGTTGCGAGAACGCCCCATCCTCGACACTTCTGGCACCAATTTGGCACCCTCCGGTGTCGATGTGATGGCCCAGGCCTCGTCCAGGAAGATGGCCTTCGGGAGGCGGCGGTCGAGGCCGTGCATGAGGCGGCGCGCGAACTGCGACACCAGGTACATGAGCGCCACCGACAGGCGCTGTTCGTAGGAGTAGTCCTCGCGGCCGATCGCGACGTCGGGCAGGGTCAGGCCGCCGAGGGTGAAGACGGTCGTCCATCCCGCCGTGTCGATGCGCTCGCCGCCGGACGGGTCGAAGCACAGCCTCGCGAGGCGCATCTCCGACATGGAGCGCAGGACGGCGCCGAGGTTCTTGGACGCGGGGTCGTCGGAACCTTCGAGGTAATCGACGACCTTGCCGAGCGACGGCCGGTCGGCGTTGGCCACGGCGCCGACCGCCTGGATCATCGCGGACTCGCGTTCCTCCGACATCCTCGGCAGGAGGAGCCGCAGCGTCTCGGTCGCCATGGTCTTCTTGGCGGCCAGGTCGTCGCCGAACGAGAACGGGTCCAGCAGGCCGGGCGCGGCCGAGCCCAGCGGCAGGATGCGGGCCTTCCGGCCGCGCGCCTTGAGCAGCTCCACGAGCGACTCGGCGTCGCCCTTGGGGTCGATGGCTGCGACGGTGACCCCGCGCAGCGCCATCTGGTAGAGCAGCAGCAGCGCCAGGGTCGTCTTGCCACCGCCCGGCTCGCCGGTGATCGCGACGGCCGTCGGGCGGTTGCGGGCGGCCGCGACGAGGGGGTCGAAGTGCACGATGGCGCGTGCCCGGCCCAGGGTCTCGCCGATGTACGGACCGATCCAGCCTTCGGAGTTCTCGTCGGGCCGGTCGCCGAGGTCGACCGTGGCGACCGGCATGCCGCCCGCGATCGTCCGCAGCGGCTGGCGCTGGGCGTAGGCGTTGAGCCGGATGCGGTCGCCCGGCAGCGACTCCAGGAACAGCGAGAACTGGTCGCCGGTCGAGTTGACCACGTCGATGCCGATGTCGCGGTAGTGCTCCACGACGGCGTCGACCCGTTGCGCGAGCAACTCGGCAGTGGGGGCCGACACGATCAGCCGGTGCCATCCGTACACGAACGGCAGGCGCTCCTTGGTGATGCCGTGTTCCAGCATGCGCGCGGCGTCGATCTGCTCGGCCAGCGCGATCGGCGCCTCGGCGCCCGCCTCCCGGATGTGCTGGTCCATGTCACGCGCGTGTGCCAGCTTGCGCGACACGTCCTTCGACGCCTTCGCCGGGGGGATCAGCTTCATGCGCGCGCTGATCTCTACTGGGAACGGCAGTGCGTCGGCGTAGTGCAGCCAGGGTTCGCCGTCCGGGAACGGCATCAGGTCCGGGAAGCGTGCGAACGACAGATACGCCACGTACGACTGGGCGATCGGGCCGCCGCCGTTGCCGCTGCTGTTGGGCTGCTCGACCTTCAGGTACGAACGGCCGTTGTGGATGGCCCCCTCGACGAGCGCCTCGATCTCGCCCTTGCCCCACGTACGGCGTGCCACGGCCGACGGCGGCGGATCGGCGAGCGACGCCGTCACCGCGTGCTGGAACAGCCAGGCGACCTCCGTGGACGCCGCGTGCCTCGCGTACAGGGCGGACCCGCCCAGCGCCCGGCCGACCCGTTCGGCCTGCTCGGTCCAGCGCGCGATCTCCTTCTTGTCGATCGAATCGTCCTGGATGCCCAGGGTCTGCTCGCTGCGCTTGTAGAAGCCGAGCAGCTGCGGCAGGACGCCGCCGGACAGCTGGGCGCCCATGCCACGCGGGCCGAGCCGTACGCCGAGGTAGACCTCCTTGGTCCAGAAGTCCTTCGCCCAGACGTGGGCGTACGTCTCCTCCAGGTAGTCGCGCCACCCGGAGCCGCCATCGGAGGTCTTGTCGAGCGCCAGCGCCCAGTCGGCCGCCGGGTACGTCCGGTGCGCGATCCGCAGGTGGACCTCCGCGTCCTGCATCCGGATACCGGCCAGCGCGATGGTGATGTTGGTCGCGAGCGCCTCGCGTTCCTCGCCCGTCGTGAACTCGTACGACACCGTCGGCAGCCGGAAGTACGCCCACGCGGCATGGTCGGTGAGCAGGACCCGGTCGTCGAAGTACCGCACGGCCAGCCGGCTGGACCGTGCCTTCGATGCTCTGCTCATCGCGTCGCTCCGCTCAGCGGCTCGCGGCCGGCCCTTCGCCGCGCGGCCGCGCGGCTGCTCGCGGGGCTCATCGGGTGGCCTCCTGCTCCTGCTCCTGAAGCTCCTGCAACTCCTGATACCGCTCGGGCATCACGTTGAATCCACCCGCGACGACTCCGGCGAGGGCGAGGTAGGCACGCCGCGTCGGCGCCCGCAGCGACTTGAGCTCGTTGCGGGGCGCGCGATCCATGCTGAGGTGATCGTCCCACGGGATGCGCACCAGCGCCCGGCAACGGCCGCGGGCGACGGCCTCGGCCTGCTCGACATCGTCCATGCTGCGCCGGCTCACCCCGTTGATCACGGTGACGGCCCGGGATCTGAGCTCGTCGTACCCGTGCCCGTCCAGCCACTCGAACGTCATCGACACCGCCCGCGGCGCGTCCGAACTCGCGGGCGCGACGAGAACGATCTGGTCGGCGTACGGCAGGACCCGCGCCACCACGGCCGCCGCCGCGTCGAGCAGCGTCACCGAGTAGAACCGGTCGATCGTGCGGATCGCCAGCGCGTAGTCGCGGTCGTCCAAAGCCTGCAGCGGATTGCGTCCCGCCGCTATCACGTCCAGCCCGGACTTGGCCTGCGAGGTGTAGCGGCGCATCGCGGTGAGGCTGTTGACCTGGTCGGCGCGTGTGATGAGCCCGGTCAGCGTCTCGTTGGTCTCGCTCCGCGTCCTGCGCGCGAGCGCGCCGGGCCCGGGGTTGACGTCGATCGCCACGACCGGCTCGCCGTTGTGCTGCGCGAACGTGTGGCCCAGCATCAACGAGGTCACCGTCTGCCCCGCGCCGCCCGTGCAACCGAGCACGACGATGTGCCGCGTCCCGTGGAACGGCTGCTGCAGCCGCGCCTCGTACTCCGCGTCGGCCTCACCGTGGCCGCCGCCGACGGCCTGGATGAGCCGCCGCAGACCGCCCGTGCTGACCTCGTGGTCGGGCCCCGGCGGCGTGATCGCGGGCTCGGACGGCGGCGCGGCCGGAGGCGGCGGCAACGGCCGCGGCCGCACCGGCGACGCCGGCCCGGAACGCACCTCGCGCGGCGGCGGAGTCTGCTCCGCCGGGATCTGTGGCTGCGCCGGCGGCTTGACCGGCGTCCCCTGCGGCGGCCGCCCCTCCGGGAGCCGCTGCGGCGGACCCTCGTCGCGCCGCGGGGACGGGACGGGCGGCCACACCAGCGCGTCCGACGCCTTCACCGGCTTGGACAGCCCCTTGGACCAGGGCTTGGGCGGCTCCCGCCGCGAAGCGGGCGTCTCACTTCCGGTCTCTTCCCCCGAACCAGCCTGCGGCTGCACTCCCTGCCCCCAACGAGGCTGCTGCCCCCACTGACGCTCCCGCTGAGCCCCCGACTCCGGCTCCTGTGGCTGTCGGTCCTGACCAGCCCGCGGCCCTGGCACATTCTCGCCCCGGCCAGGCATCGCCGTCTGTTCCGACTGCGGTGCTTGGCCAACCTGTGACCTGGCCCCGGCCTCCGCGTCCCGGTCGGCCTGCGGCGCCGGCACGTCCTCCGGCCGCCCGGCCTGATCCCGGCGAAGCTGCGGATCCTGCCCCCACCGCGACACCCGCGGCTCTTCCGCATCCTCAGCCGACTGCTCCGGACCAGCCGCCGCCTGCCGACGTGACGCCTGATCCCGGCCACCCCGCGGATCCTCACCCCACCGAGCCCTCTGCCCACCCGCGGCCTGGACCCCCTGACCCGACGCCGCGGCCTGCGGGCGCTGCCCGGGCTGCGACTCTGTCACACCCTGCTGCCCAGACTGCGGAGCCTGATCTGGCTCTGGCGCGTGGCCAACCGGCGCGTCCTGTACCTGCGGCTCAGACTCACCCTCGGCACCTTGAGCTGGCTCTGCCGCGTAACCGCGCTGCGGCGACTGACCGGCCTGCGGTTCTACCGCACGCTCCCGAAGCGGCTGCCGCGCCTGCTCAGGACCGACCCGCGCCCCAGACCCAGCCTGAGCGCCCTGACCCGACCGCGCCGCCTGGCCAGGCTGCGGAGTTTGTCCAGCCTGCGGATCCGTTGCGCGCTCGCGGATTGGCTGCCGCGCCTGCTCAGGACCAACCTGCGCCCCAGGCCCAGCCTGAACACTCTGACCCGACACCGCCGCCTGCGAGCGCTGCCCGGGCTGCAACTCTGGCACACCCTGCTGCCCAGACTGCGGAGCCTGATCTGGCTCCTGCGCGTGGCCAACCGGCGCGTCCTGCACCTGCGGCTCAGACTCACCCTCGGCGCCTTGAGCCGACTGCGCCGCGTGACCCCGCTGCGAAATCTGACTGGCCTGCGGGTCTGCCGCATGCTCCCGAAGTGGCTGCGACGCCTGGTCAGGCTGCGGCTTTGGCGCGTCCTGCTGGCTGCGCTGCGGAACCTGATCTGGCTCTTGGGTGCTCTGGGCCTTTGACGCATCCGCACCTTGAGGCTGCTGTCCGCGGTTCGGCCAGGGGACTGCGCCGGGCCATCCCCTGCTGCGCTGTGCATGTGTGCTTGGCGTTCCGGTTGCGGGGGATTCGCTGGCGGGTGCGTCGGGCTGCGCATGGTCGGCGGGGGTCTGGCCATCCGGCTCGGCGGGGCCTTCCTCATGGCCCTGTTTGGCGTCGCCCGTGCCGAAGGCGCCAGGGACCATGGGGATGTCGGGCCTGGTGGCGGCAGGCTGGGGGATGTCGGGACGGGTTGCGGACGCCTCGCCGGGCTGCGGCTCGGCGGGCTCGGCGATGGCCTTCCAGAACTCCGCTGCCGCGCCTGGTCGCCGTACACCCGAGGCGAGGGCGCGCTTGCCTGAGCCGACCGGCTCCGCCGCGGGCGGGACTTCGAGTTGAGGCGTCGCCGGGGGATGTTCGATGTCGGCGGTCTGCTGTGCCACGACCTGGACGTCGTCTTCGTGTGCGATCTCACGGGTCGTGCGGCGCCACGGCTTGGGGACCGGGGTGCGTTCGGGCGCCGGTCCTGCGACGCGCACGTCGTCCTCTGTGCCGAGCATGCCGACGGGCTCTGGGGCGGGAGCCGCCGCGGCGACCTGCTGAGGGTGGAGGACGGGGAGCACCGGCTGGGCCGGTGGGACGTGGTGGACGTTCGCCTGCTGCGCCGCCGCGTACTCGGCCAGCGACTGCGGAGCGTCGACCATGGCTGGGCCTGGCAGCAGGGAGGCCGCCGTGGGAACGGTGACCTCCTGGACGACCGGCTGGGCCTTCTGCGCCTTGCGGGCCTTGCGGCGCGACTTGACGGCGGCGCGTTCGGGCACGGCCACCGGGGCGGGGGCCTCGGGGCGCCGCCAGACGCGGGCGACGATGACGACCTCGCGCGGCTCCCGGATGGGCGTGAGCCGGCACCAGGTGCGCGGCTCCGCCACGTACCGCCCCTGCGAGATCATCAGCTCGGTCAGGCGTTTGCCCTCGATGACCGGACGGGTGGCCAGCCAGGTCAGGACGCCGGGCGGCACGATGTAGAGCACGTGCCAGGGGGTCTCGAACGGGATCCCGACGAACAAGAGCAGCAGGATCCAGGGCACGAACACACCGGCGAACACGCCGATCTGAACCAGCGGCAGAGGCATCGGAAGCCGCAGGTCGTACAGCTTGTAGAGCCTCTTTTCAATGCGCCATATGTTCGTGTACGTGGGTAGATCCACGCCCCTACTCCCCTAACTGTGCAAGCACAGCGTCGCCTGCCGCGGCCCCTGGCAGGGCCGTCCCGACCTCGGTGTCCGCCATCCGGGGGTCAGGTCACGCTTCCACCCCCAAGGCCTTGGCGATCGCCTTGGCCATGGTCTCGATGATGTTGGGCACGTAGAAGACCACCCCGATTCCGATCGCCAGAACGATGAATTGCACGAAGCGCGTTATCTCGCGGGTGAACAGAAAAAATATCGCCACAATGGACACGATCACCAAGAACAACGGACCGAAGAACTGCCGCAGAAAGTCGGCGAGGTCATCGGTTTTGAGTTCGTCGTTCGGTGCCGCCAAGACCTCATGCGGAATCGACGCCATGATGTGGTGCAGCATCGACCACTACCTTTCCAGGTCGGCGGGATGTGAGGGGAAGACCAGACCCCGGGGACGTCTCACGTCGCGGCCTCTCATCATGCGCCCTGCCCGGGCGTGCCGCGGATGTCTCTTACGAACCAGTTCGCGCCCTTCTTCACCATGTCGAGTTGATAGGCCTGCTCGAGCGCGCCGCCGTTGCCGCCGGCACTGCCGGGGATCTGCCACACCACCGTCGCCGTCACGGTACGTTCACCCGCCGCGCCCTTGGGCGCGACGACCTCTCTGACCTCGACGAACGTGACCGCGTTGGCGAGCCCCGACAGCGCCTTGCCGTCGGCGTAGCGTGCCAGCGCCGCCGGGTCACCGTTGGCGTAGGCCTGGAAGAACGGGCCCAGCACCGGCTGCAGCTCGGTCTCCAGCGCCTGGTCGCGGTCGCGCACACCGGCCTGCGGGAGGGTCGCCCGGGCGGGCGGCGGCAGCAGTGCGGGACGACCGGAGATCACCAGCGCGCCGTCCTTGGCGTAGACCGGGACCGCGAGCCGGAACCACTTGTCCTGGTTGCGGGCGAGGACGGTCACGGTCGCATTGTTGGCGTCCCGCGCGTCCACTCCGGCGACCTGCACCGACTGAACCTGTAGCGTTCCCACGCCGTTCCAGCCGAACTGGCCCTCCGCGTCGTCGGCGATGAACGCCCGCATTTGATTCTCACGCGCGGCCGCCGTCTTCTGGTCGTAGTTGAGGTAGACGGTCGCGAACTGCATCGCGAAGGCGCTCGCGCCACTGCTCGGGAACTGCGCGGCCTTGCCGGGCTTGGACGTCTCGGTGGATCCGGACTCGTTCGCGGTGAAGCGTTCGAACGGGGCCCTGATGCCGTTGACCAGGATGACGAGGATGACCGCCCACAGGATCGCGCGCCCGACCCAGACCCACCAGCGTCCGCCCGAGCCGCCCCAGCGACCGCCGCTCCGGCCGCCGCCCCCGCCGCGCCGCTGCTTTGGAGCGTCCCAAGGGTCGGCGGACGGATCGAGGCCGAGGCCGGCCGCAGGGGCCTCCTCGACAACAGCGGTCTCACGGCCGTGTCCCACGGCCGACCTGCGAGCCATCACGCCTCCGCTCGCGCCTCGCCCCCGGTCGGCGCGTCGTCCTCTTGTCCTGTCGTGTGCAGTACGGGTCATTCCGGACCCCACCACAGGCCCAGGGTAACCACGAGCGTCAATTGTTCCAGCGCATCGCGGCGAAGCACACCCCCGGCACGCGGTTGTGGATAATGCAATCCACCCCAGTCGGAACCGGAAAGATTGCCAAACGGTGACGATCCCCTGTCCATCGGGGCGAAAGACGCGTCGCACTCCTATCCACACAAGTGCTCCGCCACGGCAGTTGCTTCCCGACGAGATGTCCGGCTAGGACGACATCTCTTTCCCATCGAATCCGGCATTGTGTCGCTTTTGGGACAAACCACTCGACACGCCACGTACTCCACCCGCCACCCAGGGTGCAAAACCCTCAACTCGAACACCGTCCCACCAAAGCCCGAACGAGCCCACAGCTGCGGGCAAATCGCACCCGGCACGCGGGGGCCATGGGCCACCGCCTCGCACAGACGTCGCACGTCAGGGCCCACACGGCCGTCGTCCGCACGAGCACGGACGAGCACGGCAGCCAGCCGGAATCCGCCCCGGACGGGTCAGCTACGCATACGTGACACAGACGGCCGGGTACACGCCGACGTCAACGGCGCCCGCGCGAGACACACGGACGCTCGGCAGCGGACGGGCCGCCCGACGGCACGCGTCGACGGCGCATGAAAACGGTAAGCGGCGACGACCATGCAAGGCACGCAAACGTGGCGCACCAGCGACGCCCACAGACCGCCTGGCAACGCCCGGACGCCCGGCACCGCCCCATGGGGGACTACCGGGGCGCCATGGAGAACCCGGCAACGCCCCGTGGACCGCCGGGGTGCCTTGGACAGCCCGGCGACGCCACAGACCGCTGGGAAGGCCACGGATCAGCTGGCGACGCCAGAGACCCTTAGGCAACCCCACGGACCGCCTGGCAACTCCACAGAACCGCTGGCGAGATCTACGACCGCCAGCGACACCACGGAGGGCTTGGCGAGGCCCGCGAACGCCTGGAGCGGGCCAGGAGAGGGCGTGGGGAGCGTCAGACGTTGAAGCGGAACTCGACCACGTCGCCGTCCTGCATGACGTAGTCCTTACCTTCCATGCGGACCTTGCCTGCCGTGCGGGCGGCGGCCATGGACTTGGCTGCCATGAGGTCGTCGTAGGAGACGATCTCGGCCTTGATGAAGCCGCGCTGGAAGTCGGTGTGGATGACTCCGGCGGCCTCGGGGGCGGTGGCGCCCTTGCGGATCGTCCAGGCGCGGGACTCCTTGGGGCCGGCCGTCAGGTACGTCTGGAGGCCCAGGGTGTCGAAGCCGATGCGGACCAGCTGGGAGAGGCCCGACTCCTCCTGGCCGAGCCCCTGGAGGAGTTCGAGGGCCTCGTCGTCGGGGAGCTCGATGAGCTCGGACTCGATCTTGGCGTCCAGGAAGATCGCCTCGGCGGGGGCGACGATCTCGCGGAGCTTGGCGCGGAGCGACTCGTCGCCGAGCTCCTCCTCGTCCAGGTTGAAGACGTAGAGGAACGGCTTCGCGGTGAGGAGGTGCAGCTCGCGCAGGAGGTTCAGGTCGACCTTGTCGCCGGCGGCGAAGAGCGTGGTGCCCTCGTTCAGGATCTGCTGCGCGGTCTGGACCGCGTCGACGACGGCGAGCTGCTCCTTGTCCTTCTTGGTGCGGGCCTCCTTCTCGAGGCGCGGCAGGGCCTTCTCGATCGTCTGGAGGTCGGCGAGGATCAGCTCGGTGTTGATCGTCTCGATGTCGCGGGACGGGGCGACGTCGCCGTCGACGTGGGTCACGTCGGGGTCGTCGAACGCCCGGATGACCTGGCAGATCGCACTGGTCTCCCGGATGTTGGCCAGGAACTTGTTGCCCAGGCCCTGGCCCTCCGAGGCGCCCTTGACGATGCCGGCGATGTCGACGAACTCGATCGTCGCCGGGATGATCTTCGCGGAGCCGAAGACCCCGGCCAGTCCCGCCAGCCGCGGGTCGGGCACCCCGACCACGCCGACGTTGGGCTCGATGGTCGCGAACGGGTAGTTCGCGGCCAGCGCGTCGTTCTTGGTCAGCGCGTTGAACAGGGTGGACTTGCCGACGTTGGGCAGCCCAACGATTCCGATGGAGAGGCTCACGGCGGTCAAGTTTATGGGCCCGCCCGACCTCTCTCGGACGCGGCTCCGTGGACGGCGCCGGGGCCCGTTCCGGCGCGTCGCGCGGGCACTCCCCGCGTCCACTGTCACGATGAGCGGATGGATCTCGCGCTGCTCGCCGGCCTCGCCATCGGGGTGGTCTTCGGCGTGGTGATCGGCTTCGCGCTCGCCACCGGGCGCCAGGGCGCCCTGATCGCGCGGGCGAAGGCCGCCGAGGAGAAGCTCGCCTACGCCGAGGAGCGCATGGCCGAGCACTTCGAGAACCTCTCGTCCAAGGCCCTGGACGCCAGCAACCAGCGCTTCCTCGAACTCGCCGACGCGCGCCTGAAGGCCGCCGGGGTCGAGGCGGCGGGCGAGCTCGAACGCCGCAAGCTCGCCGTCGAGCACCTGGTCGCGCCGCTCCGCGAGACCCTCGCCAAGGTCGAAGAGCAGCTTCGCGAGGTCGAGACCGGCCGCCGCGAGTCCCATGCGATGCTCGCCCGGCAGGTCGACTTCGTCCGGCAGAGCTCTGATCAGCTGCGAGCCGAGACGCAGACGCTCGTCCGGGCGTTGCAGCGTCCCGAGGCGCGCGGCCGCTGGGGCGAGCTGCAGCTGCGCCGGGTGGTCGAGCTGGCGGGCATGACCCACCACTGCGACTTCGACGAGCAGGCGAGCGCCGCGGGCGAGAACGGCACCGTCCGGCCCGACATGGTCGTCCGGCTGGTCGGCGGCAAGAACATCGTCGTCGACTCGAAGGTGTCGCTGGCCGCCTACCTGCAGGCCGCCGAGACCGGCGAGCCGGTACGCCTGGACGCGCACGCCCGGCACCTCCGCGACCACGTCGAACGTCTCTCGGCCAAGTCGTACTGGCAGGCCTTCAGCCCCGCGCCCGAGTTCGTGGTGCTCTTCATCCCGGGCGAGGCGTTCCTGGCGCCCGCGCTCGAACGGGACCCCGGCCTGCTGGAGTACGCGATGAGCCGCCGCGTGCACATCGCCACGCCCACGACGCTGATCACCATGCTGCGCACCGCCTCGTACGCCTGGCAGCAGGAGGCGCTCTCACGCAACGCGCGCGCGGTGTTCGAACTGGGCAAGGAGTTGTACGAGCGGCTCGGCACGATGGGCCAGCACGTGGACGAGCTCGGCCGGTCGCTCACGAACGCGGTCAAGTCGTACAACCGGACCGTGGGTTCCCTGGAGACGCGGGTGCTCGTCAGCGCGCGCAAGCTGAACGAACTGGGCGTAGTGGAAACCACGCTGGACGGCCCAAGCCCTATCGAGGAAAGCCCTCGTTCCCCCTCCGCGGCCGAACTGTCCGAAGACGAGCTCACCGCCAGGGAGAGGGAACGTCTGGACGAGCTCGCCAACAGATCCCAGGCCGCGCCCGAGGGCTCCGACGATCACGCCCCCGACGACGAGCGGCACCGACCCGGCTCCGCCGCGGAACCGGTAAGTTTCGGCGGACGGGCCATCCCCGAGCAGATTGATCGCAGGGAGAGATGGCAATGAGTACATCGGTACGCGACGCGTCGGGCGACGCCTCGCCGGCCTCGGGGGGATCTGTGCGACGTGAGGGCGGCGCTCCGCGCTCCGCCGCCGGCGGCGGGCCGATCGCCCTCACCGGACGCGGCGGCATCGTCGTCGTCTTCGGCACCGGGCTGCTCGGGGCGCTGTTCGCCCGCTGGCTCGACATGGAGATCATGGCGGGCCTCGCGTTCGCCGCCGGCTGCGTGCTCGCCGCGTTCACGACCCGCCCGGCCGACCTGCTCACGCTCGCCGTCAGCCCGCCGCTGGTCTTCTTCGCCGTCACGTTCATCGCGGAGCTGGTGACCACGGCCGGTCACGGCTCGCTGCTGCGCGGCGTGACCGTCGGCCTGCTCACCACTCTGGCGAGCACCGCTCCCTGGCTGTTCCTCGGCACGGTCCTGGTGATCGCCATCGGGATCCCGCGCGGCCTCGTCACCGCGTTCAGGGAACTGCGCACGAAGCTCGCGGGCAGCCGCCTCTTCGAGGAGGAGGAGAACGAGGACCCCGTCCGCTGGGACGACACGCCCTCCGCGCCGCCCGCGACGCGCACCCAAGGCCGCCACGCCCGCAAGGAAGAACTCCCCCACAGCGAGGTCGACTGACCCGCACGCAGGGCCCGAGATCACTCGCTCCACAACTGAGCAAGACGGACAACCCGGCGGGGCCTGGACGCACGGAGACAACCGGCGGGACCACCAGCAGGCGGGACGATCCGTCGAAAGCCAGGCCCACGAGACGACCCGGACGAAGCCACGCGGGCGGGACGGCCCGGCGGAAGCCGGACGGGGTGACGATCAGGTGGGGACGCCGATCAGGCGGAACGGAGGTCCTTGCGGAGCTCGTGCGGGAGGGCGAACCGCATGCTCTCCTTGACTGACTCGATCTCCTCGACGCCGCCGTAGCCGCGTTCGTCCAGCCAGGCCAGCACGCCCTGCACCAGCTCGTCCGGGACGGAGGCGCCGCTGGTGACGCCGACCGTGCCGACGCCCTCCAGCCAGGCGGGGTCGATCTGCTCGGCGTAGTCGACCAGGTAGGCGTTGTCGGCGCCGTGCTCCTTGGCCACCTCGACCAGGCGCACCGAGTTGGAGGAGTTCGTCGAGCCGACCACGATGACCAGCTGGGACTGAGCGGCCATCTCCTTGACGGCGACCTGCCGGTTCTGGGTGGCGTAGCAGATGTCGTCCGAGGGCGGGTCCATCAGCTTGGGGAACCGCTCACGCAGCTTGGCGACCGTAGCGAGGGTCTCGTCCACCGACAGGGTGGTCTGCGACAGCCAGGCGACCTTCTCGGGATCGCGGACCTTCACGTTGGCGACGTCGTCGGGGCCGTCCACCAGGTGGATGTGGTCCGGAGCCTCGCCGCTGGTGCCGATGACCTCCTCGTGGCCCTCGTGGCCGATCAGGAGGATGTCGTAGTCGTCCTTGGCGAACCGTACGGCCTCCTTGTGGACCTTGGTCACCAGCGGGCAGGTCGCGTCGATCGTCTTCAGGCTCAGCCCGCGGGCCTCCTCATGGACGACGGGGGCCACCCCGTGCGCCGAGAAGACCACGATGGCGCCCTCGGGCACCTCCTCGGTCTCGTCGACGAAGATCGCGCCCTTCTCCTCCAGCGTCTTCACCACGTGCACGTTGTGGACGATCTGCTTGCGCACGTAGATCGGCGCCCCGTACTTCTGCAGAGCGATCTCGACAGCCTCGACAGCGCGGTCGACACCGGCGCAGTAACCACGCGGCTTGGCGAGCAGGACACGGCGCTGGGTGGAGGAGGTCATGCCCCTATCGTACGAGGCGTCCCAGGCGTCCCGCACCGCGTCCTCCATCACCCTGCCGGACCCGGAGGTCCTGTGGCCAAAGCTCTGATGAAGCCCGCAATGTGACCCACTCCACGCCCTCTTGGACAGAAATCCATTAAGCCGGGGTGACCGGATTCGCACCCATGCGGCAAAGTGTGATTGACAGACGGTGCCGAATCGACCGAGTCCGGTGATCAGGACAGCAGGGAGATGGAGAACAATGGTGAAATCGCCGCGCCGCATCAAGCAGCAGGTCCAGGACACGGTGGGCGAACAGGTCCGTGACCTCCCGCTGCACGCGGTCCGGCTGGCCATGTTCGGCGTCGGCCGGGCGCTGCTGCTGAGCGACCGGGTGACCAAGGACTACAAGGAGATCACCGAGGGCGGCGGCGTCAAGCCCGTGCTCGGCAGGCTTCGCGACGACGTCCAGCACACCGCCGTCCTGGTCGTGGGCCACGTGGTGGAACGGGTGCGCGGCACCGAGGAGCCCGAGCCCGCACCGGCCAGGTCCCGTACCGCGGTGGCCGAGCCCCCCGCCCGGACCAAGGCCACGGTGAGCCCCGGCGGCTCGGAGATCGCGGTCGGCAAGCCGCAGGCGGCACCCGCGCCGAAGCCGCAGGCCAAGCCCGCTACCGAGGCCAAGCCGACCACTGAGGCGAAGCCCGCCGCCACTGAGCCCAAGCCCGCCGCTCAGGCCAAGCCCACCACTGAGCGCAAGCCTGCTGCCCAGCCCAAGCCCTCCACCGAAACCAAGCCCGCGGCTGAGGCCAAGCCCGCCGGGGAGCCCAAGCCCGCCGCTGAGCCCGCCGCCCAGGCCAAGCCTGCAGCCGAGGCCAAGCCTGCCGCTGAGGTCGAGCCGAAACCCGAGCCCGCCGCCGAGGTCAAGCCCGAGTTCGAGCCGAAGCCCGAGGCCAAACCCGCAGCGCAGGCCGAGGTGGAGAAGATCGCCGCCGACCTGCCGGTCCCGAACTACGACGAGGCAACGCTGCCGCAGCTTCGCGCCCGCCTGCGGGGCCTCTCGGTCGACCAGGTGAAGCTGCTGCGCGAGTACGAGCGCAAGCACTCCGCCCGCGCCGAGGTCCTCAGGATGTACGAGAACCGGATCGCCAAGCTCAACGGCAACCACTGATCGGCAGCACTCTCGCGTGATGAACGGCCCCCGGAGTTCCGGGGGCCGTTTCGGTTTCTGACAACCGCCCGCGGCAGCGGGCCGCGCCGCTCAAGCCGGTCACACGGGCAGGTTGATCACGCGGCTCCGGTTGGTCAGACGCTCGGACCGGTCACGCTCTCGGGACGGGACGGGACGGGACGGGACGGGGGCGCGTCTTGGAAGGTGTGGTCGACGTCCACTCGTTCCAGGGCGGTCGGGTGACGGCGGCGGACGATGAGACGGCACAGCGGGCGGCACCCGCGTCTTACGGGACGTCGCTCCTCTTCGGAGAACTTGCCGGCGACAGGGTCACGGTAGGCGGGCGGCCCAGATTCCGCGCACGTGCCGGAGGTGATGGCGCATCAACGCCATGGCGGCGGCCGCGTCACCGGCGGCGACGTGGTCGAGGAGTTCGAGGTGCTCGGCGGCCGACGGCACCAGTTCGTCGCGTTCGGCCAGGGACGGCACGCCATAGAGACGGGAGCGGTGCCGCAGATCCCGCACCACTCCGATGAGGTGAGCGTTGCCTGCCAAGGCTAGGAGATCCAGGTGGAAGGCATGGTCGGCCTCGATGTACGCCAGGATGTCGCGGCGCTCGGCGGCGGTGACGATGGCCTCGGCGAGCGGACGCAGCTCACGCACGGCCGTGATCGGCACCTCGGCGGGAACGGACGCGGCGACCCGGCCGATCGTGGGCACCTCGATCAGCGCGCGCACGTCGGTGATCTCGTCCAGATCGCGCTCGGACAGCGCGGTCACCCGGAAACCCTTGTTGCGCACCGCCGTGACCAGGCCCTCCTTGGCCAGGTCGAGCATCGCCTCGCGCACCGGAGTGGGCGAGACGCCGAAGCGTTCGGCGAGCGCGGGAGCCGAGTAGACGACGCCCGGCCGCATCTCCCCCGCCACCAAGGCGGCGCGGAGCGCGTCGGCGATCCGTTCGCGCACGTTCCGCCGCGCACCGAGATCGGGCAGGTTCGGCTCGTCTTGCCCCGGCGTGCCCCGCCCCGGCGTGCCTCGTCCCCGTCCTGGCACGCTCTGTCCCCGCCCATGCGTGGCACGCTCGCCTTTCGGCATGCCTCACTCACCTCCAGGCGCGGGCCGCTCGCGTCCCGGCGTGGCTGGTTCGGCTCGCGATGCCACACGTTCGCCACGCGGTCTGCCGCGCTGACCTCCCGGCATGGCCCCGCTCCCCTCGCTCAAGGTGCCCGGTCAGACACCGCCCAGGTAGGCCTCCACCACGCGGGAGTCTTCGGCCAGCTCGGCGGCCGTGCCGTGCAGCACCGTCGCGCCGTTCTCGATCACATAGCCCCGGTGCGCGATCTTGAGGGCGGCCTTGGCGTTCTGCTCGACGAGCAGGACGGCCGATCCGGCGGCGTTGATGTCGCGGATCACGTCCATCACGGCGGTCACGATCAGCGGTGCGAGGCCCATGGACGGCTCGTCCAGCATCAGCAGCCGTGGCCGTGCCACCAGCGCGCGGCCGATGGCCAGCATCTGCTGCTCGCCGCCCGAGAGCGTCCCGCCCTGCTGCCCGCGCCGCTCGGCCAGGCGTGGCAGCAGCTCGTACACCTGGTCGATGCGCCGCCGCAGCTCGCGTCCGTCCCGGACGAGGTGACCGCCGAGCTGGAGGTTCTCGTGGACGGTGAGGAGGCTGAAGATCCGGCGGCCCTCCGGAACGTGGATCACGCCGGCCTCGACCACCTTCGGCGCGGTGGACTTCGTCAGATCGCGTCCACCGAGCGTGATCTGCCCGGCCGTGGCCCGGACGAGGCCGGAGATGGCTGAGAGCGTCGTGGTCTTCCCTGCGCCGTTGTTACCTAGCAGAGCGACGATCTCGCCCTCGCCGACCGTGATGCTGAGTCCCCGGAGGGCCCGCACCCCGCCGTAACGAACGTCGAGGTCGCTCACGTCCAGTAGGGCCTGGTCCGTCGTGCGCTGCGGGGGCTGGTCGGTCGTGTCCCGCTGGGGCTGGTCGTCTTCGTCAGCCGGCTTCACCGCGCACCTCCTCGCGTCCACCGCGTACCTGCTCGCGGGCGGCGGCGAGCTCGTCCTCGTCGGCGTCGCGGCCCAGGTAGGCCTCCACGACCGCCGGGTCGCGGCGCACCTCGGCCGGGCCGCCGACGGCGATCTCGCGGCCGAAGTTCAGGACGACCACGCGTTCGGACACCTCCATGACCAGGCCCATGTCGTGTTCGATGAGCGCGATCGCGGTGCCGAGCCCGCGGATACGCCGGATGAGGTCGAGCAGCTCGGTCTTCTCCGTGTGGTTGAGCCCGGCGGCCGGCTCGTCGAGGAGCAGCAGCTTCGGCCGCCGCGCCAGCGCCCTGGCGATCTCGACGCGGCGCCGTTCCCCGTACGGGAGGTTGCGGACGAGCCCGGCCCGTTCACCGCGCAGGCCCACGAAGTCCAGCCAGTGGTGCGCCTCGTCCGTCGCCTCCTGCTCGCTGCGGCGGTAACGCGGTGTGTGCAGCAGCGCGTCGAAAACGCTCTGCCGCAGCCATAGATGTGTCCCGGCGCGCACGTTGTCGAGCACTGAAAGCTCGGCGAAGAGCCGCGGGTTCTGGAACGTGCGCGAGACGCCGAGGGCGGCGATCACGGCGGGGCGCCGGCCCGTGACAGGCGTCCCGTCCAGCAGAACGCTGCCGCCGGTCGGCTTGTAGAAGCCGGTGACGCAGTTGAACGCGGACGTCTTGCCCGCCCCGTTCGGCCCGATCACCGAGACGATCTCGCCCGCGTCCACCTCGAACGACAGCCCGTCGATCGCGCGTACGCCACCGAACGACAGCCGCAGATCCGTCACCTGGAGCAGGGTCATGCTCTGCTCGCTCATCCCACGGGCTCCTTCGAACGGGCGGCGGTGCGCGCGGTCTCCTGCGACCGGTGCGGCCACAACCCCTGTGGCCGGACGATCATCACGAGGATCAGCAGGACCCCGAACACGAAGAACCGGTAGTCGGCCAGGTCGCGCAGCAACTCCGGGGCCAGGCTGATGAACACCGCGCCGATGACGACCCCGGGTGTGGACCCCATCCCGCCGAGCACCACGGCCATCAGCACCAGCGCCGACCACAGGAACGTGAAGCTCGGCGGCGAGATCGCGGTCAGGTGCGCGGCGAACAGCACGCCCGCCATCCCGCCCCACACGGCGCCGCCGATGTACGCGGCGAGCTTGACCTTGTACGTGTGGACGCCCATGGCCTCCGCCGCGTCCTCGTCCTCGCGCACGAACCGCCACGCCCGGCCCAGCCGCGACCGCCCGAGCCGGGCCGCGAGCAGCACCGCGACCGCCACGATGAGCACAGTGACGTAGTAGAACGCGGCGGGCTCGGTGAGGACGTCGTCGCCGAAGAGCCCCGGGATGCCGTAGATCCCCGACGGTCCGCCGGTCACGTCCAGGTTGTTGGCGCAGATCCGGATGATCTCGCCGAAGCCGAGCGTCACGATCGCCAGGTAGTCGCTGCGCAGCCGCAGCGTCGGCGCGCCGATCACGATGCCCGCCACGACCGTCACCACGAGCACGGCCGGCAGCGTGGCGATCAAGGGGATGTCCAGCTCGGACGCCAGGATCCCGCCGGTGTACGCGCCGACGGCGAAGAACGCGGCGTATCCGAGATCGAGCAGCCCGCAGTAGCCGACCACGATGTTGAGGCCGACCGCGAGCATCACGAAGATCGCGGCGCTGGTCATCACGTTCAGCGCGTACGGCGTCGCGATGATCAGCGGCGCGCCGAGCGCGATGCCGAGGCCGATCCAGCCCAGATACCGGGTCTCCATCAGCCGCGTGACGATGGACGGCCCGCGCCCGCGCACCGGCTTGACCGGCGGCCCGTGCTTGACCGGCGGCCCGTTCCCGGCGGGCGGCCCGTTCTCGATCTGCGCGCCGTCCGTCATACGCGCTCCGTCACTCGTTCGCCGAGCAGGCCGGTGGGCCGCACGGTCAGGAAGACGATCAGGCAGCCGAACGCGAACACGTCCCGCCATTCGCCGCCCAGCAGGTCGGTGCCGAACGACTCCAGCAGCCCCAGGACCAGGCCGCCGAGCATCGTGCCCTGCATGTTGCCGATGCCGCCGATGACGGCCGCGGTGAACGCCTTGAGCCCGATGATGAAGCCCATCAGGAAGTCGATCTTCCCGTAGTAGCCACCGGCCATCACGCCGGCCGCGCCCGCCAGCGCCGAGCCGATGAAGAACGTGCGCGCGATGACCGCGTTCACGTCGATGCCCATGAGCTGCGCGGCCTTGGGATCCAGCGCGATCGCCCGCATGGCGCGTCCCTGGCGGCTGCGCATCACGAGCCAGTTGAGCGCGAACATCAGCCCGACCGCGATGCTGACGAGCACCAGCTGCTGGACGGTGATCCGCGCGCCCAGGACGTGCAGCGTGGTGCCGCCGAGCCGCACCTGGTAGACGCGCGGATTGGGCCCGGCGATGATCCGCATCCCGTACTCCAGCACGAATGACGCGCCGACCGCCGTGATGAGCAGCGACAACCGCGGCGCGCCCCGGAGCGGCCGGTACGCCAGCCGCTCCAGCGCGACCCCGCCCATCCCGGTGACCGCCATCGTCGCGATCAGCACCAGCAGCAACGCGAGCAGGGAGTGCGACTCCACGAGCCCGCCCATCGCGCCGAGCATCGCGAAACCGGAGAACGCGCCGAGCATGTAGAGGTCGCCGTGCGCGAAGTTGAGCAGCTTGATCACGCCGTAGACCATGCTGTAGCCCAGCGCGACCAGCGCGTAGAACGACCCGACGAACAACCCGTTCCAGACGAGCTGGCTCACACGATCTCCTCGCCTGGCGGCTCGTCGAACGCGCGAGCCATGTGCGCGCTCTGCTCATTTTTGGTCGCTGCGCTCACGGCAACTTCTCCTGCAGGACGAACGTGCCGTTCTTGACGACCTGGATCTCGAAGCCGCCGACGATGGTGTGCTGCGGCGTGAACTTCAGGGGCCCGCTGAAGAGCTTGAAGCCGTTCATGCCCTCCAGCGCCTTGACGATCTTGTCGCTGTCGGTGCTGTCGGCCTTGGTGATCGCCTCGGCCGCCAGCCGGATCCCGTCGTAGGCCTGCGTCGAGTACGGGCCTGGAGCGGCGCCGAACTTGCTCTTGTACGACGCGATCCAGCCCTCGGCGCCCTGCAGTGTGGCAGGCGTCGGGGTCATCGTCGCGTACACGCCCTCGGCGTTCTTGCCACCGGCGACCTGTGCGAGCTTGTCGGCCACGGAACCGTCGCCGACCAGGAACTTGCCCTTGTAGCCCGCCTGCTTGAACTGCCGGATGAGCAGCCCGCCCTCGGCGTAGTAGCCGGTGAAGTAGATGTAGTCGGGCTTGCCCTTGAGGACGCTCGTGACCGCTGCCGAGAAGTCGGTCTCCTTGGGCGTGATGGCCTCAACGGAACTCTTGTCCGGTGCCCCTGCCGCGTCCAGTGCGGCCGCTGTCCGGTCCGCGATGTCCTTGGAATAGGACGTGTTGTCGTGCATCACGGCGACCTTGGTGGCGCCGTCCTTCTTCAGCCACGTGAACGCGGCGGCGGCCTGCTGGTCGCCCGTGCCGTTGATCATGAAGACATGCTTGAGCTTCTGCGCCGCGAGCTCCGCCGAGTTGGCCACCGGGATGATCATCGGGATCTTCGCCCGGTCGAACACCGGCAACGTCGGCAGTGTCGCGCCCGAGCAGTAGCCGCTCACCGAGACCTTCACGCCCGCCGACACCAGCTTGTTGGCCGCCGCGACCGCCGTCTTGGGATCGCACGCGTCGTCCTCGGCTCGCAGCTCCAGCTTGCGTCCGCCCAGCACCCCGCCCTTGCCGTTGATCTCGTCGATCGCCAGCTGCGCGCCGTTCTTCATGTACGGCCCGATCTCCGCGCTGTCACCCGAGAGCGGGATGTCCATCCCGATGAGGATGTTGCCCTTGTCCTCCTTGTCGTCCCCGCCCAGCAATCCCTGCCCGCAACCCGACACCGCCAGTCCGCTGACCAGCGCGACCGCGACAACACTCCGCTTCATTGGGGGTTTCGCCTCCCTGGATGACTCCCCCGAGCTGTGCTGTGTGACATTGCACTTCTGCCCCGAAGTGTGTTCGAGACCACACTCGTGGCCGCAACCGGCCGCCGGGTGCCCCTAGGCTTCCTGGCATGGCGATGGAGACCTCAGCGGAATCACCCGTCCCCGTCCGGACCGTCCTGCAGGCCGTGGGCGGCTGGATCGGCAAGCTGGGCCGCATCTGGGTCGAGGGCCAGATCACCGACCTGAACGCCCGCGGCGGAACGGTCTACCTCACGCTCCGCGACCCGGTCGCCAACATGTCGGTCCGCGTGGTGGGCCCCCGCCCGGTCTTCGAAGCCGCGGGCCCCGCGGTCACCGACGGCGCCCGGGTCGTCATCCACGCCAAGCCCGACTTCTGGATCAACCGGGGCACCTTCTCCCTCAGCGCCATCGAGGTGAAGCCTGTAGGCGTAGGCGAACTCCTGGCGCGCCTGGAACGCCTCAAACAAGTTTTGGCCTCCGAGGGCCTCTTCCGCCCCGAACGCAAGAGGCCGCTCCCCTTCCTTCCCGCCAAGATCGGCCTGATCTGCGGCCGTGACTCGGACGCCGAGCACGACGTCCTCAAGAACGCCCGCCGCCGCTGGCCAGCCGTGGCGTTCCAAGTCGAGAACACCGCCGTTCAGGGCCACTACGCCGTGGGCGAGGTCATGGAAGCGCTCCGCAAACTGGACGCCGACCCCGACATCGAAGTCATCATCGTCACGCGAGGCGGCGGCTCGATGGAGGACCTGCTCCCGTTCTCAGACGAGGCCCTGATCCGCGCGGCCTCCGCCGCCCGAACCCCCATCATCAGCGCCATCGGCCACGAACAAGACAGCCCCCTGCTCGACCTGGTAGCCGACGTCCGCGCATCAACCCCGACCGACGCCGCCAAACGAGCCGTCCCCGACGTACGCGAGCAACTCCAACTCATCCGCCAGCTACGCGACCGAGGCCGCCGCTGCCTCTCAGGCAACCTGGACAGAGAAAAGGCCTGGCTGAACGCAATCCGCTCCCGCCCTGCCCTAGCTGACCCGATCCGCGAGATAGAACGCCAAGCCGAACAAACAGAGGCCCTACGCGACCGAGCCCGCCGCTGCCTGGCCTCAGCCCTGGACCGTTCATCGGACGAGCTGACCCACACGAAAGCCCGCCTGCTCTCCCTCTCCCCCGCCGCCACCCTCAACCGCGGCTACGCCATCGTCCAGCGCGAGGACGACTCGGTCGTCCGGAAGGCCACAGACATCAAACCCACCGAGCACCTCCACGTCCGCCTGGCCGAAGGCCACCTGAACGTGACCGTCACAGAGATCCCCGAGCCCTAAACCGCCTCACCGCAAGAAGAGGCTCAGCACCCGGCCCCACTTCCCGACACGCCGCGCGGGAACGGGTGGCGACACCCCGAGCCGTTCCGCGACGGGCCGGAACGCCGCGAGCAACACCCCAACCCGTGCTACCGCGAACGGCACATCCCACACGGGCGCTAGCGGTACCCCCGTAGACGACCAGAACCATGCCTCGCCACCAGGCCCCAACTCGACGGTGACGTGCTCGCCAAAGCGTGGTGTCGCCGGATCGAACACCCGAAGCCGCATCGGATCATCGCCATAGCAGCGACGGCACGCCAAGCCCACCGCCGTCAGCGCCCGCCCAAGCCGATCCAGGTCATCCGCTGCATCCCTCACCTCGACCACCGCACCCGGGCATCGGTCCTCCACGCCCTCGCCACCACCGCCAGATCCACATAGGCGGCAAAACGCGAGCCGCTCAGCGCCACCCGCCGAACCACCCCACTCGACCCGCTCGGCGCCCTCTCCAATGCGCCGTGCAAGAGCTTCACCGCCACCTGTTGATCACCACAGACCCCACACGCGCCCCCATGTAGGGCGTCAACCGACACCTCCACCTCCCACACGAAGAGCGGAGGCGGCTCCCAGGAACGTCCGCGTTGCACCGCCAGATCACCTCCAGATCATCAAGTGGTGGTAATCATCGCGTTACCCTCCGTAGAACAGGAACACCTGGTTAAGTGAGGTACAGACCGGTGCGTCAACGGCATCACCAGGGGCGATCTGATGGTCAGACGTAGCGAAGACCCGTACGCCTTCACTCACACACAGCTCTACGCGGCCGTTTTCAACCACTTCGCCCGCGCCAGTGGACGTCCCGCCAAGGCAGTCGCCCACGACGCAGGATGCACCGAGGCCTACCTCTCGCAGATCAAGAAGGCCGACAAGCTCCCCTCCCTGGACAAGACCCGGGGTCTCGACCGCGCCCTGCGCGCCGACGGCTGCCTGTACGAAGTACGCCGCCTCATCGAACGCCTGGAGAAGCAATGCGCCCTGCGTCCGCCTACCCTGGATGCAGGAGACCCGCCAACCTCCGGTCAGGAGGACGCCGACGTGAAGCGTCGCGCCGCGCTAGAGCTCATGGCCGCACTCACCGCCGGGACGGCGATCCCGCCTGGAGCCCTCGAACACGTTCTCTCGGGCATCGAAAAGGCGCTCGGCAATCCGGTCGACCTCGCCCAATGGGACACAGCCGTCCACGAGTACGGACAGCAACTCGCCACCCGCCCCGCCGGGGCACTCATCGATGACCTGATGGCCGACATCATCGCCGTAGGAGAGCTGCTCAAGCGCCCCTCAGTAGACCAAGCCCGACTCCTCCGAGTCAGCGCCGGGCTCTCCGGTCTCCTGGCGATCGACCTGGGCGACGTGGGCAACCGGCGCGCAGCACGCCTCACCTGGAACACTGCCCAACGCGCCGCCGACGCGTCCGGTGACCGGGATCTGCGCGTCTGGGTCCGTGGACGCGCCGCACAAGACGCGGCCTGGGTCGAACGGCCCCGGCAAGTGGTCGTAGACCTAACCCACGAAGCCATGGAGATCGCAGACGGGAGTGCCATCGCCAGGGCTGGCCCGCGCGCACGCCGCACGTGCCTACGCGGCAGTCGACCAGGGCGACACCGCCCAGGCACAAATCTCACTCGACGCCCTCAAGCGCACCTTCGACCGGCTTCCGAACGACACACACGGTCAGTCCGCCCTGGCCTTCCGGGAGAGTCAGCTCCGCTGGACGGAGGCCTACGTCCACACCCAAACCGGCGACAAGAAGGCCGAGGTGACGCTGACGCAGGCCCTCGCTCTCTACCCGACCGACGCCGTGACCCCCGCCGGAAACCTGCGCCTGATGCAGGCTGCGTATCTTGTCAGGGCCCGGGAGATCGACGCGGGCCTCCAGCAAGCCATCACCACGATGCAAGGCCACCTCAGACCTGTCTCCTCCGGCACGACCATCCTCGTGGGGAACGTCCTACGCGCGCTCCCCGACCAGGCGCGAGCCCTCCCCGCCGCCCGCGATCTGCGGGCGCTCGCGTCCAGCCAAACCTGAGCAGCCGACAACCAGCCTGAGCCTCAACCGTTCAGCAAGGTCCGCGCACCTGCCAGGACACGGGCCGCATCGCCTACGCCGAGCCGACGGCCACCTGCAGGTCACCGCCGTCGATACGCCATAGGGTGAACGATGTGGCCGATGAGAAGCTGACCTACGAACAGGCACGCGACGAGCTAGCCGACGTCGTCCGCCGCCTAGAAGCCGGTGGCCTGACCCTGGAGGAGTCACTCTCCCTCTGGGAACGAGGCGAAAAACTAGCTACCACCTGCGAAGAGTGGCTAGAAGGAGCCCGAGCCCGCCTGGCCGCCACCCTGAAAGCCCCCGCCGAAGGCGAAGACTCCCCTGCCAACAAGGCCCCGTTCTAGCCGTCCGCGAGCGGTTTCGCCGATCCCTGCCCACGCTTATGCCGATAGAGGCGAGCAGGGTTTGGCCAACCCAAAGCTCACGGCGTTTCCAAGCTCACGATGTGAGAGCGGGTGTCGGGCCTGTTCGAGAACGTGTGCGGGCCTGGAGGAACCAATGCGCGGCGACCAACGGGATGACGCCGACGGGGTACCAGGCAACGTCAATGAGGTCGAACTGGGCGCCTAGCAGCAGGCGCGCGAACCTGCTGCGTTCGGAAAGTGCCGCGGGTATCGGGGTGAGCTGCGCGAACTCGATGAACCAGCAGTATGCGAGCGCGGCGCTGCCAGCGGGCAGTGGGGAGGTCAGCGGCCGTATGAAGAGCACTATCGTGTAGACGAGCGCCGCGAACAAGACGGTGCCTGAGTACTGTTCGATGGGCCCATCCATCGTGGCGCGGATTGCGAAGGCCACGCCTGTAAAGCCGGCTGCCGATACCACCATCAACAGCCGAGTCCAGCGCACTCCAAGCGACATCGCGCAATCATAAGGGCACCGCAGCCAAGGCGATAACTGGTCGGCTGAGCTAGGACGGGCAGCACCCGACCGCTGCCAAGGGCGCGACAGCAACCCGTCGGGCTCTCCCTCTGGGAACGAGGCGAAGAACTAGCCACCACCTGCGAAGAGTCGCCAGAAGAAGCCTGAGCCCGCCCGCCACCCTGACCCGCCTCACAGACGGGAATTCTTCGGAAAGCGCGCCCTTCTGACGAGTCAGATTAATCAGCTATCACGTCGGGCGGAAACACCGCAAGGCGACACAAGAAGCTTCCCGCGCCTTTACCGGTGAACAGAATCACCGATGCCATTCAGAGCTTCCATCGTTCTGAGATAGCCAGAACCGGCGATTTCATAAACCTCCCGCTTGACAACCGGATCTTCCGCCAGAAATGCGAGCATGCTCACTTGGTCGCGTAGCTCCGAAAATTCCATGGGAGTGAGATTTGGATATTCTCCTGCAGGATAGAATATTGGCCCGCGTGTAGAACCTGACGAATCCAAGGCATCAAACTCCTGGGAGATATCCAAAGCAAGCGTGGATGACCAGTACGCCCACTCGGAGGTCGAGAACTCACCCTGCAAGGCGCGCAATATAATTTCGCCTGCCATAGCGGGAATATCCCCCAACTCAACACCAGGCTCAAGAAATTATTTGCTCCTGACTTTACCTTCGAGTCCGCTTAGAAATTCAAGGAGCACTGACTGGCCAGCCTCCGAACTCAAAAGCTCTCGGGGGAATTCTTCTGCAAGTCCACTCTCTGAACAGAGCTCGACAATAGGCAGAATTCGATAGAGGCATGCGGCACCGAAAGCAACACTTGCCGACTCAGTCGCAGAGCCAAGCGCATCATCAAGCCTCCGATGCGATACTTCTAGGGCTTCCAAAACATCCTCCGTGGGGAGTTGTTCTTACTACTCCGAAACTCTGGACCTCCAAAGTCAGGAATCGCCTCTCCTTCGACGAGGTGATCACCGAAGAAGTCATCGAGTGCGTCGTGGACATGGGTTGCTGATCGGCCGCATCCGCAACGCATCGCCGACCAGTCATGTCTTCGGAGCTCTGCTGCCACCAATCGAGAGGGGGCTTCATTCAAAGCTGTCCCAGCCCGGGCAACTCAAGCGAGGATCGACTCGTAATATTCAAAGCGCTCCTCATCGCGCTCGACCACGTCGAAGATATCGAGGGCAGCCTCGCCATCCCCATACATGCCTTCATGCAGGATGACGTTTATTCCTTCGAGAATCCGCGCTCTGCACTCTCCGCCAAGGTTCGGCCGGCCCCGTTCCGTCTCCGATCGGTGCGAGTCACCTGCGGCCATGACTACCAATATGTTGATGAACTCTCTGCGCGCATAGTTCGCCTCACTCTCTGACAGCGCGGCCAGCATGACCTCTACGGCGGGGACGGCAACCTCAAAAAGGTTGCTCTGGATCTCCAAGTGGTTTCCCAAGATGCATCCATGGGCATCTTTATATATTTCAGCACGGAGGATCTTGTCGAAGGTCCACCTAGAAGGAACGGGCCGGTCTCCTGAAGGAGGAGACCGGCCCGTCGTCGACCGTCGAGCTATCTACTCGACTTTCAGCCGCAGTGGCCGTACTTGCTCAGCCACTTGGTGCTGCCGATGGAGCCGCCCCAGCGGACGCACTTCTTGCCGACCTTGGAGATCTTCACCGGGCCCGCGTACTGCGAGAAGCTGCCCGCGTCGGTCTTGGCCTTGCCGCCCTTGGCCTGGAGCGTCGCCGACATCTTGACCTTGGCACCGGCCTTCTTCACCGTGATGGTGCAGTTGGTGCCGCCGCTCGCCTTGCTGTAGCCCAGGTAGACCGTGGCGCTCTTGCCCAGCGCGTGCTTGTCGATCTGCTTGAAGCCGGTGCCGCAGATCTTGGCGACCGGGCTGGTGCCACCGCCGCCACCGCCGCCCTTGCAGGCGGTGCGGGCCTGGCTCGGGTACTGGAACTTGCTGCCGTCGAAGACCGCCGGCACCTGAGTGCCATTGGTACGGCGGGTCTCGAAGTGAAGGTGGGGGCCGATGTTGTACTTGGCGCTGGTGTGGCCGACCGCGCCGATCTTCTGCCCGGACTTCACGCTCGCGCCGCGCTTGACCGACCGGTACTTCAGGTGCGCGTACCGGGTGACGTAGCCGCCGGAGTGCTGGATGTAGACCACGTTGCCGTAGCCGCTGACCGCGCGCGAGTGGTACTCGGACCGGATCACCTTGCCGGCCGCGGCGGCGACGACGGTCTTGCCCTCGTCCTGCTTCTCGCCGTTCACACCGTAGTTGAAGTCGATCTCCCACCCGGTGTGCGCGTAGCTCTTTCCGCGTCCGCGCCAGGTCTCGCCGCACGTGAACGGCAGGCGGAACTTCGGCATCGCGGTGGCCGAGGCGTCCTGGGCCGCGACCTTGGCGGCGGGCTTGCTCGCGGGCGAGTCACTGCTCGCCGCGACACCCACGCCCGCGGCGACCAGGCCGGCGGTGGCCACAGCACCGCCGATGAAGATCGCGGGCTTGCGCTTGATGCTCATATGTTTTCGTACCTTTCTGACCCTTTGATGAAGCAGGCGAGATCGACGCGTCATCGCGTCCGGATCTCAGGGACGTGCGTCAGCCGCAGTGGGACCAGCCGCTGTACCACTTGGTGCTGCCGATGTAGCCGCCCCACTTCACGCACTTGTTGTTCGCGGAGGACCGGACCGGGCCCGCGTACTGCGTGAAGTTACCGGTGTCGGTCTTGGCCTTGCCGCCCTTGACCTGGAGGAGGGCGGACATCTTGACCTTCTTGCCCTTGCCCTTGACCGTGATGACGCAGTTGTTCTTGTTGGACTTGTTGTAACCCAGGTAGATACGGCCCACCTTGCCGAGGGCGTGCGAGTCGATCTGCTTGAAGCCGCTGCCGCAAATCTTCGCGACCGGGCTCGCCGGCGGGGTGCTGCCGCCCTTGCAAGCGGTCAGGGTGACGCCCGGGGCCGGTGCGGGATAGGGGAAACGCTTCCCGGAGAAGTACGCGGCGACCGGCGGATACTGGCCGTTCTTGCGGACCTCGTAGTGCAGGTGAGCGGTCATGCCCTTGCGGCTCGGCTTGGTGGTGCGGCCGACCGCGCCGATCTTGGTGCCGGACTTGACCTTCTGGCCGACCTTGACCGAGCGGTACTTCAGGTGGGCGTACCAGGACTGGTAGCCACCAGAGTGCTGGACGACGACGTGGTTGCCGTAACCGCTCTGGTTGACGTGACGCGTCGAGCGGATGACGGTACCCGCCGCGGCGGCGACGACCGTACGGCCCTCGTCCACGTTCGAAAGGTGCGGGCCCTGGTTGAAGTCGATCTCGTACTTCGTGTGAGCCAGGCTGTTCGTGCTGTCGCCGCGCCACTTCTGTCCGCAGGGGAACGGGAGGCGGAACCCGGGCATCGCGGCGGTGGAGGCGTTGTCCGCGGAGACGGGAGTCGCGGTCTTCGGGGTCCCCGTGTCACCCGAGGTGGCGACCATGCCGCCGATGACGAGGCCGGAGGCCACGGCCACGCCGCCGGTGGCGGCGACGACCTTGCCCTTCCAGCTGCTCAGAATATGTGTCACTGCATCGTCCTTCGCTTCTGACCCTTGGTGCGCGCATGTGATCATCCAGATGCGCATGCGATCATGACAAACGCGGGGGTCCGGTGGGAAGCGAACTCGTAAGTTTGTGAGGAATCTCGTTCAAATGAGCTCGTCTGGACAAAGATTGCCAGCGCTTGGACATTTGCTGTGACCAGTCAGGACGCCGGTGGAGAGCCCGCCGGGAGCTTGGCGTCCTTCTTGGGCTGCGGCTTGATCGCGGCGGCCAGGATCGCCAGTTCCTCGTACGGCGCGGTGCCTGTCACGACCAGGGAGACGCCGTCAGGGAGGGTCCGCGCGAGCGAATTGGCCTTCTTGTCCTTGCGGTAGTACGTCGTCCACGTGGTACCACCGACCCGCATTGAGCCGTTCGGGTTCTTGTTGTTGGTCATTCGGTGGACGTACTGGGAGGCCTTCTCGTTGCTCTGTTCGAGGGCGGCGTAATGCTTGCTCGGCGTCACAAAGCCCAGGTGCCAGGCGACCGGTCCCTTGCCGTTCAAACCGTTGATTCTTGAACTAGTCGGCCGCCAAGTCGCCGGCAATCCCGCCGGCGCCCACACGGTGTACGGGGCGTCCGTGGTCATCGCCCACTGCTGGCTGCCATAGTCGATCGTCGGCAGGACCTCTTCGTTGCTGCGCGGGGTGATGAGGTAGATCACGCCCACGAGCACCAGGCACGCCGCGATCGCCAGCGTGAAGCCGCCCAAGCCGGTGGTGAGGCGCTTGTAGACCCCTGGCGCCACTTCCACTGTCGGCCGCCCGGCCGAACTCCCGCCTGCGGCCTCCCGCGCGCCCGGTGCCGGGGTGTCGGTGGCCGTGGGCTCGCTCTTGGTGGGCGCCGGGGCGCCAGCGGTCTCGTCCGGTGCGGGGGCCTCGGACGCGGTATCGGCAGAGGAAGAAGGGGTCTTGTCCGTCACCTTCTCAGGATCCACCACGGTCAGGTCTGCTCCGTACCGGGGTTCCTGATCGTGCCGACGATGGCCATGATGTCGGCGGCCATGCGGCGGGAGGCCTCCTCGTCGTCGCTCAGCGAGACCTCGGAGACCGCGCCGGCCATGGCGCCGGTGAGGACCACGACCAGGGCCTCATCCGTGCCGCCGTCGGCGGTGTGGAAGAGGGCGGCGTTGCGGCGGGCCCACTTGTTGAGGCGCTGGCGCATGACGCGGTCGAAGCCGGGCGGGCCGTCGCCGGAGATGAAGAGGCGCGCCACGCCGCGTTCGGCCAGGCAGCCGTTGAGGTACGCCCCGGCGCCGGCGATGAACTGCCGCATCGGGTCGGTCTCGCCTTCTTCGCGGACGGCGTTGATCGCCTCGCGGGTGCGTTCCTGCTGGCGGACCTGGAACTCCTCGAACAGCGTCAGGTAGAGGTCGGCCTTGCCGTTGAAGTGGTGGTAGAGACTTCCCACGCTGGCGCCGGCCTTGGCGACGATGTCGGTGACGGCGGCCTGGGCGAAGCCCGCCTCGCAGAACACGTCCCGCGCCGCGGCCAGCAGCGCGCTGCGCGTGGCGGCCCCGCGGTCCGAGGTCGTCCGGGCGGGCGCGTCAGGCCCGGCGGACGGGACATCGATCTCGCTGCTCATGACCCGAGAGATTACGCCCTCCCACGCTGATGGAACGATCCCTTCCTCTCCGTTACCGGGAAATCACTCGATCCGGTGGGTGACGCCGGGTGCCTGGTCTGGTCCAATTTGAATCCCAGGGCTGGTCACACGGAGAATCCGAGTCATCCGCCGACCGAAGGGGCTGCCTCGCATGTCCGACGAATCCACCGTCTCCTCGCCGCTCGCCACCGACCCAGCGGCCCCGGACCGGAACCTGGCGATGGAACTGGTCAGGGTGACCGAGGCCGCCGCCATGGCGGCCGCGCGCTGGGTGGGCCGGGGCGACAAGAACGGCGCCGACGGCGCCGCGGTCAACGCCATGCGCCAGCTGATCAACACGGTGTCCATGCAGGGTGTGGTGGTCATCGGCGAGGGCGAGAAGGACAACGCCCCGATGCTCTACAACGGGGAGGAGGTCGGCGACGGCGGCGGCGCGGAGTGCGACGTGGCGGTCGACCCGATCGACGGCACCCGGCTCACGGCGTTCGGCATGAACAACGCCATCGCGGTGCTGTCGGTGGCCCCGCGCGGCTCGATGTTCGACCCGTCCGCGGTGTTCTACATGGAGAAGCTCGTCACCGGGCCCGAGGCGGCCGACGCGGTCGACATCGAGCGGCCGATCGCCGACAACATCCGGGCGATCGCGCGGGCCAAGGGCTCGGCGACCGAGGACGTGACGGTCGTCATCCTCGACCGGTCACGCCACGAGGGCATGGTCAAGGAGATTCGCGAGACCGGCGCCCGGGTGAAGCTGATCACCGACGGAGACGTGGCCGGCGCGATCATGGCCGCGCGGGAGGGCACGGGCGTCGATGTGCTGCTGGGCATCGGCGGCACGCCCGAGGGCATCATCGCGGCCTGCGCGATCAAGGCTCTGGGCGGTGTCATCCAGGGCCGCCTGTGGCCGCAGGACGAGGCCGAACGGCAGAAGGCGATCGACGCGGGGCACGACCTGGGCCGGGTCCTGACCACCGACGACCTGGTCACCTCGGACGACGTCTTCTTCGCGGCGACCGGCATCACCGACGGCGAGCTCGTCGACGGGGTGCGCTACAGCAAGGGCACCGCGTTCACCCATTCCCTGGTGATGCGCTCGCGCAGCGGCACGATCCGTACGGTCTCCAGCGAGCACCACCTCAGCAAGCTGCGGGCCTACAGCGCGATCAACTTCGACACGGCGGTCTGATCCGGAGGGGCCGCGAGATCCGTCTCGCGGCCCTCCGGCGCGTTGTGACGGGCAGCGCTATTTGTTGCGGCCCAGACGGCCGCGGAAGCGCTGGCGGAAGGTCTGCTTGGGGGCCCGTGCCCGCACCGAGCCGAAGATCATGGTGCCGCTGATCTCGACCGTGGGCCCCTCGTGCGCGGGCCGGGTGCGCAGGTCGCGCGTGCTGGCGAAGGTGCGGCCGGTCACGTCCACCCGGACGCCCTCGGGCACGAGGATCCGGATCCGGCCGCCGAGCACCATCGAGTCGAGCACCACGTGCCGCCGCTGGAGCACCGCCTCGCGCAGGTCGAGCTCGACGGTGCCGAAGAGGGCGACCAGGGGCAGGCGCACGGGGACCACCCAGCGGCCCTCGCGGCGCGTCCGGCCGAAGAGGATCGAGATGGGACGGTCGTCGACGAGGATCGGCTGGGCCTCTTCGGGGCTGAGGTCGGTGGTGAGGCCGGTCAGCTCGCCGAGGGTGCGCGCGGCGTAGGCGGCCGAGGTGCGCTCGGAGTGCTCCTCCATGGTGATCCGCCCGTCCGCGAGCGCGTCGCCGAGCACGCTGACGACGCGCTCCCGGTCGGCGTCGGAGGCGCGCAGGTCCCGGACGGGGGGTGCCTTCTCGGCGGGGGGCCGTCGGCTCGGCATGTCCACGTTATGAAGGGTAAAGGACCGGAGGGCTTGATCGGCTGGGCGTGAACGGCCGGAAAAGCTGTGGGGTTTTGTCCCATCCTGTGCTTATCGTGACGAGCATGGCGGTGCAACGGACCGAAGCGGTCTCGATCCAGCGAGCGACCGAGCCGGCAGTGGCGATCAGCCTGCGCGGGGTCGTCAAGCGCTTCGGCGGGCTCACGGCCGTCGACGGGCTCGATCTGGAGGTCCCCAACGGGATCTGCCTGGGGCTGCTCGGCCCGAACGGCGCCGGCAAGTCGACCACGATGAAGCTGCTGACCGCCCAGGCCATCGCGGACGAGGGCGCCATCGAGGTCCTCGGCTTCCCGATCCCCCGCGAGTCCAAGCGGGCCCGGGCCGTGATGGGGGTCGTCCCCCAGCAGGACAATCTCGACGAGGAGCTCACCGCCCGCGAGAACCTGGAGGTCTTCGCCCACCTCTACCGCGTGCCGCGCGCGGAACGGAAGAGGGCGGTCGACGACGCTCTTGAGCTCGCGCATCTGACCGATCGACAGCGGACCAAGACCGGTGATCTGTCCGGCGGGATGCGGCGGCGGCTGCTGATCGCGCGCGGGCTGGTGCACCGGCCCGCCCTGGTGCTGCTGGACGAGCCCACCGTGGGCCTCGACCCGCAGGTGCGGGCGGAGCTGTGGGGCCTGATCGACGGGCTGCGCTCGCGCGGCACCACCGTCCTGATGTCCACGCACTACATCGAGGAGGCCGAGCGGCTGGCCGACGACTGCGCGCTGATGTCGCACGGCAAGGTCGCCGCGCGGGGCGCCCCCGCCGAGCTCATCGCCGAGTACGCCGGTGAACGCGTCGTCGAGCACTACGGCCCGCCCGAGCGCCTGGAGACCGTCGAACGGCTCGCGCGCGCCGCCGGGCTGCCCACGCGCCGGACGGGCCCGTCGGTGTCGGTGCTCAAGGCCGAGACGATGCCGCGCTCACTGATCGACGACCTCGGACCGGACGGGGTGAGCCGCGCGGCCAACCTCGAGGACGTGTTCGTGGTGCTCACGGGAGAACGAGTCGAATGACCCAGATCACCGAGACGACCGTGCCGCGGTTGCGGCGGTTCGAGCTGGCGCCCATCAGGGGCGTCTGGCGGCACGAGATCGCGCTCTTCCGGCGGTACTGGCGGTCGTCGTCGTTCGCGTCGATGTTCGAGCCGACGTTCATGATGCTGGCCTTCGGCTACGGCTTCGGCTCGCTGGTGGCGGTCGTGGGCGACTACCGGTACCTCGACTTCGTCGGCACCGGCATGGTCGGCACGGCCGCGCTGTTCACCTCGGTCTTCCCGGGAATGTTCAACGGCTACATCCGGCGGGTCTTCCAGCACACCTACGACGCGATGCTGGCCGCGCCGGTCGACACGCACGAGCTGGTCACGGGCGAGGCGCTGTGGATCGCGTCGAAGTCGGCGCTCTACTCGTGCTCGCCTCTGGTGGTGGCCATGTTCTTCGGGCTCGACCCCGCTCTGGGGATGGTGTTCGTGCCGCTGGTCACGTTCGTCACCGCGCTCGGTTTCGCGCTCTTCGGCATGTGGGCGTCGGCGGTCGTGCCGTCGATCAACTCGTTCGACTATGTGATCACCGGCGTGGTGACACCGCTCTTCCTGATCGCGGGCACGTTCTTCCCGGTCGACTCGCTGCCCGGCTGGGTGCACGTGGTGGCGCAGCTCAACCCGCTGTTCCACTGCGTGGAGCTGGTCCGGCACGCGGTGTTCGGGCTGGAACCGCCGGCCGACCTGGGGCATCTGGCGGCGCTGGCGGCGTTCGCGGGACTGATGTGGATCATCGCGGTACGCGCCATGCGCCGCCGCCTGATCGCCTGACGCGCGCGGTAGCGTGACGCCGGTCACGTTTGACCGGTGAGCTCGCTCATCTCTACGCTGACGCGAAAATCTCTCACATTCAAGATCGCAGCTCGGAGAGGTGGATGCCGCATGGCAGCGTCGGCCCCGCAAGGCATCACCGGTGACGTTTCGGAGCGAGACCGGCAGGCGCGGTTCGCCACGTACGCCGCGTTCGCGATCCAGGGGCTGTGCTTCGCCTCGCTGGTCACCCAGGTCCCGAAGATCCAGAAATCCCACGACCTCAGCGACGCGACGCTCTCCCTCGTCCTGCTGATGGTCCCCGTCATCGCCGGCGTGGGCAGCGTGCTCTCGGGCTTCCTGTTCGCCCGGCTCGGCAGCAGGCCGGTGCTCCGGATCAGCCAGCCCGCCGTCTGCCTGACGATCGTGCTGATCGGGCTGACCGGCGACGACGACCCGGCGCTGTACGCGGCCGTCGCGCTGTTCGGGCTCTGCGTCGGCGCCGTCGACGCCTCCATGAACGCGCAGGCCGTCGCGGTCGAACGGCGGTACGGCGTCAGCCTGATCACCGGCTTCTACGCCGTCTGGAGCGTGGCCGGCATCCTCGGCGGCCTCTGGTCCTCGCTGGCCAACAAGGTGGACCTCTCGTTGCTCACGGGCTTCGCGATCGCCGCCGCGGCCGGCGTCGCCGCCTCGCTCCCCACCGGGCACCGGCTCTACGACAAGATCGAGGAGGCCGCCGGGCAGCCCGCGCCCGCGGACCTCAAGGCCGCGGGCCGCAGCGTGCCGTGGCGCCCGATCCTGATCGTCGGCACCGCGATGGCGGTGTTCTACCTCGCGGACGCGGCGATCTCCAACTACGGCGCCAAGTACCTGGAGGACGAGCTCTCCAGCAGCGACTGGGTCGGCCCCCTCGGCTACGTCGCCTACCAGGTCGCCATGGTCTTCAGCCGCGCCGTCGCCGACTTCGGCGTCCGCCGCTCGGGCCCGATCCCTGTCGTGCGCCTCGGAGCCCTCGTCGGGCTCGTCGGCATGATCGGCGTGGTCATCGCGCCGAACGCCTTCGTCGCCATCCCCGCGTTCGCCGTCGCGGGCCTCGGCCTCAGCGTCATCGCGCCGATCTCCTACACCGCGGCCGGACGGGTCGACCCGACCGGGCTCGGCATCGCCGTCTCCCGCGTGAACGTCTTCAACTACGTGGGCTTCGTCCTCGGGGCCGCCGTGGTCGGCGCGATCTCCCCGATCAGCAGCGAGAACGGCCTGCGGCTCGCGTTCATCGTCCCGACCGCCCTGATCCTCGTCATCTTCGCCACCGCGCGTGGTTTCGATCCGAAGCCCGTGGCCGGCGCACGCCCCGACACGCCCGTCGCGGAGCGTCCCACTGTCTGACGTACGTGAGCCCGGTCTCCGCAGGGAGACCGGGCTCACGTCATGTCAGCTGGGCTCGCGAGGTCAGGCCTCTTCCAAGGCCACTACAGCGCGTTCGCCCTCCGACTGTGCTTGCTCCGGGGACATGTCCTGAATCGCACGTGCCAAGGCGGCTTCTGCGGCATCTGCTGCCGTACGGGCGGTGACCGCGTGCTCTTGAGCCCGATCCAGATCCCCTAGGCCGACACAGTCGAAAGCCACCTGAGAATCGTGAACGGCCATCTTGAGCTGCCGTGCTGCTTCTTCCAAGCTCATCCGTCGCCTCCTCCGCTGAGGTGACGTACCTACCCGCGAGCCTCCTGCGCAATCGCCCTTCCCAGCAGGTCGGCAGCCTGGGCCAGGCGAGACTCACCGAGGCGCCCATAACCGAGTACCAGCGCGGGCGGCGCCTGCCTCGATCTGGCGGGCGACCACATCGCTGCGGCCCCCGCCACCGAGACGCCGAGGCTCGCGGCGGCCGCGACCACCGCGCCCTCGTCGGAGCCCGGCGGCAGCTCGACGTAGAGGTGGATGCCCGCCGAGACACCGCGCACCTTGACCGAGGGCGCGTGCTTCGCGAGCGCCTCGACCAGCACGTCCCGCCGTGTCCGGTACTGGCGGCGCATCATGCGCAGGTGCCGGTCGTAGGAGCCGGTGGAGATGAGGTTGGCGAAGGCGTACTGGTCGAGGACCGGCGCCCCCAGGTCGTTCTGCGCCCGGTGGACGCGGAGCCGGTCGGCCAGCTTCGGCGGCGCCGCCGCCCAGCCCAGCCGCAGCGCGGGCGCGAGCGCCTTGCTCACCGAGCCGAGCAGCACCACGCGCTCGGGGTCGACGCCCTGAAGGCAGCCCACCGGCTCGCGGTCGTAGCGGAACTCCGCGTCGTAGTCGTCCTCGATGACCAGGCCGTTCACGTCCCGCGCCCAGGCGATCAGCTCGGCCCGGCGGCGGGGCGACAGGACCACGCCCGTCGGGTACTGGTGGGCCGGGGTGACGAGGATCGCACGCGCCTGCGTCCGGGCGAGCGCGGCCACGTCGACGCCCTCGGAGTCGACCGGGACGGGGGCCAGGCGGACACCGGTGGCGTCCAGCATCGGGGTCTGGCGGCTGCTGGTGGGGTCCTCCACCGCGAGTTCGCGATGCCCGTCCCCGACCAGCATCCGGACGATCGCCGAGAGCCCGTGCGCGACCCCGTTCATGATCACGATCTGGTCGGGGTCGGTGTGCGCGGCGCGGACGCGGCCGAGATACCCGGCGAGCTCGGCCCGCAGCAGCGGCGCGCCGCCCGGGTCCGGATAGCCGAGATCTTCCTTGGGGAGGGTGCGCAGCGACGCGCGCACCGCGGCGAGCCAGCGCTCGCGCGGGAACGCGGCGAGGTCGGGCAGGCTCGGCCACAGGTCGTAGGCCAGCGAGCCGTCCGGGGTGTCCAGCGACGGTCTCGCCGCGGGCTCGCAGGGCCAGAGCGGCGGGCGGGCGGCGGGGGGCGGGGCGTCCGCGCGGGCCAGGGGCGCCACCCGGGTGCCGTCGCCGCGCCGGGCGATCAGGAAGCCCTCCGCGATGAGCTGCTCGTAGGCGGTGACCACGACCCCGCGCGACACATCGAGATCACGGGCGAGGTCGCGGCTCGACGGCAGCCGGGTGCCGGCGGTCAGCCGCCCGGTCCGGACGCCCGCGCGGAACCCGGCGGCGATCTGCGAGGCGAGGCGTCCGGCGGCCCGGTCGAGGGTGAGATGCAAGTCGGTCACATAATGCTCAGCGTCCGGAGAGTGGCCGCGCGTCACCGTCGCCGCTTTGGTCCACGGTACGGCGGCCTCATTGGCCCTGTCTCAAGGTCCAAAATACTCCTAGCGTCCCTGTCATGACATCGATCACCAGCACCAGGGGCATGCTGGGCGCCGGAAGCGCCATGTTCTGCGTCGGCACCCTCACCGCGGTGTCGGCCACCATCGCCGACTACCCGGTCTTCGGCGGCCAGGCCGTCCGCTACACGGTCGCGGCCGCGATTCTGCTCGTCGTCGTGCGGTTCCTGGACGCGCGCCAAGACCGGCCACAGCTGGCGCTGCGGAATCTCACACCGCGGGATCTCGTACTGCTGACAGCGCTCGCGGGTACCGGCCTCGCCGCGTTCAACGTGTTCATCGTGGCCGCGACCCGCGACACCAGCCCGGCGACGATCGGCACGGTGATCGCCACCGTGCCGATCGTCCTGGCCCTGGTCGGGCCGATCCTCGAACGGCGCAGGCCGTCCCCCACGATCGTCGTCTCGGCCGTCGTGGTGGCCCTGGGAGCGGCGCTGGCGAACGGCCTGGGCAGCGGCACCCTGCACGGGCTCCTGCTGTCTCTGGGCGCCCTGGGCGGGGAGGTGTGCTTCTCGCTGCTGGCCGTGCCGCTGCTGCCCAAGCTCGGCCCGCTGCGGGTGTCGGCCTACTCGGCGGCCCTGGCGGCGCCGATGCTGCTGGTCATCGGCCTGATCGCCGACGGCCGCGGCGTCGTGCGGACGCCCACGGTGAGCGAGGCGGCGGGCTTCACCTACCTGACGGTGATCGTCACGACCGTGGCGTTCTTCCTCTGGTACGACGCGATCGGGCGGCTGGGCGCCGACCGGGCGGGCCTGTTCGCGGGCATGATCCCGGTGAGCGCGGTGATCACCACGGTGGTCCTCGGCCTGGGCGGCCCCGGCCCCGCAGACCTGCTGGGCGCCGCACTGGTCGCGACGGGCGTGGTGATCGGCCTACGCCCCCGCCGACGCCCCGCGGCAGCCCCCGCCCCGGCCCCCGAACCCGAACCCGAGCCGGCAGGCTGCTAGCCGCATCCCCAACGATCCGCGTCCTCTGCCGCCGCGCCCCTGCCGCCCGCGCCCCTGCTAGCGCCCCCAGGGCGGCCGAATCCCCCCTTTCATCCGGATCGCGGGCGGGGGGCCGTACCCTGTAGGGCGGCCCCATCAGAACGTGCGCGAGGATCTTCGATGCCTGAGTTCTCCTACACCGACCTGCTGCCGCTCGGTTCCGACGACACCGAGTACCGGCTGCTCACGACCGAGGGCGTGTCCACCTTCGAGGCGGGCGGCCGGACGTTCCTGCAGGTCGAGCCGGAGGCGCTGCGGCTGCTCACCGAGACCGCGATGCACGACATCTCGCATCTGCTGCGGCCCGCGCACCTCAAGCAGCTCCGCAAGATCCTGGACGACCCCGAGGCCTCGCCGAACGACCGGTTCGTGGCCCTCGACCTGCTCAAGAACGCGGGGATCTCCTCCGGCGGCGTCCTGCCGATGTGCCAGGACACCGGCACCGCGATCGTGATGGGCAAGCGCGGCCAGCACGTCCTGACCGACGGACGCGACGAGGAGCACCTCTCGCGCGGCGTGTACGACGCGTACACCAAGCTCAACCTGCGCTACTCGCAGATGGCGCCGGTCACGATGTGGGACGAGAAGAACACCGGCAACAACCTGCCCGCCCAGATCGAGCTGTACGCGGCGCCTGGCGACGCCTACAAGTTCCTCTTCATGGCCAAGGGCGGCGGCAGCGCCAACAAGTCGTTCCTCTACCAGGAGACCAAGGCCGTCCTGAACCCCAAGCGGATGCTCACCTTCCTGGAGGAGAAGATCCGCTCCCTGGGCACGGCCGCGTGCCCGCCGTACCACCTGGCGATCGTCGTCGGCGGCACCTCCGCCGAGTACGCCCTCAAGACGGCCAAGTACGCCTCGGCGCACTACCTCGACACGATTCCCAGCGAGGGCTCGCCGCTGGGCCACGGCTTCCGCGACCTGGAACTGGAGCGGCAGGTCTTCGAGCTCACCCAGAAGCTCGGCATCGGCGCGCAGTTCGGCGGCAAGTACTTCTGCCACGACGTGCGCGTCATCCGGCTCCCCCGGCACGGCGCGTCCTGCCCGGTGGCCATCGCGGTGTCGTGCAGCGCCGACCGGCAGGCGCTCGCCAAGATCACCGCCGAGGGCGTGTTCCTGGAGAAGCTGGAGACCGACCCGGCGCAGTATCTGCCGGACACCACCGACGAGCACTTGGACGACGCCGTCGTCCGCGTCGACCTCAACCGGCCGATGGACGAGATCCGCGCCGAGCTCACCAAGTACCCGGTCAAGACCCGGCTGTCGCTCACCGGCCCGCTGGTCGTGGCACGCGACATCGCGCACGCCAAGATCAAGGAACGGCTGGACGCGGGCGAGCCGATGCCGCAGTACCTGCGCGACCACGCCGTCTACTACGCGGGCCCCGCCAAGACGCCCGAGGGCTACGCCTCCGGCTCGTTCGGCCCGACCACGGCCGGCCGGATGGACTCCTACGTCGAGCAGTTCCAGGCGGCGGGCGGCTCGTTCGTCATGCTGGCCAAGGGCAACCGCTCGCAGCAGGTCACCGACGCCTGCAAAGCGCACGGCGGCTTCTACCTCGGCTCCATCGGCGGCCCCGCCGCCCGCCTCGCCCAGGACTGCATCAAGAAGGTGGACGTCCTGGAGTACGCCGAGCTGGGCATGGAGGCCGTCTGGAAGATCGAGGTCGAGGACTTCCCGGCCTTCATCGTCGTGGACGACAAGGGCGGCGACTTCTTCGCCGACACCACGGGCCCGGTGCTGACGATCGGCCGCCGCTGAGCGGAAGATCCCCGCGCCCCGAGCCCCGCGATCCATGATCGATCGCAGGTCAGGCAAGCCTGAAACGCGAGGATCGTACGCATTCGTCAGATTATTGGCCCCAAATCCAAGTTGGTGCCCAGGTCTCCAGGATGACCGCCTGGCCACTCCGGTATCTTTTCCGCCATGTCTCAGTCAGGTGGCCTCGTGCTCGCGACGCGCTACCGGCTGGTCTCGGAACTGGGTTCCGGTGCCAACGGCACCGTGTGGAGAGGCCATGACGAGCTCCTCGATCGCGCCGTGGCGATCAAGGAGCTTCGGCTCCCCGAGGATCTCTCCGAGGACGACCGGGTCGTCTTCTACCGCCGGACGCTGCGCGAGGCACGGGCCCCGGCGCAGTTGCGCTCCCCCGCCATCGTCGAGGTCTACGACGTCGTCATCGAACAGGGCCGGCCCTGGATCGTGATGGAGCTGATCGAGGCGCCGAGCCTCGAGCAGCTCGTCGAGCGATCAGGGCCGATCTCCGCCGCGCAGGCCGCGCACATCGGGCGCCAGCTGCTCAGCGCGCTGGCCGTCGCGCACAAGGCGGGGATCGTCCACCGGGACCTCAAGCCGAGCAACGTGCTGCTCGACGGCGACCGGGTCGTGCTCACCGACTTCGGGCTGGCCTACTCCTCGGGGTCGGTCAGCCTGACCAAGACCGGCCACTTCATGGGCTCCCCCGCCTATGTCGCGCCCGAGGTCGCCGCCGGCGAGAAGGCCACCCCGCAGTCCGACCTCTGGTCGCTGGGGGCCACGCTCTACGCCGCCGTCGAGGGCCGCCCCCCGTTCGAACGGGAGAACGTCATGGCCACGCTCAGCGCCCTGGCCAACGAGAACGTCGCCACCCCCCAGAACGCCGGCGCGCTCACCTCGGTGATCACCGGCCTGCTGGAGAAGAGCCCCACCCGGCGGCTCAGCCACGCCCGCGCGTCCGACCGGCTCGAACGCGCGCTGGCCGGGCCCCGCTCCGGCCGCCGGCCCCCGGCGCCGCGCTACCGGCTGGCGGCCATCATCGCGATGATCGCGGCCATCCTCGCCTCGTGCGGCATCGGCGCCACCGCGCTGATCGTCGGCATGAACAAGGAGAGCCCCGGCCCGTCCCCCACGGCGCCCACCTCGGCGGCGACCGGTGACCCGACCGGCGCGCCGGAGGGCGCGGGCTCCAGCACCCTGGTGATCCGGGCGCTCGCCGGCACGTGCCGGATCTTCGTCTCGGTGCCGGGACAGACGATCAACGTGCTGGCCAACGAGACCCTCGTCAAGGGCGACACCCGCCAGTACGACCAGCCGGAGCTCAACGTCGTCCTCCACGACGCCGCCGCCTGCGACGTCTGGGTCAACGGCAAGCAGGAACCACCGGGCGCACCGGGCGCCACCAGGCGCTTCCCCGTCAAGAAGACCACCTCCGGAGGCTGACCGCGCCTCCGGAGCGAGCCCTCATGCCGCCCCGCGCGGGAATGCGCGAGGCGGCCTGAGGGCTGGCTCTGGAAGAGGGTTAGATTCATAGACGGAGGTGGCTGGACCATGGCCGAGCAGGAATTCCGGATCGAGCACGACTCCATGGGCGAGGTGCGGGTACCGGCGACGGCCAAATGGCGGGCCCAGACGCAACGGGCCGTCGAGAACTTCCCGATCTCGGGGCGCGGGCTGGAGGCGTCCCACATCGCGGCGCTCGGCCACATCAAGGCGGCGGCGGCCACGATCAACGCCGAGCTCGGCGTTCTCGCCAAGGATCTGGCGGCGGCGATCAACGAGGCCGCGCTGGAGGTGGCCGCGGGCAGGTGGAACGACCAGTTCCCGATCGACGTGTTCCAGACCGGCTCGGGGACCTCGTCCAACATGAACGCCAACGAGGTGATCGCGACGCTGGCCGCCGAGCGGCTGGGCGCCCCGGTCCATCCCAACGACCACGTGAACGCCTCCCAGTCGTCCAACGACGTCTTCCCGTCCTCGATCCACATCGCGGCCACGGGCGCCGTCCTGACCGACCTCATCCCGGCGCTGAACCATCTGGAGGGCGCCCTCGACCGCAAGGCGATCGAGTTCGCCGCGGTCGTGAAGGCCGGCCGCACCCATCTGATGGACGCCACGCCGGTGACGCTGGGCCAGGAGTTCGGCGGTTACGCGGCCCAGATCCGGCTCGGCGCCGAGCGGCTGCGGTCGGTGCTGCCCCGGCTCGCCGAGCTGCCGCTGGGCGGGACGGCGGTCGGCACGGGCATCAACACCCCCGAGGGCTTCGCGCAGCGGGTGATCGCTGAGATCGCGCGGGTCACCAGCCTGCCGCTGAAGGAGGCGCGCAACCACTTCGAGGCACAGGGCGCGCAGGACGGGCTCGTCGAGACCAGCGGGGCCCTCCGCACCGTCGCGGTGAGCCTCATCAAGATCGCGAACGATCTGCGCTGGATGGGCTCGGGGCCGCGCGCGGGCCTGGCCGAGATCCGGCTGCCCGACCTGCAGCCGGGCTCGTCGATCATGCCGGGCAAGGTCAACCCGGTGATCCCCGAGGCGGTGGCCCAGGTGGGCGCGCAGGTCATCGGCAACGACGCGGCGATCGCGTTCGGCGGCGCGTCGGGCAACTTCGAGCTCAACGTCATGCTGCCGATGCTGGCCCGCAACGTGCTGGAGTCGATCACTCTGCTGGCCAACGTGTCGCGGCTGCTGGCCGACCGCGTCATCGCCGGCATCGAGGCCGACGCCGACCGGGCCCGCGAGTACGCCGAGTCGTCCCCGTCGATCGTGACGCCCCTCAACCGCTACATCGGTTACGAGGAGGCCGCGAAGGTCGCCAAGCAGGCCCTCAAGGAGCGGAAGACCATCCGCGAGGTCGTCCTGGAGCGCGGCTACGTCGACGAGGGCAAACTCACCCTGGAGCAACTCGACGCCGCTCTCGACGTCCTCAGCATGACACGTGCTTAAGGCTTCGCGGCCTCGACGACCTCGCCTGGAGGCTCGCCCGCCGAATCGCAAAGCGGCGAGCGCGACATCGCTTCGCGATCTCTCGTGAAGCCTCGCCTTCGGCTGGCTTCACGACCCGTTAGCGCGCTCGCGTGCGTGGCTGAGGTCGCAGATCGGGCCCGCGAGTCCCTAGTACCAGCCCGCGGCCTGGAAGTGGCCCCAGGCGGCGCACGGGCTCCCGTAGCGGTACTTCACGTACCGGAGGCCCCACTTGATCTGGGTGCGCGGGTTCGACTGCCAGTTCGGGCCCGCGCTGCCCATCTTGGAGCCGGGCAATGCCTGCGGGATGCCGTGGGCGCCGGTCGAGGCATTGTGGGAGTGCTCGTTCCAGCCGCTCTCCCGCGCCCACAACTGCTCCAGGCAGCGGTACTGCGTCGCCTGACGCCAGCCGTGCCGGGCCATCATGGCCCTTGCGAGGAGCTTGTTCGCGTGTGCCCTGCCCAGCTTGCGCTGCCTGACATGAATCAGCTTCAGGGCCCGCTTCTCGTGGATCCTCTTCTGGGCGGCCACCAGGACGGTGCGCTGAACCTTGACCACGGCGCCCTCCACGGGCTCCATGACCATGGGGCCGCCGACCACCACGGCGGCCACCCCAAGAGCGATCACTCGGAAGCGGTTACGTATGTGAGGTGACACGCCGAGTAGCGTGCTGCGAATCCGGTGAGGTTATTCGGCTGATCCGGTCACCTGTGCCAGGACTTTGCCGACCTATTGGCCCCCGCTGCCCGTCGGGGACGACAAAAGGGGCGGGTCGGAACCCGCCCCTTCGCCGTCTCGCCGGCGCTCGGCGCCCTCGGCGAATCACACGTTAACCGAGCGGATCAATGCCCATCAGGGCAGATCAGTACCAGCCACGCGAGTTGGAGTGGCTGAGCGCCCGGCAGGGGGTGCCGTAGCGGCCCTTGATGTAGCCCAGGCCCCACTTGATCTGGGTCTTGGGGTTGGTCCGCCAGTCCTTGCCGGCACTCCGCATCTTCCGGCCGGGGAGGGCCTGCGCGATGCCGTACGCGCCGGACGAGCGGTTGCGGGCCTTGTGGTTCCAGTGGCTCTCGCGGTTCCAGAGCTTCACCAGGCACTTGAACTGCCGCTTCGACCAGCCGCGCTTCTTCACCATGGGCTTGGCGATCGCCTGGTTGCGCTGGGCGCGGGTCTTCTTCTTCGCCTGGGCCTTGGCGGCGACCACGGTGGCCGTGGTGGGGGCCGAGGCCTGGGCGGGGACGGTCTCCGCGACGACGCCGAAGGTCAGCGTGGCTGCGAGCGCGAGGGTCGCGGAACGACGCAGCGCCGGCTTCACGGAGGAAGGAGGGGACTTGCGAACCAAAACGAACCTTTCATCGTGCCGGGCGGCCGGTCGGCCCAGCGGGCTTCACCTCGTTGGTGCGGCCTCACCCTGGGGGGGCGGGGCGACCGGGCACCGGAACGTCCGGAACGTGGTCACGTCCGGGACGCGGGCACGTGCGGGCAGCACCCAGCGATCGGGTGGCCGTGCACGATTTCCGAGGTGACGGCGGGACGCCGGAAAATGCGTCTCCGCCTGAGATGTAGGCGTTCCGGCGTGTCCTTTACGCCGGTGCCGTGTTGTGGGCCCGTCGAGGGGCCGGCCGCGTCAGCGCGGCATCATTCAGAGCGGGAACGGTGTCCCGCGAAGAGGACTCGCCGGTCCTCGCCGGGCGGCCGGGATGGAGGCCGCCCGGAGCCTCTGTGTGGGATTCGTACCGCCCCACATGGCGGAGGTGGCTCTAGTACCAACCCTTGGACTGGAAGGCGCCCCAGGCACCGCAAGGGGTCTTGTAGCGGCTCTTGATGTAGCCCAGGCCCCACTTGATCTGGGTCCTGGCGTTGTTGCGCCAGTCGGGCCCCGCGCTGGCCATCTTGGAGCCGGGCTTGGACTGCGGGATGCCGTACGCGCCCGACGGGTTGGCGGCGTGGGTGTTCCAGCCGCTCTCCCTGTTCCACAGGTTGACCAGGCAGCCGAACTCGCCCTTGCCGCCGAAGCCGTAGCCGGGCAGGAGGGATTTGGCGATCGCCTGCGCCTGACCGGCCGGTACCGGGTCGCCCGTGGGCGGCGAGTCGCCACCGCCATCGTCGCCGTCGTCGCCGGGCTTCTTGGTGGGGATCGGAGAGCCCTTGGGACGCAGGGCCGGGGCCTTGCCCGGCTTGCTGCGGGCGGCGCGCGAGGCGCGCTCGTAGGCGGCCTGGCGGCGCTGCGTCTCCAGCGCCTTGGTGTCGACCTGGGGCGCGTCGGCGGCGAGCTGCGGGGCCGGGGAGACCGTGGTCGCGCCGGCCGCCTTGCCGTCGCCGGAGTCGCCGGTGAGCGCGAACGCCGCGACCGCGCCGCCGCCGACCAGGACGGCCGCGCCGGCCGCCACCGCGACGACCTTGAGGCCGAGACCGGACGGGAGGGTCGCGCGCCGTGGCGAACGGTCATTGCTGATCTGGTCGCGGCCGGCCTTGTCGCGCGGCCCCTGGAGACCGGCGGCCATGGGCCCGGCGGGGAACGCGTCGACCCGCGTCGTCTCCGCGTCCAGGGGCGCGGCGGCACCCGCGGGCACCTGCCCGGGAGCTCCGGCGGGCGCCTGCTCGGCGGGCACCGCCTGCAGGCTCGCGGTGTCGCCCGCGGAGGACAGGGGCCGGCCGGGGTCCGGGGCGTCGTACATGCCGCCGGCGACCTTCACGTCGTCCTCGTGGCCCGGGGGGTCGAAGCTCTGTCGTTCGTCTCGCCTAGGGGACCAGGGGTGGTCTCCGGTCAAGGCGGTCCTTCCGACGGTCGCACGCGCATGGACACGCGCACGAGGTGCGTCCACCCCCGGCCCGTCCGCCCGCCGCGAGGGCGAGTCCGGACCCGGAGCGGAGCGTCGGCCCGCGTGGCGTGACAGGGGATGCCAGGCGCGCCCGCACCGCTCGGGGGGTGCTTACGAGGAGACACAATGCCCGAGGTCGAGGAGTGCTCCGCAACCAAAACGAGACAGAAGCCCCGGGTGAGGCCTTTGTCAACTCGCCGCAAAATTCCCGCAAAGTGCGGGTAGACCTGGGATTCCTTACCTTCGCCTTAGTTCGTGTGACCTTCATCACAATTGACCGAGAGATGATTGATCATCACCCTCGGTGAGGGGATTTCATCACGACTTTCATCACGACGAGGGCGCCCCGGCGGTGATCACGCCACCGCCGGAGCGCCCTCATCGAACGTGCTGGTCAGCCCCGTCTCCAGGGCCTCCGATCAGGCGCCCACGTCACCGAGCATGTCGGTCACCAGCGCGGCGATCGGGGACCGTTCCGAACGGGTCAGCGTCACGTGCGCGAACAGCGGATGCCCCTTGAGGCGCTCCACCACCGCCGCCACGCCGTCATGCCGCCCCACCCGCAGGTTGTCGCGCTGGGCGACGTCGTGGGTGAGCACGACGCGCGAACCGGCGCCGATCCGCGACAGGACGGTCAGCAGGACGCCGCGTTCGAGCGACTGCGCCTCGTCCACGATCACGAACGCGTCGTGCAGCGACCGGCCCCGGATGTGCGTCAGCGGCAGGACCTCCAACATGCCACGGTCCAAAACCTCCTCGACGACCTCCGGGGTGGTCACCGCCGACAGCGTGTCGTAGACCGCCTGGGCCCACGGCGACATCTTCTCGTTCTCCGAGCCCGGCAGGTAGCCGAGGTCCTGCCCGCCGACCGCGTACAGCGGCCGGAAGACCACCACCTTGCGGTGCTGGCGGCGTTCGAGGACCGCCTCCAGGCCGGCGCACAGGGCCAGTGCCGACTTGCCGGTGCCCGCCCGGCCGCCGAGCGAGACGATGCCCACCTCGTCGTCCAGGAGCAGGTCCAGCGCGATCCGCTGCTCGGCGGACCGGCCGCGCAGCCCGAAGACCTCCCGGTCGCCGCGGACGAGCCGCACCGACTTGTCGGCCTGCACCCGCGCCAGCGCCGAACCCCGCTCGGACAGCAGCCGCAGGCCGGTGTGCGCGGGCAGGTCCCGTGTCTCCTCCAGATCGGCCCGCCCCGACTCGTACAGCTCCTCGATCTGCCCCGCCGGCACCTCCAGCTCGCGCATCCCGGTCCAGCCGGACTCCACCACGGCGAGCTCGGCGCGGTACTCCTCCGCGGTGAGCCCGACGGCCGAGGCCTTCACCCGCATCGGCAGGTCCTTGGAGACCAGGACGACGTCGCGGCCCTCCTTGGCCAGCCAGCTCGCCACCGACAGGATCCGGGTGTCGTTGTCGCCCAGCCGGAAGCCGTCGGGCAGCACGCTCGGGTCCGAGTGGTTGAGCTCGACCCTGATGGTGCCGCCCTGCGCGCCGATGGGCAGCGCCTCGTCCAGCCGGCCGTGCTCCAACCGCAGGTCGTCAAGGGTGCGCAGGGCCTCCCGGGCGAAGTAGCCAAGCTCCGGATGGTGCCGCTTGGCCTCGAGTTCGGAGATGACGACGATGGGAAGTACGACCTCGTGCTCGGCGAACCGGGTCATCGCCCCCGGGTCGGCGAGCAGGACGCTGGTGTCGAGGACGTACGTGCGCCGGTCCGGACCGATCGGCCCGGGGTTCCCGGAGGCGGGACGGCGCGTGGAGGATGTGGCCACTCGATCTCCCTGTTTCTGGGGAACTGCCCGTGGCGCGCCAGTCCGCCCCCGTACGGCCGTGCCGGGCCTGGGGCGGTGATCAGGGATGGATGATCCTTAGGAACCGTAGCGCCGGTGCCGCGCGGCATACGAGCGGATCGCCCGCAGGAAGTCGACCTTGCGGAAGTCCGGCCAGTGGACCTCGCAGAAGTAGAACTCCGAATGGGCGCTCTGCCAGAGCATGAAGCCGGAGAGGCGTTGCTCCCCCGAGGTACGGATGACCAGATCGGGGTCCGGCTGGCCGCGCGTGTAGAGATGCTCAGCGATGTGCTCAACATCGAGGACCTCGGCGAGCTCCTCGATGCTGGTGCCTTTGCCCGCCTGCTCGAGGAGCAGTGAGCGCACCGCATCAGCGATCTCACGTCTACCTCCATACCCAACCGCGACGTTCACAATCAGCCCGGGAGCGTCGGATGTCGCCTCTCCGGCATCTTTCAGGACACGTGCGGTCTTGTCGGGCAGGAGATCGAGGGCGCCGACCGGCTTGACGTGCCAGCCGTCGGCGGCGAGGTTGCGGACGGTCTTCTCGATGATCGCCAGGAGCGGTTCGAGCTCCTTGGCGGGCCGGCCCAGGTTGTCGGTGGACAGCAGCCACAGCGTGACCACCTCGACCCCGGCCTCGGTGCACCAGTGCAGCAGCTCGGAGATCTTGTCGGCGCCCGCCTGGTGGCCGGTGTTGACGTCGGCCATGCCCATCGAGCGCGCCCAGCGCCGGTTGCCGTCCAGGATCACGCCGACATGGCGGGGGACGATGTCGGTGGGCAGCGACGACTCCACCCGGCGCTCGTACATCCGGTACGCGACGTCCCGTACCGCTCCGTACGCGACGCTGCTCTTGATCGCGCCGGTCAGCCTCGCACGCCGCCCCACACCCATGTGCTCCCCGTCCCGCCGTGTTCCCTAGAACGACGCCTAATTATGGCCCGGACGTGACGGTTGTCCCACCGTCTCCGGTATTTACGCAGGCGACCAGGCCCGGCCACCGCACTGGGACGATCAGTTCGCGGGACGGTCAGCGGCGAACCCGCGGCCACTGTTCGCGGTAGCCGGCCCCAGCCCGTTCGGCGTCGGCGAGGAGGTCGGCCAGGAAGCCGTGCAGCTCAGCCGAGGTGAGCACGGCCCGGACGCCGCGCCCGCCCGAGCCCCAGGCCTCGATCACCGCGCGGCGGGCGACGCGCCAGGCGCCCAGGCCGGTGCCCTGCCGCTCGATCCACACCGAGGAGGTGCGCAGCGCGCAGCGCAGCTCCCCCGTGCTCGCCACGTCCCCCCGGTCGCGGTAGCGGAAGGCGAAGAGCTCGGGCTCGCGGACGCCGCGGGCGTTCGGCGGGTCGGGGAACCGGTCGTCGGGATCGGGCCACGCGGCCGCCTGCGGCGATTCCCCGGCGCGCGCGGCGGCCACCCGGCCGGCGAGCTCGGCGAGGAAGTAGCCGCAGCGCTCCCCCACCGCGCCGAACGAGTCCCCGTCGCGCCGCAGCTCCAGCGTGACCTCGAACGGCGTGCCGCCGCGGTCGCGCGACGCGACCGGCACCACCGCGAGCGATGATCCGTCAAGACAGCGAAGTCCCCCCACGTCCGGCACAGTAGGCCAGCCCACCACCATGATCACACCCAGTGACACTAGTGATCATGTAATGAAATCCGGCCGGGGACGCCGGACGATCAGGCCTGCGGTCCGGCGGCCCGTGCGCGTTCGACGTACTCCAGGGCGGTGCGCAGCTCGCCGAGCCACTCGTCGGTGTTCTTGCCGACCAGGCGCACGCACCAGGCCAGGGCGTCGCTGCGGCTGCGCGCGACGCCCGCGTCGACCAGGGTGTCCAGGACGCGGCGTTCGGGCTGCCGGAGCCGGGTCATGACGGGCACCGAGAGCGTCGTGAACATCTCTCGCTGGTCGTCGCACTCGACGCCCCACGACACCTTGTGGCCGAACCGGTGCTCGGCCTCGCGGGCGATGGCGATGCGCTGGTCGCGGGTGTCCTCGCGGAAACGCTGGATGTGGCCCGCCACGGCGGCGGCCCGCTCGGTGCCGGCGAGGTCGCCGGCGGCCGCGGGCAGCGGCAGCCGGCCGACGACGCTGACCTCTTCCCGGTCCAGGACGACCTCGGGCACCGCCTCGAACCAGTTCTCGGGAAGCCGCCCGGAGAACCAGGCCCGCACCGTCTCCGCTGCTTCGCTCGTATTCATGTAATCAAAATTACATCTCCTTTCCGCCACAGTCCATGAGGGGGACCATATTGACTCTCGCCATCTTTTGAGAGTTACTCTCATTTCATAGAAACTTCTTTTTGGAGGTGAGAGTCATGAAAATCAGCGGCGGCTCGCGGCGATGGTGGAGTCTGGGCGCGCTCGCGCTCAGCCTGCTGGCGCTGGGCTTCGACCTGACGATCCTGAACGTGGCCCTGGCCACGCTCTCGGCGGACCTGGACGCCGGCACGAGCGAACTGCAGTGGATCGTCGACTCGTACGTGCTGGTCTTCGCGGCGTTGCTGCTTCCCGCCGGGCTCCTGGGCGACCGGTTCGGCCGCAAGCGCCTGCTGCTCCTCGGGATGGCGGTCTTCGGCCTCGCCTCGCTCGGCGGCGCGCTCGCCGGGGGCCCGGCGGAGGTCATCGTCGCGCGCGCGTTCATGGGCGTGGGCGCGGGGATCATGATGCCGCTGTCGATGTCGATCCTGCCGTCGATCTTCCCGCCGGCGGAGCGCACCCGCGCGGTCGCGATCTGGTCGGCCTCCATGGCGCTCGGCCTGCCCCTCGGGCCGCTGCTCGGCGGCTGGCTGCTGGAGCACTTCTGGTGGGGCTCGATCTTCCTGATCAACGTGCCCGTGGTCGCGGTGGGCGCGGTCGCCGTCGCCGTCCTGCTCCCGGAGTCCCGCGACACCAGCGCCCCTCGCCTGGACGTGGTGGGCACGCTGCTGTCGGTCAGCGGGCTCACGGGGCTGGTGTACGGCATCACCGAGGGCCCGGCCGACGGCTGGAGCGACCCGGTCATCATCGGCTCGATCGGGGCCGGTCTCGTCCTGCTCATCGCGTTCGTCCGGTGGGAGCGGCGCCTCGCCCAGCCGATGATGGACGTCGGGCTGTTCCGCGACCCCGCCTTCACCTGGGCCGTGATCGCCGGGACGCTGGGGACGGTCGTCATGGCCGGCGCCCTCTTCGTCCTCCCGCAGTACCTCCAGGTCGTGCAGGGCAACGGCGTCTTCGACACGGGCCTGCGGCTGATCCCGATGCTCCTCGGCCTCATGGCGGGCGGCCTGGCGACCGAGCGGCTGACCGGGCGCACCGGGCACAAGCCGCTGATCGTCACCGGGCTGTTCCTGCTGGCCGCCGGACTCGGCTGGGGCGCGCTGACCGACGTCCACGACACCTACTCCTCGACCGCGATGTGGTTGTCGGTCCTGGGCGTCGGGGTGGGGCTGACCATGATCCCGGCCATGGACGTCGTGCTGAGCCGCCTCCCCGACGACCAGGCCGGCCGCGGCTCGGGCCTGGTCCAGACCCTGCGGCAGACGGGCGCCGCGCTGGGCATCGCCGGGCTGGGCAGCCTCCTGTCGGTCGTCTACCGCGACCGCGTCGAGCTGGGCGGCCTGCCCGCGGAGGCGGCCGGCAGGGCACGCGACTCGATCGGCGGGGCCGCCGCCGTGGCCGAACGGCTCGGGGACGCCCGCCTGCTGGCCTCCGCCCAGGACGCCTACGTGCACGGGATGAACGCGGCGCTGGCGGTCTGCGCGCTCGCCGCCCTCGTCGTCGCGCTGCTGCTCTGGATCTTCCAGCCGCCGCCGGAACGTGCGCGGACGGCCGCCGATAGCCCAGAATCGGACCATGAGCACGTCGCTTCCTGAGCACGCCATCGACCGGCTCCAGGACCGGCTGGAGCGGCTTCCGCTCCGGGAGCGCAAGAAGCTGAAGACCCGGCGGGCGATCCAGGACCACGCCCTCCGGCTCTTCGTCGAGCAGGGCTACGACGAGACGACGGTCGAGCAGATCGCCGAGGCCGCGGAGATCTCTCCGAGCACGTTCTTCCGCTACTTCCCGACCAAGGAAGACGTCGTCATCACCGACGAGTACGACCCAATCATGGCGGAGATCTTCCGGGCCCAGCCGGCCGGGGCCGGCGTCATCGACGCGCTGCGCGCCACGTTCCGCGAGATCCTGCCGCAGATGCTCGCCGGCGACATGGACACCGTCATCGCCCGGATGCGGCTGACCGCCCAGGTGCCCGCGCTGCGCGCCCGCACCACCGAGTCACTGCGGGAGGGCACGCACGCCGTGCTCAAGGAGATCGTCGCCGAACGGACCGGACGCCCCGCGGACGACCTGGACGTCGAGGCGTTCACCTGGGCGCTCCTCGGCGTCCTCCAGGCGGCGATGTACGCCTGGCTGGACGGCAAGGTCGAGATCGAGAACCTGCCCGGCCTGATCGACCACAACCTCGAACTCGTCGCCAGAGGCTTCCCGCTCTGACACCCCAGCCCGCACGCGAACGCGCTAACGGGTCGTGAAGCGAGCCGAAGGCGAAGCTTCACGAGAGATCGCGAAGCGATGTCGCGTTCGCCCGCTTTGCGGTTCGATGGCCGCGCCCTCAGGGCGCGGCCATCGAGGCCGCGAAGCTAAGCAAGCCCAGCGGCCTGCCGCGGGTTGACCCGGACGGCGCCGCGCATGTTGCGGGTGTAGACGTCCTGGATCTGGACGACCGTGCCACGGCGCGGGGCGGCCAGCATCTTGCCGTTGCCCAGGTAGAGCGCGATGTGCGAGATGTAGCCCGGCGCGGTCGGGTCGTTCGCCCAGATGAGCATGTCGCCGGGCTGCGCCTTGTTGTAGGGGATCACCCAGCCGGCCCGCGCCTGGTCGGCGGCCACGCGCGGCAGCCTGATGCCCGCCCGGGCGAAGGCGTACTGCATCAGCCCGGAGCAGTCGTAGCCGCCCTCCTTCTCCGACTCGCCGCCCCAGACGTAGGGCCAGCCGAGGCGGGTGTGGGCGGCGCGGATCACCGTCTGGACCTGCTGCGCGGTCATCACCTGGCCGTTGGCGCTCGGCAGCTTCTGCGCCTCCGGGTAATCGATCTTGGGGCTGACCTCCACCGCGCGGGCCTGCTTGGGCAGCAGCTTGCGCAGGTGCTTGACGAGCGTGGCCGCCTTGACCTTCGGCGCGCTGACCAGCATCGCGTTGGAGGTCGGCATGCCGAGCGACCGGGCGCTGGCGTGCGAGATCACCGCGTCGACGTCGGCGATGCCCATGGTGGCGTACGCGCCGACGCGCAGGTTCGACTGCTTCTGCTTGCCGCCCACCGGGATCTGCGCGCCGAGCTGGACCCCGCCGTCGTTGCCCATGGTGAACGAGATCGCCACGTCACCGCCGGCGATGTTGCGCCACAGCGCGTCGGACTGGGCGGTCGGCTTGGGCGTGTAGTTGCGGAACGTGGAGGGCTCGACGCCCAGCACGCCCACCCGCTTGCCCGCGACCATCGCCTGGACCGCGTCGACGATCTCGACGCCCCGCACACCCTTGACCTTGCGCACCCTCTCGACCACCTCGGGCGGCAGCGTGCCGGGCGCGGCGACGAGCACATGCGGCGACAGGCGTTTGCCGAGCGGCGCGAGAGCGGTCGGTGACAGCTGGTAGTTGCCGGAGGCGGCGACGAACTGCTGCCGCGAGGTCTGGGGTGTGGCCTCGGGTGTGCCGCCCTGATCGTGCGCGACCAGCACCGCCGTGTTGACGGCGAGCGTGGTCAGCACCGAAACGCCGATGATCGTCGGAAGAACCCGGCGGTCCGGCCTGCGCACGGCAACACTCCCTCGTTGGTCAACCTTGACGACTATGGCTCACAAAGGTGACCACCGTCCAGATACCCGGCGCACCGCACGCCACCCTGACATGGACGGCCGCAATCAGTCAGCCCCAGCTCCGTTACCCATTGGTAACACCAAGCGTCACTGAGATCAAGGTCACTCCATGACAAACTAGCCGCCCTCTCCGGCTGCCCGGTACGTCAGGCCGGTCGACCTCGTAGTTCGCGGACGAGATCAGCCGTGGCCGTCACCGGCAGGCGGCACACGAACCCCCGGCACACGTAGGCGGCGGGCGCCCCGTCGACGAGGCCCCGCCCTTCGAGCAACGGGATCTCCGAGCCGCCCGGCTCGCCCACGGTCACCACCGCGCCGGGAGACACCGCCATCAGCGCCGTCTGGTGCAACGCCCTCGTCCGCTCGTCGTCCCGGTCGCCCACGACGGCGACCTCCAGCGGCCCCTCGGTGTACGCCTCGGTCACCGCCAGGCCCCACCCGGCGAACCGCGCGGCCTTCTCGGCCAGCAAGGTCACGGGCCCGAGCGCGCCGGCCGCCGCCTCCCGATGCCGTTCCGAGCCGGTCAGCGCCGCGTACGACAGCAGGGCGCCCGCCGCCGCGAACTGCCCGGACGGGGTCGCGTTGTCGGTCGGGTCCTGCGGCCGCCGGAACAGCCGTTCGGCGTCGTCGGCGGTGTCGAAGAACCCGCCCGCCCCGTCCTCGAACCGTTCGAGCACCGTGCCGAGCAGCTCGCCGGCCAGCCGGACCCACTTCGCGTCGCCCGTGACGCCCTGGAGCGTCAGAAACCCCTCGGCCACGTCCGCGTAGTCCTCCAGAACGCCGGCATTCGCTCCCGCGACGCCATCGCGCGACGTCCGCACGAGCCGCCCGTCCGCGATGTGCAGGCGTTCGAGGAGCCGGGCGACCTCCTCCGCGGCGGCCACCAGGTCCGGACGGCCGAACAAGGCCCCGCATTCGGCCAGTGCCGCGATCGCCAGGCCGCTCCAGGCCGCGACGATCTTGTCGTCCCGTGCCGGGGGCACCCGCTGCTCCCGCGCGGCGAGCAGCTCCGCCCGCACCCGCGCGTACCGTTCGAGGTCCTCGGGGTCGCGCAGCAGTTGCAGGACCGATGTCCCGTGCTCGAACGTCCCGGTGACGTCGAACAGCTCCTCGGCATAGGCGCCGTCGTCATCACCCAGCAGGACGCGCAGTTCCTGGGGCGTCCAGACGTAGAACTTGCCCTCGACACCCTCACTGTCGGCGTCCAGGGCAGAGGCCAGCCCGCCCTGTTCCGTACGCAGGTCGCGCAGCATCCAGTCGCACGTCTCCAGCGCGATCCGGCGCGCGAAGGGACTCCCCGTCAGCCGCCACCAGTGCGCGTAGACCCTCGCCAGCAGCGCGTTGTCGTAGAGCATCTTCTCGAAGTGCGGGACGATCCACGCGTCGTCCACCGAGTAGCGCGCGAAGCCCCCACCGAGCTGGTCGTACATGCCGCCCCGCGCCATCGCCTCCAGGGTGTGCCCGGCCATGGCGAGGGCCTCGTCGTCACCCGTGCGCGCGTGGTGCCTCAGCAGGAACTCCAGCGCCATCGACGGCGGGAACTTCGGCGCTCCCCCGAAACCGCCCCGGGCCTTGTCGTACGACCCCGCCAGCGACCTGACCGCCGCCGCGAGCAACTCCTCCCCCGGCGGCTGCGCCCCGCCCAAGGCCGGCCGCTGGGCGGCGAGAGCCGTCACGACCTGCTGCCCCTGCCCCACGACCTCGTCCCGCTGCTCCGTCCACGCCTTGTGGACCGCGTTCAGGAGCGCCTGGAACTGCGGCCGGGGGAAGTACGTGCCGCAGTAGAACGGGTGCCCGTCCGGCGTCATGAACACCGTCATCGGCCAGCCGCCCTGGCCCGTCATCGCCTGGGTGGCCTCCATGTAAACGGCGTCGACGTCCGGCCGCTCCTCCCGGTCCACCTTGATGTTGACGAACAACGAGTTCATGAGCCGCGCCGTCTGGACGTCCTCGAACGACTGGTGCGCCATCACGTGGCACCAGTGGCAGGCGGCATAGCCGACCGACAGGAGGATCGGGACGTCGCGCCGCCGGGCCTCGGCGAACGCCTCGTCGTTCCACTCCCACCAGTCCACCGGATTGCCCGCGTGCTGCAGCAGGTACGGGCTCGTCGCGTCCTTGAGGCGGTTCATGCCCCGATCCTGCCCGATCCGGCTCCCGCCTCACTTCGGGTGTTTGTAGATCTTGACCCAGTCGACGTGCATGGTGACCCATTTGGGGGTGCCGCGGGTCCGGCAGAAGCCGCGGCCGCGGTCGCACACCTGGTCGTTCTGCAAGGCGAGGCCCATCTTGCTGCGTTCGGGCGTCAACGGGCCGCGGTAGCTCCACACCTTCTTACCGTCCATCCAGAACGTGAGGCTGTGCGGGAGCCAGTCGACCGCGTAGGTGTGCCATTCGGTGGCGTCGGTCCGGATGTTGTGGGGCCGCATCGTGTTGCCCGGCCCGTGGTGGATGAAGATCCCCACGTTCTGCCTGGTCGCGTCGATGACCTCGGCGAAGTCGATCTCCGCGTACTCGGGCCTGCCGAAGACCTCCGGCCACAGCAGGGCGACCGCCGAGTAGCCGACGCCCTTCTCGGCGCGCATGCGCACCTCCCAGCGGCCGTGCGTCAGGTTGAGGTGAGAGGCGATGCCGCCGGACAGATCCTTGCCCTTGTAGATGCCGCCGGTGAGCTTGAGCGTGCCGTCCTCGACCTTGGTGGCGGCCTTGGTACGCGGGTTCGTCCTGGCGTTCGGGTAGTCGTAGACCAGCCACTTCGAGGTGTCGACACGATCGCCGTCGAAACCGTCCACGAGCACCGGCTTGCCCCAGAAGCCAGGCGTCTTCGGCCCGGCCTTCCGGACGGGACGCGGGCTCGGCGGCGGGGTCTCGCTTGGACGTGGCCTCGCGGCGTCCGGCTCGCTTCGCACGGGGGTCGCTGTAGAGGCCCGTTCCGTCTCCGCTGAATCACAGGACGCAATGGTCAGGAGCACAAGCAGCACGGCGGCACTCCGGGTCGGCGACATGCCCCCATGACAACAGCGCGCGACGAAAGACCCGCCAAAGATGCCGATAGTCGCCTACCGCTTGCTTTTCGGGCCGATCAAGGCGTCAGGCGCGGCGCCGCGGCGGCAGGACGACCCGGTCGAGATCGTGGACGAGCACGATGTCCCCGCCGTACGCGGCGGCCGCCTGCTCGACGAAGCGCGGCTCGTTCTCCGCGCGGTAACGCTCCGAGATATGGGTCAGCACGAGCCGCCGCACGCCCGCGGCCGCCGCCACCTCGCCCGCCTGCCGTGCGGTCAGATGGCCGTAAGCGGCCGCCAGCGCGGCGTCCTCGTCGAGGAACGTCGACTCGATGATCAGGAGGTCCACGTCCGCCGCCAGCTCGTGCACGCCGTCGCAGAGCCGGGTGTCCATGATGAACGCGACCTTCTGACCGGGCCGCGGGACGCTGCACTCCGCCAGGGTCACCGTGCGCCCGTCCGGAGCGACGACCTCGCCCTCCTCCTGGAGCCTCCGGACGAGCGGGCCGCGCAGCCCGTGCGCCGCGAGGAGGGCGGGCTTCATCGTCACGCCGTCGGGCTCCTCCAGCCGGTAGCCGTACGCCTCGACCGGATGCGACAACCTCCGCGCGGTCAGGCCGAACGGCGCGTCGCCGGTGTCGAGGGCCATCCGTTCACCCGAGACGGGCTGCTCCTTGATGACCTCGGTGCCCCGGAAGGGGGTCGCGTACCGGAGCCGCTCCCAGTACTGCGCGCCGCTCGCCGGGAACGCCGCGTCCACCCGGTGCTCGACGCCGTCGCGGGCGATGCGCTGCACGATCCCCGGGACCCCCAGGCAGTGGTCGCCGTGGAAGTGCGTCACGCAGATCCACGTCACGTCGCTCGCGGTCACCCCGGCGAAGGACATCTGCCGCTGCGTCCCCTCGCCCGGGTCGAACAGCAGGCCGTGCCCGTCCCAGCGCAGCAGATAGCCGTTGTGGTTACGGGACTTCGTGGGCACCGCGCTGGCGGACCCGAGCACGACGAGATCGCGAACGGACATCCCTCCATGGTGCCGCCCGGCGGTCCGGCAGCCGAACGATATTCTGCCGAGAGTCGCCGCAAGTGAGCCCTTACCCCGGAGGTGCGCCCGTGGGCAGCAGCAAGCGAGACAAGATCAAGATGACGCCCGCCGAGACCGCGGACTTCCTGACCTCCTCGTACAAGGTGCAGGTCGCCACGGTCGGCAAGGACGGCGAGCCGCACCTGGTCACGATGTTCTACGCGCTGCTCGACGGCAAGATCGCTTTCTCCACGTACAAGTCCTCGCAGAAGGTCCTCAACCTGCGCCGCAATCCGACCATGACCTGCCTGGTCGAGGACGGCGACGAGTACGGCGAGCTGCGCGGCGCCGCCCTCTACGGGCAGGGCCGCGTCATCGAGGACCCCGCGATCCGCCTCCAGGTGGGCGCGGTCGTCGGCGCCCGCCTGGCGGGGATGCCGGTGCCCGAGATGGGCGCCCCCATCGAGCCCGAGTTCGCCGCGGCCCTCGAACAGTCGCTGGCCAAGCGGGTCATCATCGTGATGGAGCCCGACCGCGTCGTCAGCTGGGACCACCGGAAGGCGTGACGGCGACGATCCCGGCCTCCGCCTCGGACTGCTGCCGGCGGAGGAAGGCCCGTACGGTCAGGACGTCCCAGACGGCCAGGATCACCATGACGGCGGTCGAGGCGCACGCCAGGAACAGCGGGGTGACGAAGGAGTAGGTCAGGCCCAGGGCGGCGAGCGCGAGGACCGCGGTGACCCTGACGGCGGTGAGATGACCGAAGACGACCCGCTTGAAGAGCGCGTGGCCGAAGACGAAGAGCGCCGGGCCGCCCAGCACGACGGCGGCGGTGCCGCCGCTCACGTGGCCTCCCGGGTGCGCCATCACGAGCTCGTCCCCCACGGCGGTGACGATGATGCCGGCGATCATCGGGAGGTGCACGAACGTGTAGGCGATCCGGCCCAGCCGTCCGGGGTCGTCGGATCCGGCGATGAGCTCGGCCGCGGCGTCGGCGGCCCGGTCGAAGTAGAGCCACCACATCGCCGCCGCGGTGAGGAAGGCCTGCACCATCGCCAGCGTGGTCGCGGCGGTCGGGTCATGACCGGCGAACGTGGCGCCGGTGATCAGCAGGGACTCGCCGAGCGCGATGATCGTGAAGAGCCGGCACCGTTCGGCCATGTGCTCGCCGTCGATCGTCCAGTCCGTCGTCCGGGACCGCCCCAGCCCGGGAACCCGGTACCCCGCCCAGGGCCCGGCGTACTCCAGGACGACCGCCGCGGTCCAGAACCAGATGCGGGCCTGGTCGTCCACCAGCGCGCCGGCGATCCAGACGGTCGCCGGGACGGCGATCCAGACCATGATGCGCCGGAAGTTGGGCCCGAGCTCGTGGCGCCGGGTCACGACCACCACGTAGAACGTCCGGCCCGCCTGCACCGCCACGTAGGCGCCCGCGAACCACAGCGCCCGGCCGTCGTCGAAGGCGTGCGGGATCGACGCCGACATGATCATGCTGGCGAGCATCACGCCCGCGAGCATGATCCGGTTGCGCTGGTTGTCCGGGTCGAACCAGTTGGTGGTCCAGCTGGTGTACATCCACGCCCACCAGACGGCGAGCAGCAACAGCAGCGTCTCGGCGGCGCCGCGCGGCGTCAGGTGCTCCAGCAGCCGATGCGACAGCTGCGTCACCGCGAAGACGAAGACGAGATCGAAGAACAGCTCGAACGGCGTGACCCGCGCCGCGCCGTCGCGGTCTCGGAGGGGGCCGGGGAACAGAGAACTCACGGGCCGATCATGCCCGAGACGAAGGTCAGGCGGTGCCGCCGCTCTCCTTTTCGGCGGGCTCCGCGTCGGCCTTGGGGGACGGCGCGGCCTTCGCGGACGTGGCGGACGGCGCGGACGGCGACGGCTTCGCGGCCTTGGCGGACTGCGCCGCCTCCCACTCCCGCTGCTTGAGGTCGGCCTCGCGCGGCGCCTGGATCCTGCCGATCTGCTTGTTCATCGAGCGGATCAGGAAGACCAGGGCGACGACCAGGGCGAGGAAGACCCCGAAGCCGAGGAAGCCCGGCGTGACGGTGTCATCGTTCAACGGCATGGCCAGCGGGAACACTACAAAGCCACCTTCTCCCGGATACCGGCGAACAGGTCGTCCTCCGGCAGCTCGGTGTCGACCAGGGACCTGGCCAAATGGTAGTCCTCCGTCGGCCATGCCTCACGCTGGAGGTCCAGCGGGCACACGAACCAGAAGCCGTTCGGGTCGATCTGGGTGGCGTGGGCGAGCAGCGCCTGGTCGCGCGTCTCGAAGTGGTCGGCGCACTGCACGCGGGTCGTCACCGCCCACGGCTGCGGCCGGCCCTCCATGTTCTTGAGCCACTCGCCGTAGGGCGACTCGATCCCGGCCTTGGTCATCGCGCTGTCGAGCGCGACGAGCCGGTCCTTGGTGAAGGTCATGTGGTAGTAGAGCTTGAGCGGCTGCCACGGCTCGCCGGTGCCCGGGTAGCGGTCGGGGTCGCCCGCGGCCTCGAACGCCTCCACCGAGACCTCGTGGGTCTTCACGTGGTCGGGGTGCGGGTAGCCGCCCTTCTCGTCGTAGGTGAGCATCACGTGCGGCCGGAACTCGCGGACGGCCTTCACCAGCGGCTCGGTGGCGGCGTCGAGGGGCTCCAGGGCGAAGCAGCCCTCGGGCAGCGGCGGCAGCGGGTCGCCCTCCGGGAAGCCGGAGTCGACGAAGCCCAGCCAGCTCTGCCGGACGCCGAGGATCTCACGCGCCCGCGCCATCTCCTCCTCGCGGACCTTGCCGATGTCGGCTTTGATCTCGGGGCGGTCCATCGCCAGGTTGAGGATGTCGCCGCGTTCGCCGCCGGTGCAGGTGACGACGAGCACCTCGACCCCGTCCGCGACGTAGCGGGCCATGGTCGCCGCACCCTTGCTCGACTCGTCGTCAGGGTGGGCGTGCACGGCCATGAGCCGCAGCGGTTCGGACACCTGCTCGGGCACCTCGGGATCTCCCTCTGGAGGCTCTTGGCGGACCCCGGTGCGGAGCACTCGCCACGACGGAAGAGAATTGTTCCTGACAACGTCCGCACCCCGCACGGAGATTCCCCGCGATGGCCACGAGCGCCCCAGCCGCACCGACCTCATCCCGCCGCGGCAAGTTCGGCCTGGTGGTGATCGGCCTGCTCGCCGCCGTCTGCGCGGGCGGCTGGGCGATCATCATGGCGAACGTGGGGCAGCAGCCCGGCATCGCCAAGCAGACGATCACCTACAGCGTACTGAGCGACTCGTCCGTGCAGATCAAGTATTCGGTCTCCAAGGGCGAGGCCGACGAGGTGCGCTGCGTGGTGGACGCGTTCGACACCGACTTCGCCGTGGTCGGCAAGCGGGAGATCACCGTGCCGCCCGGGACCAAGACCATCACGCGGACGGACGTGCTCCCGACGAGCAAGCGGGCCAACGGAGCCCGCGTCGAGAGCTGCCGCAAGGTGTGAATCGGCTGGTGGAAGCCCGCCGGTGGATGGCCGGTTGCAGGGGGCCTCAAGGGGGAACCTTTACCTCTGCACACCGGATAGGCTAGAGGTTTCACCCGGCCGCATTTCATGTGGATGAGGAGTATCCGTGACCGAGACCCGCGCTGACAACGTCACCTGGCTGACCCAGGAGGCGTACGACCGGCTCAAGTCTGAGCTGGACCATCTGTCGGGCCCGGGCCGCATCGAGATCGCAGCGAAGATCGAGGCGGCGCGGGAAGAGGGCGACCTGCGCGAGAACGGCGGCTACCACGCGGCCAAGGAGGAGCAGGGCAAGATCGAGGGTCGCATCCTCCAGCTGCAGAGCATCCTGGAGAACGCGCGCGTCGGCGAGGCGCCGCGCACCGAAGGGGTCGTCGGCCCGGGCATGACCGTCACGATCTCCTTCGAGGGCGACGACGAGGAGGTCACCTTCCTGCTCGCCTCGCGCGAGGAGAGCGGCGCCCCCATCGACGTCTACTCCCCCAAGTCCCCGCTGGGCGCCGCGATCAACGGCAAGAAGGTGGGCGAGAAGGCGTCGTACTCCCTGCCCAACGGTCGCAGCATGACCGTCGAGATCCTGGACGCCACGCCGTACCAGGGCGCTTAATCTCTTCCCCCTTGACCAGGGGGATCGCAGGCCGGGCCTTTATCGCGGCCCCCGCCCACCCATGAGCGGGCTAGCCGCATTCGAAGACTTCTAGTCGGTCCGCCGCTCCATCCGGGGTGGCGGACCGCCGGTTTTTCCAGGCCTCGCCGCGCTTCCGGCCCTCCCCTGCCCGCCCGTCCGCCTGCCCGCCGCCGCCCGGACGAGCGGGAGCGCGCGCTGCCGCACCTGGGTGGCCAGCGAGATCACCGAGGACGCCCGCTCCACCCCCTCCACATCGACGATCATGTCGATGACCCGTTGCAGGTCCTGGTTGCTGCGGGCCACCACGCGGCAGAGCATGTCGTTCTCCCCGGTGATCGTGTGCGCCTCGATCACCTCCGGCACCCCGGCCAGCCGTTCCGCCACCGGATCGTGCCCGCCGGCCTGCCTGATCTGCAGGGTCACGAACGCGGTCACCCCATAGCCCAGCGCGCCCGGATCGACCTCCGGCCCGAAGCTCCGGATCACGCCGTCCCGCACCAGCCGGTCGAGCCGCGCCTGCACCGTGCCGCGCGCGACGCCGAGGCGCCGCGACGCCTCCAGCACGCCGATCCGCGGCTCGGCGGCGAACAGCTCCAGCAGCCGCGCGTCCAGGTCGTCGATCGTCACCCCAGCCCTCCCATGGTCACCATGTACAGAAAGCCCGGCGTTACCCGTCGGTCACCCGGCAGATTGCCCAGTGATTCAGACCACTGTTGCGCAGTCTGTAGTCGATTGTCGAGATTGGGGGCATGGATGAGTTCCCGGTCAAGGGCATGGACGCCGTCGTCTTCGCCGTCGGCAACGCCAAGCAGGCAGCGCACTACTACTCGACCGCTTTCGGGATGCGCCGGGTGGCCTATCGCGGCCCCGAGAACGGCAGCCCCGACGAGGCGGTGCACGTGCTGGAGTCCGGCGGCGCCCGGTTCGTCTTCCGCGGCCCGGTGCGGGCGGGCACCGACCTCGGCCGCCACGTCGCCGAGCACGGCGACGGCGTGGTGGACCTGTCCATCGAGGTCCCCGACGCGGAGGCGGCGTACCGGCACGCCCTCGCCAAGGGCGCCACGGGACTGGCCGAGCCGTACGTCATGGAGGACGAGCACGGCAAGGTCGTGATCGCCGCCATCGCCACGTACGGCGAGACCAGGCACACCCTCGTCGACCGCAGCAACTACTCCGGCCCCTACCTGCCGGGCTTCGAGGCCGCCGACCCGATCGTGGAGCCTCCCGCGGCCAAGCGGTACTTCCAGGCGATCGACCACTGCGTCGGCAACGTCGAGCGCATGAACGAGTGGGCCGACTTCTACCACCGCGTCATGGGCTTCACCGACATGGCCGAGTTCGTCGGCGACGACATCGCCACCGAGTACTCCGCGCTGATGTCCAAGGTCGTCGCGGACGGCACCCGCAAGGTCAAGTTCCCGCTGAACGAGCCGGCCGAGAGCAGGCGCAAGTCCCAGATCGACGAGTACCTGGAGTTCTACGGCGGGCCCGGCGTCCAGCACATCGCCCTGGCCACGGGCGACATCCTGGCTTCGGTCGACCAGATGCGCGCCGCCGGCGTCGAGTTCCTGGAGACCCCGGACTCCTACTACGAGGACCCCGAACTCCGCGCCCGCATCGGCGAGGTCCGCGTCCCCGTCGAGGAGCTCCAGAAGCGCAAGATCCTCGTCGACCGGGACGAGGACGGCTACCTGCTGCAGATCTTCACCAAGCCCGTGCAGGACCGTCCCACGGTCTTCTTCGAGCTGATCGAACGGCACGGCTCGCTGGGCTTCGGCAAGGGCAACTTCAAGGCGCTGTTCGAGGCCATCGAGCGCGAGCAGGAGCGCCGCGGCAACCTGTGAGCCCGCCTCGGTCCCCCGTGGACCCCTCCTCCCTCTCGGGGGGCCGAGGTTTACGCCACAATGGGCCGTCATGACCCCCCAGGACCCCTCCCCCGAGTGGCAGCCCCCTGAGCCCGAGCGTCCCCGTCCCTACGAGGGAACGTACGGCGGAGTGCGGCCCCCGGCGCCCGGGGGCGCTGTGCCCCCGGGGCCCTACCCGCAGCAGGGACCGTACGCGCCGCACGGACCGGAACTGGCGAGCCGCTGGGCCCGCCTCGGCGCCTCCCTCCTGGACGGCTTGATCGTGGGCGCCGTCTCCGCGCCGTTCCTGATCCAGGCGATCCGCTGGAACGAGCTGGACGAGATCGCCCAGTCCGGCCGGTCCACCTCACCGCTGGACGCGTACGACATCCCGCGCCTGATCGCGGGGTACGCCGTCGCGCTCGTCCTGGGCTTCGCCTACTTCACGATCCAGCACGCCAGGTCGGGCCAGACCGTCGGCAAGCGCGCGGCCGGGATCCGGGTCGTCCGGGCCGACGACAACGGCGCGATCACCTGGCGCCAGGCCGTCCTCAGGCAGGTCGTCGTCTACCTCTTCAACGCCGTCGCGGGTGTGGCCAACTTCGTCTTCCCCCTCATCAGCCTGGTCGGCGTGCTCGACCCCGCCTGGATCCTGTGGGACCCCCGCCGGCAGTCCCTGCACGACAAGGCCGCCGGGACGCTGGTCCTCAAGGTCGACCACCGCGCCCCGAATCCCTACCGCCGGGACTGATCCACTTCTGGTCCTCGTTCGGGAAAGCTTTGGCCTGGGCGAGGCGTGGCGGTGTTTCGGCGGCCGGACACGGGCTCACGTTGTCGGCATGACCCAACCGCCGCACGATCCCGCACCCGGGGAGCAGCCGGACGACGAGCCCGGCACCAGGCCGCCCGCGTACAGCGAGCCGCCCCCGCACGGCGAACAGCTTCCCTACGACCGGCCGTCCGCGAAGAACGAGCCGCCCCCGTACGGGCAGCAGTCCCCGTATGGCGAGCAGCGCGCCTACGGCGAGCAGCCCTCCTACGGGCAGACACCGTCGTACGGGCAGACACCCGCGCCCGGGGAGCAACCTCCCTATGGCCAGCAGCCCCCCTCCGGCCAGCAGCCTTCCTATGGTCAGCAGCCGCCATATGGGGGCCAGTCGCCTTATGGGGAGCAGCCGTACGGAGGAGGCCAGCCACCGTCCGGGGAGCAGCCGTACGCGGGAGGGCAGCCGCCGTACGGGGAGCGACCGCCTCCGTATGGGGGCCCGGGACAGCCTCCTTACGGCGGGCAGCCTCCGCACGGAGGCCTGCCCGGGTACGGGGGCGGAGACAGCGGTTACAACGATCCCGCCGCGGGGCTGGCGAGCATCGGCCGGCGTCTCGGCGCCGGCCTGATCGACCTCGTACTGGTGTTCGTCGTGACCAGCGTCATCTCGCTGCCCTTCGTCGACTGGAACCGCGTGTTCGACCCGGAGAACGGCGAGTCGGTGACGTTCTCGGCCGGGCAGGGGCTCGCGAACGTGATCGGCGCGGTGCTGGCGTTCCTCTACTACTGGCTCATGACCCGGACGTCCGGCCAGACGCTGGGCAAGAAGGCCCTCGGCATCCGGGTCGTGCGGGAGGAGGACGGCGGGGCCGTCGCCAACGGCCAGGCTCTCAGCCGTGCGGGGCTCTACGTCGTGCTCGTGATGATCTGCTGCTGCGTGGCGGGGATCGTCGACGTGGCGTGGATCCTGTGGGACGCGCGGCGGCAGGCGCTGCACGACAAGGTCGCGCACACGGTGGTGGTCAAGGTCCAGGCCGGGGCGCCCAGCCCGTACACCGGTCACTGACCGACTTCGGCGGTAGATCCAAGTTGCCCAGACCGCCTCCGCGACGGCAGTCTGGGCACCGTGACTTCGGCCGGACGCTCCCGCAGACCCCTTCTCCGCCGCCCAGCCTCGCGTGGGCTGGCCGCGCTCGCCGTCGCGGGGGCCCTGACGGGCTGTCAGGTCACGATCGGCGACAAGGACACCGCCGACCCGAGCCCGCCGCCACCGCCGAACTCCGGGACGGGCGGCCCGAGCGGGCCCGACACGGCGGGCGACCGTTATGTGCCGGGCGACGGCAACGGCGGTTACGACGTCCAGCACTACAAGCTCAAGCTCGCCATCACGCCGGGCGGAGCCAAGGAGCTCGACGGCACGGCCGAGATCACGGCCACCGCCACCGAGCGGCTGAGCCGCTTCAATCTGGATCTGACCGGGCTCGACGTCGCCGAGGTGACCGTCGACGGGGCCCCGGCGCAGCAGCAGCGGCAAGGCAGCGAGCTGATCGTCTCCCCGGCCAAGGCGCTGGAGAAGAACGCCAAGTTCACGGTGTCCGTGCGCTATTCGGGCACGCCGCAGCCCGTCGTGGACCCGATCCTGGGCCGGTACGGCTGGATCCGCACCTCGGACGGGGTCTTCGTGGCCTGCCAGCCGAGCGGCGCGCACACCTGGTTCCCGAGCAACGACCATCCGAGCGACAAGGCCACGTTCGACTTCGAGGTCACGGTGCCCGCGGGGCTGACCGCGGTGGCCAACGGCGAGCCCACGTCCAACGTGCCGAGCGGCGACGGGTCGGCCACTCCCGGCGACGGCCCGGACATCATCCCGGCCGCGGCCAGCCGCCGCGCGGTCACCACGAGCTGGCGGGTCAAGGACCCGATGGCCACCTATCTCGCCACGGTGACGGTGGGCCGGTTCGGCGTGAAGACCGGCAAGACGCCCGGCGGCATCCCGATCATCTCAGCGGTCGACCCGTCGGTGCCGGCCGTGCGGCTCGACGCCTTCCACGCCAAGAACGCCGAGGTCACCGACGAGCTGGTGAAGCTGTTCGGCCCGTTCCCGTTCACCTCCACGGGCGGGATCGTCGACAACGCGGCGGTCGACTTCGCGCTGGAGACGCAGAACCGGCCCGTCTACAGCGCCCTCGGCTCCGACCAGACGATCATCGCGCACGAGCTCGCGCACCAGTGGTTCGGCGACAGCGTCAGCGTCACCAAATGGCAGGACATCTGGCTCAACGAGGGCTTCGCCACCTACGCCGAGTGGATCTGGAGCGAGCGCGTCGGCAACGAGACGCTCCAGGCGAAGTTCGACGGCCTGTACGCCGACGCCGGCAACCGCGAGCTCTGGAACGTCCCGCCCGGCAACCCCGGCCGCGCCAACATGTTCGGGCGCTCGGTCTACGACCGGGGCGGGATGACCCTGCACGCGCTGCGCAAGAAGGTCGGCGACGAGAAGTTCTTCGAGATCCTCAAGACCTGGGCCAAGGAGCGGCGCCACTCGAGCGGGACGACGCCGCAGTTCGTCCAGGTCGCCGAGCGGGTGTCCGGGCAGCGGCTCGACACGTTCTTCGACGCGTGGCTCTTCAAGCGGGGCCGCCCCGCGCTGTGACGCCCGCCGGGTGATCGTTTCCGTACTCTGCGGGTGAATGTGCGGCAAGGGCTCGGAAAAACCCGGCCAAGTGACGCGACGCCGCGCCTGGACGGCCAGCAGTGTGGGCCGGGTGAACGGGCCTTGGGGACGCATGACCGCGGCGACCACCGCCGCCGCCGTGCTGGTAACGATCAACGGCAGTGAGACCGCGACGGCCGGCGCGGCCGACCCCGGCGGGGAAGGGCGGCCCACGGCCGAGCCCTGTCCGCCGAAATCCGCACCGGCGCCTTCGCCGAAGCCGGCATCGACGCCCGCGGCATCGCCCGCGGCTACACCTGCGGCCTCGCCCGCGGGCGAACGGCTGTTCCGCCGGCTCGCGGTGCCGCCACCCGACGCTCCCGCCGCCGCGTCCGTCCCGGCGCCACCACCCGGTGCGGCGAGCGGCCCGGTCCCGCACGCCCTGCAGAGTTCCGGTCCCGACACGCCTCCCGGGCACAGCACCGCGCTCGACGGCTGCGACCCCGGGACGGGCGGGACGTCCGGCCCCGTGCCGGCGCGCGCCTCCGTCGGCAAGCCGGGTGCGGCCGGAATGGGCGACCCGTACTTCCGCGAGGCGGGCAACGGCGGCTACGACGTGCTGCACTACGACGTGGCGCTCGCGTACGCCAAGGGCGGCAAGGTCGACGCGACCGTGACCGTCACCGCCGAGGCCACCCAGGACCTGTCGCGCTTCAACCTGGACTTCCGCGGGCCCAAGATCGTCGGCATCACCGTCGGCGGGCGGCGCGCCGCGTACCGCCGCAAGGGCCAGGAGCTCACGGTCGTTCCCGCCGCGGGGCTCAAGGCCGGCACGGAGTTCACCACCGTGGTCCGCTACTCGGGCCGGCCGGGCCCGGTGCGCAACGGCTCGCTCGGCACGTACGGCTGGGTGCCGAGCAAGGACGGCGCGGTCGTCGTCGCCGAGCCGGACGGCGCGCCCACCTGGCTGCCGGTCAACGACCACCCGAGCGACAAGGCCACCTACGCCTTCCGCATCACGGTGCCCAAGGATCTGCGGGCGCTCGCCAACGGCTCGCCCGGCCAGGTCGTGCGCCAGGGCGCCACCACGACGTACGAGTGGGCCGAGAAGTCGCCGATGGCCCCCTACCTGGCCATGGTGGCGATCGGGAAGTTCCGGGTGAAGCACGGCATGGCGGGCCGGACGCCGGTGATCACCGCCGTGGACCCGCGGTTCCGGAAGACCGCCGGGGCCCTGCACAAGACCACGGTCAAGGCCCTCGCCTGGGAGTCCTCGGTCTTCGGGCCGTACCCGTTCGCCACCGCCGGCGGCATCGTGGACGACCCGCGGCTGGACTACGCGCTGGAGACGCAGGAGCGGCCGGTGTACGCCGGGTTCGCACCCGACGACGACTTCATCGTGCACGAGCTGGCCCACCAGTGGTTCGGCAACACCGTCAGCGTCACCCGGTGGCAGGACATCTGGCTGAACGAGGGCTTCGCCACCTACGCCGAGTGGCTGTGGCGGGAGCGCGGCAAGAAGGACTCCGCCAAGAAGATCTTCAAGCGCTACTACCGGCAGCCGGGCGGGTCGCCGATCTTCAGCCCGCCGCCGGGCAGGCCGGGCCGCCGCAACCTGTTCAGCTTCTCGGTCTACATCCGCGGCGCCATGACCTTGCAGGCCCTGCGCCAGCGGGTCGGTGACAAGGCCTTCTTCACGATCCTCAAGACCTGGCCGGCGGCGCACCGCGACGCCAACGCGACCACGCCGCAGTTCGTCGCGCACGCTGAGAAGGTCTCCGGCAAGCAGCTCGACAGGCTGTTCAAGGTCTGGCTCTACACGAAGGGCAAGCCCAAGAAGTGGTGAACAAGCCTGCCGCGGCCCGTCGTACGGCCGCGCTGCTCCTGACGCCCGCGCTCGCCGCCGCCGTCCTGCACGCCCGTGAGCAGGGCGGCGCCGCCGGACGTCCCGCCGCGGAAGGTTCGGCGGTCCCCGCACGCGCTGCGGCCGAGACGTTCACGGCGGGTGCGCCGGGTGTGGGCGACTCGTACTTCCCGGACGCCGGCAACGGTGGCTACGACGTCGGGCACTACGACATCAGCCTCGACTACGTGCCTCGTGGCCAGCGTGTCTCCGGCACCACGACCATCACCGCGAACGCGACCCAGAACCTCGCGCGGTTCGATCTGGACTTCGTCGGCAACAAGGTCCGCTCGGTGAAGGTGAACGGTGCGCCGGCCACGTTCGCGCGGCATGGCCAGGAACTCGTGGTCACACCGCGCGGCGGGGTCGCGAAGGGCGACCGGTTCACCGTCGCGGTGACGTACGCCGGTTCGCCGCGGCGGCTGCACGATCCCGTGCTCGGCCAGACCGGCTGGATCCCCACCGCCGACGGCGTCGCCACGCTCTCGCAGCCGGTCGGCTCCGCGACCTGGTTCCCGCTGAACGACCACCCGTCGGACAAGGCCACCTACGCGTACGCCGTCACCGTCCCGAAGGGCCTCTCGGTGGTGGCGAACGGCGAGCTCGAAGGTTCGGCGAACGCCGGCGGCAAGAGCACGTTCAGGTGGCGGTCGGCCCAGCCGATGGCCGGTTATCTGGCGCTGATCGCGATCGGGCGGTTCACGACGCTCGACGGGCGGTCGCCGGGCGGTGTCCGCACGTTCACCGCCGTCGACCGCGGCAACCGCAGCAGCCCCAAGCGCCTCCAGGAGCTCACCGCCGACGTGACCGACTGGGGCACGCGGACCTTCGGCCGGTTCCCCTTCGACTCCACCGGCGGCATCGTCGACGATGTGCCGGTCGGGTACGCGCTGGAGACGCAGAACCGGCCGATGTACCCCGGCGGCGCGAGCGTCACGCTGATCGTCCACGAGCTGGCCCACCAGTGGTTCGGCGACAGCGTCAGCGTCGCCCGGTGGCAGGACATCTGGCTGAACGAGGGCTTCGCCACCTATACCGAGTGGTTGTGGAGCGAGCAGCACGGCGGCCGCAAGGCCGAGGCGTTCTTCGCCAAGGCGTACTCGCGGCCCCGCAACTACCCGGGCTGGAAGATCCCGACGGCCGCGCCGGGACGGAAGGGGCTCTTCGAGTCGTTCCCGGTGTACGTCCGCGGGGCGATGACGCTGCACATGCTGCGCAAGACCGTCGGCGACGCCGCGTTCTTCCGGATCCTGCGGGCCTGGACCGCCGAGCACGCGCACGGGAACGCCACGACGGCCGACTTCCGGAAGCTCGCCGAGCGCGTCTCGGGCCGCGACCTCGACCGCCTGTTCGACGCGTGGTTGTCCACCCCGCGCAAGCCGAGCCCCCGCTGAACGAAGGACCACCTCCGCCTGGGGATGGCTTTTAACCGAAAAGCTGGCCCGAACTGGCCGATTTGATACCAAATCGCGCTTGCACGGCTATTGATCAGCCGAAATTCTTGGGGCTGCCGTGCTTTTCTGGGGGGCGACCCCCAGACCCCCGCGGACTCCCCATCACGCCTTGCTTCGCGGCGGCGTGCGGGGCCCCAACGACTCCTCCGAGGACGAGGTCGATGAGCAGATCCCCCAAGGTTCTGGCCGCCGTGGCGCTGACCGCCACCGCCGGCCTTCTTGTATCAGCGGCCCCCGCCCAGGCCACCGCCGTCCGGTTCACGCCCGGCGCCCCCGGGGCGGGTGACCCGTATTTCCCCGACATGGGCAACGGCGGCTACGACGTCGCCCACTACGACATCGGGCTCAAGTACGACCCGGCGACCAAGGGCGTCCAGGCCGTCACCCAGATCAAGGCGCGCGCCACGCAGAACCTCTCGCGCTTCAACCTCGACTTCCTGGGCCCGCTGAAGATCTCGGCGCTGCGCGTGGACGGCAAGAAGGCCGCCTACAAGCGCACGGGCGCCCAGGAGCTGGAGATCACGCCGCCCAAGGGGCTGCGCGAGGGCAAGCGCTTCTCGGTCGCCGTGGCCTACTCCGGCGTGCCGCAGACGATCAATGACCCGGCGCTGGGCGTGTCCGGCTGGGTGCCGACCGCCGACGGCGGGATCATGCTCAACCAGCCCATCGGCGCCGCGACGATCTACCCGGTGAACGACACCCCGCTCGACAAGGCCACCTACAGCATCACGCTGGCCGCGCCGAAGGGCCTGGCGACGCTGGCGAACGGCGACCCGGCGGGTTCGTGGACCAAGGGCGGCCTCGCGGTCTCCCGGTGGAAGATGCGCCAGCCGATGGCCAGCGAGCTGAGCATGATCGCGATCGGCAAGTACGACGTGCTGCGCACCAAGCTCCGCACCAAGAACGGCTCGATGCCCAACATCACGGCCACCGACCAGCAGCTGGGCATTTCGGCCGCACTGGCCAAGGACTTCAACAAGCAGACCGGCGACTACCAGAACTACCTCGCCACGATCTTCGGCGCCTACCCGTTCTCCTCCACCGGCGGTATCGCCGTGAAGGCGAACGTCGGCTACGCGCTGGAGACCCAGGGCCGCCCGGTCTACGACCTCACCCGGCGTCCCGGCACCATCCCGCGGCCGGACCTGCTCGTCCACGAGCTGGCCCACCAGTGGACCGGCGACAGCCTGACGCCGAAGCGCTGGGCCGACATCTGGCTCAACGAGGGCTTCGCGACCTACTCCGAGTGGCTGTACTTCGAGAAGTACACCGGCAAGCCGGTCCAGCAGACCTTCGACGAGGTGTACGCCACCCCGGCCGACGACGACCTGTGGAAGCCGAAGACCGCCGACCCGGGCCGGGACAACATCTTCCACCCGACGGTCTACGACCGCGGCGCCATGACGCTGCACGCGCTGCGCAAGGCGATCGGCGACAAGAAGTTCTTCGCGCTGGCCAAGGCCTGGCCGACCGCCAACCGGTACGGCAACGTCAGCACCGCGGACTTCATCCGCTTCGCCGAGAAGATCTCCGGCAAGCAGCTGGACGCCCTCTTCCAGAAGTGGGTCTACACGTCCGGCAAGCCCACCCTCTGATGTAGGTGATCGATCGGTCACGGTGGTCCCTCGCCGGAGGGGCCACCGTGATCAGCTCAGCGTCAGGGTGTAGCCCTTGGCGCGCAGACGACCGAGGACCTCTTCGCCGTGGTCGGAGCCTCGCGTCTCCAGGTGGAGCAGCACCTCGGCCTCTTCGACGTGAAGGCGCGCGGCGACCCGCTCGTGCATCACGTCCAGCACGTTCACGCCCAGCTCGGCCAGCTCGCTGAGCAGCGTCACCAGCGCGCCCGGCCGGTCTTTGAGCCGGCAGCGGACGACCATGTAGCGGCCCGCCCCGGCCAGCCCGTGGCGCAGCACCTTGGCCATCAGCAGCGGGTCGATGTTGCCGCCCGACAGCAACGCGACGACGGGCGTCCGGACCGCGTACGAGTGCTCCAGCAGCGCGGCGACGCCCGCCGCGCCCGCCGGCTCGACCACCAGCTTGGCGCGCTCCAGGCAGAGCAGCAGCGCCTGCGAGATCGACTCCTCGGTCACCGTGACGACGGCGTCGACCAGCTCGTTGACCAGCTCGTAGGTGAGCTCGCCGGGCGCGCCCACCGCGATGCCGTCGGCCATCGTCGGGTTGACCTCGACGCGCATCGGCCGGCCGGCGGCGAGCGACGGCGGGAAGGCCGCGGCCCGCTTGGCCTGGGCGCCGACGACCTTGATGTCGGGCCCGCCGCGCTCGCGCGCCACCGCCCGCAGGGCCACCGCCACCCCGGACATCAGCCCGCCCCCGCCGACCGCGCCGACGACGGTGCGGACGTCCGGGCACTGCTCCGCGATCTCCATGCCGATCGTGCCCTGCCCGGCGACCACGTCGGGGTGGTCGAACGGGTGGATGAGCACGGCGCCGGTCTCCTCGGCGCGGGTCTGGGCGGCCACCAGGCAGTCGTCGACCGTCGGCCCCGGGAAGACCACGTCCGCGCCGTAGCCGCGGGTGGCGGCCACCTTGGGCAGCGGCGCGCCCTCGGGCATGAACACGGTGGCCTTGCAGCCGAGCATGGCGGCGGCCAGCGCGACGCCCTGGGCGTGGTTGCCGGCGCTCGCCGCGACCACGCCGCGGGCCCGCTCGCCGTCGCTGAGCCGCGCGATGCGCACGTAGGCGCCGCGGATCTTGAACGAGCCGGTGCGCTGCAGGTTCTCGCACTTGAGGTAGACGGGCCCGCCGACGATCTCCGACAGCACCCGGGAGTGGACCAGCGGAGTCGGAACGATCACTCCGCGCAGCAGCTCCTGGGCCGCGCGGATCTCATCGGCGCTGACGAGGTCCATCCCCGCATCCTCTCACCCCGGGAGACCCGTCCTGACCCATCCCTCACGGCCCGCTGACCGGCGCCCGACCGGCGCCCGACCGGCGCCCGACCGGCGCCCGACCGGCGTCCGGCCGACGCCCGACCTGGCACGCGGACCGTTCAGTCGGCGTTCCAGTAGCGGTCCGCGGCGAAGATCAGGGCGGCCGCCCCGATGAGGCCCGACGTCTGGCCGAGCGCGGCGGGCACCACCTGCACCTGGCGGGCGAACCTCATCCGGGCGTGGACGCGCAGCGCCTCCTCCAGCGGGTCGAAGAGCAGCGCGCCCGCCTGCGACAGGCCCCCGCCGATCGCGACGACCTCCAGGTCGCACAGGTGGGTGGCCGAGGCGATCGCGATGCCGAGCGCGCGCCCGGCCCGCACCATGGCGGACTCGGCGACCGGATGGCCGCGGCGCGCGTCGCCCGCCAGGTCGACGCCGGTGGCGTCGCGCCGCCCCGTCCGCCAGCCCTGCTCCTGCGCCCAGGCCACCAGGCCGGGGCCGCGCGCGATGGCCTCCAGGCAGCCGCGCCCGCCGCACACGCAGGGCGGGCCCTCGGGGTCGACGACCACATGGCCGATATGCCCGGCGTTGCCGCTGGCGCCGTCGATCAGGTGCCCGTTGAGGACCATCCCGCCGCCCACCCCGGTCGACACCACCATGCCGAGCACGTTGTCGCGGCCTCGCCCGGCGCCGCGCCAGTGCTCTCCGACGGCCACGCAGATCGCGTCGTTGTGCACCCGGACCGGCAGGCCCGCGTACCGCGACCGCAGCCGGGCCCGCAGCGGGAACCCGCGCCACGCGGGGATGTTGAGCGGCGACACCTCGGCCGCCGGCCAGGTCATCGGGCCGCCGCAGCCGACGCCGACGCCCGCGAGATCGGGACTGCCGGCATCGGCGGCGACCTTGTCCAGCAGCGACTCCAGCGTCCGCCAGAGCCCCTCGGCGTCCACGCCCGCGTCGTTCGGGGTGACGATCCGGTCGTAGGCGGCGACGCGCCCGCCGGGCTCCACCACCGCCACGGCCGTCTTCGTCCCGCCGATGTCGATCGCCATCACGGGCGAGCCGGCGTCGTTCGGCGGGTCAGTCATCGCGGCCGGCCGGGCCGAACGCCAGGATCGAGGCGGTGAACCCGTGGACGTGGTTGCGCCCGGCCACCGGGCCGATCTCCCCCGCCGCGAAGAAGCCGCCGACCCCCACGTCCCCGAACGTGCGGCTGAGGACCTGCGCGTCGTGGTCGGAGTCGGGGAACATCGTCCGGCCCCGCCCGTTGCACGAGAACAGCAGCGCGCCCTCGACGGGGCCCACCTCGAAGCGGTCGAGCAGCGCGGCGAGGTCCTCGTCGGCGGCCCCCGCGTCGCGCACCTGGAACCGCACCGTGCGGCCGACCTCGACCACGTCGCCGATGGCGATGGCGCCGCTGTCGGTGTCGGCGCCCACCACGCCGCGGACGAGGAAGTCGCCGTGCTCGTGCTCCTCGGCGTACTCGTCCATGGCCACGCCGATCAGCAGCCCGCGGCCGGCGAGCTCCTGCTCCTCCTCCGGCAGGCCCAGCACGATCTGCTCCAGCTTGTCGAGCGCGGGCGTGCCGGCCAGCTCGTACAGCACGTTCTCGTCGGCCTTGGTCACCACCATGTCCGGCCCGATCGGGCGGGCGCCCTGGCTGACCACGGTCGCGGCCGTGACGGCGCCGCCCAGCACGACACCGACCGCGCCCGAGTCGAAGATCTCGCCGTCGAGGAACACGCGGGTGCCGCCGCGGCCGCCGGGCTCGGGGCCCGGCCCGCCGCTCTCGGCCATGCCGCCCACCAGGGGCAGCCCCGGCATCGCGTCGTCGGAGCGCTCGACGAACGCGTCCACCGGGAAGGTGTACGGATCGGCGAGCAGCACGCCCACCACGTCGTCGTCGTGCCCCTCGGGCATGCCGACGACGATCAGGCGGTCGTCGGTCTTGAGTGTCTCCAGCCGGAAGGGCTCCAGACGGGCACCGGGCAGCACGGCCGCCCAGGCGCTCACCGCGCTGTCCTCCTCCACGCCGCGGCCCCCGCCGATCACCCCGGAGGCGCTGCACCCGAGGACCACGGCGCCCTCGGCGGTGGTCATCGCGCGGTACGCGGCGGCCTCCAGCTCGTCGGGGTCGCTCGTGGAAATGAACACACAGACCAGATCTGGTGGTGAGTCCAGCGGCGCGAGCGCCTGTTTCACCGCCGATTCGGCGGCGCTGGGCAGATCGGGTCCGAGGGCCAGGCCGTCACCGAAGCGAGCCATCGGCCTCCCCTCCTTCGAGCCGTACACCGGATGGGGTCACGTCTCCCAGTCTCCCTGCTCGGTCGCGCAGGCCCAAATAGGCGTCCCGCGGCCCCCGCCGCCGCGATTACGGCGACCGGGGTGCGATTCCCCGGATCGGCGACGTAATGTCGATCGCGTGCGTCCAACCACACCTCGCGAGACCACACTGGGCGATCTTCGCACCAGTGGTCACATCCAGCGGTCGGTGAAGGCCGAGCTCCGTCACAACCTGCTCGTCCGGCTGAGATCCGGCGAGCCGCGCTTCCCCGGGATCGTCGGCTTCGACGACACCGTGCTCCCCCACCTCGAACGCGCCCTGCTGGCCGGACACGACCTGGTGCTGCTGGGCGAGCGCGGCCAGGGCAAGACGCGGCTCATCCGCACGCTGACCGGGCTGCTGGACGAGTGGACGCCGGTCATCGCGGGCTGCGAGATCAACGACCATCCGTACGAACCGGTCTGCGTGCGCTGCCGGCGGCTCGCCGCCGAGACCGGCGACGACCTGCCGGTCGCGTGGAAGCACCGGGACGACCGGTACGGCGAGAAGCTCGCCACCCCGGACACCTCCGTCGGCGACCTGATCGGCGACGTCGACCCGATCAAGGTGGCCGAGGGCCGGACGCTGGGCGACCCCGAGACGGTGCACTTCGGCCTGGTGCCGCGCACCAACCGCGGGATCTTCTCCATCAACGAGCTGCCCGACCTGGCCGAGCGCATCCAGGTGGCGCTGCTCAACGTCCTGGAGGAACGCGACGTCCAGGTCCGCGGCTACGCGCTGCGGCTGCCCCTCGACGTGCTGCTGGTCGCCAGCGCCAACCCGGAGGACTACACCAACCGCGGCCGCATCATCACGCCGCTGAAGGACCGGTTCGGCGCCGAGATCCGCACCCACTACCCGCTGGAACTGGAGGCCGAGCTCGACCTCATCCGGCAGGAGGCGGCGATCGACGAGCTCCAGGCGGAGGTCCCGGGCCACCTGCTGGAGGTGATCGGGCGGTTCACGCGGCTGACGCGCGAGTCGACCGCGGTCGACTCGCGGTCCGGGGTGTCCGCGCGGTTCGCGCTCGCGGGCGCCGAGACCGTCGCCGCGGGGGCGCTGCGCCGCGCCGCGCTCACCGGGGAGGAACGCCCGGTGGCGCGCGTGTGCGATCTGCCCGCCGTCGTGCCGTCCCTGATGGGCAAGGTCGAGTTCGAGGTCAGCGAGGAGGGTCGCGAGCAGGAGGTGCTGGAGCATCTGCTGCGGCGCGCGACCGCCGAGACCTACCGCCGCACGCTGGGCGCCGCCGACCTGTCCGGGCTGCTCGACAAGTTCGACGCGGGCGAGGTGGTCGAGTCCGGCGAGCTGGTCTCCTCGGCCGAGCTGCTGCGCCGCATCGGCCCGGTGCCCGGCCTCGCCAAGATCATGGAACGGCTGGAGCTGTCCGGGGACTCCCCCGGCCAGGCCGCGGCCGCGCTGGAGTTCGCCTTGGAGGGGCTCTTCCTCACCCGCCGGCTGTCCAAGGACGCCTCGTCCGGCCGCGCCGACGGGACCGCCACCTACCGAACCTGAGTCAGGGGCCGCTGATGAGCCGTTACCGGTATGGGGCGTACCACGACGGGCCCGACCCGCTCGCGCCGCCCTACGACGTCCGCGACGCGCTCGACGCGATGGGCGACGCGGTGCTCGAGGGCAACCGGCCCGACGACGCGCTGCGCGAGCTGCTGCGCCGCGGGCTGCCGGGCGCGGAGGGCCGCCGCGGGCTCGACGACCTGCTCCGGCAGGTTCGCGAGCGGCGGCGCGCGCTGCGCGACCGCGGCCGGCTCGACGGGACACTGGAGCAGGCGCGCGCGCTGCTCGACACCGCGATCGGGCAGGAGCGCGCGGAGCTGTTCCCCGATCCGAGCGACGAGGCCCGGCTGCGCGAGGCCGAGCTCGACACGCTGCCACGCGACACCTCGCAGGCGATCCGGCGCCTGTCGGATTACGACTGGCGGTCGCCCGCCGCCCGCGAGACGTTCGAGCGGCTGAAGGACCTGCTGCGGCGCGACGTCCTCGACGCGCAGTTCCAGGGCATGAAGCAGGCCCTGCAGAGCCAGGACCCGCGCATGATGGAGCGGGTCAAGGACATGATGGCCGCGCTCAACGAGATGCTCGACAGGGACGCGCGCGGCGAGCACACCCAGGATGACTTCGACCGGTTCATGCAGGAGTACGGCGACTTCTTCCCCGACCAGCCGCAGAACCTCGAAGAGCTGGTCGACTCCCTGGCCCGCCGGGCGGCGGCCATGGACCGGCTGCTCGCCTCGCTCAGCCCTGAGCAACGCGAAGAGCTCGCCGGGCTCATGGAGCAGGCCATGCAGGACGCCGGCCTGGCCATGGAGATGTCACGGCTGAACGACGCGCTCCGCGCCCGGCGGCCGGAGCTCGGCTGGGGCGGCCAAGAGCAGATGACCGGCGACAACCCGCTCGGCGTGGGCGACGCCACGACCGCGCTGGCCGAGCTCGCCGACCTGGCCGAACTGGAGGCCGCGCTCGGGCAGGAGTACCCCGGCGCCCGCATGGACGACATCGACGAGGCGGCCGTCCGCCGCGCCCTCGGCCGCCAGGCGGTCGACGACCTCGCCGAGCTGCGCCGCATCGAGAAGGAGCTGGAACGGCAGGGCTACCTGCAGCGCAAGCGCGGCAAGCTGGAGCTCACCCCCAAGGCCGTGCGGCGGCTCGGCGAGACGGCGCTGCGCAGGGTTTTCTCGCAGCTGGAGGCGGGCCGCCGGGGCGACCACGACCAGCGCGACGCCGGGCAGGCGGGCGAGCTGACCGGGTCGAGCCGCGAGTGGCGGTTCGGCGACGAGCAGCCCCTGGACGTCGTCCGCACGATCGGCAACGCCATCCACCGCGGCGCCATGGAACGCCCGGCCTCGCCCTCGCTGGGCAAGGCTCAGCCGAGGGACGCCAACGGCACCGGTGGCGCCCACGGCACCAACGGCGTGCGGCTGTCCGTGGACGACTTCGAGGTGCACGAGACCGAACGGCGCACCGCCGCCGCCGTCTGCCTGCTCGTCGACCTGTCGTACTCGATGGTGCTGCGCGGGACGTGGGCCGCCGCCAAGCAGACCACGCTGGCGCTGCACACCCTGGTGACGAGCAAGTACCCGCAGGACGCCATCCAGATCATCGGCTTCTCCAACTACGCGCGCGTACTGCACCCGACGGAGATGACCGGGCTCGACTGGGACATGGTGCAGGGCACCAACCTCCACCACGCGCTCATGATCGCGGGCCGCCATCTGGACAAGCATCCCGACTTCGAGCCGATCGTGCTGGTGGTGACCGACGGCGAGCCGACCGCGCATCTGCGGTCCGACGGCCGGTCGGTGTTCGACTACCCGCCGTCCGCCGACACGCTGGTGCTCACGATGGCCGAGGTCGACAAGATGACCCGGCGCGGCGCCTCGCTCAACGTCTTCATGCTGGCCGACGACCGGCGGCTGGTCTCGTTCGTGGAGGAGGTCGCGCAGCGCAATGGCGGCCGGGTCTTCGCGCCCGACGCCGAGCGGCTCGGCGAGTACGTCGTGAGCGATTACCTGCGGGTACGGCGCGGCCGTCGCTAGCCCCCGCGCGGGCGGGCTAGGGTCGGCGCCATGTCGAACTCCGATCGCCTGCTGCTGATCCTGCACATCGGGTTTGCGATCTTCACGCTGGGCCCGCTGACCGCCGCGACGATGGCCACGCCGCGGTTCATCCGCAGGCGGAACACCGTCGTGCTCCGGTACCTCAACCGGACGACGCGGATCTACGGCCTCGCGACGCTCGGCATCCTGCTGTTCGGCATCTTCCTCGCCAAGGGCGACTTCGCGAGGGTCTGGCTGACGGCGTCGCTGACGTTGTTCATCGTGGGCCTCGTCCTGCTGACGCTGGTGGAACGGGACCAGCGCAAGGCGATCCACCTGCTGGAGGTGGCCGAGGCCGAGGCGGCACCCGTCACGTCCGCCGGCAAGGACGAGGACGGCGAGGAGGACGAGCCGGGCGAGAACGAGGAAGGCGCCGCCTCACCGGCCCCGCCCCCGGCTCCGGCACAGGCCGGCGTCGCCGAGGTGGAACGCGGCCGGATCGCCTCCCTCTCGGGGGTGGTCGCGCTGCTCTGGCTGGTGATCCTGTTCCTGATGGTCTGGTACGGGCGTTAGGGCTTCGTCCGGGACTTGATCCAGGACAGCATCGCCGGGTAGACCGTCTCGTCGTTCAGCAGCGCGTTGCCGTGCAGGTCGCCGGGCACCGTCCTGACCGTGACGGGCACGCCGACGGCGCGCAGCGCGCTGGCCAGGCCGGTGCTCTGGGTCACCGGGACGAAGTCGCCCGCGCTGTGGATGAGCAGCATGGGCGCGTCGCCGGGCGTGGCGTGGGCCGCGGAGTTGGCGTCGTCGACCAGGTCCCAGCAGGCGGGGCTGGTCTGGCTCGGCACGCAGCCGAGGAGCTTGACGACCGCGCCGCGCAGGCTGCCCTGGGAAGGGGTCGCGGTCGCCGCGCTGCCGTCCTGGTAGGCCAGATAGGGGGTGTTGACCGGCGACAGGGCCACCACGCCGCGCACCTGCCCCGAGCCGGTGCCGGCCGTGCCCAGCTGGGTCGCCAGCTGGCCGCCCGCGGAGGCGCCGACCACGACGAGCCGCTTGGGGTCGACGTTCCATGTCTTGGCGTGCTTCTTGACGAAGCCGAGCGCGGCCTGCGCGTCGTTGCGCTGCGCGGGCCAGTGCGCCATGCCGGACAGCCGGTAGTCGGCGGCGAAGACCGTGAAGCCCTGCGTCGTCAGGCGGCGCGCGAAGTACTTCCAGCCAGTCCTGCTGCCCTTGCGCCAGGAGCCGCCGTGCAGCAGCAGAACGCCCGGGCGGGCCTGCTGCTTCTGCGCCTTCTGGCCCTTCTTCGGCTTGGCCGGGGCGCGCCAGTAGACGTCGACCCGCTGGCGCGGATGCCGTCCGTAGGCGTAGGTGCGCTGCCTGGGCGGCTTCGGCGTCACGATCACCGCGCGCGCGGAGACCACCGAGGAGTCGGCCCGCGGTGACGGGGCGCCGGCCGTCGGGGCCGAGGCCGTCGTGGACGAAGTCCGGGCATCCGTCAGCACGGGCGCGGGCGGGTCGGCCTGCGCGCCCGCCGGAACGGCCACGGCCGACAGGCAGGTCGCGGCGAAGGCCGCTCCGGCGACCAGTACTTTGCGCACTCGGGCCCCTTTCTCGGCGGAACCTGGCGCGCACATCATAAAGCCTTGATCATGTCCATGCCCCCCGAAGCCGCCTGAGACGGGAGACACCTACCTCACGCGAGGGCCTGGTCGAGGTCCCGGAGGAGGTCGTCGACGTCCTCGATGCCGACCGAGAGGCGCACGAGATCGCTGGGGACCTCCAGCGGCGAGCCGGCGGCGGAGGCGTGCGTCATGCGGCCCGGGTGCTCGATCAGCGACTCGACGCCGCCCAGGGACTCACCGAGGGTGAAGAGCTCGGTGCGCTCGCAGACGCGGACGGCGGCCTCTTCGGAGGCCATCCGGAACGAGACCATGCCGCCGAAGGCCTTCATCTGCTTGGCGGCGGCCTCGTGGCCCGGGTGGGCGGGAAGCCCCGGGTAGAGGACCTCGGTGACCGCCTTGTGGCGGCTCAGCATGGCGACGACGGCCTCGGCGTTGGCGCAGTGCCGGTCCATCCGCACGGCCAGGGTCTTGATGCCGCGCAGGGTCAGCCACGCGTCGAACGGGCCGGCGACCGCGCCCATCGCGTTCTGGTGGAAGGTGAGCCGCTCGCCGAGGCCGGGGTCCGCCACGATCAGCGCGCCGCCGACCACGTCGGAGTGGCCGCCGATGTACTTGGTGGTGGAGTGCACGACCACGTCGGCGCCCAGCGCCAGCGGCTGCTGGAGGTAGGGCGAGGCGAAGGTGTTGTCGACGGCGAGCAGGGCCCCCGCGTCGTGGGCGACGGAGGCCAGCGCGGCGATGTCGGCGATACCGAGGAGGGGGTTGGTCGGCGTCTCGACCCAGATCAGCTTCGTCTCCAGGCGGACCGCCGCGCGGACGGCGGCGATGTCGTTCAGCGGCACCGGGTCGAAGGTCACGCCCCACGGCTCGGCGACCTTGGCGAAGAGCCGGTAGGTGCCGCCGTAGGCGTCGTTCGGGATGACGACGTGGTCACCGGGCTTGAGCACCGTGCGCAGCAGCGCGTCCTCGGCGGCGAGGCCGGACGCGAACGCCAGCCCGCGGGAGCCGCCCTCGATCTCGGCCAGGCAGGTCTCCAGGGCGGTCCGGGTCGGGTTGGCCGACCGCGAGTACTCGTAGCCGCCGCGCAGCCCGCCGATGCCGTCCTGCTTGTAGGTGGAGACCTGATAGATCGGGGGGACGACCGCGCCCGTCGTGGGGTCGGCCTCCTGCCCCGCGTGGATGGCCAGCGTCTCGAATCCCTGGTGAACGTCCTTGTCCATGAGGACGAGGCTACCCACCCGCGGCGATACCGGAGGACGAGGGACCCACCCCGCAGGTATCAGGCCAGGGTTGGCTTCGCAGCGGGACCACAACGAGAAATCCCATCTTTAGCGTCTTTGTCATTCCCCCCATACATCTGAGCTGAAGGAAAGACGCATGTTCGCATGGCTCGCGCGCGTCGTCGTCAGACATCCGTGGTGGACGATTCTGGCCTGGGTGGTCGCCGCCGTGGCCATCGTCATGACTGCACCCGCCATCTCCACGCAGGAGGACACGGCCGACTTCCTCCCGTCCAAGTACGAGTCGATCCAGGCCGCGAAGATCGCTGAAAAGGCGTTCCCGCAGCAGGACGAGGAATCCGCGCTGATCGTCGTCAAACGTTCCGACGGGGCGCCGCTCACCGCCGCCGACGGCGCCAAGGTCACCCGGGTGGCCAAGGCGCTGGAGGGCCGCAAGCCCCCGGTGGTCCGCACGTTCACCACCGGGCCGGACACGGTCGCGCCCAACAAAGCCGTCCAGATCATCGGCATGCCGATGGTCGGAGACGACGACGACAAGATGAGCGAGGCGGTCAAGCAGGTCCGCGATCAGCTGCCCGCCCAGCTGACGGGCACCGGGCTCGACGCCAAGATCGGCGGCAATGTCGCCGCCTGGGTGGACAACGAGAAGTCGTTCGAGCAGTCCTTCGAGATCGTCGGCATCGCGACGTTCATCCTGATCATCGGCCTGATCCTGCTGATCTTCCGGGCGCCGCTGGCCGCCCTGCTGCCGCTGCTGGTGATCACGGCGACGATGCAGGTGGTGAACGGGCTGGTCGCGTTCGCGGCGAACGCCTTCAACTGGGAGGTCGGTGACGACCTCGGCATCATCATGCTGATCGTGCTGTTCGGCATCGGCACCGACTACATCCTGTTCCTGCTGTTCCGGTTCCGTGAACGGCTGCGCGCCGGGGACGACAAGCGGACGGCGATGATCCTTTCGATGGAGCGGGTCGGCGAGGTCATCTTCTCCGCCGCGGCCGCCGTCGCGATCGCCTTCCTGGTGATGCTGCTGGCCGCGTTCGGCGGGTTCGGGCCGATGGGCCCGGCGCTGGCGATCGCCGTCACCGTCATGGCGATCACCGCGCTCACCCTCGTCCCGGCGATCGTCTCGCTGCTCGGCACCGCCGTCTTCTGGCCGTCCAAGGCCTGGCGCAAGCACCCCAAGGGCAGCCAGGCGGCCGCGCTCGGCCGGCTGGTCGGCAAGCGCCCCGCGCTGGTCGCCCTCGTCTCCGGTGCCCTGCTCGTCGGCCTCGCCGCCGGCACGTTCTCCTTCAAGAGCAACAACGACTTCTTCGCCGGCTTCCCGCAGGACACCGAGTCGGCGCAGGCCAACAAGGACATGCAGAAGGGTTTCCCTCCCGGGCTGACGACGCCGGTCTCGGTGTACGTCAAGCGTTCGGACGGCAAGGCCATCGGCCAGGGGCAGCTCGCCGCGTTCAGCGCGAAGGCCAAGGACGTGCCCGGCGTGGGCCGCGTCCAGCAGCCGGAGGTGAGCACGGCGGACCGGTCCGTGGGCCGCGTCGACCTGCTGCTGAAGCAGAACCCGCTCTCGGCGGAGTCGATCGAGCTGGTCCGCGGCGATCTGCGGGACGCGGTGCACAAGGCCGCGCCACCCGGCACCCGCACCTACGTCGGCGGGGAGACCTCCACGTTCGCCGACATCAACAACGTCATGAACCGTGACCTGTCGGTCATCCTGCCGGTGGCGGCGCTGCTCATCGCCTTCATCCTGGCCCTGCTGCTCCGCAGCATCGTGGCGCCGATCTACCTGGTCGCGGTGGTGCTGCTCGGCTTCGCGGCCACGCTGGGCGCGGCGGTCTACACGTTCCAGGGCGCGCTGGGCGAACCCGGGATCACCTTCCAGCTGCCGACGATCCTCTACCTGTTCGTGCTGGCCATCGGGACCGACTACAACATCCTGCTGACCGCGCGGCTGCGGGAGGAGGCCAAGGAGGGCAACGACCCGCGCCGGGCCGCCGCCCTGGCCGTCGAGCACGGCGGCCCGACCGTCGCCGCCGCCGGGCTCATCCTGGCCGGGACCTTCTCGGTGATGATGCTGGCGAAGGTCTCGATGCTCCAGCAGATCGGCTTCTCGGTGGCGATCGGGATCGTGCTGTCGGCGTTCGTGATCTCGATCTTCCTGGTCCCGTCGATCACCGCGCTGCTCGGCCACAAGGCGTGGTGGCCCGGTCACGGCGACGAGCCGCCGGTGCGCAAGGGCCACGATCCGCTGGAGGAGCAGTTCGCCGCCTCCGCGAGGCATGCCCGGTGAGTCGCCCGCGGCGGCGTCCTGCCTGATCGGAAAGGGTCTGGCAGGAGGAGGGTGGACCTAGGTCCACCCTCCTGGAGGAGGAGATCCTCCATCGGAGGTATGGGGTGATAGTTCGGCGCTCAGGCTGACCACAAACGCCAGAACGTTCCATACGGTTGATCGGTATCGCTGGATAAATCACACCTTGAAGGAATCCGAATGTTCGCACGGCTTGCGCGGTTCGTCGTGAGACACCCGTGGTGGACGATCTTGGCGTGGGTCGTCGCCGCAGTCGCCATCGTCGGTCTCGCGCCCAGTATCGAGACCAAGTCCGACCAGGCAGACTTCCTGCCCAGTAAGTACGAGTCCATCCAGGCCGCGAAGCTGGCGGAGAAGTCGTTCCCGCAGGCCGCGGACGCCACCGCGTTCGTCGTGGTCCAGAAGCCCGGCGGCGCGAAGATCACGCCGGCCGACAGCACCAAGATCACCCAGGCCGCGCAGACGCTGACCGCCAAGAAGTACAAGAGCGTGGTGGCCATCCAGACCAGCCCGCAGTCCGTGGCGCCCAACCAGGCGTTCCAGCTGATCAACGTGTCGCTGAAGGGCACCGATCAGGACGCCCAGAAGGACCAGGGCGAAGCGATCAAGAACATGCGCAAGGACCTGCCCGGCGCGCTGGGCAGCGGCCTGACCGCGAAGGTCGGCGGTGACACGGCGTCCTTCGTCGACAACGAGGACTCCTTCACCCAGTCCATGGCGCTCGTCTCGGCCGGCACGTTCATCCTGATCATCGGGCTGATCCTGCTGATCTTCCGGGCGCCGATCGCGGCCATCCTGCCGATCATCGTCATCTTCGCGACGGAGATCGTCTCGATGAAGGTGATCGGTGCGGCGTCCAAGCTGCTGAACTTCTCCGGTGACGACAGCCTGCAGATCATCTTGACGATCGTCCTGTTCGGCATCGGCGCGGACTACTACCTGTTCCTGCTCTTCCGCTTCCGCGAACGGCTGCGGGCGGGCGACGACAAGAAGACCGCCCTGATCACCACGGTGGAGCGGGTCGGCGAGGTCATCACCTCCGCCGCCGCCGCCATCGCCGTGACGTTCCTGGTGCTCATGCTCGCCGCGTTCGGCATCTTCTCCGCCTGGGGCCCGTCGCTGGCCATCGCCGTCATCGTCATGGGCATCACGTCGCTGACGCTGTTCCCGGCGCTGCTCTCCCTGCTCGGCACGGCGATCTTCTGGCCGTCCAAGTCCTGGAAGAAGGAGCCCGAGGCCAAGGTCTCGGCCGGGATGGGCCGGATGGTCGGCAAGCGCCCCGCGCTGGTCGCCCTCGTTTCCGGCGGCCTGCTGGTCGTCCTCGCCCTCGGCGCGTTCAACTTCAAGGCCGACTACGACTTCCAGGCCAGCTTCCCGCAGAACACCGAGTCCGCGGAGGCCATGAAGGAGATGCAGAAGGGCTTCCCGCCCGGACTGACCACGCCGGTCCAGGTCTACCTGGAGTCCACCGACGGGCAGCCGATCGCCAAGGCCAAGCTCGACGACTTCGCCGCGAAGGCCAAGACCCTGCCGGGTGTGGGCGGCGTCAACCCGCCCCAGACCGGCACGGGCGGCAAGGTGGTCCAGATCGACCTGCTGCTCAAGAAGAACCCGAACAGCAACGAGTCCATCGCGCTGGTCAAGGACGAACTGCGGCCGGCCGCGCACGAGATCGCACCGGCCGGCACCAAGATGCTGGTGGGCGGCGCCACCGCGGTCTACGGGGACATCAACAAGGTCGTCAACCGCGACCTGTCGGTGATCCTCCCCGTGGCCGGCGTCCTGATCGCGCTCATCCTGCTGCTCCTGCTGCGGTCGGTGGTCGCACCGCTCTACCTGGTGCCGATCGTGCTCCTCGGCTTCGCGGCCACGATGGGCTCGGCGGTGTTCGTCTTCCAGGGCGCGATGGGCCAGCCGGGTGAGATCTTCCACCTGCCGATCATGCTGTACCTGTTCGTGCTGGCCATCGGGACCGACTACAACATCCTGATGACCGCGCGACTGCGCGAGGAGGCCAAGGAGGGCCACGAGCCGCGCAAGGCCGCCGCCCTGGCGGTCCAGCACGGCGGCCCGACCGTCGCCGCGGCCGGTCTGGTCCTGGCGGCCACCTTCTCGGTGATGCTGCTGGCCAAGGTCACGATGCTCCAGCAGATGGGCGGCTCCATCGCCATGGGCATCGCGCTGTCGGCCTTCGTGATGGCCATCTTCCTGGTCCCCGGCGTCACCGCGATGCTGGGCCACAAGGCCTGGTGGCCCGGTCACGCCGACCGGCCCAAGGCGGTGCCGCCGGGCACGGGCGAGACCCGCGAGGACTTCGTCCCGTCGGGTTACCGCTCCTGAGACGTTGGATTGCGGCGTGGGGTCTGAAATAGCCGCCCACGACCACGCGCCGCAATTCAACTTCGTGAGAAGGCGAAGCGCCGGAGATCAGGACGATCTCCGGCGCTTCGCCGCGTTCAGCCCCGCCTCGGGACGGGCCTCCGCCTCGGGACGGGCCCGCGGGTCAGGACGATCCGCCGGCCAGGAAGGCGAGGACGTCCTGGCGGGTGATGAGGCCCTTGGGCTTGCCGTCCACGAGGACGACGGCGCCGCCGGCCTTCTCCAGGACCTCGACGGCCTTGCTGACCGGCTCGCCGGAGCCGAGCGTCGGCAGCGGCGCGGACATGTGCGCCTCCAGAGGGTCGGCCAGCTTCGCCCGGTCCTTGACCAGCACGTCGAGCAGGTCGCTCTCGACGATGGAGCCGACCACCTCGGCGGCCATGACCGGCGGCTCCTCCTTCATCACCGGGAGCTGCGACACCCCGTACTCACGCATGATCGCGATCGCGGTCTGCACACTCTCGTGCGGGTGGACGTGCACGAACTCCGGCAGGGCGCCGCCCTTGCGGGTGAGCACCTCGCCCACCGGGGTCTCCTCGGTGGACGGGGCGAGGAAGCCGTAGTCGGCCATCCATTCGTCGTTGAAGATCTTGGAGAGATAGCCGCGGCCGCCGTCCGGCAGCAGCACCACGATCACCGCGTCCGGATCCGCCGCGGCGGCGACGCGCAGCGCCGCGACGACCGCCATCCCGCAGGAGCCGCCGACCAGCAGGCCCTCCTCGCGGGCCAGCCGGCGCGTCATGACGAACGAGTCGCGGTCGGAGACGGCGATGACCTCGTCGCAGATGTCGCGGTCGTAGGTCTCGGGCCAGATGTCCTCGCCGACGCCTTCGGTGAGGTACGGGCGGCCGCTGCCGCCGGAGTAGACCGAGCCCTCCGGGTCGGCGCCGATGATCTTCACCGCGCCACCGGAGATCTCCTTGAGGTACCTGCCGGTGCCGCTGATGGTGCCGCCGGTGCCGATCCCGGCGACGAAGTGCGTGATCCGCCCCTCGGTCTGCTCCCACAGCTCGGGCCCGGTCGTCTCGTAGTGCGAGCGCGGGTTGTTGGGGTTGGTGTACTGGTTGGGCTTCCAGGCGTCCGGGATCTCGGCGGCGAGCCGGTCCGAGACCGAGTAGTAGGAGTCCGGATGCTCCGGCGAGACCGCGGTCGGGCAGATGACCACCTCGGCCCCGTACGCCCGCAGGACGTCGATCTTGTCCTTGGCGACCTTGTCCGGGCAGACGAAGACGCAGCGGTAGCCGCGCTCCTGCGCCACGATGGCCAGGCCGACCCCGGTGTTGCCGGAGGTCGGCTCGACGATGGTGCCGCCCGGGCGCAGCTCGCCCGAGGCCTCGGCGGCGTCGATCATCCGGACCGCGATGCGGTCCTTCACCGAGCCGCCGGGATTGAAGTACTCCACCTTGGCCAGCACCTGCGGTGCCGGGCCTCCGGTGACCTTGCGCAGCCGGACGAGCGGGGTGTTGCCCATGAGCTCGACGAGCGAATCGTGTACGTGCACGCGACGTCCTTGTCGGGTTTCAACAGGTCGCATCCGCGTTCGGCCGCAGCGGCGCGGGATGCGGATTCGGATAGATTCCAGTTTCCGAAGGTAGCCCAGAACAGCCGTCGGGGGCATCCGCGGCCGTACGGGGTACAACCTCTGGTAATGACGGAGGGTGAGCGACGATGCTGAGAGCGTTGACCGCGCGGCGCATAGCGACCGCGGCAGCGTACGGGGGCGGTGGCATCACCGCACTGGGCGGGATGACGTTCGGGTTGGTCCTCGCGGAGGCCAAGATGGCCCGCCGGATCATCCAGGCGACGCCGTACGGCGACCCGCCCGCGGCCGACAACCTCTACGGCGGGCGGTTGCCCGGCGAGCCCGTCTCGTTCGTCATGCTCGGCGACTCCACCGCGGCCGGTCTCGGCGTGGCCGTGCCCGAGGAGACGCCCGCCGCGCTGCTGGCCGCCGGGCTGTCGGCGATCGCGGCCCGCCCGGTGTGGCTGACGAACGTGGCGAAGTCGGGATCCCGGTCGGAGGCGCTCGAGGAGCAGGTCTCCCGGGCGCTGGCGGCGGAACCGGAGATCGCCGTCATCATGATCGGCGCCAACGACGTCACCGGCCGCGTGTCCGCCGTCGAGTCCGTGCGCCATCTGGCGGCCGCGGTCGAACGCCTGCGGGCCGCGGGCTGCGAGGTCGTCGTGGGCACGTGTCCCGATCTGGGCTCGGTGAAGCCCCTCATGCAGCCGCTGCGGTGGATCGCGCGCCGCGCCAGCCGCCAGCTCGCCGCCGCCCAGACGATCGCCGTGGTCGAGCGCGGCGCCCGGTCGGTCTCGCTCGGCGACCTCCTCGGCCGCGAGTTCGCCGCCGATCCGCTGGCGATGTTCAGCGACGACCGCTACCACCCGTCCGCCCACGGCTATGCCGCGGCGGCGATGGCGATGCTGCCCTCGATGGCCGCCGCGCTCGGTCTGGAGCCCGATCCCGAGGCGCTGCCCGACCCGCGCCGCGGCGAGGGCGTACTGCCGGTCTACCTGGCGGCCGCCGAGGCGGCCGAGGAGCCCGGCACCGAGGTGGCGGGCACCAGGGTCGCCGGTCGCGAACGCGGCCCTCGCGGGGCCTGGGCCACGCTCCTGCGTCGCCGCCGCCCGCTCGACCGGGACGTGGAGGACGGCCTGGAGGAGGCGCCGGCACCGGGGCACATCGCCTCTGGCGAGGCCGGCGCCGCCTGATGCGCGGCCCCGCCCCGGCGGTTCGCGGCGTGACAGAAACAGCTCCGGATTTGTAGTTCCTCTGTTACGTTCTGTTGTTGCGACGACGACGGCGGGTGCCGCGGGCGGCCTTGAGGGCCCGGCGCCCCGGAGCGGCAGGCAGGCGCCGTCGCCTCACGGCTCGGCCATCCCCGTCCCTTGACACCCATAGCGCCCGCTGAGGAGCTACCCATGGCCTCGCACACTCGACGATCACGACACTCCGCAATCAATCCGGCACACATCGCCATGGCGGCGCTGCTGCTCGGGGCGGCGGCCTGCTCCAGCGGCCCCGGCACGAGCGGCGCGGCGGCCGCGCAGAGCGGCTGGTCGGGCAAGGGCGTGAACACGGTCAGCCGTCCCGTCACTGGGGCCGACGTCACGGCCGTGACGGCGCTGCGTCCCGACGGCTCGCTGGAGACGTCGGTGTTCGACCTGGCCAAGGGCCGGAAGTTGTGGACCCGCCCGGCCACGATGGTCGGCCGGCTCTCCGGGATGGGCGTCCAGCCGCCCGCGGTGGTCGACGCCGCGGGCAGCGGGGTCGTGGTCTCGCTCGAACCGCAGAAGACCGGCAAGTGGAAGGCGACGCTGGTCGCCCGCGACGCCCGTACCGGCGCGCAGAAGTGGGTCCGGCCGGTCGACTCGACGTTCGGTCCGGTGCGCTGCGGCGCCTACGTCTGCATGTCGGAGTTCACGGCCCGCAAGAGCGCCCGGTTCGTCGTCCTCGATCCGGCGGCGGGCGGCAGGCAGCTGTGGAAGATGGCGGGCATCACCGAGGTCGAGTGGGCCGATCCCGCCAAGCTCGTGGCGTTTCGGATGGCCAGGCATCCGACGCTGGAGGCCCACGACCTCAAGACCGGCAAGACGTTGTGGAGCTTCCCGGTCGAACGCGCGGTCGGCTCCGGCGTCAACCTCTCCGGCGGCTGGGCGTTCGGCTCGCTCGGGGACGTGATGGTCGGCTACGTGGCCCCGTACCAGCCGCGCAAGGGCACGCCGCTGTCCGCGTTCGGCTTCTTCGGCATGGACATGGCGACCGGCAAGCCGGTGTGGACGCGCAAGCGGCTGCTCCGCGTCTATCCCAGCGCCAATCCCTCCGTCGCGCTGATCACCCGCCAGGTCACCCCGGCCGGCGGCTACGGCGGCTTCGAGCAGCTCGATCCGCGAACGGGCCGGACGACCGGCACGATCACCGCGGACAAGGCCCCCGAGAGCGCCTGGTGGCTGGCCTTCCCGGCGGACCTGACGAGGCTCGGCTTCCTGTCGCAGGGCCGCGCGGGCGCCGCCTACGACCTGCGCAGCGCCGCCCGGGCCACGACCAAGGGCGTGCGCGCCTGGTCGTTCTGCACGGTCAATCCGGCCGAGCTGAAGATCACCGGGCAGCGCGGCTTCTTCCCGGTCGCCCCGCTGTGCGCCTACGACCTCTCCACCGGCAAGAGGATCAGCGAGCCCGGCCCGCCGCCCGGCTGGTACACGGGGGCCGTCAAGGGGTGGCGCACCTGGCGGGACGAGCGTGGCCTGCTGCACGCGATCAAGGACGCCAAGGGCACGACTCCCGGTATGTACGGCCTCTGATCCGGCACGGGCCGATGTGTGGCGCGGATCACAAGGTGGGCCGCGTCCGGCGGGGCGCGGGGGGAACGATTGTCGCGACGTGAGCAAGTGCCCGCTTATTGGACTCATCGTCCATAGGCTCCGGGCCCCGCCGTGTACGCCCGTCCCGGCAGCGGCTAGATTGCCTAGTGACCGGTGAGTAACACCGTCGCCGGGGACAGCCACCGGCCGCTCAGACAGGGAGATCCGACATGCCCGAGGCAGTCATCGTCGCCACCGCGCGTTCGCCCATCGGCCGCGCGTTCAAGGGGTCGCTCAAGGACCTGCGCCCGGACGACCTCACCGCCCAGATGATCACCGCGGCCATGGCCAAGGTGCCCCAGCTCGACCACACCCAGATCGACGACCTGCTCCTCGGCTGTGGCCTGCCCGGCGGCGAGCAGGGCTACAACCAGGCCAAGGTGGTCGCCACGCTGCTCGGCTGGGACAGCGTGCCCGGCGCGACGATCACGCGCTACTGCTCCTCCTCGCTGCAGACGTCCCGGATGGCGCTGCACGCGATCAAGGCGGGCGAGGCCGACGTCATCGTCTCGGCGGGCGTCGAGATGGTCAGCCGCTTCGCCAAGGGCAGCAGCGACGGCCTGCCCGACACCCAGAACCCGCTGTTCGGCGACGCCGAGGCCCGCACCGCCAAGGCGGCCGAGGGCGGCGCCGGCCTCTGGCGCGACCCTCGCGAGGACGGGTCGCTGCCCGACATCTACATCGCGATGGGCCAGACCGCCGAGAACGTGGCGGGCATCCGCAACGTGAGCCGCCAGGCCCAGGACGAGTTCGGCGTCCGCTCACAGAACCTGGCCGAGAAGGCCCTCGCCAACGGGTTCTGGGAGAAGGACATCACCCCCGCCACCCTGCCCGACGGCACGGTCGTGTCCAAGGACGACGGCCCGCGGCCCGGCACCACCTACGACAAGGTGTCGACGCTGCAGCCGGTGTTCCGTCCCGACGGCACCGTCACGGCCGGCAACTGCTGCCCGCTGAACGACGGCGCCGCGGCCGTCATCATCATGAGCGACGCCAAGGCGGCCGAGCTCGGCATCACCCCGCTGGCCCGCATCGTCTCGACCGGCGTCACCGGCCTGTCCCCCGAGATTATGGGCCTCGGCCCGGTGGGCGCCTCCCAGCGCGCGCTGGCCCTGGCGGGGATGACCATCGACGACATCGACCTGGTCGAGATCAACGAGGCGTTCGCCGCGCAGGTCCTGCCGTCCGCCGACGAGCTCGGCGTCGACATGGACAAGCTGAACGTCAACGGCGGCGCCATCGCGGTCGGCCACCCGTTCGGCATGACCGGCGCCCGGATCACCTCCACCCTCGTCAATTCGCTGCAGTTCCACGACAAGCAGTTCGGCCTGGAGACCATGTGCGTGGGCGGCGGCCAGGGCATGGCGATGGTGCTGGAGCGCCTCAGCTGACGTCCCCGGTGCCGGGTTCGTGACCGGCACCCCTTCCCACCTCGAACGGCCCGCGCGAGAGGCGCGGGCCGTTGGTTTTTTATATGAACGATCGTTACGTTATGAATGATCTACGTTACGTAATGGATAGGTCCCCGTTAGGGGGTTGTCACATCCTGGTCGCTGTTGCAGAGTCGGCAGGAAGAGCCCCGCTTCCTGGAGGTGCCAATTGTCTTTGAACCACTCGCCGGAGACGCACACCAAGCTGATAGCCCGCATCCCGCAAGTCACAGGACGTGACATCCCCGAGTGGTTCACCGCCATAGAGAACGGACCCGCCTTCCTCCGCTGCGAGGAGCGCTGCAACTGGCTCGCCGACGAACACGGGCTCTCGCACGGCTACGCGGCCGCACTGGTCCGCGAGCACGAGCGCACCCGCCGGGCGCGCCACTACTGACTTGAACGCCCCACCGGCCGGCAACGACGCCGGGCCGGCGGCGGCCCCCCACACAGACTTAGCGGGATCCCGCCAACGGATGGCCTCCGCAGTCCTACCGCTACGCGGTACGACCCTGGTGCCGAGATCCCGCAACTGATTCGCCCCCTGCCGGAGCCAAGGCCGGCAGGGGGCGAGTCACGTTTCTGGGACGCGGAACGCTCCGCTGGCCCGGAGGTACGAGAGGCTAGTCCCGGAAGTACGAGAGCAGCCGCAGGATCTCCAGGTAGATCCACACGAGGCTCAGCGTGAGCCCGAACGCGCAGTACCAGGCGAACTTCTCCGGCGCGCCGGCCCGCACGCCCTGCTCGATGGAGTCGAAGTCCAGCAGCAGGAAGAAGCAGCCGACCAGGATAACGATCACGCTGAACGCGATCCCGAGCGGGCCGTTCTCGCGGATGCCGATGCCCGAGTCGTTGAAGAGTCCGACGACGAGGTTGACGAGCATGAGCCCGACGAGCGCGAGCCCGGCGGCGCACACGAAGCGCGCGAACTTCGGCGTCACCCGGATGATCTTCAGCGAGTGCACCGCGAGCATCGCGGCGAACGCGAGCGCGGTGCCGATGACCGCCTGGAAGACGATCCCGGAGTAGAACGTCTCGTAGTAGTGACTGACCCCACCGACCCCGACGCCGTAGACCGCCGAGAACGCCAGCACGAGCGGCGCGTTGGCCTTGCCCGAGAAGCTGATGTACAGGCCGATGCCCAGCTGCAGCAGAAAGGCGACCACCGCGATCGTCCGCGCGGTCTGGACCGGCACGAACGCCCAGGTGAGCGCGCCGGTGGCCACCAGGGTGGCGAGGCTCAGGAAGCTGCGGATGACGACGTCGTCGTAGGTCATCGTCCGCTGGGCGGGGGGCGCGTAGGACGGCGCGTTGTACATGTCCTGGAGGTGCTGCGGAGGCGGCGCGCCGTAGCCGCCTCCCTGCCCACCGAAGGCATTGCCCCGGAACGCCGGGTTCCTGCTCTCCATTGCTGCCTCCACTCAGGCGAACTGGTCCGATCATTCTAGAGGCCGGGGACGCTTTCCGGCGCCTCCGGAGCGTGACGGCCTGGTATCGGGAAGATGGGCGAACGGCCGGCGCCCATGGAAAGGCGCCGGCCGTGATGTGCCCCCGGTCGGATTTGAACCGACACCTCTGGCTCTTTTAGGGAACCTGCCTCTGCCGTTGGGCTACAGGGGCGGCGCAATCATACCCACGCTCATTGGCGGTCCCACGTGCCGCTATTCGACCGAGACCGCATTTTCCGCCGAGTCGAGCCGCAGTGCAGGTCAGAGCACCCAGGACGGGGCAGAACGCCGGAATGGCGAGCGCTTCATCCCGTTATTACGGCGCGCCATCCGTATGGACCGCGAACGCCTCGACCATGGTTGTTCCTGCCCGTCCGTCGCGATCACGGCGAATTGCACAGATTTCATGGACGCCGACGCGGCCGCTCTCGCAGGCCAGTGCGGAGGCCGCGAGATAGAGCAGCCAGACCCTGGCCCGGCCCGCTCCCGCGATCTCGGCGCATTCGGCCCAGTGCCGCTGGAGGTTGGCCGCCCAGGCACGCAGCGTGCGGGCGTGGTGCTCGCGCAGCGCGCCCACGCCGCGCACCTCCAGGCCGGCCTCCTCCACCTCGCCGACGATCTCGGCGAGCGGGCGCAGCTCGCCGTCGCCGGGGAACATGTAGCTGGTGGTGAACGTCCGCCGGATCTGGTGCGGGCCGGGCCGCCGCACCGGCTCCTGGATCAGGAGCCGGCCGCCGGGCGCCAGCAGCTCGTACAGCCGGGGCATGTCCCGGCCCAGCGACTCAAGGCCGGCGAGCCCGACGATGGCGTCGTAGGGCCCGCCGCCCGCGGCGGCGAGATCGCGGCCGCGCGGCTCGACCCGGTCGGCCAGCCCGGCGGCGGCCGCGCGCTCGCGGACGTGGTCGGCCTGCCCGGCCGTGCGGGTGAGGCCGACGACGCGCACGCGATGCTGCTCGGCCAGGTGGCACGCCAGGGCGCCCCACGCGCAGTTGAGGTCGAGGACGCGGGCACCGGGGAACAGGCCGAGCCGGTCGGCGACCGAGTCGAGCGCGGTCCGCTGCGCCTGCTGGAGATCCACCGCGCCGTCCCACAGCCCGCTGCCGTGCGCCATCTCGCCGCCGAACAGCCGGGCGAAGAAGGCGGACGGGGCCTCCAGCGGGCCGGGTTCGGCGCCGTTGCCGCGCCGGCCGGACCGGAACTCCTCGGGCGGGGGCTTGGGCTCGGGGCCCACCGCGCCGAGCGTCACCGCCGTCCGGACGATCTCGCGCTTGTCGTCGGTGCTGAGCCGGATCGGCTCGTCGCCGCTGCGCATGACGCGCTGCACGGCGCCGAGCGCCGCGAAGACGTCGCCCTCGATGTCCAGCTCACCGGCGACGTAGGCGCGGGCGAGCCCCATCTCGCCGGGCTTCCACAGCAGCCGGCGCAGCGCGCGGCGGTGCCGGATGACGAACGCGGGCGCGGTGGCGGGCCCGATCGTGCTGCCGTCCCAGGCGCGGACCCGGATCGGCAGGTCGTCGGCCGCCGCCGGGCCGTCGCCGTCCTCGGCACCGAGCATGATCTTGGTGAGCAGCGGGGCGAGCCGGGAGGCCACACCGTCCTGCACGACGCGTGCTCCTCTCGGCCGTCCCTTGACACCTAGTCGTCGTGGCGCCGGCCGGCCGCGAGCTCGAACTCCCGCCGGGGCCGCTCCAGCGCGCCGAGCGAGACGATCTCACGCCGGAAGAACAGCGCGAGCGTCCAGTCCGCGGTGACGCGCATCTTGCGGTTGACCGTCGGCACCCGAGAAAGATGGTATGTGCGGTGCATGAACCAGGCGAGCACGCCCCTCAGCTTGATGCCGTACACGTTCGCCACACCTTTGTGGAGGCCGAGCCCGGCAACGGACCCGACATAGGCGTGCTTGTACGGCTTGCGGGGCTTTTCCCGCAGGTCGCGCACGATGTTGTCGGCGAGCACCTTGGCCTGCCGCACCGCGTGCTGGGCGTTGGGCGCGGTGAACTCGCCGGGCTTGGTGAGGTCGGGCACGGCGGCGTTGTCGCCCGCCGTGTAGACGCCATCGAGGCCCTCCACGACCAGCTCGGCGGTCGCCTTGATCCGGCCCTTGTCGTCGATCGGCAGGTCGCTGTCGCGCACGACCGGATTGGCCTTGACCCCGGCGGTCCACACCAGCGTGCCGGCGTCGAACTCCTCGCCGTCGCTCAGCACGATGTGCCGTTTCTCGGCGGACTTGAGCATGGTCTTCAACTTGATCTCGATGCCGCGGCGGCGCAGCGCCTCGACCGTCCACTCCCCCATCTCGGGCCCGACCTCCGGCAGGATCCGGTCGGCGGCCTCGACCAGGATCCAGCGCAGTTCCTTCTGGTCGATGGTCGGATACCACTTGACCGCGTCGCGGGACAGGTCTTCGAGCTCGGCCAGCGCCTCCACGCCGGCGAAGCCCCCGCCGACGAAGACGAAGGTCAGCGCCCTGCGCCGCGCCTCCTCGTCGTCGATCGAGGAGGCGATGTCCAGCTGGTGCAGGACGTGGTTGCGCAGGAAGATCGCCTCTTCGACGGTCTTGAAGCCGATGCCGCAGTCGGCCAGGCCCGGGATCGGCAGCGTGCGGGAGATCGACCCGGCGGCCACGACGAGCTGGTCGTAGGCGAACTCCCGCTGTTTCTCCCCCGCGTTCGCGGCGCCCGCCGGGCGCACGGTCACCTTGTGCGCGGCATGGTCGATCTTGGTGACGTGCCCGTTCACGATGGTGCAGCGTTTGAGCACCTTGCGCAGCGGGGTCACCACGTGCCGCGGCTCGATGTTGCCGGCCGCGGCCTCCGGCAGGAACGGCTGGTAGGTCATGTAGGACTGCGGGTCCACCACGGTGATCGTGACCTCGCCGCGCCGCAGGTCACCCCGCAGTTTCCTCTGCAGGCGCAGCGCGGTGTACATGCCGACGTAGCCGCCGCCGACGATGAGGATCTTCCGGGCAGTGTCCGATGTACGCAGAGCTGGCATATCCCTGGAGGTACCCGGATCTGCCCCGAATCACATGCTCGCTTCGGTAATCACGGACTTACATCAGTAATCAGGTGCTTACTTCAGTAATCACGCACTTGCTTCAGTAATCACGCAATCCAGGCGAACATCTTCGCCCTCTCCGGCATCTCACTGGATGTATCGCAAGAACGGCGGCGGGACAGGGCCCGACGGGGGCGCCAAGCGGCCGGATCGGACCGCGGGGGTGCGAAGGACGGTCCGTCCGCTTGGCCACGGCCCTGCCCCGCCGTTCGACCTGTTCAGGGGGTTCTTGCCGTTCCCCGACCGCCCTCTGGCCGCTACCGGCCGCCCAGGCCGGCGAGAGTGCGGGCCCGGGCGAAGACGGTGTCGAGCATCTCCTCCGTGACCCTGCCGGTGAAGGTGTTCTGCTGGCTCGGGTGGTACGTCCCGACCATCGCCACCGGGTCGCCCGCCGGGGATGTGATTTCGATCTCCACCCCGTGGCCGAAGGAGGGCCGGGGCCTCGGCAGCGCGTATCCGGCCTGCCGCAGCGCGGGCCAGGCCCCCTGCCAGGCGTAGCCGCCGAGCATCACGATGACCCGCACGCTCGGCGCCACCTTCTCGATCTCGTGCGTCAGCCAGGGCTGGCAGGTCAGGCGTTCGGCCGGCGTCGGCTTGTTGTCGGGCGGGGCGCACCGCACGGTGGCCACCATCCGGGCGCCGATCAGCCGTTGCCCGTCGCCCGCGTGCACGCTGGTGGGCTTGGCCGCGAGGCCGACCCGGTAGAGCGAGGCGAACAGCCAGTCGCCCGAGCGGTCGCCGGTGAAGACCCGCCCCGTCCGGTTGCCGCCGTGCGCCGCCGGGGCCAGCCCGATCAGCAGGATCCGGGGGTCGTCGTCGCCCCAGCCCGCGATCGGGCGGCCCCAGTACTCCTCGTCCGCGAACGCCCGGCGCCGCTCGACGGCCACCCGTTCCCGCCACTCGACCAAGCGGTCACAGGCCCGGCACACCGACTGGCGCGCGCACAGCTCGGCCAGATCGGGCGCCTTCTCCGCCAGCTCGACCACCTGCGCCGCGTCGTGCGCCACGGGCGTGTCCGGGGTGGCCGGGTCTTCCGGCCACCCTGTTCCCGGCGGTACGAAGGGTGCATTGGTCATGCCAGCGATCCTCGCATGACCTCAGGTCAGCGTGTCGGCGTGGAGGTGGGGGTGGGGGTGGGAGGCGAGGCGACCGGAGTGGGGTCGGCCGTCGGAGCGTCCGAAGGGCTGGGCATCGGGATGGCCGAGGGCCTGGGCTTGGGCGTGGGCATCGGGGTACCGGGAACGCACGAGGGGCCGGGCGTCGGCTCCGTCCCCGAATCGTCCTGCCGGCGGAGCGGCAACGGATAGGAATTGGTGATCGGGGGCTTGCTCCCGCAGCGCTCCAGCTCATAGCCGTATCCCTCGTAGGGAAGCTGCAGCGGGTAGCCGTCCTGGTTGTAGAGGAGGATGTCCTGGAGCGGCTTGCCGTCCTTGGAGTACGGGTAGAGGTTCGCGAGGTCCTGCCATTCCGCCGGCTGTGCGGCGGCCTCGGGCTCCGCCACCGCCACCTGCGAGATGTCACGCGAGGCCAGCTGGGTGAGGCCGAGATTCGCCTGGATGGCGACGAGGAGGGCGATCGCCAGGCCGTTGAGCCCGATGATCAGAACGCGCGGCGCGCCTTTCGCGTGCGCACGCGAAAGCCGGCCGAGGGCGATCGAGGCCACCACGAAGAGGATCAGGACCGCCCACTGGGCGGCGCCCCGGGGGCGGGTGTGCCAGTCGTCGTCCCAGAACCGCCAGAGCAGCAGGGCCGCGACCCAGGCCCGCACGATCCACCACACCGAGCGGAACTCCTTGAGGAAGCCCCACCCGGAGCGGAGGGCCGCGGAGTCGTCGACCTTCTCGCGGAGCCGGGCCTCCATCGACTGGAAGGTGCCCGCGGCGGTGTCGCGGACCGAGCGCCGGGTCCGTACCGTTCCGGTGCCGTAGGCGGCGCGGAGCTCGGTGGCGTACTCCACGGGGAGGCCCAGGCGGCTGACCAGCGGCTCGTCCGACTCGGCGGAGACCTCGGCGAGGTGATCCTCCAGATCCTCCAGCAGTTCGGCGCGGTCCGCCTCCGGAATGTCGGCGAGGGCGGCCCGGACGTCCCGGGCGTACTGCTCGATCTCTTCCTGCCTGTCGATCGGCGAGTTCATGGCGTCCCCTTGTCGACGTCGTCCAGAAGATCGTTCATGGTGTGCGCGAAGGCGGCCCAGGTCTTGGCCGATCCGGTGAGCTGGGCGCGGCCCGCGTCGTTCAGGCCGTAGTACTTGCGGTGCGGCCCCTCCTCGGAGGGGACGACGTAGGAGTTGAGCGCGCCGCCCTTGAAGAGCCGGCGGAGCGTGCCGTACACCGACGCGTCACCGACGTCGTCGAGCCCTGCCTCGCGCAATTGCCGGACCACGTCGTAGCCGTAGCTGTCGTTGCGATCGAGGACGGCCAGCACGGCGAGGTCGAGCACTCCCTTGAGAAGCTGGGTGCTGTCCATAGTGCGGTATACGGTACTACGCATTGCGCGGTACCGCTCAATAGCCGGTTCTAAATCGGGAACGGGCCGGATGTGGCGCGCGTCGCAGTGGCAAGTCATATCGCCCGCCTGGTCCCGACTCGATACGATGCGACTCGCATTGCCGGTCGGGGAGGCGGGTGTCCGGCGCACCGTGCTGAGCGGAGGCATGCCTTGTCGCAACCGGGCTGGTACCCAGACCCCTATGGCAGCGGCAGCCTGCGCTGGTGGGACGGGCAGAACTGGACGCAGAACCTGAATCCGCAACCCGCGACGCCGCCCCGGCAGGCGCTCCCGCAGGAGCAGCCTCAGTACACCCCGCAACCGCAGGGCCAGTACGCGGAACACCCGGGGCAGTACGGAGCGCAGGCCGACTGGGGTCAGCCGGCGGCTCCGCAGCCGCTCGACGCCATCGTGCGCGGGCTACACCTGCACGCCGACGAGCAGCTGGTCGGCTATGGCACCACCTCTCTCGCCTGGGGGCACGTCGAATGGGTCGCCTACTGGGCGGCGGTTCCCGCTGGTAGCGAATACGGCCCGCAGCCCGACGGCGTTCAATGGGTCTTCCAGGTCGGCCGCCATCCGTTCCACGGCGGGCCCAGGGTCGAGGTGGTCATGGAGCAGGAGGAGCTCTGGCTCCGGCTGGTCGAGATGTGCCGCCGCCTGGTCGAGCCGCGGCTGGTCGGCGAGCTCGCCCGCGAGGTGCGCGACGGCGAGTCGATCGACGTGGCGCAGGGGCTGACCGTCCATCCCGGCGGCGTCCGCGGCAACCGGGTCTCGCTGAGCTGGTCGGCGATCTCCGGCGCGACCCTGGAGAACGGCCGCGTCTGGATCCAGCAGGCGAGCGGCTCGGCCGCGGTGCTGTACGTCCCGCAGCAGAACCCGAACGCCGTGCTCATCCCCGCCCTGCTCGCCGCCCTCAAGCGGTAGCGCGCGCGTCAGGACAGCGACCAGGCGATGCCGTCGAGGATGTCGTGCTCGCTGACCACCACGGCGCCGAAGCCGTACTCGCGCATGATCCGGTCGAGGATCAGCGCGCCCGCGCCGATGACGTCGACCCGGCCGGGGTGCATGACGCCGATCGCCGCGCGCTCGGCCCGCGTCGCGTGCAGCAGGTTGCGGGTGACCTCGTGCACCTGGGTGGCGGTGATGCGCGACAGGTGGATCCGGGCCGGATCGTACTCCGGCAGGCCCTGGGCGATCCCGGAGATCGTCGTGACCGAGCCCGCCAGCCCGACGAGCGTGCGCGCCTCGTCCACCGGAACGGTCCTGCGGACCTCGGCGAGCGCCGCGTCGATGTCGGCGGCCGCGGCGGTGATCTGCTCGGGCGACGGCGGGTCGCCGTCCTTGAGGTGGCGCTCGGTCATCCGCACGCAGCCGATGTCCATCGAGCGGGCCGCCTCGACCGTGTCGCCGCCGAGCACGAACTCGGTGGAGCCGCCGCCGATGTCGACCACCAGATAGGGCCGGGCGGGACGCAGCGCGGCCAGCTCGCGGGTGGCGCCCAGGAACGAGAGCTCGGCCTCCTCGTCGCCGCTGATCACCTCGGGCACGACGCCGAAGATGTCGACGACGCCGCTGACGAAGTCGGCCCGGTTGTCGGCGTCGCGGGTCGCGCTGGTCGCCACGACGCGCACCTTCTCGGCCCGGTGCCGGTCGATGAGCCCGGCGTAGCCGCGCATCGCGGTGAACGTCCGGTCGAGCGCCTCGGGCGCCAGGCGGCCGGTCTCGTCGACGCCCTGCCCGAGCCGCACGATCTCCATGCGCCGCTCGACGTCGGTGAGCGACCCGCCGGAGCCGCCCGCGCCGTCCGGGACGATGTCGGCGATCAGGAGGCGGACCGAGTTGGTCCCGCAGTCGATCGCGGCGACGCGTGTCACTGGGCCTCCTCGGGGCCGGCCTCCGGATCGGGATCGGCCTCGGCATCGACACAGACGCAAGGGCCGGACCGCCACCATTCGGGCAGCGCGTCCAGGGCCTCACGGCCGAACGGGTTGACGCCGGGCACGGCGAGCTCGTGGCCGATCAGCGCGTGCAGGCACTTGACGCGTTCGGGCATGCCGCCGGCGCTCTGCATGCCCGCGGGGAGCGGCTCGACGCCGTCCTCACGGGTCGCCTCGTCGCGGCGCCGCAGGTAGTCGTCGTGCGCCACGGCGTACGCGGCCTTGAGGGACGGGTCGTGGGCGAGCCGTTCCTGCATCTCGCGCATCATCCCGCCGCCTTCGAGGGTGCCGATGGCCGAGGCGGCCTTGGGGCACGTCAGGTAGAAGAGCGTGGGGAACGGCGTGCCGTCGGGCAGCCGCGGCGAGGTCTCGATGACCGCGGGCAGCCCGCACGGGCACCGGTAGGCGACCCGCCGGATGCCGCGCGGCGCACGGCCGAGCTGGGCCGCGACCGCCCGCCGGTCCCGGGGGGAGGACCCCCCGGACGCACCGGTCACGGCGCCGGTGGCCTGGTCTGACTTGTTGATCATTTCCGTCCCCACCCGAGCCGTCCCGGCCGTGTCTCCCTGCACTCCAGGACGTCAGCGCGGTCTGTCCGCGGCCTCCACGGACCGCCAGAGCGACTCGTACCACGGCGGCCTGCTGGACCGGCCACCCTGCTGGTCCTGCGGGCCATCTCCCCCACCACCGTCAAGAACGATGAAGCACTTCTCCCCCGGGTTGCAATAGTGGAGTCTTCGCTTGGCTTCTCGCTCAATGTACGACTTATCCCCCAGTCGTTGCTTGCGTTGGGCGAGTTCTTCCACTTGCTCGCGCGCCACGCGTTCCTTGTGTTCGAGGTCGGCGATCTCCTGGCGCTGCGCGATGTACTCGCGCACGGGATAGGCCAGGCTCAGCGCGATCGCGCACATCACGATCGCCAGGATCGCGGCTCGGCTGGTCAGCGCGGGGTTCTTGCGCGTACCGCCGCCCGGGGAGGAGTCCTTGCCTCCCCGGACGGCCTTGCGGTCGTCGTCCTTCGCCAAAGCGGGCGCCCCCTGCCGGGTCGACGGCGGTACGTGCGGCGATCAGCCTTCCCGGGTGAAGCGCGGGAAGGCGGCGGCGCCGGCGTAGCGGGCGCCGTCGTCGAGCAGCTCCTCGATGCGCAGGAGCTGGTTGTACTTGGCGACGCGGTCGCTGCGCGCCGGGGCGCCGGTCTTGATCTGGCCGCAGTTGGTGGCGACGGCCAGGTCGGCGATCGTGGTGTCCTCGGTCTCGCCGGACCGGTGGCTCATCATGCAGCGGTAGCCGTTGCTCTGCGCCAGCGAGACGGCGTCGAGCGTCTCGGTCAGCGAGCCGATCTGGTTGACCTTGACCAGCAGCGCGTTGGCGGTGGCGGTGTCGATGCCGCGCTGGAGCCGCTCGGGGTTGGTGACGAACAGGTCGTCGCCGACCAGCTGGACCTTGCCGCCGACCGCCGCGGTGAGGGCCTGCCAGCCCGCCCAGTCCTCCTCGTCGAGGGGGTCCTCGATGGAGACCAGCGGGTAGGCGTCGACCAGCTCGCCGTAGTAGGCGGCCATCTGCTCGGAGGTGCGCTTGGTGCCCTCGAAGTCGTAGGACCCCTCGGTGTGGAACTCTGACGCCGCCACGTCCATCGCCAGCGCGATGTCGCGGCCCGGGGTGAAGCCCGCCTGGCCGATCGCGTCGATGATCAGGTCGAGCGCCTGGCGGTTGCTGGGCAGGTCGGGGGCGAAGCCGCCCTCGTCGCCCAGCCCGGTCGACAGGCCCCGGCTCTTCAGCACGGACTTGAGCGCGTGGTAGGTCTCGGCGCCCCAGCGGACCGCCTCGGAGAACGTCGGCGCGCCGATCGGCGCGATCATGAACTCCTGGACGTCGACGTTGGAGTCGGCGTGCGCGCCGCCGTTCAGGATGTTCATCATGGGCACCGGCAGGAGGTGCGCGTTGGGGCCGCCCACGTAGCGGAACAGCGGCAGCCCCGCCGAGTCGGCCGCGGCCCGCGCGACCGCCAGGCTCACGCCCAGGATCGCGTTGGCGCCCAGGTTCGCCTTGTTGGGCGTGCCGTCCAGGTCGATCAGCAGCTGGTCGATCAGCCGCTGCTCCGACGCCGGGTAGCCGACGAGCTTCTCGTCGATGGTCTCGTTGACGGCCCGGACGGCGTCGCGCACGCCCTTGCCGCCGTACCGCTCGCCGCCGTCCCGCAGCTCGACGGCCTCGAACTGGCCGGTGGACGCCCCGCTGGGCACCATGGCGCGCTGCTCGGTGCCGTCGGCGAGCAGCACCTCGACCTCGACGGTCGGGTTGCCGCGGGAGTCAAGGACTTCCCGGGCGAGTACGGCCTCGATCGACGACACGGGCAACTCCCTTGGTTCTGCTGCGGCTGATGGTTCTGAGCCTATCGAAGGCGGGCCCTCGTTACGGAACCGTGCCACACCTGCGACTTGACGAAGGCATTACCTACATTGTCTACTGTGACCATCAAACACACTTGATAAGTAGGGAATACTGACAATGCTCGGCAGATACCGCGGCCGGATCGCCGCCACAGCACTGATCGTCCTGGCTGGAGCCGGCACGTTGGGCGCCTGCGGCGACGACTCCGACGGCGGGAAGTCCGGTGCGCCCGCCGCGCTCAAGCTCGGCTACTTCCCCAACATCACGCACGCGACCGCACTGGTGGGCGTCGAGAAGGGCATCTTCGCCAAGCACCTGGGCACCGCGCCCAAGACCGCGACGTTCAACGCCGGCCCGGCCGCCGTCGAGGCGGTCTTCTCCGGCGCCGTCGACGCCACGTTCGTCGGTCCCAACCCGGCCATCAACGCCTGGGCCAAGTCCAAGGGCAAGGCGATCAAGATCATTTCCGGCGCCGCGTCGGGCGGTGTCGCGCTGGTGGTCAAGCCGGGCATCAAGACCCCGCAGGACCTCAGGGGCAAGAAGATCGCCACCCCGCAGCTGGGCAACACCCAGGACGTGGCCGTCCGGTACTGGCTCAAGAAGAACGGCCTGACCGCCAACAAGGACGGCAGCGGCGACGTCAAGGTCGTGCCGCAGGAGAACGCCACGACCCTGCAGACCTTCGCCCAGGGCACCATCGACGGCGCCTGGGTGCCCGAGCCGTTCGCCTCCCGCCTCGTCCTGGAGAGCAAGGGCGTGAAGCTGGTCGACGAGAAGACCCTCTGGCCCGGCGGCAAGTTCGTCATCACCCACCTGATCGTCCGCCAGGACTTCCAGAAGAAGCACCCGGACCAGGTGAAGAAGCTCCTCCAGGGCGTCGTCGAGGCCACCGCCTACCTCAACGACGACCAGGCGGACGCCAAGAAGGCCGTCAACGCGGCACTCAGCAAGCTCAGCGGCAAGCCGCTCAAGGACGCGGTGCTGGACTCGGCCTTCAAGGAGATCCAGTTCACCACCGACCCGGTCGCGCCCTCCCTCGTCCAGGGCGCCCAGCACGCGGAGGAGATCGGACTCCTCGAGAAGACCGACCTGAACGGCATCTACGACCTCGGTCCTCTCAACGAGATCCTCAAGACAAGCGGAAAGGCACAGGTCAGCGACAAATGACACAGGCCGTCCAGGCCGCCCCGAGCCGGACCGCGGCCGCGGTACGGCTCGACGGCGTGTCCAAAGCATTCGGTTCCGGCACCTCGGCGCTGCTGGCGCTCGACAACGTCTCGCTGGACGTCGCGCCGGGCGAGTTCGTCTGCCTCCTCGGCGCGTCCGGCTGCGGCAAGAGCACCCTGCTCAATCTGGTCGCCGGCCTCGACGAGCCGACCGCCGGAACGATCGACATCGACGGCGCCCGGGTCGCGCTCATGTTCCAGGAGCCGGCGCTGTTCCCGTGGCTGAACGTCACCGCCAACATCGAGCTGGCGCTCAAGATGCGCGGGGTGCCCCGCGCGCAACGCCGGTCCCGCGCCGGTGAGCTGCTCGACTCGGTGCACCTGGGCGACTTCGCCAAGAAGCGGCCCCACCAGCTCTCCGGCGGCATGCGGCAGCGGGTCGCGCTGGCCCGCGCCCTGGCCCTCACGGTCGACGAGACCGACAGCGGGCAGGGCACCGTCATGCTGATGGACGAGCCGTTCGGCGCGCTCGACGCCATGACCCGCGACCTCCTGCACGACGAGATCGAGCGGATCTGGCGCGAGCGCGGCCTGACCGTCCTGTTCGTGACGCACAACGTCCGCGAGGCCGTCCGCCTCGGTGACCGCGTCGTCCTCCTCAGCAGCCGTCCCGGCCGCGTCGTCGAGGAGTTCCCCGTGCCGATGGCACGGCCGCGGCGCATCGACTCGCCCGAGGTCGCGTCCCTCGCCGCCACCATCACCGACCGGCTGCGCGCGGAAGTGAGTCGTCATGGCGCTTGACATCGGCAAGAAGAGCCGGCCCGAGCTGGAGAGGCAGATCGCCGGGCTGGACGCCCTGGAGCTGACCACCGGCTCGCGGCGCAACCCGCTGCTGCGCTTCTGGTCGGCCCTCTGGCCCATGCTCACCGCGGTCGCCATCGCGCTCGCCGCGTGGCAGGCCGTGGTGATGAGCGGCTGGAAGGAACGCTACGTCCTGCCCGGCCCGACGGACATGGCGCCCGACTTCGTCGACCAGATCACCAGCGGCTCGTTCTGGGAGGCCGTCGGGCTGACCATGCAGCGGGCCGTCATCGGGTTCGCCCTGTCCATCGTGATCGGCGTGGCGATCGGCGTCGCGGTGTCGCAGTCGCGCATCATGCGGCGGGCGTTCGGCTCGCTGATCACCGGCCTGCAGACCATGCCGTCGATCGCGTGGTTCCCGCTGGCGATCCTGCTGTTCAAGCTCAGCGAGAGCGCGATCCTCTTCGTCGTGGTGCTCGGCGCCGCCCCGTCGATCGCCAACGGGCTGATCGCCGGCGTCGACTACACCCCGCCGATCCTGCTGCGCGCCGGCAAGGTCATGGGGCTGCGCGGCCTCGACTTCTACCGGCACCTGATCATGCCGGCCTCGCTGCCCTCGTTCGTGGCGGGGCTCAAGCAGGGCTGGGCGTTCGCGTGGCGCAGCCTGATGGCCGGCGAGCTGCTGGTCATCATCGGCGACACCACGTCGCTCGGGGTCCTGCTGTCCCAGGCCCGCGAGCTGAACGACACCCCCGCCATGATCTCCTTCATGATCATGATTCTGATCATCGGCATCCTCATCGACCAGCTCTTCGGCGTGGTCGACCGGGCCATCCGCACCCGCTGGGGCCTCGACTCCGGCTGACAGAGTTTGACCCGCCGACCGGGTGGCATTTGCCCAGCTCAGGGAAGTAACCAGCGCGATGAACGCGCTGTGGCGATGGATCCGGCGAGAGCCCGAGATCCGGGTCCGGGTCACGGTCTCGGCCGTGCTCGTCTCCGGGCTGTTCTCCCTCGCCCTCTACGTGGCGGTGATGACGATGGTCCGCCAGGAGGAGGTGAGCGACCGCGAACGGATCCTGGCCCGGACCGGACGCCGCGTGGCCGCCCTCGTCCGCATGGACAAGCTGACCGAGAGCACCATCACGGGCAACGTGGACCTGGTCCAGGTCGTCGACTCCCGCCGTCGCGTGCTCGCGGCCACCCCGGGGATGAAGGGCCGGCCCGCGGTCGACTTCCCCCCGCCCGCCGCCGACGACGACCGGCGCGACGGCGTCACCTGCCGGAAGGACGGCTGCTATCTGACAGTCGCCATACGGGCCGACGACCGTGCCGACCCGAGGGTGGTGTACTCGCTGGCCCGCCGCCCGGGCCTGATGCCCGATCCCCTGCTCGGCACGATCCTCACGCTCTGCGTCCCGCTCATCGCGGGCCTGATCGGCTACGGCACCTGGCGGTCGGCGGGCCGCGCGCTCCAGCCGGTGAACGAGATCCGCCGCGAACTCGATGAGATCACCGCGTCCGACCTCGAACGCCGCGTCCCCGTACCGCCCCGCGACGACGAGATCGCCCGCCTCGCCAGGACCGTCAACGCCACCCTCGATCGGCTGGAAGGCGCCGTCGCCAAGCAACGAGCGTTCGTCTCCGACCTCTCGCACGAGCTGCGCAGCCCCCTCACCGGCCTGCGCACCGAACTCGAACTCGCGCTCTCCGACCTGGACGCGACCGACGTCCCCGAGACCCTCCAGGCCATCCTGCGGAACGCCGAACGCCTCCACGCCGTCGTCGACGACCTCCAGGCCCTGGCCCGCCTGGACTGCCAGGCGGGCCTCAAACGCGAGTCCGTCGACCTGCACGCCCTCGCCGACCAGGAGATCCTCCGCCGCCCCCGCCGCTCCAAGGTCACCATCGACGGCGACGACACCGTGGTCATCCAAGGCGGCCGCAACGAACTCGCCCGCCTCTTCGCCAACCTCATCGACAACGCGGACCGCCACGCGACGTCCACCCTGACCGTCACCGTCCGGAACGTCCCTCACGGAGCCCGGGTCGAAGTCATCGACGACGGCCCCGGCATCGCCCCGGGCGACCGCGAGCGCGTCTTCGAACGCTTCGCCCGCCTGGCCGACGGCGTCCACCGCGACGCCGGCGGCACCGGCCTGGGCCTCTCCATCGCCCGCGACATAGCCGCCGCCCACGGCGGCACCCTCACCATCACCGACCGCGAAGACGAAACCGAAGGCGCCCGCTTCCTCCTGGACCTCCCCAGGAGTTAGGCGAGGTTGGCGGCGGTGACGGAGACCTCGATCTCGGTCGACGTGTCGGCGCCCATGGCCTGGGCCAGCTTGCGGTAGCGGGCGGCCTCGTCGTGGCGGGACTGGCGCTCCAGGGAACGGGCGAGCGCCTCGTACGCCCAGCCGTTGCCGGGGTCGAGCTCGACCAGGCGGGCGAAGGTCTCCTCGGCGCGGCCCAGCTGGGCGCTGTGGAAGTAGGCCCGGCCGAGCAGCTCGACGACCGCGCGGTTGGACGGGTCGCCGGCCACGATCGGAGCCAGGAGCTGCGCGGCCGAGATGTAGTCCTTCGCGTCGAAGAACATCGTCGCGCGCTGGTAGTCCTCGTACATGTGGCCTCCTTTGGAACGGCCCGTACAACCGGTCGGTGGGGTGTTTTGTTCCCCCTGGTCAGGGCGTTGATATGGCCTGGGCGATGGTCTCCCGGACGGGGCGCGGGCCGGTTCCCAGAAGGGTGGCCAGGTCGGTGTCGTGGCCTTTGAGGGTGCCCGCGTTGATGTTGGAGAACAGGGAGAGCGTGTGGTTGATCTGGTAGGGCTCCAGGCCGAGGCCCGTCAGCGCCGCGCGGGTTTCGGAGAGGGAGACGGACTGGTATTCGACCTGGCGTCCGAGCGCCTCGGCCAGGATCTCGGCGATGTCCTTGCCGCCGATCGTGGTGACGCCTTCGAGTTCGTAGGTCTTGCCGGCGTGCCGGCTCCGGTGGTTCGCCGCGAGATCACGCTGGGTCTCGGCCGCGACGCGTACGGCCACGTCGGCTAGGTCCTCCCTGGCCACGACCGAGGCCCGGCCGCTGCCGAGGGGTGCCGCGAAGACGCCGGTGTCGGCTGCCGGGCCCGCGCCCATGGCGGCCAGACCAGCCGGTATCTCGGCGTACAGGCCGTTGCGCAGGATGGTCACGTCGAAGGGGCCGTCGGCAAGGCGTGCCTCCGTCCAGCGATGCGGGAGCGCGATGCTCATGAAGTCGCCCGAGCCGGCGAGGCTGGTGTAGATCACATGCCGGACCCCGGCCCGCGCCGCGGCGTCGGCGACGGCGTCATGGCGGGCGATCACGACGTCGTCCTCGGCGTATCCGGCCGAGACGAAGACCAGCACATCGATGTCCTTGAAACCCTCGGCCAGAGTCTCCGGCTCGTCGAAATCGATCCGGCGGGCGGTGACGCCGTCACCTGAGCGAGTGCCCGCCACCACATCGCGGCCGGACAGGCCTTTAAGGATCAGGCCGCCGAGCCCTCCGGACACACCGGTGACGAGAATCATCAGGACACTCCTTACGTTGATCAGAACGACGGAATCGAGCATCCGCGCTCATCGGCGCGGCCGTAAGGAGGCACTTCCGTGTCGGTCACGAACATGCCCGTAAGTCCCCAGGTCCTCGGGCCGTGCGGCGATGACGACTGCGGCATCCGCGAGCTGCTCGACCGGATCGGCGACCGGTGGACCGTGCTGGTGCTCGTGGAGCTGTCCAAGGGCGTACGTCGGTTCCGCGAGCTGGAGAGGGCGATCCCAGGGATCTCGCAGCGCATGCTGACGCTGACCACGAAACGGCTGTGCCGGGACGGCCTCGTCGAGCGAAACGCTTATCCGACCATTCCGCCGCAGGTGGATTACCGTCTCACGGAGATGGGACGCAGCCTCGCCCAGACCATCGTGACGTTGGCTGATTGGTCGCGGGAGCACAAGGGCGCTATCGGCGAAGCTCGGCAACGCTGGGACGCCGAGCACCCCGAGATGTAGGCGGATACTGCTACTGCTACTGCTGCGGAATGCGGCATTGGTCGCTGCCCAGGGCGGCGTCTATGGCGGCGCTGAACGAGTCGAAGTCGTAGTCCCCCTCGTACATCGTCCCGTTGATGAAGAAGGCCGGAGTGCCCATGACGCCGCTGCGCTCGCCTGATTCGCGGTCGGCGTTGACGCGGGCGCGGTGGTCCTCGACGTCGGTCCAGGGGTCGAAGCCGAGTTCGGCGGCGTAGCGGGTGAGGTCCTCGTCGGTGAGGGCGAGCTGGTTGCGGAAGAGCTCGTCGTGCATCTCCCAGAAGAGGCCGTGGTCGGCGGCGGCCTCGGCTACCAGCGCGGCGGGGACGGCCCGCGGGTGGATCTCGCGCAACGGGAAGTGGCGGAAGACGAGGCGCAGGTCGTCGCCGTAACGTTCACGTAGGCGGAGCAGGGTCTTTTCCGCCTTCCCGCAGTACGGGCACTCGAAGTCGGCGTACTCGACGACGGTGACGGGGGCGGCCGCGGGGCCGCGGGCATGGTCGGCGGCGGTAACGGGCGGCAGAGGGTCGGGGCTCACATCGCGTTCGTCGGGCAGGCGCGGCGGCGCGCAGACGGCGCCGCGGTCCCAGGCGAGGCGGAAGACCAGCCAGCCGAACCCGGCCGACAGGAGGGACCCCGCGATGATTCCGATCTTGGCTTGGCTCTGGAGCGCCTGATCGGCGAACGCGAGGTCGGTGATGAACAGCGACACGGTGAAGCCGATGCCCGCGACGGCGGCGCCCCCGAAGATCTGGCCCCAGACCAGGTTGCCCGGCAGGTCGCCCCAATTGAGGCGCAGCGGGATCCACGTGCCGAGCACGACCCCGGCGAACTTGCCGAGGAGGAGGCCGAGGGCGATGCCGATGGTGATCGGCGAGGTCGCCGCGCGACGGAGCGTCTCGGCGTCCAGCCGCACCCCCGCGTTCGCCAGGGCGAAGATCGGCACGATGACGTAGCTCGTCCACGGGTGCAGGCGGAGCTGGAGCCGGTCGTTCACCGACACCGTCCGCCGCACGCTGCGGGTCGCCTCGCGTTCGAGCTCGGGGGTCGGGTCGCGGGACAGCGCCTGGACGAGCTCGCCCGCACGCAGCAGCTTGTGCTCGCTCGGCGCGTACACCACCACGAGCCCGCCCAGGACGATCCCGGCGAGCGTGGGGTGGACGCCGCTTTCCACCATGGCCACCCATACCCCGAAGCCGAGCAGCACGTACGCGGGCGCCCGCCAGATGTAGAGCCAGCGCAGCGCCATGATGAGGCCGATGAGCGCGAACGCGGCCAGCAGCGCGGGCACCGACACGTCCTCGGTGTAGAAGAGCGCGATCACCAGGATCGCGCCGACGTCGTCCACGACCGAGAGCGTGAGCAGGAACGCGCGGAGCGGCTCCGGGCAGCGCGTGCCGATGACCGCCAGCAGCCCGAGCACGAACGCGGTGTCGCTGGCGATGGGGATGCCCCAGGCCGCCGCGCCCGCGCCGCCCGCGTTGGCGGCGTAGTAGATCAGGGCGGGCAGGACCATCCCGCCGAGCGCGGCCGCCATCGGGACGGCGATCAGCCGCCGGTCGCGCAGCTGCCCGACCTTGACCTCGCGGCTGATCTCCAGCCCTATGACGAAGAAGAACACCGCCATCAGGCCGTCGTTGACCCAGTGCTGCAAGCTCAGCGCGAACGAATGTTCCCCGAAGCGCAGTGACAGGTCGGTGTGCCAGAACGTCTCGTAGGTGTCGTCCCAGGGCGAGTTGGCCCAGGCCAGACCGGCCAGGGTGGCGGCCAGCAGCACCAGCGTGCCGGCCGTCTCCGTCGCCAGGAACAGGCGCAGGGCGTCGGGGACGACCCGCGCGGCCATGGACCGCTCAGGTGCCACGTCAGCGCCTCGTCACAGGCGGATCACGGTCTTGCCATGAGAACCTCCGGCGCGCCCGCGGGCGATCGCGGCGGGCGCGTCCTCCATCGAGACCTCGTCGTGCACCATGACCCGCAGCCTGCTCGCGTCGATGAGACTCGCGATCTCCGCCAGCAGCGCCGGGCTCGCCTCATTGTCGAAGTTGAGCCCGCGCAACTGCTGGGCGGCCATCTTGTCGGGGTTCACCGACCAGATCGAGCTGATGTACGTGCCGCCGGGACGCAGCAGGCCCGCGAGCCGCTCCACCGCCGGCTGGTCGCTCACCAGGTCGATGATCTCGTCGAGGCCGTCGGAATGCGCCCGGAGCACCTGCTCGTTGACGTCGGCGTCCCGGCCGTGGTCGACGATCTCGTCGGCACCGAGACGGCGCATCTCCTCGGCCATGTCGCCGCGGGCGGTCGCGATGACCTTGGCGCCGCGGTCGGCGGCGAGCTGGACCGCGGACTGGCCGACGCCGCCGGTCGCGCCCACGACCAGGACGGTGTGGCCCTCGTCCACCCCGGCCTTCTCGACCATGTTGAGCGCGGTCATCGTCGCGGTGGGCACCGCGGCGGCCTGGCTGTAGATCATTCCGGCGGGCATCGCCGCCACGGCCGCCCCCGGCGCGGCGATGGCGTACTCGGCGAAGCTGCCGAGGCCGCGCGGCGCCATGAAGAACTGGCCATAGACCTGGTCGCCCGGTCTGAACGACGTCTCGCCCCTGCCGGTCGCCTCGACCACCCCGGCCCCGTCCATCCCCATGATCAGCGGGAACGCGTGGTCGACGGCGTCCTTGAGCATCCCGTCGCTGATCTTCCAGTCGACCGGATTGAGCCCGGCGGCGACCATCTTGACCAGTACCTCACCCGGGCCGGGTTCCGGCACCGGCAGGTTCATCAGCGCCGGGGTGGCGCCGAACTCGGACACGGCGATGGCTCGCATGGCTGTTCCCCCAGGTCAACGTGCTCTCTGCCCCGGAGGTGATCTACCCAGTGATCCAGCGGGTCAAAGCCCGGGGTCAGTCCGGACGGCCGGGGAGCTTCGGCGACCGGGGGTCGGGGTTCAGGTCGGGGAACCTCTTCTTGCCGCCCTTGCTCAGCCGCAGCGTGATGGTGTCGCCGGGCTCGGCGGGCCCCGGCCCCGGCTCCATCTCCGCGACCGTGCCCTTCGGATACGTGCCGGACTCCACCGGCCGGCCGATGCCGACCTGGAACCCGGCGGCCCGCAGCCTGGCGATCGCCGCCCGCAGCTTCATGCCGCGCACGTCGGGGACCTTGACCCTGTCCTCACCGGACCCCTTGCTGAAGTAGTGCGAGGGCGGCCGGTGGAACGACGTCGCGTCCCGGCCCTCCAGGGCGCCCGCCATGCTGTCCTGCCAGATCGGCGCGGGGATCGTGGCCCCGAAGACCGCCCCGTAGCAGTTGCCGTCCATGCACAGGCTCGTCATGGGGTACCGGTAGCCGCCGCGCGGGTCGCCCACCCAGACCGCCGAGGCCAGCTCCGGCGTGTAGCCCGCGAACCAGGCGGCAGAGAAGTTGTCCACCGTGCCGGTCTTGCCGGCGGCGGGCCGGCCGATGCCCATGCCGCGCGCGGTGCCCTTGGTGAGGACGCCGCGCAGCACGTAGTTGACGGCGTCGGCGACGCCCTTGTCCATGACCTGCTTGCAGCCGGCGCCCGGCACCTTGACCGGCTTGCCCGCGGCGTCGGTGATGCGCTTGATGGCGATCGGCGAGCAGTACTCGCCGCGGGCGCCGAACGCCGCGTACGCCGCCGCCAGCCGCAGCGGCGACACGGTGTTGAACCCGAGGGTGAACGAGGCGTACTGCTCCATCGGCTTGCCGTTGGCCTGCCGCATGCCCAGCCGTTCGGCCATCTTGACCGTGTCGCAGAGGCCGACCTCGCGCTGCAACGCCAGGAAGAAGGTGTTGACCGAGTGCTGCGTGCCCGTCGTCAGGCTGAAGGTGCGGCCGCCCTCACCGTCGGCGGAGTTGCGCAGCGACGCGTTCGGGTCGCTGATCCGCTGGCCCTTGCAGTTGCGGTAGCCGGTCGGGGTGAAGCGGCGCGGTGCCATCAGCCGGGTGCCGAACGGCATGTCCTCTTCGAGCGCGGCGGCCAGCGTGAACGCCTTGAACGTGGAGCCGGCCTGCATGCCGATGCTGGAGCCGTGGCTGGCGTCGGCGGCGAAGTTGATCCACGTCTTGCCGCGCACCTTGTCCGAGCCGAGCTTGCGGTCCACGACCATGCCCTTGATCTCGCCGGTGCCGGGCTCGACGAGCGCCTCGGCGGCGGCCTTGCGCGCGGAGTTCTTGCGCGGGACGTGGTTGTCGACGGCGCGCTGCGCGGCCTTCTGCGTCTGCCAGTCGAGCGTGGTGTGGATGGTCAGGCCGCCGCGCTTGAGCAGCCGTTCCCGCACCTTCGGCGTCTTGCCGAACACAGGGTTGGTGAGGATCTCGCGCTGGACGTAGTCGCAGAAGAACGGCGCCTTGCTCGTGACGCAGCCGTTCGGCGTGTCGTGCAGGTTGAGGTGCAGGTCCTGCTTGGCGGTGACGGCGGCGGTCTGGCGGTCGAGCCAGCCGAGGTCGGCCATCCGCTGCAGGACGACGTTGCGGCGCTCCTTGGCGCGGCCCGGATAGCGCGTGGGGTCGTAGGCGTACGGGTAGCGGATCACGCCGGCGAGGGTCGCGGCCTCCTGGAGGTTCAGCCGGGACGCGGGCTTGTCGTAGTAGTGCCGGGCCGCGGCCTCGATGCCGTACGCGCCGTCGCCGTAGTAGGCGATGTTGAGGTAGCGGCGGAAGATCTCGTCCTTGGAGAACTTCTTCTCCATCGCGACCGCGTAGCGCAGCTCACGGATCTTGCGGGCCGCGCTGATCTCCTTGGCGGCCTGCGCCTGCTCGCGCGACTCGGCCTGGGCGAGCAGCAGGTTCTTCACGTACTGCTGCGTGATGCCCGACCCGCCCTCCTTCACCTCGCCGGAGCCGAGGTTGTTGGCCAGCGCGCGCAGCGTGCCCTTGGAGTCGAGCGCGCCGTGCTCGTAGAACCGGCTGTCCTCGATCGCCAGCACCGCGCGCCGGACGACCGGCGCGATCTTGGTGATGGGGACGTCGACGCGGTTCTGGTAGTAGAAGGTGGCGAGCGTCGAGCCGTCCGCCGCCAGGATCTTGGAGCGCTGCGGCACGCCGGAGGTGTCGAGGTCGTACGGCTCGCTCTGGAACCACGTCGAGGTGTCGCGCGCGCCGACGCCGAGCGTGCACGCCGTCGGCAGGATCATCAGCGCGACGAGGACGCCCGCGAGCAGCGCGAGACCACCGAGGCCCCTGATCGCACGAGCCTTCTGCCCCGCGCCTCGACGACCACCACGCTCTCCGGTCCCAGCCAGCACGCGCTCAGCGTAAACGGACGTACCTCGCAAGACCACCCCATCTGCGATCTTGCGCCCGAGATAACGCAGTTGGCCCGGCAGATCGTTCGCGAGGAGCGTCCAGCGGGCGGTCCACCGGCGAACGGGCGAACCGCGGCGAACGAATGAACTCTGGCGAACGCGTGAACCGCGGCGAACGGGTGAACGCGCTCGCCGGGCCCGCGTGCCGTCACTCCTGTCGCGCGCACTCCCAGTCCCTGACACGCTCGCGGTATGCCCGCGAGACGGCGCGCAATTCCGCCTCGGCGTCACGGCCTTGCGCACGCGCCTCACGAACCAGGGCGAAAAGGCGCAAACCAATGTCGTCGGACTGCCCGGATTTGGCCTTTTCGGACACGTCAGCCCGGTCGGCCCCGTCGGTGGGCTCCGCGGGCGCCCCGGCGCGCTCGGCGCGGCGCTGGAGCTGCGCGGCGAGCGACAGCGCGGGCTGGCCCATCGGCACCCCGTCGAAGATGGAGGCGGTCTCGCCGCTCTTGGCCGCCCGCTCGGCGGCCTTGATCTGCTCCCAGTTGGCGTTGACCTCGTCGGCCCCCGACACCGTCACGTCACCGAAGACGTGCGGGTGCCGCCGGACGAGCTTGTCGACGATCCCTGCCGCGACGTCGTCGATGGTGAACGCCGTCTCGTCCGCGCGTTCGGAGGCCACCACCGCGTGGAAGGCGACCTGCATCAGCACGTCGCCCAGCTCCTCGCGCAGCGCGCCCAGATCGCCGTCCTCGACGGTGTCGGCGACCTCGTACGCCTCCTCCAGCAGGTACGGGACGAGCGACGCGTGGGTCTGCTTGGCGTCCCAGGGGCAGTCGCGGCGCAGCGTGTCCATGACCGAGACCAGGTCGAGCAGCCGCGCGCCCGGCAGGTCGTACGAGCCGTGCAGGACCTCGATCTCGACGGGATCGTTCAAGACGAGCTGCCCGATCTCGCGCATCAGCCGCTCGTCGCCGTCCGGGTCGGCCACCCACACCACGCCGCCCCCGGCACGGGCCGCCGCGACCAGCGCGGCGGGGTCCGGCTCACTGACTCGCTCCGCCTGGACGCCCGCCTCCTGGAGGTAGGGCAGCAGCGGATGGTCGTCGCGGACCAGCACCCGGGCGGCCGAGCGCAGCGTCTCCCACGCCTTCCAGCCGAGCAGCCCGGGCGCGACCCGGTGGGTCGTGGCCAGCAGTGTCAGTCCCATAGTCACGCAGTCAGTCCCATAGTCACGCAGTCAGTCCCATAGTCACGCAGTCAGTCCCATAGTCACGCAGTCAGTCCCATAGTCACGCAGTCAGTCCCATAATCACGCGGTCAGGCTCATGGTCAGCGGACACCCGATTCGGTCGCGGACAGGCGGGTGGTGATCGGCGAGACGGTCAGCCGGTTGCCGTCGAACGAGCCGAAGCGCGGGTTGACCTGGATGTCGAGCTTGTCGGCGGCCTGCCGGAACAGCGCCACGGCCTGCTGCTGCGCCTGGAGCGTCGCCGGGCTCTGCTCGCTCGCGTCGGCCCCGAGCTTCTGCAGGATCAGGCTCTGCGCGGCGTTCATGCGGGCGACGTCGCGGGTGAACTCCTTCGGCATGCCGAGGGCCACCACGATCGACTCGGCCGGGGCCTGCTGGCTCATCAGCCCGATCGTCCGGTCGACCTGGCTCTCGGTCACCGACACCCCGGCGGTCTCGGCCGCCGCCGCGGCGACCCTGAAGTTGACCATCGTGTCGAGCGCGGACCGCGCGCTGCAGTCGGCGGGCTCGCCCGACGTGGGCTGCTGCTGCCGCTGGCTCTCCAGGGCCGCCCGGACCTGGTTGGCCACCTGGTCGTTCTTGAACTGCCGCCGGCAGTCGAGCACGGCCTGGTCGAGCCTGGCGGTGGTGATGCGGTCGTCGCCGACGACCGCGGCGGCCCCCACCTTGACCGGGTCGCCGCCGCAACCCGCCAGGGCCCCGGCCAGCACCGCCCCCGCGAGCGTCGCCTTCACTACTTTTCCGAGCACGGCAGTCCCATTCCGATCCGTGATCACTCCCGGGTCGGTGATCACTTCCGAGTTCGTCAGCTTACGGGGACTTGGCGGCGGTGGCCTCCAGGAACAGCGCCTCGACCAGGTCCGTGGCCCACTTGAGCAGCTCTTGGTCCCGCAGCGGACGCCCGCCGAGCGGTGCCGTCTTGGGCGTGGGCACCAACAGGGTATTGGTGGCGGGCTTGAGGATGCTCTTGGGATAGAGCCGCTGCAGCCGCACCTGCCTGGAATCCGGCAGATCGACCGGGGCGAACTTCACGAAGTTGCCCTGCAGCGTGATCTCGGTGAGCCCCGCCTTCCGCGCCTTGGCCCGGAACCGCGCGACCTCCAGCAGGTTGAGCACCGGCACCGGCAGCGGGCCGAACCGGTCCTTGAGCTCCTCGTGCACGGCCCCGATCTCGTCGTCGGAGACGATCGCCGCGATCCGCCGGTAGGCGTCGAGGCGCAACCGCTCGCCCGGCACGTACTCGTGCGGCAGGTGCGCGTCGACGGGCAGCTCGACCTTGGTCTCGGGCATCTCCCGGACGCCGCCGCCCTCCTTGAGGTCGCGCACCGCCTCGCCGACCATCCGGACGTAGAGGTCGAAGCCGACGCCCGCGACGTGCCCGGACTGCTCCGCGCCGAGGATGTTGCCCGCGCCGCGGATCTCCAGGTCCTTCATCGACACGTACATGCCCGCGCCGATCTCGGTGTGCTGGGCCAGCGTCGCGAGCCGCTCGTGCGCGGTCTCGGTGAGCGGAGTCTCCGGCGGGTAGAGGAAGTAGGCGTAGGCGCGTTCGCGGCCGCGCCCGACCCGGCCGCGCAGCTGGTGCAGCTGCGAGAGGCCGTACATGTCGGCGCGGTCGACGATGAGGGTGTTGGCGTTGGGCACGTCGAGCCCGGACTCGACGATCGTGGTCGCGACCAGGACGTCGAAGTTCTTCTCCCAGAAGTCGACCATGACCTTTTCGAGCTCGTGCTCGTTCATCTGGCCGTGCGCGACCGCGACCCGCGCCTCCGGGACGAGCTGCTGCAGGGTGGCGGCGACCCGGTTGATCGACCGCACCCGGTTGTGCACGAAGAAGACCTGGCCCTCGCGCAGCAGCTCCCGGCGGATGGCCGCGGCGATCTGCTTCTCCTCGTACGGGCCGACGAATGTGAGGATCGGGTGCCGTTCCTCCGGCGGCGTGAGGATCGTCGACATCTCGCGGATGCCGGTGAGGCCCATCTCCAGCGTGCGCGGGATCGGCGTGGCGGACATGGCGAGCACGTCCACCTGCGTCCGCATCCGCTTGAGCTCCTCCTTGTGCTCGACGCCGAAGCGCTGCTCCTCGTCGATGATGACGAGGCCGAGCTTCTTGAACCGGGTCTGCGAGGAGATGATCCGGTGCGTGCCGACCACCACGTCGACGGTGCCGTCGGCGACGCCGCGCAGCGTCTCCTCGATCTCCTTGTCGGTCTGGAACCGGCTGATCGGCTTGACCGTGACCGGGAACGCGCCGAACCGCTCGGAGAACGTCGACAGGTGCTGCTGCACCAGCAGCGTCGTCGGGACCAGCACCGCGACCTGCATGCCGTCCTGGACGGCCTTGAACGCCGCGCGCACCGCGATCTCGGTCTTGCCGTAGCCGACGTCGCCGCAGATCAGCCGGTCCATCGGGACCGGCTTCTCCATGTCCTCCTTGACCTCCTCGATGGCGGCGAGCTGGTCGGGCGTCTCGACGTAGGGGAACGCGTCCTCCAGCTCGCGCTGCCACGGGGTGTCCGAGCCGAACGCGTGGCCCGGCGAGGCCATCCGCGCGGAGTAGAGCCGGATCAGCTCTCCGGCGATCTGCTTGACCGCCTTGCGCGCCTTCGACTTGGCCTTGGCCCAGTCGGCGCCGCCGAGGCGGTGCAGGCTGGGCGCCTCGCCGCCGACGTAGCGGGTGAGCTCCTCCAGCTGGTCGGTCGGGACGAACAACCGGTCGCCCTTGGAGTATTCGAGGATCAGGTATTCGCGCGTCGCGCCCTGGACGGTGCGGCTGACCATCTCGACGTACCGGCCGACGCCGTGCTGCTCGTGCACGACGTAGTCACCGGCGCGCAACTGCAACGGGTCGATGCCGCCGCGACGCCGCGACGGCATGCGCCGCATGTCCTTGGTGGAGGACTTCTGCCCGGACAGGTCGGTCTCGGTGAGGACGGCCAGCTTGACCGAGTCGAACGTGAAACCGTGCTCAAGCAGGCCCGTGGTGACGTTGACCAGGGACGGCTCGGGCGGGACGGGCAGGTCGGTGAGCTTGGCGCCCAGCCCTTCCTCTCCCATCAGCTGGACGAGGCGTTCGGCGGGACCGTGGCCGGGCGTGACGAGCGCGACCCGCCAGCCATCGGAGATCCAGCCCTTGAGGTCGCCCATCACGCGGGCGGTGTCGCCCCGATAGGCCTCGGCGGCGTGCACCCCGAGCTGCAGTGCCTCGCCTTCGGGGTTGAGCGCGGTGATGGACCAGCGCGGCAGCCCCAGCGCGTTGCTGTGCTCGCGTACTTCCTCGAGTGAGCGGAACGCGGCGGCGCCCAGATCGATCGGCGCCTCTCCCCCGGCGGCCGCGTTGACCCAGCTCGCCTCCAGGAACTCCTGGCTGGTGCGGACGAGTTCGACCGAGCGCGTCCGGATCCGCTCGGGCTCGCAGACCAGCAGAGTCGAGCCCTTGGGGAGCAGATCGGTGAGCAGCTCCATGTGGTCGGCGAGGACGGGCGAGAACGCCTCCATGCCCTCGACGGTGTCGCCGTCGGCGATCCGGCCGAGGACCTCTTCCAGCGCCGGGTGCTCTTCGGCCAGCAGCTTGGCGCGTTCGCGCACCTCGGGGGTCAGTGGCAGCTCGCGGCACGGCGGCGCCCACAGCCCGTCCGGGGCCACTTCGAGCGACCGCTGGTCGGCGGCCTTGAAGTAGCGGATCTCCTCGACCGTGTCGCCCCAGAACTCCACCCGCAGCGGGTGCTCCTCGGTCGGCGGGAAGACGTCGAGGATGCCGCCGCGTACGGCGATCTCACCGCGCTTCTCCACCAGGTCGACCCGGTGGTAACCGGCGTCGACGAGCCGGCGCACCACGTCCTCCAGCTCGGCGTCCTCGCCACCGCGCAGCCGCACCGGCTCCAGGTCGCCGAGCCCCGACACGATCGGTTGCAGGACGGCCCGGATCGGCGTCACGACCACGTCGAGCGGGCCGCCAGCGCCCTGCCCGCCCGTACCCTGCCGGCCCGCCCCGTCGCCGGACGCCGGATGCGTCAGCCGCCGCAGCACCGCGAGCCGCTGCCCGACCGTGTCCGAACGCGGCGACAGCTTCTCGTGCGGCAACGTCTCCCAGGCGGGGAAGTGCGCCACCCGCTGGGGGTCGAGCAGGCTCGTCAGCGCCGCCGCGAGGTCCTCGGCCTCCCGCCCGGTGGCGGTGACCGCCAGGACCACCCCGTCGCCCGCGCGGGCCAGCGCCGCGCCGAGGATCGGCCAGAAGGACGGCGGCGCCACGATCTCGTGGTCGGTCCGCGCCTCCTTGAGCGCACGGTCCAGCCCAGGGTCGGTACACGCCAGATCAACAAGTCCAGAAAGCGTCATCATCGCCCGTTACTCGTCCACACCGCCGGGCCCGCGGGCCCGCGCGGACACCCCCCGCCCAGCCGCGGGGCAGCCCGAAAATCCGGGGAAGGCCAGCTGTCCCCGGTAGCACTACCCAGCCTACGCGCCCGTACCGACACCCGCGCGTGCGCTGTCAGAAGCCCGTCAGCGTCCTCCGGATGCCAGTTTTGCGACTTATGTGTGTAGAATTAGACGAAATTGTCTCAACCTAGACGAGATTGACGCACATGGCCTCCAGCGAAGAGAAGATCATCGCCGCGGCGATCAGGCACCTGAACAAGGAGCCCACGGCCTCGATGGCCCGGCTCGCCGAGGCGATCGGCACGAGCCGGGCGACCCTGCACCGCCACTTCGCCAGTCGCGAGATCCTCATCCACACGCTGGGCACCCGATCCCTCGACCGCTGGGAGGAGTCGCAGCGGGAGGCCGGGCTGGCCGAGGCCGCCGCCTCCGGCGACGCGGAGCGGATCGCCGCCGCGCTGCGCACGGTGATGCGCCTCTTCGTCGCCGACGCCGACGAGTACGGCTTCGCGCTCACCGACCACTTCATGGCGCAGATGCCCGATCTGGTCGCCCGCGCCGACGAGCTCGAAGAGCGCGAGATCGTCTTCTACACGGCCGCCCAGCGCGCCGGCGTGCTCCGCCCGGACCTGCCCGTCCGGTGGATCTCGTACACGGTCTACGGCCTGCTCGTCGCGGCCCGCGACAGCCTCCGCTACGGCAACGTCGCCCGCCGCGACCTGGATCAGCTCGTCCTCGAGACCTTCCTGAACGGCAACGCGGCCAGGGGCACCCCATGACCATCACGCAGACCACCGCCGCCGCCCCCGCGACCCCGCCGCCGCATCCGCGGCGCTGGGCCGGGCTGGCGGTCCTGTCGGCGAGCCTGCTGCTCGTCGTCATGGACATGACCGTCCTGAACGTGGCGCTGCCCGACATCTCCGCCGACCTGCGGCCCGATTCGGTGGGGCTGCTGTGGATGGTCGACGTCTACTCGCTCGTGGTGTCGGGGCTGCTCGTCACCGTCGCCAACCTGGGCGACCGGTGGGGCCGCAAGCGCATGCTGCTCACGGGCTTCACGATCTTCGGGCTGGCGTCCGCGGCCGTCCTGGTCGTGGACGGCACCGGCCAGGTCATCGCGCTCCGGGCGCTGCTCGGCGTCGGCGGCGCGATGATCATGCCGTCCACGCTGTCGATGATCCGCAACCTGTTCACCGACCCCCGGGAACGCGCGACGGCGCTCGGCATCTGGGCCACGATGGCCGCGCTCGGCGGCGCGCTCGGCCCGATCCTGGGCGGCGCCCTCCTGCAGCACTTCTCCTGGCACTCGGCGTTCCTGGTCAACGTTCCGGTCATGGTCGTCGCGATCATCGCCGGGCTCGTCCTGCTCCCGGAGTCGCGCAACCCCAGCCCGAGCCGCTGGGACGCCCTCGGCACGGTGCTGTCCATCGTGGGCATGGTCGCACTGGTCTACGCGATCAAGCACCTCGGCAAGGAGGGCTTCGGCGACGCCGGAGCGCTGGTGTCGGCGGCGGTCGCGATCGTGACGCTCGGCTGGTTCCTGCGCCGCTGCCTGCGGCGGCCCGACCCGATCCTGGAGATCCGGCTGTTCCGGCGGCCCGCGTTCAGCGCGGGAGTGCTGGCCGCGCTCACCGTCAGCATCGCGATGGCGGCGACCATGCTGCTGATGGCGCAGTGGATGCAGCTCGTCCAGGGGTACTCGCCGCTGGAGACCGGGTTGCGGCTGCTGCCCGAGGCGGTCGGCGCGGCGATCGCGTCGCCGCTGGCGCCCGCGCTGGCGAACCGGATCGGCGCGCGCACGGTCCTCGCGGGCGGGCTCGCGCTCACCGGCGCGGGCTACCTGGTGATCTTCTTCTGGCCGGAGCCGCTGACCTACCTCGCGGTCGCGATCTCGCTGGGCCTGGTCGGCGTCGGGCTCGGCTCGCTCGCCATCGCGTCCGCGGTGATCATGGCGGGCGCGCCGCCGGCGAAGTCGGGCAGCGCGGCCGCCATCGAGGAGACCGGGTACGAGCTCGGCGGCGCCCTCGGCGTCGCGGTGCTCGGCAGCGTGGCCGCCGCCGTCTACCGCGGCGACCTGCCCGCCGAGCGGCTCGCGGCCGAGGGCGTCTCCGGGCCGGCCGCCGGCGCCGTGCGCGAGTCGCTCGGCGGGGCGATGGACGTCGCGCGGGAGGCGGGAGCCGCCGGGGCCGACCTGGCCGCACGGGCGCAGCAGGCCTTCACCGAGTCGCTCCAGTGGGCCGGCCTCGCCGGGGGCGTCCTCCTGGTCGTCACCGCCGCCGCCGTCTGGCTCATGACGCCCGCCGACCTGGACGTCTCCTCGGGTCACGACTGAGAACGGCGCATAGATCCACGACACGTGCGAGACCAAGAATGAGTAAATAGCGAACGCTCCGCAGTCGGGCGATTACGATGCGAGTTTGTGACCGATCTGCGAAGGCCGCCGGTCAACGACGGCGACTTGTTCTCCGAACGCGCCCGCCAGTACGCCCGCGACAGGCCCCTGCAGCGCATCCACATCCTGGAGGCGGGCTGCGGGTGGGGTCGCGGGCTCGACCTCGGTGACCGCGAGTACCGCGTCACCGGGGTCGACATGGACGCGCCCGCGCTGCGCGCCCACACCCGCGACCGCACCGACCTCGACACCTGGCATCTCGGCGATCTGCGCACCGTGCCGATGCCGCCGCGCGCGTACGACATCGTGCACGCGACGTACCTCATCGAACGGGTGCCGAACGCCGAGCTCGTGCTCGACCGGTTCGTGGCCGCGCTCAAGCCGGGCGGGCTGCTGCTGGTGCGCATCCGCGACCGCGACACCGCCTTCGGCTTCCTCGACCGCACGCTGCCCCGGTGGCTGTGCGGCCCGATCTGGCGGCGGCTCGCCGACCGCCGGCGCCCGGGACAGGCCAGGCCCGAGCTCGTCGAAGCGAACGCCGAGGCCGACGCGGAGGCGCGAGCCGAGGCAAGGGCGGAAGCGCGGGCCGTAGCGGACGCGGAGGCGCGGGCCGAAGCGGGAGCGGGGGCCGAAGCGGGAGCGGGGGCCGAAGCGGGGGCGAACGCGGGAGCGGACGCCGAGGCCGCCGGGCAGCCGGACGGCCGGGCCGCCGCCGTGCCGCCGCCCGCGATCTACGAGCCGGTGGCGTCGCGGCACGGCATGCAGTGGTACTGCGTGATGCGCGGCCTGGTGATCGCCGAGGAGTACGCGTCGCGTGGCGGGGCGAACACCGGCGCGGCCGGAACCGGCCTCACCGGGGGCCTCTGCCGCCTGGTGTCGAAGGTCAGCCGGGGCCGTCTCACCGCCGAGCACAGCGAGATGACGCTGGTCATCCGCAAGCCGGAGAACCGCTTCGCCAGAGTCATCTGAACCCCGCCGATACCGGCCACGGCCGGCCAAGGTGCACGCATCCTCCGAGCCGCAGTATTTTTGCGGAAATGCCCACTGACCTGGACCAGCCCGGCATCCGTGCCGGGCAGGATCGGAGACCGCGGTGACCGCCGACGCCGGCCTTCCCGACACGCTGCGCGACCTTCCCGCCTGGACCCCGGGTCCGGCTGAGCTGGCCGACCTGGAGCTCCTGCTGGCCGGGGTCTACCGGCCGCTCGCCGGCTTCCTCGGCTCGTTCGACACCGCCATGGTGATCGCGGGGGGGCGGCTGGCCGACGGCACCCCCTGGCCCGTCCCGGTCACGCTCTCGGTTCCCAAAGATCTGACGACGTCCGAACGTCTGGTTCTCCAGGACCCGGAGGGGGTCCCGCTGGCCGTCCTGACGGTCACCGAGACCTGGCAGGACCCGACCACGCAGGACTGGAGGCTGGCCGGTCCGCTGGAGGCGCTGCGGGCGCCGGCGCACGGGCCGTTCCACTCCATGCGGCGCCGTCCCGACGAGATCGAGAAGGTGGACGGGCCGGTGCTGGCGGTGGCCACGCGCGAGCCCCTGCACCGCAAGCAGCTCGGCCAGCTCCGCCAGGTCGCCGAGCGGCTCGGCGCGCGGGTGCTGCTGCTCCCGCTGCTCGGCGGCGAGCATGACGAGGCCCTCGTCCGGGCGTTGCTGGCGGTGCGCAAGGAGCTGCCCGAGGGCACGCAGACCATCCCGGTGCCGCTGGCCCGGCACGATCTCGACGGCGACCGCGACACCCTGCTGCGCTCGCACGTGGCCGCCGCGTACGGGGCGACGCACCTCCTCGCGGACGCCGAGGCCGAGGGCACGGCGGTGCCGGTGATCATCCCGGAGCCGTGGGCGTACGACGCGGACGTCGAGGTGTGGCGGCCGGTGGCCCGCATCGAGCCCGACCACGTCCAGGCCGAGCTGACCCACGACCAGCTGAACGAGCTGCTCGACCGGGGCGAGCCGATCCCGGACTGGTTCACCCCGCCCGCGGTGGCCGCCGAGCTGGCCGTCGCCCGGCCGCCCAAGCACGAGCGCGGGCTCACCGTCTTCTTCACCGGCCTGTCGGGCTCGGGCAAGTCGACGGTGGCGCGCGGCCTGGCCGACGCCCTGGTCGAGCGCGGCGGCCGCACCGTCAGCCTCCTGGACGGCGACGTCGTGCGGCGGCTCCTGTCGGCGGGGCTCACGTTCTCCAAGGCCGACCGCGACCTCAACATCCGGCGCATCGGCTACGTGGCCGCCGAGGTCACGCGGCACGGCGGCGTCGCGATCTGCGCGCCCATCGCCCCGTACGCGGCCACCCGCGCCGAGGTCCGGCGCATGGTGTCGGCGGCCGGCGACTTCGTCCTCGTCCACGTCTCCACCCCCCTGGCGGAGTGCGAGCGCCGCGACCGCAAGGGGCTGTACGCCAAGGCGCGCGCCGGGCTGATCCCCGAGTTCACCGGGATCTCCGACCCCTACGAGGAGCCGTCCGACGCCGATCTGTCCCTCGACACCTCCCAGCTCGCCCCGGGCGAGGCCGTGGATCGCGTCCTGGAGCTCCTGGTCGCCGGCGGCTGGGTCCGCGCCGAGTGACGCAGGTCACGTACTGAGGCGACCGCCGGGGGCAAGGTTCGGAACGATTCGGGGTACCCCTTACCCTGGTGTTCTAGTTTTCCTATATGCCTGGTAGGTCATGCCAATGGACTTCGATTGGACGATGGCGCTCGGCTCGTTCCTCGTGGCCATCGTCGTCGGTCTCACCGGCATGGGCGGCGGCGCGCTGATGACGCCGATGCTCGTGACGTTCTTCGGCGTCAGCCCCCTCGCGGCGGTCTCCAGCGACCTGGTGGCCGCCGCGGTGATGAAACCCGTCGGCAGCGCGGTGCACTACCGCCAGGGCACGATCAACATGCGGCTGGTCGCCTGGCTGTGCGTGGGCTCGGTGCCGGCAGCGTTCTCCGGAGTGCTGATCGCGCGGGCCCTCGGCCACGGCGCCGAGGTCGAGGACGTCATCCAGAAGGCGATGGGCGTCGCCCTGCTCATCGCGGCCGCCGGGCTCGTCGTCCGCGGCTACCAGGCGCTCGTCGACCGGGCCGCGCGGCGGACCGGCGCCGACCGGCGCACCGCCGCGCCCGGCGAGCCCGCCGCCCGCCAGACGCCCGACATCACGATCCGGCCGGTCCCCACGGTGATCGTCGGCATGGTCGGCGGCCTGGTGGTCGGCATCACCTCGGTCGGCTCCGGCTCCCTGATCATCGTCGCCCTGCTCGCGCTCTACCCCACGCTCAAGGCGAACCAGCTCGTCGGCACCGACCTGCTCCAGGCCGTCCCGCTGGTCTTCGCCGCCGCCGTGGGCCACCTGCTGTTCGGCGACTTCCAGATGGAGGTCACCGCGGCCCTGCTGGTGGGCTCGATCCCGGGCGTCTACCTCGGCTCCAAGATCTCCTCCCGCGCGCCGGGCGGCCTGATCCGCCGGGCCCTCGGCTTCGTGCTCGTGGCGTCGGCGCTGAAGATGTTCGGCCTGGGCGCCGTCCCGCTCGCCTGGACGCTCATCGGCCTCGTCGCGGGCACCGCGGCGGCATGGATGCTGGTCCGCCGCCACCACGGCCTCCCCGCGCTCCCCTTCTCCGAGCGGCCGCCCGACGAAGCCGAAGAGCACCCGGAACCCGCCCCCCAGCGCACCTGAAGGTCAGCGCACCTAATCTCGGGCGCACCTGCGATCGCGCGCGCGCAGGCGCCGTGTCAGCCGGACTGGCGGCCGTGGCGGACGCGATGGGCCAGGACGGTCAGGACGTACGAGCCGAGCTCGATCGTGTAGCGGCGCCAGAGGCGGCGCGGCTCGCGGGCCAGCCGGTAGAGGAAGCCGACGCGGAGCTTGAGGACCCAGGAGGGGTAGTACTCGCGGCGTTCGGCGAGGTGCTCGAAGTAGGCGCCGCACGTGATGATCACCGGCGCGTCCAGCCTGTCGCGGTGGTCGGTGACGAACCGTTGCTGGAGCGGGGTGCCCAGGCCGACGTGGAGGATGTCCGGCTTCGCCTCGTTGATCTGCGCGACGAGGCGGTCGGCGTCGGCGGGCGGGATCTCTCCGGTGGCGTCGGCCCAGTGCCCGTGCTCGGTGCCGACGATGTCGAGGCCCGGGAACCACTGCCGGAGGTTGGCCGCGGCCTCGTCGGCGACGCCGGGGGCGTTGCCGAAGAGGTAGACGCCCCAGCCCTCGCCGGCGGGCAGGCCGAAGAGGTCATCGGTGAGGTCGTCGTTGGCCATCCGGCCGGGAACGGGACGGCCGAAGATCTTCGCGGCCAGGACCACGCCCCACCCGTCGGCGAGGTTGAGGTCGAAGCCGTTCATCAGGTCGCGCAGGGCGGCGTCCTTGGACGCCTTCCGCACGTAGTCGGGGTTGGCGAAGGTGATCGTCAGCTTGCGCCGCTCGGTGACCGCCGCCGCCATGAAGCGGCGCAGCGCCGGGGCGTCCACCCTGCTCACCCGGACACCCAGCACGTCGACCGTTTCGTGGTCCCACATCTCGCGCCCCCTCGCTAGAGCCCGGTCAGGCTAGCCGAGGATCAGCGCGCGCCGCACACGAAGATGGGAGCATTGTGATGGTTGGACCGGATAGTCCGGTCCCGGCTAAGGTTGCCGCCGTGACGATCAGGAATCGGGACAACCTTCTTTCAGCAGGCTATTACGCCCTGCTGATTCTGCTGGTCAGCGCGGTTCTGTTCCAGGTTCTGAGCGATATCCTGCCGGTCGGCGCAAAGCAGGTCTCCCACAACACCGAGGCCTATACAACGGCGGCGATCCTCGCGCTCTGGGTGCAATTCGCCCGGCCCAGGCTGCATGGTTCCCGATGGGAATGGCCGGTCACCTGGGCCGTCGCACTGTGCGCTTTCGGCGTCGCCCTGCTCTTCTATCTGGCCGAAGAGTGGCCGACACGGGTCACCACCCTCAACGAGGCGTTCTTCGCCTTGGCGGCCCTCATCCCGTACGTCCAGCCACGGCGGCGCCACAGGGACGCCGCACTGGTCCTCTCGGGGCTCACGCTCGCGCTCATCGTCTTCGGCGGCTGGACCGCCATCGTCACCGACATGGCCGAGGCGCTGGCCGTCCTCCTGCTCGCCCCGCTCGCGCTGGACGTCTTCGACCGGCGCGTCCTCGACCCGGCGGCGCCGGCCGCCAGGACGCGCCGGATCGGCTGGTTCGCGTTCCTGATCGTCGCCCCGGTCGTGCTGCACGTCCTGGCCTACCGGATCGGGCTGAGCGGGATCCCCGGCGACGTCGTGAGATACGCCGTCCGCTTCTACGAGGCGTTCATCTTCCTGCTGATCTTCCAACTCTTCTTCGCGGTCGTCACGCCACGCCGAGCACGGAAATCGACGGGATCACCAGTGGAGGACCGATCACGAACGGCCGCACAGACCCCCTAAGGCACGACCCGGCACAGACGTTCCCTTGTGACTTATGTGTGCTCTTCAAGACCAATGGGTGCCCGGTGTGGTACACATTCCCAGTTATCACAGCGCGAATCGGAGCAAATCCATGCGTCGACGCCTCGGCCTGACCGCCGCGACGGCCGCAGCCATGCTGACCGGGGCCGCACTGAGCCCCGGCGCGGTCGCGGACATCAAGCAGACGAAGGTCGTGTCCGCGAACCCGGCCAACACGACACCCCACGTCCTGGACGGCACGGTTCGCGCCATCGCCGTCGTGGGCACGAAGGTCGTCGTCGGCGGCAACTTCACCAAGGTCCGCGAGGCCGGCTCGGGCAAGCCCCAGATCGCCCGCAAGAACCTCTTCGCCTTCGACGCGAAGACGGGGAAGGTCGACACGGCCTTCAAGCCCGCGGTCAACAGCACCGTGTACGCGCTCCAGACCGGCGACGCCAACACCGTGTACGCGGGCGGCGGCTTCTGGACCGTCAACGGCACGCAGACCGGCGGCCTGGTCCGGCTGGGCGTGCCCAACGGCAAGCTCGTCACCGCGTTCAAGCCGAACGTGGGCGGCGGCGTCGTCTACGACTTCAAGCGGCACGGCGCCAAGATCTACCTGGGCGGCATGTTCACCAAGGTGCGCGGCGTCACGCGCAACACGCTCGCCGCCGTGAACGCCACCAGCGGCGCGCTCGACACCGGCTTCGCCCTCACGCCCAGCGACCCGCGGGCGGGCGCGCTGAAGGTCTTCAAGATGGCGATCAACCCGCAGGGCACGAGGCTGCTCATCAACGGCACGTTCACCAGGGTGAGCGGCCAGCGCCGGGCGCAGATCGCCATGATCGACACGCAGACGTCCCCGGCGAAGCTGAGCAGCTGGGCCACCGAGCAGTACGCGGACCTCTGCAACATCAACTCGTTCCACACCTACATGCGCGGCATGGACTTCTCCCCCGACGGCGCCTACTTCGTGGTGGTCACCACCGGCGGCGGTTACGGCACCTCGGCCCTCTGCGACTCGGCGGCGCGCTGGGAGACCGCGAAGACGGGCAGCGGCCAGCGGCCGACCTGGGTCAACTGGACCGGCGGCGACACCCTGCTGGCAACGGCCGTCACCGGCGCGGCGGTCTACGTCGGCGGCCACCAGCGCTGGCAGGACAACCCCTACGGGCGCGACTTCGCCGGCCCCGGCGCGGTCTCCCGGCCCGGCATCGCCGCGCTGAACCCCGCCACCGGCAAGGCCCTGGCCTGGAACCCGACGCGCACCCGCGGCCACGGCGTCGAAACGCTGGTGGCCACGCCGAACGGCCTGTTCGTGGGCAGCGACACCGACCAGCTCGGCAAGGAGTACCACGGCCGCGTCGGCTTCTTCCCGCTGTCGTGAGCCGGAGCCGATCCATGCCCAGTTGGGATGGCGCCTGGCCGGGGCGAAAGGCGAAAACTATAGTCATCGCTCATGATTTCGCCCCGGTCTGACGGGCCGCGCCGAGACGGCCGCGGACGTTCGCCCGAGCGCGCCCCGGCACGCTCTTCCAGGGGCACGTTCCCGCGCCTGTCCAAGCCCGCCCTCGCAGTGGTCGCCGGCACCTCGTGCGGCGTCGCGGCGGTGCTCGTCGCGCTGAACGTCGGAGACGGCTCCGGCCAGGCCGCGCGGGTCGCGCAGCGGCCCGATCCGCGGCAGGCCAGCCAGTCTCCGATCGCCGCGGGCCCCGCCGCCACCGCCGAGCAGGACCGGGACCGCGGCACGGCAACGCTCCCGGGGAGCGGCCGCGCGGCCACCCGCCCGAAGAAGCGCTGTACCGTCGACAAGGTGCTGGCGCCGACCTGCGGCGCCTGGTGGGGCGCGGCGGTCAACACCTATCCGCAGCCGGCGGCCCTGCGGGCCTTCGAGCGGAAGATCGACCGGCCGGTCGCGGTGTACCACAAGTACTACCGCGGCAAGCAGGTCTTCCCCTCCCGCACCGACATCGCCCTGGCCCGCGAGCCGGGGCGGCGGCGCCTGCTCCTGCTCAACTGGAAGCCGGACGCGGGCGAGTCGTGGGCGAAGGTCGCCTCGGGCTCGATGGACGGCCACATCGACACGCTGTCGGCCCACATCAAGCGGAACTTCCCCGAGCGCTTCTGGCTGGCCATCCACCATGAGCCCGAGGAGGAGGTGCGGGAGCGGCCCGGCTCCGGCTACACCGCCGCCGACTACCGGGCCATGTTCCGCCACGTGGTGAAGCGGTTCCGCGAGAACGGCGTCGACAACGCCGTCTTCACGATGGTCTACATGGGCTACTCCGGCTACGTCGTCAAGCCGTGGTTCAAGGCCACCTACCCCGGTAACGACGTGGTCGACTGGATCGGTTTCGACGCCTACGCCGACCCGTCGGTGAAGACGTTCACCCATCTCGTCGACCGCGCCGCCCCCGCCGAGCGCAGGCTCGGCATCGCGGGCTTCTACCGCTGGGCGCGCGCGAACCTCTCCAGCCGCAAGCCGCTGATGCTGAGCGAGTGGGGCGGCACCGAGCTGAGCGGCGACCCCCGCGACAAGGCGGAGCTGTTCCGCAGCATCGCCCGGGAGATCAAGAGCTACCCGGCGCTGAAGGCGCTGATCTACTGGGACGCCAAGAACGGCCACAAGTTCGGCGACACCCGCGTGGACGCCAGCGGCCAGGCACTCCAGGCCTACCGCGCGCTCGGCAGATTGCCCTACTTCAACCCCGCGGTGCCGAAGCGCTGATACCGGGAGACGACGAAACGGCCAGGCCCCTGAGGGCCTGGCCGTTCCTTCGCGATCTGACCGCTAGCCCTTCGGGGCCAGCACGATCGTCCACATCAGGGCCCGGCTCGCGGCGTCGGTGGTCGCCTTCAGGCCGCCGTACGCCCCGGCCGGGACCGCGCCGTTGCTGTCGGCGACCAGGGAGGTGACCCGGCCGCTGCCGGTCCCGATCGAGGTCGCCCGCGCCGTCACGTCCGCCGGGGCCGTCCAGGCGGTGGTCGTGGACGACTTGTCGCCCCAGTACGAGACGACCCACGAGCCCGCGACCGCCGCCGCGTTCGGCGTGGTGTGCCCGGTGGCCGCGGCCGCGTCACCGGCTTCGGCCGCCGTCGCCACCGGCGCCGTCGCGCTGGTGCCCGAGTACGCCAGGAGCCGCAGGTCGGCCTTGGCGAAGTCGCTGATCCCGACGTTCACCGCGTTGCCCGCGTCACCGGCCTCGGCGACCCGCTGCCACACCGTCGAACGGGCGATGCCGCTCTGCGTGCCGACCTGCGTCCAGCCGGGCGGCGGAGTGATCGTGAACCCGGTGTTGTTGACGTTCAGGATCAGCACCAGCCCGTCGCCGGCCTGGACGTTCGCCGGGACGGTGACGCTCGCCTGCTTGGTGTTGGCGTTGAAGCCGTCGGTCCCGCGGAACGCCACCTGCGCGCGGTCGGGGGCCACGACCGCCGTCTGGGTGACGGTGTCCTGGTCGCCGCGGTTGTCGGTCACGGTCAGCTTGACCTGGTAGGAACCGGCCTCCTGGTAGGTGTGCTCGGCGGTCTCCCCGGTGGCGGTCTGGCCGTCGCCGAAGTCCCAGCGGTACGAGGCGATCGAGCCGTCGGGGTCGGCCGAGGCGCCGCCGTTGAACGTGCAGCGCAGGGCGGCGCAGTTCTGGGTGAACGACGCCTTCGGCGCCTCGTTCGGGGTGCCCGCGTAGAGGAACAGGACCCGGCCGCGCCAGTCGCCGGTGTCGACGGTCACGGGAGTGCCGGACGGAACGCCGTTCGTGAAGGCCATCTTGTTGAGGCGGCCGGTGGAGGTGTTGACGAAGTAGAGCTGGCCGTCGTGCGCGAACATGCCGCCCACGCTCGACCAGCTGCTGCCCGCGAGGCTGGTGCTCGCGGTCCACTCCTGGCCGCCGACAACGCCGTTCTCCGGTGTGAAGTACCGGTAGTAGAGCGAGGACGTGCCGCGCGTGTAGTAGATGCGGCCCCCGGTGAAGAACATGCCCCGGATCGACTTCACCTGGTCGTGCCAGGTGCTCATGTTGGTGAGCAGGTCACCGGTCTTGATCTCGGCAGGGGCGCCGAACGCCTGGCCGTCGAACGTCCGGGAGTAGAACTTGCCGTCGCTGGCGCCGTGGTAGAGCCGGCCACTGATCATGAACGCGCCGCGCTGCGTCCGCCAGTCGACCCCGCCGGTCGCGTCCTGGGTGACCGCCCCCGCGGTGGTGCCGTCGAACGAGCGGTGCCGCAGGAAGTTGGGGTCGAAGGAGCCGGTGCCGCCGCCGTAGTAGACGTTGCCCGGCAGCTTGCCCACGGACTTCTTCGGTATCACGGTGCCGCCCGCCAGCGGGAACATCGCCAGCTTCATGTGGGTCTCGCCACCGGCGATGTCGGTGTCGCTGCCCATCCAGAGCCCCTGCGAGGTGGCGAGCAGGTCGAAGACGCCGACCCCGCGCGTACGTCCGGGGTTCCAGCTGAAGGGCAGCCCGTTCTCGGGGTCGAGGGCCGCGATGCCCTCGCGGGAGACGGCGCCCTGGCCGGGGGTGTCGACGCCGAACGGGTTGTTGGACCAGCGGAAGTGGCCGCCGACGTACACCACGGAGTCGGTGATCTCCACGGCGTAGGAGGTGTCGCCGCCCGTCTGGGTCACCCAGGTCGGCTGGAGGCCGCTGCCGGTGGCCGCGGTCTCCCAGCGCGCCTGCGTGTCGCACAGCTTGGCGACACCGCCCGCGGCGCCGGTCGTGGTGACCACGAAGAACCGGCCGTCCGGCGAGAAGTCGACGTCGCGCATGTAGCTGTCGAAGGACGAGGAGCAGCTGTCGGCGTAGCGCGCGGTCTGCCAGTCGGCGAGCTGCGCGGTGGCGCCGCTGATGTCGATCATGGCGATCTGCCGCCGGGTCTGCCCCGCCACGGTGGTGAAGTTGCCGACCGCCACGAGCCGGTCGCCGGCGGGGTTGACGTCCATCTTGTAGACGAGCGTCGTGCCGCCGTTCTGCGTGCCGGTGAAGTTCAGGTCGACGAAGTCGTCGCGGGCGCCGGTGGCCGGGTTGACGGTGGCCAGCGCGGCCCGGTCGACCCCGCCGACCTTGGCCTGGTTGCCGGCGACGTACAGCCGGCCCCCGGCCAGCCGCAGGTCCTTGACGCGGGCGTCGAACTGGGGCTTGAACGCGGTGTCGAGCGCGCCCGTGGTGGCGTCGATCCGGCCGAGCACCAGGCGGTCGGTCCCGTTGATGCTGCGGAACATGCCGCCCAGGTAGAGGTCCTTGCCGTCGGCCGTGGGCAGCAGCACGCTGACCTCACCGCCGAGGACGTCGGGGGCGAAGTCGGGGATGATCTCGCCGGTCGCGGCCTTGACGGCGAAGACGCCGTGCCGCTCCAGGACCGGCTTGCCGGCGCCCGGCTCCTTGACCTGGGTGAACGAGCCCCCGAAGTAGACGCGGTCGCCGAGCTGCACGATCGACTTGACCGCGCCGTCCTGGACCTGGGGGGTGAAGTCGGCCGGGTCGGCGCTCACCAGACGATCCTGGTGCTCGGCCGCCGCTTGAGTTCCTGGTGAGGCTGCGGTCAAGGCCCCCGCCGCCAGCACCGATCCGATCGCCACGGCGATCAGCCCGCGCAAGCTTGAACGCACACCCGCCCCTTTCGTTCCGGTGGCGCGCGGCGGATGACGCCGCGCCATGGGTGGTCCGGCGTCGTTCGCGTGCTGCCGGACGAGGCAGCGTATCGAGGCGAAACACGAGCACACACGACATAGGGCTAACTATTAGGTCTCAACGTGCCCATACACTTCGTTCCTGATCAGGGCGGGTCGAGACGGGACATCGCCGCACCTGGCACCGCCGGCGTGGCTGACGGGTTAGCCTGCGAAGTCGGGACGACTGGGGGCAGTGTGAGCGGGACGAGAGCGACGGGCGCGCCGGGCGGCGTCCCGACGTGGTCGCGCCCGCGACCGGGGGCCACGCCGCACTTCGGCAAGATCTACCGCACCCGCCGCAAGTTCTCGCTCAGCCACCGGCTGGGGCCCGGCTGGCCGCTCACCGTCATCTTCGTCGGGTTCCCGGTGTGGTGGCTGCTCGGCCTCGGCACGTTCATCTTCCTGCTGATGACCGTGCCCATGGCGCTGTACCTCTACCGCAACCGGGCCCAGCTGGTGGTCCCCCGCGGCTTCGGGCTCTGGCTGTTCTTCCTGGTCTGGGTCCTGCTCGGGGTCGGCGTGCTCTGGGCCCAGGCCCCGGGCGCGGCGGTCGGCGGGGGCATGGGCCGGTTGCTGGTCTTCTTCTGGCGGGTCGCCTGGTACGTGGCGGCGACGGTCGTCCTGCTCTTCATCGGCAACCTGCGCGAACGCGACCTGCCGGCCGACCGGGTGGCCCGGCTGCTGGGCCTGATGTTCGTGTTCACCACGGTCGGCGGGCTGATCGGCTCGTTCTTCCCCACCCTCGAACTGACCTCCCCGGTCGAGATGATCCTCCCGGGCGGCCTGGCGAAGAACGAGTTCATGGCCGACTGGATCCATCCCAAGGTCGCCTCCATCGAGTCGATCCTGGGCTTCGAGCAGGCGCGGCCGATGGCGCCGTTCCCGTACGCCAACACCTGGGGCTCGGCCTACGCGTTCTTCCTGCCCTTCTTCATCATGACCTGGCTGGTCCAAGGCTCCCGGACGCGGCGGGCGGCCGGCGGTGTGATCCTGCTGCTCTCCCTGTGGCCGGTCGTCTACTCCCTCAACCGGGGGCTGTGGCTGGCGCTGGCCGTGATGGCGCTGTTCGGCATCGCCAAGATCCTGGCGAACGGCGACCTCTCGACGGTCCGGCGCACCGTCACGGCGATGCTGGCCGGCGCGGTGCTGATCGCCGCCTCACCGCTGCCGGGGATGATCCAGACCCGGCTCGACAACCCGCACAGCAACAACCGCCGCGGGCTGCTGGCCTCCCAGACGGTGCGCAGCGCGATGACCGGCTCGCCGATCGTCGGCTTCGGCTCCACCCGCGACGTCCAGGGCAACCTCACCTCGGTGGCGGGCGGCGACCGGCCCGGCTGCCGGGCCTGCGGCGCGCCCCCGCTGGGCACGCAGGGGCACATCTGGCTGCTGATCTTCGCCACCGGGCTGGGCGGCACGATCACGTTCCTGCTCTTCTTCGCCCTGTTCTTCTTCCGCCACTGGCGCTCGCGCGCGCCCTACTGCCTGGCCGGCTGTGCCGTGCTCCTCTCGTTCGGGCTGTTCGTGCTGACCTACGACCTCGTGGAGGTCCCGCTGTTCACGGTGATGATCGCGGTGGCGCTCATGTGGCGCGCCCGCCGCACGGCCCGGGGCGGCCCGGCATGAGCGGCGCGACGAAGGCCGCCGCCTGGGTCGAGACGGTCGAGGCCCTGTGGCCCGGGGCCCGGGTCGAGCCGCACGATCGCCGTGCGCCGGCCGGCCGGGGCGGCACAGGCGCGGGGAGCGGCGGCACCGCGGACGGCCACCGCCGCGAGCTGGTCTTCCTTCCCGACGCCGACCACCCGCGGCTGCTGCTGCCGGCGGGCATGCCGGGCGTCGCCGCGGCGGCGCTCCGCCGCTACAGCCACGATCTCGGGGTCAAGCAACGGGTCTCCCGGTCGCTGGCGGCGATGGCGGCGCGTACGGGCCTGCCCGAACGGGCCATGCGCGACCGGCTCCGCGTCCACGGCGGGGAGGGGGCCTCGATCGAAGACCATCTCGGCGAGCTGCTCGGGCGCACCGTGGTGGTCTCCGTGGGCCTGGGGCCTCTCCGGGCCAACCGCAAGCCGATCCTGCACGTGCTGACCCCGGACGGCGCGGCGGTGGCGTTCGTGAAGGTCGGCGACACCCCCACCGCCCTCGGGCTGATCGCCGCCGAGGCGAAGGCGCTGGCGAACCTGGCGGGCCGGGAACTGCCCGGGATCGACGTGCCGCGCGTCCTGCATCACGGCGACTGGCGCGGCCTCGGCCTGCTGGTCCTCTCGGCCTTGCCGACCACCGCCCTCGGCTGGCGCCCGCGCCGCTCCGCGCCGCTGGCGGCGATGCGCGCTCTGGCCGCCTCCGGCGCCGGACGGCACGAGGTGAAGCTGGCCGACAGCCCGTACTGGGCCGAGATCCAGCAGGTGCCGGCCCGGCTCGACGACGCCGGCGCCGCCGCCCGGCTGGCCGAGGTCATCGAACGCGCCGGCGAACGCCACGGTTCCGTGGCGCTGGAGTTCGGCGCCTGGCACGGCGACTGGACCCCGTGGAACATGTCCTGGCGCCGCGGCAAGGTGCAGCTGTGGGATTGGGAACGGTTCGCCGACGGGGTTCCCTGCGGTTTCGATCTCCTGCACTACCGCTTGCAGGAGGCCTCCCGGACCGCCGCCCGGTCACCCTACGAGCACCTGCCCTCCCCCGAACTGGCGGCTGAGCTGGCCGCGCCGCTCGGCCTCTCCGGTGCCGCGGCCACCGCCCTCGCGGAGCTCTATTTCCTGGAGCTCTGCGTCCGCTACCAGCTCGCCGCCCAGGAGCCGATCGGGGCACCGCTGCGCGCGCGCGCCGACCAGTTGCTCAGCCTGCTGCACGCCGGAGGACACGCATGATCTCGCGACGCGACGCCCCGCAGTGGGTGAAGGACTCCGGCCGGGCGACCACCCGGTCCATCGGGCGCCTCACCACCGAGCTCCGCATGCTCCCCGACTTCCTCATGGTCGGCACGCAGCGGGGCGGCACGACCTCGCTGTTCCGCTCGCTCGCCGAGCATCCGGCCATCGCCCAGCCCAACTTCCACAAGGGTGTGCACTACTTCGACGTGAACTACCAGCGCGGGCGGCGCTGGTACCGCGGGCACTTCCCGACCCGGGCGGCCGCCCGCCGGCGCGCCGCCGAGGTCGGCTGCCGGCCGCTGGCGTTCGAGTCGGCCGGCTACTACATGCATCACCCGCTCGCACCCGCGCGGATCGCCGCCGATCTTCCCGGGGTCAAGCTGATCGCCCTCCTTCGCGACCCGGTCGAGCGGGCCTTCTCCGCCCACAAGCACGAGCTGGCCCGCGGCTTCGAGACCGAGCCGTTCGAGCGCGCCCTGGAGCTGGAGCCGGCCCGGCTGGCGGGCGAGGTCGAGAAGATCCGTGCCGACGGCGGGTACCTGAGCCACAGCCACCGCCATCACTCCTACGTCGAACGCGGCCAGTACGCCGACCAGCTGGACGTGCTCTTCGGCCTGTTCGGGCGCGAGCGCGTGCACGTGCTGTTCGCCGAGGACTTCTTCGCCGAGCCCGAGCCGCACTATGACCGCATCATCGACTTCCTGGAGTTGCCGCGCTGGCGTCCCGCGACGTTCGAACGCCACAACGCCAGGCCGAGCTCGCCGATGCCCGAGTCCGTCCGGGCCCGGCTGACCGGCCACTTCGAGCCGTACGACACCAGGCTCACCGAGCTGCTCGGTGAGGTCCCCGCCTGGCGGCGCTGATGGGGCGATGGGACGAGGCGATGAGATGAGCGACCCGCTGCGATCACCCGCGGTCCCGGGGCGCCGGATCCTGGTCCGGTCGTCGCCGCCCCCTCCGCCCGACACCGTGCCGCTCGCCCGCTACACCAGGTTCGTCCGGCGGCAGTGGCCGATCATCGCCGTCTGCGTGATCGCCGGATCCGTCCTGGGACTCCTGCGGACGATGCTCCTGGTCGACCCCACCTACACCGCGACCGTGGTGGTGCTCGCCCCGCCCGTGCCCCTCCACACGGGCCTGCAGAGCACCACGCTGCTGCCCGCTCCGCTGGCGACCCCGGTCAAGCGCCGGCCGCGCGAGTCCACCATGGACACCGAGACCCAGCTCGTGCACTCCGACGAGGTGCTCCGCCGGCTCAGCTCCTTCCCCGGCTTCCGGGCCGGACGCGAGGAGCTCACGCGGCGGGTCGCCATGCGCGTTCCGGAGAACACCCGCGTCCTGCACATCATGGTGACCGCCGACACCCCGGTGCACGCCCGCGACGGCGCCGACATCGTCGCCGAGACGTACCTCACGCTGCGCGGCGAGATCCTCGGCGGCATCCAGCAGCGGAACCGCGAGGGCCTGGAACGCCGCCGCGACCTCCTGCGCAGGCAGCTGGCCTCTCTGCCAGGCGACCCGTCCGACCTCACCCGGCTCACGGTGCGCACCCGCCGGCAGGCGATCATGCGCGAGATCGGCGAGGTCGAGAAGCAGCTCACCCAGCTCGAGGGCACCGCGATCCAGCCCGGCGAGGTGGTACGCGGCGGCTCCACGCCGCAGGTCGCCGACGATCCCGGCCGCGAGGTCTCGCCGACCACGGGCGCCGGGCTGGGACTGCTGGCGGGCGTGGGCCTCGGCATGGCGCGGGCGCGGCGCCCCCGGCGGCTGCGCACGCGGGCGGAGATCCGCGAGTCGCTGGGCCTGCCGGTGCTGGCGGAGATCCGGGACGACCCGGTGGGCTGGCAGAACGCCGGCCGCCGGCTGCGCAACCTCGTCCACCAGGAGGACGCCACCACGATCCTGCTGGCCGGGGTCCCCGGCCGGGTGGCCGTCGATCCGGCGCGCGACCTCGCCGCCGCCGTCGTCGAGAGCGGCCGGACGGTGACCCTGCTGCGCATCGACCAGGGCGACGGGGCCGACGAGACCTGGCACGAGCGCGCGGACGACGGGCTGGACTCCGATCCCCGCTTCACGGTGATCGTGCTCCGCAACCCGGACGAGGACCGGAAGATCACCAAGGCGATCGCCGCCGCCCGCCGGGTGTCCTCGGTCGTGGTGGTCGTCGGCGCCGGGCTGAGCGGTGCCCGGACCCTCTCGGTCGCGCTCGCGTGCGACCTCAACGTGCTCGTCACCGACAGTGCCCACGCGCTGGACCAGGACCTCGCCGCGGGCGTCCGCGCGCTCGAGGCGGTCTCGGCCAAACCGCACGGCATCGTGCTGGTCGGTGCCGGGACGGGACGCGACCACGGCAAGCGGAGACGGAACGACCTTGCGCCGGCGTCCGGCTGAATGGCTCGGCCGGACACGCCGGTCTCGCGGGAAACGCAAGGCCAGGGCGTGGCACGGTGGACTGCAGGTAATGTCGAGGCAAACACGCGGCCTGGTGCCGGTCGACGAGTTCAGAGGCATCGAACACTTGGGGAGACGAAGTGGCGGCCGACCAGACTGGAACAGCCCATGGACAGCTCGTCGCCGCCCTGCGCCGCCAGCGCAAGCTGATCCTTCTCATCGCGCTGCTCACCACCGGCGCGGGCTTGGCGGCCGGGCTGCTCACCACGACGCTCTACACGGCGACGGCGTCCACGCTCGTGTCGCCCCTGGAAGGCAACCCGTACTCACCGCAAGGGCGTGGTGACGACCTGCTCAACCTCGAGACCGAGGCGCAGCTCGTCAAGACCGACGCGGTCGCCAAGATGGTGCGCGCCAAGCTCCGCACCGAGGAGTCGCCCGGCGAGCTGCGCGCCCAGGTCACCGTCCAGGTGCCGCCCAACACCCAGGTGCTCAACATCAGCTTCGCGGCCAACGGCCCGGCGCAGGCGCGCGACGGGGCCCAGGCCTTCGCCGACTCCTACCTCGCCTACCGGCGCCAGCGCACCCAGGCCATCCTCGACGGCAAGCTGAAGAAGCTGCAAGACAGCTCGCGCCGCGTCGAGGGCGTGCTCCAGACCGCGACCACCAAGCTCCAGTCGTCCACCGGCTCGCAGCGCGCCTACTGGAACACGCGCGTCCAGGCCTACACCAACCAGCTCGGCGTGATCGAGGAGCAGTCCAACGACGTCCGGAGCACCCCGATCAACCCTGGCCAGGTGATCAGCCCGGCTCTCCCGCCGGCGACGCCGGCCGCGATGCGCCCGCTGACCTTCGCCGGCGGCGGGCTGATCATCGGCCTGCTGCTGGCGGTCACCCTCGTCCTGCTCCGGATGCGCACCGACCGCCGCCTGCACGGCGTCCAGGACATCGAGCAGCTGGGGGTCCCGGTGCTCAGCACCGTGCCGCGCCCGAAGCAGGGCGAGGGGTCGCTGGCCCTGGCGAGCGCCCCCAAGGGCGGCGCGGGCGACGCCTACCGCCGGCTGCGCGCCTCGATCGTCGCCGGCGCGCCGTCCGCCCCGGTCGCCCTGCTGGTCACCGCGGCGACGCCCGGCCGCTCGGCGACCGTGGTCAGCTCCAACCTCGCCGTCGCGCTGGCGCTGGCCGGCTCGGCCACGATCATGGTCGACGCGGCGAGCAGCGAGCCCGACCCGGCTCCGCTGTTCGGCCTGCGGCGCTCCCGGGGCCTCTCCGAGGCGCTGCTCAGCGGCGTCGACCCCGCCGAGCTGCTCGTGCACGCCGACTCCCAGTTGCGGCTGCTGCCCCGCGGCGGTGACCCGGTCGAGGCCGCGCACCGCTTCAGCGGCCCGCGGATGCGCGAGGCGATCGACGTCCTGCGCCGGCGCGCGGGCTTCGTCGTGGTCAACTCCGACAGCGTCAGCGACGCCGACGCCCAGGCGCTGCTGGCCCTGGCCGACGCGGTGGTCCTGGTCGTGACGCTGGGCGTGACGACGCGGGACGAGCTGGAGCAGGCCTATGCCGAGGCCGAGCGGACCAAGACCCTCGTGATCGGCGTCGTCGTCGACACCCCGCCGAGCAAGCGGGCCAAGCGTGCCGAGGGCCACACCCGGCGGATGGACGGCGGTCCGTCCGTGCGGCTGTCGGACGGCCACGAGCCGGAGCGCAGGCCGGGCACGGCCGCGTCGCCGTCGCCCTCCCCCTCGTCCACCGCGTCATCGGCGGCGTCCGGCACGCTGGCGTCCACCGCGCTGTCCTCGTCATCGCGGCGCGCCGAGGGTCACCTGCCGGGTCAGCGCGCCGAGGGGTCCCGCGCGGGCCGGCGGCGCGCCGCCGAGAAGGCCGCCGACCTCGACGCGGCCGACCCGACGTCGACCATGCCCGACCACACCGCGCCGCTGCCCATGGTGAGCGACCTCAGGCTGACCGCCTCCGACGACGACGGCACCGAGCTGCCGGACAAGCCGGTGGCCAGCTCGGCCAGGAAGAGCAAGGCCGGGCAGAGCACGTCCGGCGGACGGCACGGCCGCTCGCCGGAGACGACGGGCGAGGGCGTCCGCGAGGTCGCGGACTACTGGCCGAGCCTGACCTGGGGTTCGGACGAGGACGAGGAGCGCCGCGACACCGGGCGCGAATCCAAGGGGAGCACGGGATCCAACGGTGCCAAGAGTGAACCAGGCTCCTGACGGGCCGAATCTCGGCCGCCTCGCCAGGGGCGGAGCCCTCAACCTCGCCGGAGCGGTCTCCGCCGGAGTGCTGGGGCTCGCCCTCGTCTTCGTCGTCGCGCACGCCTACGATCCCGCCACCGCGGGCGCGTTCTTCGCCGCCACGTCGCTCTTCCTGATCCTCGGCGCCGCGGCGGGCCTCGGCACCGACACCGGCCTGCTGCGCTGGGTGCCGCGCCACCTCGCGCTCGGCGACCCGGCGGCGGCGCGCCGCACGGTGCCGATCGCCCTGGTGCCGGTCGCGGCGCTCGCGGTGACCTGCGCCGTGGTGCTGGCCGTGCTCGCGCCCTGGCTGGCCGGCCGGCTCGGCTCCGGTGAGCCGGAACAGGTCACCGTCATGCTGCGGGTGCTGGCCGCCTTCCTCCCGCTGGCGGCGCTCCAGGACGCCCTGCTGGCGGCGACCCGCGGGCATGGGGCGATGCGGCCCACCGTGGCCATCGAGAAGGTCTTCCGGCAGTTCGCGCAGGTCGGTGGGGCGTCCGCCGCGGCCCTGCTGACCGATCACCCTGCGGCGCTCGCGCTCGCCTGGGCCCTGCCGTATCTGCCGGGCATGGTGGCCGCGGCGCTCTGGTACCGGCGGCTGGCCACCCGCACTTTCGCCACACTCGATGACGTCGCCGCAACAACGACCGCGCCGCCGCCTTCGCCGTCGCTCTCCGCGCCGTCGCAGTCCACACCGCCGCCGTCCGCGGCCTCACCGTCCGCACCATCGCAGTCCGCGCCGCCGCAGTCCGCAGCCACGCCGTCTGAGGGGGGCCGGGGGGCGATCAAGGCGCAGGCCGCGGAGTTCTGGCGGTTCACCTCGCCCCGCGCGGTCGCCGGCATCTGCCAGCAGGCGCTCCAGCGCGCCGACATCGTGCTCCTGGCGGCCCTCGCCTCGCCTCGCGAGGCCGCCCTCTACACCGCCGCGACCCGCTTCATCGTGATCGGCCAGCTGGGCACCCAGGCCGTCCAGAACGTCATGCAGCCCGCCGTGAGCCGGCATCTGGCCCTGTCCGACCGCGTGGGCGCCCAGAAGGTCTTCGCGGTCGCCACGACGTGGACGGTGCTGCTCACCTGGCCGGTCCACCTCACGGTCGCGGTGGGCGCCTCGGTCTACCTGTCACTGTTCGGCTCCGGCTACAGCGGCGCCGGCCAGGCGCCCACGGTGATCCTCGCGCTGGCCATGCTGCTCGCCACCGCCGCCGGCCCCCTCGACGTGCTGCTGCTCATGGCCGGCCGGAGCGGGCTCAGCCTGGTCAACAGCGCCACCGCGCTGGCGGTGAACATCGCCCTGAACCTGCTGCTCATCGACCGGTACGGGGCGACGGGCGCGGCGATCGCCTGGGCCGCCGCCATCATCACCCGCAACCTCCTCGGCATGGTCCAGGTCCGCCGGATCCTCGCCATCGGCCCGAAGGGAGCGGGGCTGCCGCTGGCGGCGTCCGTGGCGCTCCTGTGCTTCGGTATCTTGGCCCTGGTCATCAGGGAGATCTTCGGTGCGAACGCGGCCGGACTGGCGATAGGCCTCATCTCCGGCATGGCCGCATACGGTGCCCTACTCTGGTTCGGCCGGGACCGGCTCGCGCTCACCGCGTTCACCGCACTGCTGCCCGGCCGGCGTGGCGCCCGGCCGCCGGTGCCCGACGACGACCCTCCAAGGAGAGTGCATGCCCGCAAAGCTTGACCAGGTGCGACGTCGTTCGCGCACTCTCCTGCGCAAGGCCGGGGTCGCCCCCAGCGGCCCGCTGTACGGGCGGCTCGTCGACGCCGGGCGTTCCCTGCCCATTCCGCCCAAGGCGCGCTCGGCGGTGTCCACGGCGGTGCTCCGGCGCCCCTGGCACACCATGGTCCCGCTCGACCGCCTGCTGATGGGCGCGCAGGGAGGCTGGACGGCGCGCGAGTTCGCCGACCGCACCGATGACATGCTCTGGCCGTCCACCCCGTTCCTCGACGGGCCGCACGTGGCGCTGCTCAGGCTCGTGGACGAGCGCGGCGCGGATCACCCGCTCACCGACGAGGAGCTCCTCGGCACCGCCTACTGCCGGCTGGGTCTGCGCTGTATCGCGGCGGGCTCCACCTACTTCGGGGCCACCGACGAGGCCGGAGTGATCACGGCGGCCCGCGTGTTCATCGAGCGCTACCAGGGCAAGGCGACGCGGCAGCGGGGCCGGCGCCCCGACCAGAGCGGCCCCGGCGATCCCGTGCTGGTCGCCCCGGTGCGCGGCTCGGACTACTACCAGGTGCTCGACGGGCACCACCGGCTGGCCGTCGCCGCGATGCGCGGCCGGACGACCGCCCCGGTCCTCGCCAAGTGGCTGCCCGTGACGACCCCCCTCCAGGACCATCTGCTCAAGATGAGCTGGATCGACGGCAACCGGGAGCTCTACCAGCCCCTGGACGCGCCAGAGCTCCACAACTGGGCCAGAGTACGTCAGTGCACCGATCGCCTTGAGAAGATGCAGGCGTTCCTGGCCGAACGGCAGATCGCGGCTCCGGCGAGCTATCTCGACGTCGCCAGTTGCTATGGCTGGTTCGTCTCGCAGATGTCCGAGGCCGGTTTCACCGCCTCGGGCATGGAGCGCGACCCGCTGGCGATCCCGCTGGGCCGGGCCGCCTACGGGTTGCCCGGCGACGCCATCGCCACGGGAGACTGCGTCGAGCTGCTGCGCGACGCCGGCCGCACGTGGGACGTGGTGTCCTGCTTCAGCCTGCTCCACCACTTCGTGCTGGGCCGCGGCTCGGTCTCCGCCGAAGAGCTGATCAAGCTGCTCGACCGGGCGACCGGCCGGGTGCTGTTCTTCGACACCGGCCAGGGCCACGAGGAGTGGTTCCGCACCTCGCTGCACGGCTGGGACCCGGCCCGCATCGCCGCGTTCCTGCGCGAGCACACGACGTTCGACGAGATCGTCGACCTCGGCCCGGACGACGACGCCCGGCCGCCCTACGACGACAACTACGGGCGGCATCTGTTCGCCTGTGTCCGCGGTCGCTGACCGCCCGCCGGCCCTGATGAGCGACGTCCAGATCAGGATCCGGCGGGCCGCACCGCTCCGCGCGCGCACGGCGGCCGCGGTGATCGCGGTGACCGTCACGGCCACCGCGTGCACGGTCTCCACCAGCCAGGAGTACAAGATCCCGCAGGCGCATCCGGCGCCTCCGCCGGGTGCCGCCGCGCGCGAGGCCGGCGAGGTCTGGACCGCCGGCCTGAACGGTGACGGCCAGCTCGGCCGCGCGCCGGGCAAGCCGATGGACGCGGCCCTTGCACCGGCGGCGGGAGCGGGCGGCCGTGGCCGGTTGCGCGCCGTCGCGGTGGCCGCCGGCGGCCGGCACTCCCTCGCGCTGGTCTCCGGCGGCCGGGTGGCGGCCTGGGGCGCCAACGACAAGGGGCAACTCGGGGACGGCACGCGCATCGGCCGGAGCGAGCCGGTGGCCGTCCGGGCACCGGGCGGTTCCGGGCTGCCGCTCACCGGCGCCGTCGCGATCGCCGCCGACACCGACTTCTCGATGGCGCTGCTCCGCAACGGAAGCGTCGTGACCTGGGGCGCGGGCACGGTCGGCCAGCGCGGCATCGGGCGGACGGGGCGCACCGGCGAGCCGCCCGACCCGACGGTGGTGCTGCGCCCCGACGGTCGCGGGCCGCTCACCCGGGTGAGCGCGATCGCCGCCGACGGCAACACGGCACTGGCCCTGCTCAAGGACGGCACCGTGGTCGGCTGGGGCTCGAACGACTTCGGGATGGTCGGTGACGGCAGCTCCGTCGACCGTGCCCTCCCGCGCGCGGTGCGCGGTCCCGAGGGAGAGCAGCGGCTCGCCGGCGTGACCCAGATCGCCACCGGCGGGCAGCACGGGCTGGCCCGGCTGCGCGACGGCACGGCGGTGAGCTGGGGCCGCAACGACTACGGGCAGCTCGGCGACGGCACCCTGACCAACCGGCTGGAGCCGGTGCGCGTGTCCGGGCCGCACGGCCTTCCGGTGCTCCGCGACATCGTCACGATCACCGCCGGTGAGCAGCACAACTTCGCGCTGCGCGGTGACGGCGGCGTGGTCGCGTGGGGCAACAACACGGCCGGGCAGCTCGGCGACGGCACGACCAACTCCTCCCCGCGGCCGGTCCAGGTCGTGGGGGTGCAGAGCCCGCGGCTGCGCGGCGTGGTCCGGATCGTCGCGGGCGAGGCCTACGGTGTCGCGACCCTCACCGACGGCTCGGTCCTGACCTGGGGATCGGGCAGCAAGGGCCAGCTCGGCTCGGGCGCCAAGGCCCCGCGGACCAAGCCGGGAACGGTCGTGCTGGCCGGCGGGCGCCCCGCCGGCCGCGTGCTGGACGTGGGGGCGGGCCGCCGGCACCTGGCCCTGCTGATGAGATGGTGAGGCCGCGAGCGCCGCGGACCGGCGCGATCTCCCTCGTTCTGCTGTCGGCGACCCTGGTAGCGGCCTGCGGCGGCGGTTCCGACGACCGGCCGCGTCCCCGGGTGGCCCTCGGCGTCGCCGCGCAGAACCAGTCCGAGATCCAGCAGCGCGAGGACGAGACCGGGCATCGGCTGGCCGGCGTCCGGGTCTTCCGCCGCTGGGACGAGCCGGTCTTCGACTCCAGTACGCGGTGGGCGCGGCACGGCGACCGGGCCCTCTACCTGTCGATCAAGTCGAAGCGGCTGGACGACACCGTCATCCGGTGGCGCGACATCGCCGACGCCGAGCGCGGCACGCCGCTCCACAACGATCTGCTCTCCCAGGCGAAGCAGCTGAAGGACTTCGGCGCGCCCGTCTACCTGATCTTCAACCACGAGCCCGAGGCGCGGCCCTCCCGGCCGATGGGCACGCCCGCCGACTTCGTGGCGGCCTGGCGGAGGCTGGTGCGGGTCTACCGGAAGGCCGGAGTGAGCAACGTCCGCTACGTGTGGACGGCGACCAGCCTCGCCTTCAGCCGGAACGGCGGGCGCGAGGCGCGGGAGTTCTACCCGGGCGACGCCTACGTCGACGGGATCGGGGTCGACGCGTACAACTGGTACCAATGCCTGAGCCCCACCACTCCCTGGCTCAGCCTGGCGCAGCTGATCGAGCCCCATCGCCTCTTCGGGGCCGCACACCCCGGCAAGGAGCTCATGGTGCTGGAATGGGCGTCCGCCGAGGATCCGCGATCACCGGGGCGCAAGGCGGCCTGGTTGCGCGAGGCCGGCGAGCTCCTCCAGCGGCCGCCGTACGCCGCGTACACCGCGCTGATCTACTGGGACGGCCGGCACGTCCCCGAGGCCTCGCACATCAAGTGCGACCTGGACTACCGGAGCTCGGCGAGCAGCCTGTCGGCCTGGCGTCAGCTAGCCGACTCGGCCGCGTACCGGTTCCACTGATCCGGCCGTAGACGCTGGACGCGGAAGACCCCTAGACCTTCACCTTCAGGCCGTGGGTCCGCCGGGGCCCGCGTGCCGTCCACCGCCCGGAGCCTGGGGCCCAGGCGCGGCGGCGCCCGGTCCGGCCACCGGCTTGTCGGCCGCGGGGCTCGGTGTCCCTGGGCCATCGGAAGCGCCGGGCGCACCAGGCATGCCGGGAGCACCGGGAGCGCCAGGCGTGCCGGGGCCGCCGGGAGCGGCGTTGGCCGGAACGGCCGGAGCGCCGCCGGGCTTGGGAGCTCCGGAGGTCTTGCGGCGGCGCATCAGCACGAAGCCGGCGCCTCCGGCGGCCGCCACGATCACCACACCGATCACGACGAAGAGCAGCACCGGGGTGCCCCCGTCGGACTTCTTCGCGGCCTTGGCGGGCGAGGCGGCCGGGTCGGGCAGCGGCGCGCCCTGCTGCGGCACGGGAGCGCCCTTCTTGCCGGTCGGCTGGTTGCCGGTCGTGGAACGGCCGTTGCTCTGGGCGCCCACCTTCCGCTCGTCGAGCTGCCGGATGAACGCCACCAGCGCCCGGTCCGGCTTGCCCTTGTTGCCGCCGACGGCCTGGCGGTAGGCGGTGAGCACGGTCGCCTTGGGCAGGGCGGTCGAGGACGCCTGGAGGGAGGTGCCGGCCAGGACGACGTAGGTGCCCTTGCGCCGCATCGCCGCCTGGAGCTTGCCGATCGCGACCGCCGGCTTCACGCCCGCGGGCAGCACCGCGATGAAGACCGGCGTGGAGCGATCCTGCGCCCCGCGCAGCGCGTCGAGCTGGGTGTCGGTCTTGAAGTAGCGGGCGCTCGAATCGACGTAGTACCCGGCTTCACCGATCGACTCGGCCACCATGTTCCAGTCGGGCTCGGCCGCCCGCGCGGGAGCGGCCGCCCAGCCGGTCAGGACGAGCAGGGCGAGCGCGAGGATGCCTGGCACCGTCAGGCGGCGCGGGAAGGTGTCCACGGGTGCGGCTCCTTTGTGACGTTCGGCCGAAAAGGCATCGTAGCGGGGAGAATGCGGGCGGGTGCCGGAACTCAGATGCCGCGGCCCCGGGTGTGGAGGGCCAGCAGGACCCGTTTGCCGGAGACGGCGCCGGAGGCCACCGCGAGCGCGAAGGGCACCCGGCGTTCCTTCCAGTTGGCGCGCAGGGCGCGGGCCGACCAGCGGACGGCGTCGGCGCGGCGGCCGACCGTGGCGCAGCCGAAGGCGATCTGGCCGTAGACGCGGCCGGCGGCGGCGGGCGAGCGGCCGATCTCGGGATAGCGGTCGAGGAACCACTCCAGGGCCGCGACCTTGGTCTCCCAGGCCTGGGCGTAGTACGAGGTCAGACCCCACAGGACGCGTACGCAGGGCTCGTCCACGTTCACGATCGGATGGCGGCGGGCGGCGCGGAGCGCGAGGTCCCAGTCCTCGCCCTGGGCGCCGGGGATGGACTCGTCGACCATGCCGATCTCGACGAGCGCCGCGCGGCGCGCGACGTAGGTCGAGGAGTGCACGCTCATCATGCGGTCCTGGATGAGCGCGTCGTAGGTCACCCGGCCGGTGCCCGCGAGCCGGGGCAGCTCCCGGCCATCGAAGTCGATCATGATGCCGGAGCTGCAGAGCACCGCCCCGGGCTCGGCCTGGAGGGCCTCGACCTGGGCGGCGAGCTTGCCCGGCAGCCACTGGTCGTCATCGTCGCAGAAGGCCACGAGGTCGGTGCCGAGGGCCAGGATGCCGCTGTTGCGGGCCCCGGCGAGCCCGGGGGCACGATCGTTCTTGATCACCTCGACCCGGTCGGAGACCAGGGAGAGATCGGGCTCGGCGCGGTCGTACACCACGATCGCCCGCAGCTCCCCCGCGTACTCCTGCGCCAGCACCGACTCCAGCGCCCGGCGCAGCAGCTCGGGCCGGTTGTGCGTCGGCAGGACGACTCCGACGGAGGGGACCATGGCGACCTCGCATGGCGGGCCCGGCGACCCGCTGACCTTGGTTTTCGGGGGGCCGCCGGAGGCGTCCGGCGGTCCGCACGAGTCTACGGGCGGGACGGCGGTCGCGAGGCGCCCCATGCATGACTTGTCATCGATCGTCAGGCGGCGTCCTTGGAAGGGGTCTCCTTGAGGGGCTCCCACCAGGTGCGGTGTCGCTCGTACCAGCGGACGGTCTCGGCGAGGCCCTGGGTGAGATCGACGCGTGGCGTGTGGCCCAGGGCGCGGAGCTTGGCGCCGGAGAGGGCGTAGCGGCGGTCGTGGCCCTTGCGGTCGGGGACGTGCCGGACCCGCTCCCAGCCGGCGCCGACGGCGTCCAGGAGGCGGCGGGTGAGCTCGCGGTTGGTCAGCTCGCCGGTGCCCTCGACGTGGTAGACCTCGCCGGGCGCTCCGTGCTCGGCGACCAGCTGGACGCCGCGGCAGTGGTCGTCCACATGGATCCAGTCGCGGACGTGGTCGCCGTCGCCGTAGAGCGGGACGTCATGGCCGTCCAGCAGGCGCGTGACGAACAGCGGAATGATCTTCTCGGGGTACTGGTAGGGCCCGTAGTTGTTGCCGCAGCGCGTCAGGCTGACCGGCAGGCCGTGGGTCCGCGCGTACGCGCGGGCGATCATGTCGCCGCCCGCCTTGGCCGCCGCGTACGGGGAGTTGGGCGCGAGCGGCGCGTCCTCGGCCCACGCGCCGGTGTCGATCGAGCCGTACACCTCGTCGGTGGAGACCTGGATGACGCGGCGGGTGCCCGCGTTCAGGCACGCCCGCATGAGGGCCTGGACACCCTGGACGTTCGTGCGCACGAACTCGCCCGCGTCGTCGATGGACCGGTCGACGTGCGACTCCGCGGCGAAGTTGAGCACGACGTCATGGCCGGGGACCACCCGTGCGAGAAGGCTTTCGTCGCAGATGTCGCCGTGGACGAACGTGAAACCGCCCTCGACCGGCTTCAGGTTGGCCAGGTTGCCCGCGTAGGTCAGCTTGTCGAGGACGGTGACCCGCGCTCCGGCCCAGGCGGGGTACGAGCCGGAGACCAGTGAACGCACGTAGTGGGAGCCGATGAACCCGGCTCCGCCCGTGACGAGGACGGACGGCCTCGATCGGGACGGGCGCCCGGTGGAAGGGCGCCCGTCCCGATGATGGCGGTCGATGGCCAAGGTCCCCGTGTCCGGCCTACTTGGCGCCGATGATCATTCCGGCGCCGACGGTGTTGTTGGTGGCCTCGTCGATCAAAATGAACCCACCGGTCAGGCGGTTGCGGCCGTAGTCGTCGACGAACAGCGGCTGGGTGACGCGCAGGCTGATCCGGCCGATCTCGTTCAACTCCAGCGAGGTGGCCTGCTCGTCACGGTGCAGGGTGTTGACATCCAGCCGGTAATTAAGATCCTTGACCATCGCGCGGGCGGTCCGGGTGGTGTGCTTGATCACCAGCTTCATCCGCGGCGCCAACGCCCGATCCGGCGTCATCCAGCACACCATCGCCTCGATGTCCTGCGCCACCTCCGGCCGATTGTTCGGCCGCGCGATCATGTCCCCACGCGAAATATCGATGTCATCGGCCAGCCGCAGCGTGACCGACATCGGTGCGTACGCCTCGCCGACCGGGCCGCCCGGGCCGTCGATGTGGGTGATGGTGGTGGTCAACCCCGACGGCAGATGCACCACCTCATCACCCGGCTTGAGCACCCCGCCGGCCACCTGCCCCGCATAGCCGCGGTAGTCGTGCAGATCAGGGTCGGTGGAGGCGTGCGGGCGGATCACCGACTGCACCGGGAACCGCACATCGATCAGATTACGGTCCGAGGCGATGTGCAGATGCTCCAGATGATGCAGCAGCGACGACCCCTCATACCAGGACATGTTCGCCGACCGCTCCACCACGTTGTCGCCATGCAACGCCGAAATCGGAATGAACGTCAGATCGGCCACCTCCAGCTTGGAGGCGAACGCGGTGAACTCATCGATGATCTGCTCATACACCGTCTGGTCGTAGTCGACCAGGTCCATCTTGTTCACCGCCACCACCAGATGCGGCACCTTCAACAACGTGGTCAGAAACGCGTGCCGCCGCGACTGCTCCACAATGCCCTTACGCGCATCCACCAGGATGATCGCCAGGTCGGCGGTGGACGCACCGGTCACCATGTTGCGGGTGTACTGAATATGGCCCGGGGTGTCGGCGATGATGAACTTACGCCGCGGGGTGGCGAAATAGCGGTAGGCGACATCGATGGTGATGCCCTGCTCCCGCTCGGCCCGCAACCCATCGGTCAACAACGCCAGATTGGTGTACTCCTCACCCCGATCAGCACTGGTGCGCTCCACGGCCTCCAACTGATCCTCAAAGATCGACTTGGAGTCGTACAACAACCGGCCGATCAACGTCGACTTACCGTCATCGACACTGCCCGCCGTGGCGAACCGCAGGATGTCCATCTGCTTGGAGGCGGTCATTAGAAGTAACCCTCCTTCTTGCGGTCCTCCATCGCGGCCTCGCTGGCCCGATCGTCGGCGCGGGTCTGGCCGCGCTCGGTGATCCGGGTCGCCGCGATCTCCTCGATCACCTCGTCCAGGGTGGCGGCGCTCGACTTCACCGCGCCGGTGCAGGAGGCGTCGCCGACGGTGCGGTAGCGGACGGTGGCCTCGAACGCCGGCTCGTCGCCGCCGCGGTTGGCGTAGGAGATGTCGGCCAGCAGCATCCCGTCACGCTCGAACACCATCCGGCTGTGCGCGAAATAGATCGACGGCAACTCCAAC
>NZ_JBICUD010000011.1:200377-450036 GCF_043198015.1 Spirillospora sp. NPDC048911 | reverse complement strand
GGCCGGCCGCGGCGGGGGGGCGGGCCGCCGGGGGGGGGGGGGGCGCCCCCCCCCCCCCCCGGGGGGCGCCCCCCCCCCCCGGGGGGGGGGGGGGGGGGGGGGGCCGGGGGCCCCCCCCCCCCCCCCCCCGCCACAGCTGGTTTCGGCGAGCTACGCGGCGCGGGCGCGGTTCACGGCCGAGAGCACGGCTCGCACGGACGCGGTGAGGATGGACGTGTCCAGGCCCACCCCCCACGACGTCGTCCCGTCCACCCGGCATTCGACGTACGCGGCGGCGCGGCTGCCGGAGCCGGACCCGGTGGCGTTCTCCGCCTGGTGCAGGATCTCGACCTTGATGCCCGCCGCCCCCAGGGCGTCGGTGAGCGCCGCGAGCGGGCCGTTGCCCGTTCCTTGGTGCACGCTTTCGCGGCCGTCGACGCGCAGCTCGGCCGTGAAGTCGTGCCGCTCCGGGCCGGTGTGGGACGTGCGCCAGCCGATCAGGGCGACCGGACCCTCGTCGGCGTGGTCCAGATACTCGGCGCGGAAGAGATCCCAGAGGTCCTCCGCGGTGACCTCTTCGCCGCTGTCATCGGTCGCCCGCTGCACGACGCGGGAGAACTCGATCTGCAGGCGGCGCGGCAGGTCCAGACCGTGGCCGGTCTGGAGGAGGTACGCGATGCCGCCCTTGCCCGACTGGCTGTTGACGCGGATCACCGCCTCGTAGTCCCGGCCCACGTCGGCCGGATCGATCGGCAGGTACGGGACCTCCCAGGGCGCTTCGGCGGCGGGCACGCCCAGCTCCGCGGCCCGCTCGCCGTGGTGCGCGAAGCCCTTGCCGATCGCGTCCTGGTGCGTGCCGCTGAAGGCCGTGTAGACCAGGTCGCCGCCGTACGGGTGGCGCGCGGGCACGGGCAGCCGGGTGCAGTGCTCGGCGGTCCGGCGGATCTCGTCGATGTCGGAGAAGTCGATCTGCGGGTCGACGCCCTGCGCGTGCAGGTTGAGCGCCAGGGTCACAAGGTCCACGTTCCCGGTGCGCTCGCCGTTCCCGAACAGGCAGCCCTCGACGCGCTGCGCGCCGGCCAGCACCGCCAGCTCGGCGCAGGCCACGCCCGTGCCGCGGTCGTTGTGCGGGTGCACCGACAGGATGATCGAGTCGCGGCGGGCCAGATGGCGGTGCATGTACTCGATCTGGTCGGCGTAGACGTTCGGGGTGGCGATCTCGACCGTGGCCGGCAGGTTGAGGATCACCGGCCGCTCGGGCGTCGCGTCCCACAGCCCGGTCAGCTCGGCGCAGATCTCCAGGACGAAGTCCGGCTCGGTGAGGTTGAAGACCTCCGGTGAGAACTGGAAGCGCACGCCCGGACGGCCTTCCGCGAGCCGTGCCATCCGCCGGGCCGCCGTCATGATCATCTGACGTACCCCGTCCCGGCTCCGGTTCAGGACGACGTCGCGCCAGGTCGGCGCCGTCGCGGTGTAGAGGTGCACGACGGCCTTGGGCATCCCCTCGATCGAGGCGAAGGTCCGGTCGATGAGGTCGGGGATGGCGGGCGTGAAGACCACGACGGTCACGTCGTCCGGGACGGCCCCGGGCGCGGCGAGCTCCCGGACGAAGTCGAAGTCGGCCCGGCTGGCCGACGGGTAGCCGATCTCGATCTCCTTGAAGCCCATCGCCACGAAGAGGTCGAACATGCGGCGCTTGCGGGCCGGGTCCATCGGCTCGGCGAGGGCCTGGTTGCCGTCGCGCAGGTCGACCGGCACCCACAGCGGGGCGCGTTCGAGGCGCTGGGCCGGCCAGGCGCGGTCGGTGTTCGGCAGAGGGACGCGCTCTTCCGCCGGGCGGTAGCGGTGGAACGGCATGGAGCTGCCGCGCTGGGGATTCCAGGCCGGGGCGCCGGCGGGCACCGGGCCGGCGGGCGTGCGGAGGGTGGGGAACGGGCTCACGGGTTGTCCTCGCTGTGGTCGCGATCGACATCGTCGCGGTCGGAGGACCGGCGCCATCGAACCCCGCGGCGGGGTGCCGGTCGCGTCAGGCCCCGCCGCGGCGTCCGAGAAGGAGACCGCACAGCGTCATGAGGGGTACGATAACCACACCTCAGCTCCTCAGACAACCTGATAAGGATGTTCGCATGCCGCTCGGGCCCCTCCGTCCCAGCCCGCTGGTCGAGCAGGCGGCCGCGCACCTGCGCGACCAGATCACCGGCGGGCACTGGCCGGTCGGCAGCAAGCTCCCCGGCGAGACGACCCTCGCGAAGGAGCTCGGCGTCGGCCGCTCGACGGTGCGCGAGGCGATCCGGGCGCTGGCCGGGGCCGGGCTGGTCGCGACGCGCCAGGGGGCGGGGGTGTTCGTCATCGCGGCGCAGGTCCGGGAGGACTGGCCCGCCAAGCTGCGCCGGGCCTCGGTGGCGGACGTCTACGAGATCCGGATGATGATCGAGGTCAGGGCCGCCGAGCTGGCCGCCGAACGCCGGACCGAGGACGACATGGCCGCCCTGGACGCGGCCCTCGCCCGCCGCGACGAGGCCGCCGGGGACTCGGACGAGGCCCTGATCGACGCGGACATCGCGCTGCACACCGCGGTCGTGGCGGCCGCGCGCAACCCGATCCTGGCCGACCTGTTCGCCGAGTTCGTGCCGGTGCTGCGGGAGGGACTGCTGGAGCTGGCCGCCATGATCGACATCAGCCGGGCGGAGGACGACCACGGGCGGGCGGCGCACCACGCGCTGGTCGAGGCGATCCGCGACCGCGACCCCGTCGCGGTCGGGCGGACGATCGCCGAGGAGATGGACCGCACCCGTACTTACCTGCAGGGCCCTTGATCGCCCGCTACCATCGTCCCTTCTTGATCAAAACTACAATGGAGGCCGTCTTGAGTCGTCGCCTTCTTCTCGCCATAGCAGTGACCCTGAGTCTCGCCGCCGCCGGATGCGGAGGCGACGACAAGCCCGCCGCGTCCGGCAGCCCCAAGGCGTCGCAGTCCGGCGGCGTGGCGTCCCCGGGGACGGAGGCCGAGCCCGTGCCGAAGGCCGCTCCGGCCCTGCAGAACCTCACCAAGCAGATCCGCCAGGCCGGGCTCGGCTGCCCGGCCCCCAAGGCGGGCGAGGTGGCCGGCGGCACCAAGGTCAGCTGCGCGGTGAAGGGCGAGCAGACCAACATCGAGCTGTACAGCTCCGCGGCCGGCTACGAGGCGGCCCGGCAGACGATCAAGGGCATGGGCGGCAGTGTCTGCAGCGTGACCGACGACATGACCTGGTTGATCACGCCGGAGAGCAAGGCGGTCGCGACCGCCATCAAGGAGGCGGTCGGCGGCAAGGTCGTCTGCGCCTGAGCTCCGCCGCGGACCGGGGTCCTGTTTGGTGTGATTCGTCCGTTCCGTACAGTGGACGCGTGGAGATCACGCCGATGCTGCCCGAGCATGCCGACGAGGTGCTGGCCATCTTCCAGGCCGGGATCGACAGCGGGAACGCGACGTTCGAGACCGCCTGCCCGACCTGGGAGAAGTTCTCCGCGGGCAAGCTCGCCGACCATCGGTTCGTGGCCCGGGACGCCGAGCGGGTCCTGGGCTGGGCGGCGCTCTCGCCGATCTCCGATCGCGAGGCGTTCGCCGGGATCGCGGAGATATCGATCTACATCCATCCCGAGGCGCAGGGACGGGGCGCGGGCCGCGCGCTGCTCGGCGCCCTGATCGACTCCAGCGAACGCGGCGGCCTGTGGACCCTGCAGGCGGGCATCTTCCCGGAGAACGCCGCCAGCATCCGGCTCCACGAGTCGCTGGGCTTCCGGCTGGTCGGCGTGCGCGAGCACCTCGGCCGCCACGACTTCGGCGGCCGGTCGGTCTGGCGCGACGTGGCCCTCCTGGAACGCCGCAGCGACGTCGTCATCTAGGCGCGTCTCACACTCGTCGGGCCCTTCGCGCGGGCCGGGCACACCTGTGCCCGACCCGCGCGAAGGCCGCAGTCTCAGCTGGGCGGCGGTCTCAGCTGGGCGGCGGTCTCAGCCGGGCCGCGGCCTCAGCTGGCCCGCGGTGTCAGTTGAGCCGCGGTGTCAGTTGAGCCGCGGTGTCAGCCGAAGCGGCGGGACAGGGCGGGGACGCGCTGGACGACGGCCACGTCGATGAGCAGCGCGGCCAGCATCGTGATCCCGGCGAGCGGGAAGAGCAGCCCGGCCGCGAGCATGATCGCGGCCACGCCGAGGGTCGTGCGCCGGTCCGCCGCCCGGCGCGGCGCGCCGGCCGACCCCTGCGGCCGCCGCTTCCACCACATCCACACGCCCGTCACGGTCAGCGTGATCAGGGCCAGGCAGGCCGCGAGCATCACCGCGATGTTCGCCGGGCCGTACCGGCGTCCCTCGTGCAGCGAGATGCCCTGCTCGACGGCCTTGGCGAGCGTGCCGTACTCCTTCCAGCCGTACGAGCCGATCACCGCGCCCGAGTACTGGTCGACGTGCATCGTGCGTTCGTCGGCCGGGTTCGCCCGGGATCCGACCGTGATCGTGTAGACGCCGCGTTCCCCCTTGGGCAGCAGCACCTTGTAGTCGCAGGACGCGGGCGGGCAGTGCGGTGCGCGCGCGGCGACGGCCCGCAGCGCCTGCTCGACCGGGACGTTCCCCACCTGGCCGCCGGAGGTGCCACCGTGCCGCGCGTGCCCGGACGAGGGCACGGGCTGCTCTTCGGCCGCCCACGGAACCTTGGTGTCGGGGTCCCGGGAGAGATCGCCCGCCTTCGCCGGCGGGGTGGAGGACCGCTCGTAGCGTTCCCCCTCCGGCGCGGTCGAGCCGATCTTCGCGCTGATCTTCTGCAGGCCGTCGCCCCAGACCCCCGACCACGGCAGCCCGCTGATGATCAGGAAGACGATCACCACGCCCGCCCAGACCCCGGTCAGGCCGTGCACGCGGCGGAGCAGCGGCCGTCCGGTACGGGTCTTCACCCGCTTGCGCGCCGGGCCGCGCCACCACAGGTAGACGCCGCTGCCCGCGAGGACCAGCGCCCAGCAGGCCGAGGTCTCGACCACCCGGTCGCCGATGGGGCCGACCATCAGCTCGCCGTGCAGTGTACGGATCTTGCGCATCAGCGTGGCGGAGTCGTCGACCTCGCCGAGCACCTTCCCGGTGTAGGGGTTCACGTACACCGAGATCCCCTGGGCGAACGGGCCCGGCTCCGTGCCGGCGAGGAGCACCCGCGTGGACCGGTCGGGACGGCCCGCCGGGATCACCGACTTGAGCGCCCGGTCGGGACGGGTCGCCTTGGCGGCATCGATCTGGGCGCTGAGCGGCTGTGCCGTCCCACCTGCCGAGACCGTGCGCAGGTCCTTGTAACGCCAGTTCTCGTACTGGTCTTTGAAGAGGTAGAGCGAACCGGTGGCGGCCAGCACCACCAGTACCGGGGCCACGATCAGCCCCGCGTAGAAATGCCAGCGCCATACGGCGCGGTAACGCCGCCCGCGGGCGGGAGCGGGCGCGGTCGAAGGCCCGGCTTTCGGCCGGGCAGGGGTGTCCACGGACACGTCGATCTCCTAGCTCATGAAGAGTTCAGGGGACCTCGCCGGGCCGGTGGCCCGCTGACGAGGTGAAGGCGCCGGACGAGGGCGCGTGCGATCCACCCCGCGCTCGCTGGCGAGCGCGGGGTCAGAAGGAGATCGAACGTGGGGGACCGCGGCGGGCGATGACCGACCGGAGGACCTCGGAGACCGGAACGGCCACCCGGCGCGGAGCCGGAAGAGGACGCGCCGGAATCGGGACGTCGGGCAGCGGGACGAGCAGCGGCGGAACGGCGCGCTCACACGCCCAGCGGACGAGGGCGCACAGCCGGGCCTCGCCGCGTTCCAGCCAGAACGCGGTGAGCAGGGCCATGATCACGTGGCCCAGCGCCATGCTCATGGAGGTGGCGGTCATCGAGGTGGTGTCGTGGACGTGCTCGGCCGCCATCGCCGGATCGGCGTGCGCGGCGGCGTGCCCGGCGCCCCGGGAGAACAGGTGGTGCAGGCCGTACTGTGCGGCGAACGTGCCGGGCAGCAGCAGGACGAGGGTCCGTTCACGCCCGCCCAGGGCGTACGCGCCGCCGAAGACCAGCAGCACCGCCAGGCCGAGCGTCGCGGCCGGGATCGGGGCGCCGCCGGCGTACACGTGGGTTCCGGCGGACATGAGCACGCACACGGCGGCGAAGAAGATCGCCCGTAGCGCGCGGAGCCCGGGACCGGGAAACACGCGCGCGCCGTGACAGCTCCGCCGCCTGATCACACCTGCGGTACGGCGCCGGACCGGCAGGCGGTTCAGCCGAGCCCGTTCGATCGGCCGGTTCATTCGATCAGCCGGTTCGACCGCGGCGGCCGAGCCGGGCCGGCCCCGCACCGGCCGGCCCGGGGGGACAAACCAGCCGGTACGGGACCGGGGTCAGAACTCGAACAGCCCGGCCTTCTCGCGCGTGTACGCCAGCACCGAGTCGTTGCCGTAGCCGCTGTCCTTGGTGCCTTCGAGCGGGAACATCACCTTCCGGAACGTGTTGACCCAGACCGTGCCCGTGTCCAGACGGCGGAACATACGCTGTGCCGTACCCAGATCGCGCGTCCATACCCCGGCGGCCAGCCCGTACACCGAGTCGTTGGCGAGGGCGATCGCCTCCTCCTCGGTGTCGAACGGGATCGCCACCGCGACCGGCCCGAAGATCTCCTCCTGGCAGACGCGCAGCGAGTTGTCGGACGTGGCGAAGAGCGTCGGCTCGACCCAGAAGCCGCCCGCGTGCGCCTCGTCCACGAGCTCGGCGCCGAAGCGGCCGCCGAAGACCAGCTCGGCGCCCTCCTTCGCGCCGATCTCCAGGTACGAGGTGACGCGCTCGTACTGCTCCGCCGACACGATGGGCCCCATCGTGGTGTCGGTCGAGAGGGTGTCGCCGAGCCGGATCCCGGCGGCGATCTCCTTCATCCGGAAGATCATCTCGTCGTAGACCGGGCGCTGGATGAGGATGCGGGAGCCGCCGTAACAGATCTGGCCGGCGTTGGCGGTGAAGATGGCCTGGGTGGTGACGCCCGGGGCCGCCTTGTCCAGATCGGCATCGGCGAAGACGATGTTGGGCGACTTGCCGCCGAGCTCCAGCGCGAGCGGCTTGAGCGACTCGGCGGAGGCGCGGGTGATGATCTGCGCGGTGCCGACCGAGCCGGTGAGGCTGACCTTGGCGACGTCGCGGCTGCGCACCATCGGGTCGGCCACCTCCTCGCCGAGGCCGGACACGACGTTGAGGACGCCCGGTGGCAGCACCTCGCGCAGCAGCTCGCCCAGCCGCAGCGACGACACCGTGGCCTGCTCGGCGGGCTTGATGATGACGGTGTTGCCCGCGGCCAGGGCGAACGCGGCCTTGGCCGAGAGCGTGGAGATGGGGGAGTTCCACGGGATGATCCCGAGGACCACGCCGTACGGCTCGCGCCGGGTGAGGCCCTGGCTACCCGGTCCGAAGTCGACGCTGCGGCCCTCGACGGCGGCGGCGCACTCGGCGGCGGCGTTGGTCCACAGGTAGGTCATGCCGGGCAGGTCGCGCTTGGCGGTCTCGGTGATGAGCCTGCCGTTGTCGATCGTCTCCAGCTCGGCCAGCTCCTTGGCGTTCGCGCTGAACACCTCGGCGACCTTGCGCAGGTAGTGCGCCCGCCCGGCGGCGGGCATGCCCGACCACTTGGGGAACGCCGCGCGCGCGGCCGCCACGGCGGTGGCCGCGTCCGTGGCGGTGGAGCGCGGGATCCTGGCCCAGACCTCGCCGGTCGCCGGATTGACCGAGTCGAGCGTGCGCCCGTCCGAGGCGGGCCGCAGCTCGCCGCCGATCAGGTTGGAGTAGTCCCGGACCTCTGTCATCGCCGTCCCCTCTGAAACCCGCGGTACGGCGACCAAGCGTACGCTTGGTCAACCCCCGAACGGAAGCCCGGCGTCGCGCGGACGATCACAGCGCACCAAGTCGTCGCGGGCGCTCCGCCGCGGCGGCTGGAAGCACCTGCGCGGCCCGGCGGAGGGCGGCGGAGCCGCGGCCGAGCGCCTGTACGACCTCACGATCGACCCCGCGCGAGCAGGCCGACCTGGCCCTCCGCGATCCTGACGTGCTCAAGCGGCTGAAGGCCCGCTCGGAGGAGATCGACAAGGATCTGCTGCCGCATGAATCCTGACCGGCGGACCGGGCTATGCCATCGCCGACAAGAGGGCGGGCAGGTCGTCGTGGTGGACGACGGTCAGCCGCCGGGTGGCCCGGGTGATCGCCACGTAGAGGTCCTGGCCGCCGCGCGGCGACTCGGCCAGGACGCCGTGGGGGTCGACGACGATCACCGAGTCGAACTCCAGCCCCTTGGACTCCTCGGCGGTGAGCACCACGACCGGGGAGTCCAGCGCCTCGGGAGTCGCGCCCGCCGCCGCGTCCGGCAGCGCGGCGCGCACCGCGCCGTGCGCGGCACCCGAGGCGATCACGGCCAGGCGGCCCTCGCCCGTATCGCCGGTGTCGATCTCGATGAGTTCGGCGGCCACCAGGTCCGGTAGCGCGGTGGAGATCCGGTCGGCGGCCATGCGTACCGCCGTCGGGGGCGGGCCGTCGTCCCGGACCGGCTCGGGCGGGATCTGGTCCGGCGCGACGGCGGCGAGCACATCCTCGGCGACCTTCATGATGGCTGCGGGGGTGCGGTAGTTGACCATCAGGCGCTGCTCGCGCCAGCGGCCGGGCACGTAGCGGTCGAGCATCTCGCCCCACGAACGGGCGCCCGCCGGGCTGCCGGTCTGCGCGATGTCGCCGACGACGGTGAGGGAACGCGTCGGGACCTTGCGCATCACCGTGCGCCAGGCCATCTCCGACAGTTCCTGCGCCTCGTCCACGATGACGTGCCCGTACGCCCACTCCCGGTCGGCGGCGGCGCGCTGCGCGGTGGTGAGGCGCGGGCCGGCGTCGTGCTGCCGTTCGGCCAGGTCCAGCGCGTCGTCCAGATGCCGTTCGGCCAGTTCGCGCCCGTCGACCAGGTCGATCTCGGGGATGCCGATCTGCTGGATCTCCGTGGACTGGATGACCTCGCGCGCGTACCGCTCCTCGACTTCCCGCTGCCGCCGCCTGGCGCGCTCGCGGGCCCGTTCGGCGGAGTCGTCGAGGGGGCCCAGCAGCTCGGCGGCCTCGTCCAGCAGCGGAACGTCGGAGACCGTCCACTCGGACGCCACCGGCCGGAAGAGCGCCGCCTGCTCTGCAGGGGTGAGCCCCGCCGCACCGCCGACGCGGGCCAGCGCCTCCCGGTCGGCGAAGAGCTCGCTGAGGAGTGCCTGCGGTGTCAGCTCCGGCCACAGGGCGTCGATGGCCTCCCGGACGGGCGGGTCCTGCCAGAGGGCCTCCTTGGCCAGGCGCAGGTCGGTCTCGTCGAAGAGCGGCTGGTCCTCGGCCTCGTCCAGCAACTCCTGGAGCCACTCGGGCACCTGACCGGACGACAGGATCTGCTCCAGCGGCTCGTCGGTCATGCGGTCGTACTGCTCGGCGCGGTCGACCGCGAGCGCCTCGAGCATCGCGTGAACGAAGAGCTTGCGCTGCTTGTTGTGCGGGGCGCGCAGCGAGAGCGCGCGGTCACGGGCCTTCAGGCACGTGTCGTGGCCGGCGCGCAGCGTCATGCCGTCGGTGTCGACCGCGAGGCCGTCCTCGGGGACGCGCTGCCGGTCGGCCACGGCGGCCGCGACGACGGCGGCCATCCGGAGGCCGCCCTTGAGGATCGCGACCTCCGGCGTCTCGGCGGCGGTGGCCCGCACGCCGGGATGGAGCTCGCCGACCGTCGCGAGCGCGACGTCGGACTCGCCGAGGCCGGGCAGCACCTGCTCGATGTAGCGCAGGAACGTCGCGTTGGGCCCCACGACCAGCACGCCGCGGCGTTCGAGCACGTCGCGGTGGGTGTAGAGCAGGTAGGCGGCGCGGTGCAGCGCGGCGACCGTCTTGCCGGTGCCCGGACCGCCCTGCACGACCAGGACCCCCGGCAGGCCGGCGCGGATCACCTGGTCCTGCTCCTCCTGGATCGTCGCGACGACGTCCGACATCCGGCCGGTGCGGCCGCGGCGCAGCGTGGCCAGCAGCGCCGCCTCGCCGGCGATCGTGCCGCGGTCGGCCTCGGTCAGCCCGTCCAGGTCGAAGACCTCGTCGTCGAGCCGGACCACCTCGCGGCCGCGCAGGTGCAGGTGGCGGCGGCGGGCCAGCGTGCCGGGGGAGGCGGGCGTCGCGGTGTAGAACGGGCGGGCGGCGGCGGCCCGCCAGTCGATCAGCAGCGGCTCGCGGTGCTCGTCGCGCAGCCCGATGCGGCCGATGTAGTAGGTGTCGCGCGGCTCGTCGCCGGCCGCTCGATGGTCGATGCGCCCGAAGCAGAGCCCGCGTTCGACGCCGGTCAGGCGGGCGAGGTGCCGGGCCGCCTCGTCGGTCGCGACCGCCCGTTCGAGCCGGGCCTGGAACGCGCCGCCCCCGCCGGTCGCCGCCGGCCCCTGCCGCAGCGTCCGCTCGGCCTGGTCGCGTTCGAGGTCGAGCCGGGCATAGACCTTGTCGACGTACGTCTGCTCGACGCTGAGCGCTGCCTCCAGGGACCTCTCCGCGGAATTCTCGGACCGGGACTTGACATCGTCGGCTTGACGGTTCCCCATGTCTGAGGTACGCTCCTAATCGTAGGTTGGGATTGCTGTCGGCGTGTTCACGCGCAAGAGAGCAGTCTACATGCTTTTCGGGCTCGCGAATCTCGCGAGCCTTTCTTCGTTCCACCGATGGTCATGGATCTTGGTGAGGCTGTCCGGCGATCAATGCCTGACACCTCCCGAAAGGTTCCCTCCCATGGCCGACGGCCCGCGCCCGTTCAACCGGAGATCCTTCCTCGCCGCCTCGGGGCTGGCAGCCGGCACCGCGACCGTCGTGACCGCCGTTCCCGGCGCCGCGATGGCGGCCCCGGCCACCGCCCGCCGGGCGCCCGGGACGCTCTCCGGCGACCCTTTCACCCTCGGCGTCGCCTCCGGCGACCCGGACCACGACGGCTTCGTCCTGTGGACCCGGCTCGCCCTGAACCCGCTCGCCGAGGACGGCCTCGGCGGCATGCCGGCCAAGACGTTCCCGGTCGAGTGGCAGGTCGCCTCGGACGAGCGGTTCCGCCGCGTCGTCCGCCGGGGCGTCGCCGCCGCCCGCGCCGAGGCGGCGCACAGCGTGCACGTCGAGCTGAACGGGCTGCGGCCGGGACGGGAGTACTGGTACCGCTTCCGCGTCGCCGGCCATGTCTCCCCAGTCGGCCTCACCCGCACGGCCCCGCGCGCCGACTCGTTCGGCCCGGCGCTGGCCATGGCGTTCGTGTCGTGCTCGCAGTTCGAGCACGGACTGTTCACCGCCTACCGGCGCCTCGCCGAGGAGCAGCCCGACCTGATCCTGCACCTGGGCGACTACCAGTACGAGTACAAGAAGGGCACCTACACCATCCCGGGCGGCAACGTCCGCGACCACGAGGGCCCCGAGACCGTCACGCTCGCCAACTACCGGCAGCGCCACGCCCAGTACAAGTCGGACCTCGACCTCCAGGCGGCGCACGCCGCAGCCCCCTGGCTGGTCGTCTTCGACGACCACGAGGTCGAGAACAACTGGGCGGACGAGATCCCCGAGGCCGGCTCCGACACCCCGGACGCCGCCGCCTTCCGCGAGCGCCGCGCCGCCGCGTTCAAGGCGTACTACGAGAACATGCCGCTGCGCCGCGGCTCGGTGCCCCACAACTACGACATGCAGCTCTACCGGCGGGTCCGCTGGGGGCGGCTCGCCACCTTCCACATGCTGGACACCCGGCAGTTCCGGGACGACCAGGCCTGCGGCGACGGCTACAAGGACTGCGCCGCCGCCTCCGACCCGGTCCGGTCCATCACCGGCGCCGCGCAGGAGAAGTGGCTGCTGGACGGTTTCCGCAGGTCGGGCGCCCGCTGGGACGTCCTCGGCCAGCAGGTGTTCTTCGCCCAGCGCGACAACACGGCCGGGCCGGTCAAGAAGACCAGCATGGACGCGTGGGACGGGTACGTGGCGTCCCGCGACCGCATCACCAAGGGCTGGCTGGACGCCAAGGTGCGCAACCCCGTCGTGCTCACCGGCGACGTGCACGCGCACTGGGCCGGCGACCTCAAGGCGAACTACGACGACCCGAACTCCGCGGTGGTCGGCTCCGAGCTGGTCTGCACCTCGATCACCAGCACGGGCGACGGCGCCGACTCCGACCCGGCGAACCAGCCGTTCCTCAAGATCAACCCGCATCTGAAGTTCTACAACAACCAGCGCGGCTTCGTGCTGACCCGGATCGGCAAGCAGGAGATGAAGGCCGACTTCCTGACCCTGCCGACCGTGCGCACGGCCGATGCCGCCGCGTCCGTCAAGGCGACCTTCGTCATCGAGGACCGTGTGCCCGGCGTCGAGCAGACCTACCTGCGCCCGTACGCCGCGCCCAAGATCAGCGCGAGGTCGGACCAGGACATCATCCGCGAGACCGTCGAGAACGAGACCGCACGCCCGTAGCCACTGCTGCGCAGGCATGGCCGGGCCCTCCGCCGCAGGAGCGGGCCCGGCCGTCCCGCATGTCAGGGGTCGTGATCAGGGGCCGGTGCTCAGGAGCCCGCGCCGCCGGCGAAGATGTCGTCGAGGTCGTAGGCCACCGGCACCTCCAGCTGCTCGTACGTGCACGACTTGGGCGTACGGTCCGTCCGCCACCGCCGGAACCGCGCGGTGTGCCGGAACCGGCTGCCCTCCATCGCCTCGTACGCCACCTCGGCGACCAGTTCGGGCCGCAGCGCCACCCACGACAGGTCCTTCTTGCCGGTCCAGCGGGAGACCGCCCCCGGCATGCGGTCGGCGGTGCCCTCGTTCTGCTGGGCCCAGGCGGACCACGGATGCTCGGACAGGTCCGTCAGCCGGTAGGGCTCCAGCTCCGCCACCAGCTCCTCGCGGCGCTTCATCGTGAACGAGGCCGCGACGCCCACATGCTGCAACTGCCCCTCGTCGTTGTAGATCCCGAGCAGCAGCGACCCGACGATGGGCCCCGACTTGTGCCAGCGGAAACCCGCCACCACGCAGTCGGCGGTGCGCTCGTGCTTGACCTTCCACAGGACGCGCTTGTCGGGCTCGTACGGGATGTCGCGCGGCTTGGCGATCACGCCGTCCAGCCCCGCGCCCTCGAACAGGTCGAACCACTGGAGCGCCAGCTCGTAGGAGTCCGACGCGGGCGTCACATGGATCGGCGCCTTGACCCCCGCCAGCGTGTCGACCAGCCGCTGCCGGCGCTCGCCCAGCGGGGTCTCCATCAGCGACTCGTCGCCGACCGCGAGCAGATCGAACGCGATGAACGAGGCGGGGAGCTCCGCCGCCAGGAGCTTGATCCGCGACGCCGCCGGATGGATCCGCTGCTGGAGCACGTCGAAGTTGAGCCGCGGGCCCGACCGCAGCACGATCTCGCCGTCCACCACGCAGCGCTCGGGCAGCTCCCGCTTGACCGCCTCGACCAGCTCGGGGAAGTACCGGGTCAGCGGCTTCTCGCCGCGGCTGGACAGCTCCACCTCGTCGCCATCGCGGAACACGATGCAGCGGAAGCCGTCCCACTTGGGCTCGTAGAGCACGTCGCCCTTGGGCATGGTCTTGACCGCCTTGGCCAGCATGGGCGAGAGCGGCGGACTGATCGGCAGATCCATCCCCCCATGGTCCCCCACGCCACCGACAGCTACGCCTTGAGGTAGCGCATGAAGAGGTGACCCTCGTCTTCGAGCACCTGTTCGAGCGTCATGTTCGCCGGAGCGGCGAGCGCCGTCCCGTTCAGGACGCGGGAGGCCGTGCCCGACAACATGATCGGGCTCACCGTCAGGCACAGCTCGTCGAGGACCCCCGCCGCCACGACCTGGGCGAGCACATGCGGCCCGCCCTCGCACAGCAGCCGCCGGTGCCCCCGCGCCTCCAGCTGCTTGACGGCCAGCGCGAAGTCGACCGCGTGTTCCCCCGCGACGATCACGTCGGCGAGCTCGCGCACCTGCTGCAGCCGGTCGGCGGGCGCGCTCTCGACCGTCAGCAGGATCGTCCGGGGTTCGGCCTCGGTGAACAGCGGCCCGTCCAGATCCAGGTCGAGCCGCCGGGACACGACGGCGAGCGGCGGCACGGCCGTGCGCCCCGCCCGCAGCTCCGCCCAGCCGGGCCCGGGGTCGACCGGCCCGTAGCCCTCGACACGGGCCGTCCCGGCTCCGGCGATCACGACGTCCGCGAGTCCGCGCATGACCGAGAACAGCTGCCGGTCGGCCTCGTTCCCGAGGCCGCCGCTCCGCCCTTCGAGCGACCAGGCCGCGCCGTCCAGCGTGGAGATCATGTTCGCCCGCAACCACGTCCCCTCCGCCGGGTACGCGTAGGCCTCGGCCAGGTCGACGGCCTCGGTGAGATCAGCTGTCTCGGAAGCAGAAGAGAGCCGCCGCATCATCCACCTCACGTCTCGGATGCCAGTTCGATTTCCACCCTAGACGGGTGCCCTGCCCCCGGACGGGGCGAGCATGCGTGCCCGCGCCCGCTCAAGGCCGCCCGGTTGTGCGAGCTTGGCGGCGGTTTGGACCTTGGCCGATAACGGTCTGTGTTCTCACCTTCACGAATCGGTCATGGTGGGGTTGAGTCAGAGCGCACACTGGGGGAAGGCACGCATCGAAGGGAGCCGGGGGTGGAGTTCGCTGCGCTCGCCGCGTGGATCGTGTCCGCCATCGCCGGGGTCCGGCTGCTGATGATCTGGAGGCGGAACGGGGGGCTGCGACGGCAGGCGACGAAGGTGACGCGGTTCCCCCTCCTCGTGGTCGTCGGTCATCCGCTCGTGGCCATCGCCGGGCTCGTCGTGTGGATCGCCTATCTCGGCACCGGTGAGGCGGGCTATGCCTGGACCGCGTTCGGCGCGCTGCTGGTGGTCGTCTTCCAGGGCTTCCTGCTCTTCACGCGCTGGCTGGTGGGACGCGGCGGCCGGCATGCCCGGGGAGCCGAGCAGGCCTTCCCCGCGGCGGCGGTGCTGGTGCACGGCATCGTCGCGGTCGTCACCGTCGTCCTGGTCTTCCTGACCGCCATCGAGATGAGCCGAGGCTAGCTGCGGCGCGCTGGATGGCGGGTCAGATGCGGCGGAGCGCGATCAGCGAGCGGCTGGCCACGTCGAGCTTGTCCTGGGCCTTGAGGCGCTCACGTTCGCCCAGAGTGGTGGGGGAGACCGTGTCGAGGGCGTACTCCCAGCGTTCGCCGTACTCCGGCCCGGGCAGCGTGAACTCCACGTACTCGGAGTGCGCGTTGATGAGCAGGAGGAACGAGTCGTCGGTGATCCGGCGGCCGCGCGGGTCGGGCTCGGTGATGGCCTCACCGTTGAGGAAGACCCCGAGCGACTTGGCGAAGCCCACCGTCCAGTCGTCGTCGGTCATCGTGTCGCCGGTCGGCGTCAGCCAGGCGATGTCGGCGGGCCCCTCGCCGAGCGGGCCGCCCTTGAAGAAGCGGCGCCGGCGGAAGATCGGATGGTCCTTGCGGAGCTGCGCGAGCGCGCGCACGAACTCCAGTTCCTCCTGGCGGACGGCGTCCCAGTCGATCCACGACAGCTCGTTGTCCTGGCAGTAGGCGTTGTTGTTGCCCTGCTGCGTACGGCCGAGCTCGTCGCCGTGCGACACCATCGGCACGCCCTGCGAGAGGAAGAGCGTCGCCAGGAAGTTGCGGCGCTGGCGGGCCCGGAGTTCGAGGACCTCGGGGTCGTCGGTGGGCCCCTCGTGGCCGCAGTTCCAGGACCGGTTGTCGTCGGTGCCGTCCCGGTTGGCCTCGGCGTTGGCGTCGTTGTGCTTGCGGTCGTAGGAGACGAGGTCGGCGAGGGGGAAGCCGTCGTGGCAGGTCACGAAGTTGATCGAGGCCCAGGGGCGGCGCGCGCTGTGCTCGTACAGATCGCTCGATCCGGTCAGCCGGGACGCGAACTCCGGCATCGTCGCGGGCTGCCCGCGCCAGAAGTCGCGGACGGTGTCGCGGTACTTGCCGTTCCACTCGGTCCACAGCGGCGGGAAGTTGCCGACCTGGTAGCCGCCCTCGCCCACGTCCCACGGCTCGGCGATCAGCTTGACCTGCGAGACCACCGGATCCTGCTGGACGAGATCGAAGAACGCCGACAGCCGGTCGACGTCGTGCAGCTCGCGCGCCAGCGCCGAGGCCAGGTCGAACCGGAACCCGTCGACGTGCATGTCCAGGATCCAGTAGCGCAGCGAGTCCATGATGAGCTGGAGCGCGTGCGGGCTGCGCACGTTGAGCGAGTTGCCGCAGCCGGTGTAGTCGAGGTGGTAGCGCTTGTCGTCGTCGCGCAGCCGGTAGTACGAGGCGTTGTCGATGCCCCGGAACGACAGCGTCGGCCCCAGATGGTCGCCCTCGGCGGTGTGGTTGTAGACGACGTCGAGGATGACCTCGATGCCCGCCTCGTGCAGGGCCTTGACCATCGCCTTGAACTCCAGCACCTGCTCGCCGAGCTCGCCGGCGGAGCTGTAGGTGTTGTGCGGGGCCAGGAAGCCGATGGTGTTGTAACCCCAGTAGTTGGTCAGGCCGCGCGCGACCATCGCGTGCTCGGGGACGTGCTGATGGACGGGCATCAGCTCGACCGCGGTCACGCCGAGGTCGAGCAGATGGTCGATCATGACCGGGTGCGCCAGCCCCGCGTAGGTGCCGCGCTGCTCCTCGGGGATGCCCGGGTGCCGCTGGGTGAGGCCCTTGACGTGCGCCTCGTAGATCACCGTGTCGTGGTAGGCGGTGCGCGGCGGCCGGTCGTCGGACCAGTCGAAGAACGGGTTGATGACGACGTTCTTCGGCATGTACGGGGCGCTGTCGAGGTCGTTGAGGGTGTCCGGGTCGCCGAAGTGGTAGGAGAACAGCGACTCGTGCCAGTGCACCCCGCCCTCGACGGCCTTGCCGTACGGGTCGAGGAGCAGCTTGGCCGGGTTGCACCGGTGGCCCTCGTGCGGCTCGAACGGCCCGTACACGCGGTAGCCGTAGCGCTGTCCCGGGCCGATGCCGGGCAGGTAGCCGTGCCAGAGGTAACCGTCGACCTCGGGCAGCTCGAACCGTTCCTCGCGGCCTCCGGCGTCGAAGAGGCACAGCTCCACCCTGCGGGCGACCTCGGAGAACAGCGCGAAGTTGGTGCCCGTGCCGTCCCAGGTCGCACCCAGCGGATAGGCCTCACCAGGCCAGACCTCCGGCATCGTTCCCACTCCTCGGCCGAGTTGAGTGCGTGGCCTGTCGATTGTTGCGTACCCGCCGATGTTCGCGCGGCCACCGAACGAGATCGAGGTGTTACCCGTCAAGACGGATCTCTCACTCGTTCCGCCACACGATCTCCTCGCCCGACCGGCGGCCGGTGGGACGGAGACCGATCTTGCGGGCCACGGCGGCGGAGGCCGCGTTGCCGGGATGCACGGCGGCGGTGACCTCCCGGACGGCGTGGTCACGAAGCCAGCCGAGCATGGCGGTGGCCGCCTCGGTGGCGAAGCCGAAGCCCTGGTAGGGCATCCCGACGACCCAGGTGACGTCCGCCCGCAGTGCGGCCGTGCCGGGGGTGACGGTCGCCTGGACGTAGCCGACGGCCCGCCGGTCGCGGCGGCGGCGGACGATCCAGTTGAGCCAGCATTCCTGGTGGAACGGGGCGGGACCGGCGACGAGGTGCTCGTAGCGGGCGTGCAGCTCGGCGGCGGTCAGCGGTTCGCCGCCGATGAAGTCGTGCAGCCGGGGGTCACCGAGCACCCCGGCCATCTCGCCGGCGTCGTGGACCGCCAGCGGCTCCAGGACGAGGCGCTGGGTCTCGACGGTCTCGGCGATGGGCCCGAACACCCGCCGACCCTACGCCCCGCGCGCTCACAGGTGCCGGGTCCACGCGCCCTGGGGGTGTTGCCGGGGATCGAGCCACAGCCAGGGCTGCGAGTGGCGGAAGATCAGCTCGGTGCCGGGCTGCCACAGGTACAGCCCCTCGGGGTTGGGCCAGACGACCTGGAGGAAGGGCAGCGGGGGCCGCCGGTAGAACGAGAGCGCCCCCTTGAACAGGCCGTCGTACCAGCGTGGATCGACCGTCCGGAACGCGGCGGTCTGGCCGCGCACCACGTCCTCGCGCCGGCCGCCGTCCGCCGGCGCGTCGCCCTCGGCGGTCTGCTGGCCGAGCGTGTTGAGGATCGCCTCCATCTCGTAGATGTCGCCGCCGAACATCGCCAGCTCCGCGCGGCGATAGCTGTGCCAGAGCCCGATCGTGTAGGCCCAGCCGGGCCCCTCGGCGTCGCCGGGAACGAGGACCACGCTCCACCCGTACTGGCTGACGTGCACGATCGTGCGAAGCTCGAAGTTGTCGAGGCGGTCGCGGTCACCGTAGTCGTGGTCGATGATGCAGTGACACCCGGGGCGGCCGTCGGACATGAGCTTCAGCTTACGATCATTCGATGGCGGCATCTCACCCGGGAAGGCTAGCCGCCGAGTGTCTCCGGCCGCTCCGCGAGTGAGGCGAAATGGTCACCGGGTGCAGGAATGAGGCGCCGTTCGGTGAGGTCGAGCAGGCCGCCGACGTTGGTGATCTCGGCCGCGACCGCGCCGTCCGTCCGTACGCACCGGGGGTGACAGGGCGGTTCGCGGGTACGGGCCTGCCAGGAGGGAGGCGCGATGTTGATCGGCACGTCCGGTTGGCAGTACGCCGACTGGCGCGGGCGGCTCTACCCGGAAGAGGTGCCGCAGCGGCGGTGGCTGGAGCGGTACGCGGAATGCTTCGCCACGGTCGAGAACAACAACGCCTTCTACCGCCTGCCCAAGAGGGAGACGTTCGAGAGCTGGCGGGACCGCACGCCGGACGGGTTCGTCATGGCGGTGAAGGCGAGCCGTTTCCTCACCCACATGAAGCGGCTGATCGAGCCCGAGGAGCCGGTGGCGCGCCTGACGAGCGTCGCCGACGGGCTCGGCGGCAAGCTGGGGCCGATCCTGATCCAGCTGCCGCCGACGTTGCGGGCCGAGCCCGGCCGCCTCGCCGCCTGCCTGCGGTGCTTCCCTGATCGGGTGCGCGTCGCGGTGGAGCCGCGGCATCCGTCGTGGTGGACCGGCGAGGTGCGCGCCGTGCTCGAACGGCACGGCGCCGCGCTGTGCTGGGCCGACCGGCACAGCCGTCCGCTGACCCCGCTGTGGCGGACCACCGACTGGGTGTACGTGCGGTTCCACGAGGGGGCGGCGCGGCCGTGGCCGATGTACGGCGACCAGGCCCTCGCGACCTGGGTGGGGCGGATCGACGAGGCCGCGTACGACGAGGCGTACGTCTATTTCAACAACGACCCGAACGGCGCCGCCGTCCGCAACGCGGTCCGGTTCGCGGAGCTGGCAGGCCGGCCCCTGGCCCTGCACGCGTGAGCCTGCACGCCTGAGCCCGCACGCCTGAGCCCGCACGCCTGAGCCCGGGGCCCTTCGTTACGGTGGCGTCCGTGGGACGACCTGCCAAGTTCGATGCCGACCAGATCCTCGACGCCGCCGCGGCGCTGGCCGCCGACGGCGGCGCGGCGGCGGTCACCGTCACCGCGATCGCCGCGCGCCTCGGCGCGCCGAGCGGGTCGATCTACCACCGGTACGGATCTCGTGAACTGCTCCTGGCGCATCTCTGGATCAGGACGGTGCGCCGCTTCCAGGAGGGTTTCCTTCCGGCGTCAGAGGGCGACGACCTGGCGGCGGCCGTCCGGCGCGCGGCCTCGTACACGGTCCGCTGGGCGGCCGAGCATCCCGCCGAGGCCAGGCTGTTGCTGGATCAGGACGTCGATTCGCTGCGCTCGCGGTGGCCCGAGGATCTCGGGGCGGAGCTCTCGCGGCTCAACGTCGCCGCGATGGACGCGATGCGGAGGCTGGCCGGGCTCGCGGGCCACGCGGAGCTGGACCGCGTCCTGTTCGCGCTGGTCGACATCCCTCTCGCGGCCGTGCGGCGTCCCCTGCTGAAGGGGGAGGCCATCCCGGAATCGGCGACCCGGATGGTGGAGGCCGCGGCCCTCGCGGTAATTTTAGAGAATGTCCTCTAAAACTGTGGAAGAGCTCTACGCGGCCTTCGCGGCAGGCGATCCCGCCCGCCTCCTCGCCACGCTGCACCCGGATCTCGTGCTCACGGTCAGCGCCGGGATGCCGCTCGGCGTCGGCGGCGGCCACCACGGGCCGCAGGACGCCCTGCGCGACTGCTGGGGCGTCATCGTCACCGCGTACGAGACGGCGCCGGTGCCCGAGGAGTTCGTCTGGCCGGGCACCGAGCGCTGCGTGGTCTTCGGGCACTACCGCGGCAGGGTCAGGGCCACGGGAGCGCCCTTCGAAGCGGCTTTCGCGCATGACCTGAGGCTGCGCGACGACCTGATCGTCGCGTTCACCCAGATCACTGATACGGCCGAGTGGCCGGACGTGCCCGCGGCATGACCGCGCCGGGGCGAGGGGTTACGCGGCCCGGCGGCGCGACCGGCGGCGCGAGGGCGAGAGCAGCGAGGCGAGCACCCGGAACGGGAGCGTCACGACGTTGACGAGCGTGGAGACGATGGCCTGAAGTGCCGCACTGATACGGCGCATTGTGTGTTCCTCCTTTTTGGCATACGCCCAACCCATACCCGTCGCTCGTTTTCTACACTTCGGTAAAACCCTGACGTGCCTTATGCGAGGGTCGGCCTATCTTCTGCGGGCCGTGACCGGTAAGGCGCCATCGGCTGGGTAGGCGCTCACTATGGCTGATGTCGTGGTGATCGGTGCCGGGCCGAACGGGCTGGTGGCGGCGAACGTGCTGGCCGACGCGGGCTGGTCCGTCGAGGTACTGGAGGCCGAACCCGTGCCCGGCGGCGCGGTGCGCAGCGATCGGGGCGTCCACCCCGACTACGTGAACGACGTGTGCAGCTCGTTCTATCCGCTGGGCATCGCCTCGCCGGTGATGCGGGCCATGGAGCTGGAGCGGTACGGGCTGCGCTGGAAGCACGCGCCCGCCGTGGTGGCGCATCCGCTGCCGGACGGCCGTTGCGCGCTGCTCGAACGCGACGTGGAGCGCACCGCCGCGAACCTCGACGAGCTCGGCAAGGGCGACGGGGAGGCGTGGCTGCGGCTCTACCGGTTGTGGGAATCCCTCGGCGAGGACGTTCTCGGCCTGCTGTTCACCCCGTTCCCGCCGGTCAAGTCCGGGGCGTCGCTGGCGCTCAAGGCGCGGGCCGCGGGCGGGCTGCGGCTGCTGCGGTTCCTGCTGCTGCCGGTGCGGCGTCTCGGCGAGGAGGAGTTCACCGGCCAGGGCGGGCCGCTGCTGCTCGCCGGATCGGCGCTGCACGCGGACCTGTTCCCCGAGTCGGCCGCGAGCACCGCGTTCGGCTGGCTGCTGGCGATGCTCGGGCAGCAGTACGGCTGGCCGGTGCCGCAGGGCGGCGCGAGCGAGCTGACCACGGCGCTGGTGCGGCGGCTGGAGGCCAAGGGCGGGACGGTCCGGTGCGGCACCCGGGTCACCGAGGTGATCGTCCGGGACGGCCGCGCCCTGGGCGTCGCCACCGAGTCCGGCGAGAAGGTCCGCGCGTCCCGGGCGGTCCTCGCCGACGTCTCCGCGCCCGATCTGTACGGGCAGCTGGTCGCCTGGGAGCACCTGCCCGCGCGCCTGCGGGACGACATGCGGCGCTTCCAGTGGGATTTCGCGACGTTCAAGGTCGACTGGGCGCTGTCGGGGCCGATCCCGTGGTCCTCACCGGAGGCCCGGCGGGCAGGGACCCTGCACCTGGCGTCGGGCATGAACGCGCTGACGGACTTCGCCGCGCAGGTGGCCACCCGCCGCGTGCCCGCCGAGCCGTTCGCCCTGCTGGGCCAGATGACCACAGCCGACTCGTCCCGTTCGCCCGCGGGCACCGAATCGGCGTGGGCGTACACGCACGTCCCGCAGATCGTCGAGGGCGACGCCGGCCCCGACGGGATCACCGGGGCGTGGGACGAACGCGACAGGACGGCGATGGCCGCTCGCCTGGAGGCCCTGGTCGAGCGGTACGCGCCGGGCTTCGGCGACCTCATCACGGCCCGCCGCGTACTGTCGCCGCACACTCTGCAGAACCATGACGCCAACCTGCTGAACGGGGCGCTGAACGGCGGCACGACCGCCATCCACCAGCAGCTCGTCTTCCGTCCGACCCCGGGCACCGGACGGCCGGAGACCCCGGTGGCGGGCCTCTATCTGGCGTCCGCGTCGGCCCATCCGGGCGGCGGCGTGCACGGGGCCTGCGGCGCCAACGCCGCCCAGGCCGCCCTGCGCGCGCAGGGTCGGCTGCGCCGCCGGCTGGCTCCCGGCCTGTCGGCTCTCCAGCGCACCCTGATGCGCCCGCGCTGATCGCGTCGCTCAGCCGGGCACGCGCCGCCTAGCCGGGCACTTGCGCACTGGTGGGGCTGCCGACGGGGGCACCGGCGCCTGCCTGCTTCTTCTCCTGCACGAGGGCCGTCAGGTTGCGCAGCATCAGCCGGTTGCGCAGGTGCAGGATCATGTCGCCGGGCGGGCCGTGCAGCCCCGCGCTGATGCCGCGCAGCGGGTGCTCGTCGACGATGGCCACGGTGCCCTCGCCCCATTCGAGGAGCTGGAAGGCGACCCGGACGGTGCCGAGGAGCCCGACCTTGATCTCCAGTTCGAGCCGGTCGAGCGGCTCGCAGATCCGTACCACCGTCCGGTTCCGGTACTTCAGCGGACCCCAGCCGACGCTGAACTCGATCTGCGACCCGACGGCGGGCCAGGCGGGATCCTCGCGCAGGATCTCCTGGGTGCCGACCACCCAGTCGGCGTAGCGTGCCCCGTCCGCCAGGGCGGCCCAGACGGCCTCCCGGGGTGCGGCGAAATAGCTGTGTCGTACGGCCATTGCCACCGCCTACCCGCAGATATCACGAATTCACCCCCCAGAAAGGTCAGAAATCATCGGAAAAATTTTCGATCAAACCTATACTTGCCGGAACGAGCGCGATCCGCTGCCGCACGGTGAAGAGAGTGGGCCTATGACCGATTCGGCCGTCAGGGTGCAGACCGCCACCCTCGAACGGGCCTAAGGTCGGCTGCGTGGAAGACGAATACCCGGTCGAGAACTCATCTGAGCCGCCGCCCGCCGCCGTCCCGCCGAGCCCTGACGGGCCGGCCGTGGCGGACGGCGACCTTGTCGAAGGCACCGTCGTGCGCGTCGACGACGACCAGGTCATGGTCGACGTCGGCGCCGGGCACGAGGGTGTCGTCCCCGTCCGCGAGCTTTCGATCAGGCAGGACGTCGTGCCCGGCGACGTCGTGTCCGTCGGAGACCGCGTCGAGGTCCTCGTGCTCCAGAGGCAGGACGACGAGGGCCGCCTGATCCTGTCCAGGAAGCGTGCCCAGTACGAGCGGTCCTGGGGCACGATCGAGCGGACCAAGGCCGAGGACGGCACCGTCACCGGCACCGTCATCGAGGTCGTCAAGGGCGGCCTCATCCTCGACATCGGCGTGCGCGGGTTCCTGCCGGCCGCCCTGGTCGAGCGGCGGCGGGTCCGTGACCTGCGGCCGTACGTCGGCCGGGAGCTCGAAGCCAAGATCATCGAGCTGGACCGCAACCGCGACAACGTCGTGCTGTCCCGGCGGGCGTACCTGGAGCAGGCGCAGGGTGAGGCCCGCCGCACGTTCCTCGACAGCCTCCAGAAGGGCCAGGTCCGCAAGGGCGTGGTCTCCTCGGTCGTCAACTTCGGCGCGTTCGTCGATCTCGGCGGCGCGGACGGCCTGGTGCACGTCTCCGAGATGTCCTGGAAGCACGTCGATCACCCCTCCGAGGTGGTCGCGCCCGGCCAGGAGGTCACGGTCGAGGTGCTGGGCGTCGACATGGAGCGCAAGCGCGTCTCGCTGTCGCTGAAGGCCACCCAGGAAGATCCGTGGCAGCTGTTCGCCCGCACCCATCAGATCGGGCAGTACGTGCTGGGCCGCGTGACCAAGCTGATGCCGTTCGGCGTGTTCGTGCGGGTCGAGGAGGGCATCGAGGGCCTGGTGCACATCTCCGAGCTGGCCGAGCAGCATGTGGAGGTCGCCGATCAGGTCGTCCGGCAGAACGACGAGATCTTCGTGAAGATCATCGACATCGATCTCCGCCGGCACCGCATCAGCCTGTCCCTCAAGCAGGCCAACGCGGCCGACACGCGCGACGACTACTTCGACGCGACCCTGTACGGCATGCCCGCCGAGTACGACGAGCGGGGCAACTACAAGTACCCCGAGGGCTTCGACCCCGAGACGGGGGAGTGGCTCGAGGGCTTCGACGAGCAGCGCGACACGTGGGAGCGGCAGTACGCCGAGGCCTGGGACCTGTTCGAGCGTCACCGCGGGCAGATCGAGGCGACTCACCAGTCCGGGGAGTCCGGCGAGGAGCCGGAGGCGGGTGCGGACCCGGGCTCCGCACCCGCGGATGACGCCGAGCCCCCGTACTCCGACGGCGGAGAGACGTACTCCGGCTCCGATGACGCCGTGGCGACGGACGAGGCCCTCGCCGCGCTGAGGGAGAAGCTCATCGGGGGCCAGTAGACGGCGACAAGGCCTCAGCCGTGCCAACGGGGGCATGGCACGACCGAGGCCTTGCCTGGCGGGGGCCGGTCTGTGAGGAAACCCTGGCCCTCCCCAGCCCTTGCAGTCTCCCCCCGGCCGCGCCCCCGATCAATACGCCCGGACCGGATGGCGAGTTGTGGCCTAGATCCCCTAGCCGGCGGGCTTGAAGGGGGACGGGGGCGGGGTCGTGGCCAGGAGGCGGCGGGTGGTCTCCAGGCCCCACTCGTCGAGGTCGAGGACGCGGTCCGACGACGCGCGCAGCCCGCCGAAGCGTTCGACCGTCCGTGCCCACTCCTCCCGGTCCTCCATGGCGGGACGCGCGACGAGGCAGTCGGGGTCGTTCACCCAGAAGCGGCCGTGCTGCCAGGCCCGGGCGATGGTCGTCGTCGCGGCGGCGCGCTGGGAGGGCCGGGACATGTCGCCGGACGGCGGCTGCGTGGTGAGGCCGACGTCGGGGCCGACCCGCATCGCGTCCACCAGGCCGGCGCTGGGCAGGATCGGCGCGCCGCAGCCGAGCAGGTAGGCGCCGGATCCGGTCGCCTCCCGGATCACGTCGAGGCCGTGCCGGTAGGCGGCCAGGCCGGGCACGTCCGCGAAGCGCGGCCCGTCGAGCGCGCCCGCGTAGAGGAAGTCCAGCTTGAAGTAGTCGAAGCCGAGCTCGCGCAGGCGGGTGAAGACCTCCCGCAGGTAGGCCTCCGCGCCCGGGTGGGTGACGTCGAGGGCGCGCAGGCCCTGGTGCCAGTTCCAGCCGGCGTCGCCCATCAGCCACCCGGGATGGTCGCGGGCGAGGGCGCTGCGTTCGCCGGCGAGGAACGGGGCGACCCACACCCCGCACCGGTGGCCCGCGTCGCGGATGCGGCCCGCCAGCGCGGGGAGGCCGGCGAACGGGCCGGAGTAGTCGAGCCAGTCGCCGATCTCGGCCTGCCAGCCGTCGTCGATCTGCACGACGTCGACGGGCAGCTCCCGGTCCGCGATCGCGGCCACGTTCTCGATCACGTCCCCGGCGGTGACCCCGCCGAAGTAGTGGTACCAGGAGCACCAGACGGTCGGCGCCGCGCGCGGCGCCGGCATGCCCGCACGCGCCGCGAAGGCGTCCGCCCAGCCGGCCAGCGCGGACTCGATCGTGCCGGTGTGGCGGATCTCCTCGACCCCGCCGTCCGCCTCGATGCCGTCCGCGTCAGAGCCGTCCGCCTCGATGACGAGCCGGTCGCCGTCGAGGAGCGCCCGGATCGAGGGGACGCCGGTACGGCCGTCGCGCGCGGCGAACAGGCGCACCGGCGTGCCGTCGCCCGGGTCGACGGCGAGCAGGCCCTCGCCCTGGAAGCCGCGTGCCGGACCGGAGCGGCCCGGGCGCCAGCACATCGTCTGCATGACGTCGGGCCGCACGCGCGGCCGCTCGCCGGTCGCCGTCACGGGGTAGGCGGCGGACGGGCTCCAGCTCTGCCATCCGTGCTCGTACACGCGTCCCAGCCGGACGTCGACCGGCACCTCGGCGATGCGGTTCATCCCTTGGTCGCGCCTCCCGTCAGGCCCTTGACGAAATGTCTCTGCAGCAGCAGGTAGAGGATCAGCACCGGCAGCGTGGCCAGGAACATCATCGCGAAGACGCTGCCGAAGTCGGCCTGGTACTGGCCGATGGAGCGGTAGACGCCGGTGGTGACCGTGGTGCCCTGGCCGGGCCCCAGGATGATCAGCGGGTTGAGGAAGTCGTTCCAGATCCAGACCCCGAGGAAGATCAGCACGCTGGCGGTGGCGGGGCGCAGCAGCGGGAAGACGACCTGCCAGAAGATCCGCCACCGCCCGGCGCCGTCGATCGCCGCGGCCTCCTCCAGTTCCACCGGGATGGACCGCATGAACCCGGAGAACACGAACACGCCGAACGGCACGTAGTAGCCCACGTTGAAGAGCACCAGTCCCTGCACGGTCGTCATCAGGTGGAACGTGGAGAGGACCCGCGTGATGGGCAGCAGGATCACCTGCGGCGGGATCATCAGCCCGCACAGCAGCAGGAGCATGACCACCCGCGACCAGCGGCTGCCGGAACGCACCAGGTAGTGGCCGAGCATCGCCGACAGCAGGGTGAGGATCACCACCGAGAGCCCGGTGACGACGAGGCTGTTGGTGAGGCTCACCCAGAACAGCCGGTCGGGACGGCTGAGCACCGCCTGGATGTTGTCCAGCGTCGGCGGGAGGGGCAGCGACGCCGGTTCCTTGGCGATCAGCGGCCCGTCCTTGATGACGTTGACGCACGCCACGTACAGCGGGACGAAGAAGACCGTGCCGATCGCCAGCGCCACGAGCGGCCGCACCCACGGCGCCCGTTCCCCGCGCATCGCCGCCGCGGGCGAGAGCCGGGTCATAGCTGCACCTCGCGCCGTTGCAGGATCTTGAGGGCCACGGCGCAGGCGGCCGCGATGATGACCAGCATGACGATCGCCATGGCCGAGGCGTAGCCCTGCCGGTTGGCCACGAAGCCGGTCTGGATCACGTTGTAGGCGACCGTGGCGGTGGTGCCGGTGCCCGGCCCGCCCTTGGTGATGACCTGGACGTGGTCGTAGACCTTGAACGCCGAGATCAGCATCACCACCGTGTTGATGGTCAGCGCCGGGGCCAGCATCGGCCAGGTGATGTGCCGGAACCGCGACACCGGCCCCGCCCCGTCGATCGCGGCGGCTTCCTGGAGCTCGTGCGGCACGCTCTGCAGCCCGGCCAGGTAGACCACCACGCAGAAGCCGAGCATCTGCCAGGACAGGATGATCCCGAGCGAGTAGAGCGCGTACGCGGGATCCGAGAGCCAGCCCGGCGGCTCGGCGACGCCGAGCCCGCGCAGCGCCTTGTTGATGAGCCCGTCGTCGGCCATGAGCCGGATCCAGATGATGCTCACCACGACAGTGCTGAGGACGACCGGCGTGAAGAAGACGGTGCGCAGCGCGTTGTAGAACCAGCCGCGCCGGTCCAGCAGCACCGCGATCGCCAGCCCCAGCACGTTGGGCACCACGACCACGATGACGGTGAGGATCGTCGTCACCCGCAGCGAGAGCAGGAACTCCGGGTCCTGCATCAGGAGCCGGTAGTTGCGGAGCCCGACGAACCGGGTCGGCGGGCCGAACGGGTTGTAGTTGGTGAGGCTGTACCCGAAGCTCACGACGATCGGCGCGAGGACGAAGCACACGTACACCGTGATGCCCGGCGCGCCGAACGTGAGGAAACGCCACAGCTTTGGCCAGACCGGACGGCGGGCCCGGGTTCCCCGAGGCACCCGGGTCACGCCTCCGGTCTGGCGCGTCAGGACCCCCTGGTCCATCGCCTTAGGATCCCTTGGCCCATTCGGTGTCCAGGAACTTGCCGACCTGCTCCGGCGTCTTGCGGCCGGTGATCAGGTCCTGCGCGGCGGAGTCCCATTTCTCCACCACACCCGGGAGCATGCCGTCGTCTCCGGCCTCGAAGCCGAACGCGGGAACGACGGCCTTCGCCTGGACGCCCTGCCGGTACAGGTCGTAGCCGCTCTTGAAGACCGGGGCCGCGGTCGCCGGCGGCGTGTAGCCCTTGACCGCGGGGAAGAGCCCGTCGTTGGCGGTGGAGGTGTCGAGATTGGTCTTGTCGAGCTGGTAGCCCAAGGCGAACGTCTTGGCGGCGTCGAGGTTCTTGGCCTTGGCGCTGACCAGCAGGCCGCCGCCAGTGAACGCGGGCACGACGGGCTTGCCGTCCCCGGACGGCCAGAAGAACTGGCCGACCTCGAACTTCGGCTTGGTCTCCGGGTTGTCGGCCGCCGCCGCGAACCAGTTGCCCATCGCGTACATGGCGCCCTTGCCGTCCATGAACGCCTGCTGCGTCGCCGCGTAGTCGCGTGACAGGTCGCGCTTGTCGATGTAGCCCTTGCTCGCCAGATCGGCGAGCTTGCGGGCGCCGCTGACGAACTCGGGGTCGGCGAACTTCACCTTGTCCGCGCGCCGGTCGTGCATCCAGTTGGGGTTCTTGGCGTAGACCTCGGTGCCGAGGATGCCCGCCCAGGTCGGGCCGAGCGCGTCATGACCGCCACCGACGACCAGCGGGGTGATGCCCTTGCTCTTGAACTTGGCGCACGCCGCGAGGAACTCGGCGTACGTCTTGGGCGGGTTCGTGACTCCGGCCTTCTGAAAGAGGCTCTTGTTGTAGTAGACGACGGGGATCGTCTGCGTATTGGCCGGCAGCTGGTAGACCTTGCCGCCCACCGCGCCGTTGCCGGGGTTGGTGAAGTCCTTCAGCTCGTCCGGCCGCCAGGCGTACAGGTTGCCGCTCTCGGCGAACCCGGCCGGCGACACCGCCACCATCACGTCGGGGAACTGCCCGGACGTCAGGAGCTGCTTGGCGTACGCGGTGCGGTCCTGGGTGGGGGAGACGAGCTTCTTCACCTTGATGTCGGGGTGCTTGGCGGTGACGCGCTTGATGTTCGCGTCCCACACCTGGGGAGTGAGGTTCGGCGTCTCGAAGACGAGGAACGTGATCTCTTTCGAACCCGAGCCGGACGAGCCGCCCGAGTCGTCCTTCACCGAGCAGGCGCCCGCGCCGAGCGCCGCGGCACCGAGCACGAGACCCAGCGCCGCCGATAGCCTTGATGTCCGAGCCCCCGGACGTCGTGTCATGACCGGGTCCTCCCTTTCGCATCGTGAGCGGATGGAACTGGGTGGCCGGTAGGCGCATTAGATCCGACCTCTATGGCGCTGTCAACGGGGATCGATCAATGCTGTGGCATTCTCGGGCTCAAGACATCCGATCTATGGGGGAGCGGGCATGGCCGTCACCGATGAGGCGATCGAGCGGATCAAAGAGATGATCGTCTCCGGAGCGCTGCGTCCCGGCGACCGGCTCCCGCGCGAGGCCGATCTGGCGGCCCAGCTGGGCCTGTCCCGCAACTCGCTGCGCGAGGCGGTGCGCGCGCTGTCCCTGATGCGGGTGCTGGACGTGCGGCAGGGGGACGGCACGTACGTCACCAGCCTGGAGCCCAACCTGCTGCTCGACGCGCTCAGCTTCGTCGTCGAGGTCCACCACGACACGACCGTGCTGGAGTTCTTCGAGGTGCGGCGGATGCTGGAGCCGCACGCGGTCGCGATGGCGGCGATGCGCATGACCGACGAGCAGGTCGAGAGCCTGCGCGCCCATCTCGGCGAGGTCGGCGCCGACTCGTCGGCCGACGACCTGGTGGCCAACGACCTGGAGTTCCACCGGCGCATCGCCGAGGCGTCGGGCAACTCGGTGCTGTGCTCCCTCCTGGAGAACCTGGCGGGCCCGACGATGCGCGGCCGGATCTGGCGGGGGCTCACCCAAGAGGGCGCCTGGGGCCGGACGCACGCCGAGCACCAGGCCATCCTCGACGCGATCGCCGACCGGCAGCCCGATGTGGCGCGCGGCTGGGCGACCGTCCACGTCGCGGGCGTGGAGCAGTGGCTGCGCCGCTCCCTGCTCGACCCCTGATCCCCTGACCCGCCCGAGGGAATCGATCGCAGCCGGGAATTGATCGCGCCCCGGGGATTGACGCGTACCACAAACGTTTTCATACTCCCGGGCATGGGTGCTTCCGAGGACGGCGCCCGGGCGACGATCCGGGCGGTGGCGGCTCTGGCCGGTGTCTCCCCGTCCACGGTCTCGCGCACGCTCAACAACCCCGAGCTCGTCAACGCCGAGACCCGGCGGCGCGTGCTCGACTGTGCCGAACGGCTCGGCTACCAGCCCAATCGCGCGGCGCAGTCCCTCGTCCTGGGCCGCACGATGAGCGTCGGCCTGATCGTTCCCGACATCGCCAACCCCTTCTTCGCCCCGTTCATCAAGGGCGTCGAGGCCTACTTCCGGCAGACCGGCTACGCGGTCTTCCTCGCCGACACCGACGAGGACGCCACCACCGAGGTGCGGCTGGCCGAGGCCATGGTCGAACGCGCGGACGGGCTGATCCTGTGCTCGCCGCGCATGTCGGGGATGCGGGTGCGGTCGATCGCGGCCAAGACCCCCGTCGTGCTGGCCAACCGGCTCAGCCGCACGGTGCCGTCGATCACGATGGACGTCCGGCCGGGCATCGAGCAGGCGGTGACGCACGTCCACGCGCTGGGGCACCGGCGGTGCGCCTTCCTGTCCGGCCCGCTCGACTCGTGGTCCAACCGGCAGCGGCGCAAGTGCCTGCGCGCCGACTGCGCGGAGCGCGGCATCGAACTGGTCGAGCTCGGCCCGTACGAGCCCCGCTTCACCGGCGGCTACCGTGCCGCCGACGAAGTCCTGGCCGCGGACGTCACCGCGGCCTTCGCCTACAACGATCTCGTCGCGCTCGGCGTGCGGTCCCGGCTGTCGGACCGCGGCGTGCGCGTCCCCGGCGAGATGAGCGTGGTGGGCTTCGACGACATCCCGATGGCGTCGATGACCTCGCCGCCCCTCACCACCGTGGCGGTGCCGATCCCGGCCGTGGCCAGGACCGCCGCCGCGATGCTGCTCACGCGACTCGTCGGTGGGGCGCCGGGGGCGCCGCCACCCCCGCCGGCACCAGAGCTGGCGACCCGTCTCGTCATCCGGAGCACGACCGGGCCGACATAGGAGCCGGCTCGCCCAGGAGGACCACCCCCATGAGATCTCCGCGCCTCTCCGTCCCCTCCTTTCCTGCAGCCCCCTCCTCCCGTTCCGCCGTCTCCCTCGCCGCGGCGGGCTGCCTGCTCGCGGGCCTGGTGTCGTGCGGCTCGCCGGACTCGGGGGCCAAACCCGCCGCCGAGCCGGCGGCCGCCGACGTCAAGCTCCCGGGCAAGCCGGTCACGCTCAACATCGTCGACGTGGCCGGCAATCTGCAGCTCACCCAGCAGATCTTCGAGAACTACAAGGCGAAGAACCCCAAGCTCGTCAAGAACATCACCTACACCAAGGTCCCCGCGCCGGAGCTGGCCGGGAAGGTCAAGACCCAGCAGGACGCCGGGCGGCTCGACATCGACCTGGTGCTGACCGGCACCGACGGGCTGTCGGCCGGGCTGGAGCAGAACCTGTGGGTCGACCTGCTCGGCAAGTACTCCGACAAGCTGCCCGCCGTCAACAGCCTCTACCAGCCGCCCGCCGTCAAGATGCAGGAGCTCGCCAAGGGCAAGGGCGTCGTCGTCACCTACTACCCGTCGGGCCCGCTCATCGAGTACAACCCCAAGGCCGTGCCCAATCCGCCGAAGACGGCGCAGGAACTGCTCGCCTGGGCCAAGGCGCACCCGAAGAAGCTGATGTACGCGAGACCCGCCAACTCCGGGCCCGGCCGTACGTGGCTGATGGGCCTGCCCTACATCCTCAAGGACTCCAACCCCAAGGACCCCGTCGGCGGCTGGTCCAAGACGTGGACGTACCTGAAGGAGCTGGACAAGTACGTGGAGTACTACCCGACCGGCACGTCGCAGACCATGAAGGAGCTCGGTGAGGGGTCGCGCGACATCATCCTCACGACCACCGGCTGGGACATCAACCCGCGCGTCCTGCAGCAGGTGCCCAAGGAGATGAAGACCCAGTCCCTGAACGGCTTCACGTGGGTCACCGACGCCCACTACATGGTCGTCCCCAAGGGCATCTCGGGCGAAAAGCTCGGGCTGCTCGCCGACCTCATGAAGTTCGCCCTCACGCCCGAGCAGCAGGCGATCACCTACGACAAGGGCTACTTCTACCCGGGCCCGGCGGTGAACGGCGTGCCGGTGACGATGGCGCCGCCCGAGAGCCAGCAGGTCCTCAAGGAGTTCGGCCGGCCCGAGTACGAGAAGCTCATCGCCGACAATCCGAAGGTTCCGCCGCTGGAGTCCAAGGACATGGTCGCGGCCTTCGATAAATGGGACAAGGAGGTCGGCGGCCAGAAGGTGAAGAAGTCATGACGCCTGAGACCGTCACGGCGGGCGAGCGGCGTGCCGCGTTCGGGCATCTGCGGCTGGACGGCGTGACCCGCCGCTTCGGCTCGGCGGTGGCGCTCAGCGAGCTCGACCTGCGGATCGAGGGGGGCGAGTTCCTGGCGCTCCTCGGCCCGTCGGGCTGCGGCAAGTCCACCGCGCTCAACTGCCTGGCCGGGCTGCTGCCGCTCTCGGCCGGCTCGATCTGGCTCGACGGCGAACGCATCGACGGGCTGCCGCCGGAGCGCCGCGGCTTCGGGATGGTGTTCCAGAACTACGCCCTCTTCCCGCACCTGACGGTCCGCCGCAACGTCGCGTTCGGGCTCTCGGTGCGGCGGGCCGGCAAGGCCGAGATCAGGCGGCGGGTGGACGAGGCGCTGGCGCTGGTCGAGCTCACCGAGCACGCCGGCAAGCTGCCCGGCCAGCTGTCGGGCGGGCAGCAGCAGCGGGTGGCGATCGCCCGCGCCGTCGTGCTGCGGCCGCGGCTGGTGCTCATGGACGAGCCGCTGTCCAACCTCGACGCCAAGCTGCGCGTCCAGATGCGGACCGAGATCCGCAAGATGCACCAGGACCTCGGCCTGACCACGGTGTACGTGACGCACGACCAGGAGGAGGCGCTCGCCCTCGCCGACCGGCTCGTGGTGCTGCGCGCCGGGAAGGTCGAGCAGATCGGCTCGCCCGAGGAGGTCTACACCTACCCGTCGAGCACGTACATCGCGGGCTTCATGGGTTACCGCAACCTGCTGGAGCTGCCAGTCGTGACGACAGAGAACGGCAAGGTCGTGGTGGGGGAGGGCGCGTTCCGGCTCACCGGCGTCCCCCAGCAGGGCGTCCCCGGGCCGCGAGCGGTCGCCGCGGTGCGGCCGGAGGACTTCCGGCGCGCCGGGCCGGGCGATCTGAACACCTTCGACGTGCGGGTGGAGGTGTCGGAGTTCCACGGCCGGGAGGTGGCCGCCGAAGGGGTCACCGACGGCGGTCACGTCATCCATTTCCGGGTGCCCGAACGGGTCGCGCCGGGGGAGCGGATCGAGCTCGCGGTGCCGGTGGAACGGGTGCTCGTGTTCGGGGAGGGGGCGTGATGGCGGTCGACACCGAGCGAACGTCCCCGCCCGCGCCGCGGACGCCACGGAGGGCGCGCGGCGGCCTCCGGCACCGGCTGGCGGAACGCGGCGTCGACCGGGTGCTGCTCCTGCTGCTGCCGGCGCTGCTGGTCGTGATCGTGCTGTTCCTCTACCCGATGATGTACGGGGTCGGGCTCTCCCTCCAGCCGCAGAAGGGCGGCGGGACGCTCGCCAACTACCGCGTCTTCTTCGACGATCCCTATCAGCGCGACACCATCTGGAAGACGCTGCGGCTCGCGCTCCCCGCCGCGCTGATCAACGTCGGCGTCTCGGTGCCGATCGCGTACCGGCTGCGCGGCAGGTTCCGGGGGCGGCGGGTGCTGACGGCGATCCTCGTGCTGCCGGTGACGCTCGGGACGGTGCTGGTCGCCGACGGGCTGCTGCGCTACCTCGGGCCGAAGGGCTGGTTCAACCGGATCCTGCTGGACCTCGGCCTGGTCGACCAGCCGGTACGGCTGATCTACAACTACTGGGGCGTGCTGTTCTCGCTGATCATCACCGGTTTCCCGTTCGCGTTCCTGCTCGTGCTGGCCTACATGTCCGGCATCGACCCGACGCTGGAACGGGCGGCGGCGACGCTGGGCGCCGGGCCGTGGCAGCGGATCCGGCGCGTCCTGCTGCCGCTGCTGGCGCCCGGGCTGGCGACCACGTTCGTGCTGGCCTTCGTCCTGGCGTTCTCGGTCTTCCCGTCGGCCAACCTCGTCGGCGAACCGGCGGACGAGACGCGCGTGATGGCGATCGCGGCCTACCAGTCGGCGTTCGAGAAGTACGACTACTCGATGGCCTCGACGATCGCCGTGCTGATGGGCGCGTTCGAGCTGCTGGTCATCGCGGTCACGTTCGTGCTGCGCGGCCGTCTCTACACCGGTCCGGCGGCGGGAGGGAAGGGCTCATGAGCATCGCCGAATCCCCGCGGCGGCGCGGCCTGCCCGCCGGGCGCCTGCCCTTCGGGCGCGCAGGCGGCTGGCTCGTCTGGGGCTGCGTCGCGTTCTTCCTGCTCAACCTGGGCGCGCTGATCCTGTCGGTGGTGGTCAACTCGTTCGGCACCAGCTGGTTCGCCGGCTGGCTGCCGAAGGGGTTCACGACCGCGTGGTACTCCGACGCCTGGTCGGAGTTCGCGCTGGGCGAGGTGCTGCAGACGACGCTCGCGGTCACGCTCGCCGTCGTCGCGCTGTCGCTGCTCTTCGGGGTGCCCGCCGCGTACGCCCTCGCGCGCCGCGACTTCCCCGGCAAGCGGGTGGTGTTGCTGCTGCTCCTGCTCCCGGTGCTACTGCCGCCGATCACCTACGGCATCCCGCTCGCCACCGTGCTCTACAAGTTCCACCTGGCCGGGACGATGACCGGGGTCGTCGCCGCCAACCTCGTCCCGGCGCTGCCGTTCGTGGTGCTGGTGATGACGCCGTTCGTCGAGCAGATCGACACCAACGTCGAGTCGGCGGCGCGGATGTGCGGCGCGCGGACCCGGCAGGTGTTCGCCCGCGTCCTGGTGCCGCTCCTGCTCCCAGGCATCCTCGCCGCGGGCATCCTCGTCCTCGTCCGTACCGTCGCGATGTTCGAGCTGACCTTCCTCGTCGCCGACGCCGACAGCCAGACGCTCATCGTGGCGCTCTACAGCGCCGCGTTCACCCCGGGCATCCGCGCGGCCCAGGCCATCGACGCCATGGCCGTGATCTACATGGCGCTGTCGGCGACCCTGCTGATCATCGCGCTGGTGTTCGTCAACCCCACACAGATCGTGACCCAGGTGAAGGAGGCGACCGCCGAATGAGCGCCGTGAGATTCGACTACTGGGGCGAGCGGGTCCTGGTGACCGGCGCCGCCGGGCTGATCGGGCGCGCGCTGGTCGCGCGCTTCACCGAGTGCGGCGCCGACGTGGTGGCCGTGGACCGCGACGCCGACGGGCTGAAGGCCTTCCGGCACGTGCCACGGGTGACCACGGTGGCCGGCGACCTGGCCAGCGAGGAGGTCGCCGACGACGTCTTCGCCCGCCTCGACCGGGCCGGCGGCCTGGACGTGCTGGTCAACAACGCCGCGATCACCGAGGTCCGGACCCCGTTCATCGACATCGGCACCTCCCTCTGGGACGAGGTGATCGCCGCCAACCTGCGGTCGGCCTACCTCCTGTCGGTCCGCGCCGTTCGTTATTGGCGGGACGAGGGGCGCGGCGGAGTCATCATCAACATGTCGTCGCCGGGCGGCTCCCGGGCCCACGACGACCAGGCCGTCTACGACGTGGCCAAGGCGGGCCTGGAGGCACTCGCCCGCGCCATCGCCGTCGAGCTGGGCGGCCGGGGCGTGCGCGCCAACTGCATCGCCCCGGCGAGCGTCGTCGGCGAGACCCGGCCCGCCACCGACCTGCCCTCGGGACGGACGACGGCGCCCGAGGAGGTGGCAGACGCCGCCCTCTTCCTCGCCTCGCCCGCGGCCGCGCAGCTCAACGGGCACGTGCTCCGCGTGGACGGCGGCCTGCACGCCCGGCTGCGCACCGACCCGTCGCAGGAGCAGCAGCGGGACGCGGGCCCGCCATCGGGCCCGCCGCCAAGCCCACCACCGGAGCCGCCGCCGAGCCCACCACCGGGGCCGCCGCCGAGCCCGCCGGGAGCGAGCCTGCGGTGGGAGGGGAGCGACGCGTGAAGCTCGGCGGTGTCCTCTTCTTCCCGGTGACCCCGTTCGGCGCGGACGGGGGAGTCGCCGCCGGCGCGCTGGCCGAGCACATCCGCCGGGGCCTGACCCACGGCCCCGGCGGTGTGTTCGTGGCGTGCGGCACCGGCGAGTTCTCCGCGCTCTCGATCGCCGAGCACGACGTGGCGGTCCGCACGGCGGTGACCGCGGTCGCCGGCCGCGCCCCGGTGATCGCCGGGGCGGGCGGGCCCCTCGGCGCGGCCGTCCGGCAGGCCGCGCAGGCCGCCGAGGCGGGGGCCGGCGGCCTGCTGCTCATGCCGCCCTACCTGGCGCAGGGGCCCTACGCCGGCCTGCGCTCCTACGTCCGGGCCGTGACCGAGGCCGCCGCCGGACTCCCGGTGATCCTCTACCAGCGCGGCGGCGTCGTGCTCGACCCGGCCCAGGCGGTGGACCTCGCGCGCATCCCGGGCGTCGCGGGGCTCAAGGACGGCACCGGCGACATCGACCGCATGGCCCGCATCGTCCTCGCCGTGCGCCGCGAGCTGGGGCCCGACTTCACGTTCTTCAACGGCCTCCCCACGGCCGAGCTCACCGCCCCGGCCTACCGCGCCATCGGCGTGGACCTCTACTCGTCGGCGATGTTCGCGTTCGCGCCCGAGGTGGCGGCCGCGTTCCGCACGGCCCTCGACACCGGGGACGGCACGCGCGTCCAGCAGTTGACCGAGGGTTTCTACGCCCCCTTCGCGGAGCTCCGGGCCACGACGCCCGGCTACGCGGTGTCGCTCGTCAAGGCCGCCGTCCGGCTCAACGGGATCGATGTCGGCCCCGTCCGCCCGCCCCTGGCCGAGCCTTCCCCGCCGCATCTCGCCGAGCTGACCCGGATCATCGAGGCCGGACGGGCGCTCATATGATCACCGGGCTGAGCAGCACGCTCCACCCGGTTCCCATGATCCGTCCGTGGGGCCCGGAGATGACCCACATCCACGTCATCGTCACGGAGCTGACCACGAGCGACGGGCGCACCGGCACGGGGTTCTCGTGGGCGCCGTGGGTGGGCGGCCAGGCGATCCACGCTCTGCTCGAATCCGACATCAAGGACGCGGTCGTCGGCCTCCCCGTCCATCCCGGAGTGGTCTTCGACGAACTCTGGTGGCACCTGCACGAGGCGGGCCGGGGCGGCCTGGTCACCACCGCCCTCGCGGCCGTGGATCTCGCCCTCTGGGATCTGCACGCCGCGGACGGCCTGGTCGAGGCCCTCGGCCGCCGTCGCGACGCCGTCCCGGCCTACGGCAGCGGGGTCAACCGGCACTACACGCTCGACGAGCTGGTCGCCCAGGCCTGCCGCTGGGTCGAGCACGGCCACACCGCCGTCAAGATCAAGGTGGGCCTCGACGACCTGGCCGGCGACGTCGAGCGCGTCGCCGCCGTCCGCGACGTGATCGGGCCCGGCGCCAGGCTCATGCTGGACGCCAACCAGCGCTGGGACCTGCCCCGGGCCCTGCGCGCCATCGAGGCCTTCCGCCCCTACGACCCGTACCTCATCGAAGAGCCGCTCCCCGCCGCCGACGTCCACGCCTACGCCCGTCTCCGCGCGAGCATCGACGTCCCGATCGCCCTTGGCGAGAACACTTACACGCCCTACGAGTTCCGCGACCTCCTCGTCGCCGGCGCGTGCGACATCGTCCAGCCCAACGTGGTCCGTGTCGGCGGCATCACCCCGTTCCTGCGCATCGTCGAGCTGGCGCGCGCGTTCGACGTCCCGACGTTCCCCCACCTGCTTCCGGACATCTCGGGGCAGCTCGCCTGCGCGCTCCCGATGCCGGCGATGGTCGAGGACGTCGAGGACGCCTCGTTCGCCGCGCTCGGGCTCCTCCGCGAGCCGTATCCGGTCCGGATCGCCGGCGGCATGCTCACCACCGGCGGCCACCGGGGCCTGGGCCTCACCTTCGACCGCGCCCGCCTGGGATGTTAGGGAGGCCGCTTCCAGGTCAGATACATCGCGAGGCGATGTTTCCCAGGGAAGCGCTGAGATGGGGAGAACTGGGCGGAATTGACCGGATCGCTGACCCGTGATCCGATCCGGCGGCGAACTGGTCGAGACGGACTGGGACACCGCGATGGACCAGGTCGTCCGGAGTTCCCAGGACCTGCTGGGCGAGAAGGGGCCCGGCTCGATCGGCTTCTACACCTCCGGCCAGCTGTTCGCCGAGGAGTACTGCACGCTTTCGCTGATCGCCCATGGCGGCATCGGCACCAACCACCTGGACGGCAACACGCGGCTCTGCACCGCGACGGCGGCGGCCGCGCTGAAGGAGTCGTTCGGCTGCGACGGCCAGCCCGGCTCGTTCGCCGACGTCGACCACGCCGACGTGATCGCGCTGTTCGGCCACAACGTGGCCGAGACGCAGACCGTCTTGTGGGCGCGGATGCTCGACCGTCTCGCGGGGCCGGAACCACCCGCGCTGATCTGCGTCGACCCCCGGCCCACCCCGGCCGCGACCGTGCACCTGGCGCCCCTGCCGGGCACCAACGTCGCCCTGCGGCAGATGCGCTGGGCCAACGCCCTCATCAAGCAGGCGAGCCCCCAGATCCTTCTGCTGGGTTGATCAGCCGGGGAACGCGAAGGAGGGCAGACCCTGGCCCGCGTTGGGGATGACGAACAGCGAACCCGCGTGGGTGTCGTCCTCCGGGGCGCCGGTGGTCGCCGTGGTGACGTACAGGTCGCGCAGGTCAGGCCCGCCGAAGGCGCACGCGGTGGTCTGGCGGGCGGGGAGCTCGACGGTGCGGTCGAGGTTCCCCTCGGGGGTGTAGCGCAGGACCCGGCCGCCGCTCCACACGGCGACCCACACGCAGCCGTCGGCGTCCACGGTCAGGCCGTCGGGCAGGCCCGGGACCTCGGCGAACGGGTGGAACACCCCATCGGTGCCGAGGACGTCGATCCGGCGGGTGGGGGTGTCGACGTAGTACATCAGGCGGTGGTCGGGGCTCCAGCCGATGCCGTTGCTGACCGTGACATCGGAACGAACCATCGTGACGGCGCCGTCCGGGGCGATGCGGCGGAGCTTGCCGCCGCCGGGCGCCTCGTCGTAGCGCATGGTGCCCGCCCACAGCGCGCCGTCGGGGGCGACGGCCGCGTCGTTGGCCCGGCAGCCCTCCTCGGGCTGGTGAAAGAGCCAGCGGAACGCGCCGTCCGGGTCATGGAGCCCGACGCCGTCCCGCAGGTTGGCCACGAGGCCCCCGCCGGCCCGTGGCTTGGCCGCGCCGACATGCTGGCCGGCGCTGAAGACGTCATCGGAGCCCGTGGCCGGATCGTAGGTGTGGATCTCGGCGCCGAGCACGTCCACCCAGAGCAGCCGCCGGGTCGCGGCGTCCCAGGTGGGGCCTTCACCGAGCTGGGCCCGGGCGGCGAGGGCGATGTCCCATGTCATGAGGTGTCTCCGAGAAGGGCGGGCGGCGGGGCCGCCCGCCCTGGACGGGTCAGCGGGCGGAGAAGGCGTAGGTCGTGGTGGTGTCGTAAGTCTGGCCGGGCCGCAGCGTCGTCGACGGGAAGCCGGGCTTGTTGGGCGAGTCGGGGAAGTGCTGGGTCTCCAGGCAGAAACCGTCACCCTGACGGTAGGCGCGGCCGCTCGTCCCGACCAGCCGGCCGGTGAGGAAGTTGCCGGAGTAGAACTGCAGGCCCGGCTCGGTGGTCCGCACGTCCATGATCCGGCCGGTGCGCGGCTCGGTGACGCGGGCGGCGTTCTGCCCGTTCAGGACCCAGTTGTGGTCATAGCCGCGCCCGCGCACCAGCTGCGGGTGGTTCGAGCGGATCCGCTCGCCGATCTTGTGCGGCTTGGTGAAGTCGAGCGGCGTGCCCTTGACGGGGGCGAGCTGCCCGGTCGGGATCAGGCCGGTGTCGACGGGGGTGTAGCGCTTGGCGTTGATCCGCATCGAGTGGTCGTAGACGCCGCCGGAACCCTCCCCGGCCAGGTTGAAGTAGGTGTGGTTGGTCAGGTTGACCACGGTGGGCTTGTCGGTGGTCGCCTTGTAGGAGATCCGCAGCTCGTTGCGCGGGGTGAGGGTGTAGGTGACGGCGGTGGTGAGGTTGCCGGGGTAGCCCTCTTCGCCGTCGGCGCTGACGCGCGTGAGGCGCAGCGAGACGTCGCGGCCCTTCTTGACCGGCTGGGCCTTCCAGACCCGCTTGTCGAAGCCGTTCTTACCGCCGTGCAGGCTGTTGACGCCGTCGTTGGCGGGCACGTTGTAGGTCTTGCCGTCCAGGGTGAAGCTCGCCTTGCCGATGCGGTTGCCGTACCGCCCGATGATCGCGCCGAAATACGGGTTCTCGGTGGCGTAGGCATCGCTGAGGTAGCCGGCCAGCGACTTGAAGCCCAGCGCGACGTTGCCGCTGCGCCCGCGCCGGTCGGGGACGTCCAGCGACTGCACGATGCCGCCGTAGGTGAGGATGCGCACCCGCATCCCCCGCCCGTTCGACAGCGTGTAGCGCTCGATCTTGGTACCGGACGGAAGCGCGCCGAACGCCTCCTTGGAGATCTTCGGGGCGGCGGCCGGGGCGGCCGCGGCGGCGACGGCACCGGCGGGGATGAGGGCCGCCGCGGTGAGCACGGCGGCCGAGGTGGCCACGGGTCGGGGGGTGATCTTCATTAACGTCCTTTCAGGGGTGCGGGCAACAGCCGTGCAGGAACGTTCTGGTAGACGACGGGGACCAGGAAGCGGCGGATCGCGGTCGTGCCGACCGAGGTGTGCGAGGGCGCGGTGGTCGCGGGCCAGGGGCCGCCGTGGTGCATGGCGGCGGTGACCGCGACGCCGGTCGGCCAGCCGTTGAAGACGACACGGCCCGCGCGGTCGCGGACCTTGTCCAGGAGGGCGCCGGCGAGCCGGTCGTCTGCCGGCTCGGCGTGGACGGTGGCGGTCAGCGAGCCGGGCATGGCCTCGGCCGCGTCGAGCAGTTCCTCGTCGGTGTCGTACTCCACGATGAGCGTGGCCGGGCCGAAGTGCTCCTCCCAGAGCTCCGGCGTCAGGTCGCGTGCCGGGACGGAGAACACGGCCGGAGCCGGGTCGTCGCCGCCGTCCGGCCGCCTGCCCGCCAGCAGCGACACCCCGGGGCGCGCGGCCAGCTCGGCCACGCCCTCGGCGAAGGCGTCCTGGATGCCGCTCGTCAGGAGGGGATGCGGCGTCACCTCGCCGGTCAGGCCGTCCAGCATCTCGCCGAGACCGTGCCCCGCGGGGAGGAACAGCAGGCCCGGCTTGGTGCACAGCTGGCCGCTGCTGCTGGTGAACGACGCCGCGAAGCCGCGGGCGATCTCCTCGGCGCGCTCGCGCGCGGCCGAGGGCGTGACGAAGACCGGGTTGACGCTGCCGAGCTCGCCGTAGAACGGGATCGGGTCCGGGCGCCCGGAGGCCAGGTCGAACAGGGCCCGCCCGCCCCGGGTGGAGCCGGTGAAGGCCGCCGCCTTGATCGCGGGGTGCTCGACCAGCGCGCGGCCGGCCTCGAACCCCTCGACCATCGCGAACGTGCCCTCGGGCGCCTTCGCCAGCGCCTCCCGCACCAGCTCCGCTGTACGGCGGGACGTTCGCGGGTGGCCCGGATGCGCCTTGACGACCACCGGGCAGCCCGCGGCGAGCGCGCTGGCGGTGTCGCCGCCCGCGACGGAGAAGGCGAACGGGAAGTTGCTCGCCGCGTAGACGGCGACCGGTCCGATGGGCCGGTTGAGCCGGTACAGGGCCGGGTCGCCGTCCTCGATCACGATGTCGAGGAAGCCGCCGTCCTCGACGACGCCGGCGAACAGCCGGAGCTGCCCGGTCGTGCGGGCCATCTCGCCGGTGAGGCGGTCGGGCGCGAGCCCGGTCTCCTCGGCGGCCAGCGGGATCAGCTCGCCGGCGGCCTCGTCGAGCCGGTCGGCGATGCCGCGCAGGAACGCGGCCCGTGCCGCGAGGGGCACGGCGGAGAGGTCGCCGAATTCTGCGGCGGCGCGGCCGGCTGCCACGCAGGCGGCATCGACCTCCGCCACGGTGTGGTCGGTCATGATGTCCTTGAGATTCGGTTGGGCTGAGAGGCGTCGGGCTAGCGGAGCAGCGGGGCCCCGGAGCGGCGCTTGGTCCAGATGTCGAAGGCGACGGCGGCCAGCAGGACCAGGCCCTTGACGAGCATCACGCGCTCGCTCGGCGCGCCGATCAGCGACATGCCGTTGTTGATCACGGCCATGATCAGGCCGCCGGTGATCGCCCCGACCACCTTGCCCACGCCGCCCTGCACGGCCGCGCCGCCGATGAACGCGGCGGCGATGGCGTCGAGCTCGAACGCGTTGCCCGCGGTCGGGCCCGCCTGGTTGAGGCGGCCGGCGAAGATGACGCCGGCGAGCGCGCCCAGCACGCCCATGTTGACGAACAGCCAGAAGACGACCGACTTGGCCTTGACGCCCGACAGCACGGCCGACTGGAGGTTGCCGCCCACCGCGTAGATGTGGCGGCCGAAGACCGTCCGGCTCGTCAGCAGCGAGTACCCCAGCACGAGCGTGGCCAGCAGGACCAGCACCCAGGGCAGGTTGTGGAACCGGGCGAGCTGCACGGTGACCGCCATGATGAGCGCGCCCGCCGCGACGATCTTGGCGACGAACACCGGCAGCGGGTCGACCGTCTGCCCGTAGCCCTGGCGCGCCGCCCGGGTGCGCCACTGGGTGACCACGAGCGCGGCGATCACCGCGGCCGCCGCGAGCAGGCTGAACAGGTCGGCGCCGCCGAGCGGCCCCAGCGCGACGTTGCCGAGGTAGCCGCCGGTGAACCCGTTCGACAACGTGCGGACCGGGTCGGGGAACGGGCCGATGCCCTGGTTGCCGAGCACCGTCAGGGTCAGCGCGCGGAACAGCAGCATGCCCGCCAGCGTGACGATGAACGACGGGATGCCGAAGAAGGCCGTCCAGTAGCCCTGCCACGCGCCGATCGCCGCCCCGGCCACCAGGGTGATCACCAGCGCCAGCGCCCAGGGCACGTCGTGCTCGACCATGAGCGAGGCCGCGATCGCGCCCGTGACGCCGACGACCGAGCCGACCGACAGGTCGATGTGCCCGGAGATGATGATCAGGATCATCCCGATCGCCAGGATCAGGATGTAGGAGTTCTGCACGATGATGTTGGAGATGTTCTGCGGCTGGAGGAGGTCCCCTCCGGTCAGCACGGAGAACAGCACGACGATCAGTGCGAACGCGACGTAGATGCCGCTCTGCCGGAGGTTGAACGACAGCCGCGACGGTGGTGCGGGCCGGCCCGGCCCGGCCGCGGCGGATTTCGCCGTGGCGGTTGCGGAGGTGGCGGTGTCACTCATCCGGCCTGCTCCTTGGAGACGGTGGTGGCGGTATTGCCATTGGCGGTGTTGCCATTGGCGGTTGCGTTGAGATCCATGGTCATGTGGTGCATGAGTCGTTCCTGGGTGGCGTCCGCGCGGTCGACCTCACCGGTGATCCGGCCGGCCGCCATGGTGTAGACGCGGTCGCACATGCCCAGCAGCTCCGGCAGCTCCGAGGAGATCAGCAGGATCGCCTTCCCCTCGGCGGCCAGCCGATTGATGATCGAATAGATTTCGTACTTGGCGCCCACGTCGATGCCGCGGGTCGGCTCGTCCAGGATCAGCACGTCGGGATCGGTGAAGATCCACTTGGCCAGCACGACCTTCTGCTGGTTGCCGCCGCTGAGCTTGCCGGTCACCGCGAGGACGTCCGGCGCCTTGATGTTCATGCTCGTGCGGTACTCCTCGGCCACCTGGTACTCCTGGTGGTCGTGCAGCCAGCCGAACTTGGCCAGCTTGCCCAGGCCCGCGCCCGAGACGTTGGTCTTGATGGTCTGGATCAGGTTGAGGCCGTAGCGTTTGCGGTCCTCGGTCGCGTAGGCGAGGCCGTGCCGGATCGCCGCGCCGACCGAACGGGCCTCGATCGGCTTGCCGTCCTTGTAGAGGCGACCGGAGATCCCGGTGCCGTAGGAACGGCCGAACACGCTCATCGCCAGTTCGGTCCGGCCGGCGCCCATGAGCCCGGCCAGCCCGACGATCTCACCGCGGCGCAGCCGCAGGCTCGCCCCGGACACCACCGGACGGTCGGGCTGGGACGGGCTGTGGACCGTCCAGTCCTCGATCCGCAGCACCTCCTCGCCGATCTCCGGCTCCCGGGGCGGATAGCGGTGCTCCAGGTCGCGGCCGACCATCCCGGAGATGATCCGCTCCTCGCTGACCCCGCCGGTCGACGGATCGAGGGTCTCGATCATCCGGCCGTCGCGCAGGATGCTGATCGTGTCCGCGACCGCCAGGACCTCGTTCAGCTTGTGCGAGATGATCACCGAGGTGATGCCCTCGTCCCGCAGCCCGCGCAGCAGGTCCAGCAGGTGCGCGGAGTCCTCGTCGTTGAGCGCCGCGGTCGGCTCGTCGAGGATCAGCAGCCGCACCCGCTTGGACAGCGCCTTCGCGATCTCGACGAGCTGCTGCTTGCCCACGCCGAGGTCGGCGATCGGGGTCACCGGGTTCGCCGGCAGCCCGACCCGCTCCAGGAGCCGGGCCGCCTCGTGGTTGGTGCGGTTCCAGTCGACCACGCCGCGCCGGGCCTGCTCGTTGCCGAGGAAGATGTTCTCGGCGATCGACAGCTGCGGGCACAGCGCGAGCTCCTGGTGGATGATCACGATCCCGCGGGCCTCGCTGTCGCGAATCCCGTGGAACCGGCACGGCTCGCCGTCGAAGCTGATCTCTCCGTCGTACGAGCCGTGCGGGTACACCCCCGACAGCACCTTCATCAGGGTGGACTTGCCCGCGCCGTTCTCCCCGCAGATCGCGTGGATCTCGCCGCGCCGCACCGACAGCGTGACGTCTTCGAGTGCCTTGACGCCGGGGAACGTCTTGGTGATCCCCGTCATCGTCAGGATGCCGGCGGCCGGGACGTCGTCCTCGGGGAGGTCGTCGTCCCGAGCGCCATCGTTGCGAATGTCATGAGCCATGATGATCAGCCGAGCTGCGCTTGGGTGTAGTAGCCGGTGTCGAGCAGGGCCGACTTGACGTTGGACTTCTCAACGATCACCGGCTGGAGCAGCTGCGACGGGACGACCTTCTTGCCGTTCTCGTAGTCCTTGGTGTTGTTGACCGTGGGCTTGCCGCCCTTCAGCACGGTGTCGGCCATCTTCACCGTCTCGGAGGCGAGCTGGCGGGTGTCCTTGAAGATCGTGGAGTACTGCTCACCGGCGAGGATCGACTTGACCGAGGCCAGCTCCGCGTCCTGCCCGGTCACGATCGGGTACTTCTGCGAGCCGGTGCCGTAGCCGTTGCTCTTGAGCGCCGACAGGATGCCGATGGACAGGCCGTCGTAGGGCGACAGCACGCCGTCGACCTTCGCGCCGCCGCGGTAGGTCTTGGTGAGCAGGTCCTCCATGCGCTTCTGGGCGGTGGCCGGGTCCCAGCGCAGGATGGCGATGGTCTTGAAGTCCTTCTGGCCGCTCTTGACGACGAGGGTGCCCTTGTCGATGTAGGGCTTGAGCACCGACATCGCGCCGTTGTAGAAGAACGTGGCGTTGTTGTCGTCCGGGGAGCCCGCGAAGAGCTCGACGTTGAACGGGCCCTTGGCCTTGCCCTCGGAGCCGTCGGCGTTCTTCAGCTTGAGCCCGACGAGCAGCGAGGTCGCCTGCTGCACGCCGACCTTGAAGTTGTCGAACGTGGCGTAGTAGTCGACGTTCGGGCTGTTGCGGATCAGCCGGTCGTAGGCGATCACCGGGATCTTGCTGTCGGCGGCCTGCTGGAGCTGGGTCGTCAGGGTGGTGCCGTCGATGGACGCGACGATCAGCAGCTTGGCGCCCTTGGTGATCTGGTTCTCGATCTGGCTGACCTGGGTGGGGATGTCGTTCTCGGCGTACTGGAGGTCGACCTTGTAGCCGAGCTTCTCCAGGCTGGACTTGACGTTGTTGCCGTCGCTGATCCAGCGCTCGGACGACTTGGTCGGCATGGTGACGCCGACCAGGCCCCCCTTGGCGTCGCCCGCCGCCGGCTTCTTGTCGATGTCCTTCTCGGCGGAACCGCACGCGGTCGCGGCCAGGGTGGTGAGGGCGAGGGCGGTGACCGCCGTCGTGAGACGCCCGAGTTTCATGTCCTTCTCCTTGGGGTGGTGTTCTCAGGTGGTGAGCGCGGCAGCCTCGGCGAGCGGGAACCGCCGAAGCTGACCGGGGGTCCGGGATCCGAGCGGGGACATCCCGCCGTCGGCGCCGAGCCGGGCGAGGAGGTCCAGGACGAGCCGGCCGCGCCGCACGCGCTCGCGGCCGCTCTCGACGGCGAGCGCGTTCAGGTGCCGGCCCGCCGGGTAGATCGGCGCCGCGTTGCGCAGGCCGAACTTCAGATAGATGGGGGCGCCGCAGCGGATCAGCTCCGCCGCCTCGTACATCCGCACGAATCCGCCCAGGTCATCGGGCGTCTCCACGTAGAAGTCCATCGGGGCCCCGCTGATCGCGCGGATCTCGGCGATCTGGGCGAGGCTGAGGTCGCTGGGCACGTTCAGCGAGTCGCCGCCGAGCTGTTCCCACACGGCGTAGGAGGCCGGGTTGACCGGCCCCACCAGTGCCGAGACCTTGAACGTGGTGTCGGCGGGCAGGCGTCCGGCGGCGCGCATCCGGTGAAGCGTCCAGAGCACCCCCTCGTCCGCGACGAGCAGGCACCGCACGCCGAGCGCGGTGGCACGTTCCGCTTCCTCCACGCACTGGGCGAGCTGGTCGCGGCCCCGGGCGCGCGGCCCGGACGCCAGGTAGGAGCGGCCGCCGGCGCCCGGTTCCCAGGTGCCGCGCGGGCCGAGGAACAGGCACAGCTCGATGTCGTTCTCGTCGCAGGCCGCGACCATCTGGATGATCTCGGCGTCGGTGAGCATCCACACGCCGCTGCCCTGGCTGATGCGGTGCAGCGGGACCGCGAGCCGGGCGCTCTCGGCCAGGACGGCCTCCAGCACGGCGGGGCCCTCGCAGGACGGCAGCTCGGTCCGCCACGTCCCGCCGTCGGGGAACGCGTGCGCCGAGGACGGGACCGTCTCGGCGCGGGGCGGGAACCCGAGATCCTCCAGGGCGTGTTCGCCGGGCATGCGGGCCGCGGGGCGGCCGGCATACGTACCGGCGGCGTGCCGGTCGTTGATGGGCGAGGGAGTCATGGCGTCCTCGATCGATGCGATGGTTCGGTCATGGGTTCAGTCGAGGTCATGGGTCACTCGAGGTCGGGTCGGAGCAGGACCTTGCCCGCGTCGGCGGAGGCGCTCAGGCGCAGCGCGGCCTCGAAGTCGGCCAGTGGCAGCTCATGGGTGATCAAAGAGGCGGGCCGGAGCACGCCCGAGTCGAACGCGCGGACCGCGTAGGCCCAGTCCGCCGGACCCGCGCCGAAGACCGTGTGCAGTCGCAGGGCGCGTGTGACCAGCAAGGACGTGGCGACAGCGTCGGCGGGGTCGGAGGGAATGCCGGTGACCGCGACACGGCCGCCGCGGCGGGTGAGCGCCACCGCCGCGTGTGCGGTGCCGGGCGCGCCCGCGGTCTCCACCACGACGTCGAAGGTGCCTTCGGCGGCCTCGCCCGGGCGCAGGAACTGCGTCGCGCCCGCCTCGATCGCGGTCTCGCCGCGTTCGGCGCGCGGATCGATCGCCACCAGCCGCGCGGGGGACGCGGCGGACAGGAACTGCAGCGTGAGCATCCCGAGGGTGCCGGCGCCGACCACCGCCGCCGACTCGCCCGGCCGCAGCGAGACCTGCCGGACCACGGCGGCGATCACGGCGGCCGGTTCGAGCAGCGCGGCCGCGCGCAGGTCGGCGCCCGCCGCCAGGACGTGCAGCATGCGCGCGGGCAGGAGCAGATGGTCGGCGAACGCGCCGGGCCGGGTGAACCCGGTCTCGTCGTAGCCGGCCAGGCACAGGTTGGGCGAGCCATCGCGGCACGGGCCGCAGACCTGGCAGCCGCGGAAGCCCTCGCCGACCACCGGCGAGCCGACCATGGCCGGGTCGATCTGGGGGCCGACCGCCGCGACCGTGCCCGACCATTCGTGGCCGGGGACGATCGGGTACATGGCGAAGTCGGCCGGGCGGGTGCCGTCGTAGAGCTCGCGGTCACTGCCGCACAGCCCCGCGGCGGCGACGCGGACGAGGGCCTCGCCCGGGCCCGGCTCCGGCGGGTCGCCCGGGAGCACCTGGAAGCGGCCCGGCTCCGGCACCAGCAGCGAGCGGCTCACTTGCCGGTTCCCCGGCGCAGGTGCCAGTCCTCGGCGAACAGGTCGAAGTCCGCGTTCTGCTGCGGGAACTCGGCGACCGCGTCCAGATCGAGCTCGACGCCCAGGCCCGGCGCCTCGGGAAGCCCGAAGTAGCCGTCCACGACCTCGGGCAGCCCGGGGGCGACCTTCTTGATCGCGGCGTCGGCGAAGTCGTTGAAGTGCTCCAGGATCTTGAAGTTGGGCACGCAGACCCCGAGCTGGAGCGAGGCGGCGGTGAGCACCGGCCCGCCCACGTTGTGCGGGGCGACCTGGATGTAGTGGGTCTCGGCCGTGGCCGCCAGCTTGCGGACCTCGCTGATGCCGCCGCTGTGCCCGACGTCGGGCTGGATGACGTCGGCGGCCTGAAGTTCGAAGATCTCGCGGAACTCGATCCGGTCGTGGATGCGCTCGCCGGTCGCGATCGGCAGATCGGTGTGCTCGGAGACCTTGGAGAGGGCCTTCAGGTTCTCCGGCGGGACCGGCTCCTCGAGCCAGGCCGGGTCGTACGGGGCGATCAGCCCGGCCAGCCGGATCGCGGTGGCGGGGGAGAACCGGCCGTGCATCTCGACCAGCAGCTCGCGCTCGGGCCCGATCGCGTCGCGGACCGCCTCGATCAGGCTGATCGACCGCATCGTCTCGGCGTGGTCGAGCTCCATCTGGCCCGCGCCGAACGGGTCGAGCTTGAGCGCCTGGTATCCGCGCTCGACGACCCGCGTGGCGGCGGCGTGGAACTCCTCGGGCGTGCGGTCGACGGTGTACCAGCCGTTCGCGTACGCCTTGACGCGGTCGCGCACCTTGCCGCCGAGGAGCCGCCACACCGGCTGGCCGAGGGCCTTGCCGACGATGTCCCAGCACGCCATCTCCACGCACGCGATGCCGGACATGACGATCTCGCCGGCGCGGCCGTAGTCGCCGTACTTCATCCGGTGGACGAGGTCCTCGATGTCGAACGGGTCGCTGCCGACGACGTGCCGCCGCTCGGCCTCGGCGAGGTAGCCCCGGAGCGCCTCGGTGTGACCGAGCATCCTGGTCTCGCCGACGCCGGTCAGGCCCTCGTCGGTGTGCACGGTCACGAACGTGAGGTTGCGCCAGGGCGTTCCCACGACATGCGTGTCGATCTTGGTGATGCGCACGAGCTCTTCCTTACTCACTAGCACTAGTTTGCGTTAGCGCTAACATTCCGCCGCGCCGGTACGGGCGCGTTTCTCGTGGGTGGTCAGGTCCGAGGTCTGGGAGCGGTGCTCTCCCGGACCACCAGTTCGGGCTCGGCGGTGCGCCGGGGAGCTCCCGCCGCGCCATCGAGGCGTTCGAGCAACATCTGGAAGGCGTACCGCCCGACCTCGCCGAACGGCTGGCGGACGGTGGTCAGTGGTGGTGCGAAGTAGGGCGCCTCGGGCACGTCGTCGAAGCCCGCCACGCTCACGTCCTCGGGGACCCGCCGGCCCGCCTCGCGCAGCGCGCGCAGCAGGCCCAGCGCCATCGGGTCGTTGGCGGCGAACACCGCCGTCACCGCGGGGTCGGCGGCCAGCAGCCGGCCCTGCTCGTACCCGGACCGGGCGCTCCAGTCGCCGGTCAGCGGCGCGGGGATCTCCCGGCCGGCCAGCGCCTCCCGCCAGCCCGCGACGCGCGCCGCGGCGTCCACCCAGTCGGACGGCCCGGCCAGGTGCCACACGGTCTCGTGCCCGAGGTCCAGCAGATGGCGGGTGACCTTCGCGGCGCCCGCGTGGTGGTCGACGGCCGCCACGGGCAGCTGGAGGTCGTCGGCGGCCCGGACCGCCACCACCGGGAAGTCGCGCGGGAGCCTGCGCAGCTCGTCCACCGCCGACAGGTGCGGGGCGATGATGATGACGCCGTCGACCGACTGCGAGCGCAGCCGGTCGACGCCCGCCTCGATCGCCCCCCGGCTCGGCATGTCGAGGCTGGTGATCGTGGTGGTGTACTCCGCTGTGCGCGCGGCCAGCTCGATCCCGTGCAGGGTGGACGCGGGGCCGTACAGGGTCGTGTCGAAGCTGACCACGCCCAGGACGCCGGAGCGCCCGGTCGCCAGGACGCGGGCGGCGGAGTTGGGACGGTAGTCCAGCTCGCGCATGGCCGCGAGCACCTTGTCGCGGGTCTGCGGCCGGACCTTCTCGGGTGAGTTGAGCACGCGCGACACCGTCATCGCCGAGACGCCCGCCAGAGCGGCCACATCCTCCATGACCGCGCCGCGCGAACGGCCGGCGGGAGGAGGTGGGGCGGTGTTCATGTGATCTCCTGCACACTCGGGACGATGTCGGAATGTTTGCGCTAACTCCAGACCGATGTCAACACTTCGCCGCGAGATTCTGATAGCGCCAACATCCCACCACCCCCTGCCACAGCACCCCAAACCTGCACTGACCTGCACTTTCGCAAGATCACAAAGTGTGGATGGCGACCGGAATGTTATGCGCTAACACGATGATCAAGGCCGGTGTTCGCCCAGGTCGGACGCGCCTGATGCAGGGCGGGCAACATGCCTTATCAGAGATCCGGCGCCTGCGGGGGGCCGGTTTCGGACTGCCCGCACGGTCGTCGAACCCGGACGCACGGGGCATGTCTCCTTCGAAGCATCCGGTCGGAAATGAGGTTCTTGTGTTTGTTGGCCATCCTCCATAGCGGGCGTAGCCGGCGATGACGAGCACCAAAGACGCACACCGTCGCCCCGTCAAGGGGGCGACGGTATTCAGCGGGGTTGTGGGTACTCAGCGGGGTTTGTGCGCCAGGCCGCACAGCATCAGAGGCGCCAGCGCGAGCTCACTGGACACCGGGCCGTGATCCCGGCGCCATGGCGACATCGGTACGAGACCCTGCTCATCCAGGTCGAGCCCGTCGAAGAACGCCGCGATGGCCGCGCGAGACCGGAACCAGCCCGAGCCGAGCCCGGCGACGAGAGCCCGTTCGACGCCGGCCGCCTGGCGGGCGAGCGGTCCGCCGTCCGCCGGGACCGGGAAGTGGCTGACGGCCAGCATGGATCCGGCGGGGAAGCGCTCGACGTAGGCGCGGGCGATCCCGTGGGGATCATCGTCGTCGTGCAGGTGGTGCAGCACCGACGTGAGCAGGATCCCGGTCGGGCGGGACGGATCGAGCAGCCGGCGGGCCTTGGCGGTGCCCAGGACCGCGTCGGGGTTGCGGATGTCGGCCTGGACGACGGCGGTATCGGCATTGCTGGCCAGGGTGGCGTTCCCGTGGGCGATCACGGCGGGATCATGGTCGATCCGGCAGCGCACCGGGACGTACCAGCTGGTGGAATTCTGGTCCGAAGAGATCAAATACGCGCGGACCGCGCGCCAGGTCCGGGAGGACCCCGACGAGGACTACCGTTTCCTTCTCCCGCTCACCGGTGGCCTGGTGGTCCGCCAGGACGGCCGGGAGGCGCGGCTGACGCCGGGCAGCGGAAGCCTGATCACCCTGGGCACGCCGTTCGAGCTGCTGCAGCGGACGTCCACGCGGGCGTTCATCATGACGATCCCCGCCCGCGAGGTCGACGGCCCGCTGAACCTGCCGGCGCCGCTCGCCGCCGGTCTCGACCTGTCCTCGGGCATGGGCCGCGTGGTGACCGACATGGTGCTGGGGGCGGCCCGGGAGCGGAACAACCTCGGGCGCGTCCAGTTCGACGCCCTGAGCGACCGGATCGTCGAGCTGCTGTGCATGCTGGTGGTCGGGGACGACCGTCCGGAGGCGCCCGGGCACCTGGTCGAAGTGGAGGCGCTGGTGCGCCGGTACGTCCGTGCCCACGCGGCCGACCCCGATCTGAGCGGCGTCACGATGGCCAGGGACCTCGGCTGGTCGGTGCGGCAGGTGCAGCTGGCTCTGCAGCGAGCGGGAACCACGCCCCGGGAGCTGATCCGGGAGGAACGGCTCCGGCTGGTACGCGAGCGATTGCAGAACCCCGCGTACCGGCACATGACCATCACCGAACTGGCCCATGCGTCGGGGTTCTCGTCGGTCAGCGCGCTCAGCGGCGGATTCCGGCAACGGTACGGGGTGAGCCCGCGGGAGATGCGCTACGAGACGTCGTCCTGACCGGAGCTCCACGTCTCTATGGTGGGGAGATGGACGAGTCGCAGCCCAAGAAGCCGTTCTCCAAGCGGACCCGCACCAAGGAAGGCCGCACCTACTACGACAACGTGTACGCGTCCTCGCTCGAAGAGGCGTACGAGCTGTACGGCAAGAGCCGCATGGAGGGTGCCGAGGTCGACATCATTCCGGCCGATGCCGACGACCTGGAGAGAGGCGAGCGCGGTCTGAGCTACCCCTGAGCCGGGCATCGCCGCGATCACAGGGAGCATGGTGTGATGGGCGGCGTGAGCCGCGCAGCAGAAGAGAGCAACCGCCGCATGTTGCGGGCACGGGACGCGATGGATCGCTCCTACGCGCAGCCGCTGGACGTTCCGGCGCTGGCCCGGATCGCCCATGTGTCGCAGGCGCATTTCACGCGTACCTTCCGGGCCGCTTTCGGCGAGACACCGCACCGCTATCTGCAGCGTCGCCGCATTGAACGGGCGATGTTCCTGCTGCGGGAGACCGACCGCAGCGTGACGGACATCTGCTTCGCTGTCGGCTTCAACAGCCCCGCGACCTTCAGCCGTACCTTCCATGGCATCGTCGGCCGGTCGCCGCGGACCTATCGCAAGGAAGCGGTGACCCTCGGCGTGCCGACCTGCTTCACGATGGCATGGATGCGGCCCAATTCCTGACGGCCCGTGGCTGAGCAGTTTCGGACAAGTCTTCGTCCGGCCCGCTCGATACCTTGAGGCGCATGTTCAAGGCACTCACGCACTCGCAGATCTTCGTTCTCGACCAGGACGAGGCCGTCGGCTTCTATGTCGGCAAGCTCGGCCTGGAGGTCAACACCGACGTCGACCTGGGCTTCATGCGCTGGCTGACCGTCAGCGTCCCCGGTCACCCGGACCGGGAGATCCTCCTGGAGAAGCCGGGCGGCCCGATGATGTCGGAGGAGACGGCGCGGCAGGTCCGCGAGCTCGTCACCAAGGGCGCGACGGGCGGTCATCTCACCTTCAGCACCGACGACTGCCAGAAGACGTACGAGGAGCTGCTGGCCCGGGGCGTCGAGATCACCGAGGAGCCCGCCGAGCGCCCGTACGGGATCGACTGCGCCCTCCGCGACCCCTTCGGCAACAGCATCCGCTTCACTCAGCCGAAGCCCTGAGACCGCTCGCGGACGACGCGACCACGTTCTTCGTCGGCCCGCCCGGGAGGACTGACGCCGGCGATTCCCCGAGGGAGCGCCGGCGCCGCGTCGTGAGTCGTTGAGTCAGTCGTTGAGGCGCTTCTTCAGGAGCTCCTTGGCCTGCTCCGCTCCCTTGCGGCTCTCGGCCTGGGCGCGCTGGAAGAAGCTGGTCAGCTCCTGGTCGCCGTCCCGCTGGGCGTCCTGGATGTAGCTCTCGAGACGCAGGACGTTGCTGAGGCACGCCTCGGTGAACCAGATGAGGTTGTAGTCCTTGTCCTTGGTGCCGGTGACTTGGCCGGTCTCGGCGTCTGACATGGGATCCTCTCCTTCGCCTGATGGCAGCCGCCGCCTACCCGTGCCCGGGGAGGGGAAACCTCGGCGCCGGATACGGATGAGCCCCCTGGTCAGTGGCCGAAGTCGAACCAGTTGACGTTCACGAAGTCGGCGGGCTGGCCGCTGCTGAACGTCAGGTAGACGTCGTGCACGCCGGTCACGCCGGAGATGTTCGCCGGTACGGTGCGCCAGGTCTGCCAGCCGCCGGTGTCGCCGATCGCGAAGCTGCCGATCGGGGCGTTCGAGCGTGCGTCGAGGCGCACCTCGACCAGGCCGCTGACGCCGCCGCCCGCGCCGCTGGCGACGCGTGCCACGAACTGCCGGGCGGCTGACGAGCCGAAGTTCACGCCGCGGTAGAGCGCCCAGTCGCCGTTGGCGGCCCAGCCGATGTTCTGCCCGCCGCCGCTGTCGGAGGTGGTCTCCACGCTGAGACCGCTCTGGCCGTCGAACGACTCCGCCTGGATGGTGGCGTAGGCGTCCCGGTCGCCCGGCGGGTTCGTCGACCCGCCGCTCTGCCACACCGCGACGTAGTCGACGAGCATGGGACGGCCCGGCACGGTGGCGCCGGTCGGGGTCGCCTGGCCCGCGACGCCGTCGGGGAACGCGCCGCCCATGGCCACGTTGAGGAGCAGGAAGTAGCCGGCGTGGCCGGTCATGTTGTTCCAGGTGGCGGCGTCGAACTGGGACTGGCTGACGCTGTGGAACTGCTGGCCGTCGACGTACCACCGGAGCTGGTTGGGGCTGACGCTGCGGTCCCATTCGAACCGGTAGGCGTGCATCGCCGACTGGCAGGAGGAGCCGGGACACGCGCGGCTGGCGCCCAGCCCGGACGTCTCGTTGCACGGCCCGCCGGGGTTGACGCCGCAGTGCAGGACGCCCCAGACGGAGTTGATGCCGTTGACGTTCTCCATGATGTCGAACTCGCCGATCGCCGGCCAGTTCCAGTAGTTGCCGCGGTAGGGGGAGCCGAGGGCCCAGAACGCGGGCCAGTAGCCGAGCGCCTGGGAGCCGGTGACGTTCGGCATCTGGACACGGCTCTCGATCCGCAGGATCCGTCCGTCGGCCGGCTTGAAGTCGGCGCGCTGGGTCTCGATGCGCGCCGAGGTCCATTCGCCGGAGCCGGATCGGAGCGGCGTGATCCTCAGGTTGCCGCCGCCGTCGAGGCTCAGGTTGGCGGGGTCGGCGGTGTAGCGCTGGATCTCGCCGGTGCCCCAGTTGCCGGGGCCGCCGGGATAGCCGTGGCCGGTGTCGATCTGCCAGTTGGACGAGGAGGGCAGGGAGTTGGCGGGGCCGTCGAAGTCGTCGCTCCACACCAGGCTCCAGCCCGTGGGCGGCGGGGGAACCGAGGCGTGGGCGGTCAGGCTTGCTGCCGGAATAGAGAGGGCGGGGATCGAGAGGGAGACGAGTACCGCTAGCGCGGCTCTCCGCCATGAACGGGGTGGACGGGGCATGACGGGGCCCTTCCGCAGGGGGAGCAGGGGTGGTGCGAGAGGCGCCTGCGCGTCAATGTCATCCGCCGGTGACCTTCTGTCAAGAAATCGGGAGAGCGCTCTCCTGTCTAGACCAGTCGGCTCGTGGACGGCCTTGTCCAGCGCGAAGAACCGCAGCCCAGTGACGTTCGGCGCATCGAGCGTCGGCCACATGCGGACATCGGAAATCGTTCTCGCGTCATTGCCTCCGAGAATGGCCGTTCAGGAGAGCGCTCTCAACGGAAGCCCCGGTCATGAGACGACCCACGCTGGAGGCCGTGGCCGCGCGCGCCGGAGTCTCCCGGGCGACGGCGTCACGGGTGGTCAACGGCTCGGAGACGGTGCACGCCCAGATCCGCGACGCGGTGCTGCGCGCGGTGGACGAACTCGGGTACGTGCCCAACTCGGCGGCGCGCAGCCTGGTGACCCGGCGCACCGACTCGATCGGTCTCGTGGTCTCCGAGCCGCCCGCCGCCGAAGATCCGCTCTTCTCGGTGCTCGTCCGGGCGGTGGGCCGGGAGCTGGAGCGCGCCGGCAAACAGGTCGTCCTCATGCTGGCGTCCTCACCGGCCGCCTATGCCCGGATCGAACGGTATGTCGCGGGCGGCCACGTCGACGGAGTGATCCTGCTGTCGACTCACGGCGCGGACCCGCTGCCCGCCGCGCTCGCCCGTTCCCACGTGCCGGTGGTCTCGTACGGGCGTCCGGTCGCCACCGTCAGCCTCCCGTACTGCGACTGCGACAACGTCGGCGGGGCCCGCGCCGCCGCGCGCCACCTGCTGGACCGCGGCCGGTGGCGCGTCGCCGCCATCGCGGGGCCGCCCGACATGCCCGCCGGCCGCGACCGGCTGGCCGGCTACCGCGACGTGCTGTCGGCCGCCGACCGCCGTTCGCTCGTCGCCATGGGCGACTTCACCCGCGAGTCGGGCGCCGCCGCGATGCGCCAGCTGCTGCTGGACGGGCCCGACCTGGACGCGGTGTTCGCCGCGACCGACCTGATGGCGATCGGGGCCCTGCACACCCTGCGCCGCATGGGCCGCCGCGTCCCCGACGACGTCGCGGTGGTCGGCTTCGACGACATCGAGGAGGCCCGCTACACCGACCCGCCGCTGACCTCGGTGCGCACGCCGGTGGCCGCGGTCGCCGAGGCGATCGTCCAGCGGCTGCTGGGGCCGGGCCGCTTCGCCGAGCCGACCGTCCTGCCCGCCGACCTGATCGTCCGCGAGTCCTCCTGACCGCCTGCCTGGGATTCTCGGCCATTTCCCTGCTCGCTCCCCGTTGATCTCCGGCGCCGCCCGGACAGTCGATCCGTCTTCGCCCTTTCCCTGGCGCGTCACCGTCGCCGACAACGCCAGCACGGACGGGACCTTGCAGGTGGCGCGCCGGCTCGCCGCCGAACTGCCCGGGGTCGCTGGACACCGTCGACGGCGCGATGTCCAAGCTCCTGTGGCTGAACGCGGTCATCCTCGCGGTCACCCTGGCCGGGCTGGTGATGGTCGGCCGCTGGGTCGTCCGGCTGGGCCTGCTGCCCCTGACCCGGATGGAGGGCACCGCCGAACGCATCAGCGCCGGCAGCCTGGACCCGCGGCTCGGCGACACCGATCCGCGGACCGAGATCGGCCGCCTGGGCGGCGTGCTCAACACCATGCTCGAACGGCTGCAGGGCGCGCTCCTCGAACGCCAGTCGTCCGAGGCGCGGCTCCGCCGGTTCGTCGCGGACGCGGGACACGAACTCCGCACGCCGCTCACGTCCATCCAGGGCTTCGCCGAGCTCTCCCTGCGGCACCGCGAACTGCCCGATCATGACCGGCGCGAGGCGAACCGCCTGATCCGGCAGAACGCCGAGCGCATGAGCATGCTGGTCAACGACCTCCTCCTGCTCGCCAAGCTGGACGAGGAACCCGCGTACCGCAGGGAGGACGTCGACCTGCTGTCCGCCGCCGCCATCAGCACCGCCGCCGTCCGCCGTCGCGGCCATGCGATCGACCTCGGGCCCCTGACCGGCGACGCCGCGGAGCTGGAGCTGGTCGAGGCCACCGGCGACCCGCACCGGCTCCGGCAGGTCGTGGCGAACCTCGTCTCCAACGCCCTGACCCACACGCCTCCCCGCACGCCGATCCATGTCCGGATCGGCACGGCGAAGGCCGGCGCCCGCCACGGGACGGACCGCGCCGGCCGTACCAGCCCCTCCCCGATCCGGCGCGGGCGCGCGACCACGGCGGCAGCGGCCTCGGACTGGCCATCGCCGCCGCGATCGCGCACCACCACAGGGGCCGGCTGGAGCTCGACACCGGTTCAGGACAGGGCTGTACGTTCCGTCTCGTCCTTCGCCGGGACTGAACTCAGCGCTCGCCTGGAGCGGCGGCGGGGCCGTGGTCGAAGCGTGTGCCGGGCACGGGGAAGGTGCCCTGGCGGAGCGGGCGGAGCTCGCGGCGGGGGGACGCGACGTCCATGATGCCCGCGACCGCCTCGCGCAGGGCCGGGAGCATCGCGTAGAGCCGGTCGCCGGGGCAGGCCGTGGCGACGTAGTCGCGGTGGCCCACGATGGCCTCGTACGGGTCGAGGTCGTAGGTCTCGCAGAGCCAGGCGCAGGTCGCCGCGAGCTTCCACCACAGGCGCTTGGTGGGCACCTCGGTCAGGTACGTGCCCTCGTTCTCGATGCCGATGGTGTGGTCGTTGTGCCCGAGGGTCTGGGCGCCCCGCACGTGCCGGCGGGTGGCGATGGCCTCCAGGCTGCGGTTGCGTCCCTCCATGAGGAAACCGCCGCGGCTGATGGTGAGCTGCTGGCCGGTGTCGTCCCAGCCGTTGCCGTCCATGTGGAAGTTCTGGATGGCCCGGGACAGGACGAACGCGTGCTTCAGCGAGTAGTCCGTGGAGTTCTCCGAGGCGGTGTGGTGCACGACGATGTGGTCGGGAGCCGTGGGGAGCACGGTGGCGACGGCCTTCGGCGGCCGCGCCTCCCAGTTCGCGCGGGTGTAGACGCGGAAGCCGGACGAGGCCTGCGCCGTACGGGGGGTGAGCGGCAGCGCGCCGAGGACGGCGCCGCCGCCCACCGCGGCGGCGCCGAGGAGGAGCCCTCGGCGGTGAAGGCTGGGGGCAGGGTGCATGGCGGGGACTTCCTTCACGTATCCAAGTTGTTGATCTTCTCCTTAGAGATCATCCGATACTTCCGCGATCTTTCCCACCCCGCCAGAGCGGCGCTGCCCTCGACGGTCGCTCGCCCTTGCCGACCGCCCGCCCGGCGCAGGCCGCCGCGCTCGACCAGATCCTGGCCGAACTCGCCCGCGGCCAGCGGTAGCACTTTAATGTGGCAGATTCCGCAACGTGAGCTGGCCATGTTTGGTCATCGCTGACCTTTATTGGCCATTGCGTGGGTGGCCGGATCGCTGCTAATGAGCTTGCGTCTTCGTCAATCATTGGCGAGAGATCGCCGCAGCCGACGAAACGCAGCACGGCCGCCCGAGAATATGCCGAACAAATGGATGCGAGGTCGGGTCCGGCGTGGCACGGGAGGTGCCGACACCGAGGTCGGCACGTTCCAGGCGCCGCGGAGTTTGGGTATATCGGACTCTGCCAAATCTGGCCGGCGTCAATCGTCAGGCGAACCTAGGGGTGGCCGGTCCTTCTTTCATAAGGGGCAAAGTACGCAATTTCCCGGATGTCCTCCGACTGGCCGCGATGGCACTGTTCTCCAGGGCTCGCGCAGCCGCCGGCCCCCGTTGTGACAGGAGGTCGGCCGGTGAAACCGCCGCACGCGTTCAGAGGTGACGGTCATTGGCGCCACGGCTCTCGTGGTGATGAGGTCCGCGGCGGCTCCGGCGCCGGACCGGCGGGTTCCGGGGGCGGCCGGGGAGTGCTGCAGGGCGCCTTCGCGGTGTTGCAGCAGGTGGCCCGCTGCGGTGAGGCGGGCCTGACCGAACTGGCGGCCGCCACCGGGGTGCCCAAGGCGTCGGTGCACCGGCTGCTGGATCAGCTGGCCGGCCTGGGAATGGTGCACCGGGGCCCCGGTGGCCGCTACCGGGTGGGGGCGCGGGCGTTCGCGCTGGGGCAGGCGTGGGATCCGGCGCCCGTGCTGCGTTCGGCCGCCACCGCGCCGGTACGGCGGCTGGCGGCCGCGACCGGCGACAGCGTCTGCCTGGCGGTCATGGACGCCGCGGACGCGCTGGTCGTGGCCGGGATGCTCGGGCGGGCCGATGAGCTGATCTCGTTGCGTCCCGGGCTGGTGCTGCCGCCCGGAACCGCCACCGAGGCGGTCATCACCGCCGCCCGGCCCATGGTCACCGTCCCGCCCGGCTCGTCCCGGGCCGAGTGGATCCGGCGCGTCCGGCAGGCGCGCGATCAGGGGGTCGCCTTCGACCTGCAGGCGACCGAGCTGCCGGTGGCCTGCGTCGCCGCGCCGGTGCACGCGCCGGGCGGAGCGGTGGTGTCGGCGATCGGGGTGGTGGTCCTGGAGGCGCGCCGGCTGCCGGAGCTGGCCGGTGCCGTCCGGGACACCGCCGACAAGATCAGCGCCAACCTGGCCCGCATCCCGGGCGCCGGACGCGTGCTGGCGCCGCTCGCGGGCACAACGGAGCACTGACCGCCCCCGGCCTGCCGCACGCCGCCGCCGCTCGACGATCACCGCGGCGGCAGGCCGGGGGACGGTTCCGCTCAGGCCTCGATCGCCTCGTGGCCGGCGGCGCGGCGGATCAGGCGGGCGCGTTCCAGGAGGGGCAGGAGCGACCGCGCGTCGGGAGTGGAGAGGCCGGGCAGGTCGGACGGGGCGAACGCGGTCCCGATGGGCAGGTCGCCGATCCAGCGGCAGGCCGGGAGAAGCTCGGCACCGACCTTGAGGCTGGTGGTCTCGGTGTCGCCGAATCCGTAGGCGGTGATCGTCACCTGTGCCGCAGGCCCGTCGATCTCGTCCACACCGAGGGCCGCCTGGCCGCAGCGGACGAAGGGGGCTCCGTCCTCGGCCGGGCTCGCCGGGACGGGGGCACGGACGACGTCGCGCGGGTCGAGCCGGGACACCAGGTCGCGGAGGGCGGCATAGTCGCCGGCGAGCCGCTCGGCCGAGTCCGGCGCGTCGAAGCGGCGGGCCGGGCGGCGCCAGCGCTCGTCGCGCATGAGCTCGTTCCGCAGGACGGCCAGCATGGCCTGGATGCGCGCGGGCGTGTGGATGATGAAGTGCACCGACAGCGAGTTCTGGTCGGAGATCGTCTCGTGCCAGTAGCCGTGGGGAACGTGCAGGACGGCCCCGGGCTCCAGCTCGTAGGTGACCGCGTCGGCGGGCATCTCGGCGGGCGGCACGTCGCGGGTGTACGCGCGGAGGCCGGGATGGACGGGTTTGCCGGGCGCCCATCCGTCGAGCGGGCTCGGCGCGAAGTGGTTGGGGGCCAGGCGCCAGGTCTTCCGGCCGGAGAGCTGGACCGTGATGACGCTCGACGGGTCGAAGTGCATGGTGGTGACGGCGCCGGGCCGGTTGCAGTACAGCTGGGCGTGCACGCTGCTGCGCGGGATGTCGAACGCGGCCGCCATCTCGCGTTCGTGTCCGGCGAAGGCGGCGATGTTCCTGACGTAGATCGTCGTACCGCCCGCGTAGAACTGGGGCGCGGTCCGGCCGGCGATGGGCGCGCTGGTCGTCCCGCCGTCGAGCGTGGGAAACCAGGCGTACATCTCCGCGTCGCGGAGGGCGAGAACGTCCTCCGCCGAGTGGAGGCCGAACGCGTCGGCGAGCCGCGCCGCGAGGTCCGGACGCGGGCCCGTGCACAGCGGCCGGTGGCCGAGGACGTTGTCGGCGAAGTCGTCGAGCCCGTGCGGCCCGAACCAGTCCTCCAGCCCGAGGCGCGTCGACGGCGCCGCCGCCGGCGCAGGCCGGGCGTCCGGGCGCGGTGCGGGCTCCCGGGGGGCGGGGGCCCGCCCGGGTGAGACGACGCCCTTGCCGTTGAGCCGCCCGGCCTCGGACGTCTCGACGGCGAGGAGTTCTGCTTTGTGGCTCGTCATGGCGGTGCTCCTCTGCGCGTTCATCCGGTGAAGGCCGGCCGGCGGTCGATCCGGTCGCGCGTCTCGGCGGAGCCGAAGTGGTAGTCGATGCGCCGGGTCGCGACGGCCCACTCCGCCATGGTCCGCACGGGCTGGAGGGTCTCGGTCACGAACGGGTCGGTCCACCGGGCCACCGAGCGTTCCCAGAGCACGTGCGCCGGCTCGTCCAGCAGGTTTCCCACCGTGCCCTCGTAGGTCGGCATGCCCCGGACCTCCCCGTCCGGCTCGACCACCAGGGTCAGCGGGGCGATCCCGTCGCGGACGTGGTCGGGGTGCAGCATCTCCAGGTGGTTGTCGGTCGTCGACACGTCCACCGACGCGGGCGCCTTCGACTGGAGCCACCGGGCGAACGCGGGATCGGCGAGCCGTGCGGCCTGCTCGTCGGTGAGCAGCTCGTGCTCGGCGAATCCAGCGCGGGTGGCCAGGCCGGTGGGCACGCACGCGCCGAACGTGATCAGGCTCAGCCGGGGGAAGCGCGGCGCGATGGTCGCGCAGATCTCCGGGAGATGGTCGAAGTTGCTGCGTACCACGACCGTCTCCAGCCCGAACTTGATCGGCTTCCCGCCGCGCGCCGCCCGTTCTTCCGCGGCACGGTCCAGGAGGCTCAGCGCGTTGAGGGCGCGGTCGAACGAGCGGGCACGGCCGCGGATGCGGTCGTGGGTCTCCGCCGTGGCCCCGTCCAGGCTGACGGCGATGCCGCGCAGCGCGTCGATCCGCTCGTCCAGCATCTCCTGCTTGAGGGTCCAGCCGCCGGTGTAGACGACCACCGCGATGCCGGCCCGCGAGATCCGGTCGGCGATCTCGAAGATGCCGCGCACGGTCAGCGGCTCGCCGCCCGCGAGCGAGACCATCTTCGGCCGCAGCGAGATGATCGCGTCGGTGACGCGGAGCATGTCCTCGTGGCGCAGCTGCCGGGACGGGCGGCGGCCGGACTCGGAGTAGCAGTGCGTGCAGCGCAGCGGGCACGTGTAGGTGATGTCCCAGACGACGTCGTCGGGGCCGGTCGAGGTGTCCATCGAAGATCCTTCCGGAAGGGTGGTCAGGTCGTGGCGAGCCCGGTCGGCTCGCGCGTCTCCGGCGGCGGGGCGGCGGGCGGGGGCGCGGCGGGGATCACGAGGTCGGCCAGCGCCACGGCCCACAGGAAGGCGCCGAAGACGAGGAAGACCCCCGCGTGCGGCAGCACGCCGAGCATCCAGCCCGCCAGCACCGTGCCGGCCGGCGCGAAGGCGAAGTTCACGAGGTTGGCGGCGCTGTGCACCCGGCCCTGCAGTTCGGCGGGGGTCATCAGGACCTGCTGCGCCGCCAGCAGCACGCTCGCGGCGGTCACCAGCACCGAGCACGCCGCGAGCAGGGCCGCCAGCACCAGGCCGTCGCCGGTCAGGGCCATCGCCGGGACGAGGCAGGCGCAGGTCAGCGTCGCGACGATCACCATGGGCCGGACCGCGAAGCGCCCGTTCAGCCGGGGCGCCAGCAGCGAGCCCGCCAGCGAGCCGACCGAGGTCAGCCCGATGATCACGCCGATCGACAGGCCGGACGCCGACCGCAGCGACGCGACGATGATGATGGCCAGCATGAGCCCGTCGAAGGCCAGCTTCAGCAGTGCCGCGATCAGGATCTGGCGCCGCAGGTAGCGGGCGGACCGCAGGAACCTCGCGGCGGTGGCGAGGTCGCCGGCCATGCCGCGCCGCCGCCCGGTGGCCTCCGCCTGCGCCTCCGCCAGCGTCGGGGCCGTGGCCGTCGCCGTCACCCGGAGCGAGGTGCGCAACGCCATGATGCTCAGCGCCGACATCGCGAAGGAGAAGACGTCGAACCACAGCGGCAGGCTCGGCGACACCATGTAGAGGAGGCCGCCGAACATCGGCCCGAGGATGTAGGTCACCTGGCTGCGCGCCTGGAGCACCGACACGGCCGCGACCATCCCGTCCCCGGGGACGATCTCCCGCAGCGCCGCGGGCCCGGCCGCCGTGAACGGGGCGCCGAGCAGCCCGAGGACCGTGCAGTAGAGCAGGAAGAGCGTGAGCGAGGCGGAACCGGTGAGGAGCGCCGCGGCCAGCGCGACGGTGGCGGCCAGCCGGCCGAGGTCGCAGCTCACCATGATGGCGCGCCGGTCGTACCGGTCGACGATGACCCCGGCGGGCACGAACGCGGCGACCTGCACCGTCGTCCACACGGCCTCCACCACCCCGACCGCCAGCGGCGATCCCGTCTCGCGCAGGACGAGCAGCGGGATCGCGACGGACGAGGTCTGGGAGCCGAGCTGCGACAGTCCCTGGCCGGCGCACAGCAGCTGGAAGTCCCGGTTGCGCCACAGGCCGCTCATCCCGGCCTCCCGCCGATCAGCGGCAGCGGGCAGGGCACGCCCTCGATCGCCGCGTGCGCCGCGAGGAGGACACCGGCCGTTCCGGTGCCGAGGTCCATGGACAAGCGCTGGGGCACGGCTCCCGCGAACGCACGGTGCCCGTGATAGGGGGCCTCGTGGACGGCGAAGCGCCGCAGGTGCAGGTCCAGGATCCGCGGGTCGCCGTTCAGCCGGGTCGCGCAGGCCAGCAGGCCGGCCCGGCCATTGAGCAGCCCGGCGGCGGGCGTCAGCTCGACCTCCAGATCGCCGAGCAGCCGGTCGCGGGCCCGCGCGAACCGCGGGTGATCCCGATGGGCCAGGTACTCGTGCAGGGCGAGGGCGCGCCCCGCGGTGCCGCTCTCCAGGTCGAGGCCCGCCATGGGGGAGTCGTCGTCCCGTGCCAGCAGGGTCTCCGCTGCGGTCAGATGATCCGGCGCACCCGTCGTCTCGAAGAGGCGGACGAACAGCAGCGCGGCACCGGACCATCCGTGCATGAGGCCAGGCCGTACGCCTGCGGCGGGCAGCGCGAGCAGCCGGTCGGCGATCTCGGCCGCACGTCCGGTCTCGCCGAAACGCAGCAGCGCGAGACCCACCCCGGAGAGCCCGCCGAACAGGCCGGGACCGCCGGCGGGAAGCGTCAGGACCCGGTCGAGCAGGTCACGCGCGTCCCGCCCGTACCCGAGGTCGTCGAGAACGCAGGCCACGCCCGCCAGCCCGTCGTACAGCCCGGGGCGCGGCCAGCGGAGCCGCGCGCTCTCGCGGATCAGCCAGGCCACATGCTCGGGGAACTCGGCATGATCGCTCAGTCCGGTGGCGTGCAGCGCGTGGAGCACGCCGGCCGCGCCGAACGCCAGGGTGGTGCCCTGCCGGTCGAACTGCCGGAAGTCGCCGGGGAACAGCCGGTCGCGCCGCTCGGGTGTCGCGGCGCAGACGATCGCGTCCCGCAGCGCGCCGAGCCAGGACGCGTCACCGAGCCCGGACGCGTCACCGGGACGATCGCAGCCGGTGGCCGCGGCCGAGGAAGGGCGTCGGCCGCCGGTGGTCGAGGACGGCCGCTTGAGCCGGTGGCGCAGGCGGTCGGCGAAGCCCGGCGGCAGCGGGAAGGACTCCGCCGCGAGGTCGATGAGCTCGCCCGCCTTGCCGGGGGACAGGCCCATCAGCGGCGTGAGCGGGACGAACATCGACAGCCGCAGGCAGTTCAGGGCGTACTGGTCGATCGCGATCCCGGTCCTCGCCCAGCTCGCCGCGAAGCCCGGGGTGGCCAGGCCGGGCCGGTGGTCCTCGGCCATGTCGAAGGCCGTCTCGAAGTCCACCAGGACGACGTCGCCGCCGGGACGGAGCAGGATGTTGCCCGGCTGGAGGTCACCGAACACGACTCCCCGGCCGTGCAGCTTCGCCAGCGCGGCGGCCACGCCGTCCAGCACACCGAGCGCCCACGACGTGTACGCGGCGCGCCGCTCCGGATCGGCCCCGGCGCGCAGCAGCGGGTTGCGGGCCGCCACGGCGTCGGCGAGCCGCTCCCCGTCGATGAACTCCGTGGCCAGGAAATGGTGTTCGGCCCAGACTCCGCCGCCGAGGACCCTCGGCGCGATCCCGAGGCCGGCGGCACGTTCCAGCATCGCGCGTTCGCGGCCGAGCCGGGCGACCGCGTCGGCGCCCTCCTCGTCCAGCCCCGCGTGCGGGCGGGCCTCGCGGAGGACGACCGTCTCCCCGGACGCGCGGTCGACCGCGCGGTAGATCCCGCCGCCGTTGGAGAAGTGCAGGGCCTTCTCCACGCGGTAAGGGAAGCCGGTGGTGTCTGCAGAGGTCTTTCCCGCCGCGACGAAGTCGGGGACGCGCACCCAGGACGGCACCCTGAAGACCGGGCCCCGCCGATCCTGGACCAGGCGGCCGTCAGGATCCCGGATCGCGAGGACGTGCTCCCCTTCGGGAGACAGGCAGTAGTGCTCCTGGAAGCCGCCATAGCGCAGGTAGAGGGGGCTCTCGCCCCAGCGGAGATCGCTGAGCACGCGCGGCCCCCGGCGGTCGGCGAGCGCGATGGAAAGGTCGTCCAGCACCTGGCGGAGTTGCGCGTCGTCCACCGGATAGAGCGTGATGAGCTTGCCACTGGAGGTACGCGCGGCCTGCTTGCCGTTGACGATGTGCACGATGCGATCGCTGCGCAGGAACTTCGCCGCGACCCGGTGCCGCAGGCAGTAGTCCGCCACCGTCTCGACTGTCTCTTCGGCCTCGTCACGAGCTACCGAGACGTGTACCTTCCAACCTTGCTCAGGCAGCCGGACGCCTGGCGGGCGCAGGTAGACCCAGCCGCCGTCCAGCGAGCGCTGCCAGCCGTGCGGCAGCGGCCGCGTCGCCACCGGAAAGCGGTCGGCGGCGTCGTCCACATTGGCCAGCAGATCGACGAAGACCGGATCCACCATCAGGAAGGTCTGAGCGAGCACACGGGTCTCCAGTGCCATGTCGGATGGGGCCGGCCGGCCGTCCGGAGAAGGACGGCCGGCCGGCTCTTTCAAGCGCGGCTGGGCCGTGCCGTGGGAGAAATCCGCTCACACGGCTGGGCTTCGCCGGTTCTTGTCAGGAAGCGCCCAGCCAGCTCGAGTTGTGGCTGTTGTTACACGGCCAGGCCTCTTCCTGGCTCTCGGTCTCCAGCTCCTGGAGCTCGTAGATCTCGTCCATGCGTGTCACCTCCTCTCGCGACGCGGTGATGACCGGGCGCGTCCACGTGCAGGAGCCCGGAGGGCCCCCGCTCGAACGCGCACCGGAGCGCGAGGAGGATCCCGGCCGAACCGGTGGCGAGATCCAGGGAAAGGCGCAGCAGGCCGGTGCCGGGGAACGCGAGCCGCCCGCCGTGGAGCCGGGCGTGCACGGCCAGCCGCCGCACCTGGGACCGGGCGGCCCGCTCGTCCGCCGCCGAGCCGAGGCCCATCAGCGTGGTCACGAACCCGGCGCGGCCGTCGAACAGGCCGGGGAGCCGGACGAAGGCCGGTGCGCAGGCCCGCCGGATGCCGTCCAGCGCGGCACCCTCGGCAGCGGACGGACGGTGCTGGAGGTAACGGTGCAGGACGAGTGCGATTCCAGCGCTTCCGTCCCGGACATACGGCAGGTTCTGCTTGCCGTTGAAGAGGAGCAGCGCGCCGTCCGAGTCGGACCGGCACCGGCTGAGCTCCTGCCTGAGCGCAGACTCTGCCTGGGCCAGCCAGAACGGGTCGCCGGTCGTCTCGTACAGACGCACGAACAGCAGGGCCGGCCCGCTGGATCCGGTGAACAGGCCAGGCTCACCGGGCGAGCTGCCCAGCCGGTGCCCGGCGCGCGTCGCGCGGTCGAGGTACGAGCCGTCGCCGGTCAGCTCGGCGAAATGCAGCCAGTTCAGCGCGATCCCGGACAGACCGCTGGCCAAGCCTTCAGGGAGATCTTCCTCGGTCTGATCGGCGCGGGCGAGCATCTCCAGCGCGCAGTCCCTACGCCCAAGCTCCGCCAGCACCGCGGCCACCCCGTGCAGCCCGTCGTACAGCCCTGGGCGGGGACGCGGATCACGCCGTGCCGCGCTGACCAGCCAGTCCACGTAGATATCCGGGACCTCGGCGCCGACCAGGTGGAGCGCGTGCAGCACTCCGGCGGCGCCGTGGTCGAACGCGTGCCCGCCGATGCCCCAGGGCCCGGGGCTCCCGGGAAAGAGCCGGTCGGGGCGGCCGGGCGTGGCGTCCGCGTGGAGGCCCGCCACCAGCGAGTCCCGCAGCTCAGGCCAGCTCGACCGTTCCAGCATCGCGGCGGCCTCGTCCCGGCCCCCGTCTCCGCCCAGCGCACGCACCAGCCCGGCCCCGAACCCGGGTCGCACCGGGAACTCGTCGTCGATCACCGCCGCCAGCGTGGGCAGCTTGCCGGGGGCCGGCGGGTTGATCGGCAGGAACATCCAGAGCCGCAGGCAGGCGAGCAGGTAGTGGTGCCCGCCCTCCCGATGCCCAGGTGGCACCGAGAAGGCGGGAGATCCGCCGGGGCCGGTGTGTTCGAGGCCGACGAGCGTGACGCCGCCGGGCCGCAGGATGACGTTCTTGGGGTGCAGTTCGGTCAGCTGGACGCCGCGGCCGGCGATCGCGTCCAGCGCCCGCCCGACCTGCGCCGAGACCTCGACCGCCCACTCGGCGTACGCCCGGAGCCGCACCTCCGGAACACCTTCATGCCCGAGGGGATGACGAGCGAGCACCTCATGGAAGAGGCTCGTCCCGGCGACGTACTCCTCGATCAGATAACGGTGCTCCCAGACATCACGGCAGCCGATCAGCTTGGGAACGCAGTCCAAACCTTCGAGCCGTTCCAGCGTGCGGCGGTGCCGAACGAGCCGCTCGACCGCGTCGACGCCCTGCTCGTCGAGCCCGGCGTGAGGCCGGGCCTCGCGCAGCACCCATTGACCAGACCGGTACGTGCCGCCGCCGTTGGAAACGTTGAGGACCTCGTCGATCCGATACGGGAACCGGATCTTGGGCTGCGTCAGATGCGGCCGCACCGCCTCGGGCACGCTCACCCAGTCCGGCACCGTGAACACCGCGCGGCGCGGTGCGGGCTCCAGGTGCCCGGTGTGATGGCGGAAGGCCCGCACCGGTTCCCCGTCGGCGTCCGCGCAGGTCAGGTCGGAGTCGTAGCGAACATACAGCGGGCCCACTCGCCTGGCACCCAGCGGGGCAGGCCCCGCGACGCCCGCGAGCCGCCCGGAGAGCTCCCGGAGAGCCGCGTCCAGCTCGGCATCGGTCACGGGATAGAGCCGTGCCAGCACACCACTGCGCAGCCGGTCGGCGGCGTCGGCGTTCCACGTCCGGACGGCCGCCTCGCTCCGCAGGAACCGGAACCCGATCCCGGCGTCGGCGCAGTAGTCCCAGACCCGTTCGACGGTCTCGGCGGCGGTGGGCGGCGCGCTGGAGACGTCGATCCGCCACCCCTGCTCGGGGTACCGGCCACTGGCCGCCAGCACGATCCACAAGCCGGCTTCGCCGCGGGTCCAGCCCTCCGGCGCGGGCTGGTCGGCTTGGGGAAAGCGGCTGCCCTCGTCCGCCATCCGCTCCGGCGCGTCGAAGAAGTCCGGATCGGCGAGGCAGAACGACTCGTAGCGCTTCAGTGTCGTCGGCGTTCGCACGAGAGGCAGCTTGCGATGGCCCCCGAACCCGGGTCGACCATAGTTCCACTCAGCGGACCACGCCCCTCAGAGCACGGCCCGGGCGACGCTATTGAGCTCCGTCACCCGGCGTCTGAATGAACTGACGTGCCAGTTCCTCGACGCTCAGCTGATCGCCGGGGTCGATGAAAGTGAGCAATACGGCGAGCGCACCCTTGTGCAGGAGATTGTGCTGATGTTCATAGTCGCGAGAACCCGAATGGATGCGGAGAGCCGCGGACTCCGCCATCATGGAAAATATCTCGACCAGTTCTTCGACATCGACGCCGGGACGCAGTTCCAAGTCGTTGATCGAAAGTATCTCGTCATAGATGGGAATCCACTCCGCGCGGACGGACTGAAAGATGTTCTCCCTCGCCTTTTCCAGTTCAGGAAAGCGCGGTGCACATGCCATGGCGAGCAGATATGTCGACCTGGCGGGATTGGCCAGAGAGTTGTTCAGTTCGTGCCGGCTGAGTTCCCGGGCGACGTCGACGGGATCTTTGGTGTTCGATACGAGAGCCGCCGCGCTCCGCCTTGACTGCGGCTGCCAGAATCGCACCCACAATGAATAAGCCAGCAGATCCACGAGAAAGTCGGTCTTGTCGGGCCATCTGGCGGAGAACGTCAGCTGGTTCGCCTGCGGGAGCCCGCGGTCCCGGCCTTCCTCGATCGTCCGCCGCGAGAGGAGCTCTCCGTGGTCGTCGAGAACCGGTTCGAGAGCACGACCGCCGTCCGCGGCCGTGGTGACCTCGCTGAACTCACTCGCGGCAATCTCCAGACCGATCCGCAAATACTCCCTGGTCAGACGGCTGTTGGCCAGGAGGTGCCGGTCGGGATCGGGGTCTTGACCCATCAACCGGCTGAGGACGCGCGAAAGATCATCGACCGGCGGCAGACCGTGCGCGCCGGGTATCCGCTCGGCTTCCCGCGCACCGTCCGCCCTGGCTGCCGACGTGTCCATCAACTGCCGCAGCATGGTCAGAGCGGTCTCGTGCGCCGACTCGTTCGGGAAGGAGAGCGAGCGGGTCAGCAGCGCGTTCGTATAGTAAGCGGCCGAATCCGCGGCGGAGAGATCAGCCAGAAAGAGTTTGTGTCTCTGACCGTACTCGATCAAAGTGGTGAGGAGTCCTGACAGCGGCACGAGCCCTTGTATGTCCTCCCCGCTCGCCCCATGCTCTGGACCAGGCGGTGGCGCGTCGGCCACTCTCCGGTCATGTTCCTGCGTCGCGATCACGAGAGACTCTGTCAGAGTACGTCGCCGCCGCGCCAGATCCGCCAGCTCATAGAAGTGCCGGTGGATCGCCAGGATCGGATCTTCACCACGATTGACGTCGCTGGTCACGGCCGCGCTACGGCGTCTGATCAAAGGCGCGTACACGTGGCCGAGCAGGGTCTGTTTGTTCTTGAAATGGTTATATGCGGTGGCCGGGCTGACACCTGCCAGCCGTGCCACCTCTTCCAATTTCGTGCCATGCCAGCCGCGTTCGGAGAACAAAGCACGTGCGGCAATGAGCAACGCGGCCCGTGTTCGTCTGCGCTTGGTTTCGGCGGTGCGCTTTCTCGAATCAGGTTCGGTCACCGGGGTATCGTAACACCGCAAGTATGATCGGTCGGTAGTCGAGCAGTTACCGTCGACCGTCAATTAGTTTGGTATTCAGTTTCTGACGGACTCGCTCCTATGAGCATTCATGGCCCACTCAATTCTTCTGGGTGGGCCCCGCCCGCAGGTCCAGGGCCGCCGGGCCGCACCCGTGCCCGCGCCGATCCCGCTCCATCTTGGTCGCCAAAATGGAGGATGACCTAGTTTGACGGTGTCATCTGGAGCCCGCTATGGTGCCTAAGGGGCAAATGTGACGGTGGGTGTTTATCGGTACTCTGTCCGTAGCGCCACCTGCATGCCCCATTTGTCCAACCTTGACGGTTATGGCTGCACGGCCCCTCCGTGCCCTGGGCTCGCATCGAGTAGTCGCGGCGTGCGGGCACCTTGGAGAGAGGACAGATTTTGGGCAACGAATAATATAAATACAGCAGCAGCCACGACATGCGGCCAGCGCATATCGTGGCTGTCTGCATTTCGATGATGCGGCCGAATTGGCCCTCTTTAAGTAGGCCACTTCCAGCCGACGCCATAGAAGATGTTGTTCTGCAGGGGTCCTCCCTCGAAGATTTTACACAAATAGTTCCTGTCGTCTAAAATGTCGAGGTGACGTTCCTCGTCGGGGTTCGGTTCCATTTGACCTCCCATGGAATTTGGAGAGGAGAACCACCATGCCACGGTGGGTGCCATGCCGGCGTCGAAGATGAAATGGAACTCGGCGCGAGTCGTCGTTTCTCCTCGCGCTTGCCACCTGAACACGGGATCGCAGCGGTTTTCGCTTTTTACGGCAACTTCATAACTGAAGGAATATAGACCGTCCTCCGGTCTGAGGTGCCTCAGTATCGCGAGGGTCGCGAGCAGGCATCCGCTGGTCGACTCTTTCACCTCGACGACTTTGCAGCCGACGAGATCGCGGAGGGTGAGGATCCCGGTCCGGCTTTCGCTGTAGTACTGATGGGCGATCGAAACCTGATCATCGGCTCCTGGTGCCGGTGCTCTCACCCAGCGGGTCACCTTGTTGCTCGTGAGCGAGCCGCTCGCTGAGAACCGGCACACGAAAGCGATGCCCTCCGTGGCAAGAGTGCACGGACCAGGGGCCTCGTCGATCAGTGACACCGAGGCGTACTCGGCCAGTAGTTGCGCGACCAGCCTTATGCCTTCGTTCTCTCTGCGTTCCAGCGTGCGAAGGCTGTCCACGTGGAGGCTTCGGATGTCCGGATCGGTTGATCGCCGCAATGCCTCGTTGTAACTGCTCCGGCGTAGTCTGACCAGCCTCGCCATATGCCTGGTGTCGAGCCGGAGCGCGACCAGTAGCGCGTCCCTGTACTTGGGGTCACTGAGGGATCCGACGACTCTCTTCAGCTCTTCGACGCAAGTGTCCACGGTGTTGTGCTGATGCCCACGAGTCACACGTTTCTGCAGGGCCGACCATAGTTCTGGACATTCCATAAGGCGTTCGGGTGTGCAGCCAATGTCCTGGCGAAGTTCTCGAAGGCATCGCTCATAGGCCGGTCGTACGCTCGTCATTTTCTCGGCCATGGCCGTACCTTCCGCGTACCTTCGCCGTACCTGGCTACCCAAGCCGTTCGTAATCTGATCGTTTACCGGCGGCAGATCCTTGATTAGCCTGGAACGTGATGGTCGCACGGGGTGAACATCGATAGTAGGTATTGTGACGCAAACCTAAGGGCCGCTCACGGGGTCGAGTGATCATGGTTCACGCAGGTCGAGCCGCGTGACACCGTGCCCTTCGGGCGGTAAATCTCAAGGTCAATCGCGCCAAGTGTTCCTGAGGTGATGAGCCGTGCAGTCGGATGGAACAGGCAGAGTCGTCGCGTCCACCTTCCTGGAGCCATCGGCCGGATCCGGCCGTGCCCGGCTCACCTATCACTTTCTTCTTGCCGTCGATATCGAGGGGTTCAGCCGCCTGTGCGTGCTGGACCAGGTGCGCGCGCAAATCGAACTCGCGCATGCCCTCCACACCGCCTGCGAGCGAAGCGATCTCGACCGCGGCGCCTGGTGGAGGCAGCCTGCCGGAGATGGGGAACTGGCCGTCCTGCCGGCGGATGTCGATGGTCTGCGGCTGGTCGCCGACTACCCGCGCGAGCTGAATGACGTCCTCACGGAGATCAATCTGGAGCGGCCTCCCGAGCAGCGCCTTCGGGTCCGGCTCGCCATCCACCACGGGACGCTGGTGGAGGGGATCTTCGGCCCCGCCGGCCATGCCCCCATCGTCGTCTCCCGGCTGCTGGACTCGGACGAGCTCCGTCGCGAACTCAGAGATGCTCCGGAGCTCGATCTCGCGCTGATCGTGTCCGCTCAGGTCTACGAAGAGATCATTGAGTCCCGGATGGCCGGCCTGGATCCAGGCGTGTTCCATCCTCTCGTCGTCACGGCCAAGGGCAAGACTTATGTCGCCTACACCCGGCGTATGAATGCCTGCGTCGCCCGAGAGATTCAGACGTCAGCGTGAAGTCGTTCAGGCGCGGATTACTTCGGGGCCGGCGGCGGCCAGTTCGGCGGCCAGCTCGGTGTCAAGGCCGGTGTCGGTGATGAGGACGTCGATGTCGGTGAGCGCGCCGAACCTCACCAGGTAGTCGTTGCCGATCTTGGTGTGGTCGGCGAGCAGGATCCGGCGGCGGGACGAGGCGATCATGGCGCGTTTGACGGCGGCCTCGGCCTGGTCGGAGGTGGTCATGCCGTGCGCGGCCGAGCAGCCGTTGGTGGCCATGAACGCCACGTCCACCCACAGGTCGGCGAGCGGCCGCAGCACCCAGTCGTCGACGGTGGCGAGGGTGCGGCCGCGGACCCGGCCGCCGAGCATGATGACGTTCAGGTTGGCGCGGGTGGCCAGCGTGGTGGCGTGCGGCGGCGAGTTGACGATGACGGTGAGCTCGCGGTCGGTGGGCAGCAGCTGGACGAGGCGGGCGGTGGTCGTCCCGGCGTCGATGATGACCGAGCCGTCGGCGGGCAGCTCGTTCAGCGCCGCCTTGGCGATCCGCTCCTTCTCCTCGGTGAGGACGGCGTCGCGGGCCGCGAGGGCGGGCTCGAAACCCAGGCGCTCGACCGGGATCGCCCCGCCGTGGACGCGCCGGACCGTCCCGGCGCGCTCCAGCACGGTCAGGTCGCGGCGGATCGTCTCGGTGGTCACGCCGAACTCCTCGGCCAGGGCGACCACGTCGACGCGTCCGTTGGCGCGGGCCTGCCCGAGGATCGCCTGCTGCCGTTCTTCGGCGTACATCTCCACCCGTCCCATCGTGTGGGTCCATTCTGCCGGGGGCGGGGTCAGTCCGCGTCCAGGTCCCGGGCGAGCAGCGCGGCGAGCTCGTCCAGGGCGGTGCCGGCCTGGTCGCCTTCGGCGCTCAGGACGACCTCGGTGCCCTGGACGGCCCCGAGGGCCAGCACGCCGAGCATGCTGGCGGCGGGGACGGGCGCGCGGTCGCCGACGCCGATGAACACGGGGACGGGCTGCCGCGCGGCGGCCTCGACGAAGATCTTGGCCGGCCGGGCGTGCAGGCCCTGGGCCGAGGCGATGGTGACGGTTCGTTCAAGCACGGGTTCCTCCGTCAGGGCTCGATGGTCACTTTGATCGCCTCGCCGCGGGCGACGAGGTCCAGGGCGTCGTGCACGGCGGTGAGCGGCAGCCGGTGGGTGATGAGGTCCTCGACGGGGACGCGGCCGCTGCCGATCATCTCCAGGGCGCGGGCGTTGTGGGCCGGGCTGGAGCCGTTGGCGCCGACCAGGGTCAGCTCGCGGTAGTGCACCCGGTTGGAGTCGCACGCGATGATCGGATCGTCCTTGGGCAGCCCGCCGAAGAAGCTGATCCGGGCGCCCGGCGCGGCCATCTCCATCGCCGTGAGCTGCGCGGCGCCGGACGCGGCGGCGGTGATGGCGACGTCGACGCCGCGGCCCTCGGTGAGGTCGTGGACGGCCTCGACGACGTCGGTGTCCTCGGTGGCCCAGATCGCCGCGTCGGGCTTGACGAGGGCGGCGGCCTGGTCGAGCCGGTCCTGGTTGACGTCGATCAGGAACACCCGGGCGGCGCCGCGGGCCCGCGCCACCCGGACGTGCAGGCAGCCGACCGGGCCCGAGCCGAAGACCACGACGTCGTCGCCGTCGCGGACGTCCGCGAGCTCCTGGCCGTTCAGCACGCAGGCCAGCGGCTCGGCGACGGACGCCTCGGCGAACGAGACGTTGCCGGGGATCCGGTTCACCCCGTCCACCGCGAGGACCTTGGCGGGCACGATCATGTACTCGGCGAACGCGCCGTCGTAGTGGTAGCCCATCGACTCCTGCCGCGCGCACACGGTCATCCGGCCGCGCCGGCATTCCGGGCACTCGCCGCAGGGGATCGCGGCGATGACCTGGACCCGGTCGCCCGGCTCCCAGCCCGGCACGTCCCCGGCGACCACCTCGCCGGCGATCTCGTGGCCCATCACGCGCGGCGGCGCGATGTGGTGATGCCCGAAGCGCGAGATCTTGACGTCGGTGCCGCAGGTCGAGCAGTTGCGGACGCGGAGCTTGAGCTCGCCGGGACCCGGCTCAGGCTCGGCGGAGTCCTCCAGGCGGATGTCACCGGGAGCGTAGAAACGAGCGACCTTCACAGTGCGGATTCCTCTTCTGTCGGTTGCAGGAGGCGGACGACCTCGTCCGCGGTGCCGGCCTCGCGCAGGCCCCGGGCCTTCTCGGGGTCCAGCAGGATCTGGGCGAGCTCGGCGAGGATCGCCATGTGCCCGTCGCCGCGGGCGGCGATGGCGATCGCGAGGGTGACGGGGTGGCCGCCCCAGTCGACGCCGCCGGGGAACTTCACGACGGCGAGCGCGTCGCGCCGTACCGAGTCCTTGCCGGCCGCGGTGCCGTGCGGGATGGCCACGCCCTCGCCGAGATGGGTGGAGATCGACCGTTCCCGGTCCAGCATGCTCTCGATGTACGCGTCGGTGACGGCGCCGACCTCGGCGAGGAGGCGGCCGCATTGGCGGATGGCGTCGTCGCGGTCGGCGGCCACCGCGTCCAGGCGGACGGCGCGCGGGTCGAGCAGCGCGGCGGGCGCGGCGGCAGGTTCGGCGGCGGGCTCGATGGTGGGCTCGATGGTGGGCTCAGCCACTGAGATCGCCGCCCTCCTTGATGGCGGCGATCACCTTGTTGACCGCCGGATCGCCGATGTAGACGTCGAACGCGACGACGACGGTGTCCGGCGCCCCGCGCCGGGCCCGCTGAGCCAGCCCGGCGTGGCAGACCACCACGTCGGCGTCGCCCGGGATGGAGTCGACGGGGGTGTGCTCCACCGTGACCGGCTCCTTCTTCAGCGCCTTGCGCAGCTGGCCGGCGAGCATGACGCTGCTGCCCATGCCCGCGTCGCAGGCGATGACGAGCTTCTTGATGTCCTTGCCGTTGATGCTGGTCGCCATGATCGGATCTCCAATGGGGGGGGTGCGGCTAGGAGGCGGTCGGCTGCGCGGCGGGTTCGGCCTTGCCGTCGCCGGTGTCCGGGCCTTCTGTGTCCGGGCCTTCCGTGTCCCGGCCGTCGCCGGCGTCCTCGGTCTCGGTGGCGGACGCGTCGCCGTCCTCGGCCGGTTCGGCGAGCCTGCCGAAACCGAGCAGGGCCGCGCCGACGCCGAAGGACACGGCGATCGAGGCGAACACCCCGGTGTAGATGCCGATCCAGTTGCTGACGCCCTTGGGGGTCTGGGCGAGGTAGGCGAAGATGCTGCCGGGCGCGGGCGTGGCGACCAGGCCGGTGTCGAACGCCAGGAAGATGGCCACTCCGGTGGCGCCGCCGGCGATGGCGGCCAGGATCATCCTGGGCTTCATCAGGATGTACGGGAAGTAGATCTCGTGGATGCCGCCGAAGAAGTGGATGATCATGGCGGCGGGCGCGGTGGGGCGCAGCTTGCGCGGTCCGAAGAAGAAGTAGGCGAGCAGGACGCCGAGCCCGGGGCCGGGGTTGGACTCCAGGGTGAACAGGATCGACTTGCCGTGCTCGGCGGCCTGCTGGACGCCCAGCGGGCTGAGCACGCCGTGGTTGATGGCGTTGTTGAGGAAGAGGACCTTGGCCGGTTCGATGAGGACCGAGGCGAGGGGGAGGACGTCGTTGTCGACCAGCCACTCCACCGCGTCCCCGGCGGAGTTGGTGAGCGTCCGGACGACCGGGCCGATGGTCAGCTTGCCGACGACCGCCATGCCGGCGCCGATGATGCCCGCGGAGAAGTTGTCCACCAGCATCTCGAAGCCGGGCCGGATGCGGTCCTCGACCAGCCCGTCGAAGAGCTTCAGCAGGTAGGCCGCCAGCGGGCCCATGATCATCGCACCGAGGAACATCGGCTGCTCGGCGCCGACGACCACGCCCATGGTGGCGACGGCGCCGACCACGGCGCCGCGCTGCCCGTGCACCATCCGGCCGCCGGTGTAGCCGATCAGCATCGGCAGCAGGAACTTGATCATGGGGTCGACCAGCTCGCCGAGCTCCTTGTTCGGAGTCCAGCCGGTCGGGATGAACAGCGCGGTGATCAGGCCCCAGGCGATGAACGCGCCGATGTTGGGCATCACCATGCCCGCCAGGTAGCCGCCCACGCGCTGGACGCGCGCCCGTACGCCGTCACCGGTGACTTTGGGGGTGTACGCAGTGGCCATCACGGCCTCCTGTCGATCGGGGGGTGGGACACGAACTAGGCGAGGGGCATATCCGGATCCGGCCGGTGGAGTCGTACGTCGTCGCGGTCGATGTCGGAGGGGCCGGGCATGCGGCTGGCGGGCAGCCGGACGGCGGCGGCCCCCCAGGCCAGGCCCTCGGCCAGCGCGCGCGGCCCCCGCGCCCCGGCCGAGAGGAAACCGGCGAGCAGGGCGTCGCCCGCGCCCACCGTGCCCTTCGGATGGGCCACCGGAGCCGTGCCACAGGTGATGCCGTCGTCGTCGACGAGCACCGCGCCGTCGGCGCCCAGGCTGACCAGCACGGCCCTGGCGCCGAGCGCGCGCAGCTTCGCCGCCGCCTCGACGACGTCCGAGAGCCGGTCGAGCGGGCGCCCGACCGCCTCGGCCAGCTCCTCCCGGTTCGGCTTGATCAGGTCGGGCCCGGCGCCGACGGCCGCCATCAGGGCGGGCCCGCTGGTGTCGACGGCCACCCGGATGCCCTCGGGAGCGAAGGTCTTGCAGAGCTCGGCGTACAGGCCCTCCGGCACACCGGGCGGAAGGCTGCCGCAGGCGACGACCCAGCTGGCCCGTTCGGCCTCGGTCACCACGACCTCGGCGACCGCGTCCAGCTCGGCGTGCGCCAGCGGCCCGCCCGGCTCGTTCAGCTTGGTGACCACACCACCGGGCTCGGCGATGGTCACGTTCGATCGCGTACGCCCGGCCACCGGCACCGCGTGCACGGTCAGCCCCTCGGCCAGCAACATCCGGTGCAGCTGGTCGCCATCAGGGCCACCGACCGGGAGCACCGCCGCGGAGGGCACCCCGTTGGCCAGCAGCGCCCGCGAGACGTTCACGCCCTTGCCGCCGGGATCCAGCCGCGCCGACCGGGTCCGGATCACGGCGCCGCGCGTCAGCGCGTCCACCTCGACGGTCCGGTCGAGGCTGGGATTCAGCGTCAGGGTCACGATCACGCCGGAACCGTCCGGGCTCGACCGGGCCCGCCCCGCCGCTCCACAGCGCGCATGTTGTTTCCCTCCGCCTCATGTTGATTTATCTTTGTTTACGCCCGCTTGATTGGAAAGTCAACAGCCACACCACGGATTCGGAAGGGGGCTCTCGCCGAGGTCAACCCGAGTCGTGGCCTGGTGGCCCTTGCGACGACATGCCTACTCTTGGTAGTTGTTTGTGTGCGATGCGTGGTGATGGCGGCCTTCAGGGCCACTCGCACGCCCCCCGACCGAAAGGCCACTCGCATGTCTTCGTCGCAGACCGGAGACCTCGGCGGCGATGGCAGGGTCCAGATCCGTATCCTCGCCGGATACTCGTCCTGGGGCTATGGGGCTGCCCAGACCGTGTACCTCGGGGCCGCGTCGACGGGTTAGGCGTCGGGGTCGACGTTCTCTGGTGTGAGTTCCAGGCCGGCTGCTTTCGCCTGCAGATCGAGAAGGATCGCGAAATCCTCGTCGAGGCGGCCTGACTCCACCATCGTCCGGATGATTTCGGCTGTCAGTTCCACCACGGGCGTAGGCGACTCAAGGTCTCGGGCGGCGGACAGGCCGAGGTCGAAGTCCTTCTGCAGGAGCGGCGGCGTGAACGTGGGCGTGTAGTCCAGGTTGACGAACGCGTTGGTCTTGTAGCGGGTGAACGTCGAGCCCAGAACGCTGTTGTTGATGAATTCCAGAAGGGCGTGCCGGGGGACGCCGCCCTTTTCGGCCAGCACGGTGATCTCCGCCAGCGTCTGGGTCAGCACGCCCAGCAGGAGGTTGTGGGCGATCTTCACGAGGCGGGCGACGTCGCCTTCGCCCGCGTACGACACCGACCTGCCCAGCCGGGCGAGCAGGGGCGCCACCTCGTCGTAGGCGTCCCGCCGTCCGGAGACGACGAGGGCCAGCCCTCCCGCGCGGACGGCCACGGGGTTCCCGCTGACCGGGGCCGCGAGGAACTCGGCCCCGCGTTCGGCGCATTGCCGGCGGACCGACGCCGACGCCTCGGGGGAGACCGTCGAGCAGTCGACGATCACGCTCGGTACTCGGGACGCGGAGAGAAGGCCGTTTTCGCCTAGGAGGACGTCGTGGAGAGCCGTGTCGTCAGAAACCATCGTGAACACGACGTCTTTGCCGCGCAGGTCGTCCAGCGTTTGTGCCACTGCGGCACCGTGCTCGCGCAAGGGCTCGGCCTTGGCGGCCGTACGGTTCCAGACGGTCAGGTCCACCTCGGCGCCGGCCAGCCGCTCGGCCATGGCCGTGCCCATGCGTCCCGTGCCGATCCAGCCGACGTGCATGGGTCTTCTCCTCAACGTGGCCAGGCGGTCTCGGTCTCGTGGACGAACCAGACGCCCACGGCCGGGACGTCCCCCTCATTGCGGTAGCGATGCGGTGTGACCGAGGGGAAGGACACCGCGTCGCCCGGCTCCAGGCGATGGGTGTCGAAGCCGAGCGTCAGCGTCAGCTCGCCCTCGATCAGGTAGCCGTGCTCGACGCCCCCGTGCCGCATGAGCTTTCCGGTGCCCGAGGACGATCCGCCCGGCGCGTAGGTGACGAGCAGGAAGTCCACGTCCGTGCCGGGTACGTGGCCGAGCCGCTCCCAGGTGACGCCTGACTCCAGCTCCAGCACCTCGCGCTCGCCCGGCCGCACGAGCGGCCCCGTGCCCGGCCCTGTGTCCGGGACCGCCGGGCGGAGTGCCTCGGCCACCGCTCCCGCAGGGGGAACGGGCACGACGACGGCGGGGGACACCTCGGCCGCGTCGAAGACGTCCTCGACGGAGATCTCCAGCGCCTGGGTGATCGCGTACAACGTGCTCACCGACGGCTGGCTCTTGCCCGTCTCGATCTGCGAGATCAGGCTCGCGGACACGCCGACGGCGCGCGCCAGGGCGCGCAGGGACAGGCCGCGCTTGCGCCGCTCCTCCCGGATGCGCGCGCCGACGGGCGGAACGTTCATCGGCGGCCTCCTTCCGGTCCCGAGCGTACAGCAGTAGTGAACATGACGAACGAACGTCCAGCGGTATTGACAGCAATGTTCAGTGCTACTTCACTCAGAAGCACGCTGGGAGGTGACCCGCCATGGCGATCAAGACCTTCGGGCCGAACGCCGTCGACTGGGAAGAGCGCATCGACCTCGATCGGCTCCGCCGCGACCGGCTGACCAGGCTGCGCGCCGAACTCGCCCGTTCCGAGCTCGGCTCGGTGCTCTCGTTCGACTTCGCCAACATCCGCTACATGACGGCCACGCACATCGGCACGTGGGCCATGGACAAGCTGATCCGCTTCGCGCTGCTCACCCGGGACGGCGATCCGGTCATCTGGGACTTCGGATCGGCCGCGCGCCACCACCAGCTCTACAACCCGTGGCTGGGCGACGGGGCGCGCGCGGGGATCTCCACGCTGCGCGGCGCGTTCCACCCGGACGCGGGCATCGCCGCCGACGTGGCGCGCAAGGTCGCCATGGTGCTCCGCGAGCACGGCCTGGCCGACGCGCCGCTGGGCGTCGACGTCGTCGAGCCGCCGGTGCTGTTCGCGCTGCGGGACGAGGGCATCGAGGTCGCCGACGGGCAGCAGGTCTTTCTGGAGGCCCGCCGCGTCAAGACCCGCGACGAGATCTCGCTGCTCACCCAGGCGTGCTCCATGGTGGACGCGGCCTACGAGGAGCTGTACGGGTTCCTGCGTCCCGGCGTCCGCGAGAACGAGTGCGTCGGCCTGGTCAGCAAGGTGCTCTACGACCTCGGCAGCGAGTACGTCGAGGGCGTCAACGCGATCTCGGGCGAGCGCTGCTCCCCGCACCCGCACGTCTACAGCGACCGGCTCGTCCGCCCCGGCGACCCGGCGTTCTTCGACATCCTGCACAGCCACCTGGGCTACCGCACCTGCTACTACCGCACGTTCGCGGTCGGCAGCGCCTCGCGGGCGATGCGCGACGCGTACACGCGCTGCCGCGAGTACATGGACGAGGCGATCTCGCTGGTCAAGCCCGGCGCGACCACGGCCGACATCGTGTCGGTCTGGCCGCGCGCGCAGGAGTTCGGGTTCGCCGACGAGACCGCCGCGTTCGCGCTGCAGTACGGCCATGGCGTCGGCCTGTCGATCTGGGAGAAGCCCATCTTCAGCCGGCTCGTCTCGCTGGACCATCCCGAGACGCTGGAGCCGGGGATGGTGTTCGCCCTGGAGACGTACTGGCCGGCGTCCGACGGCTGGTCGGCGGCCAGGATCGAGGAGGAACTCGTCGTCACGCCCGACGGTTGCGAGGTCATCACCAAGTTCCCCGCCGAGGACCTGCTGGTGGCCGGGCGCCGCTACTGGACCGCCGCCGGACCCCTCGACACCCTGCGTGAGCCCGAGTCGCACCTCAACCGGCCGGACGGGAGCTCACGTCACGACCGGCCGAACGGGGGCCCGCGGTGATCGGTGCGGAGGAGCTGCTGGGGCTGTACGAGCGCATGGCGCTCATTCGCCGTACCGAGAAGGCCGCGCACGACCTGTTCATGGCGGGCCTCGTCAAGGGCACGACGCACCTGGCGGCCGGGCAGGAGGCGGTGGCGGTCGGCGCGTCCGCCGTCCTCCGGTCCGACGACTATGTGTTCGCGACGTACCGCGGCCACCACCACGCCATGGCCCGGGGCGCGACCGCCGAGGAATGCCTGGCCGAGCTGATGAGCAAGGCCACCGGGGTGTGCCGAGCCAAGGGCGGCTCGATGCATCTGACCAAGGCGTCGGCCGGGATGCTCGGGTCGTACGCCATCGTGGGCTCGCACCTGCCGATGGCGGCGGGCGCGGCCTGGTCGGCGAAGCTGCGCGGCACCGGGCAGCTCGCGGTGGCGTTCTTCGGCGACGGCGCCACCAACATCGGAGCGTTCCACGAGGCGCTCAACCTGGCGGTCGTGTGGTCGCTGCCCGTGCTGTTCGTCTGCGAGAACAACTTCTACATGGAGTACACGCCGATCGGGCGGGTGACGGCGGTCGCCAACCCGGCGGCCGACCGCGCGCCCGCGTACGGGCTGAAGGGTGAGGTGATCGACGGCAACGACGTGATCGTGGTCGCCGAGGCCGTCGCGCGTGCGGCGGCCCGCGCCCGCGACGGCGGCGGCCCGTCGCTGATCGAGGCGCACACCTACCGGCACTACGGGCACAGCCGCACCGATCCGGCGAAGTACCGGCCGGGGGAGGAGGTCGAGCGGTGGCTCGCGCACGATCCGCTCGACATTGCCCGGTCGCGGCTCGAATCCCTCGGCGTCCCGGCCGAGGCAGTGGCGGAGGCAGACGAACGCGCCCGCGCCACCGTCGAGGCGGCGGTCACGGCCGCCAAGGAGGCGCCCGGCGCCGATCCCGCCGAGGCGTTCACGGACGTGTGGGCCGACGGAGGCGCGGCATGGCGGACGTGATCACCTACCGGGCGGCGGTCGCCGAGGGCATCGCCCGCGAGATGCGCCGCGACCCCGCCGTGGTGTGCCTCGGCGAGGACATCGGCGAGGCCGAGGGCGTCTTCAAGACGACCGTCGGCCTCTACAAGGAGTTCGGGCCGAGCCGCGTCTGGGACACCCCGATCTCCGAGCAGGCGATCGCCGGCGCCGCGATGGGCGCGGCCATGACCGGGCTGCGCCCCGTCGCCGAGATCATGTTCAGCGACTTCCTGGCCTGCTGCTGGGACTACCTCGCCAACGAGATCCCCAAGGTCAGGTACATGACCGGCGGGCAGGTCACCGTCCCGCTGGTGGTGCGGACCGCCAACGGCGGCGGGCTCGGCTTCGGCGCCCAGCACTCGCAGGCCGTGGAGAACTGGGCGCTCGCCGTGCCCGGACTGAAGATCGCCGCGCCGTCGACCGCCGCCGACGTCATCGGCCTGATGGCCGCCGCGATCCGCAGCGACGACCCGGTGGTGTTCTTCGAGCACAAGGGCCTGCTGGCGGCCGAGGGGCCGCTGCCGGACGGCGGCCACGTCGTCGAACTGGGCCGGGCGGCCGTGCCGCGCGCCGGCGACGACCTCACCATCGTCGCGCTCGCCTCCACCGTGCCCACCGCCCTCGCCGCCGCCGACCGGCTCGCGGCGAGGGACATCGATGCCGAGGTCATCGACCTGCGCTGTCTCGTGCCGCTCGACATGGCCGCCGTGCTGGCGTCGGTCGGGCGCACCGCCCGGCTGCTGATCGTCGAGGAGAACCCGTACCAGGGCGGCTGGGGTGCCACCGTCGCGTCGATCGTCGCCGACGAGGGGTTCGAGCTGCTCGACGCGCCCGTCCGCCGGGTCGCCGCCGCCTGCGTTCCGCTGCCGTTCGCGGACGCCCTGGAGGACGAGGTGATCCCGACCGTCGACAAGGTCATCGAGGCCGCACAGGCCCTCGTCCGCTACTGATCCCACCCCCTTTCCGGAGTTTCTGGAGGCGGCCATGACCCCGTCCACCACACAACGCACGCTTCTCCGAGGCGGCCACGTCCTCACCATGGACCCGGCCCTGGGCGACCTGCCGACCGGGGACATTCTGATCGAGGGCGACACGATCGCCGCCGTGGACCGGCGGATCGACGTCGACGCCGAGGTGGTCGACGTCGGCGGGCGCATCGTCATTCCCGGTTTCGTCGACACCCACCGGCACACCTGGGAGGCGGCCATTCGCGGCTGCGCGCCGAACGCCACCCTGGACGACTACTTCGTCGAGGTGCTCGACACCTTCGCGCCCGTCTACGGGCCGGAGGACGTCTACGCGAGCAACCTCGCCGGGGCCCTCGAATGCCTGAACGCCGGCATCACCACGCTCGTCGACTGGTCCCACATCAACAACACGCCCGACCATCCCGACGCCGCGATCCGCGGCCTGCAAGAGGCCGGGATACGGGCGCAGTACGCGTACGGGTCGGCCAACACCTCGCTGGCCGACTACTGGTTCGAGAGCAAGCTGGTCATACCGAAGGACGACGTGGCGCGGATCCGCAGCACGTACTTCTCCTCCGGCGACGGCCTGCTCACCATGGCGCTCGCCACGCGCGGCCCCGGCTTCTGCCTCGACGACGTCGTCCGCGCCGAATGGGCCCTCGCCCGCGAGCTCGACATCCCGATCACCGTGCACGTCGCGATGGGCCGCCTGGCGGGACGCTTCGGCATGGTCAAGCAGCTGGACGCGCTCGGCCTGCTCGGCGCCGACACGACGTTCATCCACTGCTGCTACCTCTCCGACGAGGAATGGCGGCTGGTCGCCGACAGCGGCGGCACCATCTCGATCGCGCCCCAGGTCGAGCTGCAGATGGGCCACGGCTGGCCGCCCGTCATGAAGGCCGTCGAGAACGGGCTGCGGCCCAGCCTGTCGATCGACGTGGTCACCACCGTCCCCGGCGACATGTTCACCCAGATGCGCGCGGCGTTCGGCGCGGAGCGCGCACGGGTCAACGCGGCCTGCTGGGAGGCCGACACCCCCGTCCCGGAGTCGATGCTCACCGCCCGCCAGATGCTGGAGATGGCCACGATCCACGGCGCGCACGTCGCCGGGCTCGAAGACCGCACCGGCTCGCTGACGCCCGGCAAGCAGGCCGACATCGTCGTGCTGGACGCCTCGTCGCTGAACATGGCGCCCGTCCATGACCCGGCCGCCGCCGTCACGCTGTGCGCCGACGTCTCCAACGTGGAGACCGTCATCGTGGGCGGGGCCTTCCGCAAGCGCGACGGCCGCCTGCTGGCCGACGCCGGCCGGGCACGCGGCCTCGTCGAGGCGTCCCGCGACCGCGTGGTCGCCGCCGTGAAGAGCAAAGCATGACGGTACGACACATCGTGAGCCGGGCGGCGGAGGCCGACTTCGCCGTCCGGGCCGACGGCTACCGGGTGCGGTCGGCCGTCGGCGAGCACGCCGGCGCCGTGCACACCGGCTTCGAGATCTGCGAACTGTCGCCGGCCGGAACTTTGACCGCGCACATGCACTCGTTCGAAGAGTCCTTCTTCATGCTGGAAGGCGCGGCCGTCCTCACCACACCAGAGGGTTCCACCCGGCTGGCTCCGGGCGACTACGGCATCGTCCCCGTCGGCGTGCCCCACACCTGGACCAACGACAACGACGTGCCCTGCCGCTGGGCGCAGATGCAGGCGCCGCAGCCCCGATCGCGCTACGGCGACGACACGTTCCCGGTGCCCTCGCCTCCGGCGACGGCCCCGGTTCCGGTGGACGTCCGCGACCCCCGGACGCGCCGCCACGGGCACATCGAACCCGCCAACATGGACCCGGAGAAGCAGTCCCAGGACCTGCTGGCCGTGTCGGCGAGCATGCGCACCGCCCTGCTCGTCTACAGCGGCATCACCGTCAAGATGATGGTCGACGGCGACCTCGGCGCCCGGCTGTCGACCATGTTCATGGTCCAGTACGAGCCCGACGGGGTGGCGGGCCCGCACGACCACCCGTTCGAGGAGACCTACCTCATCCTCGAGGGCCGTACCGAAGCGGTCCTCGACGGCGAGCGCCACCTCCTCGGCCCCGGCGACATCGCCTGGGCCGGCGCGGGATGCGTCCACTCCTTCACCAACGCGGGACCGGGACGCGTGCGCTGGCTGGAGACGCAGGCCCCGCAACCCCCGTCCCGCCACTCCTACCGATTCGCCCGCGACTGGGAGCCGCAATGACCAGCATCGTGATCGTCGGCGGCACCTCCGGCATCGGCCGTGAACTCGCCCGCCACTACGCCGCCGAAGGCGCCGACGTCGTCATCACCGGCCGGGACGCCTCGCGTGCCGCCACCGCAGCGAAGGAGATCGACGGCGCCGGCAGCGCCGCGTTCGACCTGACCCGTCCCGACGAGATCGCGCCCGCGCTCGCCGGCGTCGAGCACGTCGACCACCTCGTGCTCACCGCGATCGACCGCGACCACAACACCGCCGCCGGCTACCGCCTGGACGGCGCGCGGCGCCTGGCGACCCTCAAGCTCGTCGGCTACACCGAGGTCGTGCACGCGCTGCTTCCTCGCATGGGCCACGACGCCTCGATCGTCATCTTCGGAGGCCTGGCCAAGGACCGCCCCTACCCCGGCTCCACCACGGTATCCACCGTGAACGGCGCCGTGATGGGGCTCGTCCACACCCTCGCCGTCGAGCTGGCGCCCATCCGGGTCAACGCCATCCACCCCGGCATCGTGGGCGACAGCCCCTTCTGGCGTGACAAACCCCTGGAGGCCGTCATTTCCCGAACCCCGCTGGGCCGTCTCGCCACCATGGCGGACGTGGTCGACGCCGTCGCCTTCCTCCTGCGCAACCGCTCCGTCAACGGCGTGAACCTCAACATCGACGGAGGCTGGCTCCTGACCTAGGCGGTCTTCGGGGTGGCCCGCTCGATGATGGGGGAGAGGTCGAGGCCGGGCGGGAGGGTGCCGTAGGCGTGGCCCCAGTCGCCGGCCAGGCGGGTGGCGCAGAAGGCCTCGGCCACGGCGGGGTGGCCGTGGCGGACCAGGAGGGACGCCTGGAGGGTGATGGCCAGGTGCTCGACGCGGCGGGCGCGAAGCTCGATCGTCTCCAGGTCGGTGAGGGAGTCCTTGGCCTGCTGGACGGCGGTGTCGGCACCGGCGGCCGAGGTGACCTCGTCGAAGAAGGCCTCGACGACCCGCGGTTCCTTGAGCATGGCCCGCAAAACGTCCAGCGTGCCTGAGCCCTACCATCTCCACAGCGACACCTGAAGCGCCTAGAATTTCAATGTATCTGCAGGTCAGAGGCGTGTTGATCTAGGTCTGGTGTAGGGCTCTGTCGGGCAGTCCGTTAGCCGATTCGCTAGCCGATGATCAAGCTGGGGCATCGGATGCGGCAACCTTACGTGACCAAGAAAGTCAGCAAGCGGACAGGCGAGACCCGCTACACGGCGATGTACTACGACGCCACGGACACCCCCGCTCGGCCGGCACCTACGACGAGGAACAGGAAGCACGAGAAGCAACTCGAAAGGCCCAGGAGCGCCCCTCGGGCGACTCACTGGACTCGATGACGCCGGCCGAGAAGCGGAAGGTCACCTTCGAGGAGTTCTGGCCTATCTTCCAGCGGCATCACCGCGTCGAGCCCAACACGATGCAGCAATACTTCTCGGTCTGGATCAACCACATCCACCCCTTCCTACGGGCCAAGCACATCGCGACGTTCGACTCGACCCAGGCCATCAAGTACTTCACGGCCTTGACCGAGACCGGCCGGAGCGTCAACACCAGAAAAGCCGCCAGATCCACACTGTCTGCGATGATCGGACTGTCGAAGCAGATGAACTACCGCGACGACAACCCGGTCAGTGGCCTCAACGTCGGCAAGCAAGCGGCTAACAAGGTCATCAACGAGACGGTCTTCTGGACGATGGTCTCGCACCTGCCGCTGGAACCCAGAAGCTGTTCGCCGAATACATCTTTTCGACCGGGGTCCGATTCTGTGAGGCCATCTCCTTCCAGGAAGGCGACCTGGACTACGACACGTGCATGCTGTCCGTATGTCGCTCGACCGTTGAGGTGGCCAGGCAGTTCCATCCAACTGGCGGCCGCTTCCTCACGCGCGAGTACACCAAGAACAGCGAGCACCGGCGCTTCAAGATCGGTCGCCCACTCGCTGAGAAGATCAGAGAACATGTCCGGCGGTATGGCATCGAACACGGCGACCTGATCTTCCCCGTACGACTCTTCATGCCGGACACCGCCTGGGTGAACCTGCCCCGCTGCACCGAAGAGGAAATGCGCACAGCGGCCAGGACCAAGTTCGTCTCGCCCGTCACCGGCAACCTCGTCACCCACGCCAAGGCCAGCACCTATCGCAAGCATGGCTGCCGGTGCGGCCCCTGCGTTCAGACCTACCGAGACGAGCGAGCAGAGACCCGCATCCGAAAAATGGCCCGCAGGGGCAATACACCAGTTTCCGCTTCACCGCGCACCTGGTGCGGGCCGGGATCGACGCCTCCATCGGCACCGTCGGCGACGCGCTCGACAACGCACTGATGGAGTCGGCGATCGGCCTGTACAAGACCGAGCTGATCAAACCGCGCAGGCCGTGGAAGAACCTGACCGGCGTCGAACTGGCCACCGCCGAATGGATCGACTGGTACAACACCACCCGGCTCCACGGTGAACTCGGCCACATCCCACCCGACGAATACGAGGCCACCTACTACAAGGAACACACAGAACCGCAGGTCACAGTCGCAATCTAAAGCCTCTACAGAAACCGGGGCGCTTCAGATTGTGCTGTACCGGTCGGTCTTGTCGGGCTGGTCGTAGGCGCGGTTCAGAATTTCCTGCGTCGCTACTGGATGACCTGTCCGAGCGGGCGGGCGAAGAGGTATGGAGCCGGGCACGTTTTCGTCCACGGTGCCGTGATGGGTCACGGTCTCGGCATGGAGCGGGGTGAGCCCGGCCGCTTCAGTCGCCCCTTGACGGCGTCAAGGGGCAGGAGGGGTGGGCGCTGAACTGCGGTGCGGAAACCACCCGGGCACTGTTCCTCGAACAGTTCGGCGACCCGAACATGACCATCAGAGACTTCCACGCATGTCCCGCATCCCACGTTCGGCATCATCGACTGCCCGCGCGGTGGTGTGAGTGCAGTGCCAGGCGCGCGCCGTGGTCGAACCCCGAGTCAGGCATCTGGTGCGGACCCGGTTGGGGCTGCCCGGTCGTTGTTGGCCTCCGGTGAGCTGGCATCGGGGCTTGGACTCCAGTACAAGGGCATCGGTTTACTCGTGCAGAGGGCCAATCCAGTGACTCTTGTCATCTATCCGGCCGATTGATCCCCCAATCCGTTGACCCTAGCCTTGTTCAGCTTTGCCTCCCGCTTGGGCCTTTAGATCCAAGTGACCGATTCTGACGTTCTCTGATGAGACGTTTCCCCAGAGAGAACCCAGTTGCTTCTTACTGACAGACGCTCGGCGGGCCGCGCTATCGCGTTGGTGATGGCTGTGCTCGTCTCTTTCATGTCCTTGAGTTGGCTCAACGGCCGAGCGGGTGGCGTTGGGACTGTTGCCCGCGCCGACACGGCTGCGCCGGAGTCACAGTTCGTTCCGCTGAACGCGGTCAAGCTGTTGGACACCCGCGATGGCACAGGTACAACGGCCGGGCGTGTTCCCGCGATGGGATCGGTGACCTTCCAGGTCACCGGCCGCGTCGGCATCCCGTCCAGTGGAGTGACGGCCGTGGCGCTCAATCTGATCGCCCTTGGTCCGGACAAGGTCGGCTGGCTGACTGTAGAGCCGTCCGATCAGCCGGGCGCGCCGCGGTCGCTGACTTTCCAGGCCGGTGAGACCACCGCCTCGGAGGACTTCACCCAGATCACTGGCTCCGGCCAGGTCAAGATCACCAACCATAGCGACGGTGACATCGGCCTCGCCGTAGCGGCCGACGGCTACTTCAAGGATGCTGCCGATACCCAGGCGGGCAACGAGTACTACCCGGTCGCGGCCCAGTACCTCTACGACACTCGTCCCGGCACCAGCACCGGCAGTCCCGCGCGGACGACTCCTATCCCGGCCAACTCCGCGGTCACGATCGACGTCTCCGGCCAGCGAGGCATTCCCGCCAGCGGCGTCACGGCGGTGGCCATCAACATCGCTGCTCGCGATCACACTGCCAAGGGCTGGCTGTCGGCTCATGCCTCCGACCAGCCCGATCCTTATGTCTCGACGATCGACTACACCCCGGGTGAGACCAATCAGGCTTTCGAGGTCGCCGCGCTCACCGGGACAGGCAAGTTGACCATCAGCAATCACGGTTCCAGCGCCGTGAACCTATCGATCGCCCTGAGTGGCTACTTCCAGGACGCCGCGCAGCCCGGCGGTGCCGGCTATCGACCGGTGCCCGCGCAGAACCTGGTGAGCACGATCATGGGTGTCGGCACCGAGGGCGGTAGCGAGCAGCCTTTGGCGGCTGGCGCTTCCCTGACCTTGGACGTCACCACCGCCGCTGAACCCGCGGGAGTGCCCGCGCACACGGTCGTGGCTGCGGCCATCAACGTCGGCGCCCAGGGACCCACCGCCAAGGGCGGCCTGACGGTCTACCCAACCGGAGACCCTGACCCTTTCATTCCCAGCGTCACCTTCGACGGCAACGGTGAGACCAACAACAGCTTCGCCACTGCGATGCCCGGCGATGACGGCAAGCTGACCGTCACCAACCACAGCACCCAGCCCGTTCACGTGCAAGTCTCGATCCGCGGCTATTACACCGTGGTCGGCGGGTACCCTCCACTGCAAGCCACGTTCAAGATCACCTTGGACGACAACGTGCCGGTCAGTTCGCTTCCCGCCGATGAGCAGCAGCAGATCGCCGACCTTGAGGCGGCTTCACCTGTTGTCGAAGACGCAGGCGAGGATCTGACGCCTGAAGAGGCCGCGCTCATGGAGGCAGGGGCCGAGGAAGAGACACCCATGGCCTCACTTCGCGCGCTGCGGCCGCCGCCGCCCGACAACAGCAGCGCGCCTTACCGGCTGCGATGCCACTATGGCAACAAGAAGTTCTCCGATCGCAATGGCACCATGCACATGCGCAACAACTGCCGCTACCGGACGATCAACTGGGGATACAAGATCTCCGGAACCGTGCGAAAGATCATCGTTTCCCGCGTTCAGGAGCGCGGTATGGGGTGGGCGAAGAACGGCAGAACGATGCCCCGGGGCGCTCCTCACAACGTCCGCGAGGACTACTTCTTCCATGGCACCTTCAAACCCATCGCGATCAACGACGTGATCGACTACTACAACTACATGAGCTTCAGGATCCGGATCGGCACGCGCACCGGCTACGGCTCGATCACCGTCGCCGGAAGCATCTGGGCATCATCGTGACCTGCTCCCTCAACCAGGCGCTCGGCTGGGCCGAGGAGATCCTCCGTCAACTGAGCCCGCCCGGTGACTACCGGCTCTTCGCCGAAGAACACACCGAAACAGCTGGGGAAGCAACCAGCTCCGCTGGTGCGTACTCCTCGAACCTCACCATCACCTGGGACGAGATGGAACCACAGAGCACACCGGTGCAGTCCGGCGGCGAGTTCGTGATCTGGCTGGAGATGGACGGCGGCTCGGTAGGCGCGGTGTTCCAGGAGGACGAGGCGGAAGCGGAGGTCATCGCGCGCCTGGCCGACCAATTCCAAGATTACGTTCTGGAAGTCAGCGGCTCACCGGCTCCTCCCTGTCCAGAACATCAACATCCGCTCAGCGCGGTGGTGGTGGCGGGTAAGGCTCTGTGGACATGCCCGAAGGTCGAGAACCATTTCTCTCGACCCATCATTTCCGCGGCGGCGACCCACTGAACATCTGACGATCTGGGGCGGCCGGCTAGGAGTCCGGTCTCCCTAAGTCGGCTGGGTGACCTCTCCGAGCGCGGAGCCGCCCGCTGCCTCTCATTCCTGATCCCTTGATCCACAGTGATCGATCGGGCGGTGGCGGGGTCTGTTCAGTAAACGGTGGAACTGGATCTTGAAGGGTTTAACTGCGGGTGGTGGACAGGCGGCCTTCGAAGGCGATCTCGAAGGCGTTGAGTGCGGGCTTCCATCGCTGGACCCAGCGTTTCTGGCCCTTGCCGGTGGGGTCCAGGCTCATCACTGCCAGGTAGATGCACTTGAGGGCGGCCTGCTCGTTGGGGAAATGGCCGCGGGCGCGGACGGCCTTGCGGATGCGGGCGTTCACGCTCTCGATGGCGTTCGTGGAACAGATGACGCGTCTGATCTCGGTGTCGAACTGCAGGAACGGCACGAACTCGGCCCAGCTGTTCTCCCACAATCGCACGATCGCCGGGTACTTCTCGCCCCAGGCCTCGGCGAATTCCAGGAACCGGTCTTCGGCGGCCTCGGCGGTCGGGGCGGTGTAGACCGGCTTGAGCGCACGCGCGATGGCGTCCCAGTGCTGGCGGCCGGCGTAGCCGAAGCTGGCCCGCAGCAAGTGCAGGATGCACGTCTGGGTGATCGCCTGCGCCCAGACCGCCTCGATCGCCTCCGGCAGGCCCTTGAGCCCGTCGCAGACGACCATGCACACGTCCTCGACACCACGGTTCTTGATCTCGGTGAGCACCTGCAGCCAGTATTTGGCGCCCTCGCCACCGTCACCGGCCCACAGCCCGAGGATGTCGCGGCGCCCGTCGACGGTGACGGCCAGCGCGACATAGACCGGCCGGTTGGCGACCTTCCCATCGCGGATCTTGGCTCTGTCGCAAAGCCCGTGATCTTGGCGATGCGGGTGCGAGAAGATGATCTCTGTGTGATTCGGATGTTGTCGAGCTTTTCTTCCCGCAATGGGCATCGCTGCAGGTGGAGCAGTGCGAACGACGTGACGGTGCTGTGGTGGTCCGGGCGAGAGCGAATTCGGCGGTCGCGTCGTGCAGGCGGTGCGACGCGGTGTCGGGTCGACGGCATGGTTGGTATGTGCGGCGCCTTCAAGATGTCGCGGTGTCCGGCTGTCGCGTGGTGCTTGAGTTGAGGGTTCGTCGTTTCCGGTGTGTGAGCAGCGAGTGTCCGGTGAAGACGTTCACCGAGCAGATCCCGGGACTGACTCGGCCGTATGCCCGGGCGACCATGTCCTTGCGTGATCTGCTCACCGAGATCGGGCTCGCGCTTGCCGGCCGGGCGGGAGTTCGGATGGCTGCGATCTTGGGGATCGCGGTCGGCAGGGACACGCTTTTGCGGCTGGTCAGAGCGATCCCGGACCCGCCTGTCGACCAGGTTCGCATCCTGGGGGTGGACGATTTCGCCATTCGGCGCGGGCATAACTACGGAACCATCATGATCGATCTGGAAACGCCTCGTTCGGTCGACCTCATCGATGGCCGGGACGGCGACGCTCTGTCCGCATGGTTGCATTCCCGGCCGCTGCCGGAAGTGATCTGTCGAGACAGAGCCGGCGGTTATGCGGAAGGAGCTCGGCAGGGAGCGCCGGACGCATTGCAGGTCGCCGACCGTTTCCACTTGTGGCGCAATCTCGGCCAAGCGGTGGAGAAGGACGTCTCGGCAGCCCGGACGGGCTTGGCGGCGGTGTTGGCGGCCGCTTCGGAGTCACGGCGCACCAGCGACGCCCCCACTGTGGTCAATCATCGTGAACTGCAGGTCGTGGCACGGATCCGGAAGCATCATGCCGCCGTGCACGAACTCCTCGATCAAGGACTGAGCAAGGCCGCGATCGGGCGGCGACTCGGTCTGCACCAGGCGACGGTCCGCAAGTTCGCCAACACGACGGTCGAGGAGGTCACCGCCGCCAACCGGCAGCGCGCCAGCATTCTGGACGGCTATCACGAGCATCTGCACCGCAGATGGAACGAGGGCATCCGCAACGCCACCCAGCTCACCAGAGAGATCACCGCGCTCGGCTATCGCGGAACAGCACAACAGGTCCGACGCTATCTACGTCGTTTCCGGCCTGCTGGAACAAGCGAGGTCGAGATTCCACCTCCCCGGCCACCGGCCGTCCGGGACCTCACACGCTGGATCATGTCCCATCCCGAAAACCTTGACCAGGACTCCACCACCAGATTCCGGGAGATGCAGCGGATCAACCGAGATCTACAGAGGCTGACCAGGCATGTGAAGGATTTCGCTGTGATGCTCACCCAACTTGAAGGCCACCGGCTTGACGACTGGATCACTCTCGTCGAAAACGATTCTCTCACCGCGATCGCCGGGTTCGCCCGAAATCTGCGGCGTGACTACGACGCCGTCCGCAACGGACTGACCATGTCCCATAGCTCAGGCCCAGTCGAAGGGCACGTCAACCGCGTGAAAATGCTGAAACGCCAAATGTTCGGAAGAGCAAAGCTCGACCTCCTCCGAAAACGAACGCTTCACACCGCGTGAGACCACGGACTTTGCGACAGAGCCCGGATCTTCACGTTCACAGCGTCGATGAAGACGACTGGGTAGACGCGGTCCAGGGGCCGGTTCTGCCATTCGGTCATGCCCTCCACGACCCGGTCGGTGATCGTGGTGATCGTCGTCTTGGAGACGTTCGCGCCATACACCTCGGCCAGATGCGCGCTGATCTCGCCATGGGTGAGTCCCTTCGCGCTCAGCGATAGCACCATCTCATCCACGCCGGTCAGCCGACGCTGCCGCTTGCGCACCAGTTGCGGCTCGAACGAGGCGTCCCGGTCGCGGGGCACAGCGACCTCGACCGGCCCGACCTCAGTGATCACGGTCTTGGGCCGGCGACCGTTACGGGAGTTTCCGGAATTGTCGCCCGCCTGGTCGTGCTTGGCATAGCCCAGGTGGGCGTCCATCTCGCCCTCCAACGCCGACTCCAGGAACACCTTGGTCAACTGCTGCAGCAGCCCGCCCTCACCGGTCAACTCCAAGCCCTGATCGCGGGCCTGGTCGGCCAGCCGCCGCAGCATCTGCACATCCAGTGCACTGACACCGGCCTCGTCCACAGCCCCGGACACCGTCTGCTCGGGCGCCGGTTCGGGCGTCGGCTCGGCGGCCGCATCGATCGTCGTCTCACTCATCGGGGGGTGCCTCCTCCGGAGGGAACCATCAGTCCCTCACGTCTCTGGAGTTACACCGTTCAACGTACAGACCCGGGTCGGTCAGTCGGCGGTGACGATCTTGCCGTTGATCTTGACGTTGGTGAAGACGAGGCCGTCGACGTTCTTGATCTTGTTGGACGTGCTGGAGACGCCGTTGAAGGAGCTGTCCCTGACGGTGAATCCCTTGATGTGGTCGCTGGACAGGCCGCTGACGTCGAAGACGAGCGGGGCCTTGGTGCAGGACGAGTTGGTGATCGCGAAGGGGCCGAACGCGGGTGGGTGCGAGCCGGTCTGGCTGTTGTAGGTCATGGTGATGAAGACGACCGAGCGTGCGAAGGTGCCCGAGAAACCATCCAGGTTGATGTTCTGCGAGAAGCCACCGCGCTGGGTGTTGGACTTCACGTAGAGCGCGAACTTGGTCGAGCCCTTGACCGTGCACTTGTAGGCGTACACGTTGCGGATGCCGCCGGTCTGTTCACTGCCGCAGGTGATGGCGCCCCAGTTGCCGTTCATCGTGCAGCCGAAGACGACCAGGTTCTGGCAGGGCACGTTGACGCGCCGTCCGTCCTCGTCACGGCCGGACTTGATGGCGATGTTGTCGTCGTGGGCACCCAGGTCGCAATTCTTGATGACGACGTGGTCGCACGACTCAGGGTCGCAGGCGTCAGTGTTGTTGTGGGACGTGCTGGGGTCGGTCGAGACAGCGTCAACGGTGACGTTCTTGCACAGCGTCGGATGCAGTTGCCAGAACATCGAGTTCCTCAGCTTGACGCCCTGGATGAGGACGGTGTCGCATCCGTACGGCTCGACGAAGGCGGATCGCATCGAGTGGCCCGAGCCCGGTACGACGCGGTCGTGGGGATCGGTCTTGCCCTTGCTGATCAGGGACTCCAGGTACGAGCGGTCCGAGCCCTTGTTCCAGGACGAGGTCGAGCCGGCGTCCAGGGTGCCGCTGCCGGTCAGCGCGATGTTCGTCTCTTTGTAGGCGTAGATCATCGGTGATCGGTTCATGCACTCGATGCCCTCGTAGCGCGTGAGGACGGTGGGGAACTTGCTCGTGTCGCCGGAGAACTTGAGCGTCGAACCCGACTCCAGGTGCAGGTCGACGTTGCTCTTCAGGTAGATCGCGCCAGTGACGTAGGTTCCGCTCGGCACGATCACGTGACCGCCGCCTGCGGTCGAGCATGCCTGGATCGCGTTCTTGAAGGCCGTGGTGTTGTCGGCCTTGCCGTCTCCCTTCGCGCCGTAGGCGGTCACGTTGAACGTCGTGGCCGGGAACGAGGGCAGCATGGTCTCGGCGACGATCGTCCGGGCCTCTGGCCAGGGCAGCTCATCCGCAAATACATCCGATGACTGAATCCAGTCCGCCCTGGAGGCGATCGGGCCCGTGATGGCAGAGCCAGCCAGACCGACGCCGATTCCAAGCACGTTTCTGCGGGTGAATCGACCTTTCATCGCGAGCCTCCTCGTGGGAAGTATGGGCTGCAGATGCTTCCCATTCAAGCAGTTCACCGATAAACATCCAATGTTTGACACCAGATGTGTATACCAGGTGGTCTGGCCCCTGTGGGCGTCCAGCCGGGTGGGCACCGTCGGCAACGTGCCGCTCGACAGGCTTAGCAATGAAGTACGCCGTCGCCCGCTGGGCTGGTCGTATGCCGGGACGGTGTGGCCGGAAAGGGCTCGCAGCTCACGGAGCACGCGGTGGAGGTCGCACGACTCCTACCGGGCTCGCCCATGGCGAGTCCTGGACGGTCGGTGCCCAGATGTCGGTACGTGGCCTGGCGATCGATCTCGAGAAACAGCGGTTCAGTCTGGCTTCGGCGTGGGCCGATGCTGTATGCCAAAGGCCCGGGAGAGTCTCCCGGGCCTTTTCTTAGCGTGGGCCGACCGTGTTCTCACAACTCCAGATGGTCGGCGTGACTCTTGTGGGTGTCGGGAACGGGCGGGGTGTGGGTGACGGTGAAGTCGTCCACGTCGTCCAGGACGAAGGTGGGAACCTGCGGCACCTTGTCGCAGCGGTCCTTGGCGAAGCGGACGTGGGCGGCGTCGCGCAGCACGATCGCCGGGCGGATGTCCTTCTGGTCGAAGGCGATGTCCACACGGTCGAGCTCGATGTTACGGGCGTGGCGAACGAAGAACCCGAAGGCCGGCAGGGTCCCGAACATCGAGGGCTCGGGGTAGGCGGTCTCCAATTCGGGCGGGTTCGAATTGGCGTCCGCCGGGGTGAGGCCGCCGCGCAGCCGATGCCGCACGTTGCTGATCCGGACGTTCTCGATGTCGTGACCGGGGATGCCGGAGATCGTGGACGGGTAGCGCGGATCGGCGTCGACGGTGGTCACATCGCTGATCTCGACATTGCGCAGCCGGCCGACCGGCACGCCTGCGGGACCTCGCATCCGCGCGCCCAGGCGGAGGAAGAACGGCATCTGCGGCTGGTCCATCGTGAGCCGACGGGCGACCACGTTGTCCAGCAGACCGCCGTCGACGGTCTCCAGCGCCAGGCCGCGGCAGTGCTCGAACGCGACGTCCTCGATGAGGACGTTGCGGAATCCGCCATTGGACTCGGTGCCGAGCTTGACCCGACCCGTCCGGCCGTAAGGTCCGACCTTTTTCGTTCCATCGAGCAGCGTGCCGAGGTCGTAGCCGCTCACCCGGCAGTCCGCGATCCGAACGTTCCTGGTCAACCGGGCCTCGTTCAGGCCGTACGAGCTCTTGAGCACGATCGCGTCATCGTTGGGCGAGTTCACGACGCAGCCGGTGATCTTCACATTGTGGCAGCAGTCGATGTTGATCCCGTCGCGGTTGGTGTCGATCGTGAGGTCCCTGATCACGAAGTCGTCCACACCCGTCGGGAGGATTCCGAAGTGGCCGCAATTGAACAGGGTCAGGTCGCGGATGACGACCCGGCGGCACAGCTTCAGCGAGATGGCCTTGTTGCCCTGCAGCGGCGCGGACTCCCGAGAGCCGCCGGACACCAGGCCGGAGCCGTCGATCACCCCGTGGCCCATAAGGGCGATGTCGGTCAGGCCCTCGCCCCAGATCAGGCTGTTGTGCCAGTGGCTGTGACCGAAGTCCTGGTATGGGTTGCCCGCGCCGGGCTCGGCGGGATCGTACCCCTGGGTCCCGGTCGGCCGGGCCGCCAGCAACCGTGCCCCGCGTTCCAGATAGAGAGTGACGCGACTTTGCAGGTGAATCGAGTAACTGGCGTAGACCCCGGGCGGGAAGTAGACCGTCGCCGGTCCTTCCTCGGCGGCCTTCTCGATCGCACGGTCGATGGCGGCGGAGTCGATGGTGACGCCGTCGCCCTTCGCACCGAAGCTTCGTACATCGAACACCGGCCTGCGCCCGGTCACTGAGGCGTGTCCGGGCACGGCCAGCCCCAGCCCGGCCACCCCCATCCCCAGCCCGGCCACCCCCGTCCCGAGAACCTGCCGCCGATTCCACAACGCGCCCATCGCCGTACCTCCGTCCACGGGCGGTGCTCCAGAACCCAACAAAACATCGGATGTATCGCTCGTCAAGGAAGAGCTGAAAGCGCTTACCACCACCAACCTGCGGGTACAGCCAGCTGACGTGATCGGCGAACCCGGGCCGGCGACACCGCCGGCCTCCCACGCGACCTGGCTGGCCGCAGTCTGGCTCGGCGCCCTCATAGTTCTCGGGAGCACGCTCGGCGGCATGAGCGGACGTCTGCGGCCCGCCGGCTCATGGCTTGATGCTCGACGGCTGTCGGTGTGCACCGCCGTTGGATGACTGTCGAAGGTTGTGCCCATGCGGGATCTGGCGGTTCGAGTCTGGCTGACGGGCGCTAATCGGACGCGTCTGGAGCTGCTCGGACGAGTTGGGCATCGGGACCACGCACGATCAGCTGGACGCCTCTGCGTCCGGCGTCGCCGCCTGCCGGGTCCAAGAAGTACAGGCCGACGGCGGCGTCGGCAAGGTGCCGCCATCTGATCGGCTCGCCCGCGAAATCGTCGCCGCTGCGGCCAGTCCACAGTGAGGCGACGGCGCGGGCGAGGTCAGCACACAATGCGGGCGAAAGGAGCCTTACGCCCGCGGCGTGGGGACTTCCGGCCGTTCCGCCGACCCATGCGTGGCCGGTGACGACGCCGACGAGCCGTCCCGGTGCGCTGTCCCACAGCAGCAGGCTGGCGCCACCACCCGTGACGCGGGTCCGCAGCAATGCCCGGCCGCGGCGGGCGTCGGCGCCGTAACCGATGCGGTTTGCGATGGCGGTCAGGGCGGCCGGATCCCCGTCGGCGGAGCCGACCAGCAGGTCTACGCGGACGCCACGGGTCACGGCGTTGGCGCAGCCCGCGGCCAGGGCTTCGAACACGTCCGACCCGTCGAGACGGGCAATGGCCAAAGCGACGCTAGTCCGTGCCGACTGGAGCGCCCGGGCCAGAGCGGCTGCGTGCGCCTGCTCGCCGCGCAGCACGTCGTCGGCGGCGAGCAGGACGGTGGTGCCGCGCTGGTGTACCCGTTCTTCGTTGGTCACGCCCAGGAAGCGGCGCCGCGCGGGGCGGGCCGTTCCGCGAGACGTTGCGAGCGTGCGAGGGGAGCTGCCGACCGCTGCGGCCAGGGCCGGGGCTGCAAGAGCGTGGCGCCAGGGCGGCGGCAGGCTGAGCACCTGCTTGGCGTCGATGTCGACGTCGAGGGGGGCGCCAGTGCGCGTCGCGGCTGATCTCCTCGATTCGGCCGATTCGGCGCACCCATTCACCGGCTTCACGGTGCAGGAGCTTCTGGACCTGCGCCTCGTCGACAGAGTCGCGCACGACCCTCGTCCCAATCCTGGGGGCGGTCACCCCCGCCGAGTCGCGCCAGCTCACCGCCACGATCACCGACCTCCTACACCCCCTTCGGGCACGGACGGATAGCCGGCAGCGCAGGACGACGTTCGCCATGGTCCTGCACCCCGACCCGCCCATGTAGTCGGCATCCGCTCATGCCGCGAGTCGGCCTGGTATCGGCGGGCTGCTGGTGGTGGAGTCTGCGGTCGCCGGACCGTCATGGCCGCGGTCGGGGTCAGTAGATCGGGCGCTTGAAGGTGAAAGTGATCCAGTCGCCGTAGTGGCCGTGGCTGACCGCCTCCCAGCCGTCGGCGGAGTAGGCCGCCAGCAGGGCCTCCACCGAAACCCAGTCATCGGGGCTGCCGGCGTCGTACGGGTTGTAGACGGCGTAGGCGTGCTCCCAGCGTGGCTCGGACATCGCGGCTCTCCTTGCGCCGGGGGCGCGCTCCCGATCGTCGCCTCCCGGCCAGGCCGGAGGCGGCAGGAACGGGCAGCGGGGTCGGGGACGCTACCACTGTCTCAATGGGATCGTCTCACCCCGGCCGTTGCTGGGAAAGACGCGGCTAAACCAGGCCGCCAAAAGGATCATCTCCGGTTCTTCGGGTACTGCGTCCTGGTTGACGTTCGTGCAGCGGGGATATCAGGTCGGTGGGTCCCAGAGGGTGGTCAGGGTGAGTTGCCCGAGGTTCGGTGACTTCAACTAGTTGGCGCACCGCACGCCGAGCCATGTCGCCGTTGCTGGTTGGCTGCGAGCGCACTCTCGTGTTGTCGGCCGCACTGGTAAGTCGCGGTGCTGGGATGGAGTGGTGTCGTCTTGTCGGCGGCGGCACGTTTACGCGCCGCTCGCTTGCCGTTTTCGGTCAGCTGGTTCGGGCGAGGGCGTCGATCGCGGTGACGTCTTCGGCGGTAAGGGCGAAGTGCTCCAGGTCGAAGTTGGCGGCGATGCGTTCCCGGCGCGATGACCTGGGGAGGATGACGATGTCGTGTTCCAGTTGCCAGCGCAGGACGACTTGGGCGGGCGTGACTGCGTGCCGTTCAGCGATCTCGTTGAGGACTGGGTGGCGCAGGTCGGTGTTCTTCAGGCCGCTGTAGCCCTCGATGACCACTCCTCGACGACGGTGCTCGTCCAGCAGGGCAGGGTCGTGCCGTCCCGGGCTCCATGGAATCTGGTTGACCGCCGGCTGCTGTCCGGTGGCCTTGGTCAGCAGGTCGATCAGGGCCGGGCTGTAGTTGCTGACCCCGACAGTGCGGACCAGTCCTGCGTCCTTGGCGGCCAACAGTTCCTGCCAGGTCGAGACGAGCTCGTCCCGGCCGGTCGGCCAGTGGATCAGCCAAAGATCCACATAGCCGGTGTCGAGCAGGCGAAGACTGGACTCCAGGGTGCGACGGGCACGCCGCGCGTCCTGTGGGCGCAGTTTGGTGGTGATGAAGACCTGCTCCCTGTCCACGCCGCTGTCCCTCACGGCCCTGCCGACCTCTGACTCGTTCTGATACAACGTCGCGGTATCGACATGCCGGTAACCGACCTCCAGCGCCGCGCGCACCGACTCGTACGCAATGTCGCCCCGCAGCTGCCAGGTACCAAAACCGATCAACGGCAACGCGATATCACCAGGAAGCTTCGTCGTCCACGTCATACATGGCATTCTCTCCCGACCTCTGCGCCTTGATCGACGACACGCGCCACAGCTGTCGCCGCAGCGAGATCGACACCAACCCGTCCACGCTCTACCGCTCTTCGAGAACGAGTCAGTGACCAAAGGCCCCTGCGGCGGACGCCAAGGTACGTCCGCTGATGCTGGTGGGGGTGGGTCTTTGGTCTATGCGCATCCTCGGCGCCGGGGCCGGTGACCTTGACCCGGTGCTGGGCCGCCCGTCCCGGCGCCCGTGCCCGCAGGCGATCGCGGTCTGCGCCGAGTTGTACGACATCGACCTCCGGGTCCGCCGGCTGGTGCGGCAGGCTCTCGACAACGGGACAGCCGACGTCAGGTTGTGGAACACCGGCGACGGTGCTCGTGGGAAGCCGCCGAGATATTTTCGCGCGGCGACTTTCACTGAGAGCCTTTCTTTTATCTCAGAACACACAGATGGGATTGACGGCTGCTCCAGTGGCCCGGGGTAGGCGGATCGGTGCGACCGTCAGCAGGAATTCCCACCGGTCGTAATGCCGGCACGTCACTGCCAGTTCCTCGACTTCCGGCCAGTCGAGCAGGATCAGTCCCATGGAGGGCATGGCGATGTGGTGAAGGGGCATCTGGATCATGTCGCTGGGGTAGGGGATGAGCTCGACGCAGTCGCCGCCGTAGACCGCCACCTCGCGCTCGTGCATCCACTCCACGCAGCGAGCTCCCAGACCGGCTCTGGTGTCGGCCGAAAGCGGGCCGTGCTCGGCCTCCCAGCGACGCAGACCCGTACGGACGAGGAGCGCGTCGCCGCTCTCGACGTGCACGCCGCACAGTTCCTCGGCCGCATGGAGGTCTTCGACGCCGATGAGATGGTCCGGTTCGAGGTACTCCACGTCCAAGGCCCGGGCGACGTCGAGCAATACGCCGCGCGTGAAGATGCCGTCGCGCATCGCGTGGATCGAGCCGAAGGCGAGTCCGTCGTGGTACTGGACGTCCTCCACGTGGCGGCCGTTGTACAGCCTGCCGTTCCACGTCGAATGGCAGACCGCGTCGAGGTGGGTCATCGTGAACCCGTGCGGTGCGATGCCGACGTAGTCCGAGGCGTAGGTGGGGCCGGGGCCGGCGAACAACATCCGGTGGTCCACGGCCTCGCCCGTCGCCGGATCCGGGGTGGCGCTGAGGTCTCGTGCGATGGAGAGGGTCTCGCCCGATCGGACGAGCGCCGCCGCCGTGCGCCGCTTCTCCGGCGTGATGTAGTTGAGCGTCCCCAGTTCGTCGTCGTGTCCCCACCGCCCCCGGTTGGAGACGCGTTCGGCGAGGGCGAGCAGTTCCTCGTCGGTCATCTCGTGGTCGCCCATGTCAGTCACGTCCCTCAACGGCGTGCCCGTCCGCACTGGTGGGCGAGGCGTCGCGTCCGCGACGGGTCAGTTCGAGCCGCAATCGTGCGCCGACCAGGGCGGCCGCGGCGACGGCCGCGGGGGCCGCGAGGAAGATCTCCTCGACGGGAAAACCGCCGATGTGCGCGAGTGGCATCGAGTTCAGTTCCTTTCTGGCAGCGTGAGGCGTTCCACGGCTCCGTGTTCGGCGAGGGCCTCCATCTGCCCGCGCTCGTCGCGCCCGACGGGCTGGATCGTCAGGGCTCGCGCCCCCGCCGCGCGAAGCGCGGTGAGGCGTCCCTCGATCTCGGCCGGATCACCGGCGATCACCGCGTCGCCCGGAGGCGGACCGCCGCCCGTGGCGGACCGGAACCAGGCCTCGATGTCGCTCGGACGCTGGCCGATCGCCACGTAGGAGCGCTTGGCGATCATGAAGTCACCGGGTTCCCGGCCGTGATCCTGGAGTGCGTCCAGGATGAGCGCGGCCCCTTCGGCGAAGCGATGGTGATCCGCTCGGCCCGAGCCGATCCAGCCGTCCGCGATCCGCGCGGCGCGGCGCAACGCGCTCGGCGCGCTCGCGCCGATCCAGATGGGGATCGGTGCCTGAACAGGAGTGGTTGCGGGCTGTAGCCCGGCGAACGATTCGGAAGCGGGATCCCCGGGCCCGGCGGTGCCGTTCCACAGCCGCCGTAGCAGCGCGATGGCCTGTTCGAAGCGCTCGGCACGCCCGGTTCGCGGGCCTCCGAGGTCGGCCCCGCCGAGCCCGAGGCCGAGCGTCACACGTCCGCCGCTCAGCCGGTCGAGCGTGGCGATCGACCTGGCAAGGGGCACGGGCTGGTAGTGGAGGAGGGCCAGGACGTTGCTGCCGAGGCGCATGCGCGTCGTCTGCGTCGCGGCCACGGCGAGGACCGCGAGGGGATCCAAGGAAGGCCGGCTCAGGGGCCCCTCCGCCACCCACACCGAGTCGTAGCCCGCCTGCTCCGCGCTTGCCAGGTACGCGAGAAGTCCACGCGCACTCGTCGCCCCGCCGTCACGCGTCTGGGGAAGCCCGATACCCATCATGGCGGCATGTTAGGTCGGCAAAAGCCCTGTTTGACAGCAACTATCCGCATTGCGGAAAAGCGGTGCACGTCCCTTGTCAACGATCGTGACGGCTGGCGACCATGCGCTATGCGTCGGTATCCGGCAGTTCGCGGGCCGTACCACGCTTGTTCGGCATCGCCTTGCTTCCGCATCGCGGGTGCGGTCCAGGGGCGACGCCCGAGACCTCGATACAGGAGGGCTGACGATGGTACGCAGGCGTGGAGTGCTGGTCCTTGGCTGTGTGGCAGCGGCACTCGTGGCCACCGGCTGCGGCGGAGGGAACGACTCCGGCGGGACTGGTGGCCGGATCGAGCTGGTCAGCGCGCTTCCTCGGGCCACGCAGCGCGTGGACCTCGTGAAGTGGGCGCTTCCCTTCGGCGAGCCGTTGACCCTGGATCCCACCAAGGCCTTCGGCGAGTCGGAGGAGACGGTGGTGTCCAATCTCTGCGAGGGCCTGCTGCGTATCGGGCCGGACTTCTCCGTGCGCCCCGGGCTCGCCACCAGCGCCGACTGGACCGACGCGACGACGTTCGTCATCAAGCTCCGTAGCGGGGTGAGGTTCTGGGACGGGACGCCGATGACCGCCGACGACGTGGTCCATTCGATGGAACGCAACGTGGACCCGAAGGTCCAGGGCGCGTACGGCGCCGTCTACCGGAGGGTCGAGAGTTTCCGGAAGACCGGGCCGCTGCAGGTGACCGTGAAGTTCAAGCAGCACGACGCGCAGTTCCGGAACGCGATCGCCTCCCATGGGGGCGCGGTGGTCCAGAAGGCCTTCGCCGCCAAGGCCGGGAAGGGTTTCGGCACGCCGGCGGGCGGGGTGATGTGCACCGGCCCGTACAGGCTCGTGAAGTGGTCTCCGGGTGACAAGATCACGGTCGCCGGGAATGACGGCTACTGGGGCGGCGCACCGAAGGTGGGAACGCTCGACTTCCGCTTCATCACCGACAGTTCGACGTTGACCAGCGCCTTGCTGGCGGGGGAGGTCGACGGGACTTTCAACGCCCCCGTCGAGAGCGCGAAGGCGTTCACGAACTCAGGTCAGGGCACGCTCTGGGTCGGTCCTTCGAGTATGTTCATCGGATTCTTCCCGACGACGCCGCACGGGCCCGCGGCCGACGCGAAGGTGCGCCAGGCGCTCAATCTCGCGATCAACAAAGAGGCCTTCATCAAGAACGTCCTGCGCGGCTACGGGCAGCCGCTCAAGACGATGACGCCGCCCATCGTCTGGCAGAGCATTCCCGGACACGAGATCTACCAGAGCGCCTACGACCGCCTGCCCGGCAACGCCCACGATCTCACCAAGGCGAAGGCTCTGATCGCCGAGGCCAAGCCCTCGAAGAAGACGCTCGTCTTCGCGGCGAAGGGCGGCGACACCTTGGCGGTGCAATCCGCGACGCTCGTGCAGGCGGCGGCCCGCGAGCTCGGCTTCGACGCCAAGATCAAGACGCTCCAGCCCACCGACTTCGACGCCTTCTTCTTCGACCAGAACAAGCGCGAGTCCGTCGACTTCGTCATCTCCCCCGGGTGGATCGAGGTTCCCGGCGCGCTCTACTACGCGCCGGAGTACGCGCTCAAGACCGGATTCTTCAACTACTCGAAGTATGACAACCCCCGGGTGACCAAGCTGCTCGACGACGCCCGCGCGTCGACCGATCCGAACAAGACGGCGCAGTTGTTCAGCGAGGCGCAGGCGATCTTCGCGCCGGACCAGCTCATGGCCACGATCGCGACCAACTACTCGCGGGTCTTCCTGAACAAGCGCCTCACCGGCGTCACCACGTCCTCGGCGTTCCTGACCTCGCCTTGGGCGGCCTCTCTGGGCGGGAAGTAGGTAGTGATGGCCACGGTGATGTTGTTCACGGCACGGCGGCTCGCCGGTGTTCTGGCGACGCTGCTGGTCACCAGTGTCGCGATCTTCGGTGCGCTGGCGGTCGCACCGGGCGACCCGGCGGCGGCCCTGGCCGGTGGGACGCTTCCCAACGCGGCCACGCTCGCGGCGATTCGCGCCGAGTACCACCTCGACGATCCGTTCTGGACGCAGTACTGGCACTGGCTCTCAGGATTGCTGAGCGGCGATCTCGGTACGTCGGTGGTCTATCGCAGTGACGTCTCCAGCCTTCTCGCGGGCCGCACGGTCAACACTCTGATGCTCGTCTGCTACGCCGGTCTGCTGATCGTGGGATTCGGTGTCGGAGCCGGCGTCCTGGCAGCGCTGCGCGGCGGGCGGGTCAACACCGGCATCACGGTCGGCACCACCGTCGCGATGGGCGTGCCCACGTTCGTGCTGGCCATCGTGCTGATCTGGATCTTCGCGACCCGGCTGTCCTGGTTCCCGATCTACGGTTCCGGTGACACGTTCACCGGCAAGCTCCGGCACCTCACTCTCCCCGCGATCGCGCTCAGCTTCAGCTACATCGCCTATGTCGCGCGGATCACGCGCGCCGCGGTCGTCGCCGAGCTCCACTCCGAGCACGTGGACACGGCACGCGGCCGGGGCCTGCCCCATCGCACCATCATCCGCCACCACGTCCTGCGCAACGCCGCGGGGCCCATCACCACCATCTCAGGGACGATGATCGCCAGCCTGGTGGCGGGCACGGCGGTCGCCGAGGCGGCGTTCGGCGTCAACGGACTCGGCTCGCTCCTGATCCAGAGCGCCCTGCGCCAGGACCTCGCGGTCGTGCAGATCCTGTCGATGTTCATGGTCGGCGTGTTCGTCGCGGTGAACACGCTCGTGGACGTGGTGAACGTCGCGCTCGATCCCCGGCTCGCGAAGGGAGGCCGGACCGCATGAGCGCCGCACAGGTGATGATGAGGCCCAGCCGAGGCGTGATCATGCGCCGGACGGCGGCGTTCGGGCCCCTCACGGCCGTGGCCGCCGGCGTCTGCGTGCTCCTGGTGCTGGTCGCCGTCTTCGGACCGGTCATCGCGCCCCACGACGCGACCGCGATCGACCCTCTCGCGATCCTCGCCCCGCCCTCTCCGGACCATTGGCTCGGGACCGACGGCACGGGCCGCGACATCCTCTCCAGGCTGATCGTCGGCACCAGGCCCAGCCTGGCGGGACCGGCACTCGTGATCGTCCTGTCCGCCCTGGGCGGCACGCTGCTGGCCATCCTCAGCGCGTGGCACGGCGGCTGGATCGATGCCGCGATCGGCCGCCTCATCGAGGTCACCTTCGCCTTTCCGGGTCTCATCCTGGCCGTCGTGGCGGCGGCCGTCTTCGGCTCGGGATTCGTGGCGCCCGTGATCGCGCTATCGATCGCCTATGTGCCGGTACTCGCCCGGGTGCTGCGGGCGGCGGCCCTGAAGGAGCGCAGCCTCCCCTACATCGACGCCCTCCGCGTCCAGGGTGTCTCGGGTTGGGTGATCTGTGTGCGGCATCTGCTGCCGAACCTCCTCCCGCTGATCGTCGTGCAGTGCGCCGTCGGCTTCGGCTACGCGATGCTCGACCTCGCGGCGATCTCCTACCTCGGGCTCGGCATCCAGCCCCCGGCGCCCGACTGGGGCGTCATGATCGCCAACGGCCAGCCGTCGATCGTCGGCGGCTACCCGCAGCAGTCGCTCTACGCCGCCATCGTCGTCGTGGTGGCGATGGTCGGCTTCAACCTCGTCGGCGAGCGGCTCGCCCGCCACTTCGACATCGAAGGCCGCGCATGAAAGAGCCAACTGAGCCAATTCTGAGCATGGACATGCTTCCGAGCGAGGATCCGCTCCTGAGGATCGACGATCTGCGGCTCGAGCTGCCGATCCAGGGGGAGATGAAGATCGCCCTCCATGGCGTCGACCTGGAGGTCCACGCGGGGGAAGCGGTCGGGCTCGTCGGTGAGTCGGGCTCGGGCAAGTCACTGACGGCACGGTCGATCATGCGCCTGCTGCCGCACGGCGCGCGGCTGCGCGGAGACATCCGGCTGGGCGGCGTCTCGGTCCCGGGCCTCGACGGCGACGGCCTTCGCCGGATGCGGGCGCGGGAGGTCGCGATGATCTTCCAGGACCCCCGCGCGCACATCAATCCGGTGCACACGATCGGCGACTACCTTACCGAGGGCCTGGTCCGGACTCGCGGCGTGAGGCGGCGCGACGCCGAAGACAAGATCGCCGGATTGTTGCGGGAGGTCGGCATCGCCGACGCCGGGCGGCGCATGCGCCAGCGACCGTGGCAGCTGTCCGGTGGCCTCCTCCAGCGGGTGATGATCGCGGGCGCGCTGGCGGCCGAGCCGCGGCTGATCCTCGCCGATGAGCCCACCACGGCGCTCGACGTCACCACGCAGGAGGAGGTGATGGCGATCCTGGACGAGCAGCGCCGCGGCCGGGCGCTCGGGCTGCTCTTCATCACCCACGACCTCGAGCTCGCCGCCGCCGTCTGCGACCGGATCGTGGTCATGTACGCGGGCAGGATCGTCGAGCAACTGCCCGCGGCCCACCTGCGCGACGCCGCGTCCCACCCGTACACCGAGGCCCTGCTCGCGGCGAGACCCAGCATCGACGAACGGCGGACGCGACTCGTCGCGATTCCGGGGCGGCCGAGCTCCGCCTTCGAAGCGGGCGACGCCTGCCCGTTCGAGGCCCGCTGCCCGCACGTCGAAGAACGCTGCCGGACCGAGCGTCCGGCCTTGCGGCCGGTCGGCGAGTCGCTCGTCGCGTGCCACTTCGCGGAGGACGTCCATGCCGCATCCGCTCCCGAGGAGCCCCTCAATGCCTGAACCCGTACTCGAGGCCCGCGGGCTCGGCAAGACCTTCCGCGTGCGCCGTGCCGACGCGCCCGGCAAGGAGGACCTGGTCGCGGTCGACGGCGTGTCGTTCTCGATACCGGCCGGTGGTTCGCTCGCGCTCGTAGGTGAATCCGGGTCGGGGAAGTCCACCTGCGCAAGGATGATCGTGGGCCTGGAGCGGCAGTCCGCCGGCGAGATCAGCGTCGTCGGCGAGCGGTGGCAGAGCGGGCGCCTGAGCACCCGCGAGCGCCGGCGCCGGGGCGGCATCGTGCAGATGGTCTTCCAAGATCCGTATCTGTCGCTCGATCGCCGCCAGCGGGTCCGGGACGCCATCGACGAGTCGTTGCGGCTCCACGCTCGCTCGCTCGGCAGGGCCGCGCGCCTCGCCCGCGTCGACGAGTTGCTCGACAAGGTCGGGCTCGACGTCCGGCAGGCCGCGGCGCTGCCCCGGGCGCTCTCGGGCGGACAACGCCAGCGGGTCGCGATCGCCCGCGCTCTCGCGGCCGAACCCCGGCTGCTGATCCTCGATGAAGCGGTCGCCGCGCTCGACGTGTCGATCCAGGCCCAGGTGCTGAACCTGCTCGCCGAGATCCGCGAGCGCACCGGCGTCGCCTTCCTCTTCATCTCTCACGACCTCGCCGCGGTACGCCAGATCTGCGACACCGCGGTCGTACTCCACCACGGGCGCGTCGTCGAGGAGGGACAGGTCGAGCAGATCATTGAGTCGCCCAAGGCGGACTACACGCAACGGCTGATCGCCTCGATCCCCCGAGCGGGGTGGCGCCCGCGCCGCAGGATCGTCGTGGCCAAGCCCGCATGAGTACCAGGCCATTCTCGAAGGGAAGCCCAATGTCGTTCACTATCGCAGTCGATGCCGGCGGCACCTTCACAGATGTCGTCGTGTCCGGTGAGGATGGGCGACTCGTGCTCGGGAAGAGCCCGACCACGCGCAACCGGATCTTCGAGGGACTCAGCGCCGGGCTGGAGATGGCGGCCGAGCAGATCGGCCTCTCGGCAGGCGCCGTCCTCGAACGCTGCGACCTGTTCGTCTACGCCACGACCCACGCCACGAACGCGATGCTGACCGGTCACGTCGCGAAGACGGCGTTCCTGACGACGTCCGGCTTTCCGGACACGCTGGTCCTGCGCCAAGGCGGGAAGCAGAGCGCGTACGACTTCACGCAGCCGTTTCCCGCTCCGTACATCCCGCGCCGGCTCACCTTCGAGATCACCGAGCGTGTCGATGCCGACGGCGGTGTGGTCACGCCCCTCGACCGGGAAGGGACACGGACGCTCCTCCGGAAACTACGCGATCGCGGGATCGAGGCGGTCGCGGTGTCCTTCATCAACTCGGTCACCAACGCCGTGCACGAGCAGGCGGTCGGCCGGTTGATCGAAGAGGTGCTGCCGGGCGTCCCGTACACCCTCTCCGCCGAGCTCAATCCGATCGTCGGAGAGTATCCGCGGTCCTCGTCGGCGGCGATCGACGCGTCGATCAAGCCGTTGATGCAGCGCCATCTTCTCGGAGTACGCGACGATCTCCGTGCCGCCGGGTTCGACGGCGAGCTGCTCGCGGCGTCGTCGTCCGGAGGGACGATGCACATCGAGGATCTCGTCGAACGTCCCATCTACACGCTCAAGTCCGGCCCGTCGCTGGCGCCGGTCGCCGCCCTCCGATACGGCTCCGCGGAGACGGGGATCGAGGACATCGTCGTCGCGGACACCGGAGGGACGAGCTTCGATGTCAGCCTCCTGCGCGGTGGACGGATCAAGTTCACGCGGGACACCTGGCTCGGGCCCAAGTACACGGGTCACCTGACCGGGCTGTCATCGGTCGACATCCGCAGCGTCGGGGCCGGCGGCGGCTCGATCGCATGGATCGATCCCGGCGGCCTGCTGCGCGTCGGACCCGAGAGCGCGGGCGCCGAGCCGGGCCCGGCGTGCTACGGCCGGGGCGGGGAACACGCGACGGTCACCGACGCGGCGGTGGTGCTCGGTTACATCGACCCCGGCTTCTTTCTCGGCGGCCGCATGAGCATCGATGTCGAGGCGGCACGCAGGGCGCTCGCCCCGCTCGCGGAGAAGCTCGGCGAATCGCTGGAGCGCACCGCGTTCGGAGTGATCACCGTGGCGAGCGAGCGGATGGTCCTGGCGATCCAGGACATCACCATCAGCGAGGGCGTCGACCCGCGGGACAGCCTCATCGTCGCCGGCGGCGGGGCCGCCGGCCTCAACATCGGGCCGATCGCCCGCGAGCTCGGTTGCCGCCGGGTGCTCATTCCACGGACATCCGGCGCGTTCAGCGCGTGCGGCGGCCAGTTCTCCGATGTCGTCTCGGAGACATGGCGCAGCCACGAATTCCTGTCGGCGGACGGGTCGGTCGATGCCGTGAACGTCGTCCTCGACGAGATCGACACCGAGCTCGACGACATCGCACAGCGGTTGCGTCAGCGCGGGTTCACCCGATTCCAGCGCCACTATCTCGTCGAGGCCCGCTACCCCGGCCAGTTCTGGGAGCTGGAGGTCGAACTGCGGTCGTCCCGGCTGAAGAGCGAGGCGGACGTGGAGTCCCTGCGGCGCGCGGTCGGCGCGGCGCACGAACGGGTCTTCGCCGTGGCCGGCGAAGGTGACGTCGAATGCCTCGTCTGGAAGGCACGACTGACCGCGGCGGTGGAACGGCGGTCGTCACGGCCGGCCGGTCTCGACGCCGCGACCACCTCCTCCCCGGAGCCTTACCGCATGAAGGAGGGCCACTTCGGTGACGGCAGGGCCTCGGAGATGCCGGTGTTCCTGGGCGACTCGCTCCTGCCAGGACACCGGATCGAAGGGCCCGCACTGATCCTTGAACCCACCACGACCATCGTCGTCTACCCCGACGCCGACGTCGAGCTGACCGGCCAGGGCCACTACATGATGCGGCTCGGCTGAGGACCTCACGCCTCGCCACCGTCACCCGCCAGCGCACCCGCCCAGAGGAGACCCCGACTTGACCACGAACCACTTCCACCCGCCGGCCTTGCACGCGAGCCGCCCGCCCCGCTGCCCGCCGTTCGTCACCGTCGACCGGCCGGCGGACCTGCTGCCCTACTTCGACGCGGTGGCCCGCCGCCCGTACAACCCGGGATTGTGGCCGGCATGGGATCTGCAAAAAGACGAACGAGTGTTGTTGCGGGTGACCAACTGGCACGACCCCTGGGTGATCGAGGCGGCCGAAGAGACGTTGCGTCGTTTCGGCACGCGCTACGAGATCCAGCATGAGGACAAGGGGCCGATCCCCAAGTGGCAGGGGCACGACGAGGTCGACTACTACCTGGCGCGCACCAAGGAACTGATGCGCTGGATGGACGAGTGGGAGGAGTGGGACGCCGCGGGCCGCTACGACAAGGTGCTGATGGGCTATGGGGGGCCGGTTCTCGCGGAGCGCAAGATCAAGATCCAGCGTATGCCGTTCATCACCCGGGAGATGGTCGCGTCGCCGGCGCACGTCTATCCGCATGAGCTGCTGACCGCGATCGACCGGTGGACGTGGGAGCGCGTGACGAAGGCTCGGCGCGTGCACCTCACCGACCCTGAAGGCACGGACATCTGGTTCACCAATCACGACGCCTACTACGACTCCGACCGCCGCTACTACGCCGATGAGTGGGTGCGCCGTTCCTATCCGCAGAACGTGGCCTACGGCCGTACCTACCTGCCTGGACACGTGTGGGGACGCCCGTCCTTCCACATCCCCCAGGAGGACGGCCACGGAGTGATCGCGGGCACGATGAACCACATCGCGCCATTTCCGCGCGTGGAGATGACCGTGGACAAGTCACGGATCGTCGCGATCGACGGCGGTGGCGAGTTCGGCGACAAACTGCGCGAGCTCAAGGCGAAGACCGACCCGTTGTCCTACCCGGGCTACGCCCAGCCGGGGATGTTGCAGTGGTGGGAGGCGTCGATCGGCACGAACCCGAAGATCCATCGCCCGCGGGACGGCTATCCCGAGGGCTACAACTGCGGCCTGTACGAGCGCATGCGCAGCGGCATCGTGCACATCGGCTTCGGCACGGTGATCTCCAGCGACTTCGAACGCCAGGCCGAACGGCTCGGGCTGCCGGTGGGGCACTTCCACGTGCACCTCAACTTCCCCACCTACCATGCCGAGATGGTCGACGGGTCGGAGGAGCTCATCATCGACGCGGGACGCCTGAAAGCCCTCGACGACCCGGCCATCCGCGCTCTCGCCGCCCGCTTCGGCGATCCCGACGAGTTGCTCGCGGAAGATTGGGTCCCGGCGATTCCCGGGCTGAACATGACCGGCGACTACATGCGCGACTATGCGGCCGACCCGATGGACTGGACGGTCACGGAGTTGCACGTGTGCCGGCGGTACCACCCGCTGTTCATGAAGATGATCGCGCCCGAGACGGACGGCGACATGGCCTCGGCGTGCGCGCACAGCGGACACTGAGCCGTCCTCCGCATTGCGGGACAAGAGCCGATCACATAGGCGCTGATCGGCTCATGAGGCCTCCGCATTGCGGAGAAGCCGCCGTCCGAGTCTTCCGTTCGGGAAACCCTCGATGGATACTGTGCGAACGGTCGTTGACTCGAGTTTCTGCTGGTCAGACGTCTTTTGGAAAGGGGGACTCGTGCGAGCCACAGATCCCATCCTGCTGGCAGTGATCGCCAATCGCTTCGAGGCGATCGTGCGGGAGATGACGCACACGCTGCAGAAGGCGGCGTATTCCACCCTCATCAGCGTCTCACGCGACTTCTCCTGCGCGATCGTCACAGGCGATCACCAGCTGCTCGCGTCCGCCGAGGGCCTGCCCGTGCAGAACTACGGTGCGGAGATCCAGACGAAGTCGATGTGCGACCTGCACTCAGACCTCCGGCCGGGGGACGCCTTCCTTCACAACGATCCTTATCTGGGCAACTCCCACGTGCCGGACCTCGGCGTGCTCGTGCCGGTCTTCGCTGAGGGGCGGCACCTGTTCACCGCGGTCGCGAAGGGCCACGTCGTCGACTCCGGAGGGCCGAATCCGGGCAGCGAGTCGATGGACGCCAGGGACACCTACAGTGAGGGAACGCTCGTTTTCCCAGCCGTCCGGGTCGAGCGCGACTACCGCGAGATCGAGGACATCACGCGGATGGCCCGCCAGCACGTGCGCTTCCCCGAGCTCTGGTACGGCGACTACCGGGCGATGCTCGGGGCCGTCCGCACGGCGGAGCGGCGCCTTGCCGAGCTGGTCGGCAAGTACGGCGCCGACCTGGTGGTGAGCGCCGCGGCCGAGTGGCTCGACTACTCGGAGCGGATGATGGCCAGCGAGGTGTGCAAGATCCCGGGCGGCCGGATCGCGGGCGAGGCGCGGCTGGATCCGCTGCCCGTCGCGCCGGACGGGATCCCGCTGCGCGTCGAGATCACGGTCGACGAGCAGGCCGGCCATATCGACGTGGATCTGCGGGACAACATCGACTGCCTGCCGGCGGGAATCAACGCCTCGGTGGCCGCCACGCTGAGCGCGGTCATGCAGGGCGTCTTCAGCGTCGTCGATCCGGGTGTGCCGCACAACGCCGGATCCTTCCGGCGGGTACGGATCCACCTGCGGGAGAACTGCATCGTCGGCATCCCCCGGTTCCCGGCGTCGTGCTCGATGGCGACGTCGATTCCCACGAGCCGGCTGATCAACCTGGTCCAATCGACGTTCTCGCAGCTGGGTGAGGGATGGGGGGTCGCCGAGGGTGGCGTCGACCTCGGCGCCTCCTACCCCGGGATCACCGGTTTCGATCCGCGGCGCGGTGTGGATTACCACGCGTTCTTCCCGGTCGGCAACAACGGGGGACCGGCCTCGCCGCACGCCGACGGCTGGGTGACGTACACGATTCCCTGCGTCGCCGGCCTGTTGTACCGCAACAGCGTCGAGAGCGATGAGCGGCGGTTCCCGGTGCGGTTCCGCGCGCTGCGGATCGTCCCGGGGAGCGGCGGTCCGGGGCGATTCCGCGGGGGCCCCACGGTGGAGGCGGCCTTCGGTCCCACCCTGGCCCCGATGTCCGTCTCGTCGTTGTCGGACGGCTACGAGACCCCGGCGCACGGCGTGCGCGGGGGAGCGGCCGGAAGCCTGGCGGCCAGCTACAAGGTCGATCTGGACGGCGACAGGGAACAGCTCCCACCGGCCTTCGACGTCGAGCTCGCACCTGGTGAGCACGTGATCGGCTACGCCTGCGGTGGTGGCGGTTATGGAGATCCGCTGGAGCGCGATCCGCAGGCGGTGCTCGAGGACGTCGAGGAGCGCTGGGTGCCGTTCGAGGACGCCCTCGACGTCTACGGTGTCGTGCTGAGCCCGCGGGAGGACGAGCGGTACGAGGTCGACGTACCGGCGACGTCGGACCTGCGACGGCGTCGCCGTCCGCTGAGTGCCACGGCCCGATGATGGACGCGGAGGCCGGCGCCGGCGAGCCCGCTCGTGACTCTCGTGACCGCAACTCGGTCGCCTCGGTCGAGAAGGCCATGGCGTTGCTCGTCGAACTGGCGCGCGCCGGCCGCCCGCTCCCGCCCTCCCGGCTGGCCGCGCTCTCGGGCATCAGCCAGACGGGGGTGTACCGCCTGCTTCGCGCCTTGGAGAAGACGCGGGCGGTCGAGCACCTGCCGAGCGGTGAGTACGTGCTCGGGTTCCTCGCGCACGAGCTGGCCGCCGCTTTCGACGGCCACGCGCGGGTCAAGCTGGCCGCCGCCGGCGCGATGCTCGAGCTGCGCGAGATGTGCGGCGGCGAGACCGTGGGCTTGTACGTGCGGGTCAATATCTCGCAGTTCGCCTGCATCGAGACGCTGCCGGGGCACGCTCCCATTCGCCACGCGGAGCTCCTCTACCGCCCGATCCCGATCGTGCGCGGTGGCACGAGCCTGGTGCTGCTCGCCGACACCTGGAACCACTACGGCCAGGCATTCGTCGAGCGCTATCTCTCCGGCCTGCGCGGAGACCTGAGACCGCAGCCGTGCAGTACGCACCTGGAGATGATCGAACGGGTGCGTGATCAGGGTTACGCGATATCGCACGGCCAGCGTGTCCCCGGGCTGAGCTCCATCTCGGCTCCGTTGCGGGGCAAGTTCGACCAGGTGCTCGCCATCCTCACCCTGTCGGCCCCGACGACGCGCCTCAACGGCGCCGCCGTCAACGCGTGGCGCCCGAAGGTCGTGACGGCCGCGCGTGAGGTGGCCGCGAGCCTGTAGTCCCGCCTGCGAGGAGGGACCTACCGGCTGCTGTGACCCGCGGTCGCGCCGCGCGCCACCCGCTCCGCGCGGCCCTCGGCCACGACACCTTCTGATCTTGGTCCAGATGAACCGGCGGGGATGGGTGTTCCAGTCGGCGACGCGTGGAGGTGCGGATGTCCGCTCGCGCGGCGCGGTCGTCCTCCCTAACTGTTGGTGAGGGTTCGGTAGGTGTCGGGGCGGCGGGTCTGGAGGAAGGGGAAGAGGGTCAGCCAGTCGCGGCGTTGGTCGAGGTCGAGTGCCGCGATCAGGACGGCGTCGCCCGCTCGGGGGGCCTCGGCGAGGATCCGTCCGTAGGGGTCGGAGATGAAGGAGTGGCCGTAGAAGGTGATCAGGCCTTCCTGGCCCCAGCGGTTGGGGACGACCATGAAGGTGCCGTTGGCGATGCCGTTGCCGACGATGACCTGCCGCCACAGCGGTGCGGTGTCGAAATCGGGGTGGTCGGGTTCCGAGCCGATCGCGGTCGGGTAGGCGATGATGTCCGCCCCGGCGAGCGAGTAGGCCCGGGCCACCTCGGGAAACCACTCGTCCCAGCAGGTCGGCATGCCGATCTGTGCACGCCCGGCCAGGTCCACGGGCTGGTAGGCCTCGGGGGAGGCGGGGCCGGGCCGGAAGTAGTGGTCCTCGTAGTATCCGGCGGTCCGCGGGATATGGGTCTTGCGGCGGCGGCCGACCAGCGTGCCGTCCGGTGCGACGAGGATCGCGGTGTTGAAGCCCAGGCCGTCGGTGCCGGGGCTGCGTTCGAAGAGTGACGCGTGGACGTGGATGCCGGTCTCGAGGGCGGCGTCGCGGGCGAAGGTGCGGGTCGGGCCGGTCTCGATGTCCTCCGCGGTGGCGGTGGCGTCGCCGTTGGGCCGGGTGTCGGCCGGGTAGCGGGAGAGGGTCAGCTCGGGCAGGAAGACGGCCTTGGCCCCAGCGCCCGCGGCGGCACGGATGCCGTCGAGAAGGGTCTGCTTGTGCTCTGCGGGGTCGGGGTGCCAGCTGGTCTGCACGACCGCGACGGTGAGGGTGCCGCGTTGCGGCGGGTCGACACGGGCCGGTGACTCGGCGGGCTGCGCGATGATGAGTTTCATCGTGTCTCCTGGAGAGGTTGTTGCTGGGTGACGCAGTGGACGCCGCCGCCGAAGCGGAAGATGTCGCGGGCATCGACCAGGACGATCTCGCGGCCCGGATAGGCGAGGCTCAGCACCCGGGCGGCGTCGGCGTCGCGTGGGTCGTCGAAGGCGCACAGCACGACCACTCCGTTGGCGACGTAATGGTTGACGTAGGAGTAGTCGACCAGCTCCCCGTCCACCTCGGTGACCGTGGGCGCGAGCAGCTCGATCACCTCCAGGCGCCTGCCACGGGCGTCGGTGGCGGCACGGAGGATCTCGGCGGCCTCCTGGCTCACTTCATGATCGGGGTGGCCCGAGTCTGGCTGTGTGTGCACGACGACGCTGCCGGGGCGGGTGAACGCGGCGACGATGTCGACGTGCCCGCGCGTGCCGTACTCGCCATAGTCCGCGGTCAGGCCCCGGGGGAGCCAGATCGCGGTGCTGGTGCCGAGACGGGCGTGCACCTCCGCCTCCACCTGCTCGCGCGACCAGCCGGGATTGCGGTCGGGGTCGAGCTGGACGGTCTCGGTGAGCAGCACCGTCCCGGCGCCGTCGACGTGGAGGCCGCCGCCTTCCTGGACCAGTGGCGAGCCGATGTGCGGCACGCCGGCCAGGCCGGCGACCCGCCGGGCCACGTGCCGGTCCGCATCCCATTTCGCCCAGGACTGTGCGCCCCAGCCGTTGAAGGTCCAGTCGACCGCGCGTATGCCGCCGTCCGCTGCATGGACGAAGCTGGGGCCGCTGTCGCGCAGCCACGCGTCGTCGAGAGGCACCTCGACCGTGGCGATCCGCGGGTCCAGAAGATCGGTGCGGTCACCCGGATTGATCAGCATGGTCACGGGCTCGTGGCGCACGATGGTGTTGGCGACCGCCGCCCAGGCGGCGCGGGCGGCGGCGAGTTCGGAGGCGTCGCCGAACGTGTCGTTCGAGGTGGGCCAGGCCATCCAGGTACGGGCGTGCCGTGCCCACTCGGCGGGCATACGGTCGCTCACATCCACGGTCCCTTCATTTGATGAGCTGGGCGAGACCGGTGAGGAGAAGCCCGAGGCCGATCTCGAAGGAACGCTGAGCACGGTCGCCGGGCTGGGCCCGCGTCGCGGCGATCGCGGCGCTGAGGGCCGATTCCGGGTCGCCGGAGTCGGCCCAGACGTCCAGCGGCGCGCTGGCGTCCAGCGCGGATCCGAGAATGAAGCAGTCCAGGACGCTGACCGCGTGCAAGAGGTCCTCAGGAGCGAAACCGGCTCGCCGCAGCACGGCGGCCAGCGCTTCGTAACTGGCCACCGTCTCCGGCGCGGTGACGGTCTGGAGAGTGAGCAGTGGCACCAGGTGCGGATGCCGCGCGAAGCCTGACCGGTAGCGGTGGGCCCACTGCTCGGTGTACTGGCGCCAGTCCAGGTTCTGGTCGAGCGGGCTGGGGACCTCACGGCTGAGCAGCCCCCGGATGCCTTCGATGACCCCTTCCCGGCCACTCGGGAAATGGTGGTAGATCGACGACACGCTGACGTTCAGCGTCGCGGCGACTCTCGGCAGCGACAGCCCACCGGTCTCATCGATCTGGCTGAGCGCCGCGGCGGCGATCTGGTCGCGGGAGAGCAAGGGGGCACTGGGGCGCGGCACGGCTGGTCAGCTCCTCGGATGGTCTGTCGGCGCTGTTCATCGTGACACCCGCGCACCGGCCCGGTGAACGACTTCCCCCTCGACCAAGGTCAGCAGGACCGGGGAGTCGGCGAACTCGTCGGGATCGGCGGTGAGCGGATCGAGTTCGAACGCGGCCAGGTCGGCCACGAACCCGGGAGCGACCCGGCCGCTGCGGTCTGAGAGCCCTGCGGCCGCGGCGGCCTGGGTGGTGAACCCCTCCAGTGCCATCCGGGCGGTGAGCGCCTGTCCGGGAACGACCGGCTCGGTGTTCCGCCGGCCGGCCGGGCGGCGGAGCCGGGCGTCGGCGATGATGGCCCGCGGGTCGAACGGGGCGATCGGCCAGTCCGAACCGAGCGCCAGCCGGGCCCCGTGTTCCCGCAGGTCCCGGCAGCGAAACGCTCGCTGCGCGCGGTCCGGTCCGAGGCGGCTCGACCAGTTGTCGCTGTGGTCGGCCCGCGTGTAGTGCGTGCAATGGGTCGGCTGCATGCTCGCGGTGACGTCGAGAGCGCGGAACCGCGGCAGCAGATCGGCGGGCATGGTCTCCAGATGCTCGATGCGGTGCGGTACCGGCGAACGTCGTGGCAGATCGCTCAGCGTCTTGAGCACGTACTCGATGCCCGCGTCGCCGATCGCGTGGGTGACCGTGGGAACTCCCCTCGCGGCCAGATGACGCACCGCGGCGGCGTACTCGGCCGGATCGGGCCACAACGGCGCGATGGACTCCCCATGGACGTCCGGTTCTGTGAGCCATGCCGTACCGCCGTCGATCGTCCCGTCGATCATGAACTTGGCACCGTCCACGCGCCAGCGGCGCCCGCACAGGCGTTGTTGTTCCAGGACGCGCGCCAGGTCGGCGGTGGAGGAACCCGGCGTGACGAACGTCGCGAAACGCCATCGCATCGGCAGCGAGCCGGATGCTTCCAGGGCACGGAACAGCTCCAGCGCGTCGCCCTCGAAGTCCATCGCGTTCCCGGCGGTGTAGCCGACCGCGGCCATCTCGTTCAACAGGTCGAGCAGGCGCCGCCGCCGATCGGCCGGGTCGCCGGCCGGCAGCAGCGCCCGGACGAGCGCCATCGCGTCGAGTTCGAGCAGGTGCCCGGTCGGCCGGCCGTCCGGACCGCAGACGATCGCGGCGCCGGAGGCGAACTCGCGGGGGCCTGTGATGCCGGCCAGCGCGAGGGCTTGCGGGCTGGCCAGCGCGGAGTGTGCGTCGACGAAGGTCAGGTAGACCGGGACATCCGTCCCGAGGGCCTCGACGAGGGGCCGATAGGTGATCGGGGCGCCGCCGAAGGCGTCCGGATCGAGACCCCAGCCACAGATCCACCCATCGCGAGGCGCCGCGCGCAACGCGCGGATCAGCTCGTCGATCGTGGACACCGCCGAGAGGTCGGCGCCCTGGGTGAGGCCGAGGCCCATCACCGGATGGGAATGGCCGTCGACGAGGCCGGGCGTGACCGTGGCGTCGCCGAGTTCGATCACCTCGGTGTGGTTGGCGCGCCAGTCCCGGGCGTCCTCCCGGGTGCCGAGAGCGGTGATCACTCCGGCGCGGACGGCGAGCGCGGTGACGGCGGGCCCCGGCGCTCCCATCGTGTGGATCCGGTCGGCCATGATGATGAGATCTGCGCTGGTCACGCGGGTGCCGCTCCTGCCTCTGCGGTGGGGTCCTCCGGTTCGAGCACGAACTTCCTCCGGGTCGTGGTCTCGGCGCGGCGGACGTCCTCGCCGCCGATCAGAGCGTGGATGTCAGGACGGTGCTTCTTCAGGTGGAGGGCCCAGGACACGCCGGCGAGGAGCACGGCGGGGACCAGCCCGGCCAGGGACGCGTTCGTCGTCGTGGCGGCGCCGGTCAGCAGGTCGAGGCGCTTGACGATGAACCAGAGAGCACCGGCGAGCAGCACTGTGGCCAGCGCCGCGCACACCATCGCCGGTCCGCTTCCTCGTACCCCCCGGTGGCGCAGGAAGTAGGCCACCACCGCTGCCGAGGTCAGCATCTGGAGGAGCAGGACACCGATCGCGCCGGGCATGTTCACCAGCAGCACGAGCTGGTGGTAGGGGTCCGCGCCGGCGATCGCGAACGCGGTGACCACGACCGCGGCCAGCCCGCTCTGCAGCGCACCGGCGTTCGCCGGTGACAGGAACCTCGGGTGCGACCGGCCCAGCGCCCTTGGCAGCAGCCCGTCGTTCGCCAGGGAGAAGGCGTAACGGTTGATCGCGTTGTGGAACGCCAGCTGCGCGGCCAGGACGCTGGTCAGCACCAGGACGTACATGACGTCGCTGGCCCAGACGCCCACATAGGTGTCCATGGCGGCGAAGAAGAGGCCGGGCGGGTCGGCGGCGGCGATGGCGACGACCTTGCCGTCCCCGAACGCCTGCACCACGGCCCAGCCCGTCAGGCAGTAGAACAGCCCGAGGAATGCCACCGCCGCGTATGTGGCGCGGGGGATCGTCCGGTCCGGCCGCCGCGCCTCGCTGCGATAGAGAGCGGTCGACTCGAAGCCCATGAACGCGGCGAAGCAGAATCCCAGGATCGCCAGCATGCCCGGGTGCGAGAGGGCGTCCGCCGTGAACGTGCCCGCGGTCAGCCCGCCGGCCCCTCCCTGCACCAGCACCGCGACCACGAGCAGCACCAGGATGAGCGTCTCGGCGACGATCAGGACGCCGAGCACCTTCGCTCCGACGTCGATGCCACGCCGTCCGAGCGCCCAGACCAGCACGATGCCGACCCCGGCGAACAGCCACCAGGGGGCGCTGCCTCCGGTGAAGCGGTGGTACGCGGCGGCGAACTGCGTGCCGAGCAGGCCGTACACGCCGATCTGGAGCGTGTTATAGGAGAAGACCGCCAGCAGGCCGGCGGCCGCGCCGAGCGTCCGGCCGAGTCCGAGCGTGATGTACGAGTAGAAGGCGCCGGCACCTCGGGTGTGGCGGGTCATCGCCATGAAACCGACCGCGAAGATCGCCAGCACGCCGCCGGCGATGAGGTAGCCGGCCGGGGCGCCGATGCCGCCGATCGAGATCGCCAGCGGTGCGAGGCCGACCATGATCGTCAGCGGCGCCGCGGCGGCGACGACCATGAAGGTGATGCCCGTGGTGCCGAGGGCGCCTGCCTTGAGCTGGGCCTGTGGAGGTGTCGGGGGCTGTGCCTGCGCGTCGGTGACCACATGGACTCCCGGGGCGAGATGGGAGGAGCTGGTGGCGCGACTGTAATCGAATCGATTTCGGTTTGTCGATGACCGCGAGCAGAAATTCACTCATGCGGAAACGGGCAGACCTGCCGTTGCCTTCCTGCTCAGCGTGCCTGTCCCTGCTGGACGAGCTCGGCGATCCGTTCCCACATCGCCACCGGGTTGGCGTACATCGGCCAGTGCCCGCTGTGCGGGATCTCCGCGAGTTCCACGCCGCCCGCAGCAAGCTTCGCCAGGTAGGACAACGTGGAGTTCTCTTCGCCGTACATGAACATGCGCGGGCAGGGCAGGCTCAGGAACTTGGCCATCAGGTCGCCGTGGTCGGAGAGATCGACCATCGATTCGAAGATGCCGCGTACCGCACCCGGACGTACCTTGCTGTCCAGGCTCGCCGCGTAGAGGGCGCTGGAGGTGGACGGCGAACGGCGGGCCCGTTCGATGAAGCCGGCGAAGAAGCCATCGTCGTCGTCCGAGGGATGGCTGAGGATCTGGCGGCTCAGGAAACAGTCTTCGGAGGCGAGGTTGCCCTCGATGTCGACGAAGCTCAGGACGCGGTCCGGTTCGTGATGCGCGAGCATCAATGCGGTCAGGCCGCCCATCGAATGCCCGATCAGGTGGTAACGCCGTATGCCTGCGCGGCTCAGCATGGCCTGTGCGGTTTTGACCAGGAACGGGATGGAGATGCTCGACAGGTCCTCGCAGAAGGTCTCGCCGCATCCCGGCGCGTCGTAGGCGAGGAATGGACGTCCCGTGAAGGCCGCCTGGCCTGCGATGCCGACGTAGTCCTCCTTGGTCGAGCCGAAGCCGTGCAGGAAGACGACGGGAGCCATGTCGCCGTCCCGGCTGACCGTGGCGACCTTGAGGCCTACGCCATCGACCCGCAGGTCTACCTGCTCGTGGGTGACGTCCGCGACCGCGACGATGGGGTTCTGGTTCATGCAGGCAGGCCGTAGTAGTTGAGGGTGGTCGTGCCGGTGCGGATGGCGGCCAGGGCACGTTCCTCGGCGGCGACGCGGGCGTCGGCTCGGTCCAGGGTCGTGGCCGCTGCCGGTGCCGGTATGACCACCACGCCGTCGGTGTCGCCGACGACGAGGTCGCCGGGCCCGACGACGGCCCCGCTCACGCGGATGGGGACGCCGAACTCGCCCGGATGCTCCTTGCCGGTGCCGACCACGGTGATGTGGCGGGCGAAGACGGGGAAGCGCAGCGCTGCCAGTTCGCTGACGTCGCGGACACCGCCGTCGATGACCAGTCCGAGGATGCCCCGCTGCCGGGCCGCGACGGCGAGGATCTCACCCCAATGTCCGTGCCGGGCACCTTGGAGATCGGCTACCAAGACGCTGCCGACCGGAGCGGTGGCCACCGCACGGTGCAGCGCGAGGTTGTCGCCGCCGATGCCCCGCACTGTGAACGCCGGTCCCGCCACCCGGGCCCCCGGCCAGACGCCGCGCAGAACCGGATCACAGGCACGGGCGGTGGCCGAGGACGCCTCGTAGAGCGTTGCCGCGCTGTGTCCGCGTGCCGCGTCCGTCGCTCTCGCGTCCGTCGACGCCGTCTCCGTCATGATCGCCTCGTCTGCAGGGTGTGATAGCCGAAGGTCTCGCGGGCCTGGCGCAGCGTGCCGCCCGCGCGGACGGCCGCCACGATGCCGGCCTCGACGCGTTCGATGCGTTCGGCGGTCTCGATGACCCGCTCCGCCTCGGCGGCGGGGACGGCGACCACACCGTCGGCATCGGCGCACATGAGGGTGCCGGGGCAGATCTCGACGCCCGACACGGTCACCGGCTCACCGATGGCCGCCAAACTCACCCGGTCCTTGCCGGTGCGCATGAAGCGCCCGCGGCTGAAGATCGGGTAGTTCTGCGCCAGGGAGGCCGACACGTCTCGGCAGGCCCCATTGATCACGGTGCCGGCGATACCGCGGACCGCGGCGACCTCGGTCATGATGCCGCCCCATACCGTGACGTCCGTGCGGGCACCGTTGTCGATCACGATGACCGCACCGGGCGGAACGTCGTCCAGGAAGTCGCCGACCGTGCCGTCGATCGGCGCGTAGCGCACGGTGAAGGCCGGGCCCACGGCGCGGAAGTCGTTCGACAGCGAGGAAAGGCCGTGCAGGGCGCCGCTGATGCCTCCCCGGTCGAGGGCGTCGGAGATCGCCGCAGTGGGCAGGTCTCGGAGCCGGTCCATGACCTCCTGCCTGGTGCTGGTCTCCATCACCTGGCCTCCGTCCCGGCCAAGCGGGCGTCCCGCATCGCCTGCGGCAACGGGACGCCGGCCCGTACCTCCGCCTCGATGGCCGCCTCACGTTCGGCGAGGCGCTGAGCCGCATCGAGGACTTCGGTCGCGCGCTCCCGGGGGACGACCACCACTCCACCCTCATCGGCCACCACCACGTCGCCCGCGCGGACACGCACACCGCCGATCGAGATCGGCTCCCCGGTCGACCTCTGCCGGAGGCGACCGCGCGCGGTCGCCGGTACCTGGGCCCGGGCGAAGACTGGAAAGCCGAGGTCCCTGGCCTGGGCCACGTCCCGGCACGCGCCGTCGGTGATGGCACCCCGCACCGAGCGGACGGCGGCGCCGACACTCACGATCCCGCCCCACGATGACACGTCGGTGCGGCCGCCGTTGGCGACCACGATGACGTCGTCGGGACCGGCCTCGGCGATCGCGCCGGTGAGGATGTGGGAGCCGTCGTGCTCCCCGCTCAGCGATTCGAGTTCGACGGTCACCGCGAACCCGGCCACCTTGGGCCGCCCCCACATCGGCCGGAGGCCGCCCTGGCCCGGAGGAAGCCCGCAGGCGTCCAGAGCGTCGGACACGGTCGCCGTGTCCAGCGCCGTGAACTGCTCCAGCAAGGTCGCTTCAGCACTCATGCCTCCCAGTGAAACCGGGTCGGTCCATATACTGAAGGTCTGATTTCCTCTCTCATTGATATGCGGAGCGACTGTTGATCGAGGTCCGCCAGGCGCGCTACTTCCTGGCCGTCGCCGACACCCTGCACTTCGGCCGCGCCGCGGAACGGCTCGACATGTCGCAGCCGCCCCTGAGCCAGGCGATCCTCCAGCTGGAACGCCAACTGGGCGTCACCCTCTTCGACCGCGGCGGACGCAAGGTGACGCTCACCGAGACCGGCCGAGCGTTCGCCGCCGAATGCCGCAAGCTCGTCGCGGCCGCCCGGCACGCACAGGACGTGGCCGCCCAGGCCGAGGCAGGTCTGGCCGGCACCCTGCGCATAGGGGTGGTGACCTCCGCTCTCAGCGAGCCCTTGCTGAGCACCCTGGCCGACTTCCGGCAGGCCCGCCCCCGCGTCGATCTGCAGATCACGGAGGTGGACACGGCCTCGGGCCAGCAGGCCCTGCTCCGGCACGAGATCGACATCGCCGTCGTCCGGCCCGGCACCCCGGTCCGGGGCCTGCGCGTCGAGCCCTGGCGCCACGATACGTTCGTGATCGCGCTGCCACCCGGCCACCCCCTCGCGGCCGGCGCCCCGAACCCCGTCCACCTGGCCCGCTTCGCCGACGAGCCCTGGGTGTGGCTGCGCCGCGAGGCGTCGCCGGACTACCACGACCAGCTCATGGCCACCTGCCGGAGGGCCGGATTCAGCCCCGGCGTCCGCCACCTCGCCAACTCGATCTTCACCCAGCTGGCCATGACGGCTTCCGGCCTGGGCGTCACCCTCGTACCGAACGTGACGGTCCGCCAGATCCAGCCACCCGCTCCGTACCGTCCCCTCACCGACCGCGCCGACATCGTCGAACTCTCCCTCGTATCACGAGACGGAACCCAAGAACCGCTGGCGCAGCAGTTCTTGCGCCTCGCCGCAGCCCACCCGCAGCGGACACCGTGACACCCAACCCGGCGGTGCCTGGTCCGGCAGCTCGTTACAGGCCTTTCAGGTTGGACTGGCAACAGCACTTTCCGCCCTGCAGGCAGGCGACGCGGTCATGTGACCTGGGCAAGGCGGTGGGTTTGGTGGATGAGCCGGAGCGGTGGACGACGCGACCGCCGAGGACGGTGGCGGCGATGGGGAGGTCGACCAGCCGCTGCGGGTCGCTGCCCAGGACGTCACCGGCGACGATGCAGACGTCGGCGGCCATCCCGGGCTGGAGGACGCCTTTCCAGCGCTCGGCGTGGTCTTGCCAGGAGGAGGTTCGGGTATAGGTGGCTGCGAGGATGCGGGCGCGGAGGACTGAGCGGGGACGAGGACGACGTGTCCCGATGTCGGTTCGAGCAGCGGCGCCCATCGGCCGGCTCACGCCGAGGATCGCCTAGCTAGCCGGCGCGCACGCCAGCCTGGGGTTTGGTCTGGTCACGGTGACAGCGTCCGACTCCGGTTGACTTTGACGCATGCTATGACTCATCTTATTGAGACAAAGGTTGCGACATTCGGAGGTGGGTGGCATGCGGCAGGCCGATCACACGGAGGCCGGGCGGTGGCTGGCCCGGCATGGCTTGGCCGACGCCGAGCCGACACCACTGCTCGCGGCGCGGCTGGCGGTGCGGCGGCGCGCCAAGGCCTGCGACAGCCTCCTGCTGGCCGCGTTCCTGCTCGGCGCGGCGCTCACGCACGCGTTCAAGCTCACGGTCGAGCCGCCCTCCTGGCTGCCGCTGCTGGTGCTGGCGGCGCTGGTGACCGGGTTGCTGGTGGCGCAGTGGCTGCTCGGCTGGTGGGTGCGGCGCGTCGACCGGAGGGCCGGCGCGCGGCTGTCGCGGCGGGTGGCCCACCCGGTCGAGCTCGGCTGGCGGGCTGTGCTGGGCCGGCCGTACGCCCTGTTCACGGTCGCGACCTACACCGGCGCCGTGCTGCTCGCGGTGAGCGTGCTGCCGGTCCCGGACGCCACCTTGCGGTACGGGGCGATCATCGTGCTGATCAGCCTCGCCGGCGTCGGCGCGGGCATCGTCATGCAGTTGCGCCAGGTGCTGGCGAGCCCGGCCGTGGCCGACGACGAGGCGTCGCTCACGGCCGATGTCATCATGCGGGTCGAGGACGCCCGTGCTCTGGTCACCCCCAGCCTGGTGTGGTCGCTGCCGGCCATCTTCCTGGTCGGGGAGTCGCTCGGCTGGTGGAACGCGGTCTCGATCGCGCTGGTGGTGGCGGGCGTCAGCGCGCTCTGCCTGATCCATGCCCGGACCACGGGGGTCGGGACGGCGGCGCGGCGGGCCATGGCCACCCGATGATCGTCATCGACGCGGCCTCGCCGACGCCGCCGTACGAGCAGCTCCGGGCCCAGCTCGCCAGGCAGATCCAGGACCGTTCGCTCGCCGTCGGCACGAGGCTGCCGACGATCCGGCGGCTCTCGGCCGACCTCGGTCTCGCCGTGAACACCGTCGGCCGGGCCTACCGGGAGCTGGAGGAGGCCGGGCTGATCGAGACCCGCGGGCGGGCCGGCTCGTTCGTCTCGTCCGCCGGCGAGCAGACCCTGGAGCGGGCCCGCGCCGCCGCCCGCGACTATGCGGCGGTCATCGCCAGCGTCGGCATCGACACCACCGAGGCGATCCGGATCGTCGAGGCCGCACTGGGCCATGCTCCAAGCCCATAAGGCCACCGGTTGCTCGCTGCCACAGCATCCTCGACCGGAATTGCTCAATGGGTGTCGGCGTGCTCGGTACTGTGCCGGCACGCCGAGCGCTGACAGGACGATCCGCTCGCCGACAGGATGCCCCGTCCTTGCGGCTGCGGCGCGATTCACGGTGACTCAGGGCCGCGCGTCGCGCCTACCCCTGACACAATCAGGACACGAGCGCTGGCGAAGCCGTAGGGCGGCAACCTGCACCACAGACGCACGCTGGCCTGTTCGGCAACGCAGCCGACGACCGGCTCTCCAGCCACCCGGCCGACGGGCTCGCGATCGGCGGGTGGCGCGCGGGCGATCACTAGCGCCATCATCTCCAACGCACTCACCTGCCGCAGATCGCGTAGGCATTCGTGTCGATGAGCGGGCCAACCGGGGCTACGCCTCACTCGCGCCGTCGTCCTCTGCCGGTCAGCGCACTCCACTGGTTCACCGCCGCGACAGGTTCATCTGCCGCGGCAACCATCTCGACGTACAGGGGTGTCGCCGCGGCTCGGAGCCTGCCGTCTTGCGCATAGCCCAGGACAACGCACCGCATTTGGCGGCCCACCGGGGGCCACGGCTCACCTGGTTCGTCTGTGATGTATGAACTGTCCACGAATCCGCGTTCGCCATCCTCGGATTCGATCAGAAGCCCGTACCGGACGTGGCCGACCACCGAGCAGCGAACGACGTCGTACCTACGCCGAGCCCGTGACGCCATCTGGCCTCCTCACAACATCCTCGCATGCCGCCGTCCGTGTGCTTGGGCTTGGTTCTCAGCAGCCTGGGTCCGGCGATTAGGGTGTCGCTCCAGTGGCGGGATCTGAGGTCTGCTGGAGCGGTGGCCCGGATCGGCGGAGACTGTCGAGCCATGGGTGGTTTTCTCCAACTTCCGACGGAGATCATCGGCATCGGGCTCGCCGGGCCCGACATCGAGTTGATCGAACGCGCCTACGCGGTGGCCGCGTACTGGCATCGCGACCAGCGGCAAAAGAGCGGCGTCCCATACATCCAGCACCCTGCGGCGGTCGCCACCATCGCGGCCAGGATGAGCATGGGCGTGACCGGAGTCTGTGCAGCGTTGTTGCACGACGTCATCTCCGACACCGACTGTCCTGCCGCCGAGCTACGCCGGGAGTTCGGCAAACAGATCACCGGCCTCGTGGAGGGCGTCACTCTGTGGGAGGCCACTGGTTCGTATTCGACCACCGCAGAGCTCGTTGACGAGCCGGTACAGATGCTCAAGCTGGCCGACCGCCTGCACAACATGCAGACGATCAGTTACCTGCCGCAAGACAAACGCGAGCGGCGATGCCAGGAGACCCTCGAGTTCTTCGTGCCACTTGCCGCAGGCAACTTCACCAGCTCGCCCTCGACCCTCCAGGCCAAAGCCGCGCGGCAGTCGCCCAGCCACAACTGGCCTATGAGCGTGCCATCGTCGCCGTCGACATCGAAAACTCCACCAGCCGACCCGACCACATCAAAGCCCGGCTACGGCAGGCTCTGTACGAATTGCTCGAAGACGCCCTTCATACAGGCGGACTCACCGCCGAGGAACACGACCCCTTCCTCGACCGCGGGGACGGAGCACTCGTGCTCATCCATCGGGTCGATCAAGCGATCCAGGTGCGTCTCCTGACCGAGGCGGTTCCCCAACTCGGCAGACTGCTGGCCCGACATAACGCCCAGCAACCCGAGCATCGATTCCGGCTCCGCGTGGTGGTCCATGCCGGACAGGTCTACTACGACCACCGAGGATGCTTCGGCGAAGCGGTGGATTTGGCCTTCCGGCTCCTGGAGGCCCCGCAGTTGAAGCAAGCGCTGCGCCTGACGGCCGCCCCGCTGGTGCTGGTGGTGTCCGAAGACGTCCACCGTTCCGTCGTGCGAGATGGCCGTGCCGGCATCGATGAACAGACTTTCACGCCTCGTGTGGTCGCCGACGTCAAAGGACGCCCACGCCGCGGTTGGGTAAGCGAGATCGATCCGCCGAACGCCGAGGCCCACTGAGCAGTACTCGCTCATGCCGCCAACCGGATCAGCGAAAGGGATCTTTGGACACCCATCTCTGACCAGACGCCGTCGTCGTATCGATGAGCGGCCCCGCGACCGGGCGACAAGAGTGGGCCTGCGATCATCGGGACATGGGTGATTGGGAGCTGTTCCTCCAGGAGGTTTCCTGGTTCCTCCAGCCAGGCGAGAGCTTTGCGCTGGGCGAGGCGCAGCCGTGGACCCGCGGTTCGATCGAAGGCTTGCCCGAACTGTCCGCGCTCTTCGCCTCGGCGACGCTCACCCCGGTCTCCGTCGGAGGCATCGTCTACGAGTTGCTGGCATGGGGACCACCGGACGGTCGACGGGGATGGCTCTGCCGCCCGCCCGAGGACGTGGACAGCGGGTCTATCCCGGAGACGCACAGAAGGTTCTGGAAGCTCTGTGGCGGGATCCTCGAGAGGTTCGGTGAGCCCGCCACCTGGTGGACCAACCAGGACGAGGTGCTGACGGCCGATGCGACACGCGTAGAACTCGCGGACGTTCTGGCCGACTATGCGTGGCTTTGGGAGGGCGACGGCCTGGAGGCCTCCATCAACCCGGATGAGTACTACGCCGTCGCCGTAGAGGCGAACGGGAATCTGACGCTGGCGCATCGTGGCAACGGTCGGCTGATCCTTTTCGCGCCGGACCACGCGTTCGCAGGTGTCACGCCGATGCCTGGCTCCCCGCCGTACTCGCTGCTCACCATCGATGAGGTACCCGACCTCGCGGCCTGGATAGAGGTATGCGCTGCGGCCTGGCGACACCAGTAGGCCGACGAACACGAGGAACCACCGGCCGCCCGGTCGCCGGACGGATCCGCTCAAGACCGGCGACAAAGGACGGTTGGGTAGGCCGCACGGCGAGGTGCCCGCGGGTTCGCGGGTCCTTTTCCGTGCGGCCCCCCGCCGAACCGGACGTGCTCGCTTTCCAAGCATCCGGCTCTCTGGTGAGCTATGCCGTGGTCGCGGTGGATGGATGGTCGGCGTGGATCAGCTCGTGGCAGGATGTGCAGACCACCAGGGTCTTGCGTCTTCTCTTGGCCATGAGGCTGTCCCAGGCCGGCCGGTCCGGGCCGGGAGGTGCGAGATCGGCGAGCCGGGCGGTGTGGTGCACCTGCACCTGGTCGCCGTTGCCGCAGAGTTCGCACCGTCCGCGCAGGAGCCGGGTGATCAGTTCCTTGCGCGGGTGGGGTCCCCGGCCGGGGGCGCGGTCGGTGATGACCGCGTTGGCCTGCCGCTTTAGGGGGATGCCACCACACCGTGCGGTCAGGGGCTTTTGGTCGTGCCCCCGGGCGCGGACGGCTTGGTAGCAGATACGCGGCCCGTGCGGCGTCTGGATGGTGGCCCGGTGCCGGGCGGCCATCTTGGTCGCCGTGGAATCGTGCTTGGCCGCGAGCGTTCTCAGCAGCGAGGTTTCCATGACCCAGCGCAGCCGTTCCAGCCGGTAGAGGTCCCCGGCGTGCAGGTGGTACTGGACGACGCCCCGGTAGGTGGCCCCGTAGGCCGCGACGATGTCGTAGTCGTCGAGATGGCACAGGGCGCGGAGCGGCGCTGGTTTACCGCCATGAAGGTAGGGGCGGCACATGGCTTTGATCACCGTTTTGGGCACGCGCAGCGCGATGCCGCCGTTGATGGTTTTCCGGCCGCTGGTCCCGGCGTGCCAGGTGGTGATCTCGTATCCGAGGAATCGCGTCGCGCCGGTACGCGCGTGCGTGATCAGTGTTTTGCTGTCGGACAGTTCCAGGTGGAGTTCGTCCCGCAGGAACTGGGCCAGACGTTGTTTGATCTCCTCGGCCTCGGCTTTGGGCCCGGCGAATCCGAGCAGCGTGTCATCGCGGTAGCGCACGTACCGGAGTCGGCGATAGCCGGGATCGTCGGACACCACGCTGGGCAGACGGGCCAGCCGAGCGCGCAGCATGCGTGTCCTTTCCCGGTCGCCTTTCTTGCGGGCACGCGCCAGCGCGTGACGCACTTTCTCGTATTCGGCGTTCCGGGCCCGCTTGCCCCTCGGGTGTAGTGCGGGATGAGCGTATTCTTGACAAAGTTATCCAGCTTGTGCAGATAGATGTTGGACAGGACGGTGGACACGCCAGCGCCTTGCGGGACCCCGCTGAGGGTGGCATGCCACGTCCAGTCCTCCAGGTATCCGGCTTTGAGCATGTTGCGCGTCAGCCGCAGAAACCGGTTGTCGTGGATCTTCTCCGACAGGATCGACAGCATGGCCTGATGGTCGAAACTGCCGAAACAGTCGGCGACGTCTCCTTCGATGAACCAGGCCGTTCCGGTCCAGCGACATGCCGTCCACATGCCGTCCACGGTCTCTTTGGTGGCCTCGGGTGTCATCGCGCCGTGGTTGGCATACAGGCGCCCGTAGGCCAGCAGATACAACTGCGGGTTGAACAACTGCCGGTACAGCTCCGGCAGTCTTTCCTGCCGCGTTCACGGAGGACACCCAGTACCGTTTCGGCGCTTTGCATTTCGCATACCTTTCGGTCTCGATGTCCGTATCACCTGTTCCCCTTCGCCCTGTGAGCGGCTTTCCCGCTCTCCCTGGCAGGTCGTTACTCCTGCGACTACTATGGGAACTCCGTCGCCATGGGACTTGCGTCCGTTAGGCGATCCCGCGTTCGTCTTCGTCATGCGTGGTAGCGCGACTTAGGTGGCCCACTCATCTCCTTGAATGTCCTCGCTGGACATCGCTCCGCGTCCGGAGGGTGCACCGACCAGAGTGCGAGATCGGCACAGGACACGGCGTCGGCATCGGGTATCTTTCCGACGGGTGGGCATTTGCACCTTCTGGAGATTAGGCTTCAGGCAATCCAGCTTTCACCGTATCGCGCGGGTCTCCCGGCGCCCCGACCCTGATACCTGGACCGGCCACCGGTTTCCTGGCATGCTATTGTCCCCTTAACCTTTCGGCGCCGGGTAAGCCATCAGACCCAAAGAAATCCCTCCATTCTTTTCCGGCTGCACCGGGGATATGACAAAGCGCCTCGCGGCGCACCACTCTTCTGCCGCCGACAGCGTGTCGTGCCGATCGTGGGCAGTGTTCGTGCTTGCCGAAGAGCGGTCATTGGTGACCAGGCGACCAACCAGGGCGTTCGACCGTATTGGCGAACACGGAGTCGGATGTGTCGTGACTCACCTCGCCGGCAGGCGGCCGAAGATGAACTGGATACACGGGACCGCGTCGGCGGAGACTGAGTTGGGGCGGCAGAACGTGGCCTGTCACATAGTTACGGTCCGTGAGTCGCCGACTGACTGCTCGGCGGCGATGGCGCGAGCCTGCACTGATTCTCTGGATTCTGCTGGTTCAGGACTGACGGTTGAGCACCCGGTGCAGCAGCCAAGGGGTCCATAGGGCGGCCAACATGGCGAGTGCGGCGAGCCCCGCGATGCCCTGGAGGAGCGGTGCGGCAAAGTCGGGGCAGAGGCGGGCGTCCTGGGCGTAGGAGTCGGGGTCGCGCGGGGCATAGCAGACGGTCACGCGATCACCCTGGGCGGGAAAGTCCTCCCAGGCGGTGATCTTTGCGGACACCGTGTGGCTGTCGCGCGTGGTGAACCGCACGTTGGCGTAATCCCCGCGCTTGGCCCGCACGGCCTTCTCGACTTGTCCGGTGGTCAGCGCGCGCTCGTCGCGCAACACGGCCGCTTCCTGGTAGGCGAACCCTGCAAGGACCAGAGTGTAGGTGGCGAACGCCAGAAGTATCACGGTGAGAAGAATGCGCACGGCTGGCCAGCCGTGCAGCGGCTTGCTGTCCCGAGCGTGCTGACTGTCGCCGTTGGTGGCCAGCCTTCGGTCACGTCTGCGCTCGATCGCGCTGCGCCACCCGCTTTCGTGCTCACTCATGGCACCCATGGGGCGCGCGGGCGAATCCGGCGGTTCACCACCAGTCCATGGTCATTCAGTTCTGGCGCTGGATTCCTTCTGTCCGCTCGGTCGTAGGAGGCGCACTCTTTCGCCGCAGGTAGCGCTCATTCGAGGCTTATTGCAAGAACGAGACCAGCTAAGGCCATAGGGGACACGCCGCACCAACATGTGGGCAGCTGTGCCTAGGTTCACCCGACGATGCACTCAGGGTGCCGACCCCAGCCGGTTTGGTCGTCAATCCGCAGGTCGACGATTGTTTGAGCAGCCGGACCAGTTCCGCGTTCTTGTTCGACTTTGTTATCGCTTCGGGCCACTCAGCTGTCCTCACCTAGGGCCGCAACGTCTCGTGGGTTCATGCCGGGTTCTTTGGCGATCTCTGCAATCGGCCTGCCCGACGAACGCACCAGCGCCGCCCTGTACTTCCGCCGGGCACCCGTAGGGCAGAGCTGGCTGGCGGTCCATGTGTATGCCAGGGGAAGCATCGGCGGAACCTCCCTGGCACGGCTGCACTCAACTCGTGGAGGCTCCATTGCAGGCCATAAGGGCGTGTGTTCTCCGCTCCTACTAGCCGGTACGTCAGCCGATGATCTTTGGGATCTGGGTGCGTGAGGGCTGGGGCTTCGGTTTCGGGCTTGCCTTTGGCGGGTTTTCTTCAGGTGGTCTTGGGGGTGGCTCGTTCGATGATGGGAGCCAGGTCCAGGCCAGGCGGGAGGGTGCCGTAGGCGTGGCCCCAGTCGCCGGCCAGGCGGGTGGCCACGAATGCGTCGACTACGGCCGGGTGGCCGTGTCTGACCAGGAGGGACGCCTGGAGGATGATCGCCAGTTGCTCGACGACGCGGCGGGCGCGGAGCTCGATGGTGGCGATGTCGGTGAGAGAGTCCTTGACGTCGCGGACGGCCTCGTCGAGGCGAGGGTCGGCACCGGATGCTTGTTCGATTTCGGTGAAAAACGCCTCGATGACCTGCGGTTCTTTTGCCATGGCTCTCAAGACGTCTAGCGCGGCTACGTTGCCTGAGCCTTCCCAGATGCCGTTCAGGGGCGACTCCCGGAAGAGGCGGGGCATGCCGGACTCTTCGACGTAGCCGTTGCCGCCCAGGCATTCGAGGGCTTCGGCGGCGTGGCCGGGCGCGCGCTTGCAGATCCAGTACTTGCTGACCGCGAGGCCCAGGCGCTTGAAGGCGGTCTCGGCCTCGTCGCCGCGCACGGATCGGTCGGTGGCGCCGGCCAGGCGCATCATGACGGTGGTGGCTGCCTCGGACTCGATGGCGAGGTCGGCGAGGACGTTGCGCATGAGGGGCTGGTCGACGAGGTACTTGCCGAACGCCCGCCGATGGGTGGCGTGGTGCGTCGCGGTGACGACGCCGTGGCGCAGGCCCGACGCGGCGCCGATCACGCAGTCGAGGCGGGTCATGTTGACCATCTCGATGATGGTGCGGACGCCGCGGCCCTCGTCGCCGACGCGATAGGCGACGGCGTTCTCGTACTCGATCTCGGACGAGGCGTTGGAGTGGTTGCCGAGCTTGTCCTTCAGGCGCATCAGCCGGAGGGGGTTGAGCGAGCCGTCGGGCAGGACGCGGGGGACCAGGAAGCACGTCAGGCCGTTGGCGGTCTGGGCGAGGGTCAGGAAGACGTCGCACATGGGGGCGCTCGTGAACCACTTGTGCCCGACCAGCCGGTACGTGCCGTCGGAGCTGGGCGTGGCCTGGGTGGTGTTGGCGCGGACGTCGCTGCCGCCCTGCTTCTCGGTCATCGACATGCCCGCCAGGAGGGCCCTCTTGGTGAGCGGGGCACGGAGACCGTAGTCGTAGGTCTGCTCGGTGAGGAGCGGCTCGTACTGGGCGGCCAGGTCGGGGTTCTGGCGGAGGGCGGGAACGGCGGCGTACGTCATGGAGATGGGGCAGCCGTGGCCCGCGTCGACCCGCCAGGTGTAGAACTTCGCGGCGCGAGCGACGTGGGCGCCGGGGCGAGGGGAAGCCCAGGGAGCGCCATGCAGACCGTGGGTCACGGCAACGTTCATCAGCTCGTGCCAGGCCGGGTGGAACTCGACCTCGTCGATGCGGTGCCCGTAACGGTCGTGCGTGCGCAGGACGGGCTTGTGCTCGTTGGCCAGCCGTCCCCACTCCTGGGCCTCGTGCGTTCCGGCGAGGCGGCCGAGCTCGTGGATCTCCGCGGCCGCCCAGTCCGCGCCCTCGCGCCGCAGGGCGTCCAGCAGGGCCGGATCGTCCGCGACGTCATGATCGACGAGCGGGGGAACCTGGTTGATCACCTCGTGCGTCATGGCGCCGCCTCTCCCGGTCTTACAGAAATTCATCACCTGAGAGAAAAGTGTAGTACGTCGCCGGCGAGGTGAATACGGGGCATCCTCCTGAAGACCGGGGGTGATCTCGTTCGTGGGTCGGATTGCCCGGGCACGCGGGGGGCATACCTTCGAAGTCATGAGTCAGCCCAGTCCGCAGCCGGGGAAGCCGTCGTTGCGGCTCCCCTCGCAGGACCCGGCGGGACAGACCCCGCCGGATCCGGCGATGGAGCACCCGCGCGTCGCGCCCGAGTCCGTTCGTGCCTCCGACGCCGAGCGGGAGGCGGTGGTCGAGCGGCTGCGGGTCGCCTCCGTGGAGGGGCGGCTGACGTTCGAGGAGCTGACCACGCGGACCGAGGCGGCCTACGCGGCCGTGACCCGGGGCGATCTGGAGACGATCACCGCGGACCTGCCGGGCATGGGGGCGCCGGGCGCCACGCCCGCGCCGCTGCAGGTCCAGCGCCGGTTCAGCGCGATCATGGGCGACTGCAAGGAGCGCATCTCCGGGCGCATCGACGCCGAGCTCACCGCGCTGGCGGTGATGGGCGACGTCGTGCTCGATCTGCGGGGCGCGCAGGTCCCGACCGGCGAGGTCTCGATCGTGGCCACCGCGGTGATGGGCGATGTGAAGGTCATCGTGCCGGACGGGGTGACGGTCGACCTGAGCGGCTACGCGTTCATGGGCAGCCGCAAGGTGCAGGTGCGCGAGGCGGCGCCGGGACCGCGGGTGCCGGTGGTCCGCGTCCAGGCACAGGCGATCATGGGCGATGTGAAGATCGTGGACGACGAGCACCACGCGCCCGTGCGACGGGCCCTCACGAACTGGTGGGAAGATCGCAAGGGCCCGCAGGGCTAGCCGGTCGAAGCGGGCTCAGCCCGTCAGGCGGAGGTCTTCCGGTTGTATGCGGTGCGCGCGCCGAGCCAGGCGGTGTAGACGGCGGCGCCGACGAGCCCGGCCTTGCGGGTCTTCTGGGTGGTCAGGGCGAGGCCGAGGGCGAGTTCGGTGGCCCCGTTGCGCTTGATCCACGCGTCGGTGTCGTTCGGGAAGGCGAGCTTGGAGACGGGCTCGAACGCCTTCGGAGCCGCGAAGTGAGCGGCGCCGGTGACGGCCAGGGCGATCCCGGCGGTACGAAGAAGAGCCATGAGGGGCGTGTTCCTTTCAGCTACTGATGATCGGCGGTGGCGTACTCGTAGTCGTCCAGGTCGAAGCTCCGGCTTCGGCGCCAAACGTACAACCCGGACTGCGGCCGGACGTACGGGGAGTCCCCGTGCCGGTCGAAGTAGTAGGAGTTGGAGCGCGCGCAGCTCGGCTGGGCGAGGATCGTGCCCTTCATCCGGCGGCGCATGTCGGCGGTGAACGCGTCGTGCGGGCGGCGCTTGACGACCATCCGCACCGCCCGGCGCCGCCGTGCCTCGGCGAGGCAGCGGACGATGTGCGTGCCGCCGGCCTCGATGATCGAGAACCAGGACGCCCCGGTGACCGTGTACGGCCCGTTCATCAGCCAGAAGTTGGGCGCCTGTGGCGCGGCGACGCCCTCGTAGGTCTGGTAGCGGTGCTCGTCCCAGTACGCGCCCAGCTCGACGCCGCCCAGCCCGACCACCGGGAACGCGGGCATCGCCCCCAGCTCCAGGATCTTGAACCCCGTCGCCAGCACGAGCGTGTCGATCTCCCGCTCGGTGCCGTCCGCCGTGACGATCCCCCGCTCGGTGATCCGCTCGATCCCCTCGGTGACCAGCTCGACGTCGTCGCGCAGGAACGTGGGGAAGTAGCGGTTGGAGAAGGACGGCCGCTTGCAGCCGAATCCGTACTCCGGCGTCAGCCTGTGCCGCAGCCGCCGGTCCGGCACCTGGCGGCGCAGGTGGGCGCGGCAGAGGGCCTCGGTCGCGCGGACGAGGAACGGCACCTTGCTGTAGTGCACGATGCCCAGCACCATGACGACCTCGGAGGCGGCCGTGGTGAGGAAGCGCACGAGCCGCTGCACCGGCGGCGCCGCGCGCAGCAGCGCCCGCACCGCGCGCGGGATGGCGAAGTCGACCTTCGGCAGCACCCAGATCGGCGTGCGCTGGTAGACGTCGAGACGCCCGGCCACCGCCGCGATCTCGGGGATCACCTGCAGCCCGGACGCGCCGGTGCCGATGACCGCGACGCGTTCGCCGCGCAGGTCGTGGTCGTGGTCCCAGCGGGCGGTGTGGATCACCTTTCCGGTGAACGTGGCGATGCCGGGGATGTCCGGGTTCTTGGGCTGGTCCAGCGGCCCCACGGCAGCGACCAGGAACCTCGCGGTGAACGTCCCCCGGTCGGTGTGCACGTGCCACAGGTCGGCGTCCTCGTCGAAGACGGCCCGCTCGACCGTGGTGCCGAGGCGCAGATGCTGCCGCAGCCCGTACTTGTCGGCGCAGTGCTCGGCGTACGCGCGCACCTCGGCACCGGGCGCGAACGAGCGCGACCAGGACGGGTTCGGCTCGAACGAGTAGCAGTACGTGGCGGACGGGATGTCCACGGCCACGCCCGGATAGGTGTTGTGCCGCCACACGCCGCCGACGCTCGGCGCCGCGTCCACGATCACGAAGTCGCGGACGCCCTGCCGCCGCAGCCGGATGCCGACGCACAGGCCGGAGAATCCCGCGCCGACGACGGCCACCTCGTGATCCGGTTGCACGGCCGCTCCTCGGTCGGGGCCAACGAGATACCGAAGGTATTTGTGAGTTGGACGGGATGTCAATATGCGGTAGGCGTCCTGGCAGCACGTTCCAATACCGTCGGTATCCAGATACCGATGTCTTCTATGATGACCGGATGGCACGACTGACCAGGGGCGAGAGCCAGGCGCGCACGCGCGAGCTGCTGCTCGCCACGGCCCGGCGGCTCTTTCTGCGTGACGGTTATCACGCCACCTCGCTGGAGAAGGTCGCGGACGCCGCGGGCTTCTCCAAAGGCGCCGTCTACTCCAATTTCGGCACCAAGGACGAGCTCTGCCAGACGGTCATCGAGGCCGTCCGCGCCGAGCACGTGCGGGCCATCATGGAGGCGTTCCTCGGCGAGGGCTCCGACGAGGACCGTCTCGCCGTCTTCGAGGCCTGGGCGGAACGCACGATCGGCGACCCCGGCTGGACCCTCCTGGAGGCCGAGTTCGCCATCCACGCCACCCGCCGCGACCAGGCGCTCCGCGACACGGTCGCCACCGGCGGCCGCAGCTGGGTCGGCGCCCTGCAGCTGTTGCTGCAGGAAGAGGCCCGCCGCCGCGATCTCACCCTGCCCCTGCCGGCCGCCGAGCTCGCCGACGCGCTTCTCAGCCTGGGCGTCGGGCTGGGCCTCCGCCGCGCCGTCGATCCGTCGCTCTCGCCGCACACGCTGACCGACATGATCCGGCTGCTTCTCGATCTCAGCCCGCGCCGCGACCGCTAGTCTCCTGACACACCCGTCACAACCCCCGTCCGCCGTCGACGACGATCGCCCCGATCGGCCACGCGACGCGGGCAACCGTTCTGGATCTCCAGCCGGTAGTAGGGACAGGGGAGTCTGGGAAGGCGAGGTCCATGCGAGATCGGGAGGACTTCACCGCGTACGTCGCGGAGCGGTCACCGAGGTTGCTGAGAACTGCGTACCTGCTCTGCCGTGACTGGGCGCTCGCGGAGGACCTGTTGCAGACCTCGTTGTCGAAGGTGTGGAGTGCCTGGGGGCGGATCGGGGGCGACCCCGACCCCTACGTCTACCGCGTCCTGGTCAACACGCACGCGTCCTGGTGGAAGCGCCGCTGGCGGGGCGAGATCCCCTCCGCGGAGCCGCCGGACGCGATCGACCCCACGGACCCGATGCGGGCCGCCGACGAACGCGCCGCCATCTGGGCGGCGCTGGGACGGCTGCCGCCCCGGCAACGGTCCGTGGTGGTCCTGCGCTATTTCGAGGACCTCTCGGAGGCGGCGGTCGCCGACATCCTCAACTGCTCGGTCGGCACGGTGAAGAGCCAGACCAGCAAGGCGCTGGCCAAACTCCGCGTCGATCCCGAGATCGTCACCCCCGTCGCGCCGATTCCCGTGGAAGGCCTGTCATGACGCGTAGCATCCACGACCTCCGCGAGACGCTCGACCTGGAGAGCACGGCCGCGCCGCTCAACACCGAGCGCATCGCCGAGGTGGAGACGCGGATCCGCCGCCGGCGCAAGCGCCGGGTGACGACGGGCGCCGTGCTCGGCGTGGCGGCGGCCGCCCTGACGGTCACCGGCGTGCTCGTCCTGCCGGGCGCCAAGGAAGAGACGCCGCAGGCGCTGGACGGGCCGGGGCACCCGCAGCGGAGCCAGGAGATCCGGACGCCGCCGACCGTCTACCAGGGCATGCGGCGCATCGCGATGAGGCGCTTCACCACCACGGGCAAGATGATGCGGGTGAACTTCACCCCGGTCGGGCCCGACACCGCGTACGTCATCCAGTGCCGGCCCGGCTACGAGGTGATCGAGCAGACCGACGGGGACGGCGGCTACGGCTCGTTCGGCGACTGCGACAGCGATCTGGACCCGCCGCAGTCGGTGAGCACGTCCGACCAGGCGTCCGGCCCCCTCAAGGAGGGCGTCGCGCACGTTCTCGAGGTGGTCGTGCTGCCCAAGGGGACGGTCAAGGACAACGTGATCGAGTACATGAACGAGGACGCCGAACGCATCGAGGGCGGCAGCACCGGGCAGATCAGCCTGTCGGAGTACCTTGCCAGCCACGAGCCGGGGACGAGCCCGTGGACCGTGTCCGTCTACAGCGGCACCTGCAAGGGCGACTGCTGAGCGACGCCGCCAGGCCGCGGGATCAGACCGGACCGCGGGGTCAGACCGCGGCGGCGGCCCGCACCTCGGCGAGGGCCTCGTCGTAGCGGTGCAGGACGAGCTCGGCCACCTCGGGCGCCGCGCCCAGCACGGGGGAGACGGCCGCGGCCCCGGCGGCCAGCGACTCGCGCCGTACCTTGTCGGCGAAATAGCCGGGCGCGAGGAAGTAGGAGGCCACCGCGACGCGGGGCGCGCCCGCGTCCAGCAGCGCCCTGACCGCCTCGGCCGGCGTCGGATGGGCGGCCGACGCGAACGCGGGGACGACGCCGCGCCGGCGCCGCGTCCGCCACTCGCGCGCCAGGCTCCAGATCGTGGCGTTCGCCGACGGGTCGCTGGAGCCCGCCGACACCAGCACGACCGCCGTGTCCGGATCACCGATCTCCACGTCCGCCTCGGCGAGCCGGCGTTCCAGCGCCGCCATCAGCAGCGGGTGCGGGCCGAGCGTGTCCGCGGTGCGCAGCGACAGCCGGGGCCGCAGGGTCCGCACCTCGCGCAGGACGCCGGGGATGTCGGACTTGCTGTGGTACGCGGCGGTCAGCAACAGCGGCAGCACGATCGCCTCGTCCACACCGCGCTGCGCGAGGCCGTCCAGGACGCGCACCGGGTTCGGCGGCGCGTGGTCCAGGAAGGACGTCAGCACCGGAACGCCGGGACGGCGGGCCTGGACGGCGGCGAGCAGCTCCGCGACGGTCGCGGCGGCACGCGGGTCCTTGCTCCCGTGCGCGACCGCGACCATCGGCGGGGCTTCGAGGGGAAACCGGGTCATGGGTGGATACCGAGTCCTCGTGGATACCGCGTCACAGGTGGATGCCGCATTCGGTCTTGCCCATCCCCGCCCAGCGGCCGCTGCGCGGGTCCTCGCCGGGCGCGACGGGACGGGTGCACGGCTCGCAGCCGATCGACGGGTAGCCGTCGTAGTGCAGCGGGTTGACCAGCACCCCGTTGTCCTCGATGTAGTCGTCCATCTGCTGCTGCGTCCAGCCGAGGACGGGGTTGACCTTGACCATGCCGCGCTTGCGGTCCCACTCGACCACGCGGCGGTCACGGCGGCTGGCGGTCTCCTCGCGGCGGATCCCGCTGAACCAGGCCATGTAGCCCTCCAGCGCCTTGCCCAGCGGTTCCACCTTGCGCAGGTGGCAGCACAGGTCCGGGTTGCGGCCGTTGAGCCGGGGGCCGAGCGCGGCCTCCTGCTCGGCGACCGTGCGCGACGGGGTCACGTTGATGACGTTGACGGGATAGACGGCCTCGACCGCGTCCCGGGTGCCGATGGTCTCGGCGAAGTGGTAGCCGGTGTCGACGAACAGCACGTCGATCCCGGGCTTCACCTTCGACACCAGATGGATCAGCGCGGCGTCGGACATGGAGGAGGTCAGACAGATGCGGTCTCCGAACGTCGCCGCGGCCCACCGGATCACCTCGAGGGTCGGGGCACCCTCCAGCGCGGTCGCGGCGGACTCGACGATGTCCTCAAGGTCGAGTGTCGGTCTGTCGGTCTCCAGCAGAGTCACTGGGGGATCTCCTTGTGTGTATGGGGGGCTCCAACACCGAGGAACTTCAACTTGAAGGCACGGACACAGTCGCGGCAGAACCAGGTCCCGTCCTCTTCGAGAGGCTCGAGGTGCTCTTCTCCGCAGTACGGGCAGTAGAACGGCGCGGCACGTTCGCTCATTTCCTACTGTCCGTTACTTGAGATCGGCGTCGTCGGCGCGCTGCACCCAGGCGGCGAAGGTCTCGCCCTCCGCGCGCTGGTCGTCGTACTTGCGCACGACCCGCTCGACGTAGTCGGTGAGCCCGGCCGAGGTGGTCTTCAGCCCGCGGACCTTCTTGCCGAACGTGGTGCCGAGCTGGCCGCCCAGGTGGATCTGGAAGCCCTCGACCTGGTCGCCGTTCTCGTCGACCACCAGCTGGCCCTTCAGGCCGATGTCGGCGGTCTGGATGCGGGCGCACGCGTTCGGGCAGCCGTTGACGTTGATGGTCAGCGGCTGGTCGAAGTCGGGCAGCCGCTTCTCCAGCTCGTCCATGAGGTCCATCGCGCGCTGCTTGGTCTCGACGATCGCGAGCTTGCAGTACTCGATGCCGGTGCAGGCCATGGTCTGGCGGCGGAACGTGGACGGGCGGACCTGCAGGTCGTGCTCGGCCAGCTCGGCGGCGAGCGCCTCGGTGGCGGCCTCGGGCACGTCCAGGATGACCATCTTCTGCTCGACCGTGGTGGCCACCCGGCCGGAGCCGTAGCGCTCGGCCAGATCGGCGATCGTGGCGAGCAGCGGCCCGTTCACCCGGCCGACCCGCGGCGCGAAGCCGACGTAGAAGTCGCCGTCCTTCTGCGGGTGGATGCCCACATGGTCGCGCTGGCGGACGGGCGGCGCCGGCTCCGGGCCGTCGGGCAGCGCGTACCCGAGGTACTCCTTCTCCAGCACCTCGCGGAACTTCTCCGCGCCCCAGTCGTTCACCAGGAACTTGATCCGCGCCCGGTGCCGCAGCCGCCGGTAGCCGTAGTCGCGGAAGATCGAGATGACGCCCTTCCACGCCTCGTGCGCCTGCTCGGGCTTGACGAAGACCCCGAGGCTCTTGGCGAACATCGGGTTGGTGGACAGGCCGCCGCCGACGAACAGCTGGTAGCCGGCCTCGCCCTCCTCGTTCACCGTGCCGACCAGCGCCACGTCGTTGATCTCGTGGACCGTGCAGTGCGCGGCGCAGCCGGAGACCGCGGTCTTGAACTTGCGCGGCAGGTTGGAGAACTCCGGCGAGCCGATGTAGCGGTCATGGATCTCGTCGATCTGCGGCCCGCCGTCGAGCACCTCGTCGGCGTCGATCCCGGCCAGCGGGCAGCCGATGATCACGCGCGGGGTGTCGCCGCAGGCCTCCATCGTGGACAGCCCGACCGACTCCAGCGCGTCCCAGATGGCCGGGACGTCCTCGATCGCGATCCAGTGGTACTGCACGTTCTGCCGGTCGGTGATGTCGGCGGTGCCGCGCGCGTACTTCGTGGAGATGTCGGCGATCACCCGCAGCTGCTCGGCGCTGAGCTGCCCGCCGTCGATGCGCACGCGCATCATGAAGTAGCGGTCGTCGAGCTCCTCGTCGGGCAGGCTGCCGGTCTTGCCGCCGTCGATGCCGGGCCGGCGCTGGGTGTAGAGCCCGAACCAGCGGAAGCGGCCGCGGAGATCGGCCGGGTCGATCGAGTCGAACCCCGCCTTGGAGTAGACGTCGACGATACGGCGGCGGACGTTGAGCCCGTCGTCGTTCTTCTTGTTCTCTTCGTTCTTGTTGAGAGGTTCGCGGTAGCCGAGGGCCCACTGGCCCTCGCCTCTCTTGCGCTTGGTCGCTGGTGGCACGGCGAGCGTCCTATCCATGTCGTACGGATGCATCTCGTACGGAGGACGCGCAGCGCAACGGGACAGCCTCAGGCGGCCGGCTCGACGGTGAGCGGGAACGGTTAAAGGTGACGCCGATGCGCCACGCTTCCGTAGATGATCAACGGGTGCGTGGTCGGGGCGTCACGGACAGATCGCGCTGCGGACGCGCAGAAAGTCCACGTGCCGGCGCATTACCAGCAGGGGATCCGCAGCAGTCATACGTGCATTCTGACCCGCCGTCTCGCGGGCTGTCCAGTTGCGTCCGGCATGCGGACGGGTGAGATCCGTCATCATCCCTGGCGCTTCCAGTTCACTCCGGGCTCCGCCGGCCGGCTCGCGCCGGGTGTGGCGCGGCCGTCCCGGCCCGGCGTGGCGGGACCGGGGCGGTGCTGGCAGGCGCACCACGAACCACCACGACAGTCGTCGTGGTGGCGATCACGGCATGCCTGGCAAATCACCTGTCCATTGTCACCGATCGTCGTGCATGCGTGCGCCACGACCGGGGACGGGGCCGGAACGGGCGTGGCGAGCGGCGTGCGGAAGTGATCTTGGGCTTGTCGTGGCTCGTGAACGTCAGAGTGGGTATGAGGCGGGAAACCGGCCGTGCGACGCGCGGAACGGATCACTGAAATGGGCGATCAGGCATGTTCCGGGCGGGTAACGCTTTACGGTGGGTCGGTGTGACCACCGTTTCGGACGCCGCCGGCGCCTCGGGGAGCCCGGCGGACGACTCCGACACCGAGCCCGGCCCCGCGCTGAACCGGCGCGTGGGCTCGGTGGCCTGGGGCCTCGTCCGCGACACGGCGATCGCCGCCTTCCGCTACCGGGTGACCGGGCTGGCCGCCGAGGCGGCCTTCTTCGCCCTGCTGTCGCTGCCGCCGCTGGTCATCGGGCTCATCGGCACGATGGGCCACTTCCGCGGCATGCTGGGCTCCGACACCGTGGCCGAGGTCCGCGCCTGGCTGATCGAGCAGGCGCAGACCGTGCTGACCGGCCCGGCCGTCGAGTCGGTCGTGGAGCCGCTGATCGACGACGTGATCAGGGGCGGCAGCCCGGACATCGTGTCGGTCAGCTTCCTGATCTCGCTCTGGGCGGGCTCGCGGGCCACCAACGTCTACGTCGACACGATCACCATCGCGTACGGGCTGTCCGGGGTGCGCGGGGTGATCCGCACCCGGCTGCGCGCGTTCGTGCTCTACCTCGTCGGCCTGATGGTGATGCTGATCGTCATCCCGCTGCTCGTGGCGGGGCCCGCGCTGGTCCGCGACGCGCTGCCGGAGAGCGCCGGATTCGTCCAGCTCTTCTACTGGCCGGTCGTGGTGACGCTGTCGATCCTCTTCCTGGCGATGCTCTACCACATGAGCGTTCCGGTGCGGACGGCCTGGTGGCGCGAGGTGCCCGGCGCGGTGATGGCGCTGATCATCTGGATCGTCGGCAGCGTCACGCTCCGGCTCTACCTGGCGGGCTCGCTGGCCGGGGTGTCGGTCTACGGCTCGCTGGCCGCGTCCATCGCCATCCTGGCCTGGCTGTACGTGGCGGCGCTGGCCGTGCTCATCGGAGCCGCGCTGAACGCCGAGATCGACCGGCTGTGGCCCAGCGCCGGCACCGCCCGGGCCCGCGCCGTCCGCGCCGCCGCGGCGCAGAGCGCGGCCGAGGCCGCCGAGGAGGCGGCGGCCGCCGACGAGGCGCACGCCAAGAACCGCGAATAACGGTCCGGGGTAAAAATCGTGTCACAACAGGCCCTGAATAGGTCAAACATGTCGTAGCCTCGCCTGACATGACCCCCCCTCCCGCCGAGCGACGGCTCCGTACCGTGACCGGTACGATCCCCGCGTCCGCGATCACCGGCACGGTCCTGCCGCACGAGCACCTCCAGCTCGACCTGCGGTGGCCCGCGCGCCCGGCCCAGGTGGAGTCCGACCCGCGCCGCTGGCTGGACGAGGAGAAGGCGGTCACCGCCGAGCTGGCGGCCCTGCGCGCCGGCCACGAGCTGAGCCTGGTCGTCGACCTCACCTGCGGCGGCATGGGCCGCAACGCGGCCGCCCTGTCCCGGATCAGCGCGGGCTCGCGGGTGGCCGTCGTGGCGGGCACCGGCTTCTTCGCCGAGCCCTTCCACCCCGCCTTCGTGGCCGACGCCGACGTCGAGAAGCTCGCCGAGCGCATCCTGGCCGAGATCGGCTTCGGCATGGACGGCACCAACTCGCTCCCCGGTGTGATCGGCGAGATCGGCAGCTGGGGCGAGGCGCCCACCGAGGCCGAGGAGCGCTGCCTCCGCGCCGCCGCCCGCGCCGCCCGCTACTCCGGCCTCCCGGTGGCGACCTACGGCCGCCCCGGCGTCACCCAGCTGGAGATCCTCACCGGCGACGGCCTGGACCCGTCCCGGGTCGCCGTCGGCCAGCAGACGGACGACCCGGCCGCCTACCGCAAAATCGCCGAACAGGGCGCCTATGTCTCGTTCGGCCTCACGGGCGACTCCGCCACGCTGGACAGCCAGGTGCGGGCCGTCGTGGAGCTTCTGGAGGCCGGTCACAACGAGCGTGTCCTGCTCAGCACGGGAATCGCCCGGATGGAGCAGGTCCAGCGCTACGGCGGCCCCGGCTTCGCCCATCTCTTCGAGGCCTTCCTGCCCGCGCTGAGCGCCGCCGGAGCCGACGACGCCACCCTGCGCACGATCACCCGCGACAACCCCCTCCGCTGGCTGACCAGCGCCCCTGCCGCCTGACCCTGGGGCGCTCACAGAACGGGCGGACAGGAGTGAATCGCACGATCGCGGCGGAAACTGGGTAGGCCAGGGATAGGCGCTTTTTCGCGACCCCAGGAGGGGGTGGCGCCGATGGCTTGGAACAGGCCCGCACGCGACACGGCTCCCGACTCGGAGACCGTCAGGCTGCCGTTCGCCGACCGGGCCGAGGCCGGCCGGGTGCTCGCCACCCGGCTGATGCCGCTCGGCCTGGACGGCTCCGTGGTGCTGGCGCTGCCTCGCGGCGGGGTGCCCGTCGCGTACGAGGTGGCCCGGCGGCTGTCCGCGCCGGATCGGGCCGTGCCCCTCGACGTTCTGGTGACCCGCAAGATCGGCTATCCGCGCCAGCCCGAGCTGGGTGTGGGGGCGATCGCCGAGGGGGGTGAGCCCGTCTTCGACCGCGGGCTGATGGAACGGCTCGGGCTCGTCGAGGGGGATCTCGCCGCCACCGTGGCGGCCGAGCGTGCCGAGCTGGCCCGGCGGGTGCGCACTTATCGAGGGGATCGTCCGCTTCCGCCTGTCGCCGGCCGGCCGGTCATCATCGTCGACGATGGTCTGGCCACCGGCGGGACGGCGCGCGCCGCGCTTCGGGCCGTGCGGGCGAAGGGGCCCGCCAGGCTGGTGCTGGCGGTTCCGGTGGGGGCCGCGGAGACCGTCCGGGTGCTGGAGCCCGAGGTGGACGATCTGGTGGTTCTGGCGGCGCCGTGGGCGTTCCGTGCGGTCGGCCAGTGGTATCGGCGCTTCGACCAGCTCAGCGATGGCGATGTGCTTTCGTGGCTCGACCGGGCCGCTCGGGCGGACAGGCCATGAGCACCTTGCAGGTGCCGGCAGGCGATGTCCGGCTGGAGGCGGAGATCTCTGAGCCCGACGGTGCCGTTCGCGGCGTGGTCGTCTTCGCGCACGGCAGCGGCAGCGGGCGGCACAGCCCGCGCAATCAGGAAGTGGCCGCCGCTCTCACCCGGCGGGGCTTCGCGGCGTTGCTCTTCGATCTGCTCACGCCCGGCGAGGAGATCGAGGATCTGCGGACGTCGCAGCCGCGGTTCAACGTGCCGTTGCTGGCCGGGCGGCTCAGCCGGGTGGTGGCGTGGGTGCGGTCGGGTGAGCTCGCAGGGCGTCCCGTGGGGCTCTTCGGGGCCAGTACGGGAGCGGCGGCGGCGCTGGTGGCGGCGGCGAACAGCCCTGGTGACGTGGGGGCCGTCGTCTCGCGTGGCGGCCGTCCCGATCTGGCGGCCCACGCGCTGGGCTCGGTGCGGGCGCCGACGCTGCTGATCGTCGGCGGGTGCGACACCGAGGTGCTGGCGCTGAACGAGCAGTCGCTGGCGCGGATGGACCCGAAGGCCGGGCACGGCCTCGCCGTGGTGCCGGACGCGGGACATCTGTTCGAAGAACCGGGCGCCCTTCGCGAGGTGGCCCGGCTCACTATGGAATGGTTCTGCTCGAATTTGCTGGAATAGCCACCGGAACGGCATCTGATCCGGTAAAAGCGGACCCGATTGCCACGGACTCCTCGTGACTCACTTGTGACATGTACTTCGTGGCGCGAACGAGACCGGACACGCGAACGGCCCCGCGGGAGCGGGGCCGTGACGTTTTTTCCGGTGGCGTGCCGGGGTGCGCGATGGGAAACCGCGAGGGGACCTTTGCGGCGTGCCTTAAGCGGCGTTGGCGCGACGCATCCGGCGGCGGCGCTCGGAGGCCCGCTCGTCCTCGTTCAGCCCGCCCCACGTGCCGTACTTCTCCGGCCTGGACACCGCGTAGTCCAGGCACTCCGCACGCATGGGGCAGCCCATACAGATCTGCTTGGCCTTGCGCTCACGAATCTCACGCTCGGGCTGACGCTCGCCGTCCGGACCGAAGAAGAGCACAAGGTCTTCCCCCCGGCACGCCGCGGCGTCCTGCCAGCCCCAGCTGGGACGAGGGAGGTTTGCCTGCCGACGTACCTGAGCCATGGAACACCCACCTTGGTTGGTTTTACTGAGCAATTTCGGACATGGACGCTCGATCGCTGCAGAAGCGCCGAAAGGTCCAACGTCTGGAGTTGCCGCTCTGTTCCCCACCCGGTTGTCCGGGAACTGGGGCCGTGCGGCAGGGAGACCCAACAATGGGGCCTCCGAGAGATTACACGAGGGCTGCCTCGTTGAGAAGGGTGAGTTCCCTAACAATGTAGGTCTCGAGCTTCTCTTGGCAGTCCGTGCCGCAGGGATGGGCCGTCGCCGCGCTCTCCACGATCACGCGGTAACGGTTCCCCTCTACCTGAACGACCGCCACATAGGGATCTGTTCCCGTGAGCGACAACACGCTGACAGCGGTCAGCCCCAGGGCTCCGACCTGGGCCCGGACGTGGTGCTCGGCGGCTTGCGCGGCCTCCGGGAGGCCGGCCCGGCCGCGCAGCCGGTCGAGGACGACCTCGCCCTTCACATAGGCGTTCACCGCCCGTACGGCCTCGGTGGCTCCGAGGTCTCCGTAGTAGATCCCGTGTGGAAGACATACCAAGTTCGCTGCGTAGCGGTCACCGCCCACATGGGTCGTTTCCCATACAAGAGACCCGAAACGCGACGTGAGATCTCGCGCCAGCGGGGCGCCGGTCCGGGCGCAGCAGGCGTTTCGTCGCCCGTGGGTACAAACCAGCAGGACAGGCTCGGCCGTGGTCTCCCCGAACCCGGGCCGGCGGCCCTCGGCGACGGCCGCGAGATCGAGCTCGCCGAACTCCGCGGGGTCGGCCAGTTCGCGGCCTTCGAGCCATACGTCGTCGCCGGCGGAGCATCCCACGTACACCTGAAAAGGGGGCGTGGCCCGCCGCCGGCCCGGCCGCCGGATGAGCTGGGGCCGCACGCCGGCCGCCTGCGCGGCCCGGACGACGTCGCCGAGGGGACCGTCGAGCTGCTCGACGCGCTCGGGCCAGGGGCCGGGATGCTCGATCAGCAGCCAGCCGCGCGCCTTGGTGGTGGCGCTCGCCAGGCACGGCCGTTCCCCGGTGTGACTTCCCGGGCAATGGTCGCAGCCGTTCAGGCGCTGCAAGAGGGACCCCCGTCGGATGAAGCAACGAATTAGGAGAGCCTAACCTAACCCGATGTTCCCCGTCCGGCGCAAGTGACACGCCCTATACCCGGATAGCGACGACGATCACACTCCGGCGGGGGTGGTCACGAAGGATCCGGCGACGGCCAGGGCGGCCTCGCGGTCGGCCGCGACCAGGCCGATCCGGGTGCGCCGGTCGAGCAGGTCGCCCACGTCGAGCGCGCCCTCGTGCCGTACCGCCCAGGCGAGCTCGGCGTTGAGCACCGGCAGGCCGGGGATCACGGGCTCCAGAAGGGCGGCGTCGTCACGGGCCATGGCCGCCAGCAGCGGTGCCTCCGTGCCGTAGCGCTGGACGAGGCGGCGCGGGGCGTCCAGCGCGTTGAGGACGGCGGGCGAGGCCGCGCCGACGAGGGGCAGCCGGGCCGTGCGCGAGGGGCCCGCGGCCAGCGCCGGCCTGGCCGCGAGGACGGCGTCGACCGCGTCCTGCGCCATGCGCCGGTACGTGGTGAGCTTGCCGCCGACGATCGTGACGACTCCGTCCGCGGAGGTCAGGACGGCGTGCCGCCGGGAGAGGTCGGCGGTGCCGGCGGCCGGGCCGTCCCGTCGCGAACCGGTCCGCGGCGGGCCGTCCAGCAGCGGGCGCAGGCCGGCGAACGAGCCGATCACCTCGTCCCGGCGCAGGGGCACGTCGAGCGCCGAGTCGAGGATGTCGAGGAGGAAGCCGATCTCGGCCTCGGTGGGCGTGGGCACGTCGGGGATCGGCCCATCGGCGGGCTCGTCGGTGAGGCCGACGTAGACGCGGCCGTCGCCCTGCGGGATCACCAGGATGAAGCGGGCGTTCGCGCCCGGGACCGGGACGTGCATCCCGGCGGTGAGACCGCGCAGGCTCTCGGCCCGCACGACCAGATGCGTGCCCCGGGACGGGCGCAGCCGCACGCCGTCCACGAGGCCGCCCGCCCAGACGCCCGCGGCGTTGACGACGCCGCGGGCGCGAATGCCGAACGTGCGGCCGGTGAGCTCGTCCCGGACCTGCGCGCCGTCACCGGTGAGGGTGAGCGCGCGGCAGCGGGTGAGGATCTTCGCGCCGTGCGCGGCGGCCGTCCGGGCGACGGCCGTGACCAGGCGGGCGTCGTCGGCCAGCTGGCCGTCCCAGGAGAGCAGCCCGCCGCGCAGGCCGTACGGGCGGAGCGCGGGGGCCAGGCGGAGCGTCTCGACCGCGGACAGGCGGCGCGGCGCGGGGAGGGTCCGCCGCGAGGTGCGGGCCGCCAGGCGCAGGGCGTCGCCGGCGTGGAGCCCGGCGCGGGCGATCGCCCCCTGGGAGCGGGACACCATCGGGGTCAGGGGCAGCACGAAGGGAAGGGCGCGGACCAGGTGCGGGGCGGTGCGCTCCATGAGGACGCCCCGTTCGACCGCGCTCTCGTGGGCGACGTCGAGCTGCCCGGAGGCCAGGTAGCGCAGGCCGCCGTGGATGAGCTTCGAGCTCCACCGGGACGTGCCGAACGCGAGGTCGTGGGCGTCGATCGCCGCGACGGACAGCCCCCGGGACGCGGCGTCCAGGGCCACGCCCGCCCCGGTGGCGCCGAGGCCGACGACCAGGACGTCCACCACCTCGCCGTCGAGGGCGGCCAGCTCGCGGGAGCGGCGCGCGGCGTTGAGCGAGGAACCGGCGGGCGAGGAGCCGGTGGGGGAGGACGGCGGGCCGGGCACGGAGGAGGCCCTCGCTGGGGTCGTCATGGCGTGAGCGTCCTCTCCAGGATGTGGCGGAGCTCGGCGTCGAACGCCTCGGCGGCGAGCTCGGGATCGTCGGTCTCGGTCATGGTCGGGGCCGACAGGGCGAACGACTGGACGACGAGGAGGAGCGACCGCGCCTGCCGGGCCACGTGATCGGGGCGGATCGTGCCGTCCGCGTGGCCGGCCCGCAGCGTGGCCTCGAAGATCTCCAGGAAGGCCCGCTGGCTGGCGCCGCGGCGGTCGAGCATGTAGGGCAGCAGCAGCTCGGGGTCGACCTCGACGATCTTGCGCAGCAGCGGATGGGCGCGGAACGTCCGCACGCCCTCGACCAGGCTGCCGACCAGGCGGTCCCGCACCGCGCCGCCGTCGGCCGGCGGCCGGACCGCGGCGGCGATCTCGACCCATTCGCGGGTCATGAGGTCCGCCACGATCGTGCGCACGTCGGGCCAGCGCCGGTAGAGCGTCATCCGCGAGACCCCGGCGCGGCGGGCGATGTCGGTCAGGGTCGTGCGCCGGACGCCGACGGCCAGCACGCAGTCGCGCGCGGCGTCCAGCACCGTGTCGTCCGCGGTCTTGCCGTGGTGGCGCTCCGCGGTCCTGCCACTGTTGTGACGATTCGACGTCATGTGTCACAGTGTAAGGCATGGACATGTTGTGGAGCGGCTGGGGAGACCCGGCCAAGGCCGCGCCGCTGCCGGATCCGGTCACGGGACTGCTGCGCGACCTGCTCGGTGTGACGGCGGGCGACGCCGCGCCGGTGCCGCTCGGCGAGATCGAGGTCCGGGACTCCCGGCTCGGCGACGGCGCGCTCGGGGCGCTGCGCGCGGCGGTGGGCGACGCGAACGTCCGCACCGACCACGAGTCGCGGGTCCGGCACACGCGCGGCAAGTCCACGCCCGACCTGCTGCGGATCCGGCGCGGCGACGCCGCCGGCGCCCCCGACGCGGTCGTGCTGCCGAGCACCCACGACGAGGTGCTGGACGTGCTCAGGGCCTGCGCGGAACGCCGGATCGCGGTGGTCCCGTTCGGCGGCGGCACCTCGGTGGTGGGCGGCCTCGCGCCCCAGCTCACCTCTCAGGGGCTCTCCTCGTTCGTGGCCCTCGACCTGCGCCGCATGGACGCGCTCGTGTCGGTGGACGAGGTGTCGCGCACGGCCGTCCTGCAACCGGGACTTCGCGCGCCCCGGGCCGAGGCGCTGCTCCGCGAACAGGGCTACACGCTGGGGCATTTCCCGCAGTCCTACGAATGGGCCTCGATCGGCGGGTTCGCGGCGGCCCGTTCGAGCGGGCAGGCGTCGGCGGGCTACGGACGCTTCGACGAGATGGTGATGGGCCTGACCGTCGCCACGCCCGAGGGCGGGCTGGACCTCGGCCGCGCGCCCAGGTCGGCGGCCGGGCCCGACCTGCGCCAGCTGGTGCTCGGCTCGGAGGGCGCCTTCGGGGTGATCACCTCCGTCACGGTGCGGATCCACCCGCTGCCCGCGTCCGCCGCGTACGAGGGCTGGCGGTTCGCCTCGTTCGAGACGGGCACCGGCGCGCTGCGGCGGCTCGCTCAGGACGGGCCGATGCCGGTGGTGCTGCGGCTCTCCGACGAGGCCGAGACGATGGTCGGGCTCGCCGATCCCGGCGCCATCGGCGGTGGCCTGCCGGACGCCGCCGGATGCCTGGCGGTCGTCGGCTACGAGGGCACCCCGGAGGAGATCGCCGAACGCCGGGCCAAGGTGCGCGCCGCCCTGACAGGGGCGGGCGGCGAACACCTCGGCGCCGGGCCGGGGGAGAAGTGGGAGCACGGGCGGTTCAACGCGCCGTACCTGCGCGACTCGCTGCTGGACGTGGGCGCGTTCGTCGAGACGCTGGAGACCGCGACGTTCTGGTCGGGCATTCCCGCCCTGTACGAGGCGGTCAAGGGGGCGCTCACCACGACGCTTGCGGAGGCGGGCACGCCGCCGCTCGTGATGTGCCACATCTCGCACGTCTACCCGGCGGGCGCCTCGCTCTACTTCACCGTCGTGTCGGCGCAGCCCAAGGAGGTACAAGGGGACGTGCTGACGCACTGGGAGCAGGCCAAGCACGCGGCCAACAACGCGATCATCTCGGCAGGTGGGACGATCAGCCACCACCACGGGGTCGGCTCCGACCACCGCGACTGGTACGCCTGGGAGGTCGGCGCGCTCGGCATGGACGTGCTGCGCGCGATCAAGGACCGGCTCGACCCCGCGGGCATCCTCAACCCCGGCGTCCTCGTCCCGCCGGCCGGTCGGGAGTAGCCCGATGAGCTCCCGTGCCTTCACCGCCGTGGTGAACCCCGCGGCGGGCGGGTCGGCCTCGGCGGCGACGCTGATCCCGCTCGCCCGGCTGCTGCGCGACGCGGGCGCCGAGGTGGCGGTGGAGTACAGCCGCGGCCTGGAGCACGCCACCGCGCTGGCCCGCGGCGCGGCCGAGGCCGGGCACGTCGTGCTGGGCGTGGGCGGCGACGGCATGGTCGGCTGCGTCGGCGGCGCGCTCGCCGGCACGGACGCCGTCCTCGGCATCGTTCCGGCCGGACGCGGCAACGACTTCGCCCGCCAGCTCGGGATCCCCGGCGATCCGGCGGCGCTGGCCGAGCTGCTCCTGACGGGTGAACCGCGCGCCGTCGACACGATCGACGCCAACGGCGTCGCGGTGCTGGGAAGCGTGTACGCGGGCGTCGACGCCGTGGCCAACGACAACGCCAACAAGACGAGGCTTCTGCGCGGCTCGGCGGCGTACTACGTCGGGGCGCTCCGCGCGATCCTGACCTGGCGGCCCGCCGACTACCGGATCACCGTGGACGGCGAGGTACACGAGCGGCGCGGGTATTCGGTGGTGGCCGCCAATTCCGGCTACTACGGGTTCGGGCGGCACATCGCCCCGGGCGCCGAGGTGGACGACGGCCTGCTGGACGTCGTGATCATCAAGCACGCGCCGAAGTCGCTGTTCTTCACGGTGATGCGCGAGCTGGCGGACGGGTCGCATGTGCGGCGCCCGCAGGTCGAGGTCGTGCGCGGCCGCACGGTGCGGATCGAGCTGGCCACGCCGGGCCGGGTGCTGCCGTACGGGGCGGACGGCGAACTGCCCGGCGTGCTGCCGGTCACCGCCGAGATCATGCCCGGCGCCCTGCGCGTCCTGGCCCCCTGACCGGCCGTCGAACTGCCGGTGGGCCGCCGCTGACCGGCCCCTGACCGGTGCGGCGGCAGATTTGGCCGGCGCGTTTTGGTCGGTTTACGAAGGCATTACGGATGACTGGATAGCGTTTCCTCTACGTCCCGGTTTTGGGACCTCCGGCCGTCTGCGGAGGCATCATGGGAGGCGCGAGTCGCCGTTCTGGGGGGACTCATGATGCCCGCAGGCGCCAGGCCGTGGTGGTTGAACCCACGGCTCTCGCGTTTGTCCCCTCGCCTTTGGGCGAGGGGGCAACCGCTTGCCCGCCCGCTGCGCTTCCGTGACCCGTGCTTCTAGAGTGGTCCCGTGCGCACCCTGCTGAACGTCATCTGGCTCTTGCTGTCGGGATTCTGGCTGGCCGTCGGGTACGCGGTCGCCGGCATCGTCTGCTTCATCCTGATCATCACCATCCCCTTCGGCATCGCCTCGTTCCGGATCGCGCTGTTCGCGCTGTGGCCGTTCGGCAACACCGTCGTGCGGCGCTCCGACGCCGGGGCGGGCTCCTGCCTGGGCAACGCCATCTGGGTGGTCGTCGCCGGCTGGTGGCTGGCGCTCAGCCATCTGGTCACCGGCGTGGTGCTGTGCGTCACGATCATCGGGATCCCGTTCGGCATCGCCAACTTCAAGCTGATCCCCGTCTCGCTGCTGCCGCTCGGCCGGGAGATCGTTCCCACCGGCGACACGCGCACCTTCGTGGTCGAGTGACCCGCGTTCGGGCCGTGGCACACTGTGACGGCTCACGTTTTGTGTGACGCAGGTCTCAGTCCGGCATCGAGCGCGCATCGACCGTGTCTCCGGTCTTGCAGGGGTTGACCAAGTTCTTGGTCAAATGGCCTGCACCGGCCACGCCGGGGCCGCATCGCGATCATGCTCCCTGGTGAGATTGGCGAGGAGATCTTTCCCGGAGGTGTGCGTGACAGCGGATACGTCAGGCTCTGGCCCGACGGGTGCCGGCAACGGCCCGGTCGAGAACCAGGTCTATCTACAGTTGGAGGAGAGCCCGGAGTTCCAGCGGCTCCGGCGAGCCTTCCGCCGCTTCGTGTTCCCGATGACGGCGGCGTTCCTGACCTGGTACCTGCTCTACGTGGTGCTGTCGGCCTACGCGCGCGACTTCATGAGCACCAAGGTCGTCGGCCAGATCAACGTCGCGCTGGTCTTCGGCCTGCTCCAGTTCCTCTCCACGTTCCTCATCGCCTGGTCCTACGAGCGGTACTCCAGCCGCAAGCTGGAGCCCATGGCCACGGCGGTGCGGGACGTGGCGCCGGGCGCCGCGCTGCTGGACGCCGACGCGGCCGAGGCCGCGGCTCCCGAGGCGCCGGCGGCTGAGGCTCCCGAGACCGAGGCCCCCGAGGCCGAGGCCCCGGCGGCCGAGAAGCCCGCGGCCGAGAAGCCCGCGGCCGGAGCGTCGAAGGACGAGCCGTCGAAGGCGGAGCCGTCGAAGGGCGAGGCCAAGGCCGAAGCGCCGGACGAGGAGGAGGGCAAGTGAGGGAGTTTCTCGCCGCGCCGGTGCTGGCGCAGGGCACCGACAACGAGCACCGCACGTTCTCGCTGATCCTCTTCGCGCTGTTCGTGGGCATCACGCTCTACATCACGATCTGGGCGAGCCGGCAGAACAAGACCGCCGCCGACTACTACGCGGGCGGCCGCTCGTTCTCCGCGTTCCAGAACGGCCTGGCCATCGGCGGCGACTACATGTCGGCCGCCTCGTTCCTCGGCATCGCGGGCCTGTTCGCGCTGTCGGGCTACGACGGCTTCCTCTACTCGATCGGCTTCCTGGTCGCGTGGCTGGTGGCGCTGCTCCTCGTCGCCGAGATGCTGCGGAACTCCGGCCGGTTCACCATGGCCGACGTGCTGGCGTTCCGGATGCGGCAGCGGCCGGTCCGCGCCGCCGCCGGCATCTCCACCATCGTCGTGAGCATCTTCTACCTGCTCGCGCAGATGGTCGGCGCGGGCGCGCTGGTCAACCTGCTGCTCGGCACCGAGGGCGAGGCCGCCAAGATCTGGACGATCGTGGTCGTCGGCGCGCTGATGATCTTCTATGTCACGGTCGGCGGCATGCGCGGCACCACCTGGGTGCAGATCGTCAAGGCGGTCATGCTCATGACCGGCGCGCTGATCATGACGATCTGGGTGCTCTCGAAGTACAGCTTCAACCTGTCGACGCTGCTCGACGCGGCGGCCGACAAGAGCGGCAAGGGCGACGCGTTCCTCCAGCCCGGCCTGAAGTACGGCGCCACCGACATGTGGTCCAAGCTCGACCTGCTGTCGCTGGGCCTCGCGCTGGTGCTGGGCACGGCGGGCCTGCCGCACATCCTGATCCGCTTCTACACGGTGCCGACCGCCAAGGCGGCCCGCAAGTCGGTCAACTGGGCCATCGGCATCATCGGCGCCTTCTACCTGATGACCCTGGTCATCGGCTTCGGCGCCGCGGCGCTGGTCGGCAGCGCCGCCATCAAGAAGGCCGATCCCGGCGGCAACACCGCGGCCCCGCAGCTCGCCGAGGAACTCGGCGGCGGGGCCGGCTCGACCGGTGGCGCGATCTTCCTGGCGATCATCGCGGCGGTGGCGTTCGCGACGATCCTCGCCGTGGTCGCCGGGCTGACGCTGGCGTCGTCCTCCTCGTTCGCGCACGACCTGTTCTCCAACGTCTTCAAGCGCGGCAAGGTGACGGAACTGGACGAGGTCAAGGTCGCCCGGATCGCGGCCCTCATCATCGGCGCGATCGCGATCGTCCTGTCCATCTTCGCCCGCGGGCTCAACGTGGCGTTCCTGGTGGCGCTCGCGTTCGCGGTCGCGGCGTCGGCCAACCTGCCCACGTTGCTCTTCTCGCTGTTCTGGAAGAAGTTCAACACGCGCGGCGCGGTCTGGGGCATCTACGGCGGCCTCATCTCGGCCGTCGTCCTGGTCCTGCTCTCGCCGGTCGCCTGGGGCGGCGCGTCGGAGACCAAGCCGGCCCTGAAGCTGACCGCCACCCAGGCGGAGAAGTGCGATGTGCCGGTCACCTCCAAGGAGGTGGGCAACGCGACCGCGCTGTTCTCGTGCACGACCAAGGCGCCGTTCCCGCTGGAGAACCCGGGTCTGATCTCCATCCCGGTCGGCTTCCTCGCCGCGGCGCTGGGCACGATCACCGCCGGCCGCCGCCGCGAGGACGACGCGCTCTACGCCGAGCTCGAAGTCCGCGCGCTCACCGGAACCGGCGCCCACTAAGGGCTTCCGGGCTTTCCGGGACCGCTTGACGCACAGATCACCTCCGGGACAGGGTGTGCCTACCCCCTTACTCCCGGAGGTTTTCTGTGCACGCCGAGGACTCGGTGTCGGCCGGGCATCCGCCCGAGAACTCGCGTACGTCGGAGACGGGTGCCGGCTGGACGTGCGGCCGGCCCGGCACCTTCACGGAGCTGATGCCGGACGGCCGCTCGCCGGGCTTTTCCTGGCGGCGGCCGACGGTGCTGTGGCGCTCGCGCAACGACGTGATCGCGCGGTTGTTCGGCGACCCGTCCGACGGCATCCGCCGCCGCTGCGTCGACGCGCTGGCCGAACGGGGATCTCCCGCCGCGTTCACCGTGCACAGGCCGGACGCGGAGTTCTCGTTCATGGTGCTCGGCGACACCGGTGAGGGCGACCGTTCGCAGTACGCGGTCGTGCCGGGCGCGATGCGGGTCGGGGACGGCGCCGACTTCATGATCATCGCGAGCGACGTCGTCTACCCGACCGGCGAGGCGGCCGAGTACGAGACCAAGTTCTTCCGCCCGTACCAGGGGTTCCCGGGCCCGATCTACGCGGTGCCCGGCAACCACGACTGGTACGACGGGCTGCGGGGTTTCCTGCGCGTCTTCTGCGACCTCGACATGGCCTGCCATCCGGAGCCGTGGACTGGCACGCTGCGGCTGCTGCCCCGGTTCCTGTGGCGCGAGTCGGGGCCGGTCGACGAGGCGACGCTCGCGGCGGCCCGGGCGAGGTACCGCGGCGCGCCGGGCCAGCGTTCGGTGCAGCCCGGCCCGTACTGGGCGATCGACACCCCGTCGCTGCGCATCGTCGGCATCGACACCGGGATCACCGGCGGCATCGACCGCGCCCAGGGCGAGTGGCTGCGGGAGATGTCGGCGGGGCCCAAGCCCAAGCTGCTCATCACCGGCAAGCCGCTGTACGTGGACGACCGCCACAAGCCCGGCCGGGTCGAGGACGGCGGCACGATCGACGAGATCGTGCAGGACCCCGCGCACCACTACGTCGCGGCGATCGGCGGCGACATCCACAACTACCAGCGCTACCCGATCGCGACGCCGGACGGCCGCACGATCCAGTACGTGGTGGCCGGCGGCGGCGGCGCGTTCATGCACGCCACGCACGTCATCCCGCGGACGCGGACCCTCGACGAGTCGGAGTTCCGCTGCTACCCGCTGCGCGGCGACTCGCTGTCGCGCTACAGCCAGATGTACGGCAGGTGGCTGCGGCTGCCCCGGCTGTTCTCGCTCACCCCCGAGGAGGCCACGGCGGCGATCAAGCACCGGCTCGGCATCGAACCGGGACGCGACTACGACGGCGTTCCGGCGTCGCGGCGCGCGCGGTTCGTCGCCGCGGTGCTGGGCGTCCCGAACGGCCGGTGGCGCCGGACCAAGCTGACCCGGCTGCCGGTGCGGAAGCTGCCGCAGCGGTTCAGGTCGGAGCTGGCCGACTGGGACCGGCCGCCGTTCTTCAAGAGCTTCCTGCGCGTGGACGTGACCGGGGCGGAGCTCCGGCTCCGCTGTTTCGCGGCGAGCGGCTGCCTGGAGCACGAGGTCGATCCGCCCTGCGAGGACGAGGTGACGATCTCACTGCGCTAGCAGGGTTATGGCTGCCCAAATGCGAAAATCTTACTTTAAAGCCTGACAAACTTCTTGATATCCACCTCTTGATCGTCCTGGCTGTCGTACAGTCTGATCTCACCCCCGGATGACCGAATACAGCGGACGGTCGACCGATCACGTGACTCGTCCACCAGGAGTGCAAGCATGAGCTACCCCCAGCAGGGTCAGCAGCAGCCATACCAGCAGCAGCCGCACCAGCAGCAGCCCCACCAGCAGGGCGGCTACGCCCCCGCCCCGGCCCACCAGCAGGCGCCCGTCGCGCGCGCCGCCGGTCTCAACATGAAGCGCCGCAACCCGGTCGGCGCCTGGCTGGGACTGCCGATGATCACGTTCGGCATCTACGGCCTGGTCTGGTTCTTCAAGGTGCACAAGGAGTTGTTCGAGTACGACCGCCGCATCGGCGACTCCTCCACCAACGCCCTGCTGTCGATGCTCTTCGGCTTCATCACCCTCGGCATCTGGCCGCTGGTGATGTGGGTCAAGCTCGGCGGCCACATCGCGCAGGCGCAGCGCGCCGCGGGCCTGCCCGCCAGCTGCAGCGGCGGCATGGGGTTCCTCCTCGGCCTCCTCGGCTTCGGCGTGCTCTACTACCAGCTCCAGCTCAACAAGGTCATCGACCGCTACGGTGACACTCCGCCCGGCCAGCAGGTCTCCCTGGTCGCCTGAGTACCGCGCCGGAACCCCTCCGTGCCCGCCCGCGGGCGCGGAGGGGTTTTGTCGTAGCGAGCACGTCGTGGTGAGCACGTCGTGGTGAGCACCGTCGTGGCGAGCACCCGCCCGCCGCCGGTTCTGTCAGTGCCCGGCGGCAGAATGAGCTGGTGAGGATCGCGGTGGCCCCCGGGCCGGACGGCGGGGGAGAGCTGCGGCCCCTCGCCGACGACGGCACGCCCGCCGGTCCCGGCGAACCGGTCGCCGACCTGGTCGCGGCCATCGCCGGACGCGAGGCCGCCGCCGCGCCGCGCTGGGTGTGGCCCGCCACCGCGCGGCTCTACCCGCGGCTGGTGCGCGCGGGTGTGCGTGTCGCGCGCTGCCACGACCTGGAGCTCGTCGAGAGCCTGCTGCTCGGGCACGCGGGCCGTTACGGCGAGCCGCGTTCCGTACGGGCGGCCTGGGCGCGCCTGCGCGGCGAGCCCGTGCCGGCCGATCCGGTGGCGATGGCCGAGCTGCCGCCGCAGGCGTCGCTCTTCGACGACGATGCCCCGGCCGAGCACGACGAGCTGGAGCGGGTCGTCGCGGTGCACGCCGATCAGCAGCGGCGGATCGCCGGGCTGGACGGCTTCGCGCTGCTCGCCGCGGCCGAGTCGGCGGGCTCGCTCGTCGCCGCCGAGATGAGCCATGACGGGCTGCCCTGGTCGCCCGGGGAGCACGACGCGCTGCTCACCGGCCTGCTCGGGCCCCGGCCGTCCGGCGGGCTGCGCCCGCGCAAGCTGCAGGCCCTCGCCGACCAGATCAGCGCCGCGTTCGGCGGCCGTGCCCACGTCAACCCCGACTCGCCCGGCCAGATCATCAAGGCCTTCGCGGCCGCGGGCCTCACCATCACCTCGACGCGGGCGCACGTCCTCAAGCGGCTCGACCACCCCGCGGTGCCGCTGCTGCTCGAATACAAGGAGCTGTCCCGGCTGCACACCGCGCACGGCTGGGCGTGGCTCGACACCTGGGTCTCCGGAGGACGCTTCCGGCCGGAGTACGTGGTCGGCGGCGTGGTGTCCGGCCGCTGGGCCACCAACGGCGGCGGGGCCCTGCAGATCCCGCGCGTCCTGCGGCAGGCCGTCGTCGCCGACCCCGGCTGGTCGCTGGTGGTCGCGGACGCCGCCCAGCTCGAACCGCGCGTGCTGGCGGCCCTCGCCGGTGACCGCGCGTTCGCCGCGGCCGCCGCGCAGGGCGACCTCTACGCCGCCCTCTCCGACGCGTTCGGCGGCAAGGAGGGCGCCCGCGACAAAGCCAAGATCGCCCTGCTGTCGGCGATGTACGGCGGCGGCACGGGCGAGGCGGTGCAACTGCTCGCCATCCTCAAGAACCGCTTCCCCGACGCGTTCGACTTCGTCGAGTCCGCGGCCCGCGCCGGTGAGCAGGGGCGGCTCGTGCGATCACGCCTGGGCCGCACCTGCCCGCCCCCGTCCACGAGCTGGCGTGAGCTGACCAGCACGGGCGACGACGCCAGCGCGGGCCAGGCGCTGCGCAGCCGCGGCCGCTTCACCCGCAACTTCGTCGTGCAGGCGACCGCCGCCGACTGGGCGCTCGCCCTGCTCGGCTCCCTCCGCCGCCGCCTCACGACCCTCGGCCCGCCACGGCTGGTGTTCTTCCAGCACGACGAGGTCATCGTCCACACGCCCACGGAGCTCGCCGGCCAGGTGTCGGAGGCGATCCACGCCGCGGCCGGCGAGGCCCGCGACCTCCTCTTCGGCCAGACCCCCGTCGTCTTCCCCATGGAGCTCGCCGTCGTCGACCGCTACGCCGACGCCAAATGAAGTCGAACGGGCGTCCTGGCCAGTGCCACCAAGCTCATGAGGAGCCGACCGCTATCAGGCGTCGTGGACTTCGTCGATCTCCTGGTCCGTGAGGGTCGGCATCTTAAGTCCCTGCTGCGTCAGCAGGAGACCCGGCGCCTTGATGGTGAGGGCTTGTCCCTCCTGGAGGGAGACGACCCTGCGGGTGAGGGCGTCGACCTGCGTCTCGACGTCGTCCAGCCGGGCGCCCTGGCCCTTGACGATCATCGTGAGTTCGGAGGTGGAGACAGTCGCCACGCCTTTGACATTACCGGAGACCCAGATGGGGGCGGGGGCACGTTGCTGAACATGCGTGCTCTTGGTGAGACCCCGGTGACTGGCCGTCAGTGGTCGACGTTCAGTTTGGGTTCGTGCCGGGTGGGGTTCGCGGGTCTGCCGCCGCGGACCAGGCGGCCCACTTCGGCGCGGAGGCGCACGAACTCGGGCTCGGCGCGGGTCGCGATCTGGTCGCGCGGGCCGGCCAGCTTGACCGGGATGTCGGCGCGGACGTGGCCGGGGTCGCGGCCGAGCACGATGACGCGGTCGCCGACGTACACGCTCTCGTCGATGTCGTGGGTGACCAGCAGGATCGTCATCTCGCCGGTGCCGCGCACGGTCAGGACCAGGTCCTCCAGGTCCTCGCGGGTCTGGGCGTCGACGGAGCCGAACGGCTCGTCCATGAGCATGAGGGCGGGGCGGTAGGCGAGCGCTCGTGCGATGGAGACGCGCTGCTGCATGCCGCCCGACAGCTGCCAGGGGTATTTGCTACCCGCGTCGGCGAGATCGACCGACTTGAGCGCTTCGAGTGCGGCCGCGCGCCGTCGCTGCCTGCCCATGCCGCGGCGGCGCAGTGGGAGCGCCACGTTGTCGCGCACGGTCAGCCAGGGGAACAGGGAGCGGCTGTAGTCCTGGAAGACCACCGCCAGGTTGTCGGGCACGCCGTCGATGGCGGTGTCGTTGAGCACCACTTTGCCGCCCGTGGGCTTGATGAGTCCGGCGATGCAGCGCAGCAGGGTGGACTTGCCGCAGCCGGACGGGCCGACGATGCTCACCAGCTGGCCCTCGGCGACGGTCAGGTTCACGCCTTCCAGCGCCAGGTGGTCGTTGTATCGATGGCTCAGGTCTTCGATCTCGAGCACGGGGCAACCCTCGGTTTGTGTGATTGCGACCATCGTGGCGCAGGAGGCCGCCGAGCGCGAGGGAAAGGGACGTTTACGGCCGGGTCTGCCGTGCGCCCCGGTGCCAGGAGAGGACGCGGCGTTCCACGATCAGGAGCAGCGAGTTGAGGACGTAGCCGAGCACGCCCAGCAGCACGATGACCGCCCAGATCTCCGGCAGGTCATAGCGGCTCTGCGCGTCGGTCAGCTGGAACCCGATGCCGTTGGACGTGCCCGGCAGCAGCTCCGAGAAGACCATCAGGATGAGCGACAGCGAGAGCGCCAGGCGCAGGCCGGTGAAGATCTTCGGCAGCGCGGCCGGGAGGACGAGCAGCCACAGCCGTTCGGCCGCGGTGAGCCGGTAGACCGCCGCGGTGTCGAGCTGCAGCGGATCGACCGCGCGGGCGCCGTCGGCGGTGTTGAGCACGATCGGCCAGATCACGCTGAAGAGGATCGAGGCGATCTGCATCTGCGTGCCGAGGCTGAACAGCACCAGGAAGACCGGTACCAGCGTGGGCGGCGGGATGGCCCGGGCGAACTGGAACACCGGGTCGCAGTAGGCGTGGAAACGTTCCGAACGGCCGGCCGCGACGCCCAGCGCGACCCCGGCCACCAGGCCGGCCGCCAGCGAGACCAGCATCCTGGCCAGGCTCGGCAGGATGTCGCCGGTCGCCCGCTCGGTCATGAAGAGGCGCGACGCCGGGCCCGACAACCACAGCGTGTGCATCGTCCGGACGATGGTGGAGGGCGGCGGGAAGAACGGGTCGCCCGCCGCACGGCACGCCGCCTCCCAGACCCCGGCGCCGACGGCGAACACGAGCCAGCGTCGTGCCGCCGCGGCGGCGAGCCGCACGGGCGTTCTGCTCGCCGCCGTCACGAGATCCGCCGCTGCCGGCGAAAGAGCCGTCGCTCGGCCGCGATCAGCACGGCGTTGATCACCAGCCCCAGCGTTCCCGTCCACACCGTCGCGGCGAGCATGTCGTCGATGCCGCCGGGCGCGGTCTGCGCCTGGGCGATGAAGACGCCGACGCCCTCGCCCCAGCCGGCCAGGATCTCGGTGCTCACCGCCAGGATCAGCGCCACCGCCGCGGCCAGCCGGATCCCGGTGGCGATGAACGGCGCGGCGTAGGGCAGCGAGACCCGGTACAGCACCGGCAGGGGACCGAAGCCGAACGACCGCAGCGTGTCCTTCGCCAGCGGGTCCACGTCGTTCAGGCCGTACATGGTGTTGAACAGGATCGGCCAGGTGGCCGCGTAGACGATCAGTGTCAGCTTCATCTGCAGCCCGGCTCCCAGGATGAGTCCGGCCAGGGGGATGAGCGCGACCGAGGGGATGGGACGCAGGAACTCCACCACCGCGCGGGTCCCGGTGTTGATCACCGGCACACTGCCCAGCACCACGCCCAGCGGGACGGCGAACGCGACGGCGATCAGCAGGCCGAGCGCCCACGCGGTGAGGGTGGCGCGCAGGTGCCCGAGGAAGGCGGTGTCGGCCGCGAGCTCGGCGGCGCGCCGCAGGAACACCGAGGCGGGCGGGAGGTAGTCGCGGTGCACGATGCCCGCCCGCCCGAGCGCCTCGCTGGCCGCGACGAGGATCGCCACCCCGGCGGCGCCGCGGGCGAACCGTCCGGCCGGAGTGAGCCGGCCGGGCACGGCGGCGGTCACGAGCCGGCGACGACGATGGACGCCGCGTCCAGCCTCTTCCTGAGCTGTCCCTGCCCGACCATCAGATCGATGAGCCGCTGGATCCGCGCCGCGCTGATCGAGGCCGGGTAACCGGGCATGGTCATGATCTTCGCGATCGCCGGGTCGACCCTGGTGTAGGAGGGCAGCACCGCCTCCACCTCGCGCCGGTCGGCCGCCAGCGCGTTCGCCTTGATCATGGCGCGCTGGAAGGCCCGCGCGGTGCCGGGGTTGCGGCCGGCCCACCGGTCGGTGGTGAAGTAGCCGTCGAGCGCGATGTCCCGCACCGGCGCGGCGGCACCGTCGGAGACCACGCGCGCGCCGAGCTTCCTCTTGGCGTCGCTGATGAACGGCTCCATGCCGTGCATGGCGTCGATGTCGCCCTTCTGCAGGGCGGCGGCCATGTTGGGCAGCAGGACCTCGCGATACCTGATCCGCTTGGGGTCGCCCTTGCCGGCCTTGACGATCGCGTTGAAGGTGAGCGCCTGGACGTTGTTGAGGATGTGCACCGAGACGCTCTTGCCGCCCAGGTCGGCGATCGTCCTGACGGGGGAGCCCGGCATGACCAGCACGGCCATGAAACCGGGGCTGAGGGTGGTGCCCTCGGCCACCAGCCTGACCTTGAGCGTGCCGCTGTCGTGGCCTTGCAGGAACGAGGCGTCGTTGCCGTAGACGATGTCGATGTCGCCCCTGACCAGGCCGGGGACCGCCTGTTTGCTCTGCGGCACCAGGACGGGCGTGACCTGGAGGCCCTCCTTCTCGAAGAGCTTGTGCCTCAGCGCGATGTAGAAGGGCGCGTCCACGACGAGGGGGAGCGTCGCCACCTTGATCTTGGTCTTGTCGCGGGAGCCGGCGCCGCCGCCGTCGCCCGAGTCACCGCAGGCGGACGCGAGCGAGACGAGCAGCAGGACGCAGAGGAGCAGGGCCGACGGTGATCTGAACCGCATGGCGTTCCTTTGGCAGGGAGCTTGTGCCTGCCATCTTGAACGCCGCGATGCCGGCGGCCCAGGGTGGAGATCCGCTCTGGCCTGAAAAGGCCGACCACGCCGCAGGCGGCCCTGACGACGCCTCAGTCCGACTTGGTCGCGGCCTTGACGATGTTGTCCGGAGCCGTTGCCTCGGGCGCCGGCTCCGGCGCCGGCTGCGCGGGAGACCCCGGCTGCTGCGAGGCGCCGCGCACGAGCCGGCCGACCTCGGCGCGCAGCCAGACGAACTCCGGAGCGGCGCGGGTCGCGATCTGCTCGCGCGGGGTCGGCAGGCTGACCGGGATCTCGGCGCGGACGTGGCCGGGGTTGCGGCCGAGCACCACGACCCGGTCGCCGACGTACACGCTCTCGTCGATGTCGTGGGTGACCAGCAGGATCGTCATGCCCTCGTCGCGGTGCACCCGCAGGACCAGGTCCTCCAGATCTTCGCGGGTCTGGGCGTCGACGGAGCCGAACGGCTCGTCCATGAGCATCAGGGCGGGACGGTAGGCGAGCGCCCGCGCGATCGAGACGCGCTGCTGCATGCCGCCCGACAGCTGCCAGGGGTACTTGCGCCCGGCGTCGGCGAGACCCACCGCCGCCAGGGCCTCCATCGCCGCCGCCCGCCGCTCGGCGCGCTTCTTGCCGCGGCGGCGCAGCGGCAGCGCCACGTTGTCGCGCACGCTCAGCCAGGGGAACAGCGACCGGCTGTAGTCCTGGAAGACCACGGCGAGGTTGTCGGGCACGCCGTCGATGACCTGGCCGTTCAGGGTGACCGTGCCGCTGGTGGGCCGCATCAGCCCGGCCGCGCAGCGCAGCAGGGTGGACTTGCCGCAGCCGGAGGGCCCGACGATGCTCACCAGCTCGCCCTCGGCGACGGTGAGGTTCAGGTCGCGCAGCACATCGTGCTCACCGTAGCTGTGCGTCAGTTTGGCGATCTCAAGCATGGTCTTCACCTGGCCGGGACGAGCGAGGCGGCGAGTGGACCCGGGGTCACTTCCGCCGCTTCTTTTTATGGGGGTTCATTTCACGTATATGCGGGGGTTCAGCGCGTGCACGGCCCCACAGACGATGACCGGTGGATGGCGCTCCTTAACACGCGTGAAACGTGAAATGCGGGTCGCGGAGGCCTGGCCGGCCATGTCGCCGGACGAGGCGGCGGCCGGGGAGTCAGGGGCCGTGGCAACTGGGACATTACCGCAGTGCGGGAACGTTCCGCTCGGACGGCCCGGAACAGGATCTCCGTCTGAACGATCATGGTACGCGAGGGTGTGCGGTCCCCGGACCGTCATCGCCGCTGACGTGCCCTGAGGTGCGGACCGTGGCGGCGCGCCTCCGGCATGTGCCCGCGCGGACGGCCGCCGGTTCGGCTCCGTGTTCCGGGGTCGTCCGCCTGCGCGCGGGGAGGAATGTCCGCCGGATCGCGGCGAAATGCTATTGGAATGCGGTCCAACGCTCGTCCCATGCCATCTTCGGCAACATTTTCGCAACGAGGAACGCGCCCGGTCGCGGCCGCATTACGGCGCGTGGCATCACGGGGGTTCCGGGGGGTCGTCAACTCCTAGACAAAGGGTGCAAACCGGACAAACGGGTATAAAACTACTGGTGTTCTGTGCGGATCTGCGAAGATCGCTGACACCTTTGCGGCGTGTCTTCTAATGTGCTCCAATGTCGGGCGCAGTGAAGGAACAGCGGGCATGTCGTGCAAACCAATCGCGCAGCCCTCGACCGCCGGAAAACGGCACTGTGAGTGAGAGGGTGTCGACGCCAAGTGCGTATGCAATCGGGCGATGAGAGTCGGGAAGCTCCCCCCGGGCCCGGGCGCGAGCTTCCCTTGGCCGTGCCCGCAGCCGACAATTCCGACCGTGGGCTCGGAAGGCTGCGCCTCCATAACTGGCGCGTGCCGGTCAAGCTGTTCGCGCTCATCGCGATCCCGACCTTCGTGGCGGCCCTGCTGGCGGGATACCGGGTGTCGGTCTCCTGGAACGACGCCCAGGACTACCAGCGGCTGGAACGCCTCGCCGAGCTCGGCCAGCAGATGGCCGCCTTCTCCCACGAACTCGAGGGCGAACGGGACCTCCGGGTGGACCGGACCGCGGGCGGCGCGTTCAGCCAGGTCACCGACAACACCCTGCGCGCGAAGCAGGCGTCGGTCGACGAGGCCGCCGGAAAGGTGCGCACCGCGGCCCGGCGGGTGAGCACCGAGGGTTCCCCCGGCCTCGAACTGACCGTGCGCACCGTCCTCTCCCGCATCGAGGTGCTGCCCGCCCTCCGCAGGCTGGCCGACCAGCTGCCCCCCGGCGCGATCGTGGACAAGTACTCCGGGGTCATCGCCGACGTCAACGACTTCCACGTCCAGCTCGCCCAGGGCGCGCCCAAGCCCGATCTCGCGCAGAACGCCCTGGCCCTGTCGGCGATCGCGCGGGCCAAGGACGCCGCGTCCCAGGAACGCGCGCTGGTCGCCACCGGCCTGTGGGCCGGGCGGTTCGAGCAGTCCGACCTGCGGGCGCTGGAGTCCACCAGCGCCGAGTCCGAGAGCCTGGTGGCCACGTTCCGTTCGACGGCGACCGGCGAACAGCGCCGGTTGTTCGAGGACACCGTGACCGGCACGGAGATCGACCAGACCGAGAGCACCCGCCTGCAGGCCGTCACGCTGGCCCGCGCCTCCGCCTCGCTCCGGGTCAGGCCGGCCCTCAGCGCCAACGACGCGCGCACGTGGGGCCGGAACATGACGAAGAAGACCGAGAAGATGCGCGACGTCGAGGAGGTGCTGGCCAAGTCGCTCACCGACCGCACCGGCGCCCTGCGCGGCGACGCCCTCGCCGCCGCGATCCGCGACGGCGTCATCCTCTTCCTCGTCATCGTGATCGTCCTCATCGCGACCATCATCGTCGCCCGCTCGCTGGTGCGGCCGCTGCGCCGGCTGCGCAACGGCGCGCTGGAGGTGGCCGGCACCCGGCTGCCGGGTCTGGTCGACCGGCTGCGCGATCCGGAGGCGGCCGCCGGCGGCATCGAGGTCGACCCGATCGACATCGTCTCGACCGACGAGATCGGCCAGGTCGCCCGCGCGTTCGACGAGGTCCACCGCGAGGCGGTCCGGCTCGCGGCCGACGAGGCCGTCCTGCGAGGCAACATCAACGCGATGTTCGTCAACCTGTCGCGCCGGAGCCAGTCGCTCATCGAACGCCAGCTGCGGCTGATCGAGGAGCTGGAGCAGAGCGAGCGCGACGAGGAGCAGCTGGCCAACCTCTTCCGGCTGGACCACCTGGCCACCCGCATGCGCCGCAACTGCGAGAACCTCCTGGTCCTCGGCGGCCAGGACCAGGTGCGCAAGTGGAACCGCCCGGTCCCGCTCATCGACGTCGTGCGCGCCTCGCTGTCGGAGGTGGAGCAGTACGAGCGGGTCTCGCTGCGCGTGCAGGGCGAGATGCTGGTCGCCGGTCCCATGGTCAACGACCTGGTGCACCTGCTGGCCGAGCTGGTCGAGAACGCCACGGTGTTCTCCGCCGAGAGCACCAAGGTCACGGTGTCGGGCCAGCTGCTGAGCGGCGGCGGCGCGATGCTGCAGATCACCGACAACGGCGTGGGCATGTCGGTGGAGGAGCTGGAGCAGGCCAACTGGCGGCTGGCCAACCCGCCGGTCATCGACTTCTCGGCCGCCCGCCGCATGGGCCTGTTCGTGGTCGGCCGCCTGGCGGTCCGGCACGGCATCCGGGTCGAGCTGCGGGCCGCGCAGGGCGGCGGTCTCACCGCGTTCGTGGTGCTGCCGGACGCGGTGGTCAGCGCCGGCGAGTCCGGCGGCGTGGGGTCGCGCAACTTCAGCGGTGGCGGCCGCGAGTTCGACGCCCCGGCGCCGGTCCTGTCGGCCGGCGCGGGCACCCCGCTGGCGCTCTCCGCGCCCTCGAACGGCGGCTTCCAGCAGACCGGCGGGCAGCCCACGTTCCACGACACCGGCGGCCGGCCCTCGCTGCAGGACACCGGGCCGCGCGCGTCTCTGCGGGACACGGGCTCGCAGCCGTCCTACCAGGATCCGCGTCCCTCGTACCAGGACGGCGGCTCCTACCAGGACACCGGCTCCCGGCCGTCCTACCAGGACTCGCGTCCCTCGTACCAGGACGGCGGCTCCTACCAGGACACCGGTTCCCAGCCGTCCTACCAGGACGGGTCACGCCCCTCCTACCAGGACACGGGATCGCAGCCGCGCCTCCACAACACCGGCGGGCAGCCGCGGGTGTCCGGCACCGGGCCGCTGCCGCGGATCCACGGGACGGGCCAGGGGCAGGGCATGCCGCCCGCGGAGCCGTCGCACCCGGCCACCGGGCCGCTGCCGATCCGGCAGCCGGGCGCGCAGCTGCCGGGCCGCGCGGAGCCGCAGGGCCAGACCGGGCCGCTGCCCCGCGTGCTCGACGGCAGGGACCACACCGCGCCGCTGCCGGCCGTGCCCGAGGCGCAGCCGCGCATCCCCGAGCAGCAGGGCCCGGCGGACCGCAACCTGCGGCGCCAGATCTCGTGGGAGACCGGCCCGCAGCCCGCGGTGGAGGCCTTCGGCGCGCCCGGCGGCGACTACGGCCGCGGCGGCGAACCGGGCCACCAGCCCGGCAATGGATCCGGTACCGGCGGCGCCTCGTGGGGCGAGCCGCACGGCACCGGTCAGGGCGGGCCTCGGCAGCCCGCGCCGTTCACGCTCGAGGAGCCGGTCCTCGAGCCGCCCGCTCCCGAACCCGCCGTGCGGTCCGAGCCGCCGCGGCGCACCCCGGAGCGGTCACCTATCTTCGACGCGATGCAGTCGGAGTGGTTCCAGCGCAGGTCCGAGGGTGGGGGAGGCAAGGATCCGGTGAAGGGCTGGGAGTCGCCCGCCGACGCGGGCTTCCAGGCCGCCGAGGCGGTGCGGGAGCCGGTGGCGGGCAAACTGACCTCCGTCGGGCTGCCCAAGCGGGTGCCCGGCAAGAACCGGGTCCCCGGCGCGGTCGCGTCGCCCGCGGCCCAGGCCGCCACCGGACCACTGGAACAACCGGCGGCGCCACGGCAGGCCCAGTCCGCCGACGTCGTCCGGAACCGTTTCGCCAGCCTGCAGCGCGGCGTCCACCGTGGGCGCACGCACATGCAGCAAGGCGGACCGGGCGAGGGTACAGGTGAAGATCCGTCGCAGCAGGGCGGCGGAGAGACAGGAGGCACCCGGTGAGCGGGCAGGATCTCAACTGGTTGGTGACGAACTTCGCGGACCGGGTTCCGAAGGTCGCGCACGCCGTCGTGGTCTCCTCAGACGGTCTGCCGATGGCCTACTCGGCCGGCTTTCCGCCGGAGCGGGCGGACCAGCTATCGGCCATCGCCTCCGGGCTGATGAGCCTCACGCAGGGGGCGGCGAAGATCTTCGACGCCGGCGGCGTGAGCCAGACCGTCGTCGAGATGGACCGCGGACTGCTGTTCGTCATGTCGATCACGAACGGCTCGGTCTTCGCGGTGCTCGCCGCGCCGGACTGCGACCTCGGCCTGGTGGCGTACGAGATGACGCTGCTGGTCGAGCGCGTGGGCCGGGTACTGACCCCGGCGCTGCGCGCCGGCGGGGAGCAGCCGCCCCATCCAGGTCCTCCGGTGTCCGAAATGGGCGCCGGCCCGGCCCGTTACTGACCTTGATTGATTCTGGCGGAGGGTCGGCGTGATGGATCGAGGCGGACACTACGGTGCCGGGCCCGGCGGTGTCCCACGATGGGACGACCGGTCGCAGCGGCGGCCGGAGCCGCGGCAGGACCAGGACTCCAGTTCCCTGGTGCGGCCGTACGCGGTCACCGGCGGGCGTGTCAAGCCGCGGTACGACCTGGCGATCGAGGCGCTGGTCACCGCGGCGCCCTACCCGCCGCGCGACGTGTCCATGCTGACCCCCGAATATCGGGCGATCATGGATTTGTGCCGGTCGGCGCGTTCGGTGGCCGAGGTGTCCGCGCTGTTGAGGCTCCCCCTCGGCGTGGCCCGCGTGCTCGTCGCCGACATGGCCCTCGAAGGACTTCTGCGGCTGCACCAGTCGCGCCCCGCCGGGACGCAGCCGGACCTCCGCCTGCTGGAAAGGGTGCTCAGTGGACTTCGCAAGCTCTGATCGGGGATCGGTGGCGGGGCCGCCCGCCGGACCGGGTGGTCCCGGTGGTCCGGTCGGTCCCGGTGGCCCGGGCGGGCCGGGCGGCCCCGGTGGCCCGGGCGGCCACGGCATGGGCGGTCCGGACGGCGACCTGGTCTCGGTCAAGATCGTCGTGGGTGGCGGTTTCGGCGTCGGCAAGACGACGTTCGTCGGCTCGGTCTCGGAGATCATGCCGCTGACCACCGAGGCGGTCATGACGGCCGCCAGCGCGGACGTGGACGACCTGTCCGCGGTGCCCGACAAGACCACCACCACGGTCGCCATGGACTTCGGCCGGGTGTCGCTGGACAGCGAGCTGATCCTCTACCTGTTCGGCACGCCCGGGCAGCACCGGTTCTGGTTCATGTGGGACGACCTGGTCAAGGGCGCCATCGGCGCCGTCGTCCTGGTCGACACCCGGCGCCTGGCCGACTGCTTCGCCGCGGTCGACTACTTCGAGGAGCTCGGGCTGCCTTTCGTGGTCGGCGTCAACGGCTTCCACGGCGAGTTCCAGTACGGCGTCGAGGACATCCGCGAGGCCCTGTCGATCAGCGCGCACGTGCCGATCCTCCAGTGCGACGCCCGCAGCCGGGAGTCGACCAAGCAGGTGCTCATCACCCTCGTCCAGCACGCCATGTCGGTGCACATGGCGGCCGCCGGGCCGGGGTCATGACCTGCGCGGCCGGTCTTCCCCCCGACCGCGAGGTATGGACGCTGACGTTCCCGGCCGCGGGCCGGGGGCCGCAGGCCGCCGCGACGGCCGAGGCCCAGGGCTGGGACGGGATCCTCATCGCCGACAGCCAGAACCTCACCGGCGACGTGTACGCGACGCTGACCGCCGCCGCGGCGGCCACCGAGCGGATCCTGCTGGCGCCGGGCGTGACCAACAGCGTGACCCGCGACCCGGCGGTGACCGCGTCCGGCATCGCGACCGTGCAGCAGTTCTCCGGCGGCCGGGCGGTGCTGGGCATCGGCCGGGGCGACTCGGCGGTCGCCTACCTCGGGAAGCGGCCGTCGCCGGTCCCCGAGTTCGAGGACTACCTGCGCGACGTGCAGGCCTATCTGCGCGGTGAGGCGGTCGACCGGTCGGGCTTCCCGAGCCGGCTGGAGTGGCTGCCCGGCGCGGACCTGCCCAAGGTTCCGGTCGAGGTCGCCGCGACCGGGCCCAAGGTGCTCGCGGCCGCCGCCCGCACGGCCGACCGCGTCGCGGTCACCGTCGGCGCGGACCCCGGCCGGGTGCGCTGGGCGATCGACACCGCGCGCCGGGCCCGGGAGGAGGCCGGCCTCGACCCCGCCGGCCTCTCCTTCGGCGCGTACGTCAACGCGGTGGCGCATCCCGACCGGAGCGTCGCGCGCGAGGTGGTACGGGGCAGCTTCAGCACGCTCGTGCGGTTCGGCGGCATGTCGGACGCCGGCTCCCAGGTCACCGCGGCGGCCGACCGGTCGGCGCTGACCACGCTGGCGCGGGACTACTCGGTCCGGCGCCACGCGATGCGCGACGCCGAGCACGCCGCGGCGATCGACGACGGGTTCGTCGACCGCTTCGCCGTGGTCGGCCCGAGCGAGCACTGTGCGGAACGGCTGCGGGAGCTCTTCGACGTCGGGCTGGACCGGCTCATCATCGCCGGCCATTCCCGCGACGCCGACCCGGCGCTGCTCAGCGAGACGGCGGAGCGCTTCGCGTCCGAGGTCCTCCCGATGGTCAGGAAGAGCTGACCGGGCGGACGGGCCCAAGAACACTCAAAGGCGAGAGAGGTGTGCAGCGATGCATTATCGGTCATCGGGCTGACATTCGGCCGGGCTGACCCCCGTCCCGAATGATGATCATTGTGCGCTAGTCTCTTCGCGCTGGCCGTCGGCCATCGCTGGTCAATCCCCCCGTGTAGCGATACGGCCGCCCGCTCACCATCCGTCATCCCCGCGAGTTGGCTGGAGCGGCCGGTGGCTCGTTTCGTAAGGAGCAAGAATGAAGTTCGGTCGAATCCGGCGCGTCGTTGGCGCCGGGCTGGTCGGCATCCTCGCCGCCGGCCTCATCGCCGGATGCAGTGATTCCGATGACGCCGGCGGCGACGGTGATCTCGAGAAGAGCACCCTCAACATCGGCACCCTCCCCATCCCCTATGCGGCCCCCGTATACCTGGCGCAGCAGAAGGGCTTCTTCAAGGAGGAGGGCCTCACCGTCAAGACCGAGGTCTTCCCCGGTGGCGCGAAGGCCCTGCCGAAGCTCATCGGCGGCCAGATCGACATGATGGTCAGCAACCACGTCAGCGCGATCACCTCGTCCGCCAACGGCACCAAGATGCGCATTCTCGCCGAGATCGACCTCGGGGTGGAGAAGGAGCTGCCGGTCCTGGTCGCCAAGGACTCGCCGATCCACACGCCCGCCGACCTCAAGGGCAAGAAGATCGCGCTCAACACCGGGCGGAACCTCGGTGAGCTCACCGTCACCTCGGCGCTCGCCACCGCGGGCGTGGACGTGAAGAAGGACAAGGTCACGTTCGTCGACGTGCCCTTCCCGGCGATGGTGGCGGCGCTGGAGAAGAAGTCGGTCGACGCGATCTGGGTCGCCGAGCCGTTCCTCACCGACGCGCAGAAGAAGCTCGGCGCCCGTCCGGTGCTGGACTCGCTGTCCGGTGCCACCAAGGACCTGCCGCTGGACGGCTACGTGGCCACCGACGCCTTCGTCAAGAAGAACCCCAAGACCACGGCGGCGTTCAAGCGCGCCATCGCCAGGGCGCAGGCGCTGGCGGCGCAGGACCGCAACGCGGTGGTGAACATCCTGCCCAGCTACGCCGGCCTCGACAAGAGCACGGCGGCGTCGATCGTGATCGGGCCGTTCGTCACCTCGACGAGCGCGACGCGGTTGCAGCGGGTGGCCGACCTGATGCTTCAGTACGGCTTCCTCAAGGAGAAGTTCGACGTCAACACGATTCTGGGCTGATGAAACAACGTTTGATCCGTGGTGGTCTCGGCGTGCTCGCCTTCCTGGTGCTCGCCGAGGCCGCCACGCGGCTCGGATTGATCAAGTCCAGCGTGCTGCCGCCGATGTCGGCGGTCGTGCGCTCGGCCGTCCTGCTGGTGGGCGACACCGCCTTCCTGCGGGACGTGGGCGCCACGCTCTACGTGTGGGCCGTCGGCATGCTCCTCACCATCGTCGTCGGGGTGCCGCTCGGCGTGCTGCTGGGCACGCTGCCGCCGGTCGACCGGGCGGTCCGCGGCATCCTGGAGTTCCTCCGGCCCATCCCGTCGGTGGCCCTGGTGCCGCTCGTCATCGTGATCGCCCAGTCCGACTTCCGCATGCGGGCCATCGTGATCTTCTACGCCGCGCTCTGGCCGGTGCTGATCAACACGATGTACGGGATGCGTGAGGTCGACTCGCTCGCCAAGGAGACCCTGCGCAGCTACGGGTTCGGGCGGATCTCGGTGCTCTGGCGGGTCGCGCTGCCCCACTCCATGCCGTTCGTCGCCACGGGCATCCGGATGGCGGCCTCCGTCGGGCTGATCCTGGCGGTGAGTGCCGAGCTGCTGGCCGGCGGCTCGCACGGTCTCGGCGTGTTCATCCTGAAGAAGTCCAGCGGCATCGACACGACCGACGAGGTGCTGGCCGCGGCCATCTGGGCGGGCGCGCTCGGGCTCGTGATCAATCAGGTGCTGGTCCAGCTGGAACGGTCGATGTTCCGCTGGCACGTGGTCCGGACGGAGGCGGCGCTGTGATCGTGCGGAGACTGGGTTCCTGGGTGGTCCGGGTCCTGGCCGTGGTGTGGCTGCCCGTCGTCGCCGTCGTCGTGTGGCAGAAGGTGACCGCCGCCAAGCAGGAGCCGTTCTTCCCCGAACCCCTGGTGATCTGGGAACGGATGAAGGAGCTGTGGTTCACCGGCCCGGCCGACCACCTGTTCCTGAACGAGGTGGCGACCGAGCACTGGTCCGCGAGCCTCGGCCGCATGTTCGCCGGCTGGGCCGTCGCCGGCGTGCTGGGCGTGGCGCTCGGCGTGGCGCTCGGCCGCTCCCGCCTGGTCTTCGACTTCCTCGACCCGCTGCTGCAGTTCGGCCGCGCGATGCCGCCGCCCGCGCTGGTGCCGTTCTTCATCTCGGTCTTCAAGATCGGGACGCAGATGCAGCTCGCCACGATCATCTTCGGGGTGATCTGGCCGGTGCTGCTCAACTCCATCGACGGCGCGCGCGGCGTCGACCGGGTCAAGCTCGACACCGCCCGGTCGTTCGGCATGTCGCGCTGGATGCGCCTGCGGTACCTCATCCTGCCCGCGGCCGCGCCCAAGATCTTCGCGGGGCTCCGGCTCAGCCTCTCGCTCGCGCTGATCCTCATGGTGCTCTCCGAGCTCGTCGGCAGCAGCGACGGCATCGGCTACCAGCTGCTGCAGGCCCAGAACGAGTTCAACGTCCCCCAGATGTGGGCGAGCATCGTGCTGCTCGGAGTGCTGGGACTGGTGCTGAACGCGATCTTCCTGGTGATCGAGCGCCGCATGCTGGCCTGGCACCGGGGATCGCAGGGCCACGCCTGATCGGCCCCTGGGGCGGAGCCCGATTTATTACGGTGGCGTAGGGACATATGTACGCTGCATGATTAATCCACGTGACCGAACATGATTCCATTCCTGGGGTTGCGATGGGAGATCAGCGGCAGATCAGGACCTTCGTCGCGCTGGGGGACAGCTTCACCGAGGGCCTGAACGATCCGGACCCCGCCGCGGGGCCCGACCGGTTCCGCGGCTGGGCGGACCGCCTCGCCGAGCGACTGGCCGAGCACGACCCCGGGCTGCGCTACGCCAACCTGGCGATCCGCGGCAAGCTGCTGCACCAGATCGTCGAAGACCAGGTGCCGCGGGCGATCGAGCTGCGGCCCGACCTCGTGACCTTCTGCGCCGGCGGCAACGACATGATCCGCCCGGGCGCCGACCCGGACGCGCTGGCGGTCGAGTTCGACGGCGCGGTGCGGCGGCTCCGGGCGACCGGCGCGCGCGTCCTCGTCTTCACCGGCTTCGACCCGCGCGGGCTCCGCTCGGGCGGGCGGATCCGCGGCAAGGCCGCCATCTACAACATGCACCTGCGCGCGATCGCCGACCGGCGCGACTGCGCGGTCGTCGACCTGTGGCCGATGATGGGCGTCTTCAACGACCCCCGGGCCTGGTACGAGGACCGCCTGCACCTGTCGCCGGAGGGGCACCGCCGGATGGCCCTGCGGGCCGCCGAGGCGCTCGGGCTGCCGGTGGCGGCCGACTGGCGCGAGCCCTGGCCCGCGGCGGAGACGGCGCCGGACTGGCTGACGATGCGCCGCGAGGATATCCACTGGGCCAGAACGTACTTGCTGCCCTGGATAGGGCGCCGTGCGACCGGCCGTTCCTCGGGTGACGGACGCGGCCCGAAGCGGCCGACGCCCTCCCCGCCGCAGAAGGCGTGACGCCGCGGAACGTGACGGAAACGAGGCACCCCCGGGCCCTGCGGGCTCCGGGGGTGCCGTGCCGAGTCGCCGACGCCCGCGGTCAGGCGGGTTCGGTGGCCGGCTGGCCGCTCGCGGCGCGTTCCGCGAGTCGGACGGCGACGGCCTCGTCGAGGCTGTCGAAGACGGTGAGCCGGCCGGTGAGGCCGGTCACCTCCAGCGTCCGGCGCACGATCGGCCGGGGCGCGGCGAGGCTCACCCCGCCGCCGGCCGCGGTCGTCACCTTGTAACAGCTGATGATGACGGAGAGACCGTGGGAGTCCATGAACTCCAGGTCCTCCAGGTCGAGGATCATGATGTCGCCGTGTTCGCGGCGCGCGGCGTGCAACTCCCGGCGCAGGTCGTCGGCGTTGGCGATATCCAGTTCGCCTCGCAGGCGCACGACGGTCAGCCCGTCATGCGGCTCGGCGGTCACTTGCAGTGGCTGCACGGGGGATTCCTCCTCCCGGTCGGCGGGCCTTCCCCGGTGTCCCGGTGAAAGCTCTTCATTGGTCAACTATCGCGGACCGGCGTCCAAGTGCCAACCCGGCGTGCCCGGCGGCGTCTTCCCAGGCAGTGCGGCGGGAGGCCCGGAAGGGATGTGTGTGATCGCCCCGCGCCGTAGGGTGCACGTGTGAACGTCCCACGTTTGCCGGAACATCTCGAGCTGCTGCTGACCGACGAGCCCGTCCTGGACGTGTACGCCCACGGGCCGTGGCGGGTGCCGGACGGCCTCTACGAGGAGCTCCGGCAGCGCGCCGTGGAATACAACCGCGACCCGCGCGCGGTGGTGCTCTCCCGGCAGCTCAGCGACTTCTACGGGCCGGGCACGTCGGCGGCGGGCGCCGAGCAGTGGTCGCTGCTGACGTTCCTGCTGGGGGCCTCGGCGCTCCGCGGCGGATCGCGCGGCGACGTCGACTACGAGCTGCTGTCGGGGTTCCTCGCCACGCCGGAGCCGGCCGTCCGCGACCCGCTGGCCTGGTTCTCGCAGGGCGGGCGGTGGCGCCCGCCCGGCCTGTGGCTTCCCGAGCCCGCCGGGGACGACCGCGAGCGCCGCACGGTGATGTACGGGGTCGCCCGCGCAGGGCTGGACGTCTTCGAGGGGCTCGAACCCGTCGAGGAGCGGCGGCGGGCCCTCATCGGGCTCTATGACGGCCGGGCGAACGATCCCGTGCTGCGCGAGCAGGACCTGACGGCGCCGCTCGAACGTCTAGAAGAGCTGTGGACGTCGGGCCTGTCCGCCGAGGACCTGGCCGTGCTCCCCGAGTGCGCCGGGCCCGTCGGCTATCTCACCTGGGCGTGCGAGGGCCTCGCCGCCGCCCACGAGCGGCTCGCGGGCACCGCCGACGCGGGCGACCCGTTCGAGGTCGCCCTGGCCAAGCTGCTGCTGGCGGCGGAGGCCGCCGCCGCCCCGGCCGAGCTCGCGCCCGCGATCGGCACCCGGCGGTACGAGGCGGTCGACGACCGGCTGCGCGCGATCCGCGCCGACTTCGCCGTGGAGAAGTGGCAGCTCGAACTGCGCACCTGGCTGGCGCGCGGCCTCGTCTCCGGCGAGGCGGACGCCTGCCGCGCCTGGCTCGACATGGCGATGCGCGTCACGGGCGCCGTGCAGGGCCTGCCCGAGGCGGCCACGACGCCGCGCTGCCGGCTGCCGTTCCGCGCGTTCAACCTCGACCTGCGGCGGCTCTTCACGGTCCGCCGCGTCGCCAACCCGCTCGCCCGGCGCCTGGCGGCCGCCTCGGCGACCGAGGGGGACACGACCGGCGGCGCGCCGGAGACAACGGCAGGGGAGACGGCGCCGGCGAGCGGACGAGCGGTCACGAGCCCGATCGTCGGCCAGCCCGAGCTGGTCGGCGCGCTGCACGAGGCCATCGCCGCGCGGCTGGCGGGGGAGCGGCCGGTGCGGCTGCTCGTCAGCGGGCCCGAGGGCACCGGCAAGGGCACCGCCGCCGAGGTCGCCGAGCGCGTGCTGACCGAGCGCGGCACGATCCGCGACTCACTGTGGATCTCCGACCAGGTGTTCTCCGCGCTGAGCGGGAGCGACGCGGTCCTGTGGCTGCAGGCCCGCGTCCGCGAGTGCCTGGAGGGCCGCCTGCTGCTCGTCGTGGACGACCTGGAGAAGCTGGCCGGCCATGACCGCTGCGGCCCGGCCGCCGTCGAGGAGCTGCGGCGGCTGATGGCCCGCTCGCCCGCCCTGGACGTCATCGCGCTGTGCCGTCCCGGCGGCGACCGGCGGCTGTTCGACGTCAACCCGGCGCTGGTCGGGGCCTTCGAGGTCACCCGCACCAGGGAGTTCACCGCGGCCGACTTCACCGAGCTGTTCCGCCGCGCCGTCGAGCGCCGGGGCGGCACGGCCGCGCCGCCGGTGGCCGCGGCGGCCGGCACGCTGCTGACCCGGACGGCGCCGCTGCTCAACCTGCGCGGCGCCAGGCTCGTCGAGCACCTCGCCGACCAGGCCTGTGCCGCCGCCCTGGCCCGCGCCGACGCCGCGTTCGCCGCCACCGCCACCGCTGGTGCTGACTCCGCCGCACCGGCCGGCACGGGAGCCGAGCCCGCGGACCGGGCCGACGCGGGTGACGGCGGCGCCGTGGTCGAGGTCACCGAGGCCGACCTCCCGCAGCGGCTGATCGCCGGTGGCGCGGCCACGGCCGACCCGTTCGCCGAGCTCGCCGCCTGCGCGGGCATCGAGCCGGTCAAGAGCGAGGTCGGGGCGCTGGTCGCCGAGGCCAAGGCCGCTCATCTGCGCCGCGAGGCGGGCATGCCGACCGCCGCCCGCCCGCGCCACCTGGTCTTCATGGGCAATCCGGGGACGGGCAAGGCCACGGTCGCGCGCTGCCTCGCCCGGATCTACACCGATCTCGGCGTGCTCACGACCGGGCATCTCGTCGAGGTCGACCGGGCCGACCTCGTGGGCGACTATCCGGGGGAGAGCACGCTCAAGGTGCGCCGGGTCGTCGAACGCGCCCTTGGCGGCGTGCTCTTCGTCCGGGACGCGCACACCTTCAACCCGGTCGACTCCACCCGCGGCAGGGAGGCGGTCGAGGTGCTCCTCACCGCCGTGGAGGCGCATCCCGAGGACCTCATCGTCGTGCTGTCCGGGCCCGAGGCCGAGCTGAACGGCCTGCTCAAGGCCCACCAGGACCTGGCCGCGCACTTCCCGAAGGCCATCCGGTTCCCGGACCTGACCGACGACGAGCTCGTCCACGTCTTCGCGCGGCTCGCGGCAGAGGAGGGCCTCGCCCTGGCCGAAGGCGTACTCGACAAGGTCCGCGGGCTCGTACGGGCGGCGCCGCGCGACCGCGGCTTCGCCAACGCCGGCCTCGTGGTCACCCTCCTCGAATGGGCGGTGGCGATGCAGGGCCGCCGGGTGCTCGCCGACGGCGTCGTCGACGAGACCGAGTCGCTCGACGAGATCCTGCTGGTCGACGTGCCCGACAGCCTCGCCCCCGACCGGGGCCGCGCCGCCGGCGACCCGCTCGCCGAGATCGGCCGGCTGATCGGGCTCGCGCCGGTCAAGGCGGAGGTCGCCAAGCTGGTCGCCGAGGCCCGCACCGACGGGCTGCGCCGCGAGGCGGGGCAGCCGCCGCTGTCGCCCACCCGGCACATGGTCTTCACCGGCAACCCGGGCACCGCGAAGACGACGATGGCCCGGCTCATCGCCGCCGCCTACGCCCAGCTCGGGCTGCTGACGTCCGGCCATCTGGTCGAGGTCACCCGCGCCGGTCTCGTCGGCGAGTACGTGGGCCAGACCGCGCCGCGCGTCCGGGCGGCGGTCGACAGCGCGCTCGGCGGGGTGCTCTTCGTGGACGAGGCGTACTCGCTGGCCCCGGCGGGCTCCGACCAGCGCGACTTCGGGCATGAGGCGGTCGCCGAGCTCATCAAGCTGATGGAGGAGCACCGGTCCGATCTGGTGGTGATCGTCGCCGGCTACGAGGGCGAGATGGAGCTGTTCCTGAAGTCGAACCCGGGCCTGGCCTCGCGGTTCCCCAAGGTGCTGCGCTTCCCCGACTACAGCGACGACGAGCTGATCACCATCTTCGAGTACATGTCCGCCGAGCAGGGGTTCACGCTCGCTGACGGCGTGCTGGCCGGCGTCCGGGGCCTGCTGGCGGCCGCTCCGCGCGACTCCTCGTTCGGCAACGCGCGCCTCATCCGCAACATCCTGGAGGACGCGATCTCGCGGCAGGGGCAGCGCATCGCGGCGGCGGCCGACGAGAGCCCGGGCGCGGTCACCCCGGCCGAGGTTCGCCTGCTGCGCCCGGAGGACCTGCCCGACAGCCCGAAGCCGCCGGACCGAGGCGCGGGCCACGGCCCCTACCTCTGAGCCGCCGGGCTCAGGCGGCGTGGTAGGCGCGCGCCTGCAGCGAGTAGAGCTCGGCGTAGAGACCGTCGAGCGCCATCAGATGGTCGTGGTCCCCTTCCTCGGTCACCTTCCCCTGGTCGAGGACGAAGATCCGGTCGGCGTGCCGGACGCTGGCCAGCCGGTGGGTGATGAGCAGGACGGTGCGGCCGTCGGCGTGCGTGCGGATCCGCTCGAAGAGATGGTGCTCGGCGCGCGCGTCCAGGGCGGCGGTCGGCTCGTCGCAGATCAGCAGCGGGGCGTCCCGGTAGAAGCCGCGCGCGACCGCCAGGCGCTGCCACTGGCCGCCCGACAGCTCCGCGCCGCCCTGGAACCTGCGGTCGAGCAGCGTGTCGTAGCCGTGCGCCAGCCCGTCGACGACCTCGTCGGCGCCGGAGGCGCGCGCCGCCGCCAGCACCGCGGTCTCGGTGCCGGCCGCGTCACCGGCCCCGCGGCCCATCGTGATGTTCTGCCGCGCCGTCATCGGCCAGTGCGTGTACTCCTGGGCGATGACGGCGATGCGCTCCCACAGCGTCGTCGGATCGATCTCGCGCAGCGAGACCTCGTCCCAGCGCACGTCGCCGCCGTCCGGGTCGTACAGGCCCGCCATGATCTTCGCGAGCGTGGTCTTGCCCGAGCCGTTCTCGCCGACCAGCGCGATCACTTCCCCGCGGCTCAGCTCCAGCGAGATCCCGTTCAGCGACGGCGTCTCGGCGCCCGGATAGGTGAACGTCACGTCCTCGACGACGATCTTGCCGAAGTCGTCCGGCAGCCGGGCGGCCTGCAGCCGGGCGGCCTGCCGGCCGGTGGCGGCCTGCCGGCCGGTGGCGTCGGGCCGGCGGGTCGTGGCGGGAAGGGGGGTGGCGGCGGGTTCCGTCTCCGCCGCGACCGCGGGGACGGGGAGGGCGCGCGCGGCGACGCGTTCGTCCGCCTTCGCGCAGAAACCGAGGTAGTCGCCGAAGTAGAGCCCCTCCTCGTAGCAGCGGTTGACGGAGAAGACCAGGTTGGCGAGCGACATCTGCCCGGTGCGGATGGCGAGCACGGCGGTTCCCGCGACCGCCAGCGGCACCGCGCCGCTCCACAACATGAGACCGAGCGCGACATAGACGCCCGCGGTCGTGACGCCCTGCAGCACGTCGCCGAAGACCCGGGCGACCGTCTGGCGCCGCGCCAGGCCCAGCTCCACCCCGCGCTGGTACGCGGCGACCCGGTCGTACTCGTCCAGCAGGAAGCGGCGCATGGTGAACGAGCGGATCTCGGCCGCGTGGCGGCGGTCGGCCATGAGGTCGGACAGGATCCACTTGCGGCGCGCGACCCCCACCAGGGCCAGCTCCGTCACGTACCGCATCCGGGCCGAGCGGATCGACGCCCAGCCCTCCGGCAGCGCGGTCAGCAGGAGCAGCGGGAGCAACAGCGGATGCAGCACCCCCAGCGTGCCGGCCGCCGCGATGACGCCCACGGCGCCGGTCAGGACGTCGACCGCGGTCGTCACCACGCGCGACGCCGACGCCATGCCGCGGCTCTGCGCCCGCTGGAGGTCGTCGAGGAACTCCGAGTCGTCCAGCGCGGCCAGTTCGACCGCCGTGGTCAGCTCGTACAGCCGCAGCTCGACCAGCCGTTCGACCTGCGGCTCCAGCCGGGCCTGCGTCCAGCCCGCGACCGCCTGCAGCCCGGCCCGCAGCGCGGCGGCGGCCGCGACCAGCGCCAGGGAGGGCAGCGCGGCGCGGACCCGGTCCGGCGTCGGACCGGCGCTGAACAGGGCGGTGAGGACGCCGGTCGTCGCGAGCAGCCCGAACGCCGTGAAGAACCCGGCGAGGAGGTTGAGCCCGATCGTCACCGACGTGTCGACCCGGCTGGCCCGCCACGCCAGCCGGGCGGACTGGGCGATCACCGAGGGCAGCCGCCGTGCCATCGTCCGCATGCTGGTCTCGACCAGTTCCCCGGTATGACGCGTCCAGCGGTGCTCGGTCAGCTCCGGCAGGACCGGCTCCGGCTGGTCGTCTTTTGGCAGGTCACGATGCTCTGACTCCTTCCCGAGGAGGAGCGCCCGAAGGAAAAATCTTCGCCAAGCAGTCATCCACGACCCCTCGCGCCTACGTATCACTCACTGGAAGTGTGCATCGGGAGGCCGACAAGTTTTACTGCATCCGTCACATAGCGTGGTGATTGGGAGCTGTGGACAATCATGCGCCAGATGGACGCGGGCAGGCCGCCGGAATCACTAGGGTTTACGGCATGACCGACGCCTGGCCGGACGGCTGGACACGACAGGAGGGGAACCGCGTGGCGCGCAGCAGGCAGCCTGCACCAGCCGGGACGGACTACCCGTACGAGCAGGACCCGTACGAGAGCGATCCGTACGCGGGCGACCAGCTGCGCGGGATGGGCACCTACGGCGAGGACACCCGGCCGGCGGGCCGTGCCCGCGTCCGCAGGCGCCGCTGGCCCAAGATCCTTGCGGCCCTGGTCGTGGTCGTCCTGGTCATGGTCGTCGGCGGCTACTTCTATCTCGACTCCCGGCTCAACCGCGAGAGCGTCCTCACCGACTACGCGGGCCGTCCCGCCGACACGCCGGGCACCAACTGGCTGATCGTCGGCTCCGACAGCCGCGAGGGCCTGTCCAGGCAGCAGAAGAAGGACTTCGCGACCGGCAGCGCCGCGGGCCGCCGCACCGACTCGATGATGTTGCTGCACTACGGCGACGGCGGCACGACGCTCGTCAGCCTCCCGCGCGACTCCTACCTGCCGATCCCCGGCAAGGGCTCCAACAAGCTCAACGCGGCCTTCGCGTTCGGCGGCCCCAAGCTGCTCGTCCGGACCGTCGAGCAGGCCACCGGCATCCGCGTCGACCACTACGCCGAGATCGGCTTCGGCGGGTTCGTCGGCGTCGTGGACGCCATCGGCGGCGTCGAGATCTGCGTCAAGAGCCGCATGAAGGACCCGAAGGCCGGCATCGACCTCCAGCCCGGCTGCCAGACGCTCACCGGCGGCGAGGCCCTCGGATACGTGCGCACCCGGGCCAGCGCGCGCGCCGACCTCGACCGCATCGACCACCAGCGGCAGTTCTTCGGCGCCCTGATGAAGAAGGCGGGCGGCCCCGGGGTGTTCCTCAACCCGTTCCGGAGCGTCCCGCTCGCCATGAACGCCACGAGCAACTTCATCGTGGACGACAACGACCACCTGCTCGACCTCACCCGGATGATGTGGGCCATGCGCGGCGTCTCCGGCGGCGACGGCGTCACCACCTCGGTCCCGCTGGGCCGCTTCGGCTCGTCCGCGGCGGCGGGCTCGTACATCACGTGGCACCCGACGAAGTCCAAGCAGCTGTTCACCGCGCTCAAGGACGACCAGCCGGTGCCCAAGGACGTCATCACCAAGTAGCCGCGTCCACGGCGTCGATGACGAAGGTGGCGGCGCACCGCGCGCGGCGGGCGGATGCATGAGACGTGCCCCTGTGGCTAGAGTCAGGGGCATGCCCGATGAGACGCCCGGTGTGGCGGAGCTTGAGAGCCTGTCATCGAAGGAGTTGCACGACAGGGCGCTGGATCTCGCCAAGCAACGCCGCGATGTCGGCTTCCTGTGGGATCTGCTGCGCTCCATCCCCGCCGCCGCGGCGGCGACGGGCGACCGGCGGCGCGCCGACTTCGACATGCTGCACGGGCTGGCGTTGCTCGAAGAGTTCATCCATGCCGACGAAGGCGAAGTCGCCGACGCGCTACGCCCTGTCTATCTCGACTATCTGACTCGGCACGGAGAGTCCGGTTCGTCAGGCGGTTCGTAAAGTTCCCCTGAAAGTTCCAAGTGAAGGTGCGCTGAACGGTGTCCGGAAGGCGCTTCAAGGCGCCTGAACGCGCTCGAACGCGCCATGAAAGCCCTTACCCCCTGACTGTTCCTTTGTGACCCCTTGGTCGCCGCTCGCCCATCGCCGGGAATCACTCCAGGTGAGCACTTGACAGCGGGAGGTGGGCAAGTATGAACAAGAAGTACCTGAAACTGGGTGCCATCGCATTCGTCGCCTGGTACGTCATCAGCAGACCCGAGGGTGCCGCGAGCCTGGTCCACAGCGGTCTGGGCGGTCTCGGCAACGCCGCGGAGTCGTTGTCGCAGTTCGTGAGCGCCATCCCGTAGTCCGGCGGCCGTACGAGGCCCCGTGCCCTAGGGTGGTACGGGGCTCTTTCGTGTGCGCTATCCGGCACTTGCCTCAAGGCACAGTAAAATCGCGCTTTGCGGGCTGAAGCAGCTGGGCACAATTGAATCGGGTCAGTGTGTCGCTGCGCTACAACAGGGACGGCGTTCGGATGAAGAAGAACCTCCGCTATGTTGCCATCGCCTTCGTCATCTTCTACCTTCTCAGCAAACCCACGGAAGCCGCCGCTGTGGTCAACAACGGCTTCGACCAGCTCGCGAACGCGGGCAACCAGCTCGCCGCGTTCGTGGGCGCGCTCGGGACGTAACAGGCGGCGCGGGGCGGGTCTAAGATCGGCCCCATGTCTGTCTATGAGGTAGAGATCGGTGGTCTGCAGGGTGGCTCTGCGGACCTCGGGCAGTACGAGGGCAAGGCCGTGCTTGTCGTCAATGTCGCCTCCAAGTGCGGCCTCACCCCACAGTACGCAGGCCTGGAACGGCTGCAGGAGCGTTACGCCGGCCGCGGGTTCACGGTGCTCGGCGTGCCCTGCAACCAGTTCATGGGCCAGGAGCCGGGAACGCACGACGAGATCGCGCAGTTCTGCTCCGCGACGTACGGCGTGACGTTCCCGATGACCGAGAAGGTCGAGGTCAACGGGGCCGGGCGCCATCCGCTGTACGCCGGGCTCGTCGACGTCCCCGACGCCGGGGGCCACACCGGCGACATCCGCTGGAACTTCGAGAAGTTCCTCATCGCGCCTGACGGCACCGTCGCGGCGCGCTTCGACCCGCGGACCGAGCCCGAGTCGGCCGAGGTCGTCGGAGCCATCGAGAAGACCCTCCCCGCCTAGGACGCCCAGCGCCGTGCGGCGCGGTGCGGGGCCGCGCGGCTGTGGGGTCCGCCACATCCCGGCCGAACGGTTGTCGGTATTCGACGGCCGTTCTAATTTGGGGGCTCGAGATATGACGTGGAGGTGGCCCTCATGCACGGCTGGACGGCGGCGGACATCCCTGATCTCAGTGGCCGGCGGGCGATCGTCACCGGGGCCAACAGCGGGCTCGGCTACCACACCGCGCTCGAACTCGCCCGGCACGGCGCGTCCGTGGTGCTGGCCTGCCGCAGCATGGAGCGGGGGCAGCGGGCCCACGACCGGATCATGTCGGCGGTGCCCGCGGGCGAGGTGGCCCTGGCCCCGCTCGACCTCGCCGACCTCGCCTCGGTCCGGACGTTCGCGGGTGACCACGGCACGGCCCCGCTCGACATCCTGGTCAACAACGCGGGCGTGATGGCCCTGCCTCACCGGACGACGGCCGACGGCTTCGAGATGCAGTTCGGCACGAACCACCTCGGGCACTTCGCCCTCACCGGGCTGCTGCTGCCGTCCCTCCTCGCCGCGTCCTCACCACGCGTGGTGACCGTGACCAGCGGTGTCGCCCATGCCGGACGCCTGCGCTTCGACGACCTGCAAGGAGAGAAGCGCTACCGCAAGTGGGGCGCGTACGCCCAGTCCAAGTTCGCCAACCTCGTCTTCGCCAAGGAGCTGGCGCGGCGCTTCCCCGACGTGCTGAGCGTGGCGGCGCATCCCGGCTTCGCCGCCACCAACCTGCAGGAGGCGGGCCCGAAGATGGCGGGCAACCGGCTGGAAGAGCGGGTCGCCGCGGTCGGCAACAAGGTCGTGGCCCAGTCGGCGGCGGCCGGGGCGCTGCCGTCGCTGTACGCGGCGACGGCGCCCGACGTTCGGCCGGGCGTCTGCTACGGCCCGCGGCTCGCGCAGCTCAGGGGTGCTCCCGCGAAGGTCTTCACGTCACCGCTCGCGTCCAAGCCAGAGCTGGGCCGGCGGCTGTGGGAGGTCTCCGAAGACCTCACCGGCGTCACCTACGAGGTCGCCGCGAAGGGCTGACCGGTCCCGCGCTCAGCCGCCGTCGAGTCCGTGCAGCGCCTGGACGACCGCCACGGAGATGACCTCCGCGGCGTCGCCCGGCCGTTCGGCGACGAACTTGGCGGCCGCGTCGACGATGCCCTGGATCAGATGGGCGCGCAGCTCCGGCCCCGGGATCCCGGCCTCGCCGAGGGCCGTCACGAGCGGCCGCAGCAGCTGCGCGTGCCCGTCACGGATCCGCCTCGCCTCGGCGCCGCTGCCGCGCTCGGCCGCCCCCGGCTGCGCGGGCTCGGCCAGCGCGTGCTCCACGAGCGCCACGGCGGCCGCGTGCCGCCCGTCGGTCATGACTTCGAGCTGCACGCGGACGTAGGCCTCGACCTTCGCCGCCAGATCCGGCGGGCCGGCCAGCGCCTGGTCGACCAGCGAGGCCCAGCGGGGCAGCTCGTCTTCGACGATGGCCGCGACGAGGTCGTCCTTGGAGCGGAAGTACTCGTACAGGCTGGGCCGTGACAGCCCTACCCGCCGCGCGAGCGCGGCGAGCGACAGTGCCTCGATGCCCTCTTCGGCGACAAGGGAGCGGGCGGCGTCGAGAAGGGTGCGGAGCTGGCGGGCGCGGTGCTCGGCGACGGTGGCCTCGCTGATTTTCGGCACCCGGACATCCTACGTTTTCCGACGTCGGGTGGCGGGCGCGTCGCTCGCCGGCCCGTGGGGCGAGGGCCCGCCGCTCACGGGCCCGTGGGGCCCTGGCCGGGATCCCAGTCGAGCGTGGCGGGCACCGATCCCTCCAGCGTCAGCAACCACCGCTTGACCTCGACTCCTGAGCCGCCGCTGTAGCCGCCCAGCCCGTTCGCGGCCACCACCCGGTGGCACGGCACGATCACGGGGATGGGGTTGCTGCCCATGACCTGGCCGATCGCCTGGGCGCCCACGCCGAGGCCGCTGAGCCTGTCCAGCTCGCCGTACGTGACGACCTTCCCGTACGGGACCCGCTCGTACAGCGTGGTCAGGACCGTGCGCTGCACGTCCGAGGTCAGCCGCCAGTCGATCGGCACGCCGAACGTGACGCTCTCGCCGGCGAAGTACTCGGCGAGGCCCGCCAAGGCCTCGGCCGTGCGGCCGGGATCGTCCACGACCGGCAGCCCGGCCCGCTTGACCGCGCGGGCCCGCGTGCCGGGAGTGTCCTTGAACGACAGGTGGGCGACACCGTTCTCGGTGGCGCCGACCAGCAGCCGCCCCAGGGAGGTCTCGATCGCGCCGAGCGTCAGCGTCTCCGTCACGGTCTCCATCTTCGTCCCTCCTCGTGTACGTCTCGCTCTGAACAACACCGGAACGTCCATGATCGTTGCATGGTCAGGCCCCGGCCGGGCGGCGAATCCAGGTGAGGGTCAGGGCCGCGGTCATGGGGAGGACGAGGAGCACGGCGATCGCGGCGAGGGTCCCGTAGGAGAAGACGGTCACGATCGCCCCCGCGGCCAGGCCGCCCAGGGCCCCGCCGGCGTTCATCATCAGGTCGGAGAGGCCCTGGACGGCCGGGCGGTGGGCCGTGGGCACGGACTCGGTCAGCAGGGCGGAGCCGCCGACGAGACCGAACGACCAGCCGAGGCCGAGCAGGATCAGGGCGATCGTCAGCCGGGTGACGTCATGCGGCGCGGAGACGGTGGCCAGCGCCGCGGCGGACGCCAGCAGGGCCATGCCGGTCAGCAGCGCGGGAATCCGGCCCCAGCGGTCGGCCAGCCAGCCCGCGACGGGGGAGAGGGCGTACATCCCGGCGATGTGCAGGCTGATGACGACGCCCACGACGCTGAGGCTCGCGTGGCCGTGGTTGAGATGGACCGGGGTCATGGTCATCACCGAGACCATGACCATGTGGCTCACGACGATCCCGGCGACGGCGAGCCGGGCGCGCGGGGTGGTGCGCAGGATCTGCCAGCCGCTGGACTTGGGCGCGGTGGTCGTCGAGTCCGCGAGCGAGCCCGCCGTCTGGAGCGGGTCGGGACGCAGGAGGGCGAAGACGCCGAGCATCGCCAGCCCGTAGGCGAGGGCCGCGAGGGCGTAGGGGCCCGCCCATTCGGCGAGGCCCAGGGCGCGGCCCAGCCGGTCGGCGGGGTGGGCGAGGTTGGGGCCGGCGACCGAGCCGATCGTGGTGGCCCAGACCACGATGGACAGATCCCGGGCGGCGCGCTTGGGATGGGCCAGGTCGGTCGCGGCGTAGCGGGCGGCGAGGCCGCCCGCCGCGCCGCCGCCGAAGACGAACAGACCGGCGAGCAGCAGCGGCCAGGCGTCCAGGGCCGCGGCGAGCCCGGCGATCACCGCGCCCAGGGTGCCCGCCCCGTACGCCAGGGTGAGGGCGGCCCGGCGGCCGTGGCGCGCGGCGGCGCGCGCCATCGGGATCGCCAGGACGGCGGCGCCCGTGACCGCGCTCGTCTGGGCCAGCCCGCCGATCGTCTCGGAGCCCGAGAGCGTGGCGGCGGCCAGCGTGCTGATCGCGACACCGGTGGCGACGCCGATCCCGCCCAGCACCTGAGTGGCGGTGAGCACGGCGAGGACGCGCCGCTGGGCGGGATGCCGCTCGACGGCGGGTTCGACCGGTGTGGGGCCGACCGGTGTGGACTCGGCCGGTGTCTCGCCGAGGGCCGTCATGTCCCACCCCGTCCTTGTCATTACTGAACGCGCTATTGATCCTGACCGCGCGCTCATGGTACGGGAAGGGGGTATTAAGTCAAGGCCCGGTGCAGGCCCCCCGCCTCACGGGCCAGCCGGCGCGGGCCCCGGTCTCCGCCGCCTCGGTGGCGAGCGCGATGAGGTCGGCCAGCCCGGCCGGTGAGCGTTCTCCAGGCCCGGGAAGCAGGGCCGGGAGCGCCGTGGTGATCACGTTCAGGACGTCGGGGTACGCCCCCGCGCGGGCCGCGTCGGCGAGGCGTCGGTGATCCGGTTGAGCTGACCTGACCGCCCCGCACGGCGATCGCCTCGCCGACCGGAGGGACCCGTCCGCGCGCGCAGCACGTGAGGAACGCGTCGACCGAGGCGGAACGCTCCTCCGTCCGCTTGGACGTGAGGCCGAAAGCGAGCGCGGTGGCCATCGCCGGGCCGACAGGACCGTCGGCCTCCGCGAGGGCGAGCAGGATGCCGCCCTGCCCCTCGCGAGACTCGGTCCCGTCCGCGAAGGGGATCAGCAGGTGCGCGGCGAGGACCTCGCGGTGGGAGGGCAGGAGAGAGGGCCACCAGAAGAAGCAGTAGGGAACGTGTGCCTGCGCCGGAAGCCGTGACCAGCCATCGCGTGGAAGGCCGAGCAGGCGCCGGGTCATCCAGTGCGGATCTGGCAGATCCGCGCTGGTCCTGGCCGGGACGACCGTCGGCAGCACACGTTCGATCTGCTGCTCCTCTGTGCCCCGCCAGTTGAAAACCGTGCGCGGCACCGACGCGGCCTCGCAGGTCACCTCGGGGTCGCGCAGCCCGCCGCCCCCGAGCCACGCGGCCACCCGGCCGCCCTCGGGAGAAACAAGCCGCCGGGCACGCGACACGATGCCGGGCGGGATGTCGCGCGGGAGCCGGAGCAGGGCCTGCTCCAGGTCGAGCGCGCCGCTCGTCCTCCCCGGCCATGGTGAGCATCGAGGCCACGACCTCGGGGTTCCCGGCGGCGATCTGGGCGCGGACATCGTCCCACGTGTGCATCAAAGTTCCTTCGTGAGAGTCCGGTGGAGGCGGGCGGCCTCTCTGACCAGGCGGCTGGAGCCGCCGCGTGCCGCGACGTCGGCGAGTCCGGCCAGGTCGTCGCGGGCGCCGACGGCCTCGGCGGTGCGGGTCGCGAGGGCGAGCAGGTCGGGGAGCCCGGCGGCCGCCCGTTCACCGCGAACGGGCAGGAGCCGGGGCAGGGCGGTGGCCAGGATGGTCCACACGTCGGCGTGCGCACCGGCCCGCGCGGTCTCGTCGAGCGACTCGGCGGCCCGGTTGATCTTGAGCCTGCCCTGCCGGTGCAGCGTGGCGATGGCGTCGCCCAACTCGCGCGCGGGAAGCTGCCCGCGCCCGCTGAACGCCAGGACGGCGTCGACGGCGCCGGCCCGTTCGGACCTGGTCCGGGCGCTCAGCCCGGTGGCCAGCACGGTCGCGGTGGCGGCACCGGCGGGGCCGTCCGCTTCGGCCAACGCCAGGAACGCCGGGCCAGGGTCACGCCAGTACTCCACCCACTCCGGCAGGAGCGGCAACATGTGCGCCGCCGTCACCTCACGATGGGACGGAAGCAGCGTGGGCCACAGGCCGATGGCGCCGCTGTAGTAGCCCTTGGGCAGGCTCTGCCATCTGCCGGTCTCCGGCAGCCGGCAGAGAGCGGCGATGTCTTTCGGCACACCCGCCTGGGCGGTGACGGTGGCCAGCACACGAGGCGAGGCCTCGTAGGGGTAGAACGGGCTGGCCAGCGTCACGTTCGCGTAGGTGATCTCGGGATCGGGCATGCCGCCCTCGGCGAGCCACGACGCGAGGGTCCGGCCCGCGTCGCTCGACAGCCGCCCGGCCGCCGCCACGGTGTCAGAGCCGAAGTCGCGATGCACACGCAGCAGCGCCTGGCAGAGATCAGACCGCAGCGGGACGATCTCGGCCTCCTCCAGCAGCCGCATCCGGTGGACGAGCACCTCGGCGTCGAGATGGCCGCTCGCGGCGGTCGGTGTGGCGAGCAGCACCGGTGACCGGCCCACGGCCGCCGGGATCTCACCCGTCCGCCAGGTGAAGAACCGCTCCGGAAGAGGCCTGGTGCCCTTCTCGTACCACGCAGGCTTCCGCTGGAACTTCGCGAGCAGGCCGCGGACTCCCTCAGGAGCTTCCGAAGACATGAATCGCATCGCGCTCTGCGTCAACCAGCCCACCACCTGCGCGGCGTCCTCGGGCTCCGGATCCGTCAGCACCCGTGCCAGCGCCGTCCGGGTCCCTTCGGCGTCGCGGTACGCGCACTCCACGAGACCCGCCAGCAGGCGTTCGAGAACGGAGAACGTCCCGTCGGAGGTGGCGCGCATCGCCGCGCTGACCTCTTCGGCCAGCTCGGCGGGCGAGGCGATCGGCGCCGGCTGCGCGCGCGGCGTGAACGGAGGAGGACCGAGCACGGACACGGGCGCCCGCGCCGGCTCCACCGCCAGGGCGGCCCGCGTCTCGGCGCTCGCCTTCGGGCCGTGCTTGGCCGCCATCTTCGCCGCGCGTTCGCGCAGGTCCAGATCGTCGGCGTCGAGCAGCACGGTGACGGCGCGCAGGGTGGCGTCGACACGATCACGCTTGCGGGCCGTCCGGTCGAGCCAGATGAGCGCGGCGCGGACGAGCTTCTTCTCCGGGCGGAAGAGCACCGCGTCCGCGACCTCGGCGAAGACGTCCGCGGCCAGCGGCTCCGTCTCGTCCACCCGGCGGATCTCCCGCAGCGCCAGCTCGGCGACCGGGGCGGGGGCGGCGGGAAGCACGCGGACGAGGTCGCGGAGCCGGGCCGCCGCCTCGTTGACCGCCGGTTCGAGCGACTCGTACAGCCGGACGAACCAGCGCAGGTCGGCGGCCTGGCCGCCGCGCAGGAAGCGGGCGACGCAGCCGTCCAGCAGCGCCTCGCGTTTGATCCGTCCCTCCCGCGCCAGCGTGACGAGCGTGCCGTGGAACGAGAGTTCGGACCCGAGCCCGTCGACCTCGAACAGCCGGGGCAGCAGGGTGTCCAGGAACGGGTCGCGCTCCAGCGGGACGCGCCACTGGCTGTCCCGGGCCCAGGAGAGCACGAACGCGTCGTCCGTGGGCGGCTCCTCGCCGAGCTCGCGGATCAGCTCGGCCGCCAGCGCCCAATACGCGTACTCGCGCCAGCGTGTGCCGTTGACCCGCAGCCGCGCGGCGACGCGCCGGGCGAAATCGGACCGCCAGGCGTCCGGCCGGTCCGCGACGGCGTCGCGGATCAGCGCCCCCGGGGTCCGCAGGTCGCGCGGCCCCCAGGCCGCCGACTGCAGCTCGGTGCGCCACACCCAGGCGGCGGCGCCCGCCGCGCCGCCGATCGTCGCCGCGCCGGCGACCAGCAGCGGCGTGGTCACGTCGTCCCCCAGCCACCGCCACTCGGCCGCGTCGCGGCGTTCCCGCAGGTACCGGGGCAGGTCGAGGGCGACGGCGCGGCGGCCGGCCGGAGCGAGGGCGCGGGCGCGGCGGATCACCTCGGCCGGATCGCCGAGCGCGACCCACTCGTCCAGGGTCTCCCGCGCGTTCATGGTCTCCTGAGCGTTCACCGCGCCGTCTCTCCCGCCGCTTCGAGGGTCTTGGCGCGGACGATGCGGGCGGCGAGGACGTGCTTGCACGGCCCGCGCCCGCCGCGATGGTCGGCCCACCAGGGGCAGGTGCACGAGACGCGGTCGCCGTCGAAGCGAACCTGGCGCGGCCTGCCGTCGACCGTGACGACGGCGAGGCCGTCGGCGGTGAAGTCGACGGCGCCCTCGTCCACCAGGGCGTGCGCCGACCGCAGGCGCGGGTTCATCGCGGCCACGCGATCGGGGTCGTACGGCAGTTCGCGGTGGAAGTGCGCGGCCTCGGCGGTGTCGTAGCCGACGCGGCCCGACGTGCCCAGCTGCGTCAGCGCCGCCTTGACCCGCGCCCGGTCGACGCCCGCGCGTTCGGCCAGCAGGTCGGGCTCGACGCGCGGCTCGAACGCCAGCAGCGCGCCGATCAGGTCGGCGTCGCCCGCCGCCTCGTCGGTGATGAGCGCGTCCAGGACCGCGCCCTCCCCGGAGAAGCCGCGCCGCACCTCGGGGGAGAGCGTCAGCACGTACCGCATGCCGGGCAGCTCCAGCTCCCACGCGCTCGCGACCGGCCCGCTGCCGCCCGCGACGGCCGGGCCGTACGTGCGCAGCGCCCGCGCGAATCGCAGCAGCGGAAGCATCGTCCGCAACCGCTCGGGCCCGGGCAGGCAGACCGAACCCGGCGACGGACGGGACGACAGCCGCAGCCCCCGCCCGGCGGGAGTCGCCCACAGGACGTCCCGCGCCCCGCGCGGCAGCGACCGCAGGAACCGGATCGCCTCCGGGCCCGTCAGCTCGGCCCGCAGATCGAACCCGGCGGCGATGACCTGCACCTCGGCGAAGCCGCGCAGCCAGCGCTCGGGCAGCGGCACCTTCTTCTCGACCACCGCGCCGTCGAGCGTGGTGACCGCGAGCCCGTCGTCGCCGACCGCCAGATGCAGCGGATCGGCGCCGCCGACGCGGGCGAGCGCCTCGCGCAGCGGGCCGTTCACGTCCACGTTGGTGGTGCCGAGCGCGACGACGTCCCCGTCCAGCGCGCCTTCGAGGACGTCGAGCCGCGCGTAGACGCCGCAGCAGGCCGAGAACGACTCCATCCGGAGCCGGTCGCCGTTGCACGTCACCACCGGGTCGCGCATCGCGGTGAGCTGCGGCTGGTAGTAGCGGGCCTGCGCGACGTCGGCGAGGCCGATCAGCGCGGCGGCGGCCGGCGCGGCCTGGGTGAGCAGGCCGCTGAAGAAGTGGGGGTGGGCGTCGGGCCCGGCGGCGGTCGTGCCGCCGGAGGTCGACAGGCCCAGGGCGTCTCCGGCGAGGGCGGAGGGGCGCGTGTAGGCGTATGCCTGTGCGGTAGCCATGCCCCCGGAAGGTAGACCTGTCGACCGACATTTCCGGACGTTTCAAGGATCTTGGCCGGCCGGCTCAGCCGAGGAGATCGGGGAAGAGCGGCTCCAGCTCGCGGGGGTACGCGCCGATCAGCCGCAGTTCGTCGTCGGTGAGCGGCCGGCCGGTCATCGCGTTGCACAGCTGGACGAGCTTGAACGAGAGCTCCCCGTCCACCGGCTCGATCCCGAGGCCGTCCATGACGTGCCGGAACCCGGCCTTGCCGCCGTACTCCCCGGTGAGCACCACCCGTCCCGGCCGCGCGTGCCAGTCGTCGGGGAAGGGGCCGAGCGTCGCCTCGTCGTACAGCTCGTAGTTGCCGTGGTCCTTGAGCGCGCCGTCGGCGTGGATGCCCGACTCGTGCGCGAAGGCGTTGCGGCCCGCGCCGACCTGGTTGTACGGCAGCGGCTGGCCGAGGGCGTACGAGGCCCACAACGCGAACCGCCGGGCCCACGACAGGTCGATCGGGTCGCCGATCCGCGCCCCGTGCTCGTCCAGCCCGAAGCCGTGGCGGAAGGCGAGGATCGTGGAGAGCAGGTCGGCGTTGCCCGCGCGTTCGCCGACGCCGTTGATACAGGTGTTGATCCACGCGTCCTGCCCGGCCTCGAGGTCGCCCAGCGCGCCGGAGACCGAGTTGGCCACCGCGAGACCGAGATCGTTGTGGCAGTGGGTCTCGACGGGCATCGCCACGGCGGCGGCGAGCTTGGCGAAGCGCTCGCGGATCCGGTCCGGGGTGTCGCCGCCGATGGTGTCGCAGTAGCGGACCCGGTCGGCGCCCGCCTCCTTGGCCGCGAGGGCGAACTCGGTGAGGAACTCGTCGTCGGTGCGCGACCCGTCCTCGGCGTTGACCCCGACCGTGGCCGCGCCGCCCGCCTTGGCGGCCCGGACGGCGGCGGTCATCTCCCGGATGATCGTGTCCCGGTCGAGCCGGCCCCGGAACTTGTTGGCGATCATGTAGTCCGAGGTCGAGATCGACAGGTTGTAGTGCGCGAGCCTGAGCGGCAGCGCCTTCTCCACGTCCTGCGCGACGCCGCGGCACCAGCCCGACAGCCGGAGCTCGCCGAACGCCCCCGCCTCGGCCAGCGCGACCTGCGCGCGGACGTAGGGCACCTCGTGGAACAGGAACGGGAAGCCGATCTCCGACTGGGCCACGCCGAGCTTGCCCAAGTAGAAGTTCACCATCGTCTTGCCGAACTTCGACAGCCCGGTCCGGGCCGTCTGCACGCCGTCACGGTTGGTGACGTCAAGGAAATGAATCTGAGGCATGCGCCCAGATTGACACCTGCCTCAACATGTATCAATATTGACTAAAATCAATGTTAGGGCTGGTCTGAGACAAAGGAACGCCCGGTGGGGGAGTGGATCGACGCCGCGGTGGCGGCGGAGCGGCTCGGTGTGAAGCCCGCCACGTTGTACGCGTACGTGAGCCGTGGCGTGTTGCAGCGGCGGCGCGACGCGGACGGGCGGCGCAGCCTGTTCGACTCCGACGAGATCGAGGAACTGGCCCGGCGGGGACGGCCGCGCCGCCCGCCGAGCCCGACCGAGCTGGCGATCGAGTCGGCGGTCACCGCGCTCGGCCCGGACCGGCACTACTACCGGGGGCGGGACGCCACCGAACTCGCCGCCACGAGCACGTTCGAAGAGGTCGCGAACTGGCTCTGGTCGAGCGGGCAAGAGCCGGGCGGGCATGAGGCGGGCGGGCATGAGGCGGGCGGGGGCTGGCGGGCGCCCGAGGACGGGCTCACCGCCGCGGTCGCCGCGCAGTCGGGGCTGCCAGGCGACGTGCTGCCGCTCGACCGGCTCCAGGTGATCACGATGGCGCTGGCCGCGACCGACCCGCTCCGGTTCCAGCTCGACCGGGAGGGGGTCGTCACCACGGCCCGCGCGCTCATCGCCGGTCTCGTCGACGCCCTGCCCGCCGCGGACGAGGGTGTCGGCGAGGAAGGCGGCGACACGATCGCCGGGCGGCTGTGGGGACGCTTCAGCCCGCGCCCACCGGAGCCGGGCCTGCTGCGGGCGGCCGAGGCGGCGATGGTGCTGCTCGCCGATCACGAACTGGCCGCCTCCACGCTGGCCGCCCGCGTCGCCGCGTCCGTCCGGGCCGACCCGTACGCCGTGGTCGCCGTCGGGCTCGGCACGGTCGGCGGCCCGCTGCACGGCGGCGCCTCGTTCGGCGCGGAACGCCTGTTCGCCGAGATCGGCGAGCCGGGCCGGGCGAGCCGCGTGATCGGCGAACGGCTGCGCGCCGGGCAGCGCATCCCCGGCTTCGGGCACTCGGTCTACAAGTCCGGCGACCGGCGCTTCACCGTGCTCTTCGACCTGATCGGCGACGTGGCGGCGGACCATCCGCGGCTGGCGGTCGCGCACGCCGTCCGCGCCGAGGCGGCACGCCGGCGCCTCCCCGAGCCGAACGTCGATCTCGCCCTCGCCACCCTGACCTCGGTCGCCGGGATGCCGCCGGGGTCGGGCGAGGTGTTCTTCGCCGTCGCCCGCACCGCGGGCTGGATCGCGCACGCCCTCGAAGAGTACGAACGTGCGAGCCCGCTGCGTCCCAGGGCCGTCTACACCGGCCCGCCGCCGCCGGCGGCGAAGGGACGGGCACGGTAACCCGGGGTTGTGCGTGGATCGCCGGAGACCGGCGGTAGTCTCGGTGACGTGCGAAGGTTCCTCACCCCCGGCTGGCTCGGTCTGCATGCGGTGGCGATCGTGCTGTGCGCCTCGTTCCTCGGGTTCGGGTGGTGGCAGTACGACCGTGCCCAGGCGGGCAACGACCGCAGCTGGGCCTACACCTTCGAGTGGCCGATCTTCGCCATCTTCGTGGTCGTGATGTGGATCAAGATGATCCGGGACGATCTGAGCGGCGACGAGACCCGGCAGGCGCCCAAGGTGATCGAGGAGCCCGCCGCGGCCGCGGTCAAGCGCGAGATCATCGCGCGGCAGGAGGAAGAGGACCCGGCCCTGGCGGCCTACAACCGCTACCTGGCCCGCCTCAACTCCGAGAGCCACCGGCGCGACTGACCCCGCGCCGTCCTCCCCTGCGAAAGGTGTGATCTGTGGAAGCGGCCATCGGCCGGTACCGCCTCATGGCCATCGTCGTCGGCGTGATGCTGCTGCTCGTGGTCTTCGTGGGCATGCCGGTCCGCTACATCGGCGGCAACGGGACCCCGTCGGCGATCATCTCGCCGATCCACGGCGCGCTCTACATCGTCTACCTGGCGATCGCGTACGACCTGTGGCGCAAGACCGGCTGGCCGCTGAAGCAGATGGCCCTCATGGTCTCCGCGGGCCTGATCCCGTTCCTCGCCTTCTTCATCGAGCGGAAGATCGTCCGCGAGGCGCGCGAGCTCGCCGCCGTCCGCGCCTGATCACCGCGCTTCCTGGACCGCGGTCCCCCTCCGGCGTTATGTTTGACTGAGTCAAACAAATCGCGAGGAGGTGAGCCGTGGACGCCATCGCGGGCGAGATCGCCACGGTCCGGTCGTTCAACCGCTTCTACACCGGTGTGATCGGAGTGCTCGGCGAGGGCCTGCTGGAGACGCCGTACTCCCTCACCGAGGCGAGGGTGATCTTCGAGCTGGCCCAGCGCGACGCGACCGAGGTGCTGGCGCTGCGCCGCGCGCTCGACCTGGACGCCGGTTACCTGAGCCGCATGCTGGCGCGGTTCGAGAGCGACGGCGTCGTCGCGCGGGAGCGGTCGGTGGCCGACGCGCGCCGCCAGGTCGTCCGGCTCACCCCGCGAGGCCGCGAGGTCTTCGCGATGCTGGACGACCGTTCCGCCGGCAGCGTCCAGGCGATGCTGGAACGGCTGCCCGGCGAGCACCGGCGCCGGCTGGTGACGGCCATGGACACGATCCGGGGCGTGCTGGACGAGGCGCCGCCGTCCCGCGCGGCCCCCGTCCTGCGCCCGCTGCGGCCCGGCGACCTCGGCTGGGTCGTGCAGCGGAACGGCGCGCTGTACGCCGAGGAGGTCGGCTGGGACCGCACGTACGAGGCGCTCGTCGCGAAGATCGTCGCCGGGTACGGGGAAGGCCACGACCCCGCGCGCGAGAACGCCTGGATCGCCGAGGTGGACGGCGAGCCGGTGGGCGGCGTCTTCTGTATGAAGAAGGACGAGACGGTCGCCCAGCTGCGGCTGCTGCACGTCGAGCCGCACGCTCGCGGGCTCGGCGTCGGCGCCGCCCTGGTCGGGGAGTGCCTGCGCTTCGCGGCGGCGGCGGGCTACGCGGAGATCATGCTCTGGACGACCGCGCTCCAGCGGCCCGCGCACCGGATCTACCGCGCCACCGGGTTCGAACTCGAACTGGAGGAGGAGCCGGTCGAGCGGTTCGGCGACGTCATTCACGGACAGTACTGGCGCAAGAAGTTCCCGACGTCCTGACGCCGGGCCTGCCTCGCGCCGTCGCCACGGCCCGTGGTGGCGGCGTGCCTCCACGGGCCGGGCGTCGCAGCGGTGCTCATCGTCGACGGGACGGACCGGGACGGGGTCGGGACAGATCCGGCCCGCCCGTCGGACCGATCAGCTCTCGTTCCCACCCCCCTTCGCGAGCGGCCCGGTCACGGGGCCTCCGTGACCGGTCTGCCGGTTCCGGCGCCGGCCGGCGAGCAGCAGGCCGGCGCCGAGCGTGAGGGCCGCCCCCGCGGACGCGCCGAGCAGCCAGAGGGGAGCGCCGGTGCGGGGAAGCCAGGCGGGCCCGCCGGTCTGGTATCCGGCGGCGAGCCGAACCGGGGCGGCGCCGTTCCCCGAGCCCGGACCGCCGTTGCCGGTCAGCACGACCCGGCTGTCGTGGCGCGACGCGTGCTTGGTGGTCTTCGGCTTGGCCTTCCCGTGCTTCCTGGGCTTGCCGTGTTCCTTGGGCTTGCCGTGCTTCTTGGTCTTGACCGTGACGCTGCCGGTCGCACCGCCCCCGCCTGACGAGGCCGCCACGCCGGCTTTGCAGCCCGCTTCGGCGACGCCCGGCACGCCGACCGCGTTGCCGCAGGCGGTGATCGGCGCCGTGATCGGTGCGAGGACCTGGTTGCCGCTGAGAACCCCGCCCCTGCCGGACGTCCTCGGAGCATGCCCGCCGCCGGACGAGGCGTTGACGTTGGCCTTGCAACCGGCCCTGCCGACGCCGAGGATCGCGACGGCGTTGCCGCAGGCGGTGATCGGGGCGGTGATCGGTGCGAGGACCTGGTTGCCGCTGAGCACTCCGCCCGCGCCGGACGTCCTTGGCCCCGCGCCGTCGCGCACGACCACGTCCGTGCGCGTGATCTTGACCTTGTGCACGCCCTTCCGGGGCTTGTGCGCGCCCGGGCGGCCCTGCCGCGGGTGCGCGGCCTTGGTCGTCGTTTTCCTGATCACCTTCGGCGCGCCCGTGCCCGCGTGGGACACGGACCTGACATCGGACTCCGCCTCGGCGTTGCCGGCGGCCGCCACCGCGTTCCCGGTCAGGTCGACCGGCAGGTTGATCGGGAGGACGACCTGGTTGCCGCTGAGGACCCCGCCCTCGCCGTCGGTGTCGGCCGTGGCCATCCCGTTGCAGGCGGGCATCAGGCCGGCGGTGACCGCCGCGGCGACCGCCAGGGCGCGTGTGGTGAGCGTGCGTGCGTGCATGGGAAGATCCCCCGCTTTCTCATGATCTTTATCGGGAACTCGGTGTGCGGCCGGATGGGGGAGCCGGCCGCGGGCCGCCGGTCAGCCGGGACGCGGCGGCCGGGTGGCCGGGCCGGCGGCACTGCTCGAAGGCGCCGCCGGCCCGGCGGTGGGGAACGCCGGCGCCGCGGGGGCGTACGGCATCGACGTCCGGTGGTGGTCGGTCCGGCCGGCCGCCGCCGGTGCCGGCCGGCGACCTGCCGCCACTCCGCGCTCGCGTGGCGGCAGGCCGGTCGGCTCCGCACCGGCCGCCGCGCGCGGTACCGGACGGAGTGCGGGGGCCGGTCCGGAACGGCCGAGGACCCGAGGTGTGTCGCCCGGCGCGCCGGGCACATCCTCGGCCGTTCGGACCGGGCCATGCGGAGAGTCGTCGGTGAGATCGTCGACACGGCCGCCCGCTGTCCAGCACCGCATGTGCCCCCCTCGATCGGCTGAGTTCAGGAGCCGGACCTTGACCGGTCCGGGAGGTTCTCCTTTACTCTGTGTCACGATCTCGTTGCGGTAAGTACCCGCACGTCATGGGCCCGTAAACCCAGGTCAACGAAGAATTGACGGACGGGGGTCCAAGGTCACGCGACGGAGGGTGAGCGCGCGAAAGGCCGGTGCCGCGCTCCGGCGGCACCGGCCTTTCGCGTCGCGTTCAGGCGTCAGTGTCTCCGTGTCACCACGGTGGAGTTGAACGGGAGGACCAGAAGCGGCCCGGTGACCACCACGCGGTCGGTGCCGGGGCCCCACTTGAGGTCGGCGGTCTGGTGGCAGGTGCCCCGGTCCTCGATCCAGTGCCGGGCGTTCGCGCCGTCCGCCCCGGACTTGAAGCGGCCGAGGAGCGAGATGCGGTCGCGCACCTTGCCCTTGCCGTCCACGATCAGCCCGTGGATCGGGTACGTTCCGCGGAACCCGCCGTTCCTCGTCTTGGCCTCGTATCCGAGGTCGGAGACGAGGACGCGCAGCGTCTCACCGGCGGCGTCGGTCACCGTCGCGTCGATCTCGCCGAGGAACGGCGTCACGAAACCGGGGAAGGCGGTCTGGAACTGCTCGGGGTAGATCGGAGGCCGCCGCTCCAGCGCCGAGAACCGCCAGACCCGCTTGAACGTCCCGGCCTTGATCGTGTACGTCCCGTTCTCGCACACGAACGGCCGCAGGGTGCGCCCGGCGAAGTCGATCACCTGCCGGACGATCGGGTTGCCGGTGCCCGGATCACCGAACTCGTCCTCGTTCACCCGCGTGACGAGGCCGTCCCTGGTCAGCTTCAGCGTGAAGCCCGGCCCGAACGCCTTGAGCCCTCTCCTGCTCTCCTTCACCACGATGTCGTGCCGGACACCGCCGCCCGCCGCGTGGGCGACGGGAACGGACACCAGGCCCGCGGCCATCGCCACGCCGGTCACGGCGGCGAATCGCATTCCAACCTTCACAGAACCTCCAGTACCGCGCACCTCGTCGTACGGAGGACCATGATCACCTAAAAGCCGCGAAGCGCCCAGACCCCGGCCGTGATCGGTCAGCCCCCGATGAGGCGCAGCCGTACCTCCTGGAGCAGCCGCTGGCGCTGGAGCTCCTCCCGCCGGTCCCGCGGCTGGAACATCACCAGGCCTTCCTCCAGCACCTGCCAGTACTGCGGGTGGGGCGTCACCATGCCCTGCCGCAGGAGGCCGTGGATCTCGGCGAGCTCCAGCCGGCCGACCTCGGCCGCCACCCGCCGCTGCGCCCGCAGCTGACCCTGTTCCTGCTTGATCGCCGTGATCACCGCCGCCACGCCGAAGAGCGCGACCGCCACCACGGTGACGATCGTGTGCGACGCCAGTCCAAGATCCATAATGCCGACCCTAACGCCGCCGTCCCGCCCGCGACAGGCCTAGGAGAGCCGGCGGCGGACCAGCCATGTGCAGAGCCCGGCCAATCCCAGCGAGAGGACGAGGTAGAGGGCGGTCTCGTACCACTGGAGGGTCCAGAAGCGGCTGGCGGGCTGGTAGGTCAGCTCCTGCCGGTAACCGAGGCGCTTCAGCTCGTTCATGCACGGCGACATCATCCGCTCGGGCCGCTCGCCGGCGCGCGGGGGTCCCGGCGGCGCGCAGGGTCCGGACGACGTCGGCACGGGGACGGACCCCGTGACGGTCTTTCCCGAGGGGCCGACGAGCCGGCTGGACAGGACCCAGGCGCCCGGATCGGTGGGCACCAGCGGTTCCAGGGTCACGGTCAGCGGCCCGCCGGCACCCCGGATGCCCAGCATGTCGATCTTCGCCTCGGTCAGCTGGACGGTCCTGTCGACCGGTGCGATGAGGTGGGGCCTGACCAGCAGCGGCACGGCGATCTGGACGGCGATGAACACGGTCAGGGTGAGGGCCATGGCGGGCAGGGTGCGGCGGACGAGGATGCCGAGGGTCACCCCGAGGGCGAAGGCGAACGCCGCGTATCCGATGGGCACGACGCCGCGGGCGTCGAACAGCAGCGGCGTCATGCGCGGCAGGCTGGGGGAGTTGCCCGCGGCCGCCTTGTCGAGGGGGCCGGCCCACCACGTCACCGTCAGGCTGCCCAGCCCGGCGGCGGCCATGGCCGCCAGGCCGACGAGCCCGAGCTTGGCCGTCAGCCAGCGGGTGCGGGTGATGCTCTGGTTCCACACCAGCCGGTGCGTGCCGGCCTCCAGCTCCCGGGTGATCAGCGGCGCTCCCCAGAACAGCCCGATGAGCGCCGGCAGGACCAGCACGGCGGAGCTGAAGGCGAGGAAGGTCACCTGGTGCTCGTGGAAGAACGATTCGAGGTATTTGGAGCAGCCGCCGGGCTGAGCGGCGCAGGAGGCGATGCCGGACGTGTAGTCGTCCGCCATGCCCGGGCCGGTCAGCGCCAGCACGGCGGCGAGCGCGGCGAGGGCGGCGGCCATCATCGTGGCCGCGGCGCGGAACTGCCGCCAGGTCAGCCAGATCATCGCTGGACCTCCAGGGTGGGCCGGTGGCCGGTCTCGGTGCGCTCGTCCATGTAGGCCAGGACGAGGTCTTCCAGGTTGAGCCGCGTGACCGTCCAGGCCGGGTCGTGGATCGGGCCCTCGGTGCGGACGATGAAGGTGCTCTGGCGTTCGGTGTGGCTGGCGGTGACCACGTGCTGGCCGGCCGGGAGCCGGTCGCGTCGCGGCCCCGCGAGCCGGTGGTGCGTGGCCAGCAACTCGTCGACCTCGCCCGCCACCCGGACCCGGGAGCCGACGAGGACGATCAGGTAGTCGCAGACCCGTTCGAGGTCGGACACCAGGTGGGAGGAGAGCAGCACGCTGAGCTCCTGCTCGGCGGCGGCCTCCATCAGCCCCTGGAGGAACTCCCGCCGCGCGAGCGGGTCGAGCGCGGCGACCGGCTCGTCCAGGATCAGCAGCTCGGGCCGCTTGGCGATGCCCAGGGTCAGCGCCAGCTGCGCGCGCTGCCCGCCCGACAGCTTGCCCGCCTTCTGGGCGAAGTCCAGGCCGAGCCGCTCGATGCGCCGGCGCGCAAGGCCGTCGTCCCAGCCGGGGTTGAGCCGCGCGCCCAGCCGCAGATGGTCGGCGATGCTCAGCCCCGCGTACGTCGGGGTGTCCTGGGCGACGAACCCGACCTTGGCCAGTTGCGCCGGACCGGACCCGGGCCTCTCTCCGAGCACCGTGATCTCGCCCGCCGTGGGGGTCAGCTGCCCGACGGTCAGGTTGAGCAGGGTGGTCTTGCCGGCGCCATTGGGGCCGACGAGGCCGACCACATGCCCGGCCGGGATGTCGAGGTCGCAGTCCCGGAGCGCCCAGCGGTTCCCGTACTTCTTGCCCAGCGCCTGGGCTCGCACGACGGCGGTCATGCTATGTCCTCCTCAGCGGCGGCCCGAAAGGTCGTCATGAACAGGGCCTCGATGCTCTCCTCGTCCAGCCCGGCCAGCCGGGCCTTGGCCAGCCAGCGCCGCAGGTCCTGCCGCAACGGCCCGTGCGCGGCCAGCGAGGCGTCGGTCAGCGTCGCGGTCACGAACGTGCCGACCCCCGGCCGCGCCGCCACCAGCCCCTCGTGCTCCAGCTCGCGGTAGGCCTTCAGGACCGTGTTGGGGTTGATCGCCAGCTTGGCCACGACCTCCTTGACCGTGGGCAGCTGGTCACCCTCCCGGACGAGCCCGAGCCGGAGCGCCTGCCGTACCTGGCGGACCAGCTGCAGGTACGGCGACAGCCCCGACCGCTCGTCCAGATGAAACTCGATCATGTGCACTCCATTTATCTAGCTACCTAGTACTCTAAGAGTCTAGGTATCAGGAGTGTCAACCCCCGGCGCGGCTCAGTGACCGAGCACCAGGGCGATCAGGAGGGAGAGCAGAAGGGAGTCGAGCCGGTCGAGCAGCCCGCCCGCGCCGGCCAGCCAGGAGGCGGAGTCCTTGGCCTTGACGCCCCGCTTGACCATGGACTCCAGGAGGTCGCCCAGTGGGGCGCCGGCCGCGACCGCGATGGCCAAGGCGGGAGTGAACGCCCCCAGGACGGCCAGCGTGCCCAGACCCGCGACCGTCCCTGCAAGCAGGCCGCTCCAGTGCTTGGCCGGCGACAGCGGGGAGAGGGACGGCCCGCCGAGGAGCCGGCCGCCGAACGAGGCGGTGATGTCGGCGATCGACACCGCGGCGAACAACGCCAGGACCGCCGGGCCGAGCAGGACCACCCCGGCCAGCGGCGCGAACCAGATCACTCCCAGCATCCCGAAGCACAGCCTGGACAGCCCGCCGGTGGCGTCACCGGCCAAGACCGGCACCAGTGCGACCGCGACAAGGGCGAGGATGAGAACCTGGGGCAACTGAGCGGGTGCCACCCAAGCCGTCACCGGGACCATGGGCACGGCGACGGTGAGGACGGCGCGATCAACCCAGGGAAGGCGGGTCAGCCCGCCGTACTCCAGGGCGCAGGCCACTCCCGCCGCTCCCGCGAGGACGGCCGCACCGCCGGGACCTGCCCGGAGGGCGGCGAGCACGACCGGCACGCCCACCGCCCAGGCGCACCACCGCAGCACGTACTCCCGCCGCCTGGACAGTCCGGCCGCGACGCCGCCGGCGAGCAGCACACCGGCGATGATGGCGACGTCGGTCACGCGACGTGCAGCGCTTCGGCGACGGCCTCGACCACACGGGCGTTGGCCTTGGCGTCGCGTACCGCGATCCGCACCGTTCTGCCCTCGAACGCCGGGGACAGCGGTGACAGGTCTCGCAGGAACACCCCCTGCCGCCGGCACCGGTCGACAAGCCGGGCCGCCCCCTGCGGCAGCGTGAGCAGGACGAAGTTCGCCACCGCCTCATCGACCTGCAACTCCTCATGGATCCCAGCCAGCCCCGCGGCCAACTCGGCGCGCAGCGCCACCGTCTGCGCCCAGCGGGCGGCGTAATACTCCGGATCACGCAGCGCGTTCACCGCCGCGATCTGGGCGGGCAGGCTCACCGCCCACGGCGGGGTCCAGCGCCGCAGTTCGGCCGCGATCGCCTCCGGCGCGGTGAGATAGGCCGCCCGCAGACCCGACAGGGCGTACATCTTGGACAGCGATGTGCAGATGACGGCGTTGTCGGCAGGTTCCAGCGACCGCCCGGCATAACCGGCGTACGCCTCGTCGATCCAGAACCGCGTGCCCGGAGCTCCCGCCATCACCTCCCGCAACTGATCCGCGTCGAGATGCACCCCCGTCGGATTGTTGGGATTGACAATGACCACCAGGTCATAACCGGCTCGCAGAGCACCCGCCAGGCGTTCGGGATCGATCCGCCACCCCTCCTCGCGCCGCAGCGGGAACCGGTCGGCCCGGCAGCCGATCACCCGCTCGACCACGTGCGCGTACTCGCCGTAGCAGGGATCGATCAGGAGCACCCGGCTGGACGCGTCCAGCCAGCTGCGGAACGCACGAAAAATGAGATCGGAAGAGCCCGCGCCGAGAACAACGGCTGCCTCGGGCACACCCCGGCGAAGCGCGATCTCCTCGATGAGCCCACCGCCCTGCGCCGGGGGCGAGGTCCGTGCGATCCAGTCCTGCCCGTCGAGAGCCGCGACCGCACCGGGAGCCGGCGGAAACCAGGCGTCGAGCACGTCCGCTGGAACAACATCCCAGCGCGCGTCCAAAGTCTCGAACCCGCGTCCCAGCGCCCCGATGGAAGCGCCCCCATGCCCGCACTCGTCCGCAGGAAGAAACGAGACCTCCAACTCCCAGCGCACCGTCCCCCGGAGTTCACGCAGCACCGCGCCGTACCGCTCCAAGACCCCATCGGTGAGCTCGGCCACGTCCCCGGTCAGAAGCTCATACTCAACGGCCCCCGACCGCACCGCCACGTCACCAGGCGTCAGCCCCAGCTCCAGGTACATCGGCAAAAGCTCGGCGCGGCCCAAGGCCACGATGCTCCTGCCCCCGTGCGCCATCACCCAGCGAAGCGCCGCGTACATGAGCAGCTTGCCGAGCAGCTCCCCCCGCCGCTCCAGGTCGACGGCCAGAATCCGGATCTCGAAGAGCCCGTCCCCCAACCCCGGATGCTCGTCCCTCCGCAGGTACTTGTCGATCGAGTAACGGCCCGCCCAGGGAGGCGTCACGCTGATGAACCCCGCCGGTTCGCCATCGCGAATCGCCACGATGTAGACCCCGTCAAGGTCATCGCTGAGAACCCCGGCGGCATTGGGGACGTGCTGGCCGAGCTCTCGCGCGTACACCTCATGCCTGAGCCGATGGATCCACTCAAGGTCCGTCTCCGACGACAGACGTAGTTCCAGTTGTCGCATCCCGCAACCCTGCCCGCGCCTTCGAGCGCCCGCCTGAGTACCAGTACTCACCAACCCGGGCCCCCGTACTCAGCGTCACCCGGGTGGGTGATCGCTGAGAGCGAACGTTGCTGAGGAAACAAACTCGTGCTCCGTTTTCTTGAGTGAGTATGACTCAACCTTCGGGTGGGGTTCCTACGAGACTTTGGAGCTGAGCATGAGCGAGACCCTGACGCTGCCGGTGCTGCCCCTGGACGACGGGGTCGTGCTGCCGGGCATGGTCGTTCCGCTGGACCTGTCGGAGAGCTCGGAGGTGCGGGCGGCCATCGAGGCGGCTCGGGCCGTGGCGCAGTCGAAGGGGCCGGGCATCCGGTCCGCCGTCAAGCCGCGGGTGCTGCTGGTGCCCCGGCTCAACGGGCAGTACGCCGCGGTCGGGACGCTGGGCGTGATCGAGCAGGAGGGGCGGCTGCCCGGGGGTGAGCCCGGGGCGGTCGTCCGAGGTGTCTCCCGCGTGCAGATCGGCACCGGGACCACGGGGCCGGGCGCGGCGCTGTGGGTCGAGGGCACCGAGATCGAGGTGCGCGGTGGCGGTGCCGAGGAGCTCGCCAAGGAGTACAAGGGCCTGGTGAGCGCGATCCTGCAGAAGCGGGGCGCCTGGCAGGTCGTCGATGTCGTTCAGCAGATCGATGATCCTTCTGCTCTGGCGGACAACTCGGGGTACGCGCCCTACCTGTCGATCGAGCAGAAGATCGAGGTGCTCGAGACGCCGGACGTGGTGGAGCGGCTCGAACTCGTCATCGGGTGGGCCCGGGATCACCTCGCTGAGCTGGACGTCGCGGAGACGATCCGCAAGGACGTCCAGGAGGGGATGGAGAAGACCCAGCGGGAGTTCCTGCTGCGGCAGCAGTTGGAGGCCGTCCGCAAGGAGCTGGCCGAGCTGAACGGCGACCCTGCCGACGAGGAGGACGACTACCGGGCCCGGATCGAGGCCGCGGACCTTCCGGAGAAGGTGCGCGAGGCCGCGCTCAAGGAGGTCGACAAGCTGGAGCGCTCGTCGGACGCCTCGCCCGAGGGCGGGTGGATCCGGACGTGGCTCGACACGGTGCTCGATATTCCGTGGAACGAGCGGACTGAGGACTCCTACGACATCGCGGGCGCCAGAGAAATTCTGGACGCCGACCACGCTGGGCTTGGCGATGTGAAGGAGCGCATCATCGAGTACCTCGCCGTCAGGAAGCGGCGTGCGGATCGCGGGCTTGGCGTTGTTGGCGGGCGCAGGTCCGGTGCTGTTCTGGCACTGGCCGGGCCTCCTGGAGTCGGCAAGACCTCCCTTGGCGAGTCCGTGGCGCGGGCCATGGGGCGCAAGTTCGTGCGCGTCGCCTTGGGCGGTGTGCGAGATGAGGCCGAGATCCGTGGACACCGGCGTACGTACGTGGGTGCTCTGCCGGGACGGATCGTGCGGGCCATCCGCGAGGCCGGGTCGATGAATCCCGTGGTCTTGCTGGATGAGGTCGACAAGGTCGGCGCCGACTACCGGGGCGACCCCACGGCGGCGCTGCTCGAAGTCCTGGACCCCGAGCAGAACCACACGTTCCGCGACCACTACCTGGAGGTCGAGCTCGACCTCAGCGACGTGCTCTTCCTGGCGACGGCGAACGTGATCGAGGCGATTCCCGGGCCGCTCCTGGACCGCATGGAGCTGGTCCAGCTGGACGGCTACACCGAGGACGAGAAGGTCACGATCGCCCGCGACCACCTGCTGCCGCGCCAGCTGGAGAAGGCCGGGCTGGAGGCCGCCGAGGTCGTGTTCGAGGACGGCGCGCTGCGGCTGCTGGCGGGCGAGTACACCCGCGAGGCCGGCGTGCGGTCGCTGGACCGGTCGATCGCCCGCGTCCTGCGCAAGGTCGCGGCGAACGTGGCGCTGGAGAAGGCCGAACTGCCGATCACGGTCGGTGCCGAGGACCTGAAGGACTACCTGGGACGGCCGCGGTTCACGCCGGAGGTCGAGCTCAGCAAGTCCGAACGGCGGACGGGCGTTCCGGGGGTCGCGACGGGCCTGGCGGTCACCGGCGCGGGCGGCGACGTGCTCTACATCGAGGCGTCGCTGGCCGACAAGGAGACCGGCGACACCGGGGTCACCCTGACGGGCCAGCTCGGCGACGTCATGAAGGAGTCGGCCCGGATCGCGCTCAGCTACCTGCGCTCGCGGGGCGCCGAGCTCGAACTGCCGGTCGGCGACCTGAAGGACCGCGGCGTGCACGTCCACGTGCCCGCCGGCGCGATCCCGAAGGACGGGCCGAGCGCGGGCATCACGATGACCACGGCGCTGGCGTCGCTCCTGTCGGGGCGGCCGGTCCGGTCGGACGTCGCGATGACCGGTGAGGTCTCCCTGACCGGGCGGGTGCTGCCGATCGGCGGGCTCAAGCAGAAGCTGCTCGCGGCCAGCCGCCTCGGCATCACGACCGCGATCGTGCCCAAGCGGAACGAGCCGGACCTGGAGGAGGTGCCGGCGGAGGTGCTGGAGAACATGACGGTCTTCGCCGTCAGCGACGTCCGTGAGGTGCTGGACCTGGCCCTGGAGCCGGCCACCACCGACACCCCCGTCACCGTCTGATCGTTCGACGAACGGAACGCCCGTGCCGAGGCACGGGCGTTCTGTCGTTGTCGGCGGATTGTGGCGCTTAGCGGATTGTTAGCGGCCCGCGAGATGCTCTGTGCGCACGGCAAGACGGGGCGTCTTCGCGGGGGCGGGGTCACGTTGCGGGTGCGCGTCACCGGAGGGGTCCGGTGCGCATCCGGGTCGCGAAGACGCCCGATCGTTCGCGGGGACGTCCACGTTCTGGCCACGGCCCCGCCTCGTACGGCGGCCGAGGCGGGGGCAGGAGAGAGGTGAAGATCACCGGCGCGTAGGCAGAACTCCGGCATAGCGGGAGCGGAGCGGTTACAGTGGGCGCCTCCGCGCCCCTTTTCCGCATGCCGTGAGGTCGACGCCGATGCCCGGTGGGCTGTACTTCCGCGTCCTCGGCCCAGTGGTCGCCGAGCGCGACGGCGTGCCGCTGGACGTGGGCGGCCCCCAGCCGCGCGCCGTGCTCGGCCTGCTCCTGCTGGAGGCCGGCCGGGTCGTGTCGATGGACCGGCTCGCGCGGGCGCTGTGGGAGGACGAGCCGCCCAACTCGTGGCGGGTGCAGCTCCAGGGCATGGTCTCCCGCCTGCGCCGCAACCTGGGCGCGGGCGGCGAACGCACGTCCGCGCCGATCGACACGATCCCGCCCGGATACCGGTTGCGGCTGTCGGACGACCAGCTGGACCTCTCGGTCTTCCGGCGCGAGGTCGAGCGGGCGAGGCGGCACATGGCGGCGGGGGAGCACCTGCTCGCCGCCGGGCTCCTGCACGCGGCGACGGCCCGGTGGCGCGGTCCGGTGTGCGCCGACGTGGCCTCGCCCTACGTACGGCGCGCCGCGCTGGACTGGGAGGATCTCCGGCCGGCCGCGCTGGAGGACCGGATCGACGCCGACATCGCCCAGGGCCGGCACGACGAGCTCGTCGCCGAACTGCACGCGCTCGTCCGGGAGCATCCGCTCCGGGAGCGCTTCAGCGGCCAGCTCATGACCGTCCTCTCCCGCGCGGGCCGGCCCGCCGACGCCCTCGCGGTGTTCCGGGACGCCCGCGAGCGCATGGTGAGCGAGCTGGGGATCGAGCCGTCCACCAGGCTCCAGCAGCTCCACCGGGCGATCCTGACGGGTGTGCACGGCGCGGAGAACGCCGACGCCGTGCGCGGCCTGCCCTACGTCGTGCCGCGCCAGCTCCCGGCCGACGTCGCCGATCATGTGGGCCGGGAAGACCTGCTGGCGGAGCTGGACGCCGTCCTGGCGTCGGGCGGGCCCCGGGCGGCCCCGCCGCGCATCGCGATCACCGGGCCGGGCGGCATCGGCAAGACCGCGCTCGCCCTGCGCCTCGCCCACCGCAACCGGCAGGTCTACGCCGACGGCCAGCTCTACGCGCGGCTCGGCACGGCCGACGCCGCCGACGTGCTGGCGGCCTTCCTGCACGCGCTCGGCGTGCCGCCGGCGGGCGTGCCGCAGGCGGCCGACGAACGCGGCTCGCTGTTCCGCGAGCTGCTGGCCACCCGCCGCGTCCTCCTCGTCCTGGACGACGTGACGGACGAGGAGCAGCTGCGCCCGCTGGTGCCCGCCGAGCCGCGCTGCGCGGTGCTGATCACGAGCCGCCGGCGGCTGGCGGGCGAGGGCGCGCTGCGGGCCGTGCCGCTCGACGCGCTGCCCGCCGACGAGGGCCTGCGGCTGTTCGGGGCCATCGCGGGCCCAGGCCGTGTCACGGCCGAGCCGGCCGCGGCGGCCGAGATCGTCCGGCTGTGCGGCGGGCTGCCGCTGGCCGTCCGGATCGCGGCCGCGCGCCTGCGCACCCGGCCCGACCTGACGGTCGCGGACCTGGCCCGGCGCCTGGTCTCCCAGCGTGACCGGCTCGACTGGTTAAAGCAGGGCGACGCCGGCGTCCGGGCGAGCTTCCAGGACTCCTACGCCGCGCTGAGCCCCGATCAGCGGCGCCTCTTCCGCCGGCTCGGGGCGTTGGAGATCCCAGAGTTTCCTTCGTGGGTGCCCGCCGCCCTGCTGGCCGACGTCGGCGCGGACGCGGGCGCCGCCGAAGGCCTCCTGGACGACCTCGTGGACGTTCACCTGGTCGAGCCCGCCGGACGCGGCGTGACCGGGCCGCGCTACCGCGTGCACGACCTGATCCACCTCTTGGCCGCCGAGCTCACAGACTCGGCCGACCGGATTCCCGCGCTCCGCCGTGTGCTCGGCGGATGGCAAGACCTGGCCGCCGCGGCCGACGCCGAACTCCCGCACTGGTACGGCCTCGACCCGGCCCCGCCGCCGGTCTGGCGCGCGCCCGCCCACCTGCGCGAGGCCGTCCGGGGCGCGCCGTTCAGCTGGTTCGACGACGAACGCGTCCTGCTGTCCGGCCAGGTGCGCTCGGCCGAGGAGCATGACCTCGGCGCCGTCTGGCCGTTGGCGCAGAGCATGACCACCTACTTCGACCTGCGGGGCCGGTTCGACGAATGGAGCGCGGCCCTGCACGCCGGGCTGCGGGTGGCCGAGAAGGCCGCGGACCGGCTCGGGCAGGCCTGCATGCTCGGGCTCCTCGTCGATTGCGAGTCGAGCCGGTTCGAGCTCGGCGCGGGACTCCAGTACGCCGAACGCGCGATGACCGCCTACCAGTCACTCCCGCCGTACAAGCACGAGCCGCTGCCCACGACGCCCCTGGACGAGCATGACCGGCCGCTCATCGAGGCCAGGCAGGCCGAGGATCCCCTCGGCGTCGGCCGCTTCGCCTTCACGCTGAGCCTGCGCGGCCGCGAGGCCGGTGAACGCGGCGACTACCTGTCGCTCCTGGAGGAGGCCGCGGCGGCGTTCCAGGCCTGCGGCGCTCCCATGGCCGAGCTGTGGACGCTCAAGACCGCGTGGCTGGCCTACCTCAAGCTCGGCCGGATCGACGACGCCGTCGCCTCCCTCGAACGGGGCACAGCGATCATCATGGGGGTCGGGGACGACTTCGAGAGCACCTCGGTCGTCGGCGAGATCGGCACGCTGCTGGTCACCGCGGGCCGGCTCGGCGAAGCCGGCGAGCTGGCCCGCGAGACGCTGCGGCGCGCCCGCGCGCAGGGCCATCGGTGGGACGAGGCCGCCGCGCTCGACATCCTGGCGACGATCGCCGAGGCCTCCGGCGACCGGCACGCCGCCGTCGATGCCCGGCTGCGGGCCCTCGCGCTGTGGCGGCGGCTGAACGTCGCCGCCCGCGTCTCCGACACCATGGCGAGGCTCGCCGCCGACCTCGGCGTCAGCACCCTTCCGTAGAACCGCGTCAGCCCTTGGGCGTCAGCCGGAAGATACGCAGCTGACGGTCCACGCGCTCGACGTAACGGTCGTACACCGGCCAGACCTTGAGGAGGTTCGGCCACACTTCGGCGCGCTCGGCGTCGTCGAGCAGGTGCGCGGTGACGGTCACCGTCTTGCCGCGGAAGCTGATCTCGGCGTCGGGGTTCTTGAGCAGGTTGCCGGTCCAGGCCGGGTGCTTCTCGCGGCCGAAGTTGGAGCCGACGATCACCCAGGTGCCGCCCGGCTCGGGCATGCACGCCAGCGGCGCCTGCCGGGGCTTGCCGCTGACCGCGCCCGTGGTGGTGAGGACGAGGCTGGGCACGAGCGCCTGGCCGAGCAGGAAGCGGCCGCCGGTGGCCTTGTGCAGGGCGCGGTCCAGCGGCGGCACGATCTTCGGGGCGACCTTGGCGAACGCGGGGGAGCCGGAGACGCGCTGCATGATGGGGCCCATCGTGCGCTGGATGAGGGTGGGCATCTACTGCTCCTTGGCGATGTTCGAGGGGGGTTCGAGGGGTCCGGGGGGAATGTCGGGGGAGGTCAGTCGCCGTTCGGGGCGAGCCGTCCGGCCTTGCGCGGATCGAGGTGGCCCTCGGCGGCCAGCCAGCGGAGACCGTCCTGGACAGACTCCCGGACGGGCCGCAGGGTGAGGCCGAGGGCGTCGAGGGCGGGCCGGTCGTCGGTCGGCACGAGCCTGACCATGAACTCGGCGGCGTCCCGGGTCAGCGGGTAGTCGAACGTCCTGACGCGTTTGGCCAGGTCGATCAACGAGCCGAGGCCGAGCATGACCGAGTCGGGCACGGTGAGGCGGCGGCACTTCACGCCGGTCAGGTCGTCGCAGAGGTCGGCGTACTCCGGCCAGGTCAGGTAGTGACCGCCGAGCAGCCAGCGTTCGCCGCTCCGCTTGGCGGTCACCGTGCGCGCGACGGCCTCCGCCAGGTCGCGCACGTCGATGACCGAGCAGCCTCCGCGGGGCATCGGCCACGCCTTGCCGAGGGCCCCGGCGAGCCCCTCCATCAGGGCGTCGAGCGTCGGCTGGTGGGGGCCGCAGACGCCGCCGGGATAGAGGATCGTGACGGGCGCGCCCTCGTCCTGCAGACCGCGGACGTAACGTTCGGCCGCCAGCTTGGACTTGCCGTAGTCGGTCCGGGGTGAGGCGAACGGGTCGTCGGCGGTGATGACCGGCCCGGACGGCGGGACGAACACGGCGATGGTCGAGATGTGCACCACGGGGTCGAGCCCGCGGGCCACGGCACCGCCGATGATGTTGCGCGTCCCGTCGACGTTGGTCGTGACGATGTTTGCCTCGGTGCCGGTGACGCCGATCGCGGCGGCGGTGTGGATCGCGGCATCGCAGCCGTCCATGCCCTCGGCGACGGCGGCCTCGTCGAGCATGTCGCCGGGGACGAGCTCGACGTTCTCGGCGGGGACGCCGATGGTGTTGAGGACCTTGGCGGCCTTGCCCGGGTCGCGGACGAGAGCGCGCGGGCGGTGCCCGGCCGCGAGCAGTGCGGCGACGGTGTACGACCCGACGAAGCCGGACGCGCCGGTGAGGAAGACCCGCATGCGATCAAACTAGCGTTTGGTCGGGTGGGGAGCAATCGGGCGGATCTCCCCGATTTCGGTCTTCATCTTTTGCCGTCAATGTGGCCCCTGGCCGTTGACGGCCCTGGAACGCTCCATCACACTCGGGACCCACCCAACCGCTGACCGGGAGGGGAATCATGAGAATCGCACTGGCCGGCGCGGGGCGCATCGGGGCCCGCCACGCCGCCGCGCTGAGCGCACTGCCCGAGATCGAGTCCGTGCTGGTGGCCGACGCCGATCCGCGGCGGGCCCGCGAGCTGGCCGCCAGGGTGCGGGGCGCGCGGGCCGTCGACACCGTCGGGAAGCTGTTCACCGAAGGGGCCGACGGCCTGGTGGTGACCGCCGCGACCGACGCGCACGCCGCGCTCGTCGGCGCGAGCGTGACCGCCGGGATGCCGGTGTTCTGCGAGAAGCCGCTGGCCTCCACTGTGAATGGAACGTTCCAAACCGTCGCCGCCGCACGGGCCGCGGGAGTGCCCGTGCAGGTCGGCTTCCAGCGCCGCTTCGACGCGGGCTACCTCGTGGCGCGCGACGCGGTCGCCTCCGGGCGGCTCGGCTGGCTGCACACCGTCCGGTCGTGCAGCTTCGACCCGGCGCCGCCGCCCGCCGGCTACATCCCGACGTCCGGCGGCCTCTTCCGCGACTGCGTGATCCACGATCTCGACTCGATCCGGTTCGTCACCGGCCGCGAGGTGGTCCGGGTCATGGCGGCAGGCGGCAACAAGGGCGACGAGGTCTTCCGGGAGTCCGGCGACGTCGACACCGGCACCGCCCTGGTCACGCTCGACGACGGCACGCTGTGCACGGCGTCGGCCACCCGCTACAACGCCGCCGGATACGACGTCCGCCTGGAGGTCTTCGGCTCCAAGGACAGCGTCGTCGCCGGGCTGGACGACCAGACCCCCGTCACCCCGCTGCCGGAACGGGACCGGCCGGCCTGGCCCGCCGCCGAGTCCTACAGCGGCTTCCTCGAACGCTTCGCCGCCGCCTACGACGCCGAGCTGCGCGCGTTCACCGATCTGGTCGCCGGGCGGCGCCGCAACCCGTGCCCGCCCGAGGAGGCGCTGGAGGCCTGCTACCTGGCCGAGGCGTGCGAGCTCTCGCGGCACGAGGGCCGGGTCGTCGAGATCGAGGAGGTGCGCCGATGAGGATCGCCGGGGCACCGATCTCGTGGGGCGTGTGCGAGGTGCCGGGCTGGGGCCACCAGCTGGCGCCGGACCGGGTGCTGGCCGAGATGCGCGACCTCGGCATCACCGCGACCGAGCTCGGCCCCGCCGGGTTCCTGCCTGCCGGTCGGGACGAACGCCGCGAGCTGCTCGGCTCCTACGGGCTGGAGCTGGTCGGCGGGTTCGTGCCCGTCGTCCTGCACGATCCCGCCCACGACCCGATGGCCGACGCCGAGCGCGCCCTCGACGAGCTGGGGACCGGCGCGACGCTGGTGCTCGCGGCGGTCACCGGGCTCCCCGGTTACGACCGGCGGCCGGTCCTGGACACCAAGGGCTGGAGCACCCTGCTGACCAATCTCGACGCCATCTGCGACCTGGCCGCCGATCGCGGGCGATGCGCCGTCCTGCATCCGCACGTCGGCACGATGGTCGAACGCCGCGCCGAGGTCGAGCTGGTCCTCGGCGAGTGCGGCATCCCGCTCTGCCTCGACACCGGGCATCTCCTCGTCGGCGGCACCGACCCGTACTGGCTGGCCCGCACCGCCGCCCACCGGATCGCGCACGTGCACCTCAAGGACGTGGACGCGCGGCTCGCCGAGAGCGTCCGCACTGAGAAGGCCGGCTACACCGAGGCGGTCGGCGCCGGAATGTACCGGCCGCTCGGCCGCGGGGACATTGACATCGGCGGGATCGTCCGCAGTCTGGAGAACGCCGGTTACGAAGGCTGGTACGTCATGGAGCAGGACGCCGTGCTCACCGCCGAGCCCCCGCCGGGCGGCGGACCCCGCGACGACGTCCGGGCGAGCCTCGCCTACCTGGCCGAGGGCGACCCGGCCCAGGGGCACCCGGCCGAGGGGGCGTCGTGACGACGGGCCGGTACGACCTGATCACCATGGGCCGGGTCAGCGTGGACGTCTACCCGCACCAGGTGGGCGTCCCGCTGGAGGACGTCGACACGTTCGGCAAGTACCTCGGCGGCAGCCCGACCAACGTGGCGGTGGCCGCCGCCCGGCTCGGCCGCCGCGCCGCGGTGATCACCCGGACCGGCGACGACCCGTTCGGCCGGTTCGTGCACCGGGCGCTCAAGGGGTACGGGGTGGACGACCGCTTCGTCACGGCGGTGCCGGGGCTGCCGACCCCGCTGGCGTTCTGCGAGATCTTCCCGCCGGACGACTTCCCGCTCTACTTCTACCGCTACCCGAAGGCCCCCGACCTGGAGATCCGGCCGGACGAGCTGGACCTGGACGCGATCCGGTCGGCGCGGGTGGTCTGGGGCACGGTGACCGGCCTGTCCCAGGAGCCGAGCCGCGGGGCCACCCTGACCGCGCTCGCCGAGCACACCGGGCGCACCGTGCTCGACCTCGACTACCGGCCGATGCTCTGGCCCGCGCCCGAGAACGCGCGGCGCTGGGCGCAGTCGGCGCTGGAGCACGCGACCGTGGCGGTCGGCAACCTGGAGGAGTGCGAGGTCGCGGTGGGGGAGCGGGAACCGCACGCCGCCGCCCGCGCCCTCATCGACCGCGGCGTCGAGCTCGCCGTCGTGAAGCGCGGCCCGGCGGGCGTCCTCGCCGCGACCGCGGACCAGATGGTGGAGGTCCCGCCCGTACCGGTGAAGGTCGTGAACGGGCTCGGCGCGGGGGACGCGTTCGGCGGCGCGCTGTGCCATGGCCTGCTCGCCGGATGGGACCTCGAACGCGTCATCACCTTCGCGGGGGCCGCCGGCGCGATCGTGGCCTCGCAGCTGGCGTGCTCCGACGCCATGCCGACCGAGGCCGAAGTGGACGAACTCCTATGGGAGGCCGCGAGATGAAGCATCACCTGCCCGCCGGGACGACCGCCGGCGAGCCGTACAGCCTGGTCGTCACGCCCGAGACGGCCGGCTGGGAGCACACCGCGCTGCGGGTGCTCGAACTGCCGGCCGGCGGGGCGCACACGTTCGGCACGGGCGAGTTCGAGATGATCGTGCTGCCGCTCTCCGGGTCCTGCCGCGTCACCTGCGACGGCGAGGTCCTGGAGCTGCGCGGCCGCCGCACCGTCTTCACCCGCGTCACCGACTTCGCCTACGTGCCGCGCGACGCGCACGTCACCATCACCGGGCGCGGGCGGTTCGCCCTGGCGGGGGCACGGTGCCGCGAACGGCTCGTGCCGCGCTACGGCCCGGCGGGACGGGTGCCCGTCGAGCTGCGCGGCGCCGGGCCGGCCAGCCGCCAGGTCAACAACTTCGGCACGCCCGGCGGGTTCCCGTACGCCGAGAAGCTCATCGCGTGCGAGGTCCTGACGCCGGGCGGGTGCTGGTCGTCGTTCCCGCCGCACAAGCACGACGAGGAGACGCCGGCGGAGTCGGTCCTCGAAGAGATCTACTACTTCGAGGTCGAGGGGCCGTCCGGCATGGCCTACCAGCGGGTCTACGGCTCGACCGACGTCCTCGAAGAGGTCCGCACCGGTGACGTCGTGCTGATCCCGCACGGCTGGCACGGCCCGTCGATGGCGGTGCCGGGACACGATCTCTACTACCTGAACGTGATGGCCGGGCCCTCGGACGAGCGCGCCTGGCGGATCCGCGACGACCCGGCCCACACCTGGGTCCGCGAGACGTGGGCCGGGCAGGCCGTCGATCCCAGGCTCCCGCTGACTTCGGTGGAGGAACGATGACCAGGCTCACCGTCGCGCAGGCGGCCGTCCGTTTCCTGGGGCGGCAGTGGTCGGAACGCGACGGCGAACGTCACCATTTGATCTCGGGATGCTTCGGAATCTTCGGACACGGGAATGTGGCGGGGATCGGGCAGGCACTGCTGGAGGAGGGCTTCCCCTATCACATGGCCCGCAACGAGCAGGCAATGGTCCACACGGCCGTCGGGTACGCGCGCCAGCACGACCGGCTGCGCGCGTACGCCTGTACGACGTCGATCGGTCCCGGCGCGACCAACCTGGTCACGGGTGCCGCGCTGGCCACGGTCAACCGCCTGCCGGTGCTGCTGCTTCCGGGCGACGTCTTCGCGACGCGCAGCGCCAATCCCGTCCTCCAGGAGCTGGAGGACGCCCGTTCGTACGACGTGTCGGTCAACGACTGCCTCAAGCCCGTGTCGAAGTACTGGGACCGGATCAACCGGCCGGAGCAGCTCCCGGCCGCGCTGCTGGCGGCGATGCGCGTGCTGACCGACCCGGCCGAGACCGGCGCGGTGACGCTCGCGCTGCCGCAGGACGTCCAGGCCGAGGCGCACGACTGGCCGGACGAACTGTTCGAGGAGCGCGTCTGGCACGTGGGCCGGCCGGTGCCGGAGCCCGCCGCGCTCGCGCGGGCGGCGGCGCTCCTCACGGCGGCGGAACGGCCGCTGATCGTCGCGGGCGGCGGCGTCATCTACTCGGGCGCGACGGACGAGCTGCGCGCGTTCGCCGAGCAGACCGGCGTGCCCGTGGCCGAGACGCAGGCGGGCAAGGGCTCGCTCGCCTGGGACCACCCCTGTGCCGCGGGCGCGATCGGCGCCACCGGATCGACCGCCGCCAACGCGCTCGCCCGCGAGGCCGACGTCGTGCTCGGCATCGGGACCCGCTACAGCGACTTCACGACCGCCTCCCGCAGCCTCTTCGCGCGGCCGGGCGTGCGGTTCGTCAATCTCAACATCGCGGCCTTCGACGCCGCCAAAATACCGGCGGAGCCGGCTCGGGGGGCGTGGGGGGTCGTCCCCCCTCGGGCAATAGAGCACGCAGGGGAGTCGCTCGTCGCCGACGCTCGCGCCGGTCTCGCCGCCTTGCGCGACGCCATCGGTGACTGGACCGTCCCGGACTCCTACCGGGAGGAGACCCGCGTCCTCACCGCACGCTGGAACGCGACCGTCGACCACGCCTACGCCCTCGGTAATTCGCCGCTTCCGGCCCAGTCGGAGATCCTCGGCATCGTCAACGAGGTCAGCGAGCCGCGCGACGTGGTCGTGTGCGCCGCCGGTTCGATGCCGGGCGACCTGCACAAGCTGTGGCGCGCCCGCGACCCCAAGGGCTACCACGTCGAGTACGGCTACTCCTGCATGGGCTACGAGATCGCGGGCGGGCTGGGCGTCAAGCTCGCCGCGCCCGACCGGGACGTGTTCGTGCTCGTCGGGGACGGCTCGTACCTGATGATGGCGCAGGAGCTGGTCACCGCCGTCGCCGAAGGGGTCAAGCTCATCGTCGTCCTCGTGAACAACCACGGCTACGCCTCGATCGGCGGCCTCTCGGAGTCGGTCGGCTCGCAGCGCCTCGGCACCGCCTACCGCGACCACGACGGCGGCGCGCTCCCGGTCGACCTCGCCGCCAACGCCGCCAGCCTCGGCGCCGACGTCGAGCGGGCGGGCACGGTCGCCGAGTTCCGCGCCGCGCTCCAGCGGGCGAAGGAGTCCCCGCGCACGACCGTCGTCCATGTCGAGACCGATCCGCTCGTGTCCGCGCCGGGCAGCGAGGCCTGGTGGGACGTCCCCGTCGCCGAGGTGTCGGCGCTGGAGACGACCCGGCAGGCCCGCGCCCGCTACGACAAGGAGCGGCACGCGCGGCGCTCCCACCTGTGACCTCTCTTCGCTTTTTCCTAGCCCACCCCCTCGGGGAGATCGGAGAACGCCTGATGAAGCGCATACGGAGGTCCGGCCTCGCGGCCCTGGCGACGGCCGGCGTCCTGTCCCTGGCGCTCGGCGCGTGCAGCGAGTCGGGCGGCAAGGAGTCGGAGAAGACGCCGGGCGTGGACGGTGCCGGGCCGCGGCTCAAGGTCGCGATGGTCACGCACTCGGGGCCGGGCGACACGTTCTGGGACATCGTCCAGAAGGGCGCCAAGGCCGCCGCCGCCAAGGACAACGTCGAGTTCCTCTACTCGGCCGACCCGGACGGCGGCAAGCAGGCACAGCTCGTGCAGGCGGCCATCGACAAGAAGGTGGACGGCATCATCGTCACCTTCGCCAAGCCCGACGCGCTCAAGGACGTCGTCGCGCGCGCCACCGCGGCCAAGATCCCGGTCGTGTCGATCAACTCGGGCGCCGACGTGTCCGCGCAGTACGGCGCGATCGCGCACTTCGGGCAGGACGAGACCGTGGCGGGCGAGGCCGCCGGCCGGGAGCTCGCCAAGTCCGGCGCGAAGAAGGCACTGTGCGTCATCCACGAGCAGGGCAACGTCGGCCTTGAGGATCGCTGCGCCGGCGCGAAGAAGACGTTCGGCGGCTCGATGCAGAACCTCTTCGTCCAGGGCACCAACATGCCGCAGGTCAAGTCGTCCATCACCGCCAAGCTGCAGGCCGACAAGTCCATCGACGGCATCCTGACCCTGAACGCCGCGATCGCCGCCACCGCCGTCGACTCGGCCAAGGGCGCGGGCAGCCAGGCCAAGGTCGCCACGTTCGACATGAACAAGGACCTGGTCGCCTCGCTCAAGGCGGGCACCATCGCGTTCGCCGTCGACCAGCAGCCCTACCTGCAGGGATACGGCGCGGTGGACGAGATCTGGCTGCTCAAGAACAACGGCAACGTCATCGGCGGCGGCAAGCCGGTGCTCACCGGACCGGCCATCGTCACCAAGGACACGGCGGCCTCGATCGAGAAGTTCGCCAACCAGGGCACGCGCTGATGGGTCAGGCAGTCGTCCAGCCGCCGGCGGTCAAGGCCGACGAACGGGTCACCCGGCAGTCGCCCCTGCGGCGGCTGCTGGGCCGCCCGGAGCTCGGCGCGCTGATCGGCGCCGTGGCGGTGTTCGTCTTCTTCTCCGTCGTCGCCGACGCGTTCTTGCAGGCCAGCTCGTTCTCGACGGTGCTGTACGCGGGCTCGACGTTCGGCATCATGGCGGTCGGCGTCTCGCTGCTGATGATCGGCGGCGAGTTCGACCTGTCCGCCGGGGTGATGGTGACGACGTCGGCGCTGATCGCCGCGCTGTTCAGCTACCAGCTCACGCTGAACGTGTGGGCGGGCGTGGTGATCTCGCTCATCCTCACGCTCGTGCTGGGATTCCTCAACGGGCTGCTGTACGTCAAGACGGGGCTGCCCAGCTTCATCATCACGCTCGCGACGTTCTTCATGCTGGCCGGCGCCAACCTCGGCGTCACCAAGGCCGTCACCGGCAACGTCGCCAGCGACTCGATCCGCGACATGGACGGGTTCAAGACCGCCCGCAGCGTGTTCGCGTCCGACGTGGAGATCGGCGGCGTCAACGTCAACATCACGGTCTTCTGGTGGCTGCTGCTCGTCGCCGTGGCCACCTGGATCCTGCTGCGCACGCGCACCGGCAACTGGATCTTCGCGTCCGGCGGCGCGGCCGCCAGCGCCCGGGCGGTCGGCGTCCCGGTCGCCCGGACCAAGATCGGCCTCTTCATGGGGGTCGCGTTCTGCGCGTGGTTCTCCGGGATGCACCTGCTGTTCGCGTTCGCCTCGGTGCAGTCCGGCGAGGGCGTCGGCAACGAGTTCTTCTACATCATCTGCGCGGTGATCGGCGGCTGCCTGCTGACCGGCGGCTACGGGTCGGCGATCGGCGCCGCCATCGGCGCGTTCATCTTCGGCATGGTCAACAAGGGCATCGTGTACGCCGAGTGGAACCCGGACTGGTTCAAGTTCTTCCTCGGCGCGATGTTGCTCATCGCCACCGTCGTCAACCTCATCGTGCGCCGCCGAGTGGAGCAGTCGAGATGACCGAGGGCACCGAGGAGACTGCGAGATGACTGAAGAGACACAGCCCTTGGTCAGGCTCGACGACGTCGGCAAGAACTACGGCAACATCATCGCCCTGCGCGAGGTGTCCCTAGAGGTGTCGCCGGGCGAGGTCACCTGCGTGCTCGGCGACAACGGCGCCGGCAAGTCGACCCTCATCAAGATCGTGGCGGGCCTGCACCGCCACGACACCGGCAGGTACCACATCGAGGGCGAGGCGGTCTCCCTCGCCTCGCCCCGCGAGGCCCTCGACCACGGCATCGCCACCGTCTACCAGGACCTCGCCGTCGTCCCGCTCATGCCGGTCTGGCGCAACTTCTTCCTCGGCTCGGAGAAGCGGAAGACGTTCGGGCTCATGGACATCGAGTTCATGCGCCGGACGACCAAGAGCGAGCTCCTCGCCATGGGCATCGACCTGCGCGACGTCGACCAGCCCATCGGCACGCTCTCGGGCGGCGAACGGCAGTGCGTCGCGATCGCCCGCGCCGTCTACTTCGGCGCCAAGGTCCTCGTGCTGGACGAGCCCACCGCGGCTCTCGGCGTCAAGCAGGCGGGCGTCGTCCTCCGCTACATCGTCCAGGCCCGTGAACGCGGGCTCGGCGTCATCTTCATCACCCACAACCCGCACCACGCCTACCCGGTCGGCGACCGCTTCCTGATCCTCAAGCGCGGCCGCAGCATCGGCTATCACAGCAAGGACGACATCACCCTGGACGAGCTCACCGCCCTCATGGCGGGCGGCTCCGAACTCGAAGAACTCGCCCACGAGCTGCAAGGCGTCACCGCGGGCAAGGAGCTGACGAAGGAGGCCAAGAAGCTCGGCCTGACTGATTAGAGCCAGGTGGCTTTGGCGAGCACCTGCTCAAGGCCCGGAACGCCCCACTCGTCCACGATGAGGATCTTCGAGGTGGGGAGGTACCAGAGCCGCTGGGTGAACGCGACGGTGCCCTTGTTCTTGCCGGAATAGTCCATGCAGACCAGGCGCCACTCGCGGTACTCGGCCGTGCTGGATCCGACCTGGGCGAACCGGCGTACCGCCGGCTTCTCGGACCGCAGGCGGCGGACGCCGTTGTACTTGTCCGGATCGGGCGGGCAGAAGTGCGACGGGTCGGTCCCCGGGTGGAAGGGACCGCTGGGGGTGTACGGGTTGATGAAGTTCTCGGACGTCGGGTAGATCCATCGACCGGTGAGCAACGCGAAGCCGGGGCAGCGGGTGGCGTACGCGGTCTTCTGTATATCCCTCTCCATCTCCGGTGTTCCAGGAGTGCCCGTGCACCGGCCCGGCACGTTGACCCGATAGCTGCCGCCGCCGACGTTCAGCACCCCTCCGGTGAGCCGGGTGAACCGCCACGTGAGCGGTGCCGCGATGCGGATCTTCCCGAGCGTCATCGCTTGGGTGGGTGGTGCGGCAGGGGAGGACTTGGCGGCGACCGGGCGCGGCTTCGGCTCGGGTTTGGTGGCCTGATAGACGCCTATGCCCCCGGCAGTGGCACCGACGACGGCGGTGCCCGCGATGGCGACGGTGGTCTTGGTGCCGAGGGCGGTGAGCACGCCGGTCGAGCTCGCGGTGGACGCCCCGGCCCCGGCCGCCGCCGCGGACGCGCCCGGGGCGAGTCCGGCGGCGGCGAGCGGGAACAGCGCGGCAAGCGCGAGGGCCGTCCCGGCGAGGGCACGGACGCCGCGCGACTCCCAGTCCGGCCCGTACGTGCCGCGGGCGACCTCTTCGAGCTCCCCGACGAAGACGGCCGCGCTGGCGGGGCGTTCACCCGGCTCCTTGGCCATGCCCTTGGCGACGAGCGGGCGCAGCGCGGTAGGAAGGTCGTCCAGTGGCACGGGCTCGTTGAGGTGCCCGTTCATGAGCGAGGCCTGGTCGCCGCCCTCGTACGGACGGCGGCCGGTGATGCTCTCGAAGAAGACGCAGGTGGCCGCGTAGACGTCGGTCGCCGGGGATGCCGGGCCGCCCCGCCACTGCTCGGGGGCCATGTAGCGGGGTGTTCCGGCCGACGACGACGCGCCCTCGGGGGTGGCGATCCCGAAGTCGATGAGCTTGCTGCGCCCGTCGGCCGGGACGACCACGTTCGCCGGTTTGTAGTCGCGGTGGACGACTCCCGCCGTGTGCGCTGCGGCCAGCCCCAGCAGCGACCCCTTGAGGACGGTCAGCGCCGCCTCGGGCTCCAGCGTCCCGTACCGCTCCAGGATCGTCTTGAACGGGACGCCCTCGACGGCCTCCATGATGATCGCGACGCCCTGGTCCGTCTCGACCAGCCGGTAGAGGCGGGCGACATGCGGGTTGTCGATCTGCCCGAGCATGCGCGCCTCATGGCGGAACCGTTCCTGGGCGCCCAGATCCGCGTCGGCGGGCAGATACTTGATCGCCACCGGCGTGCCCTTCTCGGTGTGCCGTGCCAGCACGACCCGCCCCTGGGCGCCCCGGCCCAGCTCCCGCACCTCTTCGAAGCCCGAGACGTTCCAGTCCGTCAACGTTCGCTCCTCAATGACCCGGAAGTGATGGTGCCGGGCGGATCAGCTCCAGGTGGCCTTTTCCAGGATCTTGGCCAGACCCGGCGTGTTCCACTCGTCGACGATGAGCACCTTGGACTGGGGCAGGTACCAGATGCGCTGGATGAAGCTCACGTTCCTCTTCTCGTACTTGGGAATCATGACGGAGCAGCCGATCTTCCATTCGCGGTATTCGGCCTTGCGGCCACCGATGGGGGCCAGACCCCGGCGGACGATCCCGTTCTTCTCGACGCCCTGGAGCTCGGTGTTGGGCGGGCAGACGTGGAAGGCTTCGGTCTCCGGCGCGAAGGTGCCCGAGATGCTGAACTTGTCCCAGCCCTTCTCGCCGTCGTTGCGGTAGGGCGTCTGGATCACCGCGAAGCTCGGGCAGAAGTTGTTGTAGTCCTTGACGTCCTCGGGCTTGACCCCCCGGGACTCGTTGTTCTTCTGGACGATCTTGGGTACGCGGCAGGGGCCCGGGAAGTTGACCCGCCAGTTGGACGGCAGAACGGCCTGGGTGCGCACGTCCTTCATCGGCATTTCGACGGACTTCCAGTCGAGCGGAAGCCGCAGGGAGAGCTTGCCGAACGTCAGGTTCTTGCCCGGAGCGAGTGAACTGACCACCGCGGCAGGCCGGCGCGTGTCGTCGGGTTGTGCGTACTCGTAGACGCCGAAGACGCCCGCGGTGGTGCCGACCACAGCGGTGCCCGCGATCGCCACGGTCGCCTTCGTGCCCAGCGCGCCGATCACGCCGGACGATCCTGCGGCGGAGGAGCCCGCACCCGCCGCGCCCGCCGCGGCGGCGCCCGCCGGAGCGATCCCGGCGGCCGCGAGCGGGAACAGCGCGGCGAACGCCAGCGCGGCGCCGCCCAGGATCCGCACGCCGCGCGACTCCCAGTCGGGCCCGTAGGCCTTGCGCGCGGTCTCCTCCAGCTCGGCGACGAACGCGGCGGCGCTCGATGGACGCTGCGCCGCCTCCTTGGCCATGCCGCGTGCCACGAGATGGCGCAGCGGCTGGTCGACTTCTTCGAGGGGAACGGGGGTGTTGAGGTGCCCGTTCATGAGCGCGGCCTGGTTAGCGCCTTCGTACGGGCGGCGCCCGGTGACGCACTCGAAGAACACGCAGGCCGCCGCGTAGACGTCGGTCGCTGGCGACGCCGGGCCACCCTGCCACTGCTCGGGCGCCATGTAGACGGGCGTCCCGGAGGCTGAGGCGCTCCCGGCGAACGTGGCGATGCCGAAGTCGATGAGCTTGCTCAGCCCGTCGGCTCGCACGACGACGTTCGCGGGCTTGTAGTCGCGGTGGACCACGCCCACCGCGTGGGCGGCGGCGAGCCCCAGCAGCGAACCCTTGAGGACGGTGAGGGCGGCCTCGGGTTCGAGCGTTCCATAACGTTCGAGGATCGTCTTGAACGGGACGCCCTCGACGGCCTCCATGATGATGGCGACGCCCTCATCGGTCTCGACGAGCCGGTAGAGCTGGGCGACGTGCGGGTTGCGCACCTGCCCGAGCATCCGTGCCTCGTAGCGGAAGCGCTCCTGCGCCCCGGCGTCCGCGTCGGCCGGCAGATATTTGATGGCCACGGGAGTGCCCTTGACGGCGTGCCTGGCGAGGACCACACGGCCCTGCGCGCCTCGGCCCAGCTCCCGGAGCTCTTCGAATTCAGAGACATTCCAATCAGTCACGCCCATGTGACTCCCCATGTGCCCGAAAAGTTGGCGTTCGTCCCACGAGTGTCACTCCTCCGCAGTGGTGATGTGACGTGCGGTGTAGGTGACATCGGGGTGCGGGTGGGTGCGGAGGAGGCGCAGCGGCGCGCGCCACTCCTCCGGCCAGCCCGCCCGCGGCCCGTGGCGATCGATCAGAGCGCAGGCGAAGAGGCCGCCGGTCAGGTCGCCGCGCCCGGCGAGCCGCGCAGCGTGTGGCAGGACCTCGGCCGGTTCGGGCAGCAGGCCGCTGGGCGACCAGGACGTCACGCCGCCGGAGGCCAGCGCGTGGGCGACCTCGGCGATCGCCAGGACGCCGCCGATGGGCCGGTCGGCGAGCACGTCGATCTCGGTGGCGACGTCAGGGGAGTCCCAGCGGATCGCAGCCGCGAGCAGAAGCGTCGCCCAGGGTTCGGGCAGCCGACCGTCAAGGGCACGCAGCGCGGGCTCGGTGGCGTCGCGGGCGTGCACCGCCTTGCCTCGGACGGCCTCGACGAGGGCGCGGAGCCGCTGGAACGCGGGCCGGTCGCGGTCGGCGGCGGCGTCGGGCTCGGCGGGAGAGGCCCCGAGAGTCTCGGCCGCCGCCGCCAGCTCGGCGGTGCCCGTGCCGCTCGTCGCGCAGCCGACCAGCGCGTTGAGCCCGGCCTGCCAGCCGGTCACGGTCAGGTCGGTGAGGACGGCGGCGGCGACGGCGGGCGCGTCGGGGGCCCACGGTGCCCAGGCGGGGAGCGCGGGCAGCGCCGCGGAACGCGTCTCGGGATCGGTGGAACGGGCGATGCGGACCACGAGCCGCGCGTAGGCGGCCCGGTGCCGGTCCTCGACCTGGAGCGGCGACGTGCCGAGAACCTGGCGTGCCAGGTCGCGCGGCCCGTTCGCGGCCTCGGTCAGGATCCGCATCGCGACGGGGTCGTCCAGGCGTGCCCGGACGGCCGAGGCGATCGCCGCCCGGACGTCGCGATGCTGACCGGGATCGTCCCAGGCGGCCTCGATCAGGGCCATGGCCCCGGGCACCTCGTTGTGCAGGAGGATGCGCAGGGCCTCCTTGCGGGAGGTGATCTTCCCGGCACGGAGCGCCGGGCCGAGGTGACCCGCCAGGGCGCTCGGCGGCACGAAGCGTGCCGCCCGTGCCGCCGCGTAGACCGCGACGTGCGCGTCGTCGCCCGATGCGTGCTCCAGCAGGACGGGCAGCATCTCCTGAGGCGTCGAGATCCACGGCGCGGCCGTCAGCGCGGCGCGGCGCAGCAGCGCGTCCGGATGGCCGAGGTAGGGAAGGAGCCCCTCGGCCCCCATACCGGGCACCGCACCGATGTCGCGGACGGCCTCCGCGCGGTGTGCGGCGGGCGTGCCCTCGTCCTGGGCCAGCAGATGCTTCAGCTCCAGATACCGGGCGCGCTGCCCGGCGGTCCAGCGGCGCAGCCAGGAGCGCGTCGCGGAGGGCACATGAATGACGCCTGGTGTCGCGAAACGACCGGCCTGGAGGTCACCTGACAAAGCGGTGTCCAGCAGGTCGGTACGGCCGGCGGCGATGACGGCGAACACCCTTCCGACGGTCACCGCGGACGGCTCTCTCGCCAGAAGACGGCCGACCCGTTCCCCACTGGTACGCGGCGGCGCGAGCCACAACCTGATCGCTTCCTTGGCCACAGCGGTCTCGGACGCGTCCACGGCCTTCTCCAGCGCATCCTGAAGCCGCGGCACATCGTGGCCGCGCCGCCCCAGGGACCTGGCCAGCGTGAGCGGCAACCCGTGGTCGCCTCGCCGCTGCGACTCCGCCATACGCGCCGCCAACCCGCGGACGAGATCGTGTTCGGCGCCACGGGGAAGCATCATGTCCAGCCGGCCGAAACCCGCCTCGCCCTGGTGATCGGTGAGCTTCCCGAACAGCTCCAGCCCTGCGGCCACCAGGGCCTCGTTCCCCTGTCGGCAGAGCACCCGGGCGAGCGCGGCGATCGCCGCGCGCGTGTCGTACGAGCAGTCGCGCGCGTTGAGCGCGTCGTCGGCGAGCCGGGCGAACGCGGCGGCGTGCTCGCTCCGGAAAGAACCGGGCGGGACACTGGCGAGCGTCCGCAGCGCCTGCGACCGGACCGGATCCTGCTCGTTGCGCAACCGCCCGAGAACGTCCAGGAGCCCCGCGAGCACCTCGGGGTCGCGGGCGCGCCCGGCGCAGCCGATGAGCAGCCGGTAGCCGGTCGCGCGCTCGTCGGCGTCCGGCCGTTCCGCAAGCGCCTTCAGGATCGGGAACGCCTCGTCGTACGGAAGGTAAGAGACGAACTCCCTGTACCTGGCCGGCGTCTCCGCCACCCGCCGCAGCCGCAGCATGCGCCGGGCCTCCCGGATGCGTGCCGCCGCGGGCAGCACGTCGAGCAGACCGGGGTCCAGCTCCACCGCACCACGATCCACACTTGCCATGGCCAGCTCGAAGACGTGCTCGCGCCGACTTGGCGGAAACTCATCCAGCAGCAACCGCAGCACGTACCCGTCGGACCGGACCGCACGCGCCACGGCCGCGAGGTCGTCATCGCCGAGCCCGGTCATCCGCCGTCGGACGAACGGGTACCGCAGCAACCCGGCGAGCTGGTCGCGATGCGACAGCAACACCCTCATCATCCGGTCGCCATCGGCGTCCAGGAGCACGCCGAGCCGGGAGATCAACTCCCCGGGCATCCGCCCGTCGAGCCAGTGGTCTTCGAGGAGACCGATGACCCGGCCGGGCGCGTGCTCCACGGCCGCCGCGACACCGGACCCGGGCCCCCACCACCAGTGGCGCCGCGTCGCCTGGGGAAGAGCGGCCAGGGACTCCTCGGCGTGGTCGAGCATCAGGCCGGGATGGGCGCGGCCGAACGACGCCCAGTTGGGCACCGACTGGGGGAGCGCGCCGAGCCGTTCGCGTGCGACGGACTCTCCGCAAACAGCGAGCAGGGCACCGGCGTCGCCCGGGCCCCACCGGGCCGCCACACGTTCGATCAGCGCCTCGGCCAGATCCGTGCGCCGCCACCGCCGGATCGCCTGGTAGGCGGTCGCGCGAAGGGCCATGGGCGCGTCGTCGAGCAGCGTGGCGAACGCCTCCGCGCCCACCCCGAGCCGCGCCGACCACCCGATGGCAGCCTCCGCCAGATCGACGGCGGGATCCCGCATGGCCCCCGCCAGATGCTCCAGCCCCGCCGCATCGCGCGCGGCGGCCGCCATGAAGATCGCCAGCGACCGTTCATAATGATCGCCGCGCCCGAGCTCCTCCAGCACCTCGGCCGCGGCCCCCTCACGGGCGAGCTCCGCCAGCCGGCGGCAGCGCTCACGATGGGTCAGGGGCTCGATCTCGTCCAGCAGCTCAGCGACGCGCATGAAGCGCATCCTCCCGGATCACGAAGAAACGTTCACCTCGATATCCGGAGCGTGGACGTCGGTCACCGCCGCATCAGATCTTCGACCGGCATGGTGACGGGGAACGGGTATTCGAGCTCGATCTCGGCCCCGCCGTGGAGTGTGGTCAGCCGGTATTCCCGGGCTGCGGCATCGAGGTGGAACTCCCGGACCTGTTCGATCTCACTCTTGTCGTCCAGCTCGATCACGAGATAGAGCGGAATGCCCGCGGCGGCATACTGTGCCTTCTTATCGATCAGGTCGGCCCGGACAGTGGTCGGGGAGGCCACCTCGACCACCATCATCACGTCGGACGCCTCCAGCCTCGATGTCAGGTCGGGCTGGCAGCGGTAGACCGTCACGTCGGGGCGACGGAACGTGTACTTCGGCACTCGCCACAAGACGACATCGACGTCCGTATCGATCTCAATGCACGGCTGAGACGGGCGAGCACTCTCCAGGGCGTCGGCCATCCTCTTGGCGAGCTTGTTGTGGCCACGCGTCGGGGATTCACACAAGATCACGTTGCCGTGCACGACCTCGATGGTCCGTGCGATCTCCTCGGGCAAGGCCAGGTATTCGGCCTCGCTCATGAGGATCGGCAATGGCTGCTCGCTCATGGTCGCAGTCTACGGGCGGGTGGCGGAGATCTGGGCGGACAGGAGGCGGACGCGGGGTTCGTGCTCGTCGTAGCCGACGACGACCGGGGGCTCGTTGTAGGGCATGGTGTCGGACGAGCGGCGCAGCTTCACGTACTGGCCGCAGGCGTCGATGGCGTAGGGCTCCATGTCGTCCTGGAGGGCGCCGATGACCGTGATGCCGTGCGTCTCGCCGATCTTGCGGAAGAGGGCGACGGCCTCCTTGCGGTGCTCCTTGCCCAGGTTGCGGCCGAGCTCGTCGAGGACGAGGACGAGGCGGCCGCCGCCCGAGCTGGCGAGGGCGGCGGCGCAGACGAGCTTGACGGCCTTCTCGTCCATGAGGGCGGTGTTGGCGCGCCGGTTGTACGGGACGTACCGCTGGCCGTCCGAGCGCCGCCACTTGGGGGTCACGCGCCAGCGCCACTCCTGCTCGGGGTCGCCGGGCTGTTCCGGGGTCGGGAATTCGAGGGTCGCGCCATAGCCGCCGTAGGCCACGTCGAGTTTCTCGAACTCCTCCGAGACGCGCTGGAGGCGTGCCCGGATCGCGGCGGTGAGGGCGGTGCGGTGGGCCTCGGCGGCGCCGGCCGCCTCGCCGGCGCCCTTCTGCGCCTTGTCCAGGTCGGCCCGGCGGCCGGAGAGCTGGACCTCGATCTGGCGGCGCTGGTGGCGTTCGTAGTCCTCCTGCTGGCGGAGGTAGGCCTCAAGGGCCCTGACCAGGCGCGGGAACGTGGCCTGCTCACGTTCGGACCGGCGGCCCTCGCCCTCGGCGCGCTCGTTGAGGAGGAAACGCATCTCCTCCGGCATGTCCTCGTCGGACGGGCCGTCGGGGAACACCCGGCGCATCCCCTCGGACAGGTGCTTCTCGGCGCTGTGCCACCACTCGTCGGGCGTCCAGGTCTTCTGGTCGGCGTCGAGGGCCGCGAGCCATTCGGCGGCGTCGTCGCGGGACCCGCCCCAGTCTTTCTCGAGGTCGTCCAGATTCAGGGCGGTTCTTTTGCCGGCCAAGTCCGACTGCTTGGCGCGGACCTGGTCACGGTCGCGTTCGTGGGCATCGCGGCGGCCCCGCAGGCGGTCCACTTCGAGGGCGCGGGTGTCGGCCTTGGCCTGGAGGCGCCGGAGCGTCTGCTCGGCCGAACCCAGGCGCGGCCCGAGCTTGGCCTCGCTGCCCGCGAGGTCTTCGAGCTGCTCGCGGAGGCCGGTCATCTTCTCGCGGACGAGTTCCAGCTCGGCGGCGGCCTGGGCGCCGGTGAGACGGCGGGCCGCGAGGGCGACGTCGGCGGCGGCGTCCGAGGTGTGCTGCCGGGCGTGTTCGAGGGCGTCGCGGGCCGTCCGCACCGCTTCCCTGGCGGCCTGGACGCGGGCGACGCGGCCGGTCACCGGCTCGGGGAAGCCGCCGACGATGACGACGCCGGTCCCGTCGCCCGATTCCAGGGCGGTGAAGAAGGCGCGCAGGGGGAGGGCGGAGTTCACGCCTTCGAGATCGTCGCCCGGGTCGCCGTCGGCCGGGACGATCATCGAGCCGGGGAGGTCGCGCAGGGCGGCGGTCGCGGCGTCGAGGTCGGAGGCGCCGACGACGACGGCCTCGCGGTAGGGCCAGAGCGCCGCTTCCCAGCGTTCCCGGACGTCCTCGGCGAGCTCGACCGCGTCCAGGAGACCGACGGCCGTGATCCCGGCCGCGGCCAGGGCACGGATCTGTGCGGGGGCGCTGCTCTCACCGGCCTCGGCCTCGGCCAGCTCGCGCTCGGCGCGCGCCACCGCGCCCTTGGCCATGCCGAACTCCTGCTGCGCCTCGTCGCGGCGCGCCTCGGCCTCGGCCAGCTCCCGCTGCGCGGTCTCGGCGTCGCGGCCGTCGGCCTCGCGCTGCCGGTCTTCCAGCGCCGAGACCTGGCGCCGGAGCTCCTCCATGCGGTTGCGCGCGACGGCCTTGTCCGCGCCGATCTTCTCGGTCCGGCCCTTGAGATCGGCGAGGGCGGTGCCCGCCTCCGACAGCTGCGCGTCGAGCGCGCCGCCGGTGAGCTGCTCGACCTCCTTCGCGGCGGCGGCGATCGCCGCGGTGATCTCCTCGTTCTCCGCGTGCAGTCGGTCCTGCTCGGCGGCGTGCGCGGCGTCGGCCGCGGCGGCGTCGACCAGGAGCCGCGCCTGCCGGGTGCGCCAGCAACGCTGGGCGGAGGCCACCTCGTCGCGGGCCCGGTCGCGCCGGTCGAACGTCTTCAGCAGCGAGGCCGCCTCGTTCTCCCACTCGGCCAGCCGCTCGCCCGCCTCGATCGCCTTGGCGCGCTCGCGGTGCTCCTCCGCGCGGGACTTGCGCTCGGCCTCCAGCTCCCGGTCGAGCCCGGTGAGCGCCGCGATCGCGCTGAAGATGCGCTCCGGGCTGATCTCGTTGAGGGGCTGGGAGAGCAGGTTGGTCGCGACCTTGGACCGCACGGACGTGGACAGGAACGACACGCAGCGAACCTGGCCCCCGTACAGGGTCTTGCTCAGGTCCTTGGCCAGCAGGTCGCGGCGCCCGGCGCTGCGGGGGAGCGACGTCCACGTCCGGTCGGCCGCCGCGACGCGTTCGGCCTCGGAAGGCGCCGCGGCGAGGTGCACGCCCTGCCGCCAGCGGATCTCCAGGTGCGGCGCGTCCGCGTTGACCCGCAGCCAGACCGTCACCGCCGTGCTCTCGACGATGTCGTCGTTGTCCTCGACCTCGGCGTCCTCAGGAAAATCGAAGACGCCCACGATGTAACCGTGGTCGGCGCTCGCCCACTGGGCGTCGCCCTGCGCCGCGAGCTCGGCGTTGAACAGCAGCTCGGCGACCGCCCGCGCGCCCGACGCGAACCGCCACTGCTCGTCGCCCAGCAGCGCCGTGATCGCCGCGATGAACGACGACTTGCCCGCGCCGTTGGAGTCCTTGGGGCCCTGGCCCGCGACGACGATGAGCGTGCCGGGCACGGTCGGCACCGGGTGCGTGGACAGCCGCGAGATGTTGACCGCCTGGACGGCGATCAGCGTCCGGGCGCCCACGACGTTCTCGTTGTCCATGCCCGCGCGGGCGGACCCCGCCTCCGGCATCAGCGGTTCGAGGACGGCGGTCATGGGTTCCCTCCGGCTTGGTTGCGGCGGCGCGCCCGGATGGCCGCCGCGAGAGGCGAGTCAGGCCCCGCCGCGAGAATGAGCTCCTCTTGCAGACGGCGCCGCGCCGCGTCGGTGAGCCGGTGGAACTGCGGCCCGGGAACGAACCCGCCCGCCTCGTCCGACCCCGCCTTCACCTGGGACACCAGCCCCGCCGTGCGGAGCCGCCGCAGCGCGCTCTCCAGCTCCCCGATCGGCAGCTGCGACCGGCGGCGCAGCTCCTCCAGCGGCGTCGGGTACGTCGACATCCACGAGTCGTCGCCCAGCAGCCCGGCCGCCCGCGGGATCGCCACCGAGTGGATCAGGACGAGCACCAGCACCGCCCGGTCGCCGGCGGCGGGCACGCACGCGGGGTCGCCCGCCAGCTCGGCGGCGACGTCGTCGCGGTAACCGGAGATCCACTCGTGCTGGCCCGAGCGCACGAGGGTGCGGCCGGTCAGCCCGAGCATGCCCTCGACCGTGCGCCGCAACGCCGGCTCCCGCAGCGCCGTGAAGCGCACCTCGGGCACCGGCTCGGCGGCGTGCTCGACCGCCATGTAGGCGGCGACCAGCTCCGACCGCCGCTTCTCGTCGTAGGACCGCAGCAGCGGTTCGAACAGCTCACTCACCCGGCGCCTCCGGCGGCTGGGGGAGACGCCGCAGCAGATCGCGCAGGGAGGCCAGCGACTCCTCCGGCCACATCGCGACCCGGGGCCCGGGCCGTACTGTTCCAGCGTCCTCGTCGAGCAGCAGCCAGCCCGTGTCGGCCAGCCGGCGCAGCTCACCGGTCGCCCACCGCCGCGCCAGCTCCCTGTCGCCGCGCGACATGCCGGCGTACACCTCCAGCACGCCCGCGACGGGCGCCTGGTCACCCGGCCACGGAGCGTCGTCCAGCCGGGGCCAGCAGCAGCGCAACGCCGCGGCCAGCACGCGCCGCGCCTGCCCCGGCCGGTCCAGCGGCATCGGCGCGGTCTGGTACTCCTCCAGCAGCGCCGGCGTGGCCCCGTCCGGCCAGGACGGCAGCAGCCACACCCGCGCCCCGTCGGCGGCGGCCGTCAGGCCCGCCGGCACCGGCTCGGACGCCGGGATCGAGAGGGCGCCCAGCACGCGCGCCCGTGCCCGCGCGAGCACCTCCGGCTCGACGCTCACGAGCCGGTCCTTTCGAACGTGCCGGGGGAGAGCCAGGTGGGCGAGCCGCCTTCGCGGACGGTCATGCCGTCCGACCACACCAGGCGGTAGGGAAGCTCGGGGTGCAGATGGGCCGCTGAGAGATCGGCCAGCATCCGGCGCGCCGTCACCCAGTCGTCGCCGAGCACCTCCTCGATCGCGACACGATCCTTGCCCCGGAGCACCTGCTCGGCGACCGTGCGCAGCCGTCCGGCGGCGGCGTCGCCCGAGCCGGTGTCGCCCGACAGGCCGGGGTCGGGCACGGACGGCCGCGGCGGCGCCGGCCGGGGCGGCGTGGCGCGCGGCCCGTCCTCCACCGCCGTGACCACCGCGGACGGTTCGTGCCAGGGCGCCGCCGCGTCGAACACGAACCCGTCCAGAACGGCCGCCAGGTCGTCCCGCGAGGCCGTGCGGGCGAACGTCCGCCACGCCTCCGGCGGCAGCAGGGTGAGGTTGCGCGTCGTCCCCGCCGAGTCGGTCAGCCGCGCCGCCGCCCGCCGGGACGCGTCGCCATAGGCGTAGATGGCCGCCCGCAGCTCCGTGCACGTGCGATCGAGCTGTGGCCAGCGCCGCAGGATCGCGCCGTGCAGCCGCTCGGCCCGCACCAGGATCTCCTCGGTGCCCCACAGCTTGGGCGCCTGCTCGCGCAGCTCCTCGATCGTTCCATTCGTGAGGGTCAGCAGCTCGACGCTCCAGAGCCGGAACGCGCGCGCGAGCCCCTCGGCCCCGTCGCGGGCCTGCTCGGGCGTCATCCGCGGGTCGGCCACGTTCAGCTGTTCCAGGGCCAGCAGCCGGTGCATCTCGCTCTGGCCGCCGTCCAGCATCATCCGCCGGACGAACATCAGCCCGACCACGCTGGTGAACGAGGCGCGGTAGCGGAGCTGGTTGGGCTTGGGGAAGACCTCCCGGATCGCGCCGAGCCCCTTCAGCACCCGCAGCCGGTTCTCGAAGACCTCGGCCGGATACCGCCGGCAGACGTAGCGCATCTGCTCGCGGCTCAGCCCGTCCTCGCCCGCGTCCGCGAACGCGGCCAGCAGCGTCTCGGCCACGTCGACCAGATCGGGATCGTCGACGACCGCGCCGCTGTCGCGGGCCAGCGCGGCGAACATCTGCCGGTAGACACCCAGCACCGCCTCGCCGACCAGCGCGTCGTCCAGGCTGGGGACGGCGGGGTCGTGGATCACGTTCTCGGGGGTGGGTGACACGGCGAACTACGGTAAGGCCACCAGGCCCCCAACGTGGAATCGGCACCCGCCGAACGGCGTGTTCACAGAGCCCGCGCGCGCCTGCTCACCATGGCGGGGCGGGCGCGGTGGGTCTCGGCGGAGAGGCCGCCGGGACCGGGCCGGCGGCGTGCGGCGGCGGGCTCACCGGCGGCCCGGCCGGTGGCCGGTTCGGTGTCCAGGCGGGTGCGGAGGCCGCACGGAGCGCGGCCTCCCGGGCACGGACCTTGAGGCGCGCGGGAATGGTGAGCGTGGCGTGCAGCGGCGCGCCGAAGGTGAGGAGGAGCAGTGGCACGGCGAACCACAGCGAGTTGTCGTTCGTGACCTCCATCATCGTGATCGTGAAGGCCAGCAGGAACGCGTAGAGACCGCCGTAGCCGAGCCACCTCCAGTGCCGGTGCCGGATCCCGACGTAGGCGAACGAGATCCACGACGTGAAGCCGAGTGAGAACGTCGGCACGACCCAGAGGCTGTGCAGCACCAGCCAGCCGAACGAGTGGCTCTTCGTCAAGGGGATGCCGAGGTCGGCGTCCGGGATGTTGTTCCGCCCGGCGTTCGAGGCGCCGTGCCGCCAGGAGTCCTGGAGCCCGTGCCGAGTGGCGCCCGGGACGTCGTGGTCCGGGGTGGCCGGGTCCATTGCCGTCGTCCTCGCCCGGTACGGCGGTGCCGGCGCCGTTTGCCTTTGCCGGGCCGCCGGCACGGCGAGGCGGACGAGGGCCTGGGCGTAGAGGTGCTGGCCGCTGAGCGTGGCGGGGGAGAGGACGATGCCGCCGATCGGTGTCGCGGGGCCGATGTGCCCGAGGAGCCGCTCGTACACTTCGCGGGCGTCGCTGGGCCGCTCGTGCGGCTCCTTGGCGAGCAGCCGCCGGACCAGCCACTCCAGTTGCGGCGGGACGTCGGGCCGGTCGATCGGGGCCGGAGCCTCCTGCATGTGCTTGTAGCTGAGGGCGTGCGGGGACGTGGCCTCGAAGACCGGGCGGCCCGCGAGCATCTCGTACAGCACGCACCCGATCGCGTACAGGTCGCTGAGCGGCGTGACGCGTTCGCCGCGCAGCTGCTCGGGCGCCATGTAGGCGGGCGTGCCGACGGTGTCGCCGGTCTTGGTGATCCGCGGCACCCCGGCCGCGTCCAGCACGGTCGCCACGCCGAAGTCGAGGACCTTGGCCGAGCCGTCGCCGGTGACCATGAGGTTCTGCGGCTTGAGGTCGCGGTGCACGAGCCCCCGGCCGTGGGCGAGCGTCAGCACCGAGCACACCTGGGCCATGATCGCCGCGACCCAGGGAACCGGCAGCGGGCCCTCCTCGGCGATCAGGTCGCCGACCGTGTGCCCCTCGATGAGCTCCATCACCAGGTAGAGACCACCGCCGTAGGCGCCCGCGTCGTACACGGCGGGCACACCCGGGTGCTGCAGCCGGGCGGTGAACGCGGCCTCCCGGGCGAAGCGCTGGACCAGCTCCTCCGGGTCCGTCCGGGCCGTGATGAGGTCGTTCGTGAGCAGCTTGACCGCCACCCTGCGGTTGCCGAGCTGCCGGTCGGCGCCCTCCCAGACCTGCCCCATGCCGCCGCGTCCGAGCGGTGCGCTCAGGTCGTAGCGGCCTGCCAGAAGCCCCGGTGCCATCGTGTCCCCTTCACCGCCACCGCCCCCGAAGTGGCACACATTGTGGCCCATGGGCGGGGCCGCCGGGGCGGCTTGGCGATCTTCAGCCCTCTGCTGGCAGAAGGTGGCCTTGCGCGACGCCGTCCGCCAGCAGCTGGGCCATCTCGCTGCCCAGCGCGACGCTGCCGCGCAACGCGTACTCCAGGTCCTGGACGCGGCGGAAGACCTCGCCCAGGCGGCGCTGCTCGTCCAGGGGCGGGCGCGGCACCTGGGCACGCCGCGGGTCGACCCGGCTGCCGGTCGTGGCCCCCGACGACGACCGCACGTTGGCGGTGCTGCGCAGGATGCCCGCGAGATAGTGCGGGTCGAGCGCGGCGGGATCCACCCGGACGAGCCACAGGTGCGGGCCGAGCAGCGCGCCGTCCTGGTCCACGACGCGGGCCGCGAAGTGGCGGGCGGCCGCCGTCACCACCACGTCCCCGCTCCGCGTGATGATCCAGGGTTCGGCGGGGTCGGCGGCCACCACCCTGCCGGACGGCCGCCGCCCTTCGATGACGTCTTCGGTGGTGAGCAGCGGCCGGCCGGACGCGACCGGATCGGGCTCCCGCCCGGCAGGGCTCTGGTGCAGGGACAGCGCCCCGATGCGGGCGAGCTCGGCGATCGACGTCACGGGCAGCTCGCGCGGCTCCGGCCGGGGCTCCACGCCGGGGATGAGCTCGCCGAGCCCGCGGACGAGCGCCGCCAGCCGGTCGCGGGTCTGCACATAACGCTCGGCCGTCTGTGCCCCGCCCCCCGCGGCCAGGTGCCGGCCCGGCGTGAGGTCGACCTCGTCGTCCAGCAGGTCGATGACCGGGACGACCCGGCCGAGGCCCGGCTCGTCGAGGTCGGGCTCGTGCTGGAAGTCGCGCCAGAGCCGCGTGACACCTTCGGCATCAGCGCCTTCCACCATCAGCACGCCGTTGGGGGACGCGGCGGTGCCCGGGTGGCGCAGCAGCCAGAGATGGTAGGAGCCGGAGAGCGCGACGACGGCGCGCAACGCGCCGCGGCGCAGGAGCTGGGCCCGGATCCGGCGGCCGGACCGGCGCCCCGCGGCGGCGGGCGGCATCAGGACCACCGCCAGGCCGCCCGGGCCGAGATGGGCGAGGGCGTGCTGCACCCACGCCAGCTCCGGCTCCATCCGCGGCGGCAGCCCGTACTCCCAGCGCGGGTCGGCGGTGAGCTCCTCGTGGCCCCAGTGCCGGTGGTGGAACGGCGGGTCGCACAGGACCGCGTCGGCGGTGGTCCCGCGGAACGCGTCGTGCCGCAGCGAGTCGCCCGGCCGGATCTCGACCCCCTGCGTTCCGGGGAACGCCAGCCGGGCGCCGGCGATGTGCGCGAGACCGGCGTCCTGCTCCTGCCCGAGCAGCCACCGCGCGGACCGCGCCTCACGGAGTAGGGCCCCCGTCCCGCAGGCGGGGTCGAGCACGGAGCCGGTGCCCGGATCGAGGAGCCCCGCCATCAGCGCCGCGATCTCGGGAGGCGTCGTCTCGCCGCGCCGCGCGTGCACCTCCAGGTGGCGGCCCACCAGGAACTCGAACGCCTCTTGCGCGCCCCAGGACTCGGCCAGCTCCCGGAGCCCTTCGACCGTCACGGGCCGCGCCCCCCGCAGCTGGTCGCCCGCCTCGCCGATGACCACGCCGAGGTGGGCCTCGTCGATCGCCATCGCGCGCAGCCGCTGCCAGACGTCCTCTTCGAGCGGGACGTCGTTCAGCTTGCCCTGCGTCTGGAGCCAGGCCGTGATCTCGGCGAGGGAGAACGTGGGGCTGGCCATCGTCCCGCCCACCGGCCGCGGGAAGTCGGGATGCCGACGCCGCCAGTTGCTCACCGCCGCCCGGCCCACCCCGGCCAGCCGTGCGATGTCGGCCGCGGTCACCGTGGCGTCGTCGGGCACGTCGGTCTCCTCTCGCTGAACGAGCACGCTACACGACACTCACCGACACACCAGGCACGGCTGTAAACACGACTCACACCGAAACAGTCTGAGTCACCAAATCATCTTGTGAACTCGATTCACTCGTGCTCTAATCGTGCCGTCCGAAACGCCCGGACCCCGCAGGCGTTCGTCCGTTCCGAGAGAGACCCCCTGGAGTACCCATGTCCGCACGCCGCCTCATCGCCTGCCTGGCGCTCGCCTCCCTCGCCCTCACCGGCACCGCCTGCGAAGGCGGGTCGGGCTCCGGAAAGACGTCCAAGTCCTCCAAGGGCAAGACCGGCAAGAAGAGCAAGACCGGCAAGGCCACCAAGGCCGCGAAGGCCGTGAGGGTCGGCCAGGAGGCCAGGGACGGCAAGTTCGCCTTCACGATCACCAAGGTGAGGCCCGGTGTCCGCAAGGTCGGGTCGGGCATCCTGGCCCAGAAGCCGCAGGGCGAGTTCGTCCTCGTCGCGGTCACCGTCAGGAACATCGGCGACGAGGCCCAGATGTTCATCGACACCGAGCAGAAGGCCGCCGACTCCGGCGGCAAGGAGTTCACGCCCTCCACCGAGGCCGCCGTCGTCCTCAACCAGAAGACCGGCGCCTTCCTCTCCGACATCAACCCCGGCAACTCCGTCAAGGGCCTGCTCGCCTTCGACGTCCCCACCGGCACCAGGCTCGCCTCCCTGGAACTCCACGACTCGGCGTTCTCCGACGGCGTCAAGGTCACCCTCACCCCCTGACGGAATCGCCACCGCCGGGCGGGGCGGCGCCCGGCGGTAAAGCGCAGGAAGATAGTCAAGAGCCGTAAACGGGGGACGGCCGACGAAAGCGATGTCAAACTCGCAGGTGACCGCGTGGGACGTACGGGCCTGACGACCAGGATTTGTGGGCGCATGACATCGCTTAACTCACCTGCGAAAACGTATGCGAAGACGAATCTGCCCGAGGAGCCCAACGACTTCATCGGCCGCGAGCGGGACGTGGCCGACCTGCGCCGGCTGCTGGAGACGATGCGGGCCGTGACGCTGTGCGGGCCGGGCGGCATCGGCAAGACGCGGCTGGCGCTGCACGTGTCCCATTCGCTCCTGGACGCCTACCCGGACGGGATCTGGTTCGTGGAGCTGGCCGAGGTCTCGCTGGACGGGCCACCGGACCAGGTGACGCGCAAAACGGCGACCGTGCTCGGCGTGGCGGAGGAGGACAGCAGGCCGCTGGCCGCCACGCTGGCCGACGCGCTGCGGCCGGCCGGGGCGCTGCTGCTGCTCGACAACTGCGAGCACCTGGTGGACGAGTGCGCGGATCTGACGCGGGTGCTGATGGCGCGATGCCCGCGGTTGCGGGTGCTGGCCACCAGCCGCGAGCCGCTGCGGATGGCGGGGGAGAACGTGTGGCGCGTCCCGCCGCTGGAGCCCGCCGAGGCGGCGCGGCTGTTCCTGGCGCGGGCGGGCGCGGTGCGGCCCGGATTCCCCGACGGCGAGGGGACGGCGGTCGCCGAGATCACCCGGGCGCTGGACGGCGTGCCGCTGGCCCTGGAGCTCGCCGCCGCGCGGATCCGCGTCCTGTCGGTGGACCAGATCGCGAGCCGGCTGGCCGACCGGTTCCGGCTGCTCAGCGCGGGCGACCGGACCGCGCCGCCGCGGCAGCGCACGCTGCGCGCGGCGATCGACTGGAGCCACGAGCTGCTGAACGAGCCCGAACGGGTGCTGCTGCGGCGGCTCTCGGTCTTCCAGGGCTGGACGCTCGAGCAGGCCGAGCTGGTCTGCGCGGACGACGATCTGGACGTGGGCTCCATCCTCGACCTGCTGACCGCGCTGGTGGACAAGTCGCTGGTCGTGGTCGCCGGGGAGACGGCCGGTGAGGTGCGGTTCCGGCTGCTGGACAGCATCCGGCAGTACGCCGCGGAACGGCTCGCCGCGGCCGGGGAGACCGCGATGCTGCGCGGCCGGCACCGGGACGCGGTGCTGGAGGCCGCCGAGCGGCACGGTGAGATCGCCATCGCGGAGCTGCCCGCACGGTGGCGGGAGCGGGCGGCGCTGTTCTTCCGGTACGACGCGGAGCTCCCCAACGTGCACGCGGCGCTCGCCTGGTCGCTGGAGCAGGACGAGATAGAGGAAGGGCTGCGGATCTGCACCGCGGGACGCACCTACTGGATCGTGCGGGGGCGCGTCACGCAGTGGTCGGACTGGTCCGACCGGTTCCTGGCGCGGGCCGCCGGCCTGCCGCCGTCCGTGCTCGGGCCCGCGCTCGCCGCCCGCGCGCAGCTGGCCGTGGGCAGCCGCGACTTCGCCCAGGCGGGCGAGTTCGCGCGGGAGGCGCTCGAACACTGCCGCAAGGCGGGCGACGACTTCATGACGGCCGCCGCGCTGATCGTGCTGGCCGAGGCCCACACCAGGGCCGGGCGCGTCACCGAGGCCATGGAATGCCTGGACGAGGCCGACGTGATCGCCGCACTGCCGGGCCAGGAGTGGAACCGGGCGTACGCGCTGACCGTCCGCGGCTACCTCCAGACCCGCCGCGGCAGGCTGCGGGAGGCGCGGGAACTGCTGGAGACCGGGGTGCAGATCATGCGCGACATCGGCCAGCTGTGGGGGGCGAGCCACGCGCTGATCGGCCTCGGCCGGCTCGCCGAGCTGCGCGGCGACCTGGGCGCCGCCCGGGACCGCTACGCCGAGGCACAGCCGATCCTCCGGGAGATCGAGGCACGGCCCGAACTGGCGCGGGCGCTCGCCGGGCTGGGCCGGGTCGCCCTCGAACAGGGGGATCCGCGGTCGGCCCGCGAGTCGCTCGCGGCGAGCCTGCGCCTGAGCCGCACCACCGGCATCAGGCTGGACGTCGCCCGCGCGCTGGAGGCGTTCGCCGCCCTGGTCGCGGCCGAGGGCGACGACCACGGGTCCGTGCGGCTCGGCGGCGCGGCGGCCGCGCTGCGGGAGGCGGCGGGCGGCCCGGCGGGCACCGGCTCCCGGCTCGAACGCACGCTGGAGCCCATCCGCAAGCGGCTCGGGGAGCCGCTGGTCGCCCAGCTCTGGGGAGAGGGCCGCGTGACCTCGCCCGACGAGGCCGTCGCCCAGGCGCTGCGCGCGCCCGCCGCCGACGCCGTCCCCGTACCCCGCGAACCCGAACCGCCCACGAACGAATCGGCACCCTCCACGCCCGGATCCGAGCCCAGGCTCGCGTCCGAGCCCGCAGCCGCGCCCACGCCCGCAGTCGCGCCCGCACCGGCGCGCCCGCTCGCGGCGCCGGTGACGCCGCCGACCACCCTCACCACCCGCGAACGCGAGATCGCCCGGCTCGTCGCGCGCGGCCTGACCAACCGCGGCATCGCCGACGAGCTCGTCATCAGCCCGGCCACCGTCGCCCGGCACGTCACCAACATCCTGACCAAGCTCGGCTTCGCGTCCCGCGCGCAGGTCGCCGCCTGGGCGGTCGAGAACATCCCCGCCGAGTAGCGCCCGGCATATGTACGCATAGGCGTACGCGGGAGGGCGCCGCGGACTACGACTCCGGATGCACAGTCCGGCGCATGTGCCCGCGGCACCCGGCCCGTACGGTCGGGCCATGATCTCCACAGGTCCGGATCCGGCGGCGTCGCTCCCCCCGATGACCGTGACCCAGGCGGTCTTCGGCGTGACCGGCCCCGTGCCGGAACGAGGCGCCAAGACCGCCCTCGTCGCCGCGACCTCGGGTCGCAGCCTGTCCTACGACGAGCTCGCCCGGGCGGTCGCCTCCATCGCCACCGGCCTGATCCGCGCGGGCCTCGGGGCCGGCACCGTGATCGCGCTGCACCTGCCCGACAGCCCGGAGTTCGCCGTCGCCCTGCACGCGGTCCTCGCCGCCGGCGCCGTGCCGTTCCCGGTGCGGGCCACCGTGACCGCGGCCGAGCTGGCGCGGCTGCTGGCCGAGGCCGGCGCGCGGGCCCTGGTGACCTGGCCCGTCGTGCTCGACATCGCGCAGGAGGCCGGCAAGTCCGTTGAGCTCGAACGCCTCTTCTGCTTCGGCGCCGAGCCCGACGTCGAACCGTTCAGCGACCTGACGACCGGCGCCGCGACCCTGCCGGAGACGGCCGTGGACCCCGCCGCCGACCTCGCCCTTCACGCCTGCACGCGCGCCGTCGCCGGGCGCGCCCGTACCGTCCCGCTCACCCACGCCGACGTGACCGCGGGTCTGATCCGGCTCGCCGGGGCGGGGATGATCGGCGCCTCCGACCGGGTGCTGTCCGCGCTGCCGCTGGCGGACGTGCTCGGGCTGAACGGCCTGCTCAACCCGGCGCTCCGCCTCGGTGCCACGGTCGTCACGCTGTCCGGGGCGGGCCGCGACAACCTGTTGCGCGCCATCCAGGAACAGCAGGTGACCATGGCGCTGGTCACGCCCGAGATCGTCGAGATGATGGCGTTCGACCGGACGGTGGGGCGGTACCGCCTCCGGTCGCTGCGCGCCGTCGTCTCGACCGGCGGGCCCCTGGGGGCCGAGGTGGCGCGGGCCTGCGCGGCCCGGCTCGGCTGCCCGGTCCGGCAGGCGTACGGGCTGGCCGAGGCCGCCGGGCTCACCCACCTCAACCTGCGCGCCGCCGAGGAGGGCACGCTCGACTCGATCGGACGCGCGCTCTCCGGTGTGCGGTGGCGCGTCGCCGACCTCGCGACCGGCACCGAGCAGCCCGCGTACCAGGCGGGCGAGCTGTGCGTGGGCGTGGCCGGCCGCTGGATGCGCAGCGGCGACTCGGCGTTCGCCGACGAGCACGGCCGGGGCTTTGTCCTGGGCCGGCTCGGCGCGCGCCGTCCCGAGCCGCCCGCCGAGCCCGGCGCGGTGCTGGCCGCGCATCCGGCGGTGGAGGACGCCGTGGTCGCCCCCGCGCCCGATCCCGAGCTGGGCCTGGTCCCGCACGCGTTCGTCGTGCTGGCCGACCGGGTCTCGGCCGAGGACCTGCTCGCCTACGTCAACGCGCACGTGCCGTCGTACCGCGGCGTGCTGGTCGTCAACGTGGTCGAGATGATCCCCCGCTCGCCGAGCGGCCGCGTGCTGCGCCGGGCACTGCTGGAGCGGGCGGGCCTGCTGCCGTGACCTACACACCCACGTACACAGATCTTCGGATGTGGCCGCCGCGCTCCGCGCCGTACGGTCGGCGCATGCTCCACCGAGACCGTCACCCGAGCGACGACACCGACGGCCGGCTGGCCGTCGCCGAGACCACGGTCACCCGCGCCGTGCTGGAGGCCGCCCGTGAGACGGCCGTGCGGAACGGCGACCGGGCCGCGGTGGAGGGCCCGCACGAGACGCTGACCTTCTCGCGGTTCGCCGCCGTGGTGCCCGCCGCCGCGGCCGGGCTGAGCCGGCAGGGCGTGCTCCCCGGCGACGTGGGCGCCGTTCACCTCAGCCGTCCCGGCGACCTCGCCCTCGCGCTGCACGCGATCACCGCGGCCGGCGCCGTCCCGCTGCCGCTGTCGCCCGGCGGAACCGCCGGCGAGCTGGCCGCGCTGATGTCCGAGCGCCGCGCGCGTTTCCTGCTGACCGACGGGGAGCTGGCGGCGGTCTCGATGGCGGCCACCGAACGGTCGTACGTCCGCCAGGTCTTCGCCTTCGGCGAGGTGCCCGGCGCGACGGCGTTCGGCCGGCTGGTCGCGGCCGGGGCGGACGCGGAGCCCGCCGGACGGTTCGCCGGCACCCAGGTCGACCCGCTGCGCGACCTCGCGCTGCTGCTGGGCGATCCGCGCGAGGAGTTCACCCACGCCGACCGGCTCGCCGGCCTCCACCGGCTGGCCGGCGCGGTCGGGATCACCGCGTCCGACGTGCTCGCCTGCCGCGCCGGCGACCTGCCGATGCCGATCTGGATCGGGCTGATCGACCTGTGCCTCCTGCACGGCGCGACGTTCGCCGGCGTGCCAGCCCCGGGCCCGCTGCTCACGGCGGCCGGACGAAGCGCCGCCACGATCGCGATCGTGTCACCCGCCGGTCTCCACGCCCTCGCCCACGACCACGCCGCACCCCACGAAGGCCTGCGCCTGCTGGTCACGGGCGTCACCGACCCCGAGACCGTCCAAGCATGCCGAGACCGCCACGGCTGGACGATCACCCCCCTGGCCTGACGACCGGCCTTCACGCCACCCGCCGCCCGCCTCACGCCGCGCCCGTCCTCACGCCGCGCCCTCGCTCACCACGCGCGCGGTCTTGCTCTGCGCGCGGTCTTACTCCACGCGCATGGCGAGGATCGCGACGTCGTCGTCGAGGGGCGTGGTGGTGAACTGGCGGACGGCGGTCTGGATGCGCAGGGCCACGGCCCGCGCGGTCAGGCCGGTGCACTCCGACAGCAGCCGGGCCAGCCCGTCGTCGTCGTCCAGTTGCGCGTCGCCGTGCCGCCGCTCGGTGATGCCGTCGGTGACGCACAGCATCAGGTCGCCGGGGGCCAGCTCGACCATGTCGAGCCGGTACGCCGGCGCGGCGACGGCGCCCACCAGCAGCTGGGACGTCCCGATCGCCGTGACCTCGCCGTCCGGCCGCAGCCGCAGCGGCAGCGGGTGGCCCGCCGAGGTGACCGAGACCCGCAGGTTGCCCGTGGACAGCCGTTCGAGCTCGCCGTGCACGACGGTCAGGAGCCGGCTCGCCTCGTCGTCGAGCATCGCCTCGTTCAGGCTGTCGAGCGCGCGGGCCGTGCCGTGGCCCTCGCGGCTGAGCGCGCGCAGCGTGTGCCGGACCAGGCCGGTCACGGCGGCGGCCGCCGCGCCGGTGCCGCAGACGTCGCCGAGCATGAAGCGCCAGCGGTCGTCGCCCGCCGGGAACAGATCGTAGAAGTCGCCGCCCGCCTTGGCGTCGCGTCCGGCCGGCAGGTAGACGATGCTGTAGTCGACGCCGGGGATCTGCGGCAGGTGCGCGGGCAGCAGGCTGCGCTGGAGGGTCTGGCTGACGGCCACCTGCTCGCCGTAGCGGCGCGCGTTCAGCAGGGCGAGCGCGAACCGGCCGCCGAGGTCCTCGGCCAGCCGCACCAGCTCGGGCCGGAACTGACCGTCGCCGGGCCCGCCCAGCACGATGCAGCCGAACCGGTGCTCCCGGCAGATCAGCGGCAGTTCGAGCGCCTCGCCGCAGAGGCGGCGGCCGGCCGGTGCCATCGAGGCGACCGCGCCCCACTGCCGCGGCTCCCGGACCTGCTGCGAGGAGGGCGCCGGACAGCCCGCCAGCAGGTCGCGCAGCGGCCCGATGAGCTGCTCGTCGGCGTGCCAGACGTGCGAGAGCATGCCCTTGCCGCCCTGGTCGTCGAGGTAGACCGCGCACCAGGAGGCGATCCGCGGCACGAACAGCTGCGCGGCCAGGGCGAGCACCAGCGTCTCGTCCAGCGTCCCGGCGAGCAGGTCGTTGGCCTCGGCGATGAAGCCGAGCCAGCCGCGGTAGCCCTGCCGCGCGGTGGCCTGCCGCTCCCGCGACACCACCGGCGCGAGCGACTCGGCCGCGTACTCGAGCCGGGTGATGTCGGCCGGCCCGAACCGGTCGGCCGCCTCGGCGGTCACCACGACCATGCCTAGCCTCTTGCCGCTGGCCCGGAGCGGCGCGGTGGCCAGGGACTGGAACCCGCTGCCCGTCGGCGGCGGCACCACCGCCGCGTCGTCGTGCGCGGTGGCGGCCAGCCGGACGGACTCGGCGGGGCGCAGCATCTGGCTCGCGGGCCGCCGGCCGGCCACCGCGTCGCCGTCGAACCCGGCCATGCCCGCGGGATCGTCCTCGAACGCCGACGCCCGCACCCTGAGGGACTCGTCGTCGGCCCCCACCAGCACGTACGCGGCGTCGGCGCCGGTGGACGCCCGCGCCCACTGCACGACGTGGTCGAAGAGCCGCTCGGCGGGGAGCTCGCTGTCCGGCGCGCCGGGCCCGGCGGCGACCGGCTCCGCCACCCCGGGAGCGATCTCGACGCCGCCCGGGGAGAACGGCCCCGACGGGGTGGCCGCCGGCGGCACCGCCGAGGTCGTCATGAAGGGCGCGGGCGTGCGGGGCGACAGCCCCGGCTCGACGCGCTGGATGCGGACGAACTCCGGCGGCCGGCGGGGCGGCGGGGCGGCGGGCGCCCGCGCCGGGCCGGCCAGCTCGAACCAGACCGTCTTGCTGGTCTTGGTGTAGGTGACGCCCCACGAGTCGGCGAGCGAATGCGTGAGCACCAGGCCGCGATGCCCGTCCAGGCTCGCGGCCTCGGCCGGCGCGTCCACCCGGCGCATCGGCAGCAGGTCGCGCACCTCGACCCGGACGTCGCCGCCCGCCGGGTCGAGGCGGCACGTCAGCTCGATGTCGGTGCCCGCGTGCACGACGGCGTTCGTCACCAGCTCGCTGGCGATGAGGACCGCGTCCTCGACACGATCGAACGGGAGGTCCCAGGCGTCGAGCGTCTCCCGGACATGCCCCCGGGCCGCCGGTACCGTCGTGCTCTCGGGTACGTACGTGGCGCTGGACCTCCGCGAAACCGACACGATGACCCCCCTGCGGGAACATGCTGATTCGCGAGGTGAACCTCCAGTCATAGTGACAGAATGAACGGGCTCAGATACGCCGAGTTGGCAAGGTCCGTCCAATGAGTGCAGCCTCGAGCAAGCCGCAAGTCCAGCGAACCGCACCGGCGGGGGGCGCCGAGAGCCCCGCGCCACCGGATGTCGAGGCCGCCCAGCGGCCCGCGGAGAGCGAGGCCGCGCTCCGGTCCCTGCTGGAGGCGCTGCGCGCGATGCGGGACGGCGACTTCCGGCCGCGCTACAAGGCGCCGCAGGACGGCACCCTCGCCGAGATCGGCGAGGTCCTCGAGCAGATCCTCGACCGCAACCGGCACCTGTCCGACGAGCTCAGCCGGGTCTGCCGGCACGTCACCCGCGAGGGACGCCTGGACGAGCGGCTCGCCGCCGGCCCCGGCTCGGGCCGGTGGGCCGGCAGCGTCGAGTCCGCCAACACGCTCCTCGACCTCATCACCACGCCGCTCAGCAACACCGCGCGCGTGCTGGAGGCCGTCGCGGCGGGCGACCTGTCGCAGCGCGCCGACCTCGAGGTCGGCAACCGCGGCCTGCACGGCGACCTGCGGCGCGCCGGCAAGGCGACCAACCGCATGATCGACCAGCTCACGCTGTTCACCTCCGAGGTGACCCGCGTCGCCCGCGAGCTGGGCACCGAGGGCCGGCTCGGCGGCCAGTCCAAGGTCCGGGGCCTCACCGGCAGCTGGGCGCAGGTCACCGAGGCGGTCAACGACATGGCGGGCCGCCTCACCGGCCAGGTCCGCGACATCGCGGTGGTCACCACCGCGGTCGCCAAGGGCGACCTCACCCGCAAGGTCACCGTCGAGGCGACCGGCGAGATGCTGGAGCTCAAGCTCACCGTCAACACCATGGTCGACCAGCTGTCGGCGTTCGCCGACGAGGTGACCCGCGTGGCGCGCGAGGTCGGCACCGAGGGACGGCTGGGCGGCCAGGCGCAGGTGCGCGGCGTCAGCGGCACCTGGAAGGACCTCACCGAGTCGGTGAACGTCATGGCCAGCAACCTGACCTACCAGGTGCGCAACATCGCCCAGGTGGCGACGGCCGTGGCCAAGGGCGACCTGAGCCAGAAGATCACGGTCGACGTCAAGGGCGAGCTGCTGGAGCTGAAGGACACCCTCAACACGATGGTCGACCAGCTGTCGGCGTTCGCGGGCGAGGTGACCCGCGTGGCGCGCGAGGTCGGGTCCGAGGGCAACCTGGGCGGCCGCGCCGAGGTCACCGGCGTGTCCGGGGTCTGGAAGGACCTCACCGACAACGTCAACGCGATGGCCAACAACCTGACCAGCCAGGTGCGCAACATCGCGCAGATCACCAAGGCGGTCGCCGACGGCGACCTCACCAAGAAGATCGACGTGGACGCGCAGGGCGAGATCCTGGAGCTCAAGTCGACGATCAACACGATGGTCGACACGCTCTCCGCGTTCTCCTCCGAGGTGACCCGGGTCGCCCGCGAGGTCGGCACCGAGGGCCGGCTCGGCGGTCAGGCGCAGGTGCGGGGTGTGTCGGGGGTCTGGAAGGACCTGACCGACAACGTGAACTCGATGGCGAACAACCTGACCAGTCAGGTGCGCAATATCGCGCAGATCACCAAGGCGGTCGCGGACGGGGACCTGTCGAAGAAGATCACGGTGGACGCGCAGGGTGAGATCCTGGAGCTGAAGGACACCCTCAACACCATGGTCGACCAGCTCTCGGGCTTCGCCGACGAGGTGACCCGCGTCGCGCGCGAGGTCGGCACCGAGGGCGAGCTGGGCGGTCAGGCGCAGGTGCGGGGTGTGTCGGGGGTCTGGAAGGACCTGACCGACAACGTGAACTCGATGGCGAACAACCTGACCAGTCAGGTGCG
>NZ_JBICUD010000011.1:0-200278 GCF_043198015.1 Spirillospora sp. NPDC048911 | reverse complement strand
CGGACGGGGACCTGTCGAAGAAGATCACGGTGGACGCGCAGGGTGAGATCCTGGAGCTGAAGGACACCCTCAACACCATGGTCGACCAGCTCTCGGCGTTCGCGGGCGAGGTGACCCGCGTCGCGCGCGAGGTCGGCACCGAGGGCCGGCTCGGCGGTCAGGCGCAGGTGCGCGGCGTCAGCGGGGTCTGGAAGGACCTCACCGACAACGTCAACTCCATGGCCAACAACCTCACCAACCAGGTCCGCAACATCGCGCAGGTGGCGACCTCCGTGGCCGGCGGCGACCTGACCAAGAAGATCACCGTGGACGCCCGCGGCGAGATCTTCCAGCTCAAGACCACCCTCAACACGATGGTCGACACGCTCTCGGCGTTCGCCGACGAGGTGACCCGCGTCGCCCGCGAGGTCGGCACCGAGGGCGAGCTGGGCGGCCAGGCCCAGGTGCGCGGCGCGTCCGGCGTGTGGAAGGACCTCACCGACAACGTCAACGCGATGGCCAACAACCTGACCTACCAGGTGCGCAACATCGCCCAGGTCACCACCGCCGTCGCCAACGGCGACCTCACCAAGAAGATCGACGTCGACGCCCAGGGCGAGATCCTGGAGCTGAAGACGACCATCAACACCATGGTCGACCAGCTGTCGGCGTTCGCCTCCGAGGTCACCCGCGTCGCCCGCGAGGTCGGCAGCCGCGGCGAGCTGGGCGGCCAGGCCCAGGTGCCCGGCGCCACCGGCACCTGGAAGGACCTCACCGACAACGTCAACCTGCTGGCCAGCAACCTGACCACCCAGGTCCGCGCCATCGCCGAGGTGGCCAGCGCCGTCGCCCGCGGCGACATGACCCGCGCCATCACGGTCGAGGCGCGCGGCGAGGTCGCCGAGCTCAAGGACAACGTCAACCTGATGGTCGCCAACCTGCGCGAGACCACGCGGGCGAAGGACTGGCTGGAGAGCAACCTCGCCCGCATCGCCGGGCTGATGCAGGGCCACCGCGACCTGGTGGAGGTCGCCAGCCTCATCCTGAGCGAGCTCACCCCGCTGGTCGCCGCGCACTACGGCGCCTTCTTCCTGGCGCAGCGCGAGGCCGGCGGCGAGCCGACGCTCCGCCTCATCTCCGGCTACGGCTACCGCGGGCGCACCCGGCTCAACGAGGAGCTCGACTTCGGGCAGGGCCTGGTCGGCCAGGCCGCCGTGGAGAAGAAGCGGCTCATCATCGTCGAGACGCCGCCCGACTACATCAAGATCTCGTCGGGGCTGGGCGAGTCGTCCCCGGCGTGCGTGGTCGTCCTGCCGATCCTGTTCGAGGACGAGGTGCTCGGCGTCATCGAGCTGGCCGCGTTCAGCCGGTTCAGCGACGTGCACCTGGCGTTCTTCGACCAGTTCGTGCACACCATCGGCGTGGCGATCAACACCATCATCGCCAACGCCCGCACCGAGGCGCTGCTGGGCGAGTCGCAGCGCCTCACCCGCGAGCTCCAGGAGCGGTCGGGCGAGCTGCAGCGCCAGCAGGCCGAGCTGCGCCGGTCCAACGCCGAGCTGGAGGAGAAGGCGGCGCTCCTCGCCCAGCAGAACCGCGAGATCGAGGTCCAGAACGCCGAGATCGAGCAGGCCCGCCGGGCCCTGGAGGAACGGGCCGAGCAGCTGGCGCTGTCGTCGCGCTACAAGTCCAACTTCCTCGCCAACATGTCGCACGAGCTGCGCACGCCGCTCAACAGCCTGCTGCTGCTCGCCAAGCTGATGTGGGCCAACCCCGACGGCAACCTGACCTCCGAGCAGGTGCAGTTCGCCCGCACCATCTACGGGGCCGGGCGCGATCTGCTGCAGCTCATCGACGACATCCTCGACCTGTCGAAGATCGAGGCCGGCAAGATGGAGATCCATCCGGAGGACATCCCGCTCGCCAAGCTGGTCGACTACGTCAACGTGACGTTCCGGCACATCGCCGTCGAGCAGGGGCTGGAGTTCGAGGTCGTCATCGACGACGACCTGCCCCAGGTGCTGGCGACCGACGAGCAGCGCCTCCAGCAGATAGTCCGCAACCTGCTGTCGAACGCCATCAAGTTCACCAGCGAGGGCGGCGTCCGGCTGGAGATCAAGACCGCCCGGGACGTCTTCTTCGCCACCGACGCGCTCAGCACCGCCGACCGGGTCGTCGCGTTCACCGTCACCGACACGGGCGTCGGCATCCCGCCGGGCAAGCTGGAGGTCATCTTCGACGCGTTCCAGCAGGCGGACGGCACCACCAGCCGCAAGTACGGCGGCACGGGGCTCGGGCTGTCGATATGCCGCGAGATCGCCGGCCTGCTGGGCGGCGAGATCAGGGCCGACAGCCGGCCCGGCGTCGGCAGCACCTTCGTGCTCTACCTGCCCGAGCGCAGCCCCTACCCGCGGCGCCTCCAGCTCATGGACGGAGGCCAGGCCGACGGGTTCGACGCGATGGGCGACGGCGGGATGGTCGCCCTCGAGCCGGCCTCCCGGGTGCGCGTCGGCGACGACTTCGCCGAGCCCGGCCTGGTCGTCGCGCAGGACGCGGTGTTCGAGGGGCGCAAGGTGCTCATCATCGATGACGACATCCGCAACGTCTTCGCGCTCAGCACCGTGCTGGAGAGGTCCGGCCTCAAGGTGCTCTACGCCGCCGACGGCAAGAAGGGCATCGACAGCCTGGAGAACAACGACGACATCGCGCTGGTGTTCATGGACGTGATGATGCCCGAGATGGACGGGTACGCCACGACGCGGGCGATCCGCGCGATGCCGCAGTTCGCGGCGCTCCCGATCGTCGCGCTCACCGCCAAGGCGATGAAGGGCGACCAGGAGAAGAGCCTGGTCGCGGGGATGTCCGACTACGTCACCAAGCCCGTCGAGATCGAGCATCTCTTCGGTGTGATGCGCAAGTGGCTGGACGAGCGGCTGGAGTCGGCCGAGACGCTCGAGCCGGCCGCCGCGGGCGGGCCGGACCAGGGGAGGTCCGCGGACCCGGGCGAGCCGGCCGGGCTCGCCGACGATTTCGAGGCCGAGGCGACGGGGCTGCCGTCCGGCGACGGGGCCGGACGGGACGGCGACGGCAAGGGGGAACAGCGGTGATGGACAAGTCCGACCTTCCGAAGATCCTGCTGGTGGACGATCAGGAGGAGAACCTGGTCGCCCTCGCGGCGATCCTCAAGACGGTGGACGCGACGGTGGTGCAGGCGCGGTCGGGGGAGGACGCGCTGCGGGCGCTCATGACCGAGGACTTCGCGGTGATCCTGCTGGACGTCGTGATGCCGGACATGGATGGTTTCGAGACCGCCTACCACATCAAGCGGAAGGACCGGACGAAGGATGTGCCCATCATCTTCCTGACCGCCGCGCGCAGCGAGCCCGACCTGGCCTTCCGCGGCTACGCGGTCGGCGCGGTCGACTACCTCGTCAAGCCGTTCGACCCGTGGGTGCTGCGCTCCAAGGTGGAGATCTTCATCGAGCTGCACGTCCAGCGGCGGCGCGCCCGCGAGCAGTCGGCCATCCTGAGCGGCCTGTTCCCCGGCGCGGCCGAGGGGCTGGCCCGCGGCGCCGGCCTCGTCAGCGACGTCAACGACCGGCTCTCCGCCGTGGAGACCGCGCTGGTCCTGCTGGCCGACCGGATGGGCGACGGGATGGCCGAGGTGGCGGCCAAGGAGGCGTTCGCCCGCCTCGACCAGGAGATCGGCGCGCTGCGCGGCGCGCACCAGGCGCTCTTCGGCCGGCAGGACGTCACCTCACCCGCCGGAGCCTCCTGAACGCGGCCCCGACGACGGGACCCCATCGGCTCGTGGCCGATGGGGTCCCGTGCGTTCGAAAGGTGCGCGGCGGTCAGGCGGTCAGGCCGAGCGCGGGATGGCCTTGTACTCCAGGTAGGGGGAGAGGCCCTCGGGTCCCAGCTCGCGGCCGAGGCCGCTGTCCTTGTAGCCGCCGAACGGGGTGTTGGGGTCGAGGACGTAGAGGTTCACGCCGCAGCTGCCGGTACGGATCCGGCGGGCGACGTCGACGCCGTGGCCGACGTCGGCCGTCCACACTGAGCCGCCGAGCCCGTACCTGCTGTCGTTGGCGATCGCGACCGCGTCGTCCTCGTCCTCGTAGGAGATGAGCGACAGCACCGGGCCGAAGATCTCCTCCTGGGCGATCCGCATGTCGTTGGTGACGCCGCCGAACACGGTGGGCGCGACGTACCAGCCACGGTCGTGCGGCCGGTTGAGCCCGCCGGCGATGACCTTGGCGCCCTCGTCCTGGCCGATCCTGATGTACCCCTCGACCCGTTCCTGCTGCCGCTTGGCGACCAGCGGCCCGATCTCGGTGCCGTAGTCGGCCGGGTCGCCGACGTTGAGCGCGCCGACCATCGTGACGAGCGCGTCGGCGACCTCGTCGTAGCGGCTGCGCGGCGCCAGGATGCGGGTCTGCGCGGCGCACGCCTCGCCGTTGTTCATCAGCGCGGCCATCTTGAAGCCCTCGATGGTCGCGGCGAGATCGGCGTCCTCCAGGATGATCGCCGCGGACTTGCCGCCCAGCTCCAGCGTGACCGGCCGCAGCAGCTCGCCGCAGGCCGCGCCGATCTTGCGCCCGGCGTCGGTGGAGCCGGTGAAGGCGACCTTGTCGACGCCCGGGTGCGAGACCAGGTAGGCGCCCACCTCGCGGCCCGCCGGGACGATGTTGATGACGCCGTCCGGGACGCCCGCCTCCTCGATCCACTCCGCCAGCAGGTAGGCGTCCAGCGGGGTCTCGGGGGAGGGCTTGGCCACGACCGTGCAGCCCGCGATCAGCGCCGGCGCCAGCTTGAGCATCAGCGTGAACTGCGGGACGTTCCACGGGTAGATCGCGGCCACCACGCCGACCGGCTCGCGGGTCACGGTGACCGGGCCGAGCATGCCCTGGCGCTCCTCCTCCCAGGTGAACGAGGCGGCCAGGTCCACGTAGTACTGCAGGACCATCTGCGGCATCGCGGCCTGACCGAAGATCGAGAAGAGGATCGGCGACCCCATCTCCTCGGTGACCAGGTCCGCCATCGCCTGCTGCCGCTCGGCGTAGATCGCCGACAGCCGCCCGAGGATCTCCGCGCGCTCGGCGGGGGTCATCCGGGGCCAGGGGCCCTGGTCGAACGCCTGCCGCGCCGAGGCGACGGCGGCGTCCATGTCCGCCTCGGTGCCCTCGGGCACCCGCCCGATGACCTCTTCGGTGTGCGGGGAGATCACGTCGATGGTGCCGGTGCCGGCCGGTGCGGTCCACTGACCGCCGATGAACAGCCGATCGTGTTCACGCATGCTGCTGGAGCCTCCCGCTATCGACCGAATGCTTGCTTGGTTACAGCATCGCATGGGCGCCCGGGGACTTGGCAAGAGCAATGAGACGCGAGTCTCATCCCGGGACGCCCGGCTTTCACGAGCTCAAGGGCGTCCCGCACGCGGAGCCGCGGCTCAGCCGAGCAGGTGGGCGTTGGGCGCGCGGGCCAGATCGGCCAGCGCCGGCAGCTCCACGACCTCGACGCCCGCCGCCCGCAACCGCTCCAGGCCCTCGCCCTCGACGAAGAGCGAGGGCTCCCGCCAGGCGAAGACCACCCGCGCGATCCCGGCCCGCAGGATCAGCTCCGAGCAGGTCAGTGGACGCGACCGGCGTTCGGCGCACGGCTCCAGCGAGCTGTAGATCGTCGTCCCGGTCAGGTCGGCGGCCGTCTTGGCCAGCGCCGACTCCTCGGCGTGGTCGTGCGGGTCGTTCTCCCGCGAGTACCCGCGCGCGAGCTCCCGCCCGTCCGTGCCGACGATGACCGCGCCGACCGAGAACGCGGTCTCCGACGGCGGGCACAGCGCGGCCAGCTCGCACGCGATCCGCAACCGGCCCAGGTCGTCCACGCGGTCAGCCACGCGTGGCGGCCCCGATCAGGTAGCGCAGCAGGACGAGGTTGCCGATCCGGGTGAGATCGGCCAGCCGCATCGGCCGGTCCGGGCTCTGCGGGAACACCCCCGAGCCCACGAAGCGCGGCGCGGACGGGTCGCCGATGAGGAACGGCGCCACCACCAGCTGGAGCTCGTCGACCAGGCCGGCGGTCAGGAAGCGGGTGTGCATGCCGCCGCCGCCCTCCACCATCAGCCGCCGCACGCCGCGCGCCGCCAGATCGCCGAGCATCACCGGGAAGTCCACCGGATCGCCCGCGTCGATCACCTCGGCCCGCCCGGTCAGCCGGGCGGCGAGCGCGTGGGAGGCCGACGACGCGCAGTAGACCAGCTTCGGCGACTCGCCCGTGGTGAAGAACTGCGCGTCGGGGTCGAGATCGCCGGTCTCGGTCACCGTGACCTTCGTCAGATCGGCGGGCCGGCCCGTGGCGACCCGCTGGTCGCGGCGGTTGGGCGACTTGACGAGCAGCTTGGGGTCGTCCCGCCGGACCGTGCCCGCGCCCACCAGGATCGCGTCGCACGTCGCGCGGACGCCGTCGACGCGGTCGAAGTCGGCCGGGCTGGACAGCCGCAGCCGGTCCGGGCTCGCGTCGTCGATGTATCCGTCCACCGACATCGCGCAGCTCAGCAGTACATAAGGACGCTCGCTCACGGCGCAACTCTAGGGGAACGGGACGCCGGGCACCTCCCATGATCGAGGCGGTACGATCCGTCCCCGCTTCTCCTTTCGAAGATTGTTTGGGGCTCCTCGGCGTTTCTGCGCCGGATGTGACGCGGGTGCTGCCTATGGTGACCCCGTCATGCGACTTCTCCACACGTCCGACTGGCATCTCGGCAGATCGTTCCACCGCGAGGACCTCCTGGGCGCCCAGGCGGCCTTCGTGGATCATCTCGTCGACACGGTCCGGTCGGAACGGGTGGACTGCGTCCTCATCTCGGGCGACGTCTACGACCGCGCGCTGCCCGCGGTCGACGCCGTGCGGCTCTGCGACGAGGCGCTCGAACGGCTCGCCGCGCTGACCCGGGTGGTCCTGATCGCGGGCAACCACGACTCGGTCCAGCGGCTCGGCTTCGGCTCGTCGCTGATGGACGCCGCCGGCGTGCACGTGCGCACAGACCCCGCGAGGGTCGGCGATCCCCTCCTCATCGACGACGCCGCGATCTACGGCATCCCCTATCTGGAGCCCGAGCTCGTCCGCCACCCCTGGGACCTGGACGAACGCAGCCACGCCGCCGCGCTCACCGAGGCCATGCGCCGTGTCCGCGCCGACATCGGGCGCCGGGGCGCCGGCACCGCCTCGGTCGTCCTGTCCCACGCGTTCGTCACCGGGGGAGAAGCCAGCGAGAGCGAGCGCGACATCTCCGTCGGCGGTGCGGCCAGCGTCCCCGCTTCGGTCTTCGAGGGCGTCGACTACGCGGCCCTCGGCCACCTGCACGGACGCCAGGCGATGACCGACCGGGTGCGCTACTCCGGCTCGCCGCTGGCCTACTCGTTCTCCGAGGAACACCACCTCAAGGGCTCCTGGCTGGTCGATCTGCGGCCCGGCGGCGAATTGTCGGCCGAGTTCGTCGAGGCCCCGGTGCCCCGCCGCGTCGCGCGCCTGAGCGGCCGCATCGACGACCTGCTCACCGACCCCTCGCACGAGAAGTACCAGGACCGCTGGCTCCAGATCACCCTCACCGACGCGCAGCGGCCGTCCGCCGCGATGGAACGGCTGCGCCGCCGGTTCCCGCACGCGCTCGTCCTCGGCTTCGACCCGCAGGGCGAGGCGGCGGCGGACCCCCGGACCTGGTCCGAACGCGTCCGTGAACGTTCCGACCTCGACATCGCCGGCGACTTCGTCGCCGAGGTGGCGCAGGCCCCCGCCTCGGCCGCCGAACGCGAACTGTTCCACGAGGCCTTCGAGAGCTGCCGCCGGAAGGAGGCGCTCGCTTGAGGCTGCACCGGCTGGAGATCACCGCGTTCGGCCCCTTCTCGGGCACCGAGGAGATCGACTTCGACGCGCTCTCCGACGCCGGGCTGTTCCTCATCCAGGGCCAGACCGGCGCGGGCAAGACCAGCGTGCTCGACGCGGTCTGCTTCGCGCTGTACGGGCAGGTCCCCGGCGTGCGCAACGCGGTCAAGGGCCTGCGCAGCGACCACGCCGCCCCGCACCAGGCGCCGCGGGTCGTCCTGGAGACCACCGTCCGCGGCCGCCGCTTCCGGATCACCCGTTCCCCGGCCTGGGAACGGCCCAAGAAGCGCGGCACCGGCACCACCACCGAGCACGCCGCCGTCATCGTCGAAGAGCTGGAGCACGGCGACTGGATCGGCCTGACCACCCGTCTGGACGAGGCGGGCGACCTCATCGGGCGCCTGCTCGGCATGACGGCCGCGCAGTTCTGCCAGGTGGCGATGCTGCCGCAGGGCGAGTTCGCGAGCTTCCTGCGGGCCGGCGCCGAGGAGCGCCGCAAGGTCCTGGAGCGGCTCTTCGCCACCGAGGTCTTCACCCAGGTGGAGAAGTGGCTCGCCGACCGCCGCGCCGCCACCCGCCGCGCGGCCGCCGGGCTGCGCTCGGCCGCCGAGTCGAGCGCCGACCACATCGCCGAGGTCACCGGCGCCCAGCGGCCGGGCCGGTCCCTGGTCCCCGAGCCCCGGCAGGCCGAGCCGGCCGACGAGCCGCTGGACGACATCGAGGTGCTCCCCGCCTGGGCCGCCGAGCTCGCGGGCCACCACGCGGCCGTCCACACGGTGAATGAGGCCCTGCTCGCCGAGGCGGAAGCCGGTCACGCCGCCGCCCGTACCGCCTTCGACGCCGCGAAGACTCTCGCCGAACGGCAGGAGGAGCACGCCGCGGCGCTTCGCCGCCGGGCCGGGTTGGAAGAGTACGCGGCGGATCATTCGCGCAACACCGTGCGATATGACGCCGCCGTCCGCGCCGACCGCGTCATGCCGCTCATCCGTCAGGCCGGGGAACGGGCCGAACACTCCAAGATGGCCCAGCGCACGGCGGTCGAGGCGCGTGCCAGGGTCGCCGCGCTGGTGACCCCCGGCGCGGCCGAGGACGTGCTCGTCAAGGCGGAGCGCGAGAGGCGAGACGACATCGCCGCCTTGGAGGAGAAACGCGCTACCGCGGCCCGGCTGCGGGAGATCACGGCTGACCTGGCCGAGCTCGCCCGGGAACGCGCCCGGCTGGAGCCGGAAGAGGCCCGGCTCTCCGCCACCCTCGCCGAGCTGCCCGGCCGGGTCGAGGAGCGGCGCGCCGAACTGGTCGAGGCGCAGGTCGTGCTGGCCGGGCGTCCAGGAGCCGATGCCGCTTTCCAGGAGGCCACCCGCCGCCTGGACGCGGCCTACCGCCGAGACCGGCTCGCGGCCCAGCTCACCCAGGCCGAGGCGGACCTCCGCGACGCGATCGATATCGCGCAACGGGCTCGCGAACGTTTCCAGGACCTCCGCCAGGCACGCCTCGAAGGCATGGCGGCCACGCTGGCCGAAGACCTGGTCGCCGGCGAGCCCTGCCGCGTCTGCGGGTCGACGGACCACCCCGCTCCCGCCACCTCGCTCGGCCTCATTCCCGGCGAGGAGGACGAGGAGCGCGCGCAGGCCGAGTACGAGAAGGCCCAGTCGCGCCGTGAGACGGCGAGCGGCCGGGTCGAGTCCCGGCGGGCCGATTACGACAACGCCCTGGAGACCGCCGGTGAGACGGGCGTCGAGACACTCGCCGCCGAAGTGGCCGCCGCCGAGGGGATCCTCACCGCGATCGACGCCCGCGCCGCCGACGTCGAACGGGTGGAACGGCTCCTCCACCAGGCCGAGCAGGAGCTGGAGCAGGCGCGGACCAGGCGGGACGAGGTCGGCCACGAACTCACCGTGAACCGGACCCAGCACCAGGAGCTGACCGCCGAGCACGGACGGATTCAGACCGAGCTGGACGAGGCACGCGGCGACGATCCCACGCTCGACGCCCGGATCACGCGCCTGCGGCACGAGGCCGACAAGTTCGCCGAAGCCGTCCGGGCCCTCCAGGCCGCCGGCCGCGCCGCCGAGGAACTGCACGCGGCCGAGGCCCGCGCCGGGCAGGCGATGGCCGAGCAGGGTTTCGAGACGGCCGAGGCGGTGCGGGCGGCCGAGATGGAAGAAGAGGACCAGGGTGCCCTCGGGGACCGTATCCGCCGTTACGAGAACCAGCGGGCGGCCGTGAACGAGCGCCTGCGCGACCCGCTGCTCAAGGCGGCCGCGGCGGAGCCGGAACCCGACCTCACCACCTTGGAGGCCGCGCTGGCGGCGGCCGAGGCGACCCGTACCGGCGTGGCGTCCGCGGCCGACCGGACCCGCAAGCGGTGCGACCGGCTCGCCGACCTGCGCACCGAGCTGGTGGCCCGCGTCCAGGCGTGGCGCCCGGCGGCCGAGCGGCACGCCGTCGCCGCACGCCTCGCCGGTCTCGCCTCGGGGCAGTCGGGCGCCAACCGCCTCAGCATGCGGCTGTCGGCCTACGTTCTCGCCGCCCGTCTCGAACAGGTCGTCGCCGCCGCCAACGAGCGGCTCGCCCGCATGTCCGCGGGCCGCTACACGCTGCTGCACACCATCGACAAGGCGGCGGGCGACCGGCGCGGCGGCAGCGGTGGCCTCGGGCTGCGCGTCGTCGACGCCTGGACGGGCCAGGAACGCGACCCCGTCACCCTGTCGGGCGGCGAGTCGTTCATCACCTCCCTCGCCCTCGCCCTCGGCCTCGCCGACGTGGTCACCGCGGAGGCCGGCGGCACCGAGATCAACACGCTCTTCGTCGACGAGGGCTTCGGCACGCTGGACGAGGAGACGCTCGACGAGGTCATGGACGTCCTGGACGGGCTCCGCGACGGCGGCCGGGCCGTCGGCATCGTCAGCCATGTCGCCGAGCTCCGCACCCGGATCCCCGCCCAGCTCCGCATCCGCAAGGAACGCACCGGCTCCAGCGCCGCCGTCACCGTCTGACCAGGGCCCTAGTACACTGCCACCTCGTGGTTCGGCGGGGGCTCGGGAGCTGAGGAAGCACATGGAACTGGTTCACTCGGGCAAGGTGCGCGACGTCTACGCCGACGGCGACGACCTGATCCTCGTCGCGTCGGACAGGGTGAGCGTCTATGACGTCGTGCTGCCCACCGAGGTCCCCGACAAGGGGAAGATCCTCACGCAGCTCTCGCTCTGGTGGTTCGAGCAGCTCGCCGACGTCGTCCCCAACCACATCATCTCGGCGACCGACGTCCCCGCGGAGTGGGCGGGACGGGCGGTCCGCTGCCGGCGCCTCACGATGCTCCCGGTCGAGTGGATCGCGCGCGGCTATCTGGCGGGTCTCGGGCTCAAGGAGTACGAGAAGGACGGCACCGTCTCGGGGCTCGCCCTCCCGCCGGGGCTGGTCGAGGCCTCCCGCCTGCCCGAGCCGATCTTCACCCCGACGACCAAGGCCACCGAGGGCCATGACGAGTTCATCACCTACCAGGACGTGGTGAACGAGATCGGCGACGACACCGCGGCCCACCTCAAAGAGGTCACCCTGGAGGTCTACCGGCGGGGCGCCGCCATCGCCGCCGAGCGCGGCATCATCATCGCCGACACCAAGCTGGAGTTCGGCCGCGCCGCCGACGGCACGCTCGTCCTCGGCGACGAGGTGCTGACCTCCGACTCCTCGCGCTTCTGGCCCGCCGCCGACTGGACGCCGGGCCGTCCCCAGCACGCGCTCGACAAGCAGTTCGTGCGCGACTGGAGCAGCACGCTGGACTGGGACCGGACGCCCCCCGGCCCGCCCATCCCGGCCGAGATCGTGGCCGCCACCAGGGCCCGCTACGTCGAGGTCTACGAGCGGCTCACCGGCCGCCGCTGGGAGTGACGCTCCTGGGACTGACGCCGCATGGAAAGCCCCGGCCGGCAGGTGTCGGGGCGCTGCCGGCCGGGACTCGTCCGAGGGTCCCGCGAGGTCAGGCCTTGCCGCCGGACGTGGTGACGCGGCCCTTGTTGGTCGCGTACATCCGCATCCAGTAGGCGACGGAGGCGTTCACGGGGCCGATGCCCAGCCGGGTCTTGAAGTTGCCGCCCGCGCTCATCCAGGACTTGCCGTTCCTGGTGTAGCCGCACCAGCTCCACAGGGGGTTGTAGATGCCCTTGTCGTCGCAGGCGACGCGGTGCTGGTAGACCCGCTTGCCGTTGTAGACGAACGTGTAGTCGACCCAGACGCCGAGGAAGGCGCAGCGCGTCCCGGAGGCCTTGCCGAGCTTCGGCTTCTTCTCGCCCCAGCACCAGCGGAGCTTGACCGTCTTCTTCTTGTATCCGGCGGCGTGCACGTCCTTCTCCGGCACGCCCGCCGCCCTCAGGTCCGCGACGCCGGCCTTCACCGGCGCCTGCTGCTGGACCTGAAGGACCGGCGCGGGGTCGCCGGCCGGCGCGTTCGCGGTGGCGGCTCCGGCCGGGGTGACGCCCAGGCTGAGCGCCGCCGCAGCCGACGCCAGGCCGACGAGGCCTGTCTTCGTTGCAACACGGGTAGTACGCACGTTGCCTCCCTAAGGACGGCAGGCGATCCGTTCGCCCGCCAGGTCCTGACGCGCCACAAGGAATCAGGGGGGCGTCTCGCCCTCGTCTCCCCTCCGTCTCGCCTCTGTCTCCGGTCTCTCCATCTGCCGTCTCCGCTGCTGGCAGGCGAGATTTTCCACATTCGGAACGTGGGGGAGGATGGGGGCGTCGGATCCGGTGACGGCGATTCGAGGAGAGCCATGGGGAACGCGATTCCGCACGACAAGTCGGGGCAGCTGAAGCAGATCGAGGGCGGGCTGCTGCAGGGCGAGCAGATCATCGCCGTGTACGACGCGGTGGGCACGGGCACCGGGTTCATCGGGCTGACCGACCGGCGCGTGATCATTCAGGACAAGTCGTTCGCCGGCAAGCGGATGGCGATCACCAGCGTGCCCTACTCGAAGATCAGCTCAGTGAGCGTGGTCAGCAACAAGTCGTTCGCCGGCTCGTTCTTCTCCAGCGGCACGATCGCCATCCATGTGGGCACCCAGCTCTACGAGATCGAGTTCCGGGGCGAGGAGAAGACCCACCACGTGCATGACGTGATCATGCACTACATCTCCCGCTAGGGCCCGCGACCGGCCAGGGCTTGCGACCGGCTAGGGCTTGCGGCCGACGCCCGCCATGAGCCAGCCGGACGGCGGGTCGTAGGGGCGGTCGGGGCGCCATTCGGGGGCGAGCACGAGGCCCGGCTCGACCAGGTCGAGGCCGTCGAAGAAGCCCTTGAAGCGCTCGCTGGACCGGAAGGTCACCGAGATGTCGTAGCGCTTGGTCAGCTCGTCGTGGGTGGCCCGGTCGGCGTCGGTGAGGTTGTCGCCGAGGAAGTCGCAGATCACCAGGTGGCCGCCGGGGACGAGCGCGTCGCGGAACGCGGCGACGATCGAGTCGGGATCGTCCTCGTCGGGGATCCAGTCGAGCATCGAGATCATCAGGATGCCCACCGGACGGTCGGCGTCGAGGAGCGCGGTGACCTCGGCATGGCCGAGGATCTCGTCCGGGCGGCGGGCGTCGGCCTTGACGGCGATCGCCCCGGGCACCGCGTGCAGCAGCGACTGGAAGTGGACGACGGCCACCGGATCGTTGTCGACGTAGACGACCTTGGCATCGGGGTCGGCCGCGAGCGCGAGGTCGTGCACGTTGCCCTTGCCCGGCAGGCCGCAGCCGAGGTCGATGAACTGCCGCACCCCGGCGTCCAGCAGGTGGCGGACCGCGCGCCGCATGAACTTGCGGTTCTCGCGGGGGAGCAGGTGCGCCACGCTGTACGCGCCGAGCGCGTCGGTGGCGGCGCTGCGGTCGGGCGCGTAGTTGTCCTTGCCGCCGAGGGAGTAGTCGTACACACGGGCGCTGGCGGGGCCGTCGAAGCCGAGGTCATGACGGGGATCGCGATCGCTCATGTGCCATCCCTGGGATGCGGGGCGGGGGTGGTCCCAGCGTAGTGGATCGGTCCCACATCCGCGTGATCATAACGACACGGAACGTCCGCATCGTTCTGCCGGCGGTGACAAAAACACGGGTCTCGGTGCGGGGGTGTCAGTGCCGGGTGTCAGTGGAACACCGGATGTCAGCCGGGGCCGGTGTGCGGATACTGAGCCAATGGTTGTCGGGGACGGTGCCGCGATGGTGGGGCGCGAGGCTGAGCTGGCCGGGCTGGCCGGTCTGATCGACGGTGTGGGAGACGGCCGCGGCGGGATGCTGGCGGTCCTGGGCGAGGCGGGCATCGGCAAGTCCCGCCTGCTCGCGGAGACGGGACGGCTCGCGCGCGAGGCGGGGATGCTCGTGCTGACGGGGCGGGCCGTGGCGGGCGGCGGCGCGTACCGGCCGCTGGCCGAGGCGCTGGCCGGGCACCTGCGCGATGACTGCCGCCAGGAGTGCGCCGAGCTGCAGCCGTTCCGGGCCGCGCTGGGCCGCCTGCTGCCCGAGTGGGCGGGGGAGGAGCCGCCGGCGAGCATCGATCCCGTGCTGGTGCTGGGCGAGGGGCTCGTCCGGCTGCTGCGGATGCTGAACGGGTCGCGCGGCTGCCTGCTGGTTCTGGAGGATCTCCATTGGGCGGACGGCGACACGCTCGCCGTCGTCGAATACCTGTCCGGCGTGGTGCACGCGTGCCCGGTGCTCGTCGCCGCGTCGATCCGGGACGAGGACTGCCCGCCCTGCCTGCGGAGCCGCATCATCGAGCGGCCGGAGGTGCACGCGTTCCGGCTGGGGAGGCTGGACGAGGCCGACTCGATGGCGCTCGCCGAGCGGTGCGCGGGCACGGCCGAACTGCCCGCCGCCGTGCGCGAGCTGGTGGCGCGGAAGTCCGACGGCCTGCCCTTCCTGGTGGAGGAGCTGGTGGCCGGAGGCATGGAGGAACGTTCCGTGCCGCCCACCCTGGCGGGCATGGTCGCCGCCCGGCTGGAGATGCTCGGCCCCGATCGGCGGCGGGTCCTGGAGGCGGCCGCGGTGCTCGGCGACGAACCGGACTGGACCGTTCTCGGCAGGGCGACCGGCCTGGCCGAGGACGTGGTGCTGGGCGCCGCGCGGGCCGCGCAGCCGCGGCTGCTCGTCGCGGCGGGCGACGCGCTGCGCTGGCGGCACGCCCTGACGAGGGACGCCGTGCTGGCGACGGTGCCGCCGCCCGTGCGGGCCGTGCTGGCCCGGCGGTCGGCCGAGGCGCTGCTGGACCGGGGCGGCCCCGACGACGAGGCGCGCGCCGCCGACCTGCTGGCCGTCGCCGGTGAGCAGGCCCGCGCGGCGGCGGTGTTCGTCCGGCTCGCCCGCAGCGACATCGCCCGGGGAGCGCTGCGCGACGCCCGGACCCTGCTGGACCGGGCGGACGGCCTCGCGGCGCCGCCGGCGGCCGTCGCGATCGAACGCGTCCTGCTGCTCACCCGGCTCGGCGAGGCGGACGCGGCGCTGGCGGCCGGGGCGCGGGCGCTCAGCCGGACGACCGGCGACGACCACGCCCGGCTGTGCCTGCGGCTGGCCGACGCGGCGATCGTGCTGGGCCGATGGGACGAGGCCGAACGGTACCTCCAGCGGGCCGGCAGGCCCGAGGATCCGCACGCGCTGGTGCTCGCCGCCGACGCCGCGTTCGGGCCGGGGCGCATCGGTGAGGCGGCACAGCTCGCCACGGCGGCCATCGAGCGGGCCGAGGCGGCCCGCGACGGGGAGGCGCTGTGCCGGGCCCTGATCGTCCTCGGCCAGTGCGCCATCCGGCACGACGTGGAGATCGCCCGGGCCACCTACACGCGGGCGGCCCAGCTCGCCGCCGAGTACGGGCTGCTGCCGTGGCGCATCGCCGCCCTGAACGGCCTGGCCTCGGTGGAGGTCACCACCGGCTCCCACGCGCCGGCGCTGGCGGAGGCCAGGGAGCTGGCCCTGGAGTCCGGTCAGCTCATGGACGTCGTCGTCGCCGACCTCGTCCGGGCCGACCAGCTGTGCACCGTCGACGGGCCGCGCGCGGGGGAGTCGCCGGCGCGCGCGGCGGCCGAGCTGGCAGGCCGGTTGCGGCTGGCGAGCCATCAGGCGGTCGGCGAGCTCTTCATCGGGTTCGGCCGCGCGGCCGACGCCGACGCCGACGGCATGGAGGCGGTGCTGGACGCGGCGCTCGGGCGCGCGCAGGCGCCCATCGAGGTGGCGGCGCTCGCGCCGGTGGTCCGCGCGTTCATCCCGCTGCTGGACCGCGATCTCGACACGGCCGTCAGGCTCTTCGACGAGGGCATGCCGATGCTGGAGGGCCGGGGCGAGATCGCGCCGGTGGCCTTGTGGGGGTTGTGGGCCCTGCTCCGGTCCGTCGTCGCGCGGGGGGACGGCAAGGTACGGGAGATGGTGCGCCACTCGTCCTCGGTCCTGCGGGTGGAGAACCGGGGCGCGCTCTACTACGCCGACGCCGTCGCCGCCGGCCGGGCCGGGCGCGCCGAGCGCGCCGCGAACCTGCTGGCGGCCGGCGACGAGGCGCTGGCGCACCAGCACTGGCACCGGCGCCTCTGCCGGTCGCTCGCGCTGGAGGCCGCCGTGGCCGACGGCTGGGGGGATCCCGTGCCCGCGCTGCGGACCGACCTGGCGGCGTTCGAGCGCACGGGGGAGACCCGGCTCGCCCGGACCACCCGCGATCTGCTCCGGCGCGCCGGCGCGCCGACCCGGCGGGGCCGCGGCCGCACGCCGGTCCCGTCAGGCCTGCGCGCCGCCGGGGTGACCAGCCGCGAGATGGACGTGCTCATGCTGCTGACCGAGGGGCTCACCAACCGGCAGATCGCCGAGCGGCTCTTCCTGTCGCACCGCACCGTCGACACGCACGTCGCCAGCCTGCTCGCCAAGACCGGCACGGCGAGCAGGCTGGAACTGCGCGCCCGGAGCGGCGCCTACCGGCAGGCGGGCGCTCAGAGCTTGCTGAAGCAGGGGGCGTCGAGCGTGTAGGCCTTCGCGGTGGGACCGGTGAACGCCTCCTTGATCACTTTGACCCCGGTCGGCTCCGCGTCGTCCGGCCTGCCGATGAGGCTGGTGCGGACCGCGCCGGCCGCCGGGGCGGCCGCGAAGTTGCCCGAGCCGGGCGGCAGCATGCCCTCGTAGTCGACCTGGCTGATCTGCTTCACGGCCTTCAGCAGCCCGTCGCGCGTCAGCTCCTTGTTGGCCGCCGCCTTCTGCAGCGCCGCCTTGAGCGGGTACGACCAGACCCAGCCGGAGGTGTAGCCGTCGTTGGGGTCGACCTGGCCGAGCGCCTGCCGCATGGCCTGGTGGCCGGGCGACTGCGTCTGGAACGGAGCCCATGGGGCCGACTGCAGGTACTGTGCCTTGATCGCCGGGGCCGCGGGGCTCTTGAGCAGCCCCTTGTTCCACGTCGGGCCGGTGCCGATGTAGCGGCCCTTGAAGCCGCGGGCCGCGGCCTGCCCGATGACGGTCGCGGCGTCGGTCGGGCCGGTGGTGAGGATGACCAGATCGGGCTTGCCCTTGACGATGGCGTCGACGGCGCGGCCCTGGTTGTCCTGGCCCTGCGGGGTCTCGACGGCGTTGAACGTCAGCTTCCGCGCGGCCGCGCCCGCCTTGGCCCCGGCCGCCGCGTCGGCGCCGTAGTCACCGGCGTAGTGGACCGCCATGACGCTCTTGGGCTTGAAGGTGTCGACGGCGTAGTCGATCGCGTTCATCGACTCGATGCAGTAGCTCGCGCCGGACTCCAGGATGACGTCCTCGAAGTTCCACGCCGACGTCCACGATCCGGGCGCCGCCACGACCTTGCTGGACTTGAGGTCCTTGATGATGGCGGCCGTGGTGGGCGAGCCCAGCGTCTGCGCCAGGGCCAGCACCTTGCCCTTGATCTCCTGGTAGACCTGGTTGTGGGTCTCCGGGTTGTACTTGTTGTCGCGGACGTACTTGGTGGCGTCGATGTCGTAGCCGCCGATGCCGCCCTGCTGGTTGACCCGCTTCCAGAACGCCTTCTGCGCCTCGGTGATGGGCACGGCCAGCGTCTTGAACGGGCCGACGGTCAGGTCGGAGATGATCCCCAGATAGATGCAGCCGTTCTTCTTGTTCACCGCGTTCGGGCAGGCGTCCTTGGTCACCCCGGGCGCGCCGCTGTCCTCGTCCCCCCGGAAGACGCCGCAACCGCTCGCGACGAGCACGCCCGCGGCCAGCACCGCGCCGATCCTCTTTTTCATGATGGCTCCTAATAGCTGAAGGGCCAGGCCTTCCAGTAGTTGCGGATCCGGGTCCAGATCCCGAACAGGCCGCGGGGCTCGAGGATGAGGAAGACGATGATGAGCAGGCCGTACAACACGCTCTCGACCTGGAAGACGTTGGGCGTGTCCTTGGACTCGGAACTGATGAACGGCAGCACGCCGGGCAGTTCGCGGGTGATGCGGGGCAGCAGCGTGATGAACATCGCGCCCATGATCGAGCCGCTCACCGTGGCCACCCCGCCGATCAGGATCATGGCGATGAACTGCACGGACAGCAGCAGGTTGAACGAGCCGGGGTCGAAGTAGCCGGCGACGGTGTACATCAGCGCGCCCGCGACGCCCGCGTAGAACGAGGAGATCGCGAAGGCGAGCAGCTTGTGGCGGCGCAGGTCCACGCCGATGATCGCGGCGGCGATGTCGCGGTCGCGGACGGCGGCGAACGCGCGGCCGACGCGCGAGCGCATGAGGTTGCGGGCGAGCACCGCGAAGAGCACCAGCATCACCAGCATGAGCAGGTAGAGCTTCTGCTCCTTGCTGTAGGCGCCCGCCTCGTCCAGCCGCACCCCGAACAGCTCGGGCACCGCCGCGGGCCGCCCGACGCCGGGGCCGCCGGTCAGGCTGTCCCACTCCTTGAAGATGTGCTCGCCGAGGAACACCAGCCCCAGGGTCACGATCGCCAGGTACAGCCCGCGCAGCCGGGTCGCGAGGGGTGCCACGATCACCCCCGCGAGTGCCGCCACCAGGCCCGCCGCCGGCAGCCACACCAGGATGGAGGTGACACCGAAGCCGATCACCTTGCCGTCCGGGTCGCCGGAGACGGCGGCGGCCGTGTACGCCCCGATCGCCAGGAAGAACGCGTGCCCGAGCGAGATCTGGCCCGCGTACCCGGTGACGATGTTGAGCCCGATCGCCCCGATCGACGCGACGAACCCGACCGCGAGCAGTTGCAGGATGTCGTCGGTCAGCATGAACGGCGCGAGCAGCGCGACCACCAGCAGCGCGCTGAGCCACCGCCGCTTGGCCGGGGTGTCGAGCAGCGCCATGTCCTGCTTGTAGGAGGTGTAGAGCAGCGGCCTCCCCCGCGGCCGCCGGCGTTCCAGAAGAGAAGTCCCTGCTTTCCCGAGGGGGGCCGACCTCCCACGCCCGCCGGCGCTTCTCCGAAGCGTGCTCCCTGCTTTCCCGAGGGGGGCCGACCCCCCACGCCCCCCGGCGCTTCTCCGAAGCGTGCTCATACGCGCTCCACCTCCGGAGTCCCGAACAACCCGTACGGTCTGATCAGCAGGACGAGCAGCATCAGCACGTACGGCGACACGACCGCGAAGTTCTGCCCGAGCCAGGGCGCGAGGTCGGCCTGGTAGGTGCCGACCAGCGACTCCACCAGCCCGACCGCGAGCCCGCCGAGCACCGCGCCGCCGAGCGAGTCCAGGCCGCCGAGGATGATCGCGGGCAGCGCCTTCAGCGCGATGATCCAGAGGTTCTGGTCGACGCTGGCGCCGCTGCCGACCAGCACGCCCGCGACCGCGGCGAGGCCGCCGGCCATCGCCCACGAGGTCGCGAACACCGCGCCGACCGGCACGCCCTGCGCGAGCGAGGTCTCCTGGTCGAACGCGGCGGCCCGCATCGCCAGGCCGAAGCGCGTGTAGCGGAAGAACGCGAACAGCGCGGCGACCATGAGCGCGGTGGTGAACAGCATGGCCAGGTACCGCTGCTGCACCGGCACCCCGAGCAGGTCGACCGTCCGCAACCCCCACGGGTCGCCGACCTGCCGCACGTCCAGCCCGATGAAGCCGTTGACGATGACGCGGATGACGATGTCGAGCCCGAGGGTGATGATCGCGACGACGAAGACGGGCTTGCCGACCATCGGCCGGACCGCCACGCGTTCGACGCCGAGCGCCAGCAGCGCCACCGCGACCGCCGACAGCAGCAGCGCCAGGAAGAAGTTGACCTCGGCGGCGAGATAGGTGACCAGGACGGCGCCGGTGAGCATGAACGCGGGCTGGGCGAAGCTGATCACCCGCGTGGACTTGTAGATGATCACGAAGCCCAGCGCGAGCAGCGCGTAGATGGACCCGTTGCCGAGCCCGCGTGCCACGCTCTGCCAGAACTCTGTCATGGCCTCGCTCCGCTCGGCGGCTCGCAGCCGCTTTTTCGCGGCGGCTTCCCTCGTCGCTCTGGTCGCAAGCTCCCGCCGCTCCTCAGTCCGGCCGCCGCGCGGCTGCTCGCAGTCACCGGGGCGACCTTCCGTACAGGTCGTCGATCAGGTCGGCGAAGGCGCGTTCGATGGCGGTGCGCTTGACCTTCTGGGTGGCGGTGAGCTCGCCGTCCTCGTGGTCGAGCTCCTTGGGCAGCAGCCGGAAGTCCTTGAGCTGCTCGGGCCGGGCGAGCCCCTCGTTGACCCCGTTCACGATCTCCTGCACCAGCTCGCGCACCTCGGCGCGTTCGGACAGGTCGCGGTAGGTCGTGTAGGCGAGGCGGCGGCGTGTCGCCCACTCGCCCACGGTGTCGAGCTCGATGCCGATGAGCGCGGTGAGGTAGGCGCGGCGGTCGCCGAGGACGATCGCCTCGCGGATGTAGGGGGAGACCTTCAGCTCGTTCTCGATCAGTGGCGCCGCCACGTTCTTGCCGCCCGCCGTGATGATGATCTCCTTCATCCGGCCGGTGATGCGCAGATGCTCGCCGTCCCACTCGCCCACGTCGCCCGTGCGCAGCCAGCCGTCGGGCTCGACGACCCGGCGGGTGGCCTCCTCGTCGCGCCAGTACCCGGCGAACACCCCGGGATGGCGGGTCAGGATCTCGCCGGTGTCGTCGTCCAGCCTGATCTCGCAGCCCGGCTGCGCCTCGCCGACCGTGCCGAGCTTGACCCGGCCGGGCCGGTTGGAGGTCGCGATCGCGGTGTTCTCGGTCATCCCGTACACCTCGTGCATGGGGACGCCGATGCCCATGAAGAACTTGAGCACCTCCGGCGCGATGGGGGCGGCCCCGGACGCCGCGTACCGGACGCGCCGCATCCCGATCCGCTCGCGCAGCGCACGGAAGCAGAGGAGCCAGCCCACCGCGTACATCAGGCGGGTGGCGGGGGTGTGCCGTCCGCCCCGGCGGACGAGCGTGTCGCCGATACGGTCGGCCAGCTTGAGCCAGAAGCGCGTCGTCCACCGTTTGACCGGGCTCGCCGAGCCGAGCCGGATCTCCACGCTCGCCAGGATCTTCTCCCAGATGCGCGGCACGCCGAACAGGATCGTCGGCTGCACCTCGCGCAGGTTCACCGGAACGGTCTCGATCGACTCGGCGAAGTTGACCTGCATGCCGGACGACGCGTTGAACCAGACCGTGAAGATCCGCTCGGCGACGTGGCAGAGCGGCAGGTACGACAGGGCCAGGTCGCGGGGCGTCGGCGGCGGCGTGGTGAAGCCGCCCTCCTCGATGAGCACCCGGATGGCGAACTCGACGTTCGTGACCGTGAGCATCGCGCCCTTGGGCGGGCCGGTGGTGCCGGACGTGTAGACCAGCACCATGACGTCGTCCGGCCGCGCCGCCGCCATGCGCTCCTCCACCGCGCCGGGGAACTCCTCGCGGTGCCGCGTCCCGAGCTCGCACAGCTCGTCCCACGACATCAGCCGGGGGTCGGTGTAGTGGTTCTTGATGCCGCGCGGCTCGATGTAGACGATCCGTTCCAGGCCCGGCAGGTCGCCGGTGACCGCGAGCGCCTTGTCGACCTGCTCCTGGTCCTCGGCGATGAGGATCTTCGAGCCCGAGTGCCGCAGCAGGTACCCGACCTCGGCCGCGGGGTTGGTGGGGTAGAGGCCCATCGTGGTGCCGCGGACCGCGACGGTCGCCAGGTCGCTGTAGAGCCATTCGCGCCGGTTCTCCGAGTGCACCGCCACCCGGTCGCCCGGCTCGACCCCCAGCGCGAGCAGCCCGTGCGCGACGGTCAGCACGGTCTCCCAGTACGTGTGCCAGGTGACCTCCTGCCAGATGCCGAAGTCCTTCTCGCGCATCGCGACGCGGTCAGGGGTTCTGGCGGCGTGGTCGCGGACCCTGGTGGCGATCGTGGTCGTGGTGGTCGCCGGCCGTTCGGTGGTGGTCTTCAGCTCCGTCATGAGGCTTTCCCCAGGTAGGCCCTGATGACTTCGGGGTCGGTACGGATGTCGGCCGGGGCGCCCAGCGCGATCGGGACGCCGAAGTCGACGACGAGCACCCGGTCGGCCAGGTCCATCACCAGGCCCATGTCGTGCTCGACGAGGATCATCGGGATGCCGAGCTCCTCGCGGATGTCGAGGATGTAGCGGGCCATGTCCTCGGTCTCCTCGAGGTTCATGCCGGCCACGGGCTCGTCGAGCAGCAGCAGCTTGGGCTCCTGCGCCAGCGCCCGGCCCAGCTCGACCCGCTTCTGCACCCCGTACGGCAGCAGGCCGACCGTGTGCCGCCGCCACTGCTCCAGCTCCAGGAAGTCGATGATGTCCTCGACCGCGAGCCGCGCGGCCAGCTCGGCCTTGCGCGCCCGCCCGAGCCAGGCCATCGCGGCCAGCGCGCCGTAGCGGAGCTGCTGGTGGCGGCCCAGCATCAGGTTGTCGAGGACGGTGAGGTTGGCGAAGAGCTCGACGTTCTGGAACGTGCGCGCGATGCCGAGGCCCGCGATCTCGTGCGGCCGCCGCCCGAGCAGGTCGGTGCCGTCGAAGGTGACCCGGCCCTCCTGTGGCCGGTAGACGCCGGAGATCACGTTGAAGATCGAGGTCTTGCCCGCGCCGTTGGGCCCGATGACGGCGAACAGCTCGTCCGGCTCGACCCCGAACGAGACCCCGTCGATCGCCGCCACCCCCGCGAACGAGAGCCGCACGTCGGCCAGTTCGAGGATCACGACAACCACCGCTTCCGCCGCCGGTAGTGCTTGACGTCGCGGAACGAGCGCGCCGCGCCCTCCGCGCCCAGGCCGAGGTAGAACTCGCGGATGTCCTCGTCCTGGAGCAGCTCGCGGGCCGGCCGGTCCATGACGATCTTGCCGGTCTCCAGGACGTAGCCGTGGCCCGCGATCGCCAGCGCCATCGTCGCGTTCTGCTCCACCAGCAGCACCGTGGTGCCCTGCCGGTTGATCTCCACGATGATGTCGCGGATCTGCTCGACCAGCTTGGGCGCCAGGCCCAGGCTCGGCTCGTCCAGCAGCAGCAGCTTGGGCTCGGACATCAGGGCCCGGCCCACCGCGAGCATCTGCTGCTCGCCGCCGGACAGGTAGCCCGCCGTGCGGCTGCGGCGTTCCTTGATCACGGGGAACAGCCCGTAGACGCGGTCGAGGTTCTCGGCGAGCCCGCCCGCGTTGGTGTGCGCGCCGAGCCGCAAATTCTCCTCGACCGTCAGCTCGGCGAAGATCCGGCGCCCCTCCATCACCTGCCGCACGCCGAGGCGCACGACCCGCGTCGGGGACAGCTCGTGGATCGGACGCCCGTCCAGCAGCACCGAGCCCTTGGTGACCTCGCCGTCATGGACGTCGAGCAGCCCGGAGATCGCGCGGAGCAGCGTGGTCTTGCCCGCCCCGTTCGCGCCCAGCAGCGCGACGATCTCGCCCTCGGGGACCTCGAGGCTGACGCCTCGCAGGACCAGGATCACATCGTGGTAGACGACCTCGAGATTCCGAACACTCAGCATGAGCGCCGTCCGGTGGTGGGAATCCAGCTCGTTGGTGGAAATCCAGCTCGGCCCAATGTCAGTAGAGTGTGACCTGCATCTCACCATGAGACAAGAGCGGTATCTGTCCCGCCCGTCTCTCTTTGATAACGCCCCGTGGACCCCACCTGCCAAGCTGTCCTCATGCTCGATGTGAAGCGGCTCGTGCTGCTGCGGGACCTCGCGGACTACGGCACGGTGACCGCGGTCGCGGACATCCACCAGGTCACGCCGTCGGCGGTGTCCCAGCAACTGCGCGCGCTGGAGAACGAGACCGGCGCGGCGCTGCTGCACCGGGAGGGCCGGACCGTGCGGCTCACCGCGGTCGGCGCCGCGCTGGCCCGGCAGAGCGAACACGTGCTCGCCGAGCTGGAACGCGCCCAGAGCATCGTCCGCTCGCTCGGCGACAAAGTGGTCGGCGAGTTGCGGGTGGGCTGCTTCCCGAGCGCGCTCGTGCCCGTCGCCGCCCCGTTCGTCGCGGCGCTCGCCGAACGCCACCCCGGCCTGCGGCCCCGGCTCACCCAGGCCGAGCCGGAGGACGTGGTCCCGATGCTGAAGCGCCGCGACCTCGACGTGGCGCTGCACTATCGCTACCTGCATCTCGGCACCCCGGCGCCGGCGGGCCTCACCGTCCGGCCGCTCTTCGACGACCCGCTGGCCCTGGCGGTCCCCGAGCGCCTCCGCCCGGCCGTCGAGCGGGAGGGGCCGGTGGTCCTGCGCGACGAGAAGTGGATCACAACCGCCGCGCCGAGCAGCTGCCGGGACGTGACGTTGCACGCCTGCCACAGCGCCGGTTTCACCCCGGTGATCGAGCACGAGTACACCGACCTGGCCGCCGCGCTGGCCCTGGTCGCGCTGGGGCTCGGCGTGACGATCCTGCCGGGCCTGCTGTGCGGGAACCCGCCGCCGGGGGTCGCGATCATCCCGATGAAGGGCAAGGGCCGCACGACCGAGGTGCTCGTCCGGTCGGGATCGGGCGACCATCCCGCGATCGCCGCCGCGGTGGCGGTGCTCGAAGAGCTCGCCGCCGATCGCCGTTAGCGGCGGCCCGCCGTCAGGAGCCGGCCGGGCTCCCGTTCCAGTCGAGGCACAGCACGACGGCGTCGTCGCGGAGGTCGGCGCCCTCGTGGTAGTCCAGCAGGTTGCGGGAGAGATTCCGCACGGCCTCCAACGGGCCCTGGAGGAGGGTGTCGCGCAGGGCGCGCGGGAGGGCGCTCGATCCGTAGGCGACACCGCCGGGCGACAGCGCCCCGTGGACGCCGTCGCTCACGATGAAGAGCCGGTCGCCGGGCTCCACGAAGAACGACTCCTCGGTGTAGACGGTGTCGTAGAACATGCCGAGCGGCATCTGCGCGCTGAACTCGACCGGCTCGACCTTGCTGCCGCGCATCCGGAGGGTCTGCGGGGACCCGGCGTCGACGGCGCGGACCCGGCCGCTGGCCACCTCGAACTCCAGCAGCAGCGTCTCCAGCTGCTGGTGGCCGCCGTGGTGCGAGTAGATCACCTCGTTGGCCAGGGTGGCCTGGTCCAGGATGCCGGCGCCCGAGCGGCGGGCGTTGCGCATGGCGCTGATGGCGAGATGGGTGAGCAGCGCGGCCTGCGTGCCCTGCCCGGAACCGTTGGTGACGGTGAGCGTGAGGCGGTCGGCGGTGGCGGCCCAGTCGTAGTTGTCGCCGGAGACCGCGTAGGCGGGTTCGAGCTGGCCGGCGAGCGTGTACTCCTCGCGCGCGGTCGAGCGGCCGGGAAGCAGGTCCCACTGCATCTCGGCGGCGAGCGTCAGCCGGTGGCGGCGGCGGATGCGCCGGTAGAGGTCGGTGCTGAAATCGGCGAGCTTCAGGGCCCGGGCCAGGACGACGGCGATGGCCGCGAACTGCTCCAGCTCGTCGGGCCGGAACGGCAGGAGGCTCGTGAGCGAGATGACGCCCAGCCGGTCGCCGTGCACGGTCAGGGGCAGGTGGGCGCGGTGCGGCCGGTCGGCGCCGTCGGACTCCTCGACGACGGTCCGCTGGGCGGCGAACGCGCGGCCCGCCGTGGTGTTGTCCACCCGGAGCGGGTCCAGGCCGGACGCGACCGGGATGAGGAAGGTGTTGGGGTAGTCGGCGAGCAGGATCTCGGCTCCGGCGACGGGGAAGTAGTCCATGACCACGTCGATCGCCGTGCTCGCGACGGCGTGCGGGAGCGCCAGCCAGATGGCGTGTTCGGCACTGCGCAGCGGATCTTCGTCCATCGGATTCGGCCTTCGTGTCCTCGCCGGCGGGTCCCGGAGACCCGCGGCCCACCGGGAAGGGTAGCCCGCTGCCCTTCCCGGTGGGCGAAACGGCGGAGCCCGAAGCCGGTATCGGCGGACGGCGCGGAACCCGCCCGATGGTACGGCTGCGCGCGTTTTACGGCTGGGCGCGTGGTCCGGCTAGCCGCGTCCGCGCGCCACGTGCGAGACCTTGCGTCCGATGAGGAGGTAGGCGAGGACGACGCCGGCGGCGTTGAGGATCACATCGTCGACGTCGAAGGCGCGGCCCTGGACCAGCAGGCCCTGGGTGGTCTCGATCATGAGTGAGACCACCCCGCCGATCAGGAACAGCCGCACCGGCCCCCGCAGCCGGGTCGACACCACCGGCAGCAGGATCCCGAGCGGCGCCAGCAGCATCAGGTTGCCGCCGAGCTGGATGAGCGCGTCCTTCGCGGGCTGGTCGAGATAGAACCGCAGCGACCGCCCCGGGTCGGTGTTGCCGCCCGCCTGCCCGTTGTCGTGGATCGGGGTGAGGGTGAGCTTGAACGCGACGTAGGAGAACAGGCCCAGGACGCCGAGCGCGATCACCACCGCCAGGCATCGCAAGCCGGTGACCAGCCAGCCGGGGAGTCTTCGGGTCGCGGTGGATGGGGTCGCCGGGGGTTGGTTCATCTGCACCTGCGTGTCCACGTCCCGCTCCTCGATCACCCGCCACGGTGGTTGCGTTCCTTCCCTTCCTCTATCCGGGTAATCCGCCCATTTCGGGGCGCCGGGCGGGTCCGCAGGTCAGGAGATCAAGCCGCGGGCGCGGGCCTGGTCGAGCACCTGCCCGGCCGCCCGGTCGTCGAGCATCTCCAGCCCGCGGACCGCCCAGAAGCTCAACGACTCGTCCATGCTCTCCAGCTGGTCGCGGAAGACGCCGAGCGCCGCCGGCGAGCGGGCCTCGGCGATGAGCTCCAGCAGCCAGCAGCGCAGGCCGGGATCGTCGCGCTCGGCCGCGAACTCCGCGATGAGCTCGTCGACGTACGCGTCGGCGTGCTCGCGCAGGAAGTCGAACGCGTTCTCCCGGACCCGGGGGTCCTTATCGCGCATGAGGTGCATGGCCTGGTCAAAACGTCGCCGCGACATGCCCCGAGCCTAGGGCCGGCCACCGACAAGGGGAGACGCTGGTGATCTTCACCGCCGCGCCTCCTTGCGCCCAACTCCTTGCTCGTGCAATATAGTGCGTGTGCAACTATCGCATGCGCTGCTAATTGCACACGCTGTTAGTTGCATGCGCTGAGACGACTCTACCGAGCAGGAGAACCATCGTGAGCACGGAAACCCGGACGTCCTTCGCCGTCCAGCGGAACGGCAGGCCCATGACGGCCGGGGACCTGGCGCCGCTCGCCTTCGCCGGCTACGCCCACTTCACCGCCATGCAGGTGCGCGACGGGCGGATCCGCGCCCTCGACCTCCACCTGGAGCGGCTCCGGAACGCGTCGGTGGAGATGTTCGGCCGGGCACTGCCCGATGAGCATGTGCGGACCTACCTGAGGACGGCGCTGGAGGACGGCCCGGCCGACCTCTCGCTGACGGCCACGGTCTACTCGTCGGCGGGCGAGTTCACCGCGGCGGACCGGGAGCCCCAGCTCCTGGTCCGCACCGGCCCGCCCGCGTCCGGCCCGGCGGGTCCGCTGTCGCTGGCCGCGGTCGAGCACGAGCGGATGCTCCCCGCCGTGAAGCACGTCGGGGAGGTCGCCAAGACCTACCACCTCCGCCGGGCCGTCCGGCAGGGCTTCGACGACGCCGCCTTCCTCGACCGCCGCGGCCGGCTCAGCGAGGCCACGATCTGGAACCTGGCCTTCTGGGACGGCACGGCCGTGGTGTGGCCCGTGGCCGAGAAGCTGGGCGGGATCACGATGGCCGTCGTCCGGCGGCAGCTGGACCGCCTGGGCGTCCGCCAGCGCGAGCAGGAGATCACGCTCACCGACCTGCCGGCGCTGACCGGGGCGGTGGTCATGAACTCATGGACGCCCGGCGTTCCGGTACGGCGGATCGGCACCGTGCCCCTGCCCGAGGCGGGGCCTTTCGTGGCGCTCCTCCACAAGGCCTACCAGGCCGAACCGCTCAGCTACCCGTGAGGGCCGCGGCGGCCGCGGGCGCCGGCTCGGGAGTGGCGCCCACCTCCGCGCGCAGCTGCTCCAGGCTCCGGGAGAGCAGCCGGGACACGTGCATCTGGGAAATCCCGATCTCGTCCGCGATCTGTGACTGGGTGCGGTTGCCGTAGAAGCGCAGCAGCACGATGCGGCGCTCGCGGGCGGGCAGCCGCCCCAGCGCCGCCTTGAGTGCCTCGCGGTATTCCACGACGTTGAGCTGCTCGTCCTCGTACCCGAGCAGGTCGGCGTAGGCGGGACCGCCCTCGTCGTCGTCCCCGGCCGGCTGGTCGAACGACCGGGTCTGGTAGGCCTCGCCGGCGGCGATCGCCTCGATGATCTCCTCGTGGTCGCGGCCGGTGTGCTCGGCGAGCTCGCTGACCTTGGGGGACCGGCCGAGCCGCTGCGTCAGGTCCGCGCGCGCCTTGTTGAGCTCGTTGCGCAGTTCCTGGATGTTGCGCGGGGGCCGGATCGCCCAGCCGCGGTCCCGGAAGTGGCGCTTGATCTCGCCCACGATCGTGGGGGTCGCGTACCCCTCGAACGGGATGCCCCGGTCGGGATCGAACCGGTTGACCGCCTTGACGAGCCCGACCATGCCGACCTGCTGGAGATCCTCCTTGAGCTCGCCGCGCTGGGCGAACCGGCCGGCCAGCGCCCGGACCATCGGCAGGTACCGCTCGAAGATCTCGTCACGGATCCGCCACCATTCCGGATGCCCCTCGGGGTACTGGCGCAGCCGCCGGAACGAATCCAGCCGGTCGCCGGTGGCGCGCTCGTCGGCGGGACTGTCGTCCGCGAGGCGGTCGTCCGCGAGGTGGTCCTCCACAAGCAGGTCCGCGGTCAGCGTCACGTCGCTCCTCTTTCCTAGCTCGACGATCTGTCTGAATTGCTCGCCGAGCATGCCCGCTCGAACGCCCCTCAATCCACGGCCCGCCGTTGGCCGGTGATAGCTGCGTCACATTCTCGGTTCAGGCGCCGGGGGCGGTGTGGACGCGGACGCCGTCGACGTAGGTGAGGTCGGCCCGGGATTCGGCGATGGCGCCGGGCGGGCCGTCGAAGGGATCGCGGTCCAGGACGACGAGGTCGGCGCGGTCGCCCGGCCGCAGCGTGCCGGTGTCGTCGAGATGGTTCACGTACGCGGAGCCGGCGGTGTAGGCGGCCAGCGCGGCGGTGAGGTCGAGCGCCTGCCCGGGCAGGAACGGCTCGGCGCGGCGGCCGGGCACGACGCGGTTGACGGCGACATGGACGCCCTTGAGGGGATCGGGACTGCTGACGGGCCAGTCGCTTCCGGCCGCCAGGGTGGCTCCGGCGCGCAGCAGGTTCCCGAAGGGGTACTGCAGGGCGGCTCGTTCGGGGCCGAGGAACGGGATGGTCAGCTCGTCCATCTGGGGCTCGTGGGCGGCCCAGAGCGGCTGGATGTTCGCCGTCGCGCCGAGCCGCCGGAACCGGTGGAGGTCGTCGGGGTGCACGACCTGGAGGTGCGCCAGGTGCGGGCGGGTGTCTCGCCAGCCGTTGGCCTCGCGGGCCGCCTGTACCGCGTCGAGCGCCTCGCGCACGGCCCGGTCGCCCAGCGCATGGAAGTGCACCTGGAAGCCGAGCGCGTCAAGTGCGGCGACATGCTCCTTGAGCGCGTCCGGATCGAAGAAGCCGATGCCGCTGTTGCCGGTGGCGTGACCGCAGGCGTCCAGGTAGGGGCTGGTCATGGCGGCGGTGAAGTTCTCGGCGACACCGTCCAGCATGATCTTCACGGTGGTGCAGCGCAGCCGGCCGCGGGTGAGCCGGTCGCGCCGTTCCAGCAGCGCCGGGATCTGCTCGGTCCCCTTGCCCCGGCCCCACCACAGGGCCCCGACGACGGTCGCGGTGAGGCTGCCGTCGTCGGCGGCCGAGAGGTAGGCGTCGGAGGGGTCGGGGTAACCGTCGTCCGCGCCGCCGAGCAGGGCGTCCTGCCAGGCGGTGATGCCGAGGCCGTGCAGCAGCCGCTGCGCGCGGAGCAGCCCGGCGAGCCGTTCCCGTGCGGTGACGGCCGGGACGTGGGCGCCGACGAGCGTCATCGCGCCCTCCTGCAACATGCCGGCGGGCGCGCCGTCCGCGTCCCGTTCGACGCGCCCGTCAGCGGGGTCGGGGGTGGCGGCGGTGACACCGGCCAGCTCCAGGGCGCGGCCGTTGACCCACGCGCCGTGGTGGTCGCGGTTGATCAGGTAGGCGGGCCGGTCCGGGACGATCGCGTCGAGCAGGTCCCGGGTGGGGACGCCGCCGTCGAAGCTCTCCATGGACCAGCCGCCACCGGTGATCCACTCCAGGCCGGGGTGGGCGGCGGCGTACTCGCCGATCCGGCGCACGTACTCGCGGACGTCGGTGGTGCCGGTCAGATCGCACTGCCCCAGCTCGACCCCGCCCATGACGGCATGGACGTGGGCGTCCTGGAACCCGGGCAGCAGCAACCTCCCGCGCAGATCAACCACTTCGGTGCGCGGGCCCACGAGTTCCTTGACCTCGTCGTGGCCGGCCGCCACGATCCGGCCGTCCCGCACGGCCAGGCTGGTGACCCGGGAACGCGCCGGATCCATCGTCATCACAGGACCGCCGGTGAAGAACAGGTCAGCGTGGTTCATCCGGCCCCACCTTCCGATCATGCTCGGCGCTTTACTCCTTCGGGCCCCTCCCTTGGGCGAGGTCCGGGAATCAACGAGGCGTTCACTGCCTTCGCCCTGGGAGCCTTCCATGACCGACGACTTCGCCCTGGACGTCAGCCGCATCCGCGAGCAGGTCCGCCAGAAGATGGACGCCGGGCCGGTCACCGGCACGTACGGACGTGACACCGATCGTGTCATCGAGGTGCTCAACGACGTGGTCGCGACCGAGGTCGTCTGCTGGCTCCGCTACACGCGCCATGCGATCTCCGCCTCCGGGATCGACCGTGCGCAGGTGACGGCCGAGTTCACCGAGCACGCGAAGGAGGAGATGGACCACGCGCTGCGCGCCGCCGAGCGGATCAGCCAGCTCGGCGGCTCACCCGACTTCGATCCCGCCAAGCTCGCCGAGCGCTCCCACACCGACTACACGACGCCGCGGGACGACGACCTGACCACGATGCTGCGCGACAACCTGGAGGCCGAGCGCATCGTCATCTCCACCTACCAGGAGATCATCAGGTGGCTGGGCGACGGCGATCCCACCACCCGCCGCCTGATGGAGTCGATCCTGGAAGAGGAAGAGGAGCACGCCGACGACCTGGTCGACCTGCTCGGAATCTGAGCTCTCACGGCTTTCGCCCGACCGCGCCGAACGCGTCGACCTCGTCGGGCTCGCCCCAGGGAGTGGCCTCCGGCCGCCAGCGGGAGACCGACACCACGCCGGGATCCAGCAGTTCCAGCCCGTCGAAGAAGCGCCCGATCTGGTCGGGCGTGCGCAGGGCCAGCCGCGCGTTCCCGGAGCTGTTCCAGACCTCGACGATCTGGTCGGAGGCCTCCTTGTGGATGACGTTGGTGCCGTCGTAGAGCGTGAGGAAGCTGCCGGGGCAGAGGCGGTCCTTCAGGCGGCGGACGATGTCGTAGGCCTGCTCGTCGTCGGGGACGAACTCCACGATGCCCATCAGCATGAGGGCGACGGGCCGGTCGAAGTCGAGCGTCGCCGCGGCCTTCTCCAGGATCTGCTCGGGATTGAGCAGGTCCTCGTGGATGTAGGCGGTGGCGCCCTGCCTCGTGCTGGTCAGCAGCGCGCGGGCGTGCGCGAGGACGAGCGGGTCGTTGTCCACGTAGACGATCTTGGAGTCGGGGGCGACGCGCTGGGCGACCTCGTGGGTGTTGTCGACGGTGGGCAGGCCGGTGCCGATGTCGAGGAACTGCCGCACCCCCGCCTCGGTGGCGAGGAACCGCACGGCGCGGCTCAGGAAGGCGCGCGAGGCGCGGGCGAGGGTGGCGACGTCGGGGAGCATCTCCAGGATCTGGTCGCCGACCTGGCGGTCGACGGGGTAATTGTCCTTGCCGCCCAGCCAGTAGTTCCAGATGCGCGCGACGTGGGACACCCTGGTGTCGATCTCTTCCGTCGGCCCCGGCACGGATTCCCTCTTGGGGGCGTCAGCGGACTCCATCGCCCGACCTCCAGATAATGGAATTGTCATTGCCCGTCCGTTCAAGACATACCACGTCCGAATGCCCTCGATGGGGGAACCCGAGGATGGGTCAGAGGAGGGTCGCGGGGTTGATGTGGTGCAGGTGGATGAGGACGTCGTAGAAGTCGGCCAAGGCCACGGGACGGGCCGGGTCGGGATAGTCGGACCCGATTTCGCGCGTCAGCCGGGTCTGCCGCAGCCAGGTGCGAGCCGGCTCGGGGACGGTTCGCATGTCCAGCATGTAGTCGCGATACCGGACCTTGTCGAGCGTGTGCTCGTTGCTGTCTTTCTCCGCCGGGCCCACTGTGACGGGACGCAGCAGGCCGGTGTCCGGGTCGAAGGCGTTGAACGAACCTCGGTCGAACGTGAAACCGATGTTCACGTAGTTCTGCCCGATCTGCTGCCTGATCAGGTCGCCCTGGACCCGGTACCTGTATTCCGGGCTCGAGTTGCCGTACGCGACGTGCCCGTTATGGGCTGACAGCAGCGTCCTGCCACCGGTGCGGCGGTTCCACCAGATCGTGTTATCGGCCATGGCCTGCTCGCGATGCTGGACGGCCCGCAGCAACTCGTCCTGATCGTTGAGGTCGTACGAATAGATCTCGGCGACCTGGGCGATGAACGTGGCGTACTGGACGACGGTGGCGGCGGCTCCGCGTTCACGCAGAAGCTCCACGACCTGGGTGGTGTCGGCCAGGGTCGCTTTGCGCTCGGCCAGGGATTTCTTGGGATAGTCCTGCGTCCAGCGGTCCATACCGTCGGCAGGCCGCAGATTGCGATAACGCTGGCGAACTGCCTGAAAGAGTTCAGGCATATGGCTGCGTACGTAGTCCTCTATGCGGGTGAAGAGTTCTGCGCCCGGGTAGTCGATGTCGTTCCCGACGTAGTGGAGTTTGGTGGCGTGCCGTGCGTTGTAGGCGCGCATCCACTGGAACAGATCGAGGTACTCGCGGGTGTTCCACAAACGAGTGCCGCCCTGGAATTCCTCGTCCATGATCTGCCGGATGTCCCCGGTGCCGTTCACCACGTAGTCGTTGACGCGAAGACCCGCGGCCACGTGCACTTCCTGGCTGAACGCCGTGAAGCCCTTGGTCCGCACCAGATACCGGAAGACCCGGTGTTTCATGGTGAAGAACTCGCGCGAATTGTGGGTCGCCTCGCCCAGCCCGACCATGGCCGCCCCGTCCACCATCTTTCCGAGCGCGGCCAGATCTTTCATGCCACCGGCCGGTTCGGTGCTGAGCAGCGGATGCGCATGAGCCCCAAGGGTGCCCACCACCGTCGCCCGGTCATCAGCCTCAGCCGCTCGCGGAACGGCCACCAGCGCGCCGGTGGCCAGCAGGCCCTGCAGTACGTCACGTCGAGTCTTGATCGGCATGACGCACATGGTGTGCCGGCCCGAACCCGCGCGGCACTACGGCTGGCGGCCCCTTTGCAACGGGGGCCTTCCCCATTACCGATCACCGTCAGGTCGGCTGCTGCACCTGCCACCAGGGCAGCGTGCGGCTGCGGTGCAGCTCCCACAGCAGCCAGCCGATCGAGATGACGCCCAGGACGATGTAGGCGTAAACGCCGCCGATCCCGTCCCAGCACGCGTGCAGGACGACCGCGGCGATGAAGGTCGCGAGGACGGCCAGCGCCCTGCGGGCGCTCGGGCTCGCGGCGAACCGCCACAGGCTGCCGCAGGCCAGAGCCGTCCATGCCATGTGCCCGGCGGGTGAGAGCAACCCTCTCAGGAACAGCGTGGTCTCCACGTCCGCGACGTTGCCGTGGGAAGAGAGCAGAACGGTGAACGCGTAGCCCATGGTTTCCAGCGCCGCGAAGCCCATGCCGACGGCGACACCGATCAGCAGGCCGTCGGAAGGACGGACGGTATGCCGGGCGGCCATCCACACGAGGATGGCCACGGGCACGATCAGCTTGGCCGACTCCTCGATCAGGCCGATGCCCAGCGCGGGGAGCGCGCCCAGGTCGCGGAGCGTGTCGTACTCCAGGATGCCGGCCGTCACCGTGCCCACGACCCCGCCGAACAGCGCCGCGAGCCCGAGCGTGAGCGCCGGGACCTGCCACTGGCCGCTGCGTCCCGCCGCGAACGTCAGGAACGTCACCGGCACCAGGACCGATCCCAGCAGGATCAGCGACGGTACGTAGTTCGGATTGTCGGTGTCGACCAAGGTCGTCAGCACGGCCAGATACATCGCCAGGCCGATCACCAGCACCGGGATCCACGCCCATCGCCGCAGCACCACAGCCATCTCGACCACCTCGCCGCCGACCAGTCCCGCCTCTACCGGCATCGTAAAGCGACCTACCGTGAAGATCCATATACGGCCCGCCGTCTGACGTCGGCAGCCGCCGTTCTGTCCGAGGGTGCTGACATGGTGACAGAACGCAGGCGGACGGATTCGATGAGTAGTTGAATCCACGCTGTCGCGCCACATCTGGATGTCCGGAAACGCAAAGTGACCCTTGACACACGCTTGGAGAGTGTCCTAGCGTCGAATTACATTCAAGCGTGAATAGATATTCAATCTGAGGATGGGGACATGCTGACGGCGGATGCGGCCGAGGCCGCGCTCTACCGGGGACGGCGGGGGCGGACCCCCGGGCTTCCGGCGGGCCAGCAGGCGCAGGTGCTGCGGGAGCTCGCGGGACAGGTGCGGCGGAGCGTCGTGCGCATGATCGATCAGTCACAGCTGGGGCACATCGGCGGCGACTTCTCGGTCGCCGACATCCTCGCGACGCTGTTCGGGGGCGTTCTCAACGTGGATCCCAGCGATCCCCGGAACGCGACCAGGGACCGGTTCGTGCTCAGCAAGGGCCACTGCGCGGCCTCGCTGTACGCCACGCTCGCGCACTGCGGTTTCTTCCCCGAGAGCGAGCTGGACACGTTCATGGCGCCGCTGTCGGCGCTCAACGGTCATCCGAACCGCACCAAGGTGCCCGGGGTGGAGACCAACACGGGACCGCTGGGCCACGGATTCCCGGTCGCGGTCGGCTGCGCCCTCGCCGGGAAGCTGTCCGGCCACGGGTGGCGGACCTTCGTGGTGCTCGGGGACGGGGAGCTGCAGGAAGGCAGCAACTGGGAGGCCGCGATGACCGCCTCCCACCACGACCTCGCCGACCTGACCGCGATCGTCGACCGCAACCGGTTCCAGCAGGGCGCCGGCACCGAGGAGACCAAGAGCCTGGAACCGCTCGCCGCCAAGTGGGCGAGCTTCGGCTGGGAGGTCCGGGAGGCCGACGGACACGACCACGCGGAGCTGCTCCAGGCGTTCCGGCCCTCGGACACCGGCCGGCCCGTCGCCGTCATCGCGCACACGATCAAGGGGAAGGGCGTGTCGTTCATGGAGGACCGCGTGGAGTGGCACCACAAGGTCCCGAGCCGTGACCAGGTGCGCGCCGCGCTGGAGGAGCTGAGCCGATGACCGCCGAACTCATGCGGGAGACCTTCGACTGCCGGCGGGCCTTCGCCGAGGAGCTCATCGCCCTGGCGAAGGAGGACGAACGCGTCGTCGCCGTCTGCAACGACTCCGTCGGGTCGAGCAACCTGGTGAAGTTCAAGGAGCTCTTCCCCGAACGGCTCATCAACGTGGGCATCGCCGAACAGGATCTGGTGGGGGTCGGTGCCGGGCTCGCCAACGGCGGGTTCGTCCCGTTCGTCAGCGCCGCCGGGCCTTTCCTCACCGGGCGGGCCACCGAGCAGATCAAGGCCGACGCCGCGTACAGCGGGGTGCCGGTCGTGCTCTGCGGCCAGAGCCCGGGCATGGCGTACGGGGAGCTCGGCCCCACGCACCACTCCATCGAGGACCTCTCGTGGATGCGGGCCATCGCCGACCTGGCGGTGGTGGTTCCGGCCGATCCGGCGCAGACGCGGCAGGCCGTCCGGTGGGCGGCGAGCTACAGCAAGCCCGTCTACATGCGGATTCCCCGGTTCAAGGTGCCCGCGGTGACGCCGGAGGACGCGCCGTTCGAGCCGGGACGGGCCGTCCAGCTCACCGAGGGCGACGACGTCACGGTGATGGCGGTGGGGACGCTCGTCTCGCGCGCGCTGGAGGCGGCGGAGACGCTGCGCGGCGAAGGCGTCGGCGTGCGCGTGCTCAACATGACGTTCATCGAGCCGATGGACGTGGACGCCGTCCTCAGGGCGGCCCGCGAGACCAAGGGCATCGTCACCGCGGAAGAGGCGACGACCACCGGCGGCCTCGGCGCGGCGGTCGCGAACGTGGTCGTGCAGAACGAGCCCGTGCCGATGCGGATCCTCGGCATCAACCGGGAGTTCGCGCCCACCGGAAGCGCCTCGTTCCTCCTGGAGCACTTCGGGCTGACCGCGGACGGCATAGGCCGCGCAGTACGTGAGCTGCTCCAGCCATGAAGCCCTACGTTCTGGCCATTGACCAGGGGACGAGCGCCACCAAGGCGATCCTCGTCGATCGCGAGCGGAACATCGTCTCCCATGGCTCCGCCACGGTCGCCCTTTCCGCGCCCAGACCGGGGTGGGTGGAGCAGTCGGCCGAGGAGATCTGGGAGAGCTGCGGGACGGCGGTCGCCAGCTGCCTCGACGGCCATGATCCCAGCGATGTGGAGGCCGTCGGCCTCAGCACGCAGCGGGAATCGCTGCTGCTCTGGGACCGCGCCACGGGCCGGCCGCTGGGCCCGATGCTGAGCTGGCTCGACCGCCGCACGGCAGGCGACCTGCGGCAGGACCGGCGTACGTCCGGCGAACTGAGCCCGGACGCGGCCGGCATGGTCAAGGAGGTCAGCGGCCTGCCCCTGGACCCGATGTTCTCGGCGCCCAAGGCCCGCCGGCTGCTGGACGAGCACGATCCTGACCGCCGCCGTGCCAAGGCGGGGGAGCTCTGCCTCGGAACGGTCGACTCCTGGCTGCTCTACGAACTCGGCGGCGACCACCTGATCGAGGTGGGGAACGCGGCCCGCACCCAGCTCATGGACGTCAGGGAAAGGGCCTGGGACAAGCGCCTCACCCAGCTCTTCGACGTCCCGCACGAGGTTCTGCCGGTGATCGTCTCGTCACAGGGGCCTTTTCCCGGAACCAGAGGGCTCGGGCCGCTGCCGGACGGCATCCCGGTGACGGCGGTACTGGGCGACTCCCACGCGGCGCTCTTCGCCCACTGCGGCTGGACCGAAGGCACGGTCAAGGCGACGTACGGCACGGGTTCGTCGGTCATGGCCGTGACCTCCCCGTCCGCCCGCGTTCCCGAGGGCATGTGCCTGACGGTCGCCTGGGACGCGGGGGAGCCGGCCTGGGCCGTCGAAGGCAACATCAGGTCTACGGGCGCGACGCTCACCTGGCTCGCCGGCGTCCTCGGACTCACACCGGACGACCTGGCCGGCCGGGCCGCGGAGAGCAGCGAGGGCGTCGTGATCGTCCCGGCGTTCAGCGGCCTCGGCGCCCCCTGGTGGGACGACGAGGCGGTGGGCCTGATCAGCGGCGTCACGTTCGGCACCAGAGCCGAACACCTCGCCCGCGCGGCGCTCGAATCGATCGCCTTCCAGATCGAGGACGTCCTCAGCGCGGTCGAACGGGACTCGGCGCCCATCACCACCCTTCTGGCGGACGGCGGCCCGACGGCCAACGAGACCCTGATGCAACTCCAGGCCGACACCAGCGGCAGGACGGTCGAACGATCTCCGGACCGCGACCTCTCCGCGCTGGGCGCCGCCTACCTGGCAGGCCTGACACACGGCCTCTGGAGCCGAGGAGACCTGGAGAACCTGCGGCGTGCCCGCGAGACCTACGTGCCGCGTACCAGCGAGGCCGAGCGCGAAAGCCGCCGAAGTCACTGGCACGACGCCGTGAGCCGCGCACGTCACCAGGGAGCCGAAGACCGTGCGCACCGGCAGGAGACCGCCGACCGCACGCGCCACCAGGGAGGAGCACCGGCATGAGGTTCGAGGGCAAGACCGTGGCCGTCACCGGAGCGGGGCGCGGCATCGGCCTGGGCATAGCGCGGCGCTTCGCCGAGGAGGGAGCCGACGTCCTGATGCTCGATCTGGACGACGGCATAGAGGAAACGGCCAAAAGCCACAACGCGCGAGGCGTCCGGACCGACGTGACCGACCGCGGCGACGTCGCCGCCGCCTTCGGCGGGCTCGACCGCCTGGACGTCCTCGTCAACAACGCGGGCGTCATCACCATCAGCCGCCTGGAAGACCTCACCCTCAGCGACTGGGAGAAGGTCCTCAGCGTCAACACCACGGGCACGTTCCTCTGCTCGCAGGCCGCCGCCGCCATCATGCGGCGGAACGGGGGAGGCGGGCGCATCCTCAACGCAGCGTCGGGCCAGGCGAGGCAGGGCTTCGTCTATACCCCGCATTACGCGGCCAGCAAGTTCGGCGTGGTCGGCCTCACCCAGAGCCTGGCCAAGGAGCTCGCCCGGGATCAGATCACCGTCAACGCCTACTGTCCCGGCATCGTCGGCAGCGACATGTGGGACTACAACGACCGCGAGTGGGGCCGCCTGCTCGGCGAGTCGAGACCCGGCGGATACGAGCCCGGCGAGCTGATGGCCGAATGGGTCGGGAACATCCCGCTCGGCCGCGCCGGAACCAGCGACGACATAGCCGGCCTGCTGCTTTTCCTCGCCTCGGACGACGCCGCCTACATCACCGGTCAGGCGATCAACGTCGACGGCGGCATGTTCATGAGCTAGCACGAGGAGATCCTGATGAGCACGACGCACGACACGGTGCCGGCCGTCGACACACCGCCGGGCCGGGGGCGTCCGCGACCACCCGCGTGGGCGGACCAGCTGCTGACCGGCTCACGCGGGCCCGCGCTCGGCCTGGTGGCCCTGTGCGTCGCCCTCTTCATCGCGACGCCGCACTTCCTGACCGGCCCGAACCTGCTCAACATCGTCGACCAGATCACCATCCTCGGGATTCTGGCGCTCGGCATGACCGCCGTGATCGTCATGGGCGGCATCGACCTCTCGGTCGGCGCGGTGCTGGCGCTGGCGACGATGGTCGTCGGCTGGCTGTCGCACGAGGCGGGCTGGCCGCTGTGGCTGAGCGCGATCGCGGCCATCGCGGTCGGCGGCCTGTGCGGGCTGCTGTCCGGGCTCGGCATCACCCTGGCCAAGCTGCCGCCGTTCATCGCGACGCTGGCGATGTTGTCGATCGCCCGCGGCGTCGCGAACGTCATCACCGACGGGCAGCAGATCGTCGGGTACCCCGACTGGTTCGACAACCTGTCCACCGTGCGCTACCTGGGCGTCTTCACGGTCACCTCGATCGTGCTGGTGCTGCTGTATGTGGCGGGCTGGGCGTACATGCGCTACCGCTCCGGCGGCCGCGCGATCTACGCGATCGGCGGCAGCCCCGAGGTCGCGCGGCTGGCGGGCATCAACGTCAAGAGGACGACCACGCTCGTCTACGTCGTGGCCGGGCTGCTGGCGGGGCTGGCGGGCGTCTTCATGACGATGCGGCTCGACTCGTCCCAGCCGAGCGCGGGCTTGAGCTACGAGCTCGACACCATCGCCGCCGTGGTGATCGGCGGAGCCAGCCTCTCCGGCGGGGTCGGCCGCGTCACCGGGACGGTGATCGGCGTCCTGATCATCGGCGTGCTGCGCAACGGCCTCAACCTCCTCAGCGTCTCCCCGTTCGTCCAGCAGATCGTCATCGGCGCGGTGATCGCGCTCGCGGTCATGCTCGACGTCCTCCGGCGCCGCGAGGCGCACTAGCAGCCGCGAGGCTGACCAGCAGAAGGAGCATCCACCCCATGAAGACCACGAAGACCACCCGCACGAGAACCACGCGCATGAAGGCCACGCGCATGAAGACCACGCGCATGAAGGCCACGATGGCCATCGGAGTGTCGGCCGTGCTCGCCCTGGGCGCCGCCGGCTGCGGCCGCGGCGGCTCGGCCGGCGAGGACAAGATCGTCATCGGCCTCGCCGTCGCCAACCTCCAGGCCGACTTCTTCAACCAGATCAAGCAGGCGGTCGAGGAGCAGGCCAAGACCAAGAACGTCGAGGTCGTCGTCGCGGACGCGCGCGGCGACTCGGCCACCCAGGTCAACCAGATCCAGGACTTCATCAGCCGCCAGGTCAAGGCGATCATCTACATCCCGGCGGGCGCCACCGCCGCGGGCGTGCCGGTCAAGGCCGCCGAACGCGCCAAGATCCCCGTCATCACCGTGGACCGCAACCCGCCGGACCAGCCGGGGAAGTCGTTCATCGCCACCGACAGCGTCGCCGCCGCCAAGACCCTCGGCGAATGGACGACCAAGTCGGTGGGCGGCAAGGGCGAGCTGGCCATCCTCCAGGGCCAGATCGGCACGACACCGCAGGTCGACCGCCAGAAGGGCTTCGGCGAGGCGCTCGCCGCCGCGCCCGGGGTCAAGGTCGTCGCGCAGCAGTCCGCCGACTGGGCGCAGGACAAGGCGTTCTCGGTCGCGCAGGACATGCTCCAGGCCAAGCCCAACATCACCATCTTCTGGGGTCAGGCCGACGCGATGGCGCTCGGCGCCGCCCAGGCGGTCAAGTCGGCCGGTGCGGGCAAGAAGTACACGATCGTCGGGTTCGACGGCGACGTGGCCGGGATCAAGGCGGTCCGCGCGGGGACGATCGACGCGACCATGGTCCAGCAGACCCGCAAGATGGGCCGGATGGCCGTGGACACCGCGATCAGCGTGATCGACGGCAAGACCGTGCCGGCGCAGCAGCTCCAGCCGGCGTTCCTGCTGACCAAGAAGGACACGGCCAAGGCCGACGAGTACATCGCCACCCACCCGTAGGACGTGCCATGACTGACCGTAGGACGTGCCATGACTGACAACGGCGGCCTGGTCGTCCGGGGCGTGTCCAAGCGTTTCGGCGCGACCCGGGCGCTCGACCACATCGACCTCGACGTGAGCCCGGGGGAGGTCGTGGCGCTGCTGGGCGAGAACGGCGCGGGCAAGTCGACGCTCTCCAACGTGATCGCCGGAACGTTCCCGTCCGACACCGGCGAGATGACGTGGGAGGGCGAACCCTACGCGCCGGGCTCGCCCGGCGAGGCGATCGGCCGGGGCATCGGGCTCATCCACCAGGAGATGCGGCTGCTGCCGGACCTGTCGGTGGCCGAGAACGTCTTCGTCGGGCGGCTTCTCCGGCGCGGCGGCAGGATCGACCGCGCGGAGATGAACCGGCGGGCCAGCCGGCAGCTCACCAGGCTCGGGCTGGACATCCCGCCGACCCGGCTCGTACGGACCCTGCGCGTCGCCGAGCAGCAGCAGGTCGAGATCGCCAAGGCGCTCACGCTGAACGCCCGGCTGCTCATCCTGGACGAGCCCACCGCGGCGCTCGGCTCCGACGAGACCGACCATCTCTTCGAACGGATCGCGGCCCTCAAGGACGAGGGCATGGCGTTCATCTACATCAGCCACCGGCTGGAGGAGATCACCCGCATCTGCGACCGCGTCGTGGTGATGCGCGACGGGCAGCGGGTCGCGGCGCACGACACCGCCGACGTGCCGGTGACCCGGCTGGTGGAGGAGATGGTCGGCCGCAGCATCGAACGGATCTTCCCCGGCACGGGGGCGCCGCGCGAACGCGCCGTCCTGAGCGTGAACGGGCTCACGGCGGCCGACGGGACGTTCCAGGACGTCTCGTTCGACGTCCACGAGGGCGAGATCCTCGGGATCGCGGGCATCGTGGGGGCGGGCCGCACCGAGCTCGTCCGCGCGGTCGCCGGGGTCGATCCCGTCAAGGCGGGCACGGTCTCGGTGGAGGGCGACGTGCTGAGGCTGCGCGGCCCACGCGACGCCATCGAGGCCGGGGTCGTGCTCGTCCCCGAGGACCGCAAGAACCAGGGCGCCGTCCTCGCCCTCTCGATCGGCGACAATGTCGCGCTGCCCAATCTGGACCGCGTCGCCACGCGGGGCTGGCTCACGCCGCAGCGCGTGGCCGCCGCCGCGTCCGCCGCGATCGCCGAGATGGGCATCAAGGGACGGCCGTCCCAGCCGGTGAGCACCCTGTCGGGCGGCAACCAGCAGAAGGTCGTCATCGCCAAGTGGCTGGCGCGCCGGCCCAAGGTCGTGATCTTGGACGAGCCCACCCGCGGCATCGACGTCGGCGCCCGGGCCGCCATCTACGAGGTGATCGCCGAACTCGCCCGGTCGGGGATGGCGGTGGTCGTCGTCAGTTCCGACCTCGACGAGGTGCTGGGGCTGTCGCACCGCGTCCTGGTGCTCAGCCGGGGACGGCCGCGGGGCGTCCTGGCCGGGGCGGACGCCACCGACACCGCCGTCATGCGGCTGGCCACGGCATGATGCTCAGTGCCGGAACATCCGCACCGGAAAGGCCACGATGACGAGCATCCGCCGCGCCACCCGCATGGCGACCACCGACGAGCAGCTGCGCCTGATGACCCGGGTCGCCCGCATGTACCACGAGCGGGGGATGCGCCAGCCGCAGATCGCCGACGAGCTGCGCATCTCCCAGCCGCGGGTGTCCCGGCTGCTCAAGCAGGCCGTCGAGCTGGGCATCGTCCGGACGATCGTCGTGCCGCCCGCCGGGGTCTTCACCGACCTGGAGGAGCTCGTCCAGGCCCGCTACGGCCTCCGTGACATGGCCATCGTGGACGTGGAGGGCGAGGGCGAGGAGGTCCTGCCCGCCCTCGGCGCCGCCACCGCCGTCTACCTGGAGACCACCCTCATGGAGGGCGACCGGGTCGGCATCTCGTCCTGGAGCGCGACGCTGCTCGCCACCGTGGAGGCCATGCGCACCAAACCCGGCGGGCGCTTCGTGGAGCAGGTGGTGCAGCTCGTCGGCGGCGTCGGCGACCCCAAGGTCCAGGTCCAGGCCACGCGCCTGATGGGCCGCCTCGCCGACATCACCGGCGCTGAGCCGATCTTCATCTCCGCGCCCGGCGTCGTCGGCAACCGCGCGGCCCGCGACGCGATCGTCGCCGATCCCAAGGTCGCCGACGTCATCGCGTCCTGGGACCGGCTGACCGTCGCGCTCGTCGGCATCGGCAGCCTGGAGCCGTCCCCGCTGCTGCGCGAGAGCGGCAACATCTTCTCGGCCGAAGAGCAGGAGGAACTGCGCCGCCTCGGCGGAGTGGGCGACATCAGCCTGCACTTCTTCGACGAGGACGGCACCCTGCTCAACACCGACCTCGACGAACGCGTCATCGGCGTCGCGCCCGGCACGTTCCGCGGCATCCCGCGCCGCATCGGCGTCGCGGGCGGCCACCGCAAGTACGCCGCGATCCGCGCCGCCCTGCGCGGCGGCTGGATCGACGTCCTCATCACCGACCTGGGCGTCGCCCGGCGCCTGGCCGACGACCCCGACGGGAGCACCCCGTGACCGCACCCTCGTTCCGCCTCGACGACCGCGTCGCCCTCGTCACCGGCGCCGGATCGGGCATCGGCCGGCGCCTGGCGATCGCCCTCGCCGAGATGGGAGCCGATGTCGCCTGCCTGGACCTGCCAGGCGCCGACCTCGAAATAGCCGTAGAGGCCATCGAGAAAGCAGGCCGCCACGCCATGGCGATCCAAGCCGACGTCACCCAGGCCGCAGATCTGCAAAAAGCCATAAATATGACCGAACGATCCCTGGGCCCCTTGCGCCTGGCGGTGAACGCCGCCGGCATCGCCAACGCGGCCCCCGCAGAGGACATGCCCCTGGCCCAGTGGCAGAAGGTCATCGACGTCAACCTCACCGGCGTCTTCCTGTCCTGCCAGGCCGAGGGCCGCGCCCTCCTGCGCAACGGCGGCGGCTCCATCGTCAACATCGCCTCGATGTCCGGGACGATCGCCAACCGAGGCCTCACCCAGGCGCACTACAACGCCTCCAAGGCCGCCGTCATGCACCTGTCGAAGAGCCTCGCCACCGAATGGGCCGGCCGCGGCGTCCGCGTCAACAGCGTCAGCCCCGGCTACACCGCCACCCCCATGAACCTCCGCCCCGAAGTGGCAGACCGAGTGGAACGCTTCGAATCCGAGACTCCCATGGCCCGCATGGCCACCGTAGACGAGATCGCAGGCCCCGCCATCTTCCTCCTGAGCGACGCGGCCTCCTTCGTCACCGGCACAGACCTCCTGGTAGACGGCGGCTTCGTAGCCTGGTGACAATGCGATCGCTACTCCCGGGGGCGTAGACGCGAAGCCTCCCTGGAGGCGATTACTCGGGCGGAACCTGCCGCCGACGATGGTGCCCATGTCAGCCAAGGAGGCACACATGGGCACGCTCGCCACTTCATCTGCACGCCGTCTCGCCGGTCTCGGGCTCGCGGCGGCCGTCGTCGGTATCCCGCTGCAGATCGCCGGAGGCGTCGACTATCCGGTCGTCCCGCCCGGCCTGCTGATCTCGGCGGCGGCGGCCGCTCTGTACCTGTTCGTCCCGTGGCGCTGGACGCCCGTCCTCGGCCTGGTGGTGACGCTGTTCTTCTGCGTCGGCGCCGTGGCCACCGCCAACGTCCGCGACCAACTCGGCGACCCCGGCCAGACCCTGGCCTTCTCCGGCACCGTCATCCAGGTCATCGGCCTGCTCGTCGCGTTCATCTACGGCCTCGTCGCCGCCCGCGAGTCCTTCACGCTGTCGCATCAGAGGTAGAGGCCGGTGCCGTGTTCGGGGCGCTCGTTGGCGATGGCGTGCAGGTCGCGTTCGCGCCCTGGATCCCCTCGTACTGGTCGTCGGGGTGCAGCAGGACACGGTCGCCGACCTTGACGGTGCGGGCGTGCGTGCCGACGCCGCAGACCTCGCCCCAGCCTCTGGAAATCCGGCAGTAGAGGCCTACGATTACAAGAAAGGCGAGGTCAGAGGTAGCTTCGCTGGAGCCTGATGCAGCCGCGTGGATAACGGCGACCTCTCGACGATGACGCTGGCAGAGCGGCGGGCCGTCACGTTCGAGGCCTTCTGGCCGACCTTCCGCCAGCACCATCCGGTCGAGGTCATCTGACTCCCGGCCGAGGATTCGGTACCACTCCCATGCCGCTGAGAGCTCAGTTTCTCTGCTAGGCCCGGACCCCATGCAAGAAGTAGTCAGCGGTCCCCTGAGGGAGTGGCCCAGCCAGCATGTTGCCAGCAACCGGGCGGTGGTGGCGTGCCTGATGGTGAAGCGGCCCTGTATGGGTTGGCTGGCACGGGTTGAGCCAGGCTGCCATGCAGAGGGCCGAGAGTTCCTCGGCCGGCAGGGAAGCGGCTGGGCGTCTTCGCTGCCTTCGACTCCAAAGCCGCCTTGCTCGCAGGCCCGAACCAGGCCCTGGCCGGCGAAGACGAACCGGGTCCGGTGGTCGAGCGCCCCTGGTTCCGCTCTACTGTGTGCTCGGTGTGGCGGTGTCGCCTGGTCGACGGCCGGGCGGTCCGCTGGGAGGGCCGTTCTCGGCTTGGGATATCGCGGCCGCCAGAAGGCGCTTGTCTGGTTTGCCGCTCGGCGCCAGCGGCGCTTCGTCGAGGACGGTGATGGTGACCGGCACGCATGCGTCGCCGAGCTGTTCTCTGACCAGGGTTCGGAGCGAGGCGAGGTCGGGGGTCTTCGCCGCCGGCACCACGAACGCGTGCACCGCTTCGCCGGTGTCCTCGTCCGGGGTGCCGACCACGTACGCCTCCGCGATGTCGGAGGAGCTGGCCAGAACCCGCTCGATCGGGCCGGCGTAGTGGAGGTCGGCGTTGACGATGATGACGTCCCGCGCGCGCCCGGCCAGGTACAGCCGCCCGTCCTCGTCGAAGTGGCCGAGGTCCCGGGTGCGCACCCACCCGTCGACGAACACGTCCGCGGTCTCCGCCGGCTCGGCCCAGTACCCGCTCGCCTGCGCGGGTGTGCGGACGTACAGTTCACCGTCGACACCGGCCGGGACCGGCCTGCCGTCCGCGTCCCGGACCTCCACGTCGATCACCTCGGGCGGGAAGCCGACCGACGGGGGGACGTCCGACGGTGTGGCCATGGAGATCGTGCCTGTCTCGGTCTGCCCGTAACCGTGGAACACGACCGGGCCGAGCACGTCGAGCGCCTCGCGGAGCCGGGACGCCTCCAGCGGCGACCCGGACACCATGAGCGCGCGGAGGCTGCTCAGGTCGGCGGGGTCGCGGCGCTGGGCGGTGACGAGCTTGTGAAGGCGAGGCACGGTGATGACGCTGGCGGACGCCCGATGCCTGGTGATCGCCTCGGGGAACACCGGCGGATCGGCGACGACCATGGTTCCGCCCGCGGCGAGCGTGAGGACGCCGTACTCCATCATCACCTGGCTGCTCAGCGACCCGAACACCAGGTAGCGCTGCAGCCGGGACGCCAGTTCCCGGATCGCGGGCGGCCATGCCTCCGGCCGGGCCGTCCACGCCGCATTCAGGGCGGCGTAGGTCTGCGCGCATGCCTTTGGTGTGCCGGTGCTGCCGCTGGTGTGGAGGAGCCGGGCGACGTCATGCGGCCGGCCGGACAGGTGCAGCGGGCCGCCGTCGTCGGGCGTGGCCGACAGCTCGGCGATGGTCAGCGTGCGCGGCGCGTGCTCTGGCCCGGTGGCCGCGTCGGTCACGACCGCGGTGACGTCCTGGTCGAGCACATGACGCAGCTGGCCGTCGGGCAGTCCGGGCCGCACGCCGACGACCCGGGCCCCGACGACATGGCCGGCGATCATCGCGGCGAACGCTTCCGGGTTGACGCCGAGCATCATCGCGACGCCGTCCCCCGGCCCGATGGCCGCGGCGCGCAGCCCGGCCGCGATCCGCCGGACGAGGCCGAGCATCCGCTCGCCGGTGACGGCGCGGGCACCGTGCTCGAAGACGGTCCGGTTCCCTGCCGCCACGAGCAGATCCAGAACCGGCCGCGGGTACGGGTCATCCTGCATCGGCGAGGCATTCCTTGACGAAGACGGCCAGTGGTTGCTGATGCACCGTCGGCAGGTTCCACCGGTTGTCCAGGTTCTCGGCGAGGTGGTGGACGCCGGCCATCGCGCCGTCGCGGTAGTACCGCACCACCGGGTGCAGGTAGCTCGCGTCATGGGCGTTGGCGGCGTCGTTCTCGACGACCCGCGGGACCGAGATGTCGAACGGGTCGCCCTTGTCGTGATCCGGCCCGTACTCCAGGGTGATGACGAACCTGTGCCGGGCATCGCCGAGTCCGCCGTCGGCGACGTAGGCCACCGGGACCTCTTCCGCGTACAGCGCGACGGCGCCGTTCGCGCTGACCACGTCGCCGAGCACGCCGAACTGCTGCCACAGCGCGGAGGAGCGGTTGACCCGGGCGATGATCGCGTCGCTGATCGCTTCCGGGGTCGGCTCGACTCTTTCGGCCGGCCAGGTCTCATCGTGGTAGCGGGTGGCCAGGATCCGGTAGAGCGCGCGCACCCCGTAGCGGAAGCCGTGGATGAACCCGCTGGTGGATTTCTTGAAGTCGCGTTGCTGGGTGAGCGTGCCGGCGAAGTACAGCCCGGGCACGGTGGTCGACTCGTATGCCGCCGTCTGCTCGGGGAAGCGGTCGTGGATGACCAGCGCCGGCCGGCAATTGTCGTCGAACACCGAGGCGTCGAACCGGAATCCGGTGCACGCGATCACCCGGTCGTAGAACAGCTCGCGTGACGCTTCGGTGGTACGGGCGTAGCGGAACATCACCCGGTAGCGGCCGTCGCTTTGGCGTTCGATGCTCTCCACGGTGCCGTCAAGGATGGTGTTCTGGGATTTGAGCTGGTAGGTGTCTAGAAAATTGTTGTTCACCGCGCGCAGGTGCCCGACATAGTGCGACTGCCAGGCCATCTTGACCGAGTGCGGCCCGGCGACGTGAATGACCGCCGCCTTCTCCATGAGCGCCTCAGCGGTCTCGAACCCCGAGTTGCCCTTCCCGATCACCAGGACCTCCTGGTCGGTGAAGGACGCCGGATCGGTGTCGAACGTGTCGTAACGTTCGGCGCTCTCGATGCCGGGAATCGGCGGGACGTGCAGCTGGGAGACGCCGGTGGCCATGACGAGCCGCCGGCCCTGCCATGCGCGTCCATGGTGGTCGACGGCGGTGAACCCGTCGTCGCCCCGGCTGATCTGGACGACGTCGGTGTCGTACTCCACGCGGGCGCCCGTCGCCGACGCGAAATCCGACAGATAACGCACGAGATCGTCGGCCTGCGGGAAGTACCGTTCGCTGTACCGGGTGAACAGCAGCTCCGGATCGTCGCTCAGCAACGAGTTCCAGTCCATCCGCAGCCGCAGCTCCGCGTCCTGGTACCCGGTGTGCACCTTGTTGATGGAGATCAGTTGGCGGTGTCGCGGAAACCGGGTGAAGAAGGTGCCCGGCCCGGCTCCGCGTTCCAGGACGACGTAGTCGTGACCGTCACGTTCCAGCGATGCGGCGAGCTGCAGCCCGGCCGGGCCGGCCCCGATGATCAGGTAGTCATGCGGCATGATCCGGAAGGTACTGAGGGAATCTCAGAGGTTTCTGAGATTCCCTTCCTACGGTCGAGGCCATGCCCCCTGTCGAAGGCTCCATCCACCTCAGCGCCCCACTGCGCTCCGCCGATCTGCACCGCGCCGCGACACCGGTGTCCGTCGTGGTCGACGCGGGCGTCCGCAGCCGCGTCGAGCGCGGCCGTGACCACCTCCGTGACGTACTGCAAGAAGAAGAGCGCCCGGTCTACGGCGCGACCACCGGCTTCGGCGCCCTGGTCGGATTCCCCGGCCGGGACGAGGAAGCGGACCAATGTGACAACACCCTGGCGCACCTCGGTGCCGGACAGGGACCGGATCTGACCCATGACATAGGACGGGCCGCGCTGCTCGTGCGCGTGTGGTCTCTCGCGCAGGGGAAATCGGGGGTCTCGGCTCACGTGGTCGACGGGCTTGCCGCGATGTTCGCGACGACGTTCGTCCCGGCGATTCCACGCTACGGCTCGGTCGGCGCGAGCGGAGACCTGATTCCGCTCGCCTACGCCACCCAGGCACTGCGTGGCCGTGGACACGCGTACGTCGACGGCCGGCGGCTGCCCGCGGCCCAGGCACTCGATCATTCCGGGCTGACCCCGTTGACGCTCGACGGCCGGGACGCCCTCGCACTCGTCAACGGCACCTCCCTCACCACCGCCGCGACCGCCCTGGCCTTGGACGGCATCCGTTCCTCCCACCGAGCGACGCAGGCGCTCACCTGCCTGCTGGTCGACGTGCTCGGCTGCGACCCGGGATTCCTCAACCCGCGCCTCCTCGACGCGTATGGCCATCCCGGCGCGGCCGACGTGGCCGACGGCATGCGCAAAACCCTTGCCGGGATGAGCCCGGCCGGCACCCGTGCGCTGCAGGAGCCCTACAGCATCCGCTGCTCCCCGCAACTGCTGGGCGCCGCCGAGGACGCCCTGCGGTACGTCGACGGCGTCGTCGAGGCCGACCTGGCCAGCGTCAGCGACAACCCGCTGTTCTTTCCCGAGGACGACCTGGTCGCGCATGGCGGCAACTTCTTCGGACAGCCGGCCGCGTTCGCCGCCGACGTGCTGGCCATGGTCACCGCCCAGCTCGGCAACCTCGCCGAGCGGCAGCTCGACCTCCTCGTCGACCCGGCCCGCAATGGCGGCCTGCCCCCGATGCTCGCCGCCGGCCCCGGCCGCCAGCACGGGATGCAGGGCGTACAGCTCGCCACGACCGCGCTCGTCGCCGAGATCCGCCGCGCCGCCGTGCCGGCCGGCATGCAGAGCCTGCCCACCAACCTGCACAACCAGGACGTGGTGCCGTTCGGCACACAGGCCGCCCTCCGCGCCTACGACATGGCCGCCCTGCTGCGCCTGCTCTGCGGTTCGCTGGCGGTGGGCCTGCGGCAGGCGGCGCACGTCGGCGCCCGCCGCCCCACCTCTCCGGGCTGCACGGCCCTCCTCGACGCCCTGGTCGAAGCGATCCCTCCGGTCGATACCGACCGGCCGCTGGACGCCGATGTCCGCACGGCCGGTGAGCTCCTCACCACGATGCTTCCCTAGAGTCCTGCCGACCGCCGCATTCTGGGCGACCGGAAAGGTTGCGGTTGAGGCGCCACTGGAGGCTGGATACGCCACGTCATGGACATCATCCTGGGCGTCACGTCGCCCGACGCAGGGAGTCAACGTACTCGTGGGCTTCCTGCGCCACGCTTCGCCACAGCGCGAGCGTCGCCACGTGGTCTTCCTGGGCCGGGAACTCGATCCATTCACGCATCGTCCGTTTTCCCATGACCACCTCTTCGGCGGTTCCCGCGCTCAGGAAATCGGCGACCCGGCCCTTCGGAAGCTTCACGATGAGCTGACCGTCGTGGCCGAGGAAGGCGAAGATCTTGCCGCCGACTCGCAGGCCGGGATTGCGGAACATCGTGGCCATGGCCACGTCGCGGTCGCCGCTGAAGTCTTCGGCGACCTGATCGAGGAGATCGCGGTTGGGTGCTTTCCGGTCAGCCATCAGCCGGTCCTCTCTCAGGGAAGAACGCGTTCGAGCGCCGCGGCGGAACCGTCGATGACCAGGCCCATGGTCTTCGCCGCCGGCACGTCCACCTGTCCGGTGAAGAGCTGGACGAACACTTCGGGCGGGGCGGCGACGGTGACGTCAGGCCGGCGATCAGGTGCGCATGGACCCACCTCGATCCGGCCGCCGTCGGCGATGATGTCGCAGCCGTCGTGCGCGTCGCCCAGGCGTACGACGGCGGCCGGTTCGCCGGGCGCGCCGTCGCGGCACAGGTAGCGCAGCGGCAACGAGAACCAATGCACTCTGAACTCGTCGCCATCCGGCGGCTCGATCATCAACGGGGCGCCCCAGCGGGTCAGCTCACGGACGACGCCGCCGAGGTCCCGGCCGCGGTCGGTGAGGCTGATCAGTGTCGCGGCGACCGGTGGCGGCTGGTCGCGCCGGGCGGTGAGACCGGCCGACTCCATCTGGCGCAGGCGCTCGGCCAGCAGGTTGCTGGCGATGCCGGGCAGCCCGCGACGGAGGTCGGAAAAGCGGCAGGGTCCTTGGGTGAGGAGCTCGCGGACGACCAGCAACGTCCAGCGGTCGCCCACCAGATCCAGGGCGCGCGCCATCGAACAGTACTGATTGTACGAACGCATGGATCCCAGCCTAGCAGGCTGGTTGAAAATCTCTACCATCTGATTTATTATCTCAATCAACTCGTACAAGTGTTCGAAAGGGGATCGACATGGTTGTGGTCGGCGACGACGCGCCTTCTGTGATCCAGGCGTACTACCGCGTACTCACCGGCGGGATCGAGGACTACGGGGACGGCGAGGGGCTCGCGGCCCTGTTGGCCGATGACCTCCATTTCGAGGGCCCCATCGCCGGCCAGGTCACCGGGTCGGCCCCCTTCAGGCAGGGCGTCAAGGGCTTCATCGCCAACGTCAGCAAGATCGAACTGCTGCAGGAGGTCAACGGTCCCGACGGAACGGCCGTGCTCTACGACGCCCACATGCCCAAGGGGGTCGTCCGGCTCACCGAGTTCTTCACACTCGCCGACGGCAAGATCCAGCGACTCCGCATCCATTACGACCCCGCTGACTACGTGGCCAAGGGCGGCGGCTGACGAGCCATCCGCCAGGGCGACTTGTATATCTACCCTGCTGTCGGTGACCTGGCCGCGCTCGGTCAGCCCGTGGGTGCGGCGCTGGGCCTCCTCGGCTTGCCGCTGGGCATGTTCGCTTTGCCGCAGCCCCTGCTGGGAGAGCTCGAACGTCCGCGGCTGCGCGACCTCAGCGACTTGCACGTTCTCTTGCGCGGCTTGGTGAGGGGAGCGGGCGTTGTCCAGGACCTCCTGCCGGTCTTTACCGCTTGCCCGGTTTCGGGGTCCTTCTCGTGCAAGTCGATCCCGTGGCTCCAGCTCCACACCGATGATCTCGACGCCGCCACCGACAAACTCGCCGGCATCGGCATCCGGCCATGTGATGAGGTCGAACCTTTAGAAGACCTCAGGTCCAGAACCCACTGGATCAAGAACCCGGCCGGTGTCATCCACATCCCGAGACCAATGATCAGCTACTGGGCGGCTGGGGCCACGTTCGGGAGCGGAGGGCTGTTTCGGTAAGAGATCCCGGAGCGACGTGGCGGGCGCGCTCGGCACTGTGCCACCCGACGCGGCGAACGCCGCCCGGGAAAGTATCGACCGTGTGGTCGCCTTGGCCGGTCACCTGCCGGTAGAACAAAGCGGCGACCCGCTGGTGCGGCCCGCGACGCGTTCACGTCCGGTGTACACGTGGTGGGCATCGTCAGCGCCATCCGCTACGCCGCCCTGGCCGTAATCGCCCTGCAGGCGTTCAAGCACGTGCGAAATTCACACGGCGGCGCCACCACCACGATGAACGACGAGAGCGGCCCCGGAACCCGATGCCGCATCGGCCACCCGGGTCTGACCGGGCCTGAGCCCATCCTCACGGCTGCGTGCCGATGACCGCGGAGCAGGAAGTCCTCGAAAGAAGTCCGGGAGGCGGCGTCGAATCGGGCCAGAGGTGTTCGTAGCAAGGGTGAGCGGTCGCCCAGCGGGGGCGCCACCCAAACCAGACCAAGGAGCAGATCGTTGCCCGAGATCATCAGCCCCGTGCAGCCGACCCATCGCAGTTGACACCTCGACACCAGCACCAATACGAACACCGACACCAGGAGTACGCGATGAGCACCTCCACCGTCGGCTCGCAGACGCCCGATGGCTGGACCACGGGAACCTGGACCCTGCCCACACCGTGGCGAGCTTTTCGGTGCGCCACCTGATGAGCCGGGTACGCGGAACATTCACCGATGTCAGCGGGCAGATCGTCACAGGCTCCGGCCCCAACGGCTCGACCGCCACCGCCGAGAGCGCGACCGCCTCGGTACCTTTCACCAGACCGGCCCACCCGGCATCCTCCCGTCACGACGGCGGCGGTTGGTGAAGCGTGGTGTTCGTGATTCGAGCCGGTGAGCCCTCGCGGCAGACGGAGACTCCTGCGGATTGCGGGGGTCGAGAACGGCTGATCGGATGTCGGACCGGCGAGTCCTTCGATGAGCGGGCCGCGCGTCTCCGCTGCCGCTGTGAACTGTATCGACGGGCCGAGCACCTGTTCTTTGGAGGAGCAGTGGCGAAGCTGTTCTGTGGGATCGACTGGGCCGAACACCATCACGACATCGCCATCGATACCGGTGCTCGGGGCACCAACGTGACACGGCGCTGGCGGAACACGGCGGTCCTTCGTTGGTCAAGCGATGAGCAGAAGGAAGATCCACATGATTCCTGCCACGGTCGGCAGGACGTGGGTAGCCAATGGCAGGACGAGACTCTTGATGGCCGGCCCCACCTCGCCCGTGTCTTGTGGTAGTCGGGCCGAGCCGCCCGCCTCGGGCGACCGCCCAAATCTCTGCCTGGCCGCCACCCTCACCTGCTACGAACGCCTACTCAAACTCACCACGTACTAAGCGGGAGTTTTGTCCTGTCCCTGTGGTGTCACCTGACCGGGTACTTGCACCACAGAGACAGGGCAAAACTTCCCGCTAAGACCACTGGGCGCCTATCAGGGCCGGAAATGCGTATTCATGGCATCTCGCCCAGGACCATTGTTCGTTGCCTACCCATGGGCCGTATGCCGTGTAGCGGGCTCCGCTGTTCTCCTCGCAGATGACCTCAGCCCTCGCTCGGTTCACGCCGAAGCACTTCGCCCCTCCCCAGCCGCCATTCTCATAAGGATCGCCATCGACGACGCAGGGATACGGTGATACCTGAGCAGAAGTGGCCGGCGACATAGCGGTCATCGCCGATGCAAAAGCCGCTATCGCGGCCGCTGAAACACTCACTCTGACAATGCGACGGTTCATCTCTTTTTCTCCGGTTCGATGCGTTCTACGTGCACTTTGTTCTAGGTTTACTCAGCCCTTCGATTGAGCCATCGAGAACAGATTTAGCCAGGAGTGCCATAATGGACAGATCCGGCCAGCTCTCCTCCAGGTATTGGTTGACCTGGGACTTTAGGTCTGGTCCGGGTGTCTTCTATCGCGCAGGGTGGAGTTCGGGGTCGGCTGAACACTTTGCCGTGTCAATGTGCAGGCGGACGACTCCCTGGCGCGTCAGCCGTTCTTCCAGGCGCTACAACCCTTGGTCTCCTCGCAGACGCGGATTTGATAAACTTTGTTGTCGCCCCACCCGGTGAATCTCTCACCGCCACGACAACCGGCCGCATTGAGTCGTTGCAGGGGGCCCTCGTGGACTCGATAGTACTCAGCCCAGACCGAATTGTCGTCGCACTCGACATCATGGACACCGACTCTGGTGCGGGTTCCCTCGTACTGTGCCTCGCTGTAGTCGTCTCCGTGTTCGACGTAGATATAGAACCGGGGAATCACCGAGGATGCAGAGGCGTTGACCGTTAACGTGGGTGCGGTGGCCGCCAACACCGCCAGGGCGGCAGCAACGGTTCCGAGCTTGAGACCACGCATCTTTCCCTCCATCGAAAGGCCGTTTCTGAGTTCACCCACGAACCTGTTTTTCGGCTCATTGACCGTGACAAGACACTTTTGGGTTCGCGCTGGATGTTGGCGCGATTGCCTCTGCCTGTGTTCGCTTGATGGTGTCCGTCACGGCGACATCGTCCTGGTCTTCCGGCACACCGGACGAGGAGGAGGGCTTCCCGGCTGCCCCACCTGTTGGCGATGCCTGCGGGAAATTTCCTAACCGGGCGGCGACTGGTTCTGGTACCAATCGTGCGACGCGTCGGTTCGAATGTCGTTATCAGCCGACGCCAACTTGTTTGCCTGACAGCGCCAGGCTTGAGCCTGTGACCGCCTACCGGTGGGCACCGCCCTGACGGCGGTAGTCCTGCGGGCTGAGGCCATAGGCTGCCCGGAAGGATCTGCTGAAGTGCGCGCCACTGGGGAACCCCCAGCGAGCAGCGATCTCCCGGATGGAACGCGGCCGTTGCGCGGGGTCGGTGAGGTCGTGGGCGCAGCGTTCCAGACGGCAGGCACGTATCCAGGCCGCGACCGCCGTCCCATCCGCCTGGAAGAGGCGATGGAGTTGGCGGATGGAGATGTGGTGAGCGGCGGCGATCGTCTCCGGGGACAGCGCGGGGTCGCTGAGCCGGTTCCGTATGAACGAGCGGATCTGGATCATCAGCGTCCGGTGCCGCGACGCGATGGACTCGGGGGTCGGGGTTTCCAACTGGTTGTGGAGCAGGATGGCCAGCAGGTCCAGGAGTGTGCGCGAGAGGCCCGGGCGGTCGGCCGGGCGGTAGTCATGAATATCCCTGCCCAGGCGGTGCACCATCGTGCCCAGCAGTGCGCCGACGCCGTCCCGGCCAGGCAGCCGGTGGCCGATGAGAGGTTCGATGACGCCGGGGGCCATCGGCAGCAGGCGCCGTGGAAAAGTCACCATGATCCATTCGCTGGCCGAGTCCGCGGATCCCCGCCAGCCCGCGAAGGGACTTGAGGTCTCGTACAGCGCCAGGTCTCCTGCCGCGAGTTCGGCGTGCCGGCCGTGATGCGTGACGCCGCCGCGGCCACGGAGATTCAGCACCAGCCGATACGCTTCCGGGTCCGAACGGCGGATCAGATCCGGCGTCCGGCGGAATCGGTACGGGGCGCGGCAAGCGACGGACGCCACCGACACGTCACCGAGGTCTGCAGCACCCCACACCGCCCAGAAGTCACCGGACCGGGCGGAGCCAACGTCGACGAGAACGGGGACCGGCAGGTCCATGGCCGCCTCTCGGTAACGGACCAAACGCTCCGAGGGCGGAAAGAGATCGGTACGGATCAGCATCGTCATGCCTCTCACTCTGCGTGTGGGGTCGCGGTGCCCGGGACGGCGTGCGAGACCGCACGATCAAGGGAGCACCAAGATCGAAGCAACCCCCATCCCAGCTCAGGGGATAGGGCCGGATTTCCTCCAGCGCGTTGTGAATCGGGACACGCGCGGTCGCATCCCGCAGATTCAGCCGAGCGCATCGTCATGGAGCATGATGATCACGTCGCCCAGGACGGTGTTGCGGTTCGGGACTATGCCTCCTGGAACACCAGGTCTTCCGGCGGTCGGGTCATCGCGATGACTTGGTCGTTGATGTCGACGAGGGTGCTCAGGCCGGTGAACTGTCCGGTGGACAGCACCAGGACACGGTCGTCGCGTTGGTCGAGGTAGTCCCGGAACCCTGCCAGCGAGGGGTCTCCGGCGCCGAGCGCGAGATAGTCGGCCAGGCGCCGGAACAGCTTGGGAACAAGTACGGCGTTGTCGGTGATGGCCGCAAGGCCGTCGATCTTGGCGCCGGTGGTGGTGACGTCGGCCGGCCACAGGCCCGAGCGTGTTGCTCGCGCGGCGTTCACGGCTTCGGTCATCGCCTCGCGCAACTCGAAGAACAGCTTGGTGTAATAGGTGGGGTAGGCGACGCCTTGGCTGAGCCGGCGGAAGTTCGCGGTCTCCCCGAGCAGCGCCACATCGACGTGCAGGGGGGCACCACTCGTGCCAGGATCCGCGCCCCGGCCCGCCAACGCTACGCAGCGGCCATGGATGTCAGCGCCGCGGGTGAGGATGAACCCGGGCGTCCGCTCAGGGGCGGAGGAGGTGATGATGCCGTCCAGCCGCAGTTGAGCGCCGCCGGTGCTGTTACGGCGGCCCCTGTGCGGACCCTCGACCAGATCCCACTGTGCCGGGTCGCCAGGGGTGAAACGCACCGAGTCGCCGTCAGGGCGAGCGCCGACCACGCCATACGTGCCTTCGATCAACAGCATCGGCATGACCGTTTCCCCGTCGATCCCTCCGAGCCGAACCGAGACTATTTGATCACTCTTTGTGCATGTTTGGTCAGGGTAAGCCTGCGGTTCGCCCGGCACCAGCCGACCCTGGTGTCCGGATCCGGTCCGGGCGGTACGCGGTGGGAGGGGGGTTATGTTCGCGGCATCGCTCATCGAGGAGTTGCGATGCCGTACCTGTTCGAAGACCTGGTCGAAGCCGCTCTCGGCAGGCGCCGCGACGATGAGAACCTCAAGGCGCTCAAGGAGCGCTGCCAAAATGCGAGCAGGGCCCTGGAAGCCAGCGACCCCGCACGGCCACCTACGACCGCGACGACAACAGGCGCGGGACCTCATCTCCACCATGGGCGAGAAGAGCCGGAAATGCCCTTCGACCCCCAAGGCGCCGCACGCCTCCAAATACATCGACGCGTGCATGCAGCTCAGCGATCACCAGGTGACCGTGCGCGCGTCGCCACGGTTGCGTGATACGTGTCGGGACAGGTCTCTCTGTGCCCGTGACAAAGCCGGTGGCAGCGGGGCTTGTGCGCGGCGACGTCTTTGGCTGAGCTTGACTGGGCCGTTGACGCGCCGAAGCCTTGCCCGAGCTGCGTCGACTGCTGCTGGAGCTCATCCCCGCCGACCGGCAGCGCGAGGAGGAACGCGGGCTGGTGAGGCGTCCATCGTCAGATGGTCAGTCGCGCGTGTGCCCGAGGTGTGCCCGAGCGTCCCAGTACCCGCGGGATCGGGCGGGGTGAGCCGGGACGCCGGCTCCCCGATACCGGTACGGAGCGGGATGAGATGGGAGAGCGGTGACCTGCTGGCACGGGTTTGCCGCGACTTGTCAACAGAAGGTTGGCTAGCTGTTCGAGCTGCCTGCCCGAAGCGGCCCCACGGGTAGCCGTGGGGCCTGGTTGGGGCCTTGGCGTCGTTGCTGACGATCTCCCGCCGTCTGGCTGCTGTTGCGTGCGCGTCGTCACGACTGCGCGCCGTGAACTGGGCGGCCGAGCGGTCTCGCCGCGTACGGCGAGACTTGACCGGACTGCCAAGCCGACCTGAGCGGCACTGGTGCCGCCGCTCCATCAGGCGTCATCGGCCTCAACCTTCGCCACAGGATCTGGCTGTTCGCGAGGCCGCTAACGAGTTTGATAACGGATGATCTTGAAGGCCTCGCGTCAGAGGTAGAGGCCGGTGCCGTGTTCGGGGCGTTCGTTGGCGATGGCGTGCAGGTCGCGTTCGCGCATGACCAGGTAGTTCTCGCCCTGGATCTCCACCTCGTACTGGTCGGCGGGGTGGAGGAGGACGCGGTCGCCGACCTTGACGGTGCGGGCGTGCGTGCCGACGCCGCAGACCTCGCCCCAGACGAGACGGTTGGACTGCTCCACGGTGGCGGGGATGACGATGCCGCCGGTGCTGCGGCGCTCGCCGGCCTCCTTGTCGACCTTGATCATGACGCGGTCGTGGAGCATCTGGACTTCGAACTTCGGCACGGACACGCTGGGAGTTTATCCGGCTCTGGAGAGCAGGGCCGCCCACGAGTCCGCGATGATCTCGGGGAGGGCGGAACGTTCCGGCCGCCAGCCCAGGTCGCGGCGGATCGCGGTGCCGTCGGCGACCAGGAGCGGCGGCTCGGGCTGGGGCGGGTCGTGGGAGGTGGGGACGGAACGGCCGGTGACCTCCTCGACCGTTCTGATGACGTCCTTGACGGAGGCGCCCGTGCCGCTGCCGACGTTGTAGACGCGGTCGGTGCCGGGCCGGGCGGCTTCGAGGGCGAGGACGTAGGCGGCGGCCAGGTCGTCCACGTGCAGGTATTCGCGGACGGCCGCGCCGTCGCCGTTGATCGTCAGGTGCGGGGCGTGCCCGGCCGCGACCGAGAGGGCCTTGGGGATGAGGCGGGTCTCGTCGGGGTCGCGGCGGCCGTCGACGGAGCCGGCGACGTTGAACGTGCGGAGGATGATCGCGCCGATGCCCCCGGTGCGGGCGTGGAAGCGGATCAGTTGTTCGGCGGCGAGCTTGGACGCGCCGTACGGGCTGGTGGGGGAGGGCGTTTCGGTTTCGGGGATGGGCTGGCGGTCGGGGGTGCCGTAGACGGCGGCGGTCGAGCCGTACACCACGGCGGGGGCGGGCGCCGGGGAACCGTCGGGCTGGACCTTCGTGAGCGCTTGGAGGAGGTTGATCGTGCCCTGGACGTTGGCGGTGAAGAAGCCCAGGGGGTCGGTGAACGACGCGCGGACGCGGGTGAGGGCGGCGAGATGGCAGACGCCGTCGTACGTCTCGTGCAGCGTCGAGTCGAGGCCGATCGGGTCGAGGAGGTCGGCGATGACGGGCCGGACGCCCGGCGGGAGCGGCCGGTCGGAGCGCCGGACGAGGCCGGTCACCTCGTGTCCCGCGGCGGTCAGCCGCCGTCCGACCGCATATCCGACATAACCGGCGGCACCCGTGACCAAGACGCGCATGGCGTTCCCCTCCCCGTCGCCCCCAGCATCGCCTGCCTAGGGGAGGTCGGCAACGCGCGCGAAGACACCGGGATACCCGGCCTTGCCGCAGCCGTACCCCCAGGAGACGACCCCGACGAGGCGGCCGCGGACGAGGAGGGGGCCGCCGCTGTCGAACTGGCAGGTGTCGGCCTTCTCGGATCCGGCGCACATCATGTCGGCCGCGTCGTACGAACCGCCGTACGCGCGGCGGCAGGCCGCGTCCCCGGGCAGCGGGATCTTCACGGCGCGGAGCTTGGTGTTGAACAGATCGTTCTCCGACCGCATGCCCCAGCCGAGCGCCAGCCCGGCGCGGTCGGCGCCCGGCTTGCCGAGGGCCACCGTGGGGCGGTTCACCGGGCGGGCGAGGGTGAGGACCGCCAGATCGTGATGGAGGACGGTCTCGTCCTTGAACTTGGTCTCGCGGAACTTCGGATGGATCCGGACGGCGCGCACCTTCACCGTCTCCCCGTCGCGGCCGACGAGGTCCGAGCGGCCGAAGGTGGCCGTCAGCACGCCGGGCGTGGAGCGGAACATCGACACGCAGTGCGCCGCCGTGAGGAGGCGGTCCGGCTTGATCAGCGCGCCGCCGCAGAACTGCCCGGACGGGCGGACGAAGAAGAGCGGGGTGCCGACGGCCGCCAGCCACGGGTACCCCGACGCCTTCACCGGGGTGCCCCCGACGATCGCCGACGCGGGGGAGGCCAGTGCGGTCACGGCCGCCGCCGCGGTGAGGCAGGCCGTGGAGAGGCAGGCGGTCACGCGGCGGAGGGCGAAGGAAGACATAAGGGGAATGTAGGGGAAGCGGCGGCGAGCGTCAGGTGATCGGGCTCATGTCCGGCTGATCGCCGCCGCGCACGGGCCGCCGGGCCTCCTCGGCGGCGGCCGCGGGATCGGTGCCCTCGGGCCGCTCGTACCGCGGGAAGGCGACCAGCGCGACGAGCGCCAGCGTGAACCCGCCCGCGCGCAGCACGAACGGCAGCCTCTCCTCCGGCCAGTCCTCCCCGAACAGCACCGTGCTGCTCATGACCAGGTACGTGCGGCCGATGACGGTGAGCACGGTCGCGACGATCGCCAGGCGGCACCGCTGCAGCGCCACCTGGAGCCCGCCCAGGGCGATCGCGGCCATGCCGACGGTCAGCAGGGGGTACGGCGATTCGAGGACCGCCCGGACGCTGCCGGTGTCGTCGTACACGATCGAGATGCCGCGGATGCCCGCCTCGGCCAGCCCGGCGCACGCGCCCGCGCCGATGCCGTACGCGACGCCGGCGAGCTTGCGGGCGTGCCGGCCGCTCCCGCGGCGGTCGCCGATCAGCCACACGAGCGCCGAGACGATGACGGCGGGCGCCATCACCGCCAGCATCTGCCACGGCGAGGCGAGCGTCTCCACCAGGGTGTCGCCGGCGGTGAGCTCGCGTTCGGACCCGGCCGACAGCCCGATGAGGACGGTCGCCAGCACGAACAGCCCGACACTGATCCACTCGCGCGGGCTCAGCCGTTCGCCCAGGAACCAGACCGCGTAGACCACCAGCATCACCAGGCTGACGGCGAAGATCGGCTGCGCGACGGCCAGCGGGATCGCGGCGAACGCCACCACCTCGACCGCCAGCCCGAGGAACAGGATGAGGCCGCCGGCGAACCAGACCGGGCTGGCGAGCATGTGCCGGGCGACGTGGAACGGGCGGCTCCCGCGCAGCGGCGGCATCCGCCGCGCGGCGCTCCGGAAGAAGAGAAAGGCGACGTAGTAGGCGGTGGTCGCGAGGAGAGCGAGGGCGGCGTAACCCAGATCGTGACGACCCATCGGGGAGGGACCTCTCAGCGGACGACGATCAGCAGCCTGCCAAGCCGAACGTCGTGTGACAAGGCCGTAACACCCCATTCACGAGCCCGGAATGGGCGCGGGCCCGAGGTCTCGTCGTGCTCGCGGCGCGTCCGCTCAGTCGTCCTTCGGCCCGTCCGCCTTCGGCCCGTCCACCCTCAGCCCGTCCGTCTTCTGCCCGTCCGTCTTCCGTGCTTCCGCTCCGTGCTTCCGCGCGTCCGCTCAGTCGTACTTGCGGCCCGTCCGCGATGACAGCTTGCCGGCGAGCTCGCGCGGGACGAGCCGGCTGAGCCCGACGATCGCCTTGTACTGGGCGCCCGGCACGCTGACCTGGACGCCGCGGCGCAGGTCGCGCAGGGCGGCGCCGACGAGTTTGTCCTGGTCGAGCCACATGAAGTCGGGGATCCCGCTGACGTCCATCTGCGCGCGCTCATGGAACTCGGTGTGCACGAAACCGGGGCAGAGCGCCATCACGCGCACCTTGCCGCCCGCCTGGCCCGCGATGTCGGCCGCCACGCCCTGGCTGAAGCTGACCACCCAGGCCTTGGAGGCGCCGTACGTGCCGCGCGTGGCGAAGGCCGCTACCGACGACACGTTGACGACCCCGCCCCGGCCCCGTTCGAGCATGCCCGGCAGCGCCGCGTGGGTGAGCCGCAGCACCGCTTCGCAGTGCACCCTCAGCATCGTCAGCTCGTCGGAGAGCGGCACGTTGAGGAACGTCCCCTTGTTGCCGAACCCCGCGTTGTTCACCAGCAGGTCCACGCCGTTCCGGACGCGCTCCTCGGCGGTTTCGAGCCCGTCGTCCGTGGCGAGGTCGGCGACGACCACCTCCGTCCGGACCGCGTACGTGTCGTGGAGGTCGCGCGCGGCCTCGGCGAGCCGGTCGCCGTCGCGGGCGAGCAGCACCAGGTCGAATCCGTCGGCGGCGAGGCGGCGGGCGAAGGCGGCACCGATCCCCGCGGTCGCGCCGGTGATGAGAGCAGTCGGCATGGTCTGAGCTTAGGCCGTGACCTGCGGCGTGGCTCGCCGGGCGCGGAAGTCGCGGGGGTCGGGGCGGCGGGTGGCGCGGCGGTAGGCGAACGTGAAGCCCGGCCAGTTGTTGACGACCTTGCCCTCCTCGTTCATGTACCAGCTGACGCAGCCCGCCTCCCAGACGGTCGACCGCAGCCGCTCACGCATCTCCCGCCCGAACGCGTCGAGGACGTCGGGACGCAGGTCGATCCAGTCCAGGTCCGCGTCGCGCAGCGCGCGCAGGCAGCCCATCACGTAGCTGAACTGCGATTCGAGCATGTAGATGATGCTGTTGTGGCCCAGATTGGTGTACGGGCCGTAGAGCAGGAAGAGGTTGGGGAAACCGCTCACCGTGATGCCGAGGTGCGCCTCCGCGCCGTGACGCCACGCGTCGTTCAGCTCCTTCCCGGCCATGCCCCTGATCTTCATCGGGGCCAGGAACTCGGTGGAGTGGAACCCCGTGGCGTAGACGATGACGTCGGTCTCGTGCTCCGTGCCGTCCTCGGTCATCACTCCCGCGGGCGTGACGCGCGCGATCGGGTCGGTGACGAGGTCGACGTTCGGCCTGGTCAGCGCCGGATAGTAGTCGCTGGAGACGAGGATGCGCTTGCAGCCCATCGGGTAGCCGGGCACGAGCGCCTCGCGCAGCGCCCGGTCGGGGATCTGCTCGTTCAGGCCCTTGCGGAAGCCCTTCTCCAGGAGCTCCATGAGCCGCGGATACTTGACGAAGCCGAGCGCGCGCGACTCGTACGTGGCGTAGATCCTGGCACGGCTCAGTTCGTACGCTCCGGGCACACCGGCGAACAGGGCCTTCTCCCAGCGGCGGTACGGGCGGTCCGGCTTGTCGATGACGTACGGCGCGGACCGCTGGAAGAGCGTCAGCCGCCCGGCCTCCCGGGCGATCTCCGGAACGATCTGGATCGCGCTCGCGCCCGTGCCGATGACGGCCACCCGCTTGCCGCCGAGATCCACGCCGTGGTCCCAGCGCGCCGAGTGGAAGCTCGGCCCGGCGAACGACTCGCGCCCCTCGACGGCCGGCAGGGCCGGCCGGTTGAGCTGCCCGCACGCGGAGATGAGGACCCGTGCCGTCAGCTCGTCGCCACCGCTCGTGGAGACCCGCCACACCGCGTTCGAGTCACCCTCGCCCGCATCGAAGCGCGCTTCGGTCACCTCCGTGCCGAAGCGGATGTGCGGCAGTACGCCGTACTTGCGGGCGCAGTGCCAGAGGTAGTCGAGGATCTCGCGCTGCGGCGGGAAACGCCGCGTCCAGTCGGTCTTGCGCTCGAACGAGAACGAGTAGAGATGCGAGGGGACGTCGCAGGCCGCGCCAGGGTAGGTGTTGTCCCGCCAGGTGCCGCCGAGCTCGTCCGCCTTCTCCAGGACGACGAAGTCGTGGACGCCCGCCCGCTTGAGCCGGATCGCCATCCCGATCCCGCCGAACCCGCTGCCGATGATCAAGACGTGGTGCCTCATGGCCATCCCGAACCTCGTTCTCTGGTCGCCTTCGAGGGTAGTGACCGGCGGGTCATGTGACCATGCCCCTTTTATCCGTTACGTATGGGGGAACGATCGGCCTATGCCGATCGACCAGCACCTCCTCGCGGTGTTCGCCGTGACCACGATCATCGCCATGATCACTCCCGGCCCCGACATGCTGTTCGTGCTGGGCTGCGGCATGCGCGGCGGCCCGCGCGCCGGGCTCCTCGCCACCGCCGGGGTCGCGACGAGCGAGGCCGTGCACATCGCGGTCGCCGCCGCCGGGCTGGCCGCCCTCTTCGCCGCCGTCCCGATCGCCTTCACCGTGGTACGCGTCGCCGGCGCCGCCTACCTCATCTACCTCGGCGTGCAGATGCTCCGCAGCCGCAAGGGAGTGCCCGGCGACGAGCCCGCCGCCGGCGCGGGCATGTCCCACCGCAAGGCGTACATCAGCGGCCTGACGACCAACCTCCTCAACCCCAAGATGGTCACCTTCACGATCGCCTTCCTGCCGCAGTTCATCAACCCGGCGCTGGGCAGCGTCTGGATGCAGTTCGCGATCCTCGGCGCCATCCTGATCGCGCTGGAGTTCGTCGTGGACGGCGCGGTCGGCGTCCTCGCGGGCCGCATCGGCGCCTGGCTGCGCCGCAGGCAGGCGGCCCGCCGCCGCATCGACGTCACGACCGGCGGCATCTTCATCGGCCTCGGCGTCAAACTGGCCGTCGACCGCTAGCGCCGCGACCCGGCGTCTCCCAGCGACTCGGCGTCGCCCACCGACTCGGCGTCTCCCACCGACCTAGCGTCACCACCGGCTCGGCGTCACCACCGGCTCGGCGTCACCACCGGCCTGACGCCGAGCGTCACGCCCGCGGGAGCGGCTCGTCCGACCGGGTCAGACGAGGCCCAGTTCGTGGGCGCGGCGGCCCGCCTGGAAGCGGGAATCGGCGTCCAGGAGGGTGAGGATCTCGGCGACGCGGCGGCGGTAGGTGCGCAGGGAGAGGCCGAGCCGCCGGGAGGCGGCCTCGTCCTTGAGGCCGTCGCCGAGGAGCCGGAGGATCTCGCGGCTCTCGGCGTTCAGCACCGGCGGGCGCGTCCGCCGGAACTCCGCGAGATCGGTCGCGGACTCCCAGGTCGCCCAGAAGAGCGACGCGACGCCCTGGATCACGCCGGGGGAGCGGACCACGGTGTACTCGCGGACGCCCCGCACCGCAGGGCCCGCCAGCACGGCGATCCGGTCGTCGACGACGATCGTCTCGTGCGGCAGCGGGGTGGCGCAGATCCGGACGCGGGCGCCGCGGCGCGCGATCTCGATGAGATGCCGTTCGGACTCCTCGTCGGCGAGGGCCCCGGGGTTGTAGAGCTTGAAGACGGGCAGGCCGGGCGCCGACCGGTGGCGTTCGGCGACGATCTGCTCGCGCACGCCGGGCATCGCCCAGGTGCGCAGGTCGGCCGCGGCGCACACGAACCGTTCCCGCGCGCCCGCGAAGAGGTGGCCCGCGCGCCGGGCGAGCTCGTCCTCACCGCGCAAGGTGACGTTGGTGTCCAGGTCCAGGCTCATCAGGGCCAGTCTGCGGGGCGCGGCGGGACGGGTCAACGTGGCAGTTTGCTGCCACGTTCTCGTGCGGCGGGCCGGGGACCCGGAGGCTGGGGCCATGAACACGAACGAACTGTGGACGCTGGGCGGCGACCTGAAGATCTCGCGGATGGGCTTCGGGGCGATGCGCCTGCCCGCCAGCGAACGCGGCGGACCCCAGAACGACCCCGCCACCGGGCGGGCGGTGCTGCGCCGCGCCGTCGAACTGGGCGTGAACCACATCGACACCGCCGCCTTCTACTTCTCCGGGGACCTGACGGCGAACAGGCTGATTCGCGAGGCACTTCAGCCGTACCAGGACGGGCTGGTGATCGCCACCAAGGTCGGGCCGCGCCGCAAGCCCGGGGACCCCATGCCCACGGGGCAGATGGAGCCCGGCGAACTGCGTGCCGAGGTCGAGCGCAACCTGCGGGATCTCGGCCTTGACCGGCTCGACCTCGTCTACCTGCGCGTCGGCGGGCTCGGACTGTCGCCGGACGAGTCGATCGGCGAGCGCTTCGAGGTGCTGGCAAGGCTCCGGGACGAGGGCGTGATCAGGCATCTCGGGGTGAGCAACGTGACGGCCGGGCAGTTCCAGGAGGCGCGGGCCATCGCCCCGATCGCGGCCGTGCAGAACCGCTTCGACATGACGATGCCCCAGGACACCGAACTGCTGCGGATCTGCGAGCGCGAGAACGTCGCGTACGTGCCGTACTTCCCTCTCGGCGGCTTCGGGATTCCGGAGGACGAACGGATCGCGCGCATCGCCGAGCGACACGACGCCACCGCCGCTCAGGTGCTCCTGGCCGGTCTCCTGGCCCTGTCACCCGTGATGATGGCGATCCCAGGCACGTCCTCCCTGGCCCACCTAGAAGAGAACGTGGCAGCGGCGAACCTTGAGCTCACCGCCGAAGACCTTGCCGAGCTCAAGGGCTAGTCGCGGTCGTAGTGGCAGACCGCTTCGAGCATGAAGCCGAACGGGTCGAGCCAGAACGTGGCGAAGTAGGGCGGCGGGTACTGCGGGAACTCCTGCGGTTCGTGCAGGACCACGCCGCCCAGGTCGAGGACCAGCCGATGGATCCCGTGCACCGCCGACCGCGTCTTGACCATGAAGGCCAGGTGCTGCAGTCCGGTCCGTTCACGCGCGTAGCCGTCGCGCTCGGCCGGATAGAAGAACAGGTACGTGCCCGGCTTGCCGGCCGCCGGACGGTAGGCGAACTCGTCGTCGGACGCCAGGAACTCCTCGAAGCCGAGAAGCGGCATGACGGCGTCGTAGTACTTCTTCGCGCCCGCGAGATCGGGAACGTTGAGACCTATGTGTCCGAGCACCCGTTCACTCTGCCACAGCCACACCCGTCACAGGCGAGGCGGCCGCACCGGCTACACCCGCCACGGGCGAGGTGGTGGCGTACGGATCGTCGAGGCCGCCGTCGATCCGGTCGACACTGACGTAGTCCTCGTCAAGCGGTACCTCGATCGCGAGGGCGGCGGCGCCGGGCGCGGGCCGCGGTCGCCGTGGCATCGGAGCCCCCGACGTGCCGCCCTTGCCGCGATAGACGAGGAGCCCGTTCACCGGATCGGGGACCGAATCGAGCGCCGCCCGCGTACCCGGCAGGTCGCGCCACCGCTCCCATGCCTCCTCGCCGGCGAACGTCACCTCGAAGACCACGCCCCAGGAGTGCGCGTACCACATCCAGGAGACGGCGCCGTTGGTCAAGGCCGACTCGACGAGCGCCTGCCGGTAGGAGTCGCGCCAGGCCGTGGCCGGGAACTCGCCGTTGAAGACCTCGATGGACCACGATTCCGGACCCATGCCGTCCTCCCCTTCGCCATCGACGATAGGTCGGGCCCGCCGCGTCCGCCAGACCCCTTAACCTGGCCGTACGCAGTGGTCACGTACTGTGTGCGGATCGATCGGCCAGCCAGGGGAGACGATGTCGGCGACGCGGTTGCTCGTGCTCGGTGCCGTGCGCGGCTTCGGCCGGGCGCACGGGTACGAGATCCGCCGTGCGCTGCTGTCCTGGGGGTCGGACGAGTGGGCCAACGTCAACCCGGGGTCGATCTACCACGCGCTCAAGCAGCTCACCAAGGAGGAGCTGCTGCGCGCGTACGAGGTGCCGGAGAACGACGCCGGCCCGCCGCGCACCGACTACGAGATCACCGACCGCGGCGGGGCGGAGTTCCTGCGGCTCCTGCGCGAGGCCGTCGTCAGCGTCGACCAGCGGCGGCCGGAGCTGCTGTCGGCCGCGCTCGGCTTCCTCACCGAGCTGCCGCGCGCCGAGGCGATCGAGCTGCTCGAACGGCGGCTGGCGGCGCTGGCGGCGTGGCGCGGCGAGGTCGCGCCGCACATCACCGAGGACCCCGACCATCTGAACGAGCTGCTCGGCTGGTGGGTGCACTCCGCCGACGCGGCCACCGAATGGACGCGCGGGCTGATCGGACGCCTCAAGGACGGCGCGTACGTGATGGCCGGCGAGCCCCCGAAGGCGTAAAAGGCCGGGCCAGGTACGCAAGGGTTCAGGCCAGGTACGCGAGGGTTCAGGCCAGGCAGGCCAGGGCGCGGCAGAGCTCCTTGTCGAGCGGATAGTCCGCCGGCAGCCGGCGGGTCGTCGCGTCGACGAAGTCCACCGCCGACAGGTCCGCTGACGTGTCGTCCAGGGTGACGCGGTAGCCGCCCGGGATCTGCTCGACCCGCACGAGCGACCCCTGCTCGTCGAGCACGAAGATCCCGACGCGGGCCCGCCAGGCCGTCCGGGCGGGCTCCTCCTCCGGGGTGACCGGCACGCCCACGTCGTCCGCGTGGGTCGCGTACTCCGAGGCGTAGTGGAACGTCTGCGCCCCGACCGGATACGGCCCGGACATCGTGGTCAGCGTCGCGTCCACGCCGAGCTCGCGCATGCGCCGCCGGGTCTCGGCGTTCCCGGTCCGCCACTCGTCGAGCACCTGGCCGACCGGCAGGCCGCGGCGCTCGTCGACGGTCCAGTCGTTGAAGGCGCCGAGATCCTTGACGCCCCGCTCGTCCAGGAGCGCGAACAGCCGGTCCAGGTCGTCGTTCAGGCAGGCGTGGTTGTAGAGCTCCTCCCCGGCGAGATGGGCGAGGACGTCCCGTACGGTCCAGCCCTCGCAGCGGGACGGCCGGTTCCAGCCGTCCTCGCCGAGCCCGGTGAAGTGCGCGTCGAGCCGGGCGTACTCGGTGTCGAGGACGTCGAACGGGTTGAGGTCACGAAGGTTCTCGGTGGTCATGGCCGTTCCGTACCCCCGAAGCGGCGCCCCTATGACGATGCCTCTGAACCGGAGCCGCCGGGCGGACGTGTTCTCTGATAGGCCTTGGCCGCGGGCCCCGGATCCCCTCCACCCTTGGGGCACAGATGAAGATCACGATCATTGCGGGAATGCTGGCCGCCGGGACCGTCCTCGCCGGGTGCGGGGGAGACCCCGACAAGGAGGACATGGACACGCCGGGACGCACCCTCCCCGTGCCGGCGACGGCCGCGGCGACCGTGGTCTCGGTGGGCTCCACGGCCAAGGGGGCCGCGCTCGTCGACGCGCAGGGCCGGTCGCTCTACCTCTTCGAGAAGGACGGCCGGAACACGTCCGCCTGCGAGGGCGACTGCCTCAAGATGTGGCCCGCGCTCACCACCGAGGACCGGCCCAAGGCCGGCAAGGGCATCAAGCCCGCGCTGCTCGGCTCGTTCTCGCGCGGCGACGGGACGAAGCAGGTGACGTACGCGGGGCATCCGCTCTACCGCTTCGTCAAGGACGTCTCGCCAGGCGACGCCGTAGGCCACGACCTGGAGGACTTCGGCGCCGAGTGGTATCTGGTCGACGCGGCAGGCAGCAAGGTCCCCGGCTGAGGCCAGTACGCCGCTCAGGTGTCGACGAAGGACTGCGGGACGATCACGCGCAGGGCGTTGCCCAGGAGCTTGACGGTCACCGGGGTCTGCCCGCGGATCTCGCCGTCCACGTCGACCGGCAGCGGCGGGTCGGTCGCGATGTGCACCTCGTCGGTGGTCAGGAACGCGTCCTCGTCGAGCGACCGCCACTGGCCGGTGAGCACGTGCCGCGCGGTGGCCGAGGCCAGCCGGAGCCGCCGCTCGTCGCCCAGCCGGTAGACCGCCAGCAGCCGGTCGTCCGGGCTGGCGTCGCGGGCGATGCGCTGGCCGCTGTGGTGGGCGCCGTTCGCCACGTTCAGCTGGTGGGTCAGCACTTCCTGCGTCTCGCCGCCGATGCGGACCGTGGCAGTGAACGCCTCGTGCCGTGGCAGGAGCCGCACCGCCGTGAGCCCGTACGCGGCGCGGCCGACCACCCGCTTGAGCCCGTGCGGGACGTTCCGCGCGACCTCCACCGACAGCCCGAGGCTGACCATGTTGGCGAAGATGTGCCGCCCGTCCGGCTCGCCGCCGTTCGTGGCGCCGCCCGGACCGGACCCCGGATCGGACGGCGGATCGCCGCCCGCATCGGACGGCGGATCGCTGCCCGGATCGGTGCCGGTGAACCAGCCCACGTCGACGTCGGCGACCTTGCCGTCGCGCAGGACGCTCACCGCGCCCCGCAGGTCCTGCGGCAGCTCCAGGCTGCGGGAGAAGTTGTTGGTGGTGCCCAAGGGCAGCACGCCGAGGGCGATGTCGCGGTGGGTGAGATGGCTGACCGCCGCGGCGACCGTGCCGTCACCGCCGCCCACCACGACCAGATCGGGCTCGAGGGCGAGCACCTCGGTGAAGATCTCGGTCAGCCGGTCGGGATCGGTCACGGGGAAGATCCGCTCGAACGTCAGCCCGGCCTCGGTCAGCAACCGGCGCGCGGAGCCGAACAACCGGCGGCCGCGCCGCGATTTGGCGTTGACGACCAGAACGGCCCGCCCCTCCGCGCGGATCGCGTCCTCGAGCTCCTGCTTGCTGCGCATATCGACGGTTCCGCTCCCTCCACCCCGGGTCACCCTACCCGGCACCGGCCGGCCGGCCCGCCGGGCATGCATTTTATAAACCGTTTACTCGGCGTTGAAACGTGCTTGGGGCGGGGATATTTCCAGGAAAGCGCACAAGGAATGGCCGGGGCGAAAGTATGTGGCGGTATGGCTGGCTCGGAGCGGGTTTTATTGCGGGGCTTTCGGCGTCCATTGCTCCCGGCGGTCCGGCGCAGGCCTCATCTCCCGCCGCGGACGACGGCGCGGCCGTCATAGGTGAGCGTTCGCGGAGTTCCCGCATTCTCGACCTGACCGTTCGTTCGCCGGTGCTCTCCGTGCCGGCCCACGTCCGGCTGCTGCTGCCGCCCGGCTGGTCGCGGGACGCGGCGCGGACGTGGCCCGTGCTCTGGCTGCTGCCCGGCGCGGGCGGCGGACCGGCACTCCACAACGTGTGGACCGACAATACCGATGTCGATGAGATGACCGCCGGTTCGGACATCATCGTCGTCATGCCGGACGGCGGCCGGTGCGGCAATTACACCGACTGGTGGAATCGCGGCAAAGGCGGGCCGCCGAAGTGGGAGACCTTCCATCTGACCGAGCTGAGGCAGATCCTGGAACGCGGATACCGCGCCGGAACGGCCCGCGCCATCGCCGGCAACGGGATGGGCGGCATGGGCGCACTGGCCTACGCGGCCCGGCACCGCGGCCTGTTCCGCGCGGCCGCCTCGTTCAGCGGCTTCGTCAACACCCTGCACCGCGACCCGGGCAGGCTCGACGTGGCCGACCTGGTGGAGCTCGGCGTCGAGATCGGCTGTCCCGCCGCCGACTGGGCCGATGTCTGGGGCGATCCGGACGTCCAGCGCGTCGTGTGGCGGCAGCACAACCCGTACGACCTGGCCGACCGCCTGTCCGGGGTCCGGCTCTACATCAGCTCCGGCGACGGCAGGCCCGGCCCGTACGATCCGCAGCCGGGAACCGACCCCGACGTGCTCGAATCCCTGACGCACACGCTCGCGGTGGAGTTCACCGGCAAGCTCAGGAAGCTGGGCGTCCCCGTGTCGACCCACCTCTACCGTGGCACCCACCGCTGGGCGTACTGGCAACGCGAGCTCCACGCCGCCCTCCCGATCCTCCTAGCCGAGATCACCTGAACGCTGACCAGCCTCAGGGCATTCGCCTTTACCGCCTCAGCGGGATCCGCCGCCTGAGCGGAGTCCGCCGCCTGAGCGGAGTCCGCCGTCTCACCGGAGTCTGTCGCCTTGGCGGAGTACGCCGTGAGCTCGACGGAGTCCGTCACGAGCTGGTGGCGTCCGTTGTGAGACCGGAGCGCGAGGGTGGCTGTCAATGAAGTGTCAGTGGTCGCATTTAGGGTCGGCGGCGTGGTCGTGCGGCTCGGCGGTGGCCGCGACGTGGCGCGGGCCGTGCGGGTCCTCGCAGTGGAACTCGTCGTCGAGGTGATCCACTTCGAGGGTGGTGTGCGTGATGCCGTACGAGGAGCGCAGCAGTTCTTGCAGGTCGCGGCGGACGGCGTGGCAGTCGCCCTTGGGCTCCACCAGGACGTGCGCCGACAGCGCCGGGTAGCCGGAGCTGACCTCCCAGACGTGCAGGTCGTGCACCTCCTCCACGCAGGGGCGTTCGGCGAGCCGGGTGCCGAGCTCGGTCGGGTCGATCCCGGCGGGGGCCGCCTCCATGAGGACGCGGCCGGCGTCGCGCAGCAGCCCGTATCCGGCCTTGAGCATGAGCGCCGCCACGAACAGCGAGGCGATCACGTCGGCCCGGTTGAAGCCGGTCGTCCAGATCGCCAGGCCCGCGATGGTGGTGGCGATGAACGCGTAGAGGTCGTTCAGGATGTGCTGGAACGCGCCCTCGACGTTCAGGCTGCTCCGGTTGGCCTTGCTGATCAGCCACGTCGCCGCCACGTTCACCGCGACGCCGGAGAGCGAGGTCCAGAACACCAGCTGGCCGTTGACGTCGGGCGGCGAGAGCAGCCGTTCGACGCTCTCGTACACGAAGTACGCGGCGAGCAGGAGCAGCGTCAGCCCGTTCAGCTGGGCGGACAGGATCTCCGCGCGGCGCAGGCCGTAGGTGTAACCGCCCTTGGGCGGACGCGCCGCGATCCGCATGGCGATCAGCGCGAAGATGATCGCGAACGCGTCGGTCATCATGTGCGCCGCGTCCGAGATCAGCGCCAGCGAGGAGGCGATCACGCCGATGGTCGCCTCGACGCTCATGTAGCCGAGGATCAGCGCGAGCGCGGCGGTCAGGTAGCGCCGGTCGGCGCCGGCGGAGACGCCGTGCCCGTGCCCGTGGCCATGGCCCTGTTCCCGCGGGTGGCCGTGGCCACCTCCCTGGCCCTGCCCCTCTCCTTGACCGTGGCGCTGTTTTCGGCCGTGGCCGTCGGGCTGATTCCCCGGCGTGCCGTCCAGGTCCGCGCTCATCGGCCTTCCTCCAGATGTCCGACGTGGGCGACGGCGAGTTCCAGGAGCATCCTGACGTGCGAGTCGTCCAGCCGGTAGTACGCCATCCGGCCGGACCTGCGTACCCGTACGACCCGGTCGGCGCGCAGCAGGCGCAGCGCGTGCGAGACCGCGGACTCGGTGTGCCCGCAGGCGGCGGCGATGTCGCACACGCACATCTCGCCCCCCTCGAGCAGCGCCATGAGGATGCGGAGCCGTCCCGGGTCGGAGAGTAGCCCGAAGATGCGGGCCATCTCGCCGACCGCCTCACCGTCGGGCATGGCGGCCGTGACCATCGTGACCTTCTCGGGGTCGACCACGCGGACCGCGCACGCGTCCGCCGCGACATCTGAAGCACTGCTCATATGAGCAAAGGTACCTCACATGTGGATCACGAGGGAACCGGGCCCGCGGACTGGTCCGGAACGGAGGAGATCTCGCCGGTCGGCTCGGTCTCGGACTGCTGCGTGCTGGGCGTCACCGGGGCCTCGGGCTCGGACGTCGGCTGATCGGTCGGAACCCCGGTGCCGTCCGCCGGCGTCTCCGTGCCCGGGGTCGAACTGTCGGTGGGCGTACCCGAATCGGTCGGCGTGGGCATGTCCGTCCCCGGCACCCCGCTGCTCGGGTCGCCGCTCTCCGGAACCTGCGTCGGCTCGGTGGCCGGAAGCGCCTCGGCCGGACCGTCGAGGGTCCCCGTCGTGGCGCGCGGCCGCTCGAAGCCCACCTTGGCCTCGGGATCGACGAGGACGAACACGGTCACCGCGCCCTTGGCGGGCTCGCGCGGCTTGATCTTGGTGACCTTGCGCTTGGAGAAGTGCGGCCAGGACTGGCCGGTATATTTTGCGTTCCCCGTAGAGATCTTTTTCTCGGGCTGGGTCAACGGATTACCGCAATTGCACTTGACGGCGGGGAAGCCGTACTCGTTGACCAGCACGCCCATTCCGGTCTGGAGCACCGCCGGGGAGGCGACCGCCTTGCCGTTCCGGTACCCGTGGTTGGTGACGAGCGTGTCCGTGCGCAACAGCACGGGGGTCAGCCGTTCGACGAACGCGGCGATCCCGCCCGGCTGGATCCCGTGCACGGCGGCCCACGCCCGCGCCTTGTCGGGGTTGGCCTTCAGGAACTCCACCAGCGCGGCGGGATCGCAGCTGGCCGTGCGCCGCGTCCCCCCGTACAGGCCAGGGGAGTCGCCGGCCGTCGTCCCGCCCGCCTGGGTGCTCGCCGTCAGGCGCACCTGGTCGGTGCCGGACATCGGGGCGTACGGGTCGGCGCCCGGGGTGCCCACGGTCAGGCGCGTGATCGTCGCACCCGCGTCGCCACAACCGGTCGCCAATGCGCCGATCATCACCCAGCCGACAAGCACGGCCAGGCAAATGCGGGAATTGATCTTAGGCATCGGTCATCTCCCGTTCGTGGCCCACGGTCCTTATACTCTTTGATGCCAAGGAAGCGCGTTTTGTGCGCGGCCGAATGCACGTTAATTCGGGAGCGAGGTGCCGATGGCTGCTCCGCTGCCCCTCAACCCGGCCGATCCCGTGCGCCTGGGGCCCTACGAGGTCGTCGGAAGGCTCGGCACCGGCGGGCAGGGCGTCGTCTTCCTCGGCCGCGACGAGGGCGGGCGGCGCGTCGCGATCAAGCTCCTGCACACCCAGCTGCTCGGCGACCGCAACGCCCGCGCCCGGTTCGTCCGCGAGCTCGCCCTGCTCCAGCGCGTCGCGGGCTTCTGCACGGCGAAGATGATCGACGCCGACGTGGCCGGTGACCAGCCGTACATCGTCAGCGAGTACGTGCGCGGCCCGTCCCTCCGCGAGCTCGTCCACGCCGACGGCCCCCGCGCCGGCGCCGACCTCGACCGCCTCGCGATCAGCTCGGTCACCGCCCTGACCGCGATCCACCGCACCGGGATCGTGCACCGCGACTTCAAGCCGCAGAACGTCCTGATGGGCCCCGACGGCCCCCGCGTCATCGACTTCGGCATCGCCCGCGCCCTGGACGCCGGCGCCACCGTGACCAGCCAGGTCGTCGGCACCCCCGCCTACATGGCGCCCGAGCAGTTCTCCGCCGCCAAGATCGGCCCGTCCGCCGACCTGCACGCCTGGGCCGCCACGCTCCTCTTCGCCGCCACCGGCACCGACCCGTTCGCGGGCGGACCGCTCCCCGCCGTGATGTACCGCGTCCTGAACGAGACCCCCGACCTGAGCGTCCTCCCACCCCAGATCGCCGAGGTCGCCGCCGCCTGCCTGGCCAAGGACCCCCAGTCCCGCCCGAGCTCCGAAGAAGCCCTCCTCTGGCTCCTGGGCGACCACGAACCCCCAGCCGACCGAGCCCACCCCCAGCAACCGCCGCCCACCGCCGCGGACCAGTCGGCCGGGCACAACACAGCCGGCGCGTACACTCCGCCCGACGTAACCGATCGGCACGGCGCGAACAACCAGCCCGTGACGTTCGACCAACCCCCCGCCAACGCCCAGCCCACCGCGCATGACCGGCCTGGTGGTCACGGACAGGCCGGTGCGTACGGTTCGCCTGGCGGCCCCGGCCCGCCCGGTGCGTACGACCGGCCTGCTGCAGCACACCAGCCAGGCGTGTACGAGCAGCCTGGCGCCTACGGCCAGCCGGGCGAGTATGACCAGCCCGCTGGGTACGGTCAGCCCGGTGCGTACGAGGCGCCTGGCGCTTATGGCCAGCCCGCTGCGCATGAGCCGCCCGGTGCGGCGCATCAGCCAGGCGGGTACGACCGGCCTGGTGCGTATGGCCAGCCCATGGGATCCGGCGCGGCTGGTGCGCCCGGTGTGTACGAGCAGCCTGGAGCGGCGGATCAGCCTGGCGCGTACGACTGGCCTGGCGCGTACAACCAGCCCGGCGGGGCAGGTCAGCCTGGGGGTTACGGGCCGCCGGGGGCGTATGAGGCGTCTGGTGGGTATGGCTCGGCGGGGGCTGGTGATCAGCTCAGGGGGTTCGGTGCGCCCGGGGGTTATGGCTCGCCGGCGGCGGATGGACGGCTGGGCGGTCCGGCGGTTTATCGCGTGTTGCGGCGGTCGCCCGCGGTGGTCGTGGGGTTGATCCTGGCCACCTTGCTGTCGGTGCTCGACATCGCGGCGCTGGCGATCCTGGTCGCCCGGCCGGATCTGAGCTCGGTGCCGCGCGGGGAGTTGTTGCCTGTGGCGGCCTCCTATGCGGTGCTGGCGATGGTCTCGCTGGTGGCGGTGGTCGTGGCCTGGCGCGGGAGCCGGGTGGCGGCCTGGACGGTGCTGATCTTGCGCGTGGTGCGGGTCGTGGCCTGGGTCGCGTGGAGTCTGGTCGTGAAGGTGGAACCGGATTTCGTCGTGTACGCCGCCGTGTCGCTGCTGGCGGCGGCGTTGGTGGGGGTCGGTCTCTACTCCCGCGCTTCTGATCGGGGCTGAGGCGCGACGCCCTTCACAGGTTGCGTTCGGACCACTCCTTGAGGTCACGGCGTTCGACGGCGGCGGCCATCAGGTCGGGGAACGCGTCGGGCGTGCAGGCGAACGCGGGGACCCCCAGGGCGGCCAGGGCGGCGGCGTTCTCGTGATCGTAGGACGGGGCGCCCTCGTCGGAGAGGGCGAGGAGCACGATCACCTGGACTCCGGCGGCGGTCAGGGCGGCGACGCGCTGGAGCATCTCGGCCCGCACGCCGCCCTCGTACAGATCGCTGATCAGCACGAAGATGTTGTCGTTCGGCCGGGTGATCAGGCCCTGGCAGTACGCGATGGCGCGGTTGATGTCGGTGCCGCCGCCCAGCTGGGTGCCGAAGAGCAGCTCGACCGGGTCGTGCAGCTGGTCGGTCAGGTCGACGACGGCGGTGTCGAAGACGACCAGGGAGGTGCGCAGCGAGCGCATCGAGGCGAGCACCGCTCCGAACACGCTCGCGTACACCACCGACGCGGCCATCGAGCCGCTCTGGTCGATGCACAGGACGACGTCGCGCTTGACGGCCTGCCGGCGCCGCCCGTACCCGACGAGCCGTTCCGGCACCAGGGTGCGGTGGTCCGGCAGGTAGTGGCGCAGGTTGACGCGGATCGTGCGTTCCCAGTCGACGTCGGCCAGCCGGCGCGGGCGCAGGACGCGCGCCGACCGGTCGAGGGCGCCGCCGATCGCCGAGCGGGTGCGCTCGGCGAGGCGTTTCTCCAGGTCCCGCACGACCTTGCGGACGACGGTCCGGGCCGATTCGCGGGCCCGGTCGGGCATGACCTGGTTGAGCGACAGGAGCGTGCCGACCAGGTGGACGTCGGGTTCGACGGCGTCGAGCATCTCGGGTTCGAGGAGGAGCCGGGTGAGGTTGAGGCGTTCGATCGCGTCCTTCTGCATCACCTGGACCACGGTCGACGGGAAGTAGGCGCGGATGTCGCCGAGCCAGCGCGCCACCGACGGCGCTGAGTCGCCGAGGCCCGCGCTTCGGCGGCCCGACTTGGCGCGTGCCTCGTCGCGTCCGCCGGTGCCGTAGAGCTTCTCCAGCGCCGCGTCCATCCGCGCCTCGTCGCCCTCCAGTGCGACGCCGGTGCCGTCGGCGCCGCCTTCGCCGCCGAGCACGAGCCGCCAGCGCTTGAGCCGTTCCTCGGCGGAGCGGGTCTCGCCGTTCACGTGTGGGCCTCCCAGCCGAGGATCCGCAGGGCCGTCGCCACGGCGGGCGCGGCGCGTTCGAGGTCGAGAGCGTCGTCTTCGCCGTCCGGGCCGCGGCGGCCGTGCGCGGGCGCGGTGCCGAGGCGGCGCACCCGGTCGCCGATCGCGCGGCGTTCCGCGATGGCGTACGCGCCGAACGTGCGGCGCAGCAGCGGCAGGACGTCGGTGAACGAGTCGCTGCCGAGATCCGCGATCCACCCGTCGACCAGGCGCAGCAGCTCCTCGTCATGCACGAGGATCAGCCCGCCGCCCGACAGGAATCCCTCGACCCACGAGGCCGCCCGCTCTGGCGGGGTGCCGACCGAGACGGCTCGCGCCATGCGATCGGGCACGTCGTGCAGGAGACCGGCGTCCTGGAGCAGCCGGGTGAGGCGGCCTTCGAGCAGGCCGTGCAGGTCATGACGGTCGACCAGGCCCCGCAGGGTGCGGCGCCAGCGATCACTGTGCTCGGCGCTGCCGAGCAGGGCCAGCCCGCCGTGAACGGAGTCGACATGGCCGAGCAGCTCGCGGGCGGCGCCGTCGTCCAGCCCCGCGACGGCGGGTGGCAGCCCCACGCAGACGCGGACCACCAAAGTGTCGACGACCGACTGCAGCGGACCTGTGCCGGTGCCACGCACATCGCCGTACCGCAACGCGCGCACGAGCGAAGGCAGCGCGGACATCAGATGCGCGACATCGGTGTCGACGGCCGCCCGGTCGGCCAGCGACCGCATCACCTTCGGCAGCGCGTCGCCCAGGTCGGCCAGCAGGCAGCGCTCGGCGACCGAGGTGAGCTCGGCCAGCGTCTCCGCCTGCGCGGCCATCGCCTCCGCACGGCCGGACGCGGCGCCGTGCACGGTGGTGCCCCACGCGCTCGCCTCAATGAGCTCGACGTCGAACTCTGGCCGCCACATGAGCGTCCACGTCTCACGGAACGTGCCCTTGGACGACCTGCCGCTGCCCTCGGCGGGCACACCCCAATCCACGTTCAGCAAACGCAACCTGTGGAGCAGGTGGCTGCGTTCCAGATCGGTGGGCTTGCGCAGGTCGAGATCCTGCTCCTTGTCGAGCGCGGACGGCTTCAGCCGCAGGCGCCGCTGCTCGGCCTGCAGGTCACGCTGCAGCGGCACCATGGGGGTCCGCTCGGGAACGGCGCCGAGCCGTTCACCCACGACCATCTTGCGCTGGATCAGCTCGACCGGCAGATCAGCGCCCTCGCACAGCACCGCCCGCGTCGCCTCGGTGACCTCGTCGAGCCCAGCCAGCGGACGGCCGCGCAACGCCGCGAGGGCCTCCGCGAGCCGTACCGCCTCGATGACATGGGCGGACGAGACGTGCAGGTCCTCCTCGCGCAGCACCCGCGCCGCGTCGGTCAGCCACCGCTCGATCGGCCGGTCCGGCGCCGCGAACAGATGGTGGTACCAGCCAGGCGATCGGACGCCCGCCCCGTAACCCGAACGGTTGGCCAGCCTGCCATGCGTCCACGGCACCCAGGTCATCGCTACCTTGGCCTTGGGCAGCCCTCGCAGCGTCTGTTCGTCCTTGGACGCGGCGACCTTCGCCTGCAACGCCGGAACATGCCACGCGCCGCACACCACCGCGACCCGCTCGTACCCCTCCTTGAGCGTGCGTCGCAACGTCCGCCGCATGTGCGCCTCGCGCTGCTCCTCGCGCCGCAGGTAACCGGGCGGCAATGCACTCGCCACCTCGGGCTCGGGCAACGCCGCCAGCTGCTCGCGCAGCTCGGCCATCGCCTCGGCGATGGCGGGGAACGGCGAGGGCCCCTCGTCCCGATGCTCGACGACGTCGTCCCACCACCGCTCAGCGTCGTCGTACCCGGCCGCCTTGGCCAGCCACCCGAGCGGATCGAGCCGGATCCGCTGCTCAGCCGACAACTCTGGACTGCCCAAGGCGTCATCGCCCGGACCACCGGCGCCGGTGGGCGTGCTGTGAGGCGGCGTCGTGTCGGAAGGTGTCGTGTCGGAAGGCGGCGCTTCGGGTCGTTCGGGGGAGTCCGGTGGCTCGTTGGTGTGGGGCGGACCGGCTGATTCGGCGGGCGGGGGCGGCTCGGGAGTGGGGACGAGCTGGTGGGCGGCGGGCAGGTCGCAGAAACGGACCAGGACGCCGGTGGTCAGGGCGTGGCGGATCGCCTGCCATTCGGGGCTGAACTCCGCGAACGGCCAGAAGGCGGCCCGGCGGTCGGAGCCCTCGGCCGAGTCGTCCACGGGGGCCTTGCCCGGGGCGTAGGCCAGCAGCGCCACCGGCGGGACCATGTCGGCGTCGCCGGCCAGCTCGATGAGCGGGTCGGCCTCCGGCGGGCCCTCGATGAGGATCGCGTCGGGCTTGAACTCCTCCAGGGCCCGCCGGACCGCCCGCGCCGAGCCGGGGCCGTGATGCCGGATCCCGTACACCTCGACCTGTGCGGCCATGGTCAGGAGACCTCCCGGCAGGCGCGGTAGAAGTCGAGCCACTCGGGGCGCTCGCGCACGACGGTCTCCAGGTATTCCTGCCAGACGACGCGGTCGGAGACCGGGTCCTGGACGACGGCGCCCACGATGCCGCCCGCGACGTCGGCGGCGCGCAGCACGCCGTCGCCGAAGTGCGCCGCCAGCGCCAGCCCGCTGGTGATCACGGAGATCGCCTCGGCGGTGCTGAGCGTGCCGGACGGGGACTTGAGCTTGGTGCGGCCGTCGCCGGTGAGCCCGCCGCGCAGCTCGCGGAAGACGGTCACGACGCGGCGGATCTCCTCCAGCCCGGCCGGGGCGTCGGGCAGTTCGAGCGCGGTGCCGAGCTGGTCGACGCGGCGGGCGACGATGTCGACCTCCTCGTCCACCGTGTCGGGCAGCGGCAGCACCACCGTGTTGAACCGGCGGCGCAGCGCGCTGGACAGCTCGTTGACCCCGCGGTCACGGTCGTTGGCCGTGGCGATGACCGTGAAGCCCTTGCGCGCCTGGACCTCGGTGTTGAGCTCGGGCACGGGAAGGGTCTTCTCGGACAGGATGGTGATGAGCGTGTCCTGGACGTCGCTGGGCATGCGGGTGAGCTCTTCGATGCGGGCGACGGCGCCGGTGCGCATCGCCCTCATCAGCGGGCTCTCGACCAGGGCCCGCTCGGAGGGGCCCTCGGCGAGGAGGCGCGCGTAGTTCCACCCGTACCGGACCGCCTCCTCGGCCGTGCCCGCCGTGCCCTGTACCAGCAGCGTCGAGTCGCCGCTGACGGCGGCGGCCAGGTGCTCGGACACCCACGTCTTGGCCGTGCCGGGAACGCCGAGCAGCAGCAGCGCCCGGTCGGTCGCCAGCGTCGCCACGGCGACCTCCATCAGCCGCCGCGGGCCGATGTACTTCGGGCTGATCGCCGAGCCGTCCGGCAACGCCCCGCCGAGGAGGTACGTGGTGACCGCCCACGGCGACAACCGCCAGCCGGGCGGGCGCGGCCGGTCGTCGTGCTCGGCCAGGCGGGCCAGCTCACCGGCGTACTCCTGCTCGGCGTGCGGCCTGAGCACGGTGGCGTCGATATCCGATGTCACCCGATCCGATGTCACGCGGAAAGCTCCTTCAGCATCTCGTGGCGGAAGCGCAGAGTCTCGGTCAGTTCGTGCAGGGCGCGGGTCGCGACCGTACCCGAGCCGACGACGCGCGCGGCGGTGCCCGCGGTGACGCCGGCTTCGGTGGCGAGGCGTTGCGCGAGCGCGTCCAGGCGCGGGCCGGCCTCGGGGACGAGGCGCTGGTCGGCGAGCCGGCACAGCTGGGTGAGGGTGTGCTCGTACCGCTGTGACGAACGTTCGGCGGCGCTCGCCAGTGTCGCGACGACGGCGTCGGCGAGCTCACCCGCCCAGGGGCCCGGGATGCGTTCGAGGACGCGCAGCAGGTCGGGGTTGCCCTCCACCCACCGGATCAGCCCGGCCGCCGCGGCGTCGCGTTCGGTTGCCGGCAGGATCGCCAGGAGATCGGCGAGCGCCTCCGGCTCGTCGACGACCACCCCGCCCTTCAGCAGCGCACGGGCCCATTCGGCGTCGCGCTGGCGCAGCGCGGCGCGCGCCCAGCCGATGTGCACGTCACGGGCGCCGCGCGCGTCGCTGTCGATCGCGTCGGCGATGGGCAGGCAGACGATCTCCATCGGCGGGAGCCCGAACAGCTCGGTCCAGGTGGTCAGCGGCGTACGGGCGAGGATCTCGCGGAGCCACCCGGCGCGGGCGCCGACGGGGCCGCCCGCCTTGCCCGCCGGGGCGAACGAGCCGGTGGGATGGAACGGCACGCCGTCACGCGCCATGTCTTCGTCGTGCGAGTGCGGCGCCTCGACGACGACCCAGGTCTGCTTGCGCGCCCGCACGGTACGGACCTCGGGCCGGACGCATTGACGGGCTCGCACAGCCATCCGCTGCCCGTACGCCGAACCGGGCAGCCACGCCAGCAGATCGGAGGCGAGCTGCCGGACGTCTTTGCCACGGTCTTCCAGAGCCTCTTCCAGGAAATCCTCGTCGTCCGCAGACAGGCCATGTTCGAACGTGGCGAGGAACGCGGCCCGGTCTGGCGCGGGCTCCTTGGCCCATGTCTCACGCAGAGCCTCTCGCGCCGCCGCCGGATCGTTGCCGCGGAGACGGATCAGGTGGGCGACCCGCTGGTTGCGGGTGCCGGTCTCCCAGACGTCGGGGCCGCCGCCAGGATCGTCGCCCGCCCCGACGAGGTAGGCCCAGTCGGTGTTCTGCAGGGCCAGCCACACACCGCGACGTCCGGCAGCCCGGACGATCGCGGGCCGCAGCATCCGGTCGCTGCGCCCCTTTTCCAGCAGCTCGGGCAGCAACCGCGCGGGCACACGGAGCCCGTTGGCCGCGGCAGCCTCGAGCCACTCGGGCAGCACCCTGATCTGCTCACCCCGCAAGATGCGTGCCAGCCGTCCCGCCGCCACTTCGGACGCCGCCGGGACGTCCTCGGCCGGCGCAGGCGCGATCAACGCAGGCCCGTCCACCACCCCCGCCTGCCCCGCCGCAGGCTGTCTCGCCTCAGCGAGGTCAACTCCGATCTGGCCTGCCGCAGGGTGGCCCGCCCCAGCCTGGCTCAGCCTGACCTGCCCTGGTTGCAGGCCCGCGCGTCGCTGGACGGTCAACAGCGCGGCCTGGTCGAGCAACCGCCCCGCCTCGTCCGCGAACCGCTCGCCACTCTGGCCCTCGGGTTGCTCCGTGGGCCGCGGCGCGGGCTCGTCAGAAGCCGGCACGGGCGGGGCGGGGCGGCGTTGGGTGCCGAGGAGGGCGGCGGTGACGTGGTCGTTCCAGGTGCTCACAGGATCACGACCCCCTCGTCTTCGTGCCAGGCAGACAGCGGGCGCAGTCCGCGTGGGGTCCATTCTCCGGCGAACGTGAACGGGGCGCCGCCTGAGACGGCCAGCAGGCGCCACGGATCGGTCGGCCGGAGCGGGAGCGAGTCGCCGTCGGCGTCGACGACATGCAGGCCGGCGTTGCCCGACCGGGCCAGGCGGACGGAACCGAGCATCGCGGGCCAGCGGGCCAGCCACGGGTCGCGGGCGAGCGCCGCCGCGTGCTCGGCCAGGAACTCGCGTACGGACGTCCCGTCCGGGGGCTCCGCGGCGGTCGTGCCGAGGCGTTCGGCCACCAGGGCACGCAGCGGCTGGGCGCCCGGATAGAACGCCAACTCGGCCTCTACCTCTGTGCCGACCATCAGTGACACGTCCAGAGGCCGCCCTGGCACTCCGAACGACAACACCAGCGCGGGCCGCCCGCTCTCACGGCCGCGCAACCACACCCGGCGCGTGGTCAGCCGGTCTTGCTCGGAGTCGCGCGCGCCCGCCACGTACCACCGGTCGCGGACACGCTCGCCCTGGGCCAGCACCTCGTCCTGCGTGAGCGTGAATCCGACACGCGAGCGCACGGTGTCACGCAACTCCCGGGGCAACTGGTCACGCCGCTGATGCGCCCGTACGAGCAGACGCATCAACGCGTACTCCTCCAGCAGACGGTCGGGCCAGCCTGGCTCCCGCGGTACGGCGGCCAGGCCGCGGACCTGGCCTGCCAGCGCGCTCGCCTGCGCGTCGACCAGGCGCCGCGCGACGTCGTCCCACATGCGGTACGGGGCGTTCTCGGCCTGGGCGAGCCCATGCGTCACCTGGTCGCGCAGCCACTGGTCGAGGTCGGCCAGGCCATCGTCGACGCGGCGTTCCCTCCGTTCGGCGGTCTTGGGATCCTTGGTCTTGGCCTCGGCACCCGGGGCCGCCTTGCGCTCGGCCGCCTTCTCGGCACGCTCGCGCCGTCCGTGGAGCCATTCGGCGGCCCAGCCGGGACGGGGCCCAGCGTCGACCGTTCCGTCGCTCCACAACAGCAACAGCCCGAGTGCGTGCTTGCACGGGAATTTGCGGCTCGGGCAGGAACACCGGAATGCGGGCTCGGTCAGATCGGCGCATGCCCGATAGACACTTTTACCGCTGCCCTGACACTCGCCCCACACCGCCTCCCCGTCACTGCCTGTATTGCTCCATTTGACCGGTCTGGCCACGCCGACGGCGGCCTTGGCCGACGCCGGGTCCGGCGCCAGGCCGAGCACCTGCTCCCGACCCCATCGATCGCTCACATTGTCGAAACTATCGGCCGGGTCCGACATTCACCCGCCTTTTCTCGCCCGCCGGTTTTCCGGTCCTCTTGACTCCGGCGCGGAAGGGGCCGCCGGCGCAAAAGGTGATCCGCCGGCAGGCGAGCCGGAGGTGCCGCGCCGGCACGAGAGGATGATCAGATGAACGGCGGATTGACGGAAGCCGTCCGCTTCCGCCTGTCCGGGCCATCCGGGCTCCCCACGGCTTCCGTTCGCGCGGAGTTTCCCCAATCGGCGTCCGGACGCGACCGGAACGTCGGCCGGCATGGACACTCTCTCGGCCGTGAAGGTCGCCATCGTGACCGAGTCGTTCCTGCCCCAGGTGAACGGGGTCACCAACTCGGTCTGCCGTGTTCTCGAACGCCTCGACGCTCTGGGCCACGAGGCCCTCGTCATCGCACCCGGCCGGGGGCCCCGGAACGTCGTGGGTTCCGCTGGGCCGGGTCCGGATTGCTATGCCGGAGCCCCGGTGACGTACGTTCGCGGCGTCGCCCTGCCCTTCTATCCCTCATTCGTCCTCGGGTTGCCCACGCGCCGGGTGACGTCGGTGCTCGCGGAGTTCGAGCCCGACGTCGTGCACCTGGCGTCGCCGCTGGTACTGGGCACATCGGGTGCCGCTGCCGCGCGCAGAGCCGGAGTGCCGTCCGTCGCTGTGTTCCAGACAGATATCGCCGGTTTCGCTCGGCGATACGGCTTCCGTGGCACTAGCCCAGTCATCTGGTGGTGGCTACGCCGCCTCCATGGACGTACCGACCGCACGCTCGCCCCGTCCACTCCCGTACTGGCTGAGCTGGAGCAACGTGGTGTCCCCAGGCTGGCGCTATGGGGACGCGGGGTCGATCGGCGCCGTTTCAACCCTGACCACCGATCGGCTGACCTGCGCGCCCGCCTGGCGCCCCGAGGCGAGGTGCTCGTCGGGTACGTGGGGAGGCTCGCGGCTGAGAAACGCCCCCGGATGCTCACCCGGCTCGTCGGAATCCCCGGAGCGCGTCTCGTCGTGGTCGGGGACGGGCCGGAGGAGGAACGGCTGAGACGCCAGATGCCCGAGGCCGTTTTCACGGGTTTCCGCACCGGCACCGAGCTGTCGGAGCTCATCGCGTCGCTTGACGTCTTCGTCCACACGGGCGCGGACGAGACGTTCTGCCAGGCCATCCAGGAGGCACTGGCCTCGGGCGTCCCCGTGGTGGCGCCGGCGGCGGGCGGCCCGCTGGACCTCGTCCGGCCCGGCTCCAACGGCCTGCTGTACGCGCCGGACGACGCCGCCGAGATGCGCGCGGCCGTGAACACGCTGGTGGCCGATCCGGCGCTGCGTCACCGCATGGCCGCCCGCGCCGTGGAATCCGTGCGGGGCCGCGGCTGGGCGGCGGTGTGCGACGAGTTGATCGGGCACTACCAGGAGCTCACCGCCGCAACGGCCGAGCGCGAGCGGGTCGCCGGAGGCGCCGAGGTTGCCGGAGCCACCGAAGTTGCCGGTGGCGCCGAGGTTGCCGGAGCCGCCGAGGTTACCGAGCGCGAGCGGGCGGAGAACGCCGCGTGAGCGGGCCTGCCGGGTTCACGTTCGTGGTGTCGGTGCACGATGTGGCCGCGAGCACCGCGGAGCCGGTGGCCCAGTGGCTGGCCGATCTCGATGAACGAGGCGTACCGGCGACCCTGCTCATCATCCCCGGGCCGTTCGGCGGGGGCCCGGGGCTGGCGGGCGCGCCCGATCTGGTGTCGTTCGTTCACAAGGCCGTGGGACGGGGCCACGAGCTCTCGTTGCACGGCTTCCTGCACGAGGGCGTGCCAGGAGGTCCACGCTGGCGTCGGCACGTGAACCAGTTGGTGGCCCGTGGGGCCGGTGAGTTCTGGTCCCTGTCCGAAGAGCAGGCACGTGAACGGCTTAGGGCAGGGCTGGAAGTGCTCGCGGACGCGGACATCGGCGTCGTCGGCTTCACTCCGCCCGGTTGGCTGGCTTCTCCAGGGACCCGGCGTGCTCTGGCGGCTCTCGGGTTCGCCTACTGGACGAGCCATCTGGCAGTGCATCGGCTACCGGATGGACCGACCCTCCGTATGCCTGCACTCTCGCATCGGCCTGGCGGTTTCGGTGAACGGACGGGCGCTCACGTGATGGTGGAGGCATCCCGAACGTTGGCCCGCGCACGTAGGCCGTTCCGCATCGCCCTGCATCCGGCGGATCTCGCCAGGCCAGGTCTTCGCCGCGCCGCACTCGTGGCCATCGACCAGGCGATGGCCTCGGGCGGCAGGCCGGCAACGTACGAGACGCTGGTGACGGAGTGAGAGTCGTACAGCTGGCGAACCTCTACAGCCCTGTCTCAGGTGGGCTCCGCACAGCTGTGGACCGGCTCGGCAGGGGATACGTGGAGGCGGGACATCAGCGGGCCCTCGTCATCCCGGGCCCCACGTACACGCGCAGACATACCGAGGCCGGGCTCGTCATCACCGTTCCAGGCCCATCGGTGGCGCCCGGCTACCGTTTCGTTCTCGATCCTCGCCCGGTGCTGCGCGTCCTAGGACGATTGCGGCCGGACGTCATCGAAGTCTCGGACAAGGCGACCCTGACCGTGGCGGCACGCTGGGGACGTCGCCGTGGCGTGCGAACGGTGTTGTTCTCCCATGAACGACTGGACGCGATCCTTGCGCCGCGTACACCTGGCTGGGTGCCGCTAGAGGCCGTCGCAGACCGCTGGAACCGCCGCCTGGCCGCGACGTTCGACGCGGTAGTGGTCACCTCGGCCTTTGCCGCCGCCGAGTTCGCCCGGGTAGAAGCCCCTGTCCTCCGCCGGGTTCCCCTGGGCGTGGATCTTCATACCTTCCAGCCCGCCACCCCTCCGCTGCTGGCCACCGCAAGCCCCGCAAGTCCTGTACGCCTCGTTCACCTTGGACGGCTTTCAACAGAGAAGCGGCCGGATCTCGCACTCAAAGCCACGGCGGAGCTCCACCGGCGCGGTGTTCCCGTGCATCTGGACGTGGTGGGCGACGGTCCGCTGTCCAGCACACTTCGTGGATTCGCGCAGCGCGAAGCCTTGCCCGTCCGCTTCCACGGCCACGTACCTGGACGCGCTGACATCGCCCGGCTGCTCGCCAACGCGGACGTGGCCCTCGCCCCCTGCCCGGTCGAGTCGTTCGGCCTGGCGGTGCTAGAGGCGCTGGCCTGCGGTACGCCCGTCGTCGCGGCCGATCGAGGAGCCGCGTACGAACTGCTGGTCCCGGGCGCGGGTGTGGCGGTGCCGCCGAACGCGGAAGCCATCGCCGACGGTGTGCAGCAGCTCCTCCGGCTGCCCGCCGAGCGCCGTCGTAAGGCCGCCAGAGTCCGTGCCGAGAGTTACCCCTGGGACGCCACCGTCACCGGCATGCTCGACGTCCTCGCTGAGGGGGTCTCCTAGCGGCCTCGACCTTTGCCCACCGTGGGCCGGGAACGCCTGTGGGTCTTACGAAGCCGGGCTTTGCGCTTGCGGTGATACTTGGCGCGATCGAGCTTCTTCTGGGCCATGTGTCATCGTGTGCTCGATCTACGGAGGAGCCCAGGGCTATGACCGCTTCCGGCCCCTGGATACCGTGAAGTCATGCTCGTACACCCCTGGGATGCTCCACTCGACGACGCCGAGTGGAAGCAATGGCTTGCCGCAGGGCGTGATTTCGGCCAGCTCATCGCCCCTGGCCAAGGGCGAGATCTGCCCGTGGTGGTGCCGACCCACTTCCTGTCCCCAGACGCAACCATGCCCCGGGGAGACAAAGGCCAGAGTGCCAAGGTTCAGAAGGGCGGGCCTAGAAGCCGGGAGGCTGGGGGAGTGAAGCGGTGTCGGGGGCAAGGAGCATGCCGCCGGTGCCGAGGGCCACGAGGGCGACGATGCCGAAGAGGCTGACCCAGGCCAGGCCTGGAACGCCCGTCAGGTGGGCCAGCTGGTCGGCGTCCGACGTGGGGGCCATGCGGCGCGCGCGCATGCGCTGGAGCTCGATGACGGGACGGGCGGCGGCGAACAGCAGGAACCAGGCGGCCAGGTAGGCGAATCCGGCCTGGGTCCTGTCGCCTCCCAGCCACGAGACGCCGAAGATGATCGCGCCGACGGCGAGGATGGAGAGCACCCCGTAGGCGTTGCGGATCATCACGAGCATGCCGCCGAGCAGCAGCAGCGAGAACCACAACATCAGGGTGATGCGGCCGCCGGCGAGCAGCGCCGCGAAGAGCAGGCCGAGCAGCGGCGGCGTGAGATAGCCCGCCATGGCGGTGAAGACCATCCCGGGGCCGTGCGGCTTGCCGCGCGAGACGGTGACGCCCGAGGTGTCGGAATGGAGCTTGATGCCGTCCAGCTTGCGGCCCGTGACCAGGGCGATCAGCGCGTGCCCGCCCTCGTGCGCGATGGTCACCACGTTGCGCGCGACGCGCCAGGTGGGGCCGTGGGCGACCGCGCCGAGGGCGACGAGACCCACCAGGATGACCAGCCACCACGGCGGGGTCTCTTGCGTGCTGGTCACTCGGTGCCACAGCTCGGCGATGCTTACTTGTTCCACGTCCACCCCGGGTTGTCGTTCGGCGTCCCAAGGTTAGGACGTTCGGGATAAGTGCCGCGTTCAGTTCCGTTCGGTAACGCCTTGCCGAAGCCAGCAGGAACTCTGCCGAAGCTGACCACCGGCCCCCTTGTTGGACGGAGAGTCCAGTGACGGACGTCACCATGACAGCGGTGATCGCGCCCTGCCAGACTGAACGCCGTTCTACTTTTCAGTAACCACTTCCTGGTCATCGACGGCCCGGAGTGCGGGTTTCGGACCAGCGGCTGGTCGGGAGCGTTCAATGTCGAGTCGTCGGAGAGCGGCCATGGCGATCGTCCTCGCCGGAACGACGGCCGGGGGTGCGCTGGTCACGGCCCCGCCCGCCCTCGCGCGTGTCGCCGCGCAGGCCCCGAAGGCCGCGTACGACTACCGGGAGATCAGCATCCCTGGCGCCGGCGGCATCACCCTCGACGGGAACGTGTTCGTGCCGCGAACGCCTGGTCCTCATCCGGCCGTGGTGTTCATCTCCAGTTGGGCACTGGAGGACCACGAGTACATCGCGCAGGCGGCGAAGTTCGCCGAGAAGGGCTACATCGTCCTGAGCTACACCGCGCGGGGGTTCTTCAACTCCGGCGGCGGCATCGATGTGGCCGGGCCGAACGACGTGGCCGACGGCTCCAAGGCGATCGACTGGCTCATCGCCCACACTCCGGTGGACCGCTCCAAGATCGGCCTCGCCGGAATCTCCTACGGCTCGGGCTTCAGCCAGCTCATCGCCGCGCACGACAAGCGGGTGGCCGCCGTGGTCGCGATGGACACCTGGGGCGATCTCGTGGAGTCGCTGTACGCGAACGAGACCCGCCACATGGGCGCTTTCTCCCTGCTCGCCGGCTCAGGGCTCGTGCTCGGGCGGTTCAGCCCGTCGACACGGACGATCCTCGAAGACTTCGCCGCCAATCGGAACGTTCCCAAGCTGATCGAGTGGGGCAGGGTCCGTTCGCCCGGCACCTACCGGGCTCGGCTCAACGCGCGCAGGGTGCCGGTCTTCATCTCCAACTCGTACGGCGAGACGCTCTTCGGGCCCAACCAGGTGCTGGCGCATTTCGACCGCCTGACCGGCCCCAAACGCCTCGACCTGTCGATCGGCGACCACGCGATGGCGCACGTGACGGGCGTCCTGGGTGTGGACAGCCGGACGTGGAACGACGCGCTCCGCTGGTTCGACCACTACCTGCGCGGCCGGGACAACGGCATCGACCGCGAGCCGCCCATCGCCGCCGAGGTCCACTGGAACCGCAAGGTCGAGACCTACCGCGACGTCGCCGATTTCACTGGCCGGAGCGAGCAACTCACCCTCACGGCCCCATCTCCAAAGGGCGAAGGCACGCTAACCCCTGCCGCCACCACACCCCCTCGATGGGCCAAAAAGTTGCGTTCCGGCCAGGACAGCGGGGCGAACGCGGGCATGGTCATCGTCAGCGCGGGCCTGCAGACCTTCGGGATTCCCAATCAGATCCAGACACGGTTGGTCTCCCGCAAAGCCGCCGGTGTCTGGTCCACAGCGCCGTTCAAGATGCCCAAGAGACTGCGGGGCGCACCCGAGCTGGATCTCACCGTCACCCCGTCCGCCCGTACAGCGACCCTAGTTTCGTACCTGTACGACGTGGACGCGCAGGGCAACGGCCGGCTGATCACGAACGAGGCGTACTCCCTGCTCCGCGCCGCCCCCGGCAGGGCGGTCAAGGTCCCGATCCATCTCCAGGCGACGTCGTTCGACGTTCCGGCGGGGCACCGGCTCATGCTGGTCGTCGACACCAAGGACCCGCTCTACGGCGACGCCACCGTGCCGGGCGCGACGGTCACCGTTCAGGCCCCGTCCACGGTGACGCTGCCGCTCGGCTGAGCGTCCTCCTGTCACATGCCGTGACCAGGCATGTTGCCGATGTGAGCTGAGTCACCGGAACGGGCGCCCGATCCGGCCACTCTTACCGTTCGTGAGGCGAATCGGGGTCCTGCCCCGTTATGTTGTGGGGTCCGCACGCAATAAGGTGCACTTCGCGCTAAAAGTGACGCTTCGTCCAGGTCAGAACGGAATGCGCTCGGCGCGACAGGAGGGTGACGGGGTTTGAGCGGGGTGAGATCCCCCGGTCGATCGGCGGTCCTTGCGAGACTATCGATGGGGCTGGGGCGGCTATCGATGGGGCTGGGGAGACTGTTGCGACGTGACCGGGTGACCGGGCAGGTGGCGATCGGCCTTGTCGGCGTACTGATCGTGTCCGCGCTCGTCTACGGCGTCGGTATGGCCAGCTCGCGCTACAAGCTGTCCGACGTCGGCGCCTGGCTGACCGCCACCGGCAAGGGCATGATCGTTCACGCCAACGGACTGCTCGGCAAGGTCGACGGCAAGACCCAGATCCAGGCGGCCCCCAACCACCGGATCAAGATCATTCAGGATGGTAACACCGTCCTCCTGGTGAACGAGACGACGGGCGTCGTCAGCCGCATCGACCCGTCCCAGCTCAAGGTCACCCAGAGCCAGCGCTTCGGCATCGGCCTCCAGATCGTCGCCTCCGGCGGCGTCGCCTACACCCTCGACCCGGTCAGGGGCCTCGTCCAGCAGATCGACCCGGTCACCCTGGCCCCGGTCGGCCGCGCCACAACGCTCACCCCGCCGATCCGGCCCGGCGGGCTCGACGACCGCGGCACGTTCTGGGTCCCCACCGAGCAGACCGGCCGGCTGGTCCCGTTCCAGAACGGCGTCCAGGGCCGGCCGGTGCAGGTGGCGCAGCCCGGCGCCCAGCTCCAGCTGTCGATGGTGGCGGGCGTCCCCACCGTGCTCGACACGACCTCCGGCAACGCCGCGATCGTCGGCCCCGACGGCGTCCGCAAGGTCGCGCTGCTCACCTCCGTCCGCGACCGTCCCAGGATCCCGGCCAAGGTCGAAGGCCAGACCCTGCCGATCCTCGGCCGCGGCGGCGCCCTCGTCCTGCTCGACACCGGAACGGGACGCCTCACCTCGGCGGGCCTCCGCCTGCCCCAGCGCCACACCTTCGGCGCCCCCCAGGTCCTCGGCCCCAAGATCTTCATCCCGGACGAGACCGCCGGCGCCCTCATCGTCTACAACTCCACCACCGGCCGCTTCGAGCAGACGATCGTCGTGTCCGGCAAGCCCGGCCCCCTCGACGTCTTCGTCAAGGACGGCATGCTCTGGGCGAACGACCCGAGCGGCGACAAGGCCGTCTCCGTCGACCAGAACGGCCGGCGTCACAACATCCAGAAGTACACCGACAAGGTCCCCGGCGGCGTCCGCCGCCCCATCCCCTCCCAGGGAGCGGGCGGCGACAGAGGCGGCAACCCCGGTGGCAACGGCGACCAAGGCGGCAACCGCCCCGGCCGCCCAGGCACCCCCAAAACCAAGCCCAAGCCCAACGACCCCCCAGGCCCGCCGACCGTGGACGCCACCGGCGACAAGCAGACCGTCACAGTGACCTTCAGGCCTTCGTGGCGCAACCGGATCGTGCCCACTGGCTACGTGCTCCTGAACGAGAAGAACCGGCCTTGGCCGAACGCAGATCCGCCCATGGCGCCTGACAGCCAGGGCGGTGGCCGCTTCACCGTCACTGGCCTTGAATGCGGCCGTCCCTATGTCTTCCGGGTCGCTGCGAAATACAAGGATCCCAAGTCGGGGCAACCTCGTACTGCCAGACCGGGACAGGACTCGACGTCGGCCTGCAAGGAGCCTGCTGCCCCCAAGAATCTCCAGGCCCGTGGCAACAACGACGGCTCGGTCACCGTCACCTTCCAGCAAGGTGACAACCCGGCGGCCGTCAGGGAGTACGTCCTGGCCGACGAGGCGAGCCGACCGGTCCAGAACGTCCAGCCAGTGAAACGGAGCGGACCTTTCGAGTTCAGGCCCACAGGTCTGGATTGCTCGCTGCAGTACAAATTCCGTGTAATCGCCCGCTATGTGCAGAACGGAGGGTCAGGGTCCGCGCCTTCGGAGGAGCTCGTCGAGGCGCGTCCGTGTGATGCGCCGACCAAACCGACCAGCTTCACCGCCAGCGGCGTCAACCATGGTGCGAGCTTGAGCTGGAGCGCCGCGTCCGGCCACGACTTCAAATACGTCGTGGAGGGCCCGAACGCGCCCGGTCCGGTCAACGGGACATCAACGACCATCACCAACCTGGTGAACAACCAGCAGCACACCTACACCCTCAAGGCGGTGAACGGCGCGGGTGACAGCGGACCCATCACCGCCGTTGCCGACCTCAGCTATCAGCGGCGGGCGTATCAGAACAAGGCCAACAACCAGACCAACACGCTGATCCGGTCTCAGCCGAAGAAGGACGGGCAGATCGGGTCGATTCCCAAGGGCGAGTACAGATCGCTCACCGTGATCTGCCAGATACGCGGTGAAAGCGTCACCGAATCCGAGACCGGCGAGACGAGCGCCTGGTGGAACCGGATCGAGTGGAACGGCGGGATCGGCTATCTCAGCGTGACGCTGATGGAAGGGCCGCGTGAGCCTGGCGGGGCGATGTTCGAGTGCGCCTCATGAGCATCGCGACCGCCTGGTTAGAAGCGAGTGGTAGGGAGCAGGACCGGTGACCGAGAAGCAGAACGGTGTTGTTGACGGGGAGGCGCTGGCGGGGCGGTTCGCGCAGATGTTCGCGGCGCTGGCGGGGAACATCGAGCGGGTCATCCGGGGCAAGCGCGACAAGGTGGAGCTGGCGCTGATCTGCCTGCTGGCGGAGGGGCACCTGCTGGTCGAGGACGTGCCGGGGGTGGGCAAGACCACGCTGGCGCGGGCGATCTCGGCGTCGGTGGAGGCGCGGTGGGCGCGGATCCAGTTCACTCCCGACCTGCTTCCGAGCGACATCACCGGGGTGTCGATCTTCAACCAGGGCAAGAACACGTTCGAGTTCCATCCAGGGCCGATCTTCGCGAACCTGGTGGTGGCGGACGAGATCAACCGGGGGTCGCCCAAGACGCAGTCGGCGCTGCTGGAGGTCATGGAGGAGCGCCGGGTGACGGTGGAGGGCACGCCGCATCCGGTGCCGCGCCCGTTCATGGTCATCGCCACGCAGAACCCGGTGGACATGGACGGCACGTACCCGCTGCCGGAGGCGCAGCTCGACCGGTTCCTGATGCGGATCTCCATGGGATATCCCGACCACCAGTCGGAGGTGGCGGTGCTCGCGGGCGCGCCGACGGGGGCGATGCTCGACACGATGCCGCCGATCGCGGGCCGTGAGGACGCCGGGCGGATGATCGAGTTCGCGACGCGGCTGCATGTGGCGGCGCCGCTCTACGACTACGTGGTGCGGGTCGTGGCGTCGACGCGGGAGCACCCGGAGCTGCGGCTGGGCGCGAGCCCGCGGGCGAGCCTGGCGCTGCTGAAGGCGGCGCGGGTGCGGGCGGCGGCGGCGGGCCGGTCGTTCATCGTGCCCGAGGACGTCAAGGCGCTGGCCGTCCCGGTGATCGCGCACCGCCTGATCGTGACGCCGGAGGCCGAGCTGCGCGGCCGTACCGGCGCCGACATCGTCGGTGAGGTGCTCGCGAACGTGCCGACACCGCAGGCCGCGGCCGTCTGATGCCGACTCCGCTGGGGTGGGGGACCGCGGCGGCCTCGATCGTGCTGTACGGGGCGGGCTGGTGGCTGGGCTATCCCGAGCCGGCGATGCTGGCCCTGGCCGGGCTGCTCGCGGTGGGCGGCGCGGTGGTGTGGACGTTGCCGCAGCCCAAGCTGGAGGTGCGGCGTGAGATCGCGCCGCTGAAGGTCGGACGGGGCGAGCCCGCCGTGGGCGTCCTGCATGTGACGAACGCGGGGCGGGGCATACGCAGCGGGCTCACGGGTCTGGACGCGGCCGGGGCCACCGACGTGAGCGTCGACATTCCGCGGCTGCGGTCGAAGGGCACGCGCACCGTCACCTACCGGCTGCCGACGGACCGGCGTGGCGAGATCGCGGTGGGCCCGCTGCGCCTAGTGCGGGCCGACCCTCTGAACCTGGCCCGACGCGTACGCGAGTACGGCACGCCACAGACTCTGCTCGTACGGCCCAAGACTGTTCAGCTCGGGCTACTTCCCTCTGGACGGGCCTATCACCTCGAAGGTCCGACCAGCGACAAGTCGCCTGCGGGCACGACGACGTTCCATGCCCTCCGCGAGTACGTCATCGGCGACGAGATGCGGCACATCCACTGGAAGTCGTCGGCGCGTACGGGCACGCTCATGGTCCGGCAACTCGTGGACGCCAGCCTGCCGACGACGACGCTCGTGATCGAGGCGCTGCCGGAGGCCTGGGGCGACCCGGACGACTTCGAGCTGGCCGTCGACGCCGCCGCGTCGGTGGCGGTGGGCGCCTGCCGGGCCAACTTCCCGGTCCGGATCCTGGCGGGCGGCGGTCCGGTCGCCGACACCCGCGGCGGCCCGGACGACGCCGAGGTGGTGCTCGACCAGCTCACCAAGGTGATGCCCGCGGACGGCGCGCAGCCGGTCCTCGACGCCGTCCGCCGCGTCCGGCCGGGCGGCTCGCTCATCGTGGTGACCTCGGGGACGGCCGACCTGAGCCGGATCGCGGCGGTGCGGAGCCGCTTCGACCGGATCGTGGTCCTGCGGGTCCGGCCGGAGGAGTCCGCCGTCGCGGCGCCCGGCGTCCACCTGATCGACTTCGCTGACCTGGCGGAGCTGGCGAACGGCTGGCAGCGGCTGGGGAGGGGCCGATGAAGCTCCGGCGCCACCTCTCCCTCATCGTGACCGCCTGCCTCACCATCGTCGCCGGGCTGGCATTCCACCGGATCTTCGGCTTCGGCCCGATCGTGCCGGTCGTCGTGGTCGCCACGGCGGTCCCGACGATCCTGTCGGCGCTCCTCGCGGGCCCGAAGTCGGATCGCCCCTGGCCGCTGTGGATTTCGCTGGTCCTCACCGTCCTCGCATCGGTCGGCACGGTCACCGTGGTGACACTGCGGTCCGCGCTGGGTGACGGGACTCTCCCGCAAACGCTCCGATCGGGTGTCCTCAGCTCGTGGAAGTCGATCCTGACGACGCTGCTGCCCGCCCCGGCCAAGCCCGAATTCCTCGTCCTCGTGCACGTGGTGGTGTGGCTGGCCGCGTTCGCTTCCGCCGAGCTGGCCCTCCGGACGTCGCTGCGGGCCGCGCCGTGCCTGCCCGCGTTCGGGGTCTTCGGCATCGCGCTGCTGCTGGGGGTGGACGGCCCCGGCTCCAACCTCGGGCTCGTCGCCGCGACCGTGGTCCTGATCGCCGTGCTGATCCTCGTCCGTTCCGGCGAGGGGGCGAACTGGCGGCCGATCCTGCTCGGCCTGCCCGTCGCCGCGGCTCTCGGCGGGCTGGCGTTCCTGTCCGGCCCGTACGTGCCGGTCAGCGCCGAGCCGTACAACCCGCGCGAGCAGGTGGCCGCGCCCCCGCCGCAGCAGCGCGACAGCGTCAGCCCCCTCGACCGCGTCGGCGGCTGGCTGCACAACGGCAACCAGTTCCTCTTCACCGTCCGCGGGGGGAAGGCAGAAGATCTGCGGCTGGCCGTCCTGGACAGGTTCGACGGGGTGACCTGGACGTCCACGGCCAAGTTCACGCCCACCGGGAGCCGGGTCCCCGCCGACCCGGAGCCGGGGGAACGCTACTCGGTGACCCAGCAGATCACCGTCAAGGACATGCCGGGTCTGTGGCTGCCTGCGGCAGACCGTCCCCGCCAGATCAAACCCCAGAGCGGCCTAGGCGTGGTCGTCGACCCCGACAGCGGAATCATGGCGGCGGCACAGCCACTCAAGCCTGGGCAGAGCTACCGGATCGACGCCAGAGTGCGGACGTGGAAGGACGCCGACTTCGGTGGCGCGGACGTTGCCCAGGACGCCGAGGCACAGGCCGCACTTGCGCTCCCCAACGGACCAGGCGCGACCAGAGCACCCGTCCAGATCGCAGAGTTCCGTGCCCTGGCCAAACGAGCCACGGACGGCGCAACTTCACCTGGCCAGCAAGCAGGCATGCTCGCCGAGTTCCTCAAGAAGTACGCCAAGTACGACATCAGTGCGCCGCCAGGTCATAGCTATCGGCAGCTCGACTACTTCCTTGGCGAGGCCAAGAGGGGCACACCCGAGCACTTCGCCACCGCCTACGCCCTGCTAGGCAGAACGATCGGCCTCCCCACCCGCGTCAAGGTGGGCTTCAGCGGCGGCACTCTGACCGGTGACGAACGCTTGATACGTTCCGGTGACGTGATGGTGTGGCCCGAGGTGAAACTCGAAGGCTACGGCTGGGTTCAGTTCGACCCGATCCCTGAGCAGGCCAGACGTTCCAAGGGCAACACAGTGGCCGCAGGCGAGACCCAAAAGGGACTGGCACAAGCCCAGCAGAACGCCATCAACCAAAACCGCGGCTCTGGCCCGGGCAAAGTCCCAACGGCTCCGCCCGCAAAACCGAACGCCGCCAAAGACGCGGGGATCCCACTCTGGACACTCCCCGTCGCCGGCATTGTCCTGCTGCTCCTCGCCTACCTCTTCGCCGTCCTGCTCATGCCGGCCCTGCGCAAGCGCCGCCGCCGCTCAGGCCCCCCGCCCGCCCAGATCGCGGGCGCCTGGCACCAAGCGCTGGAGCACCTGAACGACGTGGGGCTGGCCACCGCCCGCACTCTCACCGCCCACGAAGTGGCCCATTTCGGAGCGAAGAGCCTGGGCGAGACCGCCCTCGCCCACCTCCGCCCTCTGGCCGACCTCGTCAACCGCAGCCGCTTCTCGAACGGCCCCCAGGACCCCCGGGCCGCCGCCACAGCCTGGGAGCACAGCGACCAGGTAGGCCGCCTCGTCACCGCCAAGGCGGGCCGAGTGACAAGGCTCTACCGCCGCCTCCACCCCCGCTCCCTCCGCTCACGCTGACAACCGGAATCCATGCATTCACCAACCACCACCCGATCGCCCCGGGCCTTCACTTCCAGGGACCGGCCGATGCCGGACGCCGCCAACTCTCGTTTGGTTCGGGCAGGAACCGGCCGATTGGGGCTACTGGATTGTCATTGGCGTGGGATTACGCCGGGCGTAGGTTCGGGTGATGGAGGCCATCCAGAGCTGGAACGCCGGGGACGGCGCGTTGGATGCGATCGAGGCCAGCCTCAAGGAACAGGGCTGGAAGGACATCACGCGCGCGGGCGAGAGCGTTGAGGCGCGCTTCGGGTCTCGGCTGGCGTTCCGTCTGCTCGGGGGCTACCTGGCGCCGGGCAGGAAACGGTTCCCGCTGCACCTCGCCGTCTCCTCCAAAGGGCTCGATGTCACGGCGAAGCTGAGGAGCGACGAGGGCTTCTACGTCGCGCGCCTTTCGATCATGGACCGCGTCTTCAAGGAGCACGCCGACCGGCTCTTCGGGTCGCTCCGCGCCGCCACGGGGAATGTCGGACCCGCTCGGTAGGGTCACGAGATCAACGACCCAGGGGGACCCATGTCCAAGGCCCAGCAGTTGCGTTCGCTCCACGACGGGCTTCTCGTCCTGCCGAACGCGTGGGATGTGGCCAGCGCCGTCGCCATCGCCCAGGCCGGCGCGGCCGCCGTCGGCACCACCAGCGCGGGGATCGCCTGGTCGCTGGGCAGTCCGGACGGCCACCGGCTCAGCCGCGAGGAGATGGTCGAAGCCATCGCGCGAATCGTCGCCGCCGTCGACATACCGGTCAGCGCCGACATCGAGAACGGCTATGGAGAGAGTCCCGCGGACGTGGCCGAGACCGTCCGCCAGGTCGTCGCCGTGGGCGCCGCCGGCATCAATCTGGAAGATTCGCGCTCGTTCAAGGAACCTCTCCACACTCCCGAGGAGCAGGCCGCACGTCTCCAGGCCGCGCGCGAGGCAGGCGGGCGTGACCTGGTCATCAACGCCCGTACGGACGTCTACTTCTCCCGTGCGGTCGAGCCCGGCGCCCGCGCCGGAGAGGTGCGCGCCCGCGCCAAGATCTACGCCGAGGCAGGTGCCGACTGCCTGTTCGTTCCCGGGCTCCTCGACCTGGACGAGCTGCGTTCCCTGAGCGCCGAGTCACCGCTCCCGATCAACGTGATGGCCGATCCCGGCGGTCCGGACGTCCGCCGGCTCGCCGATGCGGGCGTACGCCGCATCAGCCTGGGCGCCGCCCTCCACCTGGCCACCTACGCCGCCACCCACCGCGCCGTGACCACCCTCCTCCGCGACGGCACCTACGAAGAGTTCGCCGACGCCTCCGAAGTGGCCCCCAAAATCGTCAAGTTCTAAACCGCCCGCATCGTGCACAGCCCGCGCTCTGCACGGTCCGCGGGTTGAGCTGCTCGTGCTGTGGCTTGCCGTGGATCATGAAGTCTGTGGTTCGGGTGCCGGCTGGTTCCCGTCCGTCCGTTGTGGCGGACGGACGGGAACGTTCAGCTGGTCAGCCAGGGCCAGGTTGCGGACTGGCCCGCCTCCAGCAGCGGGATGAGCTTGAACGCGGCGTCGTTCAGCCCGCCGAACGTGTGCCGGTTGCCGGAGCCGGACGGGCCGTGGCCGTGGCTGTAGCCCGCGAGGTTCCAGGTGTAGACCGGGATGCCGGTAGATACCTGGGCCGTGGGGTCGGCGCCGTGGCGGCCGCCCCAGGCCTGCTCGTCGGTCACGATCACGACGCGGTCGTGGGCGCGGTAGTTCGCGCGCACCGCCTCGGCCGTGTTGGTGCCGCCCATCGAGGAGAACCGCCGGAGCACGGTGAGCAGCGACTCGCCGCGGCGCACGTCGACCGGGCGGTGCGAGGTGCCGAACTCGATCAGGTCGGCCCGCTCGGCGCGCATGGCCAGCGCGGCGCCGAAGATGGCGGCCGAGTCGGCGCGGTTCAGCCCCGACTTGTCCGAGACCCGGCCGAACATCGAGCCGGACCGGTCGACCAGGATCAGCGTCCGGCCGCGCAGCGCCGGCACGTTGGCCAGCGAGTGGTTCAGCGCCTTCTCCAGCGTGTACGACCACCGCAGCGACGGCACGGCGTTGTAGGCGGCCAGGAACCGGAACGGGAACATCCGCGAGCGCGCGATCACTTCCGGGTCGGAGATCTTCGCGGCGACCTGGGCGGCGACCTCGTCGCTGACGCCCGCCTGGTCGAAGTTGCGCAGGTTGCGCACGAGCGCGAACACCCCCATGGAGGGGATGATCGCCTCCCACGCGGCGGCGTCCATCGGCCCCTGGAGCCAGCCCGCCAGGGCCTCCCAGGTGATGCCCGCGCGGCGCAGCAGCTCGGGGTCTTCCAGGACGCGGCGACGCTCGCCGACCGGCATCGACAGCAGCGCGCTACGGCGCGTGAGCGTCTCCAGTGACTCGGGGATCGAGACGTCGGCCTGGTAGGGGCGCCTCACTACGTATCCGAACAGGTCGTGCTGCCACGGCCCCTGGAAGCGGCCCCCCTGCGAGCTGCCCTTCCGGTCACCCGGGTGGGTGAGGTTGAGGATGTCGGCGAACGTGAAGCCGCGCGCCTCGGAGCTGCCCCACTTGAGGTAGTTGAACTCGGTGCCCAGCCGCAGCACGGCGTCGGCGACACCGCGCTTGACCGGCTTGGGGATCGCCCGGCCGTAGGTGGACGTCCAGTACGCGAGGGCCTCGCCCGGCTCGTCGGCGCGCGCCAGCACGCTCGACACCAGCCGGCGGTTGCCGCCGTGCAGCCCGGCGTCCAGGCGTGCCCGGACCGCTTCGAGGGCGCCGACGATCGGAGCCGAACGCATGTTGGCCTGAGTGCGCAGCCACGGGAGGAAGCCCGCCATCCATTCGCCGTCGTCCACGGCGGCCCGGTGGACGAGGGCGCGGTAGCGGTCGTCGCGGTCGCCGGCCTTCTCGTAGAACGTGCCCTCGCCGGCCATGTTGGTCACCGCGAGCAGGAAGAGTTCACTCTTGGTGTCGCGTGCGAAGCCGGGTGCGCCCTCATGCGTACGGGCGGACGCGACCGCTTCGGTCTTCACCGGACTCGACGTGGCGGCCCGGGTCTTGGTCCTGTTGAACTTCGCCATTGATAAAGGCCCCCTTTCATGCGGTAGAGGAGCCTTGTGCTTCGTGGAAATGCCCGAGGTCAGAAATCGGTGACGGCTCGACACGTCCGCTGCTCTGCCGACTGAGCTACACCGCCATGAGGCGGCGGTGGGACTCGAACCCACGACCCGCGGATTAACAAGGAAGTATCCGTCACCTGCGCACCGGGCATCCGCGAAACAGATGCTCCTCCCGAGATCAAGTCGGTGCACGGGGTGCCCTGCCAATTGGGCGGCAGCCGCACGAGCGGCTGAAGGAATCGAACCTCGAAGTACCCGTTCACCTGCGCACCGGGAGGTACGCGTGTTCAGTTGTGTGCGAAAGAGCGTGCCCGAGATCAAGGACGGCGAAGGACACAAAGCGCTCTGCCATTGAGCTACACCGGCCGTTAACCGATGACGGGACTCGAACCCGCAACCTCTCGATCCCTGGTCGAAGTAACCCTCGCCTACGCACCGGGCACGTTCTGAAGTTGTGGCCTCCCGAGATCGAAGACGACCGCAGGATGTGTTTCTTTTGGAAGAAGAAGTATCCCGTGGCCTGCACACCGGGAGGTTCGGTGTTTTCTCGGTACATTGAGCACACCACACCGCTCATCACGGGCTCAACTGAATTTATCGACCATTCCATGCCAGACCTCGACGATCTTGTTTGTGTGGGCTGGCCCGGCATGATCGGCCCGCGCTGGAGGACGTCCACGCCGGCGTGGCCGCGGCCGCGGCTGGGCGGGTGGCGGAGGATGATGATTCAGGAGGTGGCCATGCGTGTTGTCCGGGTGCCGGACGTTGCGGATCTGGAAAGGGCTTGGCGCGATGTGAGCGGGGTCTTGGAGCCCACTCCCGTCGTGTCGAGCGAGCTTGGGCTGCTCAAACTCGAGACCTTCCAGCCGACAGGCTCGTTCAAGGTCCGGGGAGCGATCGCCGCGCTGACGCCAGGCGAGCCCACGCTGACGCCGGGGGAGCCCGCTGTGACCGCCAGCGCCGGTAATCACGGCCTTGCCATGGCGTACGCGGCGTCGCGGCTGGGGGCGGAGCTGACCGTGGTCGTGTCGACCCGGGCCTCGGCGGCGAAGGTCGCAAAGCTCCGGTCGTATCCGGTGCGGCTGGTGGAGCACGGCGATGACTACGACCAGGCCGAAGCGCACGCGCTGAGCTTGCCCGGGCGCTTTGTGTCGCCGTACAACGATCCGCATGTCATCGCTGGTCAGGGGACGATCGGGTGCGAGCTCGACACGCAGGTCGACGGGCCGCTGACCGTCGTCGCGCCGATCGGCGGCGGAGGGCTCGGTGCCGGTCTCACCTTGTGGGCGCGGCAGCGCGGTGACGTGCGGGTGGTCGGAGTCGAGGCCGCCGTGTCGCGGGCCGTCGCCTCGGCGGTGGACGCGGGAAAGATCGTGGAAGTGGAGGTCGGTGAGACCATCGCCGACGGCCTCGCGGGCAACCTCGAACCCGGCTGCGTGACGCCCGAGGTGCTCCGGCATGCCGAGCTGACCTCGGTGACCGAGGCGGAGATCCGGGCGGCCATGCGCTGGCTGTTCGCTGAGCACGGCCTGGTCGTCGAGGGAGCGGGTGCCTGCGCGGTCGCGGCTGTGCTGGCAGGCAAGGTCGACATCTCGGGCCGCCTGGTCATGGTGCTGTCCGGCCGCAACATCACGATGCCTGTGTACAGGGACGCCTTGGCATGACGTCCGAGTAGAGGACGGGCGAGCTCGGCTAGCTGCTGATGCTGCCGCGCGGGGAGCTGAACGGTGTCAGCACAGGGTCGTGCAACGCGGCCGACTGCACATGGACGGGTCATCGGCTGTGCGACCTCGATCGCCGCCGGCCGCCACTCTGTGGGGAAGCCACCTCGCGGACGACCGACCAGCCGAGGTAGGGGCCGAGCTCGGCATCCCCTCCTCGACCGCCGTGCGGAACGCGGCGTCCTAGACGAGCAGGTCGGCGGGCGCACCTGCCGCAGGTCACATGGATGGGTGCACCTTGCCGCAGGTGAGATGCACGAGCGTGCAGGCGAGAGTCAGCCGCGGTATGCGGCATGGCGTCGCGCCCGGGGAGAGCGTTGCGCACTGGGGTGTCGTGCACGGGGGCGTCGTGCATGGCGAGGGGGTCGTGCATGGCGAGGGGGTCGTGCATGGCGAGGGGGTCGTGCACGGGGGTGGTGTGCACGGAGGGGCGTGCACGGAGGGGCGTGCACGGAGGGGCGTGCACGGAGGGGGCGTGCATGGCGAGGGTTTCTGCGGATGCCGCGGTTGCACGGCTGGCGGCGGGAGGCAGCTCACCGATGGCCATGGTGGGAGCCGAGGCCGTGTGCGGGCCGGGACGTGTCGTGTCCAGATCGCCGACGTCTTGCTGAGTGACCGACATCGGCCGCCTTGTGCAAGGTCAGGGTGAACGAGGCGGGTGCGAGCTAGTGTGTCCCGCGCGTCGGCGATGGGACGGGTGACGAGTGGGTCAGTCTGGCTTCCGCGGGGCGATGCGCGCTGCGTTCGGCAGGGACCGGGTGACGGGCCAGGTGGCGCTGGGTCTCGTCGGCCTGCTGCTCGTCTCGGCGGTGGTCTACGGGGTGGGCGTCGCCAGCGCCAAGTACCGGCTCGCGGACGTGGGTGCCTGGTTGAGCGCCAAGAGCAAGGGCGTGCTCGTCCACGTGAACGGACCCGCCGCCAAGGTCGACGGCAAGGCCGCGCTCCTTCCGCAGATGCGCGACCACCGGATCAAGGTCGTCCAGGACGGCAACACCGTGCTCCTCGTCGACATCGACACCGGAGTCGTCAGCCGGATCGATCCGTCCCAGTTGAAGGTGGTGCAGAGCAAGGGCCTCGGCGGGACCAACCTCCAGGTGCTCGCGAACGCGGGCAAGGCGTACACCGTCGATCCGGTCAAGGGCGCCGTCCAGCAGATCGATCCGGTCAGTCTGGCGCCGCTCGGGCCCTCCGCGACGTTGACGCCGCCGTTGGAGGAGGCCGGCGTTGACGTGCGGGGCACCTTGTGGGTGCCGGCGCCGCAGACGGGGCAGGTCACGCCGTTCCGCGACGGCCGCCCGCAGCCGCCGGTCTCCGCCGGGAAGCCGGGGGACCGGCTGTCGCTCGTGATCGCCGCGGGCGAGCCCGTCGTGGTCAACTCCACGGCCGCGAAGGCGATGACGCTCGGCGGCGACGGCGTCCGGCTCGATGTGAGTCTTCCTTCCACCGTGCGCACTCCGGAGGTGGAGACGCTGGTCCCCGCCCGTACGGAGGGGACGCTCGTACCGCTGCTCGTTCAGAGCACCGGATCGCTGGTGCTGCTCGACAGCGGGACGGGACGGCACCAGGGAGTGGCCCTTGGGCTGCCCAAACATCGCTATCAGGCGCCCCAGGTCCTGGGTCCCCGGATCTACGTTCCGGACGAGTCCCTGGGGCAGTTGCACGTCTACAACACCGCGACGGGCAGCAGTGAGAGGGCGATCCCCGTCGCGGGCCGCAACTCCAGTCTGGAGGTCTTCGTCAAGGAAGGCTTGCTCTGGGCACACGATCCTGGTCAGCCCAAGGCGGTCGTGGTGGACGGCAACGGCGGGGCGAGCGAGTTCGGCAAGTACAACGACGAAGTCCCTGGCGGCGACAAGCGCAAGCCCCTGCCGGCCGGGGGCGGTGGAGACCGCGGCGACGGCAGGGGACGTGGCGATGGAAATGGTCGGCCTCCGCCAAGGAGTCCCTTGCCAGACCCACCGGCCTCTCCACGTCCGCCCGGAACGCCGACGCCTCCCACAGGCCTGACCACGAGATTCGAGGCCGGCGCGATGCGGATCGGCTTCAAGCCGTCGCGCGGTGGAACGCCGACCGGATACGTCCTCAAGAACGTCACGCCGGGACTGGTCGCCGCGCCCCAGGTGATACCGGCCAACGCGGGCCCGTTCGAGTTCCGCGTCACGGGCGGCGACTGCGACAAGGAGTACACGTTCCGGGTCACCGTCCAATTCAAGGACGCCCAGGGCAAGCCATCGGCATCGGACTCCGACCCCGGCCCGCCCGTCCGGCCATGCACGGCCCCGCCCGCTCCCCGCGACGTGAATGCCAAGGCCACGGCCGCGGGTGCGAAGATCACTTGGGCGCCGGGCACGGGTACGAACGACGCCTCGACCCGCTACCAGGTGAGCTGGCAGGGCCCCGGAACCGCCAAGAGCAAGTCAGGTATCGAAGGCGTCGGCACGACCTTGGGTGACGTCTACACGAACGGGCGGTACTCGTTCACCGTCAGCGCCTCCAACGCCGCCGGCGGAATCCAGGGCACCAGCATCAACGCCACCCTCACCGGCCCGGCCCAGCAATACCCGATCCAGCACAACGGGAAGTCCGACGGGTATGCGAAGACTGCTCCAGATCACGACTCGGCCAATGTCCACGTCTACAACGACAACGGACACCAACTGACCGTCCTCTGCCAGATCAGGGGGAAGCGCTACGCGCATCCCACGGCAGGCGCGAACTTCGCCGGAACCCTCTACAACAAACTCCAGACCCCGAGCGGCGTCGGCTACATGATCGGTTACCTGGCGAACACTCCGGGCAGCGCGGGCAAGGGCTGGGACACATTCGTCGATCTTCCGCTCTGGCGCTGCGAATGACGACGAAAGCGGCGCTGTCAGCCCGCTACGCGCGCGCCGCGGATGCACTTCGGACGTGACCACGACACCTTGGGAGTGCCGTCGGGCCCCAGGCCGGGGACGGAGCCCACGCGGAAGCAGTAGCCCAGCTTGGGGTTGAGCCTCGAGACGGTCGTGGTCACGGCGCCGTTGTCCAGGGGCACGACCGCGCTCGTTCCGAACGGCGCCTGCTGGACGAGGATCGGCATCTGCCGGGCGGCCGCGGGCAGCCGCCAGTTGAGGCCGGCCGACGTGCCGAACGATCTCACCTGCAAGCCCTGCGGCCGGGCGGCGGCGAGCTGGGCCCGCGTGACGGGGGCGTTGCCCGCGGGTGGCTGGGTCCCGCCGGTCTTCGAGGTGAGCGGGCTCGACCCCGGCGCGGACGGGTCCTTCGAATCGCCGCCACCACCGGAGAGCGCGAGGGCGCCGATGCCCACCGCGAGCCCGCCGACCAGGGCGACCGAGGCCGCGATGATCAGGCCGCGCCGCGGGCCGTCCGAGCCGTCCCGGGGCTGGGGCGCGTGCGGATGGTCCGGCTGCGGCGGCCAGGTCGGGGCCGAAGCCTGGTCCGCCGCCGGAATGGCCGCCGCGGGCCCGCCCGGCAACCCCGGCTGAAGCCCTGCCTGAAGTCCTGCTTGAAGCGCCTGCGAGCCTCCGCCGCCTTGCCCGAACGGCGATGTCGTCTGCGGGGTCGTGGAGTAGCCCGTCGGTGGCGCGGAACGAGAAGACGCGCCCGGGGCGTCCGGGTGCCAGGGGGAGAGCGGCCCGGACGGCGACATCTGCTCGGTCAGCCCGTCCGGCGTCGCGGCCGGTGGGGCAGCGGAGGCCGGCGTGGTGGTGGAACGCGGCGTCGTCGGAGCCCACTCGGGTACCGCCGGGGGCCGCGGGTGCGCCGGGAACTGCGGGGCGACGACGGCGGCCGCGACGCCGCTCCCGCTGTGCGCGAGGTCCGTGATCGGCAGGCCCAGCTCGGCCTGGAGCTGCTGCAACCGCTGGGCGAACTCGACCGCGCCGGCGAAACGATGTTCCGGCGCCTTGGCCATCGCCTGGGCGATGACGTCGAAGACCGGCCCCGGCACGTCGCCGCGCTGGAACGCGGGCGGCGGCTCGTTCATGATCCGCAACATCAGTGGCGCGATGCCCTCGCCGCGCGGGCCCTTGAACGCGGGCCGGCCCGCCAGCAGCTGGTAGAGCGTGGACGCGAGCGAGTAGATGTCGGAGCCGACGCCCGGCGTCCTGCCCTCGAGCACCTCCGGCGCGGCGTGGTGCGGGGTGAACGCCTGCGTGTGGCTGTGGTCGAACGAGTCGGTCAGCCGGGCGATGCCGAAGTCGGCCAGGGCGGGCTCGCCGTACTTCGACACGAGGATGTTCTGCGGCTTGACGTCGCGGTGGAGCACCTCGGTCTCGTGCGTGGCCGCCAGCGCGCCCGCCATCTTCACGCCGATGCGCAGCGCCTCGCCGACGGGCAGCGGGCCCTCCCGTTCGAGCCGGTCGATCAGCGCGCCGCGCTCGAAGTACTCCATCGCGATGTACGGGCGGCCGGAGCGGGTCGTGCCGGTGTCCAGCACCGTGACGATGTTCGGATGCCCGGACAGCCGTCCGGTGATCTTGCATTCGCGCTGGAACCGGCGCATGGCCGAGTCGTCGACCGCGCTGATCGACAGGACCTTGAGCGCCACGGCCCGGTCCAGGCGTTCCTGGTGGGCCCGGTAGACGACGCTGAATCCGCCCTCGCCGACCTGCTCCAGCACCCGGTAGCCGGGAACGTCCTCGGTCATGGGATGAGCGGGTTCCTTCGGTCGGGAGGCAGCCGGGGGAGTTGCCCCGGGAGGACCAGGTTAGTACGGGGACGAAACGGGCGAGGCTGGACGGCCGGATGGGGCCGGTCACGGCCACCCCCCCCGCATGCTCCCCTTCCGGAACGCATTAGTCGTTAGGCATTGAACTACGCCCGGCTGACATGTCACGCTGCCCAGGTGTACGAGGCGCTGAACGACGAGCACGACTACGAGATCGACGAGATCGACGGAAAGCTCCCCGACGGCCTGACCGGCACGCTCTACCGCAACGGCCCCGGGCGGTGGGAGGTGGGCGAGACCCTCCTCGACCACATCTTCGACGGCGACGGCATGGTGTCGATGTTCGCGTTCGCCGAGGGCCGGATCCGCTTCCGCAACCGCTACGTCCGGACGCGCCATTACCGGCACGGGCAGCGCACGGGACGGGCAGGGCTGCGCGGCCTCGGCACGCAGCGGCCCGGCGGGATGCTCGCCAACATGTTCCGGCCGCCCGCCAACGTCGCCAACACGGGCGTGATCCTGCACGGCGGGCGGCTGCTCGCCCTCTGGGAAGGCGGCCGCCCGTTCCGGCTCGATCCCGACACCCTCGAAACGCTCGGCGAGCACTCGTTCGACGGCCGCCTGAAGGTGGCCGCCGCGTTCTCCGCGCACCCGTCCCGCTGCCCCGACACGGGCGAGTTGTTCAACTTCGGGATGGACTTCACGCGGGCGCGCGGCCTCCGCTGTCACCGTGTCGACACCCGCGGGCGGCTGCACCACCTGCCGCGGATCTCGCTCCCGTACAGCCCGTGGAACCACGACTTCGCGCTCACCCGCCGGCACCTGGTGTTCGTGATCAACCCGGTGATCCCGAAGCTCCTGCCGATCCTGCTCGGCACCGGCTCGATCGCCGGCGCGCTGCGGTACGAGCCGCACCGGCCGACCTGCTTCACGATCGTGCCGCGCCACGGCGGCGGCAAGGCCCGGATCATCGAGCACGAGGCGCTGCTGGGATTCCATTTCGTCAACGCCTTCGAGGACGGTGACGACATCGTCGTCGAATTCGTGCGATTCGCGGACTGGGATCAGGTTTCCACCGCATTCCGGGAATTCCGTACCAGCGATTTTCCGTGGGGCTGCGGGCTCATGCGTTACCGCATCACCCCCGCCGGCCGGATCGAGGGCCAGGAACTCTGCTCGCTGCCGATGGAACTGCCGCACGCCGACGTACGCCAAGCCGGGCGCGAGCACCGTTACACCTACTTCGCCGGACGGACGAGCCCGACCGCCGTCGGCATCCACGCGTACGACCACGTGACCGGCGCCCGTTCCGTCCACGAACTGCCGCCCGGCCATGGCTTCGGCGAACCGGTCTTCGTGCCGCGCGAACGTGGCGCGGACGAGGGCGACGGCTGGCTGCTGACCCTCGCGTACGACCCGGACGAGCATCGCTCCCGCCTGCTGATTCTTGACGCGCGGGACGTGGAGGCCGAGCCGCTCGCCGTGGCGCGGCTGCGCCACCATCTCCCGATGGGCTTCCACGGCTCGTTCACCGAACGCGTCGCGCTGTTGGGGAAATAGCGGAAATATCGCCCGGCCCGGTTAATCGTTCCGTCAATTCCGGGCCGCCGCGTCACGGCCCTCTCTTAATCTCTGGGGCGATATCGCTCAGCAGGTCAAGAGGGAGTTGGCTCGATGGCGAAAGATGCCGGGACGCGTACCGAGGCGGAGTCGCATTATCGCGATCTTGTCCGGTTGGCGTATTTCGTACTGCCGGGCAAGGGAAAGCGGTTCTACCGGCTCGCGCTCGCCCAGCGGATCGTGGACGGCGTCCTGTCCCGGCGGACGCTGCGCCGGATCACGCCCGCCAAACAGCGCACCAAGGTGCTGCGCAGGGCCATGCGTCCCTCCTGGCGGCTCCGGATCGGCCTCGGCCCCTGGTTGCGCGCGCTGCCCGCCAAACTCCCCGACCCGGCGCTGACCAAGGCGCTCGCGGGCATGGAGCCGCAGGTCCGCGTCGCGTACGTGCTGCGCCACATCGAGGGGCGGCCGCGCTACGCGGTGCGCGACCAGCTCGTCCAGCTGCGGATCCGCGACGTCTGGCCGCTGATCGACGCCGCCGACGCCGCCGAACGTCCCACGGTCCCGTCCGAGCCCTTCGAGCCCACCCCCGTCCGCCTCGGCCGCCGCCCCATCCTCCCGATCGCCGTCGCGACCCTGGCCACAGCCCTGATCGGCGCACTGATCGTGACCGAAAGGCTCGACGGCATGCCGTTCGCCGAGGCACGCAACCTGCGCCTGACCTCCGCCGCACCGGACGCCTGGACGCGCCGCCCGCCCTCCCTGGACGTGTGGCCCGCCCGGGGCGACCTGGTGAACGACAAGGCCTTCACCTCACGAGCCCTCGCCGCGTGGACCGAGAAGGGCCGCCTGGACGGAGACGCCCAGCTGCTCTACGCGGGCAGGGTCGGCGGCGTCCCGATCGCGCTCCTGCGCCACCGCGACCTGATCGCCCGCTACACCGGCTCACCTGACCCGCAAGTCTCCGCAGCCGGAGCCGACGCGTCCAGCCCCATCGCCCTCGGCGGCGGCCGCTACCTCCTCGCCCCCTGGGACACCACCGCCGTCACGCCGTCCGGCCGCAAGGTCAACGTGGTAGGTGGAGTGACCGACACCGTGACCGTGAAGACGCGCTGCCACCGCGGACCGCTCCTCGACATCATCGGCCGCGACGGCTCCCGCACCGTGGGCGAGTTCGGCACCCTCCGCCCCGCCACCCTGACCTACCGCTCACCCACCTCCAAGCCCACAGCGCCCACCACTCCACCAATCGCCCCAGCCAAACCCGCCCCATCACCCACCAACCCCGCCGCCGCACCCGCCAAGCCCGCCACTACGCCCGCCAAACCCGGTGTGGCGCCTGCCAAGCTCGCGCCTTCTGTTCGGCTTAAGGGGGCGAGTGTGAAGTTGTGGGATCGGCTTGGGTGCCTGCTGCCACAGCCTGCGCGGCCGGTGGCGGTGGCGGCGGCCTGGGACTTCTGGTCTGGGTCGTTGCCGCATGGCGGCGGGCATGCCCAATGGGTCTGTACCCGCATGTCCTTCGCGGACGGCGGCGACGCCGGGCAGGCGACGCTCGTGGCCGCGAAGGAGGGGTTCGTCACCGGCTCGTGCGACGCGCGGCAGCCGGTCAGCGGCACCTGGTGGAAGGCCCCGTCGGGCCGCTGGTACTACCTGGCAGCCGCTGTACGTGACCTCGTGCCGCACGCCGAAGGGCCGGTCGGCAAGCCCAAGGTCACCAAGGGGCTCCTGGTCGGCTCGGCCGCCAAGCTGCGCCCCGAAGCACCCGTCACGTTGACCGGTCGCCCCGGCTGAGTTCGCCGGGGTGGTCAGCGTGCACTTACCTCGATCGGGCACACTGGGGGGTGCACCGAATGAGGTTCAGGCGTTGGGTCGAAAGGGGTCGTCCATGGGCAAGGGTCCGCTCTCCGGAGTGCGGGTGGTCGAGCTGGCCGGGATCGGGCCGGGTCCGTTCGCCGCCATGATGCTGGCCGATCTGGGCGCCGAGGTGATCCGGGTCGATCGGGCCGCCGCCGTGGCCAGGGGCGGCGGGTTCGCCGGCACCGACTTCACCAACCGGGGCAAGCGCTCGATCGCCGTCGACCTCAAGAGCGAGCAGGGCAAGGAGGTCGTGCTCCGCCTGGTCGAGCGGTCGGATGTGCTGCTGGAGGGTTTCCGGCCCGGCGTGACCGAGCGGCTCGGCATCGGCCCCGACGAGTGCCTGGCCCGCAATCCCGGGCTCGTCTATGGGCGGATGACGGGGTGGGGCCAGGAGGGGACGCTCTCGCAGAGCGCGGGCCACGACGTCGGCTACATCGCGATCACCGGTGCGCTGCACGCCATCGGCCGCGCGGGCGGACCGCCGCAGGTCCCGATGAACCTGCTCGGCGACTTCGCCGGCGGCAGCATGTACCTGATCGTCGGCATTCTCGCCGCGCTGCTGGAGACCAGGGTGAGCGGCCGCGGCCAGGTCGTGGACGCCGCGATCGTGGACGGCACGGCCCATCTGTCGACGTTCATCCACGCCTTCCTCGCCGGCGGGATGTGGCAGGACGAGCGCGGCGTGAACATGCTCGACACCGGTGCCCCCTGGTACGACGTCTACGAGACCGCGGACGGCGGGCACATGGCAGTCGGGGCGATCGAGCCGCAGTTCTACGCCGAGTTCGTCCGGCTCCTCGGCCTCCAGGACGAGGATCTCCCCGCGCAACACGATCGGGATGGCTGGCCTGACCTGCGGGAACGGTTCGCGGCCGCGTTCAAGGCCAGGACCCGCGACGAATGGGCCGAGGTCTTCCTGCCCGGCGACGCCTGCGTGGCCCCCGTCCTCTCCCTCAAGGAAGCCGCCGAACACCCGTACAACACCGAGCGCGGCGTCTTCGTCGAGCGGGGCGGCCACCTCCAGCCCGCTCCGGCGCCCCGCTTCTCCCGCACCCCCGCCGAGATCGACGGCCCGCCGGTCACGCCCGGCGTCAACAGCCGCGACGTCCTCGCCGACCTGGGCTTCGACGAGGTCGACGCCCTGCTCGACTCCGGCGCGGTGGCCCAGGCCTGACGCGGAAGGCCCGGTGGACCGGCGGTCCACCGGGCCCCCTTCTCAGCCTGTCTCGACGGGCACGAGCTCGGCCGCCGGCCGATCCGGGACGTGCTTCGTCCGGGGCAGCACGACCGCGGCCACCACGGCCGCGATCACATAGAGACCGGCGGCCACGACGAGCGCGTTCGCGTAGCCGTCGTTCAGGCTGCCCGACGTGTGGGCGGCGACGGTGGCCAGGGACGCCAGACCGATGGCGCCGCCGAGCTGCCGGGCGCTGTTGAGGATGCCCGAGGCCGTCCCGGCTTCGCCCGGAGCCACACCCGTCGTCGCGGCGGCGGCCACCGGCGCCAGGCACAGGCCAAGCCCGATGCTGGTGATGGTGGACGGGCCGAGGACGTCGGCGACGAAACCGCCGTCCGGGCTGATCCGGCTGAACCACGCCATGCCGACGGCCGCGAGCAGGGCGCCGGGGATCAGCGAGACGCGGGGTGACCGGCTCGCCCCGAGCCTGGTGGCGGCGACCGTACCGACGATCACGCCCAGCGAGAACGGGAGGAACGCGGCGCCCGTCGCGGCCGCGCTCATGCCCAGAACCTGCTGCATGTAGAGGGAGACGAAGTAGAACGCGGCGAACTGCCCGGCCGCGGCCAGGAACACGAAGACGTTCGCCCCGCTGACCCAGCGGCTCCTGAAGAGACCGAGCCGGACGAGCGGCGCCTTCGTCCGCCGCTCCACCAGGACGAACGCCGCTAGGAGCGCGACCGCCAGGGCGAGCGTGCCGAGGGTGGTCGCGGAGCCCCAGCCGTGCCGGTCGGTGCGGACGACGCCGAGCACCAGCAGGCCGGTGCCCGAGGTCGCGAACACCGCGCCGAGCACGTCCAGGCGTTCCCGCGATCTCGGCCCGTCCGCGGGCACGGCCGCGACGCCGAGGACCAGCGCGCCGAGCACGATCGGGATGTTGATCAGCATCACCCAGCGCCAGCCCGCGTACTCGGTCAGCAGGCCGCCCGCCAGCACCCCGAGCGCGCCGCCCGCCGCGTTCACCGCGCTCCAGACGCCGAGCGCCCGGACGCGCGCGGGCCCCTCGGTGAACGTGGTGGCCAGCATCGCCAGCGCCGCCGGGGCCACGGCGGCGGCCGCGACCCCCTGCGCCGCGCGGGCGGCGATCAGCTGCCAGGGGGCCTGCGCCAGCCCGCCGAGCAGGGACGACAGCCCGAACGCGACGAGCCCCAGCAGGAAGAGCCGGCGCCGGCCGTACAGGTCGCCCGCCCGGCCGCCGAGCAGCAGGAAGCCGCCGAACGTCAGCGCGTACATGTGGACGACCCAGGAGAGGTCGACCGGATCGAACCCGAGCGAGGTGCGGATCGCGGGGAGCGCGACGTTCACCACCGCCATGTCCAGGGCGACCATGAACTGCGCCACGGCCACCGCCGCCAGGACGAGGCCCGGCCTCAATTTTTTATACATGTATAAAAACTAACCCGGACGGCTCCGGCTTGTCGACCCCGAGACAGCAGGCAGGGCGCGCGGGGCGGGCGCGGCGGGCATGGGCCAAGATGGGCGGGTGGGCACACGGACCGGGCGGCCGCCCAAGATCTCGCGGCCGGACATCATCGCGGCGGCGCGGCGGATCATCGACACCGACGGCGTGGAAAAGCTGACGATGCGGCGGCTCGCGCAGGACCTCGGCAGCACGCCGATGGCCGTCTACCACCACGTGCGCGACAAGGAGGAGCTGCTGCTCCTCGTGCTCGACGACATCGCGAGCGGCATGCTCCGGCCCGAGCTGCCCGCCGACCCGCGCGAACGCATCGTCGTCACGGCGCAGGCGATGCACGACACGCTGGCGCGGGTGCCGTGGGTCGTCCAGGTCATCACCGCCGACGACCTCTTCTCGCCCGCGGCCCTCTGGTACAACGAGAACGTCATCGACGCGGCCATGGCGTGCGGGCTCTCCATCGAGGAGGCCGTCTACGCCTACCGCAGCATCTGGTACTACACGGCGGGCGAGCTCATCATCCGGGCCTCCGCCGCCCGCCGCCGCGCCGAGGACGACCGGCCCACCTTCCGCGACCAGGTGTTCGCCGGCCTGGACGCGGACGAGCTGCCGAGGCTGTCGTCCCTGGCCGGCCGCTGGGAGGAGATCACCGCCCGCGACACCTACACCGAGGGTCTCCGCGCGCTCGTGGACGGGCTGCTCGCCGCCGCCCGCTAGCCCGTGATCTGCGGCTTTACCTGCGCTTTCTCGGCCATTTAGTCGAATTTAGGCGAATTCATCCGCACGTCGGTGTCGAGCCCCGGGGCGCGGGTGCGCCGAGTCCCCTCCTGTCCGAGCACGTCCGTCGGTTGCAGCGCGACGGCCACGGGGTCCTCGTCGTGACCGCCGCCGACGATGACGCCGCCCTCGCCGCCGACGTCGGCATCGGCCTCAAGCGTGACGGCGAACGTACCTGCTGGGGCGCGGACCTGATCTGCACCGGCGGCCTGGAGCAGGTCTGGCGCCTGCTCGGCGCGGTCGGCGCCGCGCAGGAGGGCCGTCCGCCTGGCCGTGGGCGGTTCGTCCCTCGGCACGCTCCTGGTGGTGACCGGCCGCCGTAGCACCTCGCCGCTCGATCTGGCGCCGGTGCACAGCGCCGCGGTGATGGCGATGCTCGGCGGCGTGGTCGCGGCGCGGCGGCTGGCCGCCCGTACACCGCCCGATCCGCTGCCGCGCGTCCCCTGGCACGCGCTCGATCCCGAGCAGGCCGCCGAACGCGCGCTGCGGCTCCGTCCCGGCGAGGACGCCACCCCGCGAAGACCGTCCCGCGGCCCGTCGCGGCCCGTCCGGGCGGTCACCGAGGTCGCGCAGGCCGTCGGGCACGAGCTGCGCGACCCGCTCACCCCGGTCCTGGTCCTGGGCGCCGCCGCGTCCGCCGTCGTGGGCTCCGGCGTGGACGCCGCCCTGGTCGGCGGGGTGATGGCGGGCAACGCGCTGATCAGCGGCGTGCAGCGGGCCCGCGCCGAGCTGCGTTCCGGCGAGTCGCAGCCGGTCACCAAGACGCTGGAGGCGGTGCCCGGCGCGGACCTCGCCGAACGTTCCTGCATGGTCTACGAGGACACCACCGTCCTCGCTGGCCGTGCGTACGCCGTCGCGGTCGCCACCGGCGCCGCGACCCAAGGGGGCCGCGCTGGCCGGACGCGGCGCCGCGCCGCCGTGATCGAGACGCCGGGGGTCAGCCTGTTCTTCGGCTGCGTCCCGCTGGGGCCGCTCGCCTGGGCGCAGGTGCTCGCCTCGGCCACGGTGGCCGTCGGGCCCTCCGCCTACGCGCCGCAGGCGATCGAACGCCTGGACGCGTGGTGGAGCGCCCGCTCGGAAACGGCGGCCTAGGAGGCGGGTCCGGGCGCGCCGTTGGCCCGAGCGGGCGCGGCGGTCAGAGGCCCAGGCGCTTGGCGACGATCTCGTTCATGATCTCGTTGGTGCCGCCGCCGATGCCGAGGATGCGCGCGTCGCGGTAGTGGCGCTCGACCTCGGCCTCCCGCATGTACCCCATGCCGCCGTGGAGCTGGACGGCCTCGTGGACGACGTGCTCGACGGCGTACACGGCCGTGTTCTTGGCGTGGGCGGTCTCGGTCAGCACGTCCTCGCCCGCGGCGTACCGCTCGGCGACGCTCCGGGTGTACGCGCGGGCCACGTCGACCTGCCGCGCCATCTCGGCGACCTTGTGCCGGACGAGCTGGCGGGACGAGAGCGGGCGGCCGAACGTCTCGCGGGCGCGGACCCACTCCAGGGTGAGGTCCAGGCACCGCTGCGCCGTCGCGTACGCCTGGACGGCCAGCGACAGGCGCTCGGCCACGAAGTTCCGCATGATCTGCAGGAAGCCGCTGTTCTCCGCGCCGACGAGGTTCGCCACAGGGACGCGCACGTCGGTGAACGAGAGCTCGGCGGTGTCGGAGCACTGCCAGCCCATCTTGCGCAGCGACCGCGACACCCCGAACCCGGGCGTGCCCTTCTCGATGACCAGCAGCGAGATCCCGCCGGCCCCGGGCCCGCCGGTGCGGACCGCCGTGGTCACGAAGTCGGCCCGCACTCCGGAGGTGATGAAGAGCTTGGCGCCGTTGACGACGTACGCGTCCCCGTCCCGGACGGCGGTGGTGCGGATGCCCGCCACGTCCGAGCCGGTGTCGGGCTCGGTGACGCCGAGGGCGCCGATCATCTCGCCCGCGAGCACCGGCCGGGCGAACCGGTCGATCAGCTCCTTGGCGCCGGTCTCCGTCCCGGCCGTGATGATGTGCGGCAGCGCGATGCCGTGGGTGAACAGCGACGCCACCACGCCGCCGGAGCCACCGGCCTGGATCATCTCTTCGGCCACGATGAGGGCGTCGAACACGTCGCCGCCCGAGCCGCCCGCCGCCTCGGGGAACCCGGCCCCGAGGAGCCCGGCCGCGGCGGCCTTGCGGTGCAGGTCACGGGGGAGTTCCCCGGCGTCCTCCCACGCCGGCAGGTGCGGCACGATCTCACGTGCGGTGAAGTCGCGGACCAGCGTGCGGAGCGCCGCGCGCTCGGGCGTGTTCCAAGGACTCAACGCCGTTCTCCCTCGATCGCGCCAGGATCAGAATCAGATTCGGAATCTAACAGCCGTGTCCGTTGGACCCGAACCGGAAGCGCTTCTGGCACTCTCCGTGTTCGTCTGATTACCTAGTGAAGTCGAACGGCTGTCACGCACATCGGGGAGACGGCGATGCACGCGAGACCTCGGCGAAAACCCAGACCCCGCTGGATGTGGGCGCCACTGGTGATGATCGCGATGTCCGCGCTCACCGCCGGCATGATCAGGCTCCAGGAGGGCGCCTGCGCCTCGACCACCTCGCCCCAGGTCTCGGCGGCCGCTCCGCTCGCGTCGTCGCCCTCGTCGCCGCTTTCGGCGGTCGCTTCGCGCCCGTCGCCGGTCTCGGGAGGGGCGGCCCCGCCGGCTCGCCGGGGTACCGCCGTCTACCATCGCCACTGGTCGGCGGTGCTGTGCTCGATGGGCCCGCTGCCCGCCGGAGGCCTCTACGTCTCGCTCTCGGCGGCCGACTACGGCCGGGCGTCGCTGTGCGGCTCGTACCTGGAGATCACCGGCCCGGAGGGCACCGTCCGCGCCCAGGTCGTCGACCGGTGCCCCACCTGCGTGCCCGGACGCCTCGACCTCAGCGAACGCGCGTTCGCCCGCATCGGCGACCGGTCCGAGGGCGTCATCCCGGTCCGCTACCGCCTGGTCCGCGACCCCAGGCCCGCGCCCCGCCTGGCCGTGCGCGTCAAGCCCGACTCCACGCGCGACTGGCTCGCCCTCCTCGTCCTCGGCCACGGCAATCCGATCCGCCGCGTCGAGCTGCGGGCGGCCGGCCGGCCGTGGCGGCCGCTGCGGCGCGGCCTGGACAACCACTGGGTGATCTCCAAGCCCGGCGAAAGCCCCTACCGGGTGCGCGTCACCGACCGCTTCGGCAACCGGGCGGTGCTGGCGCGGGTCGAGTTCGAGCCCGCCGCCGTCCAGTACAGCCGCATCCGCCTGTACGGGACGTTCCGGCGGCCGGCGGACTCGGCGCCGCCCGCCGCGCCCCTTCCGGCGCCCGGGCCGGCGACCCTGCCGACGCCCTTCAAGATCTCGCCGCTCTGCTCCTGACCCGCGCGTCAGCCGGTGCCGCACAACCGGGCGATCGAGTCGACCATGTGCTTCTCGATGAGGCGGAGCAGCCGCTCCTCATCGCCGTCGGCGATCGCGTCGACGAGACGGCGGTGCTCCTCGACCAGCTCCTCGGGCTCGGGGTACCTGGCCTGCAGCGCGTTCAGGCACATCCGGGTCTCGACCAGCAGCGTCCGCGCCATCCGCTCCAGCCGGGGACTGCCGGACGCACGCACGAGCACCTCGTGGAACGCCTGGTCGGCGTCGCTCATCTTGACCCGGTCACGTTCCCGCGCGGCCTCGACGAGCTGCTGCAGGGCCTCGTTCAGCTGCACGACGGCCTCGCCGCGGTTGCGTCCCATGAGCAGGACGCAGGCGGCGCGCTCGATGGCGAGCCGGGCCAGGTAGACGTCCTCGACGTCGTTCTCGTCCAGCGTGATCACGAACAGCCCGCGATGGGGCTCGCTGTGCAGCAGCCCCTCCTGGACCAGGCGCTGCATGGCCTCGCGCAGCGGCCCGCGGCTGATGCCCAGCCGCGCGGCGAGCTCGACCTCGCCGAGCTGGTCGCCGGGCGCCAGCGAGCCGTAGAGGATCGCGGCCCGCAGCTCGCCGTAGACGATCTCGACCGTGGACTTGCGGGGGACCGGCTCCAGCTCACCCGATCGGCCCATCGCGGGCGTCCTCCCTAGTGGCGAACCCAGTGGCGGACGTGGCGAACAGCGTGCCCAGGCCAGCGTGCGCCTGGCACCGCTCGCCGTGGGCACCGACGGCGGCGGCTCGGTCCGCATCCCGGCGGCCTTCACCGGCACGTTCACCCTCAAGCCCACGTACGGCCTGGTGCCGCATTATCCCGCGAGCCCGTTCGGCACCCTCGCCCACATCGGGCCGATCACCTGGACCGTGGCCGGCGCGGCCCTCATGCTCGACGTCATCACGGGCCACGACAGCCGCGACTGGTCAGCCCTCCCGCCCCCCACCACGCCCTTCACCGACTTCACCCCGAATGTCCTCGACGGCCTTCGTGTCGCCTACAGCCCCACCCTCGGCCACGCGGCGGTCCAGCCGGAGGTCGCGGCGCTGGTCGCCGCCGCCGTCGGCGTGTTCGCCGAGCTCGGCGCCAAGGTCGAGCAGGTCGATCCCGGCTTCGACGACCCGGTGCGCGACTTCGAGACGCTGTGGTTCGCGGGGGCCGCCAAGGTGGTCGAGCGGCTGCCCGCGTCCCGCCGCGACGAGCTGGACCCCGGGTTGCGCGAGGTCGCCGAGCAGGGCGCGCGGCTGTCGGCGCTCGACTACCTCGAGGCCACCGCGACGCGGGTGCGGCTGGGCCAGCTCATGGGCCGGTTCCACGAGGAGTACGACCTCCTGCTCACCCCGACCCTCCCGATCACCGCGTTCGAGGCCGGCCGCGAGGCGCCGCCGGGCGCCCGGGCCCGCTGGACCGGCTGGACCCCGTTCACCTACCCGTTCAACATGACCCGGCAGCCGGCGGCGAGCGTGCCCTGCGGATTCACCCCCGCGGGCCTCCCGGTGGGCCTGCAGGTGGCAGGCCCCCGCCACGCGGACGCCCTGGTGCTCAGCGCATGCGCCGCCTACGAACAGGCCCGCCCCTGGCACGCCCACCACCCCGCCGTCCAGCTCAGCTGAACGTGGTGTCAGGGTGATCGTGTGGTCAGTCGAACGTGATGACCGAGCGGCCTCGGGCGGTGCCGTCGACCATCGTGGCCAGGATGCGCGGGGCGTCGTCCAGGCCGACCCGGGTGACCTCCGGGACGATGCCGTGCGCGGTCGCGAAGGCGAGCGTGTCGCGCAGGTCCTTCGGGGCGCCTGAGGGGGAGCCCATGATGCGGCGGCGATGCAGGACGAGGCCGAGCGGGTGGAGCGTGACCGGCTCCGGGCCGTAGCCCAGGTAGAGCAGCGTTCCGTCCGGGCGGAGCCCCTCGAACGCGGCCAGGCCGGTGGCGGTGTCGGGCGCGGTGTTCATCGCCAGGTCGACGCCGCCGTCCCAGGCGAGCAGGGCCTTGGCGGGGTCCTCCTCCTCGGTGGCGACGAAGACCTCGGCGCCGAGGTCGCGCATCTCCTTCTCGGCGCGGCGCGACCGGGACACCACCGCGACCCGGGCCCCGATGGCGACGGCGAAGCGCACCGCCATCGTGCCCACGCCGCCGGTGCCGAGCACGGCGACCTTCGACCCGGCGACCGCGCCGCCCTGGCGCAGCCCGTTGAACGCGGTGATCCCGGCGCACATCAGCGGCGCCGCGGCGACCGGGTCGAGGCCCTCGGGCAGGGGGGTCACGAAGCCCGCGCGGGCGACGAAGTACTCGGCGTAGCCACCGTCGTGGTTGACGCCGGTGACGTGCTTCGGGCCGGTGCAGAGCATCTGGTCGCCACGCACGCAGTAGTCGCAGCGGCCGCAGGACGTGTAGGTGAACTGCGCCCCGACGGGGGTGCCGACGGCCGGCCAGTCGACACCCTGGCCCAGCGCGGCGACGACACCGCTGATCTCGTGGCCGGGGACGACCGGGAACCGGCCGAACGGGTAGTGGCCGTGAAATTGGTTGACCTCGGAGAAGCACATCCCGCAGGCGGTCATCTTCACCAGGATCTCGCCCGGGCCGGGCTCGGGCACGTCACGCTCGACCAGCTCGAGCGGCTTCTCAGGGGCGGTCAGGACGGCGCTGCGCATGGATCGCATCCTTCTGTGTAGCGTTGATATACGAGTTGATGTATCGATGGTATAGCAATGTAGCGGTGCTTGGCAAAATTTTGTAGCATCGATTTCATGAGTGCTGCCCAGGACGACACCAGGGACCGGATCCTGCGGGCCGCGTCCCGGCTCCTCGCCGAGGCGGACGGCGCGCCCGTGTCCACCCGCGCCATCTGCACCGCCGCCGGGGTGGGGGCGCCGACCCTCTATCACCACTTCGGCGACAAGGAGGGGCTCTTCGACGCCGTCGCGAGCCGTGGCTTCGAGGACTACCTGGCGAGCAAACGCGCGCAGCCGAGCACCGGCGATCCGGTGGACGACCTGCGGCGCGGCTGGGACCTGCACGTGGAGTTCGGTGTCACCCATCCGGCGATCTACGTCCTGATGTACGGCGGGCCCCGCACGCCGGCGGCCGCCAAGGAGGCCCACGCCCTCCTGCTCGGCCTGCTGGAGCGGGTGGCGCGCGCCGGCCGCCTCCGGATCCCGGTCGAGACGGCCGCGCGCATGGTCCACGCCGCCGGAACCGGCGTCACGCTGACGCTGATCGCCGAGCCCGACGCCGGCGACCTGTCCGCCCGCACCCGCGAGGCCGTGCTGGCCGCCATAACCTCCCCCGCCACCTCCCCCGCCACCTCCCCCGCTACCTCCGCCGCCTCCCGTGTGGCCGCCTCCCGCGCGGGCGCCACCATGTCCGCCACGTCGCGTCCATGCGCCCCCACGTCCGCCACGTCTGCCGCGTCGCGTGCTGACGGCGGCGCATCCGCGAGCAGGGCCGGTGGCGCCTCCGCCGACGCGTCCGGCAGCGGGTCCTACGGCGCCTCCGCCGACGCGTCCGGCGGCGGGTTCGATGGTGGCGAGGGGGAGGTCGGCGTGCGTGCCATCGCTCTGCGGGCCGCGCTCGACGCCGGCGGGGCCGCGCCGCTCAGCGCGGCCGAGGCGGCCCTGCTGCGCGACTGGCTGGATCGGCTCGCCGGGTAGCGGCCGGACCGTGGCGGCCCGGCTCTGGTCGCGGGGCCGCCGAGGCGCTAGTGTCCAAAACAAGCAAGCACATGCTCGGTTTTGGAGGTTCCATGCGCCGCGGCGTCCACCTGCTCGAAGAGGTCGAGTTCCACCCGATGAACTCCCGCCGGCCGCTGGAGTACCTGCGCTGGCTGACCGAGTACAAGCGGGAGGACGACCGGCTCGCCGAGGGCGCGCACGAGCTCACCGAGGGCATGTCGATCCGCTCCCGGGAGATCGACCTCGTCGGCGCGTTCTACGCCGTCGGCATCACCGGGCACCCGCAGTTCAAGGTGGTGACCCTCTGGGACTGCCACGGCGGCTGGGACGGCGGCTGGCGGCAGATGCTGGAGATCTACGACGACGTCAAGGAGAACCTCTTCCTCTCCGACATCGACGACCTGCGGTTCTCCGCGTTCTCCCGGCCGCTCGGGGCCGCGCCCGGCAGCCCCGCGCTGACCGACGTGCTGGCCGAGGGCTACGCCGCGCCGCTCTACCTCTTCGAGAGCGCCGAGGTCCGGCCGGGCGCCGCGCTCGACTACCTGGACGCCGTCCGCGAGGAACGCGCGCCGATGCTGGCCGACCACGGGCACCGGCTGATCGGCTCGTACGAGGTCCAGTTCTGCGACACCGAGGTCGTCACCCTGTGGGGCACCGACATCGACGCGCACCTGGGCCTGCAACGCGCGCGGGACGCCGCGCTCGGCATGGACGACGAGGTCGAGCCCGACCACCGGCTCGTCTCCTGGCGCAAACGGGCCCGCCAGTTCCTGTCCGGGCCGTGGCGGGAGAACCTGCTCAGCCCCTACCCGGGCAGCAAACTGGCTCCACGCGACTAGACGATCGGTGCCGGGCACGGCCGCCGGTGCGCTGACCGTCTCCCTTCGAGGCGGTCCGGATCGTCGCGAGCTCAGTCGTGGATGCACGGCGTGCGTCTGTCCCTGGTGATCCAGAGCAGGAAGGCGGCTGCGCCCAGCACGAAGGCCGGGGATCTCAGGCTCGAGCCGCCCAGCTGGGAAGAACGGATGTGCAGGGTCAGATCCTTGTTCGCCAGGTCGCGCAGCACGACGCGTGCCTGGTCGGCGCCCGAGGACGTGACGAGCAGGGTCTCGACCACGGCCTGGGCGGCCTGCGCCTCGGACAGGGACTCCCTGACCAGATCGCACAGGATCCCGGCCAGCTCGTCCCGGAAGATGTCCACGATGCCGAGCTCGGGGGCCAGGTAGCGCACCGAGCCCTCCATGTTCGCGAACGACTTCGACAGGATCGCGATCATCGGGCTGGTGGCGATGCCGCGCTTGGTGGAGCGCCTCAGGACGGTGGCGAGGGTGGCGCCGAAGTCCAGGTCCTCCAGTGAGGCGGTACGGACCCGGGGCACGATGTTCGCCAGGTCGCCGGCGAACGCCTTGGCCTGCGTCCAGGGGGTGGTGCGGCCCATCTCCGTCCAGCCCCGGGCGGCCGCGGGCGCGTCGTTGACGACGATGCCGAGCAGGGACTGCATCAGCGCCAGGCTCAGATGCCGGTCGACGGTGCCGACCATTCCCCAGTCGATGATCGACGCGGGTTCGCCCGGATGAACGAAGATGTTGCCCGGGTGGGGGTCGGCGTGGAAGAAACGGTCGACGAAGTAGCCGCGCAGCGACCACGCCAGCAGGTCCCGGCCGATGCCCAGCCGCTCCTCGGTGCTGAAGTCGCGCCATTTCGCGTCCCGGATGGACTGGCCGGGCGCCAGGCTCTGGATCAGAACGCGCGGCGTGGCATGGAGGACCTCGGGGACGTCCAGCGCGGGGTAGCGGTCGAGGGTGTCGCGTCCCTTCTCCATGTTGGCCGCCTCGACGCAGAAGTCGAGCTCCGGTTCCATGGCCTCGTAGACGATGCCGAGCATGGCGTCCAGGTCCATCACGGTCGCGAACCTCGGCGCGCACCGGCCGGCCAGCCGGACGGCGCGGCGCAGGATCCGCATGTCGGCGCGGACGATGTCGCGGACCCCCGGTCGCTGGACCTTGACCACGACGGGGCGTCCGTTGTGCAGCGTGGCGCGGTACACCTGGGCCAGCGAGGCCGCGCCGAGCGGGGCGCTGACGTCGACGTCGCGCAGGAGGCCGCGCCACGAGGCGCCCAGCTCGGCGCTCAGCACCGGTTCGAAGTGGGCGAACGGCGCGGGCGTGACCTGGTCGTGGAGTTTGCCGAGTTCCAGGCGGATCGGCTCGGGGACGAGGTCGGGCCGGGTGGACAGGATCTGGCCGACCTTGGTGTAGAAGGGGCCCAGCTCCTCGAACGCCGCACGGATCGCCCGCGGTCGCCAGTACCCGCCCAACGGCACGGATCCGTCCGGGTACCGGGCGCCCGCCCTTCGCTGCCGCACCTCCTGCCGGGCGAGGCCGGCCAGGACGCGGGCGACCAGACGTACCCGGCTATCGCTCACGGCGCTCGTCCTTCCCCGCCAGGTCGGCCCGGTCTGCCAGGTCGGTTCGGCCGGCTCGGTCGGTTCGGTCTGTCAGGAGGCGTTCGAGGTCGTGGACGGACGGCCGGAGCAGCGCGGACCCCAGGAGCGAGAGGAGGACGGCGATGGTGCATTCCTCTCCGGTGTCCCACCGCCACGCGCGGAACACGAGACCGTCGCGCACCTCCCCGGCCAGCGCGGCGGTGTCGATCCAGTCGCCGCGCCGCGTGTCGAAGAAACGGCCACCGCCGTCCCAGCGCAGGTTCCGCGGTGCTCTCTGCCGGTGATCTCTGTCGCGCATCGGCTCTTCCTGTTCTGCGGTCACACGCTCACGGAGGGTGGCCGTTCTTCGGTGGTCCTTGATGCGGGCCGGAGGGGATTTTCGGCCCAGGTGAAGAACCTGATCAGGCCTGCCACCGGGCTTTTCGGTTTCCCGCCGGTAAGGAACGGCGGGCCGAATAGAGTTTCTCCTAACTAAATCATCGGGAAGCTGTTTCCATTGCGTTAGTACGGATCCACTCGAACGCCGTGAGCAGGGACGACCGTAGATCGTCTCAATGGGGGTCGGTTCGGTGATCAATTTTCCTGCTTCCTCGAAGCCCGTCAGGGGTTGACTGCTTCTCGGAGTGTCGGCTACCACTGATGTTAGTGCAAGGTGTATGACACGGAGTTGAAAGGCAAGTCAAGTCACGCTTGTTCCCGCATTTAACATGCCTTGCAAATGGGCGGGCACGAGCGAGGAGGATTCCTGTGCCCAGAGACCGTGACGGCTACTACGCGCGCTCTTACGACTCTCGCCGGAGCTCCGGCTTCACGAGGTACCTGCAGGACCTGATGAACGGCACGAAGGACTACGTCGACGACGTCTTCGAGATCGGCAGTGACCTCCAGGACAGCATCCGTGACACGCTCCTGGGCGACGACCGCCCCCATGCGGGCCGGCGGTACGACCGTGGCCGGGACCGCGACCAGGACCGCGACCAGGGCCGTGACGGGGACCGTGACCTGCGGCGACGTGGCCGCGGGCGCTTCGCCGACATCGATGAGCGGCTGGACGAGCTGCAGAACGGGCTGGAGTTGCTCGCCCGGGAGGTCGGCCGGCTGTCGCCGCGGCCGTCCGAGGCCGCGCGCGCCCGGGCCGACGCCGGCAGCGAGACCGTCGACAGCAGGCAGTGAACCGGCGGAACTCCGGACCGCGCGCCCGGCGCCGGGCACGACGACGAATTCGGCACCGCGCGCCCCGGAGTTCCCACTCGAGGTACGACCCGGCCACCGGAGTGGACAGTGACAGCCGGCCGCGAGCCAGTCTCCCGGAAAGGTCTCGAATGTGACCGACAATCATCAGATCATGCCCTCCGACGCCCATGCGGTGCCGATGGGATCCGTGGATCGCTATCTGTCGGGCCTGGCCGACAAGTGCAAACAAACATCGAACATGCACATCGGCGGGATCGTCCGGGTGAAAGGCGTCGCGCCAACCCTGGAAGAATTGCGTGAGCTGGTCGCCGCCCAGATCGGCCAAACACCCGTTCTCGGCTACCGGCCCCACCGGGACCAGCGGCAATGGGAACCGGATCCTGATTTCCAGGTCGCCGATCACGTCACGGAGAGTCCGCTCCATCCCGGCGCCGACCTGCTGGCGCACGCGATGGAGGCGATCGGGCGGCCGCTGCCCGAAGACCGCCCGCCGTGGCGTCTGGTCCTGTTCCGGGGGGAGCACGACCCGGAGCACGATCGGGAGCGCTACGCGCTGTGCTACTACACCGACCACGCCTTCCAGGACGGCATAGCGATCAGCAGGACGGTCGAGGTGCTGTTCAACGGCGGGACCCTGCCCCGCCCGCGGCCGGACGAGTTCGCCGAGCCGGTCCGCCCATGGCGCTGGCCGGCCCCCTCCCGGCTGGCGGTGCCGGTGCGCCGGACGACGCCGTGGGCACCGTTCGGCGGCCCCTTCAGCGGCCGGCGCCGGGCGCTGAGCGTCGACTTCGACGCCGAAGCCGTCCGCGCGACGTCCGCCCGCTCCGGAGCCACCCGCAACCAGGTCTGCGTGGCCGCGCTGGCCTGGGCGCTGCGCGAGTGGGCGCCGGGCGAGTGGTCGGGGCCGAAGGCCCGCCGCGGGCTCAAGGTCGCGCTGCCGCTGAGCCTGCGCCCGCCGCGGGGCAGCGGCTGCCTGGGCAACCAGGTCACCGGGCTGCACATCACGCTGCCCTGCCATCTGCCCGCGCCCGCGGACCAGCTCCGGCACGTGATCGAACAGACCGGAGAGCAGGTCCTGCAGCGGCATCGGGCGCTGCACCGCGCGCTGTCGCCCCGGTTGCCGTACGGGCTGGCGCGGCCGTTCCTGGACCGGTTGTTCGACCCCGCCTACACCGCCATGTTCATCACGACGGTGCGGATGAACCGGCTCCAGGTGGGCGGGATGCCGATCGAGGAGGTCTGGGGCATCCCGCCGCTGCTGCCCGACCAGCCCCTGACGATCGCGCTGTTCCAGTACGACGGCACGGTGCGGCCGACGCTGCTGTGCGACGACGCGCTCCAGGGCTGCGACCGGCTCGCCGAACTCTGGCAAAAGGGCGTCTCGGTGCTGCACGAGGCGGTGTGCGCGCCGCGCTGAGCACCGCGTCCGGCGTCCCGGGGGCTGGTCCCGGGGCGCCGCCGACCTCCCCAGGAAAGGAAAGTGCGGAGCATGAGCAGCGGACACGGAGGTACCAGGGGCCCTGCCGCACCGATCGGCGTGCTGGGCACCGGCGGTTATGTTCCGGACCGGGTGCGGACCAACGAGGAGGTCGCGGCCGCGGCCGGGGTGAGCCCGGAATGGATCCTCGAGCGCACAGGGGTACGGCAGCGGCACGTGGCCGGCGCCGCGCAGGCGGCCTCGGACCTGGCGGCCGAGGCGGTGCGGGCGGCCCTGGCGCAGGCGGGGCTGGTCGCGGGCGACCTGGACCTGCTGGTGCTGGCGACCTCGACCCCCGACGAGCTGGGGCCCTCGACCGCGTGCCGGGTGCAGGCGCGGATCGGGGCGGGCAACGCGGTGGCGCTCGACGTGGCGGCCGCCTGCTCGGGCTGGGTCTTCGGGACGCGCGTCGCGCGGGACTGGCTGGTGGCGGAGGGGACCGGCGGCCGCGCCGCCGTCGTCGGCGTGGAGGTGTACTCGCGGTTCCTCGACGGGCGGGACCGCGGGACCGCGGTGCTGTTCGCCGACGGCGCGGCCGCGGCGGTGCTGGGGCCGGTCGCCGCCGGCCACGGGTTCGCGCGGATCACGCTGGGCTCGGACGGGACGCGCGCCGACGACGTTCTGATCCGGGCGGGCGGCAGCCGCCTTCCCGCGTCCCGCGAGACGCTGCGGGAGGGCCTGCACCACATCTTCATGGACGGCCGCGCGGTCCGGGACTTCATCCTGGAGATCTTCCCCGCGGCCGCGGCCGACGCGCTGCGGCGGTCCGGCATGACCCCCGGCGACATCGCCCTGGTGGTCGCCCACCAGCCGAACCCGCTCCTGCTGCGGCGCGCGTGCGCCGAGGCGGGCTTCGCCCCCGACCGGCTGATGGTGACGGGGGACCGGGTGGGGAACATCGGCGCCGCGTCGCTGCCCTACGCCTTGGACCAGGCGCACCGGCAAGGCCGGCTGCGTTCCGGCGACCGGGTTCTGCTCGTCGGCTTCGGCGCCGGGCTCACCTGGGGCAGCACCGTTCTGACATGGGGCACCGGAGTGCGGACGGTACGGGATGAACAGCATGAACAGCATGCCGGCGCCGTCGGCGTCTGAGACCGTCTTCGTGGTCCCCGGCCAGGGCGGGAACCCGCGCGGTGCGCTGCTGGAGGTCTACCGGGCCTGCGCCGCCGCCGAGGCCGAGGCCGAGCAGGTCCTCGAGCCGATCCAGCGGGCGCTGGAGGGAACGGGCGCGGGTCCGCCGCTCCGTACCCTCCTGCTCAGCGAGTCCAGGTCCGTCCCGGCCAGGCCCGGCGTCCCGCAGCTCGCCGGGTACACCGTCTCGGTCGTGCTCGGACGGCTGCTCACCCGCGCGCTGGGGCCCCCGGCGGCGATCGTGGGGCTGAGCTTCGGTGAGATCGCGGCGCTGGTGTGCGCCAGGGCCTTCGACGTCGCCGACGGCACCCGCGCGGTCTGCGCGCTCAACGCCGCCTTCGCCGAGGTGGCCGGGCAGGGCGCGATGGTGCTGCTGCCCCGGGTGGGGGAGGCCGAGTGCCGGCGGCTGCTGGCCGCGACCGGCCGCCGTGACCTGGTGCTGGCCTGCGTCAACGCGCCCGACCAGACCGTGGTCAGCGGTCCGCTGGACGCCATCGAGGCGCTGCTGGCCCGGCCCTCGCCGCCGATGGTCCGGCTGGCGGTGCCCTACGCCTCGCATCACCCGGCCCTGACGGCGGTCGCCGACCGCTTCCGGAAGGGAATGAGCGGGCTGCCGCAGCGGCGGCTGCGGATCCCCGTGCACTCGCCGGTGCGCGGCCGGGCCTATCACGACGGCGACGACTTGCGCCAAGCGCTCGCCGACTGCGTCACCAACCCCCTCGATCTGCCGGGGACGCTGAGGCGTCTGGGCCCTGGGCACCGGTACGTCGAGCTCGGCGTCGGCGACGCCCTGACCCGCTGCGTCCGGAAGACCCTGCCGGGCGCCCGGGCCCTCGCACCGCTGGGCGGTGACCTCGCCTGGCTGCGGGCGGCACTGTCGTGTGCGATCCCGTGAACCACGAGGGAGACGCGCCGGCGGACGGCGCGACGGAGGAATCATGAACCTGATCGACCTCGGCCAGGGCCACGCCTCGGCCACACCGCAGGGCTTCCCGCACAAGGCGATCCCGGCCGGCTTCTTCGACTACCCCGACGGGCTGGCGCCGCCGGAGCGCCAGGCCCTCACCTACCAGCGCCTCCGGCACGCCGTGCTGGCCGCCCCCCGCGCCGACGAGCTGCTGACCCATCCGGCGCTGCTGTGCGCGCTGCTGGAACGGGCCGCGGTCGCCGATCCGGCGCTGTTCCACCTCATGCTGCTGCACTACACCCTGGTGATGGCGCCGATCGTGCGGTTCGGGGACGAGCACACCGCCGAGACGCGGCGCCGGCTGGAGGCGATGGAGACCTTCGGCATGGTGGCCATGACCGAGGCGGGGCGCAGCAACAGCCACATGGCGCCGGGCACCGTCGCCCGCTTCGTCCCCGAGCGCCGGTCCTTCGTCCTGACGACGCCGGACGCCGCCGCGACCAAGTTCCCCACCTCGGCGGGGCACCCTCGCCTGCCCAAGACCGCGGTCGTGTACGCCAGGCTTCTCGTCGCCGGAAAGGACCACGGCGTCTTCATCTTCCTGGTGCCCCTGCGCGGCCCGGACGGAACACCGGCAGAGGGGGCCCAGGTGTTCCCCGCCCCCGACAACCACCAGCTGCCGCTGGACTGGGCGGCGGTCCGTTTCACCGAGCTGGAGGTCCCTTTCGGGGCATGGCTGGCCGCCGGCGCCAAGATCGCCGCCGACGGCACCTTCCACGACCCGATGGCCCGGGACCGTTCCGCCCTGGCGATGTCGACGACGCCGCACGTGTGGCGCTCCATCATCGCGGCCGCCGCGGCCCTCTGCCGGGCGTCCGCCGCCCTGCTGGTCCACCACTCCACCGGCCGGCCGACGCTGGGCGGCCTGGCGCCGGGGCGTCCCCTGCTCGACTACCGCAACCAGCAGGAGGCCGTCCTGACCGCGCTGGCCCGCGGCCACGCGCTGACGGCCGTCGCCGACCACGCGAGGGCCGCCGCCCCGGCGCAGTCGTCGGGCATGGCGACCTGGACGCCCTGGGCCGGCATCGATCTCACCCTGCCGCTCCTCAAGAGCGTCACCACCGCGCTCGCCGAGCAGACCGCGGCGCTGTGCCGGACGCACTGCGGAGCACCCGGCTTCGCGGCCTCCGACCGGCTCAACGGCTACCGCGGCCTCCTGCACGGCTACCTCAGCGCGGGAGGGGACAACCAGCTGATCCTCTTCGACGTCGCCCGCGCCATGCTGGAGAAGGACCGCTACGACGCGCCCGGCGACTCCGCCGTCGAGTTGTCCCTGTCGCTGCCGGGCTGCCTGACGGCCGCCCAGGCACTGGAGGCGCGGCTGGTGCGCGAACTGGCCGACCACGTCACCGATCCGGGCTCCCTCACCTCGTGGAACCCGCACCTCTCCCAGGCCGGCCGGACCGCCCGCGCGTTCGCCGACCGCAGGATCCTCGAAATCCTGCACAACGCGCCCGCACCGCTGCGGCCGTTGTTCGACTGGTACGCCCTCGACTGGGCCGAACGCAACACCGACCTCCTGATCGACGAGGCGGTGGCCCGGCCAGGCCTCAGCGAGCAGATCAGGGAACAGCGCGACGAACTGTGCGCGGCGCTGCTGCCGCGTGTCGACGATCTCATCGAGGCGTTCGAGCTTCCCGAACTCCGTACCCCCGCCTTCTGGAGCGCACCGTGGACCTGACCGGCAGAACCGCACTGATCACCGGAGCGTCCCGCGGCATCGGCCGCGCGATCGCCCTTCGCTTCGCCGAGGCCGGCGCGAACGTGGCCCTGCTGGCCCGCAGCGTCGACGCCCTGGCGGAGACCGCGCGCATGGCCGAGCGCCACGGCGTCAGCACCTTGGCGGTGCCCTGCGACATCAAGGAGCCCGCGCAGATCGACGCCGCGTTCGCCCAGGCCCTGGAGACCTTCACCGACCTGGACATCCTGGTGAACAACGCCGGGTCGGCGGGCTGCGTGGGCCCGTTCCTGGAACTGAGCGACAAGGACTGGCAGCACGTCATCGACCTCGATCTGCGCGCGCTCATCCACTTCGTCCGGCTGTTCGGCCGGCACGCGATCCCGCGCGGCAGCGGCTGCGTCCTCAACATCTCCACGGTGGCCGCCGACCGGGGCGTCCCGATGCTCTCCCACTACGCGGCGCTCAAGGCGGCCATGAACTCGCTCACCCGCTCACTGGCCGCCGAGTGGGCGGCCAGCGGGATCCGGGTGAACGCGATCGCCCCGGGATGGGTCGCGACCAACCTCACCGACACCTTCCACAGCGACCCGGCCGTCTCGGCGAGCCTGATGACGGCCGTGCCGACCGGCCGCTGGGCGATGCCCGACGACATCGTCGAGGGAGCGCTGTACCTGGTCAGCGACGCCGCGTCGATGGTCACCGGCTCCATCCTGACGGTCGACGGCGGCATGACGGCGTGCAACGGCGGGCCCGCTCTGATCGAGATGCTCGCCCTCGGCCGCATCGAGATCCCCTGATGCCCGCCGGGCGCGCCGCCGGCCGCCGATCATCTAGTCGGCGAGCTCGTCCCGCCTCTTCAGCTCCTTGCGCAGCCGCCGTTCCTCCCGGCGGGCCTTGCGCTTGACGTCGACGCCTCCCCAGAACGCCAGCCCGGTGACGACGACGCGCGGCGCGCCCGGGACGCCCGGGCCGCTCGCCCCGTGGTCGAACCCGCCCATGATCCCGATGCCCGTGACGTGCACGGTGAGGTCGTCGGGCGCGATGACCTCGATGCCGCCCATGACGGCGAACGCCCGGATGCGGACCTCCTGGCCGGGAACGAACCTGGCCTCGCGCAGGTCGATCTTGCCGCCGCCCCAGAACGCCACCCCGGTGAACTTCGCCGGGACGTTCCACACGCCCTGCCGCTTGAACTCGCTGCAGAACGCGAAGCCCCGCCGCCACGAGGGGGCGTCGGTGATGGGCGCGCCGAAGACCGGCGGGCCGGCCGGATGCGGCGCGGCGCCCGAGACCGGGAGGTCCCTCGTGATCGGCTCAAGCTCGGCGTAGGTCTTGGCGGCGTAGACCGCGGTGAGCCGCTCGTCCAGCTCGTCCAGGTCGAGCCGTCCCTCGCCCGCCGCCTCGCGCAGGACCTGCGCGACCTGGTCGCGGTCGGCGTCCGACGCCCGCATCGCCGGCGGCCGCGAGGATCGTTCGGGGAGATTCGTCATGTACTGAGCCTAATCGTCCGGAGGTCCGATCCACACGGCCTTCCGTCCGCGTGGCGGCGCCGGTCAGGCGCGTTCGAGGCGGATGACGACGGACTTGGACGTCGGGGTGTTGCTGATCTCGGCGGTGCTGTCCAGGGGGACGAGGACGTTGGTCTCGGGGAAGTACGCGGCGGCGCATCCGCGTGCCGTCGGGTAGGCCACGACGCGGAACCCGGGGGCGCGGCGTTCCACCCCGTCCGACCACTCCGACACCAGGTCGACCATGGCGCCGTCCGCGAATCCGAGCGCGGCCAGGTCGTTCTCGTGCACGAAGACCACGCGCCGGCCCGCCTTGACGCCGCGGTAACGGTCGTCCAGCCTGTAGATCGTGGTGTTGTACTGGTCGTGGCTCCGCACGGTCTGCAGCAGCAGCCGTCCTTCCGGCACGCGCAGCACGTCCAGGGGGTTGACCGTCAGGTTGGCCTTGCCGGTGTCGGTGGCGAAGCGCCGGTCGTCGCGGGGGCCGTGCGGCAGGACGAAGCCGCCGGGCTCCCGGATCCGGCCGTTGAAGTCGTCGAAACCCGGCACGACCCGGGACACGTGGTCGCGGATCACGTCGTAGTCGCGTTCCATCGCGTCCCAGTCGATGCCCGGGACGGCGGGCAGCGTCGCGCGGGCCAGCCCGCACACGATGGCCACCTCCGACCTGAGCTGCGGCGACGCGGGGGCGAGGCGGCCACGCGAGGCGTGGACCATGCCCATCGAGTCCTCGACCGAGACGAACTGCTCGCCCCCCGCCTGCGCGTCGCGTTCCGTGCGGCCGAGCGTCGGCAGGATCAGCGCCTGCTCGCCGGTCACGGCGTGCGACCGGTTGAGCTTGGTCGAGACCTGCGCGGTCAGGCGGCACGAGCGCATCGCCGCCTCGGTGACCGCCGAGTCGGGGGTGGCGCGCACGAAGTTGCCGCCCATCCCGAGGAACACCTTCGCCCGGCCGTCGCGCATCGCGCGGATCGCGTCGACCGTGTCGAAGCCGTGCTCGCGCGGCGGCTCGAAGCCGAACTCCTTGGCCAGCGCGTCGAGGAACGCGGCGGGCGGCCGCTCGAAGATCCCCATCGTCCGGTCGCCCTGCACGTTGGAGTGCCCGCGCACCGGGCACACGCCCGCGCCCGGCCGCCCGATGTTGCCGCGCAGCAGCAGGAAGTTGACCACTTCGCGGATGGTCGGCACCGAGTTGCGGTGCTGCGTCAGGCCCATCGCCCAGCAGACCACGATCCGGTCGGCGGCCAGCACGTCGCCTAGCGTGGCTTCGATCTCGTGTTTGGCCAGGCCGGTGGCCTCCAGTACGTCGTCCCAGTCCAGCGTCCGGACGTGGCGTTCGAACGCCTCGAACCCCGCGGTGTGGGCGGCCAGGAACTCGCGGTCGACGGCGCCGGGCGCGTCCGACTCCAGGAGCAGCCGGTTGAGGGCCTGGAAGAGCGCGAGATCACCGTTCAGCCTGATCTGCAGGAACCGGTCGGCGAGCGCGGTGCCGCGGCCGGTGATCCCGGACGGGCGCTGCGGGTTCTTGAACCTCATCAACCCGGCCTCGGGCAGCGGGTTCACCGCGATGATCTTGGCCCCGGAGCGCTTCGCCTCCTCCAGCGCCGACAACATCCGCGGGTGGTTGGTGCCCGGGTTCTGCCCGACGACGAAGATCAGATCGGCCTGGTGGATGTCTTCCAGGAGCACCGAGCCCTTGCCGATGCCGATGGTCTCCTTGAGCGCCGAGCCGGACGACTCGTGACACATGTTGCTGCAATCAGGGAGATTGTTCGTCCCGAAGGCGCGGGCGAAGAGCTGGTAGGCGAACGCGGCCTCGTTGCTCGTCCGGCCCGAGGTGTAGAACAGCGCCTCGTCGGGGGAGCCGAGGGCGTTCAGCTCGGTGGCGAGCAGGCCGAACGCCTCGTCCCACGACACCGGCTCGTAGTGCTCGGCGCCCGCCCGCTTGATCATCGGCTCGGTGAGCCGGCCCTGCTGCCCCAGCCAGTGGTCGGATCGTTCGCCGAGTTCGGCGACGGTATGGCGGGCGAAGAATTCGCGGGTGACGCGCCGCGTCGTGGCCTCTTCCGCGACGGCCTTGGCGCCGTTCTCGCAGAACTCCGCGACGTGCCGCTTGTCGCCCTCCGGCCACGCGCAGCCGGGGCAGTCGAAGCCCTGCTTCTGGTTGACCCGCAGCAACGTCAGGGCCGTGCGCCTGGCGCCCATCTGGTCGAACGACTGGCGAAGCGCGTGCGTCACGCCGGGGATCCCGGCGGCGGTGTCCTTGGGCGCCGAGATCCGCAGACCGTCGTCGCCGGTGTCGTCCACGGGTGCTTTGCGGCTCATCGCGACCGATCCTGGCTCATTCCGACTGATCCTGGCTCATTGCTGTGGTTCCTGGTCCATGGGGTTCCACTGTCGCATGTCCGGTCCGGTGCTCGGCCCGGTGCTCGACCGCGGAACGATCGTGATTAGGTAGTGCCATGGCGGGTGACAGGGCGAAATCGGCTATGGCGAAGGCGGATCGGGGCACGGAGGTCACCACCCCTCCCGAGCTGCTCGCCGCCCCCGGATACGTGGCCCGCCGTCTCTACCAGTCGTACGTGGCGCTGTGGACGCGGCTGGTGGACCCCGTCCTCACCGGCCCGCAGTTCGCGGTGCTGACCGCCGTGAACAAGTACCCCGGCGTCGACCAGGGCTCGCTGGCGGCCTCGGTCGCGCTCGACCGCTCCACGATGGCCGACATCGTGCGGCGGCTGGAGGACAACGGCCTGATCGTCCGGCACACGGCGACGCACGACGGCCGCCGCAAGCTGCTCTACCTGACCGACGAGGGCGAGCGGCGGCTGGACGAGGTCAACCGGCGCGCGCGGCAGCTCGACGAGGACCTGATGCGCGGTCATTCGGCCGTCGACCGGGAGCGCTGGCTGCGCGAGATGTCCTCGCTCGCCGCGCACTGGGAGGGCCTGCTCGCCGAGTAGCCCTGCTCGCCGAGTGACCCTGCTCGCCGGGCGGCCCTGGCCGCCGAGCCGAGCCAGCCGTGCCGCTCGTTGAGCAACCCGCACGTTCGCACTTCGCTTCTCCTCCGTTAAGTCCGTCCGGGGGTCTTGCTTTTCCGAGATCGTCCGTGTTCGGATTAGTTTAGTCCGAACACGGAGGATCTCGAATCCTTCGTGGATCGGTCGTGCGTGCCGCGTTTCCGATCGTTTGGAGGAGCATTGACGGCGAGCCAGTCGTACAGCGTCACGATCGTCGGAGGCGGCCTCGGCGGGCTGACCGCCGCGCTCGCCCTCCGGCAGCGGGGACTGCGCGTCACCGTCCTGGAGCAGGCCGCGGAGCTCGGCGAGGTCGGCGCGGGCATCCAGACGGCTCCGAACGCCAGCCGGATCCTGCTGGGGCTCGGACTCCGCTCGCAGCTGGAGGCCATCCACACCGAGCCGCTCGACCAGGTGCGGCGGCGGTGGGCGGACGGCAGCGTCATCGCCCAGACCCCGCTCGGTGACTTCTGCAAGCGCACGTACAACGCCCCCTACTGGCACTACCACCGCGCCGACCTGCACAAGGTGCTGCTGGACGCCTGCCTGTCACCGGACGTCCCGGGGCCGGCCGTCGAGGTGCACACCGGCCAGAAGGTGGTCTCGATCGACCAGGGCGACCCCGCCCGGCCGGTCGCGGTGACGGCGGCGGGAGCGCGGTACGAGTCGGATGTCCTGGTCGGGGCCGACGGCATCCGTTCCGGCGTCCGTGACGCCCTCGGCATGCCCGACACCCTGCTCTTCTCCGGCGAGATGGCCTACCGCGTGCTCATCCCCGGCGACAAGATCGCCGCCGATCCGGCGACCCGCTGGCTGGCGGACCGGTTCCAGAGCACGATCTGGTACGGGCCGGAGCGGCATCTGGTGCACTACATGATCCGCGGCGGCCAGTACCTCAACGTCGTCGCGATCGTCCCCTGCTCGCCCGAAGTGGAGGAGCGGTGGACCGTGTCGGCCACCGTGGACGAGCTCGTCGACGCGTTCCCGGGCTGGGACGACCGGGTGGCCTCGATGCTCGCCAAGGCCGAGGGCGAGATCTCCGCGTGGGCCATGTACCACCGCCGCCGCGACCCGGTGTGGGTGGACGGGCACGTGGCCCTGCTCGGCGACGCCTGCCACGCGATGCTGCCCTACCAGGCACAGGGCGCGTCGCAGGCGATGGAGGACGCGGCCGTGCTCGCCGAGGAGCTCGGCTCCGTCCCGGTGACGGGGGTGGCGGAGGCGCTCGCGCGCTATGTGGCGCGGCGCGCCAAACATGCCGGGATGGTCCAGGACGCGGCCTGGCGCAACATGAGTTTTTACCACCTGCCGGACGGTCCTGAGCAGCGCGAACGCGACGCCAAGCTCAAGAATTTCGGTGGGGAGTCAGACGTCTCCTACGAGTGGCTCTGGAGCGGCACGCCGCTCACCGATCCCGACCAGGAGTCCTTCGCCTACCAGTTCCACGGCTGAACGGGAGCGCGCATGAAGACGGGAAACCAGATCGTCCAGGATCTGCCCTGGAAGTGGGGCGTCCAAGGAAAGATCTTCATCATCGGCGGCCTCGGCTACATGTTCGACGCCTGGGACGTGGCGCTCAACGGGTTCCTCACGCCGCTGCTGGCCAAGCACTTCGAGCTGTCGGTCGGCGAGAAGGGCCTCATCGCCACCGCCAACCTCATCGGCATGGCGGTCGGCGCGGTCGCCTGGGGCACGATCGCCGACCGGATGGGCCGCAAGAAGGCCTTCAGCCTGACCCTGCTGATCTTCGCGCTGTTCTCGATCCTCGGCGCGCTGTCGCCGAGCTACGAGGTGTTCCTGCTGTTCCGGTTCCTCGCGGGAGTCGGTCTCGGCGGCTGCATCCCGGTCGACTACGCGCTGGTCGGGGAGTTCTCGCCGAGCCGGCTGCGCGGCAAGATCCTCGCCGCGATGGACATCTGGTGGCCCGTCGGCGCCACCCTCTGCGGCGTGGCCGCCACCCTGCTGGAGCCAGTCCAGGGCAACTGGCGCTGGATGCTCGCGGTGATGATCATGCCCGCGCTGCTGCTGTTCTGGGTCCGGCGCGGCATCCCCGAGTCGCCGCTCTACCTCGCCAAGGCGGGCCGCGAGGCCGAGGCGCGCGAGATCATCGACGATCTGGTGCTGCGGACCGGCGCCCCCGCCGAGCCGTACGTCATCGCCGCGCCACCGGAGGAGACGGGCGGGAAGCGGGGCCTGCGCGCCGCGTCCGACCAGCTCCGCCTGGTGTGGAGCTTCAGCCCGCGCATAACGTCGGTGGCATGGTCACTGTTCGTCACGGTCATGACCGTCTACTACGTCGCGCTGAGCTGGATGCCCACGATCCTCAAGGACGAGGGCCACACCGACGCCGCCGCGTTCGCCAAGACCACCCTGATGACGGGGGTCGGCATCGTGGGCGTCGTCGTCTCGGCCTCGCTGGTGGAGGTCGTCGGGCGCAAGTGGGTCATCGGCGCCTCGGCCCCGGTGTCGGCGGCGGCCCTGGTCGCCTTCGCGGCCTCGCTCGACCTGAAGACCGCGGCGCTGGTGTGGCTGGGGATCTTCGGCTTCCTGATCCAGGTCGCCATCCCGGTGCTGTACGCGTACGTGTCGGAGCTCTACCCGACCCACATCCGGGCCAGCGGGTTCGGGTGGGCCTCGTCGGCGAGCCGGGTGGTGTCGGGCTTCATCCCGTTCATCTTCGGCACCCTGCTGTGGCCCACGCTGGGCCTCACCTGGACGTTCGCCGTCCTGGGCGGCGTGACGGCCGCGGTGGTGCTGTGGATGGCGGCCGGAGCGCCGGAGACCAGGGGCCGGGAACTGGACCACGTCACCGAGCCGGAGCGCGGGCCGGGGTCCGAGCGCGAGCCGGGATCCGACCCGACCGTCCCGGTGCGGGCGTGACGCAGGACATGTGTGATGCGGACAGGGTGACGCAGCCATGAAGCCCGCGCCCTTCACCTACCATCGCGCCCGCGACGTCGCCGGGGCGGTCGATCTGGTGACCGGGCTGGGGCCGGACGCGAAGTACATCGCCGGAGGCCAGAGCCTGGTCGCGATGATGAACTTCCGGCTGGCCCGGCCCTCGCACCTGGTCGACCTCGGCGCCCTGCGCACTGAGCTCGCGTACGTACGGCGGGACGGTGACTCCGTCCGGATCGGCGCTCTCACCACGCACCACGAGGTCGAGACGGCGGGCCTCGGGTTCCTCAGCGGGGCGATGGAGTGGGTCGGCCACCTGCCCATCCGCACGCGGGGCACGGCCGGCGGCAGCATCGCCCACGGCGACGCCACCGCCGAGTGGTGCCTGCTCGCGCTGCTGCTGGACGCCGAGATCGTCGCGCGGGGACCGGAGGGGCGCCGCACGATCCCGGCCGCCGAGCTCTTCCTCGGCTTCTTCTCCACCACGCTGGAGCCGGCGGAGATCATCGTCGAGATCGTCTTTCCGCGTTCCGGTCGCCGGGCCGCGCTCACCGAGTTCGCCGAACGGCGCGGTGACTTCGCGACCGTGGCGGCGGCCGTCGACCTGGAGACCTCGGCCGTCGTGCTGGGCGGCGTGGCTCCCGCGCCTGTCCGCGTCCCGGCGGCGGAGGCGGTGCTGGCCTCGGGCGGATCGTTCGCCGACTGCGCCGAGGCCGCCGCGGACGCGATCGATCCGCCCGGCGACGCCAACGGGAGCGCCGAATACCGCAGGGTCCTCACCCGGACCCTGGTGGCCCGAGCCTGCGAGGAGGCGGACGCGCGATGACCGAAGCACGAGGAACCTGGGTCGGCTCGTCGGTGGGCCGCCGCGAGGACCCGCGGCTGCTGACCGGCCGGGGCCGGTTCGTGGACGACATCCACGTGCCGCGGATGCTGCACGCGCAGTTCGTGCGCAGCACCGTCGCGGCGGGGACGGTCGTCTTGATCGACCTGTCCGCGACGCTGGCCGTACCGGGCGTCGTCGCCGCTTACACGGCCGCAGACCTGGAGATCGGCGACGTCACCGCGATGCTCGACCGGCCGCCGTCGGAGTTCGTGCCGACCGCCATGCCCGTCCTGGCCCGGGACCGGGTGCGGTACGTGGGCGAGCCGCTCGCGATCGTGCTCGCCGAAGATCCGTACGCGGTCGAGGACGGTCTCGAAGCGGCCCGCGTGACCTACGACGCCGGCGCTCCCGTGCTGTCGGACGAGGCCGCGCTGGCACCGGGCGCGCCGCTCGTCCATGACGCGGCGACGGCGAACGTGCTGGTGGACGTGTCGATGTTCGCGACGGAGGGGATCGGCCGGATCCTCGACGAGGCACCGTGCGTGGTGCGCGTCCGCGCCAAGACCGGCCGCCAGAACGCGCTGCCGCTGGAGACCAGGGGCGCCGTCGCGAGCTGGGACGCGCGTGACGAGCAACTGCTCGTCCAGACCTGCACCCAGGTGCCGCACCAGGTCCGGACGGTGATGGCGGACTGCCTCGGCCTCGCCGAACGATCGGTGCGCGTCCTCGTGCCCGACATGGGAGGCGGCTTCGGCCAGAAGTGCGTGGTCGGCAGGGAGGAGATCGCGGTCGGCGCCGCCTGCCTGAAGGCCGGGCGGCCGGTGAAGTGGATCGAGGACCGCCGGGACGCCCTGACCGCCTCGTTCCTGGCGCGCGAGCAGCGATACGACGTGCGCGCCGCGTTCGACGGCGACGGGCGCATGCTGGCGCTGGACGCCGACATCGTGTGCGACATGGGCGCGTACTCCTGCTATCCGTTCACCGCGGGAATCGAGCCGCTGATGGCGTCGGCCGAGCTGCCGGGCGTCTACAAGGTGCCCGCATACCGCGTCCGTGGCCGGGCCGTCACGACCAACAAGGTGCCGACCGCGCCGTACCGGGGGGTGAGCCGCCCGCAGATCGTCATGGTGATGGAGCGGCTCTTCGAACGGGCCGCCCGCGAGCTGGCCATCGACCCGGTGGAGATCCGCCGCCGCAACCTGATCACCGAGTTCCCGTACACCGGGGTCAACGACATCACCTACGACCCGGGCTCGTACCTGGAGTCGCTCGACCTCTGCGAGCAGGTGCTCAAGGACGAGGGCTGGTACGACCGCCGCAACGAGGGCCGTTTCATCGGGATCGGCTATTCCTGCTTCAGCGAACGGACCGGCTATGGATCGGCGGCGTTCGCCAAGCGCAAGATGGCGGTGGTGCCAGGCTTCGACATGGCCGAGATACGGATGGACCTCACCGGCGCGGTCACCGTCACCACCGGCACGATGAGCCATGGGCAGAGCCACGAGACGACGCTCGCCCAACTCGTCGCCGACAGGCTCGGCCTCGACATCGCGCAGATAAAGATCCATCAGGGTGACACCGACCGCGTCACATACGGCTTCGGCACGTTCGCCAGCAGATCCGCCACCATCGGCGGCAGCGCCGTAGCCCGCGCCGCGACGGCCCTGGGAGAACGACTCCTGACGCTAGGCGCGCACCTTCTGGAAACAACGCGCGACAACGTCACGTTGGACACCGCCCACGTCCGGCGCCGCGACGACAACCGCGCCCTCACGTTCAAAGAGCTGGCCGAGGTCGCCTACCTGAAGGCGCACCTCCTGCCGAAGGACGCGGAACCCGGGCTCACCGCAAGCGCGACGTTCGACGTCCACGGCGACGGCACGTTCAGCAACGCCGCCCACGGGGTGGTCGTCGAACTGCATCCGGGCACCGGCCAAGTCCAGATCCTGCGTTACGTCTGCGTCGAGGACTGCGGCGTCGCGATCAACCCGCAGGTGGTCGAAGGCCAGGCACGCGGCGGCATCGCCCAGGGCATCGCGGGCGCCCTCTTCGAAGAGGTCACCTACGACGAGCAGGGCGAGCCGTCCTGCGCCAGCTTCATCGACTACAAGGTGCCGACGGCCAGCGAAATCCCCGACATCTCGATCCACCACCTGGAGACGCCATGCGAGTTCACCGAGAGCGGCGCGAAGGGAGCGGGCGAGGGCGGCACGATCGGCGCGCCCGCCGCCGTCCTCAACGCGGTGAACGACGCGCTGCGCCACACCGGCGTGGAACTCGACGACACCCCCATCCGCCCGGAGACCGTCCAGCGGGCGCTGGCCACGATCGGAGTGTTCGCATGAGACGTGCATGTTCACAGCACCGCCGCCCAAGCGCATGCCCCACTGAAACCGCGGCCCCCCACACCGCTCGCCCCTCTCGCGCCGCTCGCCCCTCTCGCGCCGCTCGCCCCTCCCACACCGGTAGTCCCTCCCACGTCGGCGGTCCCTTCCGCGCCGGTTGTCCCCTCCGCGCCGGTGGTTCTTTCCGCGCCGGTGGTTCCTTCCGCGCTGGCCGTCCCTTCCGCGTCGGTCGGTTCTCCCGGGTCGGTCGTTCCCCCTTCCTCAGTCCAGACAAGGTGGCGCCATGACCGAGAAACTCCTGATCAGCCTCACCGTCAACGGCCGCGTCCACGACGACCTCGTGATCGAGTCGCGGCACACGCTCGTCGACGTCCTGCGGCACACGATCGGGCTCACCGGCACCCACGTGGGTTGCGAGCACGGCATCTGCGGCGCCTGCACCGTCCTGCTGGACGGCGCCCCCGTCCGCGCCTGCCTGGTCTTCGCCGCCCAGGCCGAGGGCCGCGACGTCCGCACGGTCGAGTCGCTCGCCACCGACGGCGAGATGAACGACCTGCAACGGGCGTTCTCCGCCCACCACGGGTTGCAGTGCGGCTTCTGCACGCCCGGCTTCCTGATGCTCGCCGAGGGCTTCCTCGCCGAACGCCCCGGCGCCACCCGAGAGGAGATCCGCGAGGTCGTGTCCAGCAACCTGTGCCGGTGCACCGGCTACCAGACCATCGTCGACGCGATCGAGGACTGCGCCCGCGCCCGGGAGGAGGCCCGATGATCCTGGACAACGAGATCACCGTCGCCGCCGCCCCGGACGAGCTCTTCGCCCTCATCAACGACGTCGAACGCGTCGTCACGTGCCTGCCCGGCGCCGCCCTCGAAGGCCGCGACGGCGACGCCTACCGTGGCGGCGTCAAGGTCAAGGTAGGCCCCATCACCGCCGCGTACGCGGGCACCGTGCGGTTCCTGGAAGCGGACTCGACGCGCCGCCACCTGCGCCTCCAGGGCCGCGGCGCCGACACCCACGGCGGCGGCGACGCCGAAGCCGAGGTGACGCTCACCGTCGACGAGGCCCCCGAGGGCTCGATCCTCCGCATCAGAACGGACCTGCTGATCCGGGGCAAGCTGGTGCAGTTCGGCAAGGGCGCGATCGTTACCGTCTCGAACCGTCTCCTGGAGCAGTTCGCCAAGAACCTCGCCGCCCTGATCGAGGCCGACCGCACCGGAACCTCGGCCCCCCAACCCGCGGCCGCCGGAACGACCGCGAACGGTTTCGCCGCCTCGGAGCCCGCCACCGTCTCCGCCCTGATCCCGCCGTCCGCTGCCAAGTACGCGCCGATAGCCGCCGCGTTCGCCGTGGGCCTCTTCCAAGGCTGGCTGCTGGGCAAGCTGAGGGCGCAGTCCAAGCAGCTGAAGGAGCTGCGCCGTGACTAGCCTCTACGACGACGAGACCAACGACACCTACGCCACCGCGGGCTTCGGCGCCGCGGTCCGCCGTGGTGAACGTCCCGCGATCATCGTCGTGGACCTGACGAACGGCTTCACCGACCCCGCCTACCCCTCAGGCGCGGACTTGTCCGACGTGGTCAAGGCCACCACGACGCTCCTCAACATCGCCCCCGTCCCGGTCATTTTCACAACGATCGCCTACACACCGGCCGAACTCGACGCCGTGACCTGGCTCCAGAAAGCCACCGGCATGCGGGCCATGCGCGAGGGGACGCCCGCCGTAGAGATCGACGCCCGTCTGCCCCGCGGCCCCGGCGACATCTTGATCACCAAGAAGGGCGCATCCGCGTTCTTCAACACACACCTGGCCGCGACACTCACCGCACTCCGCCGCGACACCGTCCTGATCTGCGGCGCCACCACCAGTGGCTGCGTCCGAGCCACGGCCGTCGACGCCGTCCAGTCAGGGTTCTCGGTGCTGGTGCCACAGGAGTGCGTGGGCGACCGTGCGCCCGGCCCCCACGACGCGAACCTCTTCGACATCCAGGCCAAGTACGGCGACGTGATCACCCTGGCCGACGCCTGCGACTACCTGGCGGGAGCCCATGCTTGAACGCACCCTCACCCAGCAAGCTCTGGCAGACCTCGCAGCCATCCCCGCCCAGAGCCGCTGGACGACCTCCAACGGACTCCGCCTCCACGCCCTCGACTACGGCGGCCCCCGGACACCCCTGGTCATCATCCCCGGCATCACCAGCCCGGCCATCGCGATGGACTTCGTGGCCCGCGAGCTCACCGACCTGGTACGCCCGATCGTCCTGGACGTTCGAGGCCGGGGCTTCTCCGACGACGGCCCCTCGTACACGCTGCAGGACTACGCCGCCGACACCCAAGCGCAGCTAGCCGACCTCAAGGCACCCATCCTCCTAGGCCACTCCATGGGCGCCCGCATAGCCGCCCTGGTCGCCACCAGATCAACCCTCCGCGGCACGATTCTTGTCGACCCGCCTATGAGCGGCCCTGGCCGAGGCACGTACCCCACCACCCTCGCCGCGTTCCAGACCCAGCTCGCCCAAGCCCAGCAGGGCACCACCGCCGACGAGGTCGCCAAATCATGGCCCCGCTGGCCCCGCCGAGAACAAGAGCTCCGCGCTCGTTGGCTGTCCAGCTGCGGCGCCGACGCCGTCACCGCCACCCACCAGGGCTTCGAGACCGAGGACTTCTTCGACACCTGGCCGGCCGTCCCGGCCCCCACGGCTCTGATCTACGGCGCCGACAGCCCCGTGGTGACGTCCACCGGAGCCGAAGAAGCCGCCCGCACCAACCCCGCCGCCGCCCTCACGGAAATCCCCGACGCCGGCCACATGGTCTTCTGGGACAACCCGGCCGCCGCCCTCAAGACCACCCGCGAAATCCTCCGCACCCTCGTCTAGCGCAGGCACAGCCGCCCGCGCCCGCCGCTCCTCCGGACAGGCGGATCAACAAACACCTCGGCCATGGGATGTCGAGCCGGTAGTACCAACCGGGCTCTTGCCAGGTCATTCTGGCTGGCAGCCCCGCGCCACCCCGTCGTCGCCCGCCTAGATCAGCTGCAGACGCCGAGTCTGGGGAGGGCACTCAGCTTCGAGGAAGCCGCCCGGACAACCGTGCGGCTCACCTGCTCCAAGACCCCGCCGCTGCGCGGGGGTGGCTGGTGTTGCTGGCAGGCGATCATGCTCACGTCTGCAGCCACCATCGGCATCGGTCGCCCCTCTGATGTGGCTGGTCGTCCGTCTGGGAGCCATCACGGGGCGGGGATTCGAGCTTGGCAGCGAGGTGAGCGGGGGCCTGGGTTAGGCGCGGGCGTGACCACACATTCGATGGTGAGAGAAGAGCCATGCCGCGCTGCGCGCGGGGTGGCTGCCACTGCTGTGTCGCGGGCCATGCTCTCCCGCAGCCGCAGCCGCAGCTAGGCCCCGCCTGCAGCGGCCTTGAGTTTCGAGAGCTCGGCATCGGCCACCCCCTGGGTGTGGCTGGTTGCCCGTCTGCCGGTTGTCGCGGGGCTGGGGCTCGAACTTGGCAGCTGGGCGAGCGGGGGTGGGGGCGGGTTGCGTACGTGACCGCCAGTTCGGTGGTGAGGGATGGACTTGCCGCGCTGCGCGCGGGGGGAGGGGCGCTGCTCCTGCGTCGTGATCATGCTCATGTCCGCAGTGGTTCAAAGCCCGAGACGCTCGGTCTCGGCTTCCCCTTTGGTGTGGCTGTTTGTCCGTGTGCGGGTGGTCGTGTGGCTGGGGTTCGAGCTTGGCAGCGAGGTGAGCGGGGGGTGGGGGCGGTTGCGTATGTGACCGCACGTCTGGTGGCGAGGGGTGGGTCTTGCTGCGCTGCGCGCGGGGAGGGCGGCGCTGCTGCTGCGTTGCGCTGCTGCTGTGTTGTGGTGGTGCTTGTGCCTGTTGCGGTTGTTGATTTTGGGGGTGGTGTTGGTTGGTTTGTTTGGGCTGGTTGGTTGCCGGTCTGTGGCTGTTGTGTGGTGGGGCTTGAGTTGGGTGGTGAGGTGGGCCGGAGCAGTGCGTCAGTGTGGCTGCGCGTCAACGTGGCTGCGCGTTCGGGTGGTCGGGGGCGGGCGTTGTCGCGTTGCGTGTGGTGCGGGGGGTGTTGTCGCGTGTGGGGCGCCGGGGGTGGGGTGTGGGCTGCGGGGCGGGGTGTTGGGGGCTGCGCGTGGAGGTGGGCGGTGGCTGCTGCTGCTGCGTCGCATCCGCGCTTATGTGTGTGCTGGTGTGGGGGTGGCTTGGGTGTGGGGCTGGTTGGTGTGGTGGTGGTCTGGGTCCGGTTGGTGTTGGTGGTGGTTGCCGGTGTGGGTTGCGGTGGCGTTTGGGGGAGGGTTCGGGGTTGGCGTGGGCTGTTGGACTTGATCGTGGTGGTGGTGAGAGTTGGGTGGGTGGGTGTGGGCGTGCCTGTAGGCCCGGTGCGTTGGTTGCGCCGGGCTGCAGGCTGGAGCTATGGGTGGGTCAGGCCGCGTGGTGGTCGTTGCGCCACGGGTTGTCGGCCTGATCAACCAGTCTTCGTCTGGACCGTGCGGCCTTCCCCTTGGGCGGGAGTGTCCGGTAGATGTAGCGTCCGTCCTCCCCCTTGTTGATCTGTATTTGCTCGGGGTTGGCGTGTTTCCACCGGTTGTGCCACCCGCAGCACAACGCCAGCTTGTCGATGTCGGTGGGGCTGTGACCCAGCGCCCACCCATCGACATGGTCGATCTCGCACAGCAAGCCGGGCACTTCACAGCCGCGGACCGCACAGGTGTCGTAGAGGGTTTCCAGCACCTGGCGCTGGGCGGGGCTGGCGATCCGGGCGGTGCGGCCCAGATACAGCGGCACCCCCTTTGACCCCAGGATCAGGGTGGAGATTCCGGCGTTGAGCGCCAGCCGCCTAACCTGCGCCGCGGGAATCGGTGTCCCGTCGCGCAACCGTCCCGGAGTGTCATCGCCGGTCAAGGTGTCCAGGTGGGCGATGACGGTGACACGGCTGTCCTTGTGGCCTTGGGACAGCAGGGTGGTCAACGCCGCAGCGGTGCGTTCGGCCCGGTCCCGCAGATCGTCGCCCCCAGCGGGTTTGGCCAACGGCGCCAGTGTGCCGTCGAGGATGGCGGTGTCTTCGGGGTTGAGCCAGCCTTTGAGGTAGCAGCCGCCGTCGAGGGACCGGTTGGCCGTCAGCCAGGACCGGGCGTAACCGCGTCGGATGTCTTCAGGCGGAGTCTCGGTGCCGTTGGCTTCGTTGACCCGGTCGTGGAGGGTCGTGCCGAGTTGCGCGATCTGCAGCGGTGACACGCCGCCGTCGGCGGCGGTCAAAAGGATCTGTTCGCCTTCGGCGCAGTCTTGGTCGTTGTCCAGGCGTTGGAGGGCGTCAGCGATGGTGGCGGCATACCCATGCGACAGTGTCCCGGCCGCCAGCCGTTCGCGCACCTGGTGCAGGCGGTGTAGTTGCCGGGCCAGGGTGATGCGTTCGTGGATACGGCCGCCGCGCATCCCCATCCGGCACCGCAGCCACGCCTGGGTGGACGCCAGGCCCCAGTCCTTCATCTGCCCGAACCGATCCACCACACCGATCAGCTCGGCCAACGGCAATTCACCTTGATCGAGGACGGCGGCCAGTGTTTCGGCGAGTTCCATGGCTTCGGCGCCGGTTTGGGTGCGGGGCCGGTGGGTGAGTGCAGTGATGATCGTGGCGGCGGCTTCGACCAGTTGCTGGTCGGAAGCGGCCTCCAGGTCGCGGTCTGCCACGATCGAATGCATGGGTTCATTGTATCGCTTTTTCACGGATAGTGACGAACCGTTTACATGATCGGTGTGGCGTTTTCTGGTCATTGATTTTTTGGAACCTTGAGGTGGGTTGTCGTCCCACGGTGGTGGGGTGGTTGCGGGCGGGTGAGTCAGAGATTAAGTCGGCTGATCTAGGCCGCCGGTTGAGCGGAGCCGAAATGACTCATTACGCTCCTGTCCGGCTTTTTGGGGGTTGTGGTCACGTTGGTTGCGGTTGCGGGAGTCCAGTCATGTGCGAAGGGTGGGGGTGGGCTGTGGCCTGGGGTTGCGCCGGGAATCCGCGCTCCGCGCAGCCAAGGCACGAACCTCAGCCACCAGGGGAGCCCCGCGCGCCCGAACAAACCCCGGGCCGCCGCCTCCTTTCTTGTCGATGCCGCTTTTAGATCTCCAGCCCCACCCCACCTGCCAGCCGGGCAGAATGGTTCTTCAGAGGGGTGACCGATGCCGCCAGCCGCGAAGCGGCAATGACTCAAATAGGTGATCAGGCGGTAGAACGCTCCAGAACCAAGCCCTGTTACTGTCGCTCGCGTGTCCGTGGCGAAGTTACGCGCTTCACAAGGTGTCCACGTCCGAAACTTGTGTGTCTGATGGTCGCAAGCGCATTCTGTCCGCGAAATAGCGAGGGATCATTGTTCGCCTCGCCTCCCCTCGAAGGCAGGCCCATTTACGAGCAGAACTTTTCTTGTCTAGATCAAGGAAACGCCCGCGACGGCGCCCGCGATTCTTCAGGTGGACGTCTAGAGAAAGAGAGGCCAAGGCGCCTTGTCGGGTTCTGTTGCCGACACATTGAGATTCCAATCGCGTGGACGAGAAGCATCGGGTCGGGCGGTCGTTTGGAGGCGGCTGAAGTGGTGGCCTGAGTGGTTGTGACGGCGGCGCCGCTCTTGTCGGAACGGCGCCGCCTCTGGGGTCTCTGGCGTCAGCGTCTGCCGATGATGACGGTGGCGTTCAGGTCGTCGGAGTGGGCTATCCGGGTCTCGAGGCCTGCTTGGGTGAAGGCTTCGCGGGCGGTTTCGGCTTGCCGCTTGCTGGTCTCGATCAGGAGGTGACCGCCGGGGGACAGCCAGTCCGGCGCGGCGGCGGTGACGCGGCGGAGGATGTCCAGGCCGTCCGCGCCGCCGTCTAGCGCTACCTGGGGTTCGTGGTCGCGGGCCTCGGAGGGGAGCAGGGGGACTTCGTCCGTGGGGACGTAGGGCGTGTTGGCGAGGAGCGTGTCGATGCGGCCGCGGAGGCGCGCGGGGAGGGGCTCGAAGAGGTCACCTTCGTACACTTGCCCGTTGGTGATGTTGCGGCGGGCGCAGCGTACGGCGGCTGGTTCGATGTCGGCCGCGTGCAGGTCGATGTCGTCGAGCACAGAGGCCAGGGCGGCGCCTAGGGCGCCGGAGCCGCAGCAGAGGTCGACCACGGTGGCTGGGGGAGTGGTCAGGGCTACTGCCTGGTCGATGAGGAACTCGGTGCGGCGGCGGGGGACGAAGACGCCGGGGGAGACGTGGATGCGCAGGCCGTAGAACTCTGCCCAGCCCAGGACGTGTTCTAGGGGGAGGCCGGCGACGCGGCGTTCCACCATGGCGTCCAGCTCGGTGGCGCTGCGGGCGGTGGAGGTCAGGAGGGCGGCTTCGTCTTCGGCGAAGACGCAGCCTGCGGCGCGGAGCCGGGTGATGATGTCGGACACGAGAGCCTCTCGGGACGAGGGGTGCTCTCTCAGCCGAGGCGGCGAGAGGTGAGAGCACCCGACCATGAACTGGCGTTAACGGGTCTCACCTCCTTTGGCCGTGCCTGGGTCTGTAACGGTATCGGATGCCTGCCGGAGGTAGCCGAACAGGTCGTCGATCAGGTCTTCGGGGTCGGCGTGACCTTTGCCTCCGGCGGCCAGGTGGCCGGCCGCGGCTAGGTCGGCGGCGCCGTGGGCGAGGGAACGGATCAGGGATGCCAGGCGGACGGGGTCTCCCGGTGGGAGGGCGCCGGCCTGCTGGGCGGCGGTGACCAGGTCGACCAGGGCTGTCTGGGCGTTGTGCGCGGCCTCGCCCAAGCCCTCGGCGTCGGCCGTCCAGGTGCCGAAGACGAGCTTGAACCGGTTGGGGTGGAGTTGTGCCCAGGCGACGTAGTCGTGCATCGCGGCGCGGAGCGCCTCGCCGGGTGGACGGTCGCGGAGGGCCGACAGGGAGGCGCTGCGCCGGGCGAGTTCCCGGGCCGCGACGGCCGCGAGGAGTGCCTCTTTGCCCGCGAAGTGCTTGTAGGGCGCGTTGTGCGAGACGCCGACGCGGGCGCCGACCTCGCGCAGCGTCACGGCGTCGGCGCCGCCCTCGTCCAGAAGGCCGGTGGCCGCGTCGACCAGCGCCTCCCGGGTGCCCATCCAGGCAGCCTAGCGGCGGTTGACGTTGTCAACCCCATGTCCCAGGTTGACAACGTCAACCTGGGAGGCGCGATGAGGCGTGTGGTGGTGACCGGGGCGACGTCCGGGATCGGCGAGGCGATCGCGCGGCGGCTCGCCGCGGACTCGGTGGTGGTGATGGTCGGACGTGAGACGCGAGATTGAAGGCGGCGGCGGAGCGTGTGCGAGTGGCCGTGCCGGATGCTGAGCTGCAGCTTGAACGGGCCGATCTGGCGTTGATGAGGGACGTGCGAGAACTCGCGGAGCGGCTACCGGCGGTGGACGTCGTGATCTCCAACGCGGCCGTGATCGCAGAGCTCGACGACATCACGGAGGAGGGCGTCCAGCGGACGCTGGCGACCAACCATCTCGCGCCCCATCTGCTGATGCGGCTCCTCGCGGGAGAGCGGGCGGCGCGCTTCGTGGTCGTGGGCGCCGACCCCGGGGCCCTGGCCCGGGTGCCGGTCGATGTCGATGACCTGAGGTCGGTCCGGGGCCTCGGCAAGGTGCCGGGCATGCGGCCATTCGCGCTGTATGGACGAACCAAGAACATGAACGCGATGTTCGTCTACGCGCTGGCCAGACGGCTTGACGGTACGACGGTCACGGTGAACGGCGCACATCCGGGCATCATCAAGGGCACCGGCCTCGGGCGGGACGCGCGAGGCGCCTTGAAGGCCTTCGGCGCGGCGATGCAGGCCAATCCGCTGCTGAAGGGACCCGACGCGGGCGCCGACACACCCGCCTGGCTGGCCACGTCGAACAACGTCGATGGTGTGACGGGACGGTTCTTCGTCGACCGCGAACAGGTCGATACCGCACCGCACACCACCGACGCCGAACGGTGCGACCGCCTGTGGGACGAGAGCGCGCGGCTCGTCGGGCTCGATCCTTAGGCGGGCGTGTCGAGACCTCCTGGCGGACGCCTTCTCGCGAGCACTGCCCTGGCAGGTGCCAGCCGGCCCGCCCGGCGCTGCCCTGGCGAAGGCGGTGCTGACTGGCTGACTGCCCTGGCTGGCGCTGGCCCGGCGCCTGCGCTGCCGAGCACTGACCTAGCTGGTGCCGGTCGCTCCGGCTGACGCTGCGCTGACGGGCGTCCGCCTTGCGGGCGCGGTGCTGGTGAGCCTGGCTTGGCAGGTGTCCGGGCCTGGCGGACGTTGCCCTGGCGCCTGCGCTGACGGCCGCTGGCCTTGCGGCCGCTGGCTTGGCGGATGCTGGCTTGGTGGACGTCGGTCCGGCTGGTGCTGGCTTGTCGGGTTTCTGGGCTGGTGGGGTCTGGCTAGTGGGCGCCTGAGAGGAGGCTTCCTGCGTTCGGGACGGTGGTCTCTAGGCCTAGCTTCGACAGGACGCTGTATGTGGTGGCGGTCGCGGCGGAGAGGACGGGGAGGTCCGCTTCGTCCTGGACGGCCTGGATCGCGGCGAGGGACGGCATCTGGACGCAGGCCGAGAGGACCAGGGCGTCGGCGTTGGTCAGGGAGAGTTCGCGCCAATGGTCGCGCAGGTCGGCGGGGTCCAGGCGGCCTACGGCCAGGTTGTCGGGGACTTCCAGGCTCAAGGCGTCGACCACCTCGACGCCCGCGTCCTCGATGTAGTCCACGACCTTCTGGGTGAGCGGCTTCATGTACGGGGCGATGATCGCGATGCGTTTCGCGTTGAGGGCGGCGAGGCCCGTGAGGAGCGCTCCGGCGCTGGACACGACGGGGGCCTGCGAGCCTTCGGCGCGGAGGACCTCGCGGATGGAGTCCTCGGCCGTGCAGTGGTAGCGCGGGCCCTGCGCCATGATCGCCACGAGGCAGGCGGTGGTGACGATGTCGGGGCGGGCGTCGGCGAGTTCGGCCGCGGCGCGTTCGGCCTGGGCGTTCATGGCGCGGAGCTGCTCGGGCGTCACGTGCCGCATGCGGGCGCGGGCGCTGTGGAAGACGAAGCGGTCGGCGGGGTCGGCCTCCTCTCGGGCGCGCAGCATGCGGGGCAGCTCGGTCTCCATGGTCAGGTTCGAGCTCGGCACGATGAGGCCGATGTGATGGTCGGTCATGGAGTCCTCCTAGCGGCCGGCGGGACGCATCTCGGGGACGACGACGTCGCCGTCGCGGACGATCGGCTCGTCGTCCAGGAAGAGGCTGCAGCCGCGCATCGGGATGTCGAAGTGGCAAGGGGTGTCGTTGGGTCCGCCAAGCTCGTTGTTGGGCCCGATAGAGAACATGACGTTCCCGTAGAACGACCTCAGCTCCATGCCCATGCCGCCGGGGAACTGGGTCAGGCCGTGCCACTGCGCGCGCTCGTCGAGGCCCCAGCCGACGTGCGACATGCCGTAGCCGCGCGGGTCGTCGAAGGACGTGATGTACGAGGAGAGCAGGTCGGCGTCGAGTCCGCCGCGGATGTCGGTGATGAAGCCCTGCTCGATCGTGAGCGTGACGGGTGCCTGGACGTAGGTGTTGAACGGGAGCAGGACGTCGCCGGGGGAGAGCACGATGGTGCCGTCCACGCCGTCGTCGGCGCCGCCGGTGAAGACGAACGCGGCGGGCCAGTGGTCCCAGCGGCCCGGGGTGTCGGTGTAGCCGTACTCGCTGAGGGTCGGGTAGACGCCCAGGCGGTACGTGACGTCCGTCCCGCCAGGGCTCGTGATGCGCATGGTGCTCGCCTTGGCCAGGAGCTCGGCGCCGGCCTCCACGCGTTCGCGCAGCTCGGGCGTGGGCATCAGCCGGGCGAGCAGGGGAGCGGGTTCGACGCAGGTCAGGATGCGGGTGCCCGCGTCCTGAATGGAGAACTGCTCCTTGGAGAACAGCAGGAACTTCAGGTCGACCAGCATGTCGGCCCGCTTGAGCGCCTCGACGGCCTCGGGGTTGCCGCCCAGGCCGGAGTCGCCGACGGCCCAGGCCCCGGACAGATCGAGGGAGTTGGGCAGCCGCATGTGGTACGAGCTCGCGCCCAGGCGGCTCGCCGCGTACAGGAACGCGTCGGCGTAGTCGAGCCGCTCGTCGCCTTGGGAGAGCACGGCGACGGTCTCGCCCTCGTGCACTCCGCTCAGGGTGAGCTGCCGTACGCAGATCTCGTTGAGCAGATTCTGGTCCATGGCGCCTCCACGCTCGGTCGGTCGCAGCCAGTTAGTCCGGACACGGACGATCTGGCCAAACTAATCCGAACACGGACGAGTTGCCCGGCGCAAGGGGCGGGGCGGAGTTGTCCCATGTGATCTCGGCGGCTCACCTGTCGTTCCGGCGGCTCATTCGCTGATCCGAGGACGGCTTGCCCGCTGATCCGAGGGCGGCTCACTCGGTCAGGAGGGCCTGCATCATCTCTACCCAGGTCGCCACGAAGGTGTCGTCGTCGACCCCTACCGCGGTGACCCGCAGCACGCTGCGCAGCATCCGGGACGACAGCAGCGAGCCGAGCCCCACGGCCGCCACGGCGGTCGCGCGGTCCGCGGGCAGGCCGGCCCGTTCGCGCAGCCAGGCCTCGAACTCGGTGTAGGTGGCGCTCACCAGCTGCTCGATCGCCACCTCGACGATCCCGGGCAGGTTGCGCGCCTCGGACGCCATGATCCGCAACAGTTCCTCCTCGCCGTCCAGTTCGGCCAGGACGTAGCGGGCGGTGAGGGTGAGCTCGGCGCGCAGGTCGCCCAGGCCGGTGAGGACGCGGCGGATGTCGCGCAGCGCGTCGAGCCGGGCGAGGTGCCGCTCGATCCCGGCCGAGAGGACGGCCTCCTTGGTGCGGAAGTGGTGGTAGAGGCCGCCGGCGCCGGGGGTGAGCCCGGCGGCCTTCTCGATCTGGGCCACGCTCGTGCCGCGGTAGCCGTTCTCACCGAACAGCCACATCGCCGAGTCGATGATCCGCTCTCGGGTCGGGGTTGACGTCGTCACGCTCCTAAGTAAACACTGAGGCAGAAGCAGTGTCTACTTACGGGGACTCGCTTATGGCTGAGAACGAGCGACCACAGGCCATTCGCAGGGGACGGGTCGTCCGCGCGGCGCCTCTGCTGGGCGCGGCGAGCCGGACGGCAGGCGAGGCGGTGGTGGCGTCCCTGCGCAAGAGAGCGACCGGCAACGACACCACGGCCGACGTGCACGCGCGTGCGGCCGAGCGCTACGTCCAGAGCCTGGGCCGGTCCAAGGGCGTGCTGATGAAGGCGGGCCAGCTGCTCTCGTTCGTGACGTTCGCGCCGGCGGTCGGCGGCGACTACCAGGGCGTCTACCGGGCCGCGCTGGCCCGGCTCCAGGACGGCGCGCCGCCCATGCCGCCCGAGGTGGCGCGCGGGGTGGTGATCGCCGAGCTGGGCGCGCCGCCCGGCGAGGTGTTCGCCGAGTTCGATCCGGAGCCGCTGGCGGCGGCGTCGATCGGGCAGGTGCACGCGGCGCGCCTGCACGACGGCCGCCGGGTCGCGGTGAAGATCCAGTATCCGGGCGTCGCGGAGGCGATCAGGGCCGATCTGGGCAACACCGAGCTGCTGGCCACGTTCTTCCAGATGGCGCGCCCGCTGACCGGCGACATGACCCGGATGAACGTGCGCATGCTCGCCCGCGAGGCCACCGAACGCATCTCCGAGGAGCTGGACTACCGGGCCGAGGCGGCCAGCCAGGCCGAGTTCGCCGACGCCTACCGGGGTCATCCGTTCATCCGGATCCCCGAGGTCGTGCCCGAGTGCTCCACGGGCAAGGTGTTCACCATGGACCTGGCCGACGGCGTGCGATGGTCGCGGGCGCTGGAGGCCCCGCAGGAGCTGAAGGACCGCTGGGGCGAGGCGATCTACCGGTTCACGCTCGGCAGCCTGCGCCGGCTGGGGCTCTTCAACGCCGATCCGCATCCGGGCAACTACCTCTTCAACTCCGACGGGACCGTCACCTTCCTCGACTTCGGCTGCGTCAAGCGCTTCAGCCGCCGCCAGGTCACGGGAATCGTCGACCTCGTCCAGGCCACGGCGGACGGTGACGCGGACCGGGTGTTCATGGCGATGACCGAGGCCGGGTTCGTCGACGCCGCCAATCCCGATCTGCCCGAACCGGACGAGCTGCTGGCCTGGTTCGGCTCGTCGCTGCGTCCGATCATCGCCCCGCAGCCGTACACCTACACCCCCGAGCAGACGGCCGAGGTCGTGCAGGCCATGTTCTCCCCGTTCGGCCCGCAGAGTTCGGTGGTGCGGCGGCTGTCCATGCGTCCCGACTACCTGCTGCTGACCCGGATCGACCTCGGCATGACCGCCGTGCTGGGAGAGCTGCGCGCCACCGGCCGGTGGAGGTCCGTCTGCCGTGAATGGGACCGCGGCGACCCGCCCGTCACGCCGTACGGAGAACTCGACCAAGCCTTCTGGAGGGAACATGGCGACCACGAGCGCCTTGACCGGGCCGGTTCGGTGGGCTGACGACCGGGAGGCCTTCGTCGTCACCGGGTTCGAGGAGGCGTCGGAGGTGCTGCGCGGGCCGGGCTGGAGCAGCGACCCGGGGCGCGATCCGAACGCCCCGGAGGTGCTGAAGGCGCTGCCGCCCGGCGTCCTGCTCTTCATGGACCCGCCGGACCACACGCGGCTGCGGCGCCTGGTCGCGCCCGCGTTCACCCCTCGCGCGGTGGAACGGCTGCGGCCCCGCGTCGTCGCCGTCGTCGAGGCGGTCCTGGCGGGGCTCTTCGCCGAGAGCAGCGAGATCGACCTGATGGAGGAGGCCGCCTACCTGATCCCGCTCGCGGTGATCGCGGAGCTGCTGGACGTGGGCGTGGAGGGCGCCGAGGTGTTCCGCGCGGAGACACCGGCGATGGTCCGCATGCTGGAGTTCGACGCGCGCCCGGACGAGCTGGAGCTGAGCGTGGCCGCGTCGCAGGAGCTCGCGATGTTCCTGTTGCCGCTGGTGACCGAACGGCGGCGGCGTCCCGGCGGTGACTTCGTCAGCGGGCTCGCCGCCGCGGGGCTGACCGCCGAGGAGATGGTCGGGATCTGCGTCCTGCTGCTCGCCGCCGGACACGAGACCACCGCCAACCTCATCGGCAACGGAACCCTGGCACTGCTCCGGCATCCCGGCCAGATCCCGCACCTGCACGCCGACCCCGTCCGCGCCGTCGAGGAGCTGCTGCGCCTCGAAGGCCCGGTCAAGCTGGTCGGACGGCTCGCGGTGACGGACCACCGGCTCGGCGGCCACCACATCAAGGCCGGCGACCGGGTCGTCCTCCCCATCGAGGAGATCCACCGCGACCCGCGCCGCTACGCGGATCCGCACCGGCTCGACGTCACCCGCGACCCGCTGCCCCACCTGGCCTTCGGCGCCGGCCACCACTTCTGCCTAGGCGCAGGGCTAGCCCGCATGGAAGCCGCGGAGGCCCTGCCCCGCCTCTTCACCCGCCACCCCGATCTACGCCTGGCCGCCGAGCCCCACTGGCGCGACTCGACCGCCTTCCACAGCCTCCAATCCCTCCAAGTCACCCCGTGCTAACCCCCGCGTGCTCTGGCCCTGTGGTCACGTGCCGGCGAGGGTTGAGACCACTGGGGTGAACGCCGCCAGGTCGGTTTCGTGGTGCAGGACGAAGTGCGTCAGGCCGAGGTCTTCGCGCCAGCGGCGCAGGTCGTCGCAGATTTTGGCGGTGTCGCCGGTCAGCACCTGCGGCGTGTCGATCTGCGCCTCGGGGGCGGCGGCGCTCCAGGCGGCCCCGCCGCCTCCGCCCGCCTTGCCGCCCTGGTCGCTGCCGATGCTCAGGATCGACGTGCCCAGTTCGATGTCGCGGCCGCCCGCCTCGGCGCGGATGATGTCGATCTTGTGGCGGAACGCGCCGGGGCCGCCGTCGGTGGTGTCCGGGCCGGCGCCGTCCGCCCGTACGCGCATGGTCAGGTTGACGACGTCGGCCTCGCGGGCCGCCAGCCGCAACATGCGCGGCCCGCCGCCGCCCAGCATGAGCCGTGGTCCCGGCCGCTGGATCGGCACCGGCTCCTGCTCCAGGCCGTCCAGGCTGTAGTGGCTGCCCTCGTACGAGAACGGCCCGCCGCGCCACAGGCCCTTGAGGACGTCGATCGCCTCGGTGAGCCGGTCGACGCGGACGCCCGGCGGGTCCAGGGTCAGCCCGGCGCGGTGGTAGTCGTGGGCCATCCAGCCGGTGCCGATGCCCAGCTCCAGCCGTCCGTCCGAGAGCACGTCGATCGTCGCGGCCTCCTTGGCGAGCACGGCGGGATGGCGGAAGTCGTTCGCGAAGACGAGCGTGCCGACCTTGAGCCGGGACGTCGCGCAGGCCGCCGCCGTCATGGCGGCGACGGGCGCGAAGCGCGGGCCGACGAGGTGGTCGGGGACGAGGAGGGCGTCGAATCCGGCGTCCTCCAGACGGCGGGCCTTCTCCGCCCACGCCTTGCCCGACTCGGCCATCCGGATCACTGCGGCGAAGCGGAACATCCGACCTCCGTATGACAAGCACGTATACCAAGCGCTTGCTCGCCAAGATATGCGGCGCTACCGTCGCGGGGGAAGGGACAGTCTCGGCCGGTAGCGAAGGGCGGCGCCGATGGGTCTTTCCGTACTGCGGGCTCCGGTACGCGAGGTGACGGAGCAGGAGATCACCGACTTCCGCGCGAACGGCTGGGCGCGGCTGCCCGGGCTGGTGGCGCCCGAGTTCATCGCCAACCTGCGCGAACGCGCCCTGGAACGGCTCGCCGAGCAGCGTGAGCGGTTCCGCAACAGCTTCGTCGACCAGGCGTTCGGGCAGGACCGCGACATCGCCCGGCACGACGAGGCGTACGCCGCGCTCGCGCTCTCACCGCAACTGGCCCACAACGTCACCCGGCTGCTGGTCGGCGTGGACGCGGTCCGGCTCCAGGTGACCAACCTCCTGATCAAGGAGCCCGCCAACGGCGACGGCCACGGCGCGACGGTGTTCCACCAGGACTTCCCGTGGATGCCGATGGACCGGTCGGCGATGCTCACCGTCTGGCTGGCGTTGGCCGACATCCCCGCCGACATGGGCGCGCTGCGCTTCTACAACGGCTCGCACCTGTACGGGTCGCTCGGGCGCAGCTTCGTCCGCGAGGACGACGACGCGCTCAGCCAGCATCCGTGGCTGGAGAAGCTGGAGCTGTCCGACCCGATCGACCTGTCCGCGGGCGACGCGACCGTGCACAGCTCGCTGGTCATCCACGGGGCACCGGCCAACCGGCGCGACAGCCCGCGGCTGTCGTTCACCGCGACCTACTTCGACGCGACCACCCTCTACACCGGCGCCGCGTACGGGCAGACCGACGGCCTCGGCCTGGAGGTCAACAAGCCCTTCGACCACCCGATGTTCCCGGTGGTGCCGGCCCCATGAGCACCGAGGACAGGGATGCTGGGAAGGCTGGCGTCGAGACCTTCCGGGGGACGGTCGCGGAGCCGGGCGCGACGCTCATGCACGAGCACATCTTCGGGCTGAGCCCGGAGATCCTCTGGAACTGGCCCGACATCCCCGAGGGCTGGGACCTGGAGGAGCGCGCCCAGGAGGCGGCGGGCAAGCTGAACGACCTCAAGGCCGCCGGGGTCGACACCGTCGTGGACCTGACGGTGATCGGCCTCGGCCGCTACGTCCCCGCCGTCCAGCGCGTCGCCGAGCTCACCGACGTCAACATCGTCGCGGCGACCGGCCTCTACACCTACGACGCGCTGCCGCCCTACTTCGGCAACCGCGGGCCGGGCAGCCTGTTCGGCGGGCCGGACCGGCTGGCCGAGTTCTTCGTGCGCGACATCACCGAGGGCATCGGCCGGACGGGCGTCAAGGCGGGCATGCTCAAGTGCGCCACCGGCCGCCAGGGGATCACACCCGGGGTCGAACGGGTCATCCGCGCGGTCGCCCAGGCCCACCGCGAGACCGGCGTGCCGATCACCACGCACAGCGAGTCGGCCACGCGCAACGGTCTCGACCAGCAGAAACTTCTCGCCGAGGAGGGCGTGGACCTGTCCCGCGTCGTCATCGGGCACGCCGGCGACTCCACCGACCTCGGCTACCTGGAGGAGCTCGTCGCGAACGGGTCGTACCTCGGGATGGACCGGTTCGGGATCGAGTTCACCTCGTTCGATGACCGCGTCGCCACCGTCGTCGCGATGTGCGAGCGCGGCCACGCGGGCCGGATGGTCCTGTCGCACGACTCGTACTGCTTCAACGACCGCTTCGAGCCCGCGGTGGTCAAGGAACGCCATCCCAACTACCACCTGCTGCACATATCGCGCGACGTGCTGCCCGCGCTGCGCGCCGCAGGCGTCACCGAGGAGCAGATCACCCAGATGCTCGTCGACAATCCCCGCACGATCCTCACCGGAGCGCCGGACGGCACCGGTCAGCAGAACCCCACCGGAGGCCGCCGCCCATGATCCCCGCGGACTTCGACGTCAGCGCCGACTGGCATGTCGCCGATCCCTATCCGTTCCTGCGCCATCTGCGGCACGACAAGCCCGTCTTCTGGAGCGACCACCTCCAGATGTGGGTCCTCACCCGCTACGACGACGTCCGGGGCGCCTATCGCGACCACGAGACGTTCTCCAGCGTCGGCTCGCTGACGATCTCGCGGACGCTCACCGAGGACGTGAAGGAGACGCTGGGCGAGCACCGCTCGTTCCTCGACGACTTCGCGGCCAACGTCGATCCGCCCAAGCACACCCGCATGCGCCGCGCGATCTCCCGGGCGTTCACGCCGCGCGCGGTCGCCCGCCTCGGCGACGACTTCCGCACGAAGGTGGACGCCGTCCTCGATCAGGTGATCCCGCGAGGCCAGGCCGACTTCGTGGCCGAGATCGCGCACCTGCCGTCCGCGCGGCTGGCGGCGGTCTTCATCGGGGTGCCGCCGGAGGACGAGGAGCAGGTCAAGCACTGGGTCTACTCCTGGTTCCAGCTCTTCCTGTCGCCCCAGCCCGAGGAGCGGCAGCGGGAGCTCGCCCAGGACTTCCTCAAGTACCTCGACTACGTCGACCGCCTGGTCACCGAGCGCCGCGCCGAGCCGCGCGCCGACTTCGTGTCGCTCATGGCCGAGCTCATCGACACCGGCCCGGAGGGGCTCTCGCACCGCGAGGTCGTCGAGACGATCAGCGCGCTGCTCCTCGGCGGCAACGACACCGTGCCGAACGGCGTGTCCAACGCCGTCTACCGGCTGATGCGCGAGCGCGGCGCCTGGGAGGAGATCGTCGCCGACCCCGGACTCGTCCCCGGAATGATCGAGGAGAGCTTCCGCATCGACGGCGCCAGCCTCGGCAGCTTCCGCACCACGACGACCCCGGTGGGGCTGCACGGGGAGACGATCCCCGAGGGCGTTCAGGTGCTTCTGCACGCCGACTCGGCCGCCCACGACGAGACGGTCTTCCCCGATCCCGAACGCTTCGACATCCGGCGGCCCAACGCCCGCGACCACCTGGTCTTCGGCTACGGCGTCCACCATTGCGTCGGGGCGGCGCTGAGCCGGCTCAAGATGGAGATCGCCTTCCAGCAGCTGATCACCCGGATGCCGTCGCTCCGGCTCGCTCCGGGGGCGCGGCCCGCGTACCGCAGGAGCCTGGTCGGCCGCGGGCTGGCGGCCCTTCCCGTCGAGTGGGACGAACGGTGAGGTTCGCCGGCAAGGTCGCCCTCGTGACCGGGGCGGGGTCGGGCATCGGCCGCGCCTGCGCCGCCCGCCTGGCCGCGGAGGGCGCGAGCGTGGCGGTCGCCGACGTCAACACCGGCACGGCCGAGGACACCGCCCGCCTGATCACCAAGGACGGCGGCACGGCGCACGCGTTCACCGCCGACGTGAGCAGCGAACGGGACGTCCGGGCCATGATCGCCGCCGTCCTCGACGCGTACGGCCGGCTCGACGTGCTCCACAACAACGCCGCCGTGCTGTCGCGCGACGTCTACGGCCGCGACCTCGGGCTCACCGAGATGGACGTCGACGTCTGGGACCGGACGCTGGCGGTCAACCTGCGCGGGCCGATGTTGTGCGTCAAGCACGCCGTGCCGCACCTCGGGCCCGGCGCGGCGATCGTCAACACGTCGTCGGTGTCGGCGCTGGTCGGCGACACCGACCACGCCGCGTACGGGTCCGCGAAGGCCGCGCTCGTCTCGTTCACCCGGTATGTGGCCACGATGTACGGCGACCGCGGGATCCGCTGCAACGCCGTCGCGCCCGGGCTCGTGCTCACCGAGGCCGCGCGCCGGGTGATGGCGATGGCCCCCGAACGCCTCGCCGAGAAGGCCGCGGAACGCATCCTGCCGGACGCCGCCGAGCCCGAGGACGTCGCCGCCCTCGTCGCGTTCCTCGCCTCGTCCGAAGCGCGCTGCATCACCGGCCAGACCATCGTGATCGACTCCGGCACGACCGCCCACCGGCCCGAGCACGCCCTGCGCAACTGGAAGGCCCAGGGGAACGGGACCACTACTGCGGGGGGCCGTCGCCGAGGGTGACCGCCGTTCTGAACCGGTTGCCCGCCGCGTCGGTCCAGATCACCTGGACGGTGTCGCCCGGCTGGTGCTGGAGCAGCAGATCGGTGAGCGTGCCGGGGGAGTCGACCTGCTGGTCGTCCAGGGCGACGATGGTCGTCCGCCGCCGCAGGCCCGCCTGCTCGGCGGGCGTGCCGCGCAGGAGGCCGGTGATGAACGCGCCGTTGCCCTCGCCGCCGGACTGCGTGGTGGGGGTGCGGACCTGCACGCCGAGCAGTGCGGTCCGGCCGATGTGCACGCCGTTGGACGAGTCGCCGCGCTGGATCTGCCGGACGATGGTGAGCGCCTGGCGGGAGGGGATGGAGTAGCCGCGGGGGCTGGGGCCGCCCTCCTGCTTCATGCTGTAGTTGGCGGACGCGGCCGTGTTCATGCCGATCACCTGGCCCTTGGTGTTGAGCAGCGGGCCACCGGAGTCGCCGGGCTTGATCGGCGCGTTGGTCTCGATGAGGCCGCTCAGCTTCTCGGAGCTGCCGTCGGACTGGTCGGTCGCGGTGATGTCGCGGTCGAGCGCGGTGATCGTGCCGGTCACGACCTCGGGGTCGCCGCCCTTGCCGCCCGCGTTGCCGACCGCGGTGACGACGTCGCCCTTGCGGGTGTCACCGGAGTCGTCCAGCACGGCGGGGATGAGGTCGGCGGCCCCGACGAGCTGGATCAGGGCGATGTCGCCGGACTTCTGGTAGCCGAGGACCTTCGCCCGGTAGGTGCGGCGGGTGTCGGTGTTGGTGCCCCTGATCGTGGTCGCGCCCTGGATGACGTGGTTGTTGGTGAGCACCAGGCCCGAGGGGTCGATGATGATGCCGGTGCCGGCGGATCCCACGCCGCGCAATCCCTGCTCGGTGAAGATGTTGACGACGCCGGGACGCTTTCCGCTGGGCTTCTTCGACCGGGGCTTGGCCAGCGGGGTCTCGGACGCGGCCACCGTGCCGCCCTGCTGGTCGGCGCCCCCGGGGAGAGGGCGGCCGAGCAGGACCGAGACCAGGGCCGCCGCGGCCGCGACGACCAGGACCGCGACGACCGCGCAACCGGCAGTGGTGCCGGCGCCGCGGCCGTTCGGAGCTTCGTGCACGACGTGTGCCTCCTCAGGCGTGCGGTGCCCGAAAAGGGGCGCTTCTACACCCATGTACGCACGGGGAGTCACCAGCGTTCGAGAAGCGCGCGAGATATCGGGGTGGGAGGCCACTGCCGGTCGGGAGGAGCTCCGCGAGGATCTCGGGCCGGGGAGCCGCCTGCGTTCGAGAAGGTCGTGAGGCTCCAGAGGCTGGGAGTCAGCGGCGGGGGAGTTACCGGCGTTCGAGGAGTTCGCGGAGGTAGCGGCCCAGGGTCTCTTCGACGGTGGGGCGGTCGTAGCCGCGCAGGACGACGTCCAGCCGCGGGTTGTTGAGCTCCTCGCGGGTGACCGGGGGGCCGTTCAGCGGGGTGCGGCCGAGCGTGCCCCAGACGCGGGCGATCAGCTCGTCGACCTGGGCGCGGTCGTAGCCGCGGAACCGGACGGGGAAGGAGTGCTCGCCGCGGATCTCGCTGAACAGCGGGGTGTCGGGGGCGGCCTCGTCCGCGGAGCCGAGGATGAGCCCGAGACCGGCGTCGGGCTCGTCCAGGTCGGCGGGCAGCTCGACGCCCTCGGCGGCCGCCAGCTCGCGGCGGTAGGTGCGCATGACGCCGTCGACCTCGAAGCGGTCGTAGCCGCGGACCGCGACGTCGAACTCGATCCAGCCGAACTCCTTCAGCGTGATCGGCGTGCCGGCGAGCGGCGCCCGGCCCAGCGTGCCCTCGACCCGGGCGGTGAGCTCGTCCACCTGCCGCCGGTCGTAGCCGCGCATGACCACAGAGAACTCCGGCATCAAGGACACCTCCTGGCAGGCGAATCTACTTTTTCCACCCACCTGACGGCCTCGTCCGGTAACGGCCGGCTCGGAAGTGAGTCGACCTTTTATACAGCGGCCATGGGGTCGCCGGGTCAGCGCGGGTTGAAGTACCGCCGGGGATTGTCGACGAGCATCTGGTCGATCTGGGCGTCGGTGACGTTCAGGGCGCGCAGGGCCGGCAGGACGTCGTCGCTGATGTGCCGGTAGTTCCAGTTGGGCGCCATGCCGCGCAGCATCTCGGGGTCGGGCCCGAACCAGTCCATGTAGCAGCTGGCGTCGTGGCTGAGCACCATGCGGTCGGCGTAGCCGCGTTCGCAGAGCGCGGCGATCGTGCTGACGCGGCTGGCGGTCGGGTTGAGGAGGTCCAGCCCGAAGCGGTCCATGCCGAGGATCGCGCCCGTGTCGGCGAGCTCCATCAGGTAGCCGAGGTCGTTGCTGTCGCCGGCGTGCCCGATGACGACCTTGGTCAGGTCGACGCCCTCCTTGCCGAGCAGCTCGACCACGACGCGCCCGGCGTGGGTGTCGCTGTGGGTGTGCACGGTGAGCGGCGCGCCCGTCTCGCGATGGGTCGCGGCGACGGCGCGCAGGATGCGCTCGACGCCCGGCGTGAGGCCCGGCGTGTCGATCGCGCACTTGAGGAACGCTGCCTTGACCCCGGTGCCGGCGATGCCCTCGGTGAGGTCGCGGGTGAAGTCGGCGATCATCGGGTCCGGCCCGCCCAGCAGCGTCCCGGGACCGCGGTAGTGGAACTGGAACGGCACGTCGTTGTAGGAGTAGATGCCGGTGGCGACGATGATGTTGAGCTCGGGGACGCGCTCGGCGATGCGCTTGATCCGCGGGATGTAGCGGCCGAGTCCCCACACGGTCGGGTCGGCGATCGTGGTGATCCCGCGGTCGACGAGCTGGCGGAGCTTGGTCACCGCGTCCTCGACCCGCTCCTCCTCGTCCCACCAGGCGGCGGTGCCGTAGTTCTCGACATGCTCGGTCGACAGGACGAACACGTGCTCGTGCATGAACGTGCGGCCCAGCGCGGTGACGTCGACGGGGCCACGGGCGGTCTCGACTGCGGGCATCGGGGTCTCCTCGGCTGCATACCGACTGGTCGGTTTCTGGCAAGCTATGACCGGGCCTGCGTACACGTCAATGGGAGGGGCCGCACGATGACGGATCGTCCGCGGACCGCGACCCCGCGATCGAGCCCCGTGGAGCGGCGGATCCTGGACGCGGCGGTGCGGCTGTTCGCCGAGCGCGGCTTCGACGGGACGTCGGTCCAGGAGATCGTCACGGCGGCCGCGGTCACCAAGGGCGCGCTCTACCACTACTTCGACTCCAAGGACGATCTCCTCTACGAGATCTACCACACGCTGATCACCCGCCAGCTGGCCGACCTCGACCGGGTGGTCGCGGCGGGCCGTCCGCCGCGCGAGACGATCCGCGCCATCCTGAGCGAGCTGATCCAGAGCACCGCCGAGCACATCGACGAGGCGAAGGTGTTCTCCCGCGAGTCGCACCGGCTGGACGAGGACTACATGCACGTCCTGCGCTCCGACCGCCGCCGCTACCACGTGACGTTCCGCCGCATCGTGGCCGCCGCCCAGAAGGAGGGGCTCTTCTCGACCGCCGCCTCGGCCGACACGGTCACCATCGTCGCCCTCGGCATGGTCAACCAGATGCCCTCCTGGTTCCGCGCCGACGGCCCGAAGACGGCCGCCGAGCTGGCCGACGAGGTGACGGCCTTCGTCCTGGCAGCCCTGGACCCGCCAGGGAAGGCCTGATCAGCCCTCCGGCAGACTCGGCGCAGGCGGGCATCGTGGCTGGCGGGCATCGTGGCTGGCGGGGCGCCGTCAGCTGAACGCGGGGCGGGGCGAGCGGCGGGCCGTGAGGGAGTGGAGGGTGAGGCCGGTCAGCAGTTGCTCGCGTTCGTCCTCGTCCGAGGGCAGGTGGCCGATCCACTCCGCGCTCCTCAGGGCGAACCACGCCAGCAGGTCGGCGGGTGAGTCTCCCGGCGGCAGTACCGGGGCCATCCCCTCGAAGTGGGCGCCGAGCACATGCCCCGCCGCCCGCCGCTTCAGCTCCATGGAGATCCACGCCCCGGCGCCGGAGCCCTCCACGTGGTAGCGGCGGTATCCCAAGCGGCACATCAACGCGTCGAACGTCCTGGCGACCTTGGCCGTGGTCCACCAAGGGCCGCTCAGAGGAGCCGAGAACCCGGCTCCTGGCACGGAGGGGACGACCACGTCGAAGTCCTGCGACAGCGTGTGCAGCACGTCCAGGTATTGAACGAACGTGCCGGGGCGGTCGTGGACAAGGAGCAGCGGAAGGGCACTGCGGTTACTGGATCGGAGATGGACGAAGTGAAGGGGCTGCCCGTCCACTCGGGTGAGGTAGTTCGGGTAGTCGTTCAGCCGCGCCTCAGCCTTGCGCCAGTCGAAGCCGCACGCCCAGTACTCGGCGAGCTCCTCCAGATAACCGGCCGGCAATCCTCGGGCGGCGTCCTGAAGCCCCGCTCGCCTCAGCCGTCCGGCGAGCCCGTCCAGCCCGGCGAGCCCACCTCGCCCGTCCAATCCGGCGAGCCCGCCTTGCCCGGTAAGTCCGTGCCGCCTGCCTGGCCCGGAGAGCCCATCTAGTCCGATCAGTGCGGTCTGCCCGTCCAGGTCGGCCTGCGGGACGTCGATCAGATACGGTTCGATCTCTTCACACCAGTACACGCTCCAAGCCTCGTGATGAGCCCTGTGCGCTGGTAGTGCCTGCAGCATCAGTTGGACCGCGTTCCGCACGGGCCCCGAATGCTCGGCCGCACATCCCGCCCGTGCACTTTGCACACCCGTCCCGAAACTCGCATGGAACGTTTGGCCGCTCGCCCTCCTCCCTACTTCTGACAGGTCGTTCAGGAGTAAGGAGCCGCACATGCAGTCACGTCCGATGCCGCAGGTGGCAGGGGTCGAGCACCGGTACGTCGTGGCGAACGGCATCCGTTTCCACGTCGCGGAGGCGGGCGCGGGCGAGCCCCTGCTGCTCCTGCACGGGTTCCCGCAACATTGGTACGCCTGGCGGCACCTCGTCCCCCTGCTCGCCGCGCAGCACCGGCTGATCATGCCGGACCTGCGGGGTTTCGGCTGGTCGGACGCGCCCCACCGGGGCTACGGCACGAACGCGCGGGTCGACGACCTGCTCGCCCTCATGGACGCGTGCGGCCTCGACCGGGTCACCCTCGTCGCCCACGAATGGGCGGCCTGGGCTGGTTTCATGGCGTGCCTGCGCGAGCCCGGCCGGTTCCGGCATCATCTGGCGCTCAACATCGTCCATCCATGGCCCGATCACCGCGCGACCATCCGGCACGCCTGGCGCATGTGGTACACGGCGCTGTGGGAGTATCCGCTGGTAGGCGGCGCGGTGCTGCGACATTGGCCGGGCTTCACGCGCTACATACTGCGCCGGGGCGTCACCGGCGTGTGGCAGACACCCGCCTTGGAGGAGTTCGTCGAGTCCGTGAGGTCAAGAGCCCGCGCGCATGCGGGCCAGGCCCTGCACTGGCAGTACGTGCTGCGCGACATCCCTCGCCTGGCAACTCGGAGGTTTCGCCACCAGCGGCTCCAAGTGCCGACCACCCTCCTCTTCGGCGAGGACGACTTCGCGTTCGCCGCCCAATCCCTCGATGTCGGCGGTTCTCACGGGGTGGACGTACGCGTCGTGCCGGGCGGCCACTACCTGCCGGAGGAACGCCCTGACCTGGTGGCCGCCACAGTGTCGGAGCTGTTCGGCACCATGGAGTCACACCGAGAGGAGATCGTTGGGTGACCGCCGAGCGCATCGCCGCGCTGGTCCGAGGTGCCCAGGCCGGCGACGGCATGGCCATGCACGAGCTCCTCGACCGGCTGGCCCCCTACGTCGAGCGCCTCTGCGGCCCGATCGCCCTCCAGGACGGCCCGGACGCCGTCCAGGAGACGCTGATCGCCGTCTTCAAGGGCATCAGGCGGCTGCGGGACCCCGAGGCGCTCTTCGGCTGGGTACGGGCCATCGCGGTCCGCGAGTCCCTTCGCGTGGTGCGCCGCTCGGGCCCGCATTCCGCCGAGCTGCACGAGGTGCCCCAGCGCGGCGACCCCAACCTCGCGGCCGACATCCGCGACGTGCTCGCCCGGCTGTCCCCCGAGCACCGAGCGGTGCTGATGCTGCGCGACGTCGAAGGACTGGACGAGAAGACCGTCGGCGAGCTCCTGGCGATCTCGACGGGCACGGTGAAGTCGCGCCTGCACCGGGCGCGGCAGGGCTTCCGGAAGGCGTGGGAACGATGACCGACAACTGGCCGGTGGCCGAGCTGGACGCCGTGCGCCGTCTCCGCGTCCTGGCGGCGGCCACCCGCGGAGCGATGTACGCCGAGCAGGTGATCGATGTGAGCTTCCACGACGCCTGGACGGTCGCCGTGGACCTCGAACACGAGTTCCCGAAGCTCCTCCCCGACGTCCGCTCCCTCCATGTGATCCACACCGAAGGCGAACGCCTCGAAGCCCAGGCCCGCGGCCGCCTGGGCCAACGCGCCCGCTTCCGCATCGTCATGCGCCCCGGCTGGTGCTGGATGCAGAGCCGCTTCCTGGTGGGCGGCATCGCCGCCGTGGCCGAAGGAGAAAGCACCCGCGTCGCCTTCATGGGCGCCCTCCGCCTCCCCGGCGCCCGAGCCCTCCGCCCCCTCCTCAACCGCACCAATCCCGCCACCGCAGTGATCACCCGCCTGGAGACCCGCGCGCGATCCCGCAGATCCACCTGAAAATCAAGCAGCACACTCAGAAAGCTCAGAACCTGCATCCGAGCCGTCCTGCATCCGAGCCGTCCTGCACCCGAGCCGTCCCGCGGGCGAGTCGTCCCGCGGGCGAGTCGTCCAGCGGGCGTGGCCGGTCCCGGGCCGCGTGCTGTGGCTGGGCTGCGAGTCAGGGGGTGCCGTAGTTGGGCGGGCGGCGGAGGAGCCAGGCCAGGAGGCCTCGGCGGGGCGGGCGCGACACGATGCTGCCGCTGTCGACCGAGCCGACCACCTCGACGCGGAGGAACGTCTCCGGGGACGGGCCGTCGGGTGGCGGTGTGCGTACCTGGACGGAGCCGCTCCGGACCTTGACCTGGTCGGCGTCCACCTCGATGCCGGGCCGGGTCACGAGGGTCAGGCTGCCGCTCGTGACGGCGGCCATGATCCGCAGAGTGGGGCTGTTGATCACGGCGGTGGTGAGGTCGAGCTCCACGCTGCCGCCGTCCGCGGTGATCTCCAGGACGCGTGGCACGATCCACCGGCCGTTGCGCTTGGCGATGGCGCCCTGGACGTCGATCCGGACGAGGTCCTTGGGGGCGGGCGGCCCGGTCAGGGGGAGGTCGTTGACGAGGGCGACGAGTTCGCCCGCGGTGCGGGCGGAAAGTGCCTTCTCCAGGCGCTCGTCGAGCTCTTCCAGCGTCAGACGGCCGTCGCCGGCGGCGATCCTCAGCTGCTCGGCGACCCGATCCCGGTCCTGGTGGGATGCCCTCAGCTTGGGCGAGGTCTCGTCCGTCATGGCAGTACAGTATGCGCCTATCGGCTCATTCTGCCGGTGATCGGCAGAGGCGGCGCATCAGGGCGGTCAACTGATCGACTCGGCGGAGGTCGCTTCTTGCCGGGCTTCCCCGGCCGGTGCATGGCCTTGCTCTGTTCGTGCGCCCGTCCATCGCGTGGTGCGGCTCGGCCGCGCGGTGCCAGCCGCGATGCCGCCGAAGCGGGACGGATCAGCGCGATGGCGTTCTCCATCGGGTACGCGTGCGCCGCCGTCGGGCCCGTGCTGTTGGCGCTCTGCGGGACGGAACGGGCGACTTCCGCTTGGCCTTCGTCCTCTTGAGCGCGATGACCGCGCTCATGCTTCTGCCGATCGTCCGGTTGCCGCACCATCGCTGAGCATGGCCTAAGCCCAGGTTGGCAGCGATCGCTAGCGGCGGGTCTGCAGGGAGAGGACGGCGTCGCGTACTTCGGCCAGTTCGGTGTCCCAGTCGAGGGGAGGAGCCAGGGGGACGAGGACGAACTTCGAGAGGCCCGCCTCGATGAGGCGTTTGAGGTGGGTCTCCAGGTTCTCCAGCGTGGGCATCACGTCGTCGATCGGGGCCGGGCCCCGGACGGCGCGGGCCCGGGCGAAGCGGGTCTCCAACTGGGGGTCCAGCCCTCGGCGGTACGGGACGACGGCGCCGAAGTGCTCTTCTTCGATCTCGCGGCCCGCCTCGGCGGCGGCCTGCTGGATGAGGACGCGGCCTCGTTCGCCTTCGGCGGGGGTCGTGAACGCGGCGAGCCAGCCGTCGGAGAGGCGGCCGGTGCGGCGGAGCACGGCGTCGGAGGCGCCGCCCATCCAGACGTCGAAGCCCCGCTTGGCCGGCTTGGGCAGGACGCGAAGGTTGTCGTAGTGGAAATGGTCGCCGTGGTGCGTGACCTCGTCCTCGGCCCAGAACCGGCGGAGGAGGGGCAGCGCTTCTTCGAAGATGGCGGCTCGTTCTTCGCGGCGCACGCCGAAGGCCTGCTGCTCGCCCACATTGCGCAGGCCCAGGCCGAACGCGGGGAGCAGGCGGCCGTTGGAGAGGTTGTCCAGCGACGCCATCTCCTTGGCGACGAGGGCGGGACGGCGGCCGGGCAGCGTCATGACGGACGTGCCGAGTTTGATGCGCGAGGTCAGCGCGGCCGCGTAGGTGAGGGCGACGACGGGGTCGGGGCCGGGGCCCGTCGCGCGTTCGGAGACCCAGAGGGAGTCGAAGCCCTCGCGTTCCAGGCCCAGGACCAGCGAGGCGAGGTCGGTCGGGCCGCCGGGGGAGTTGAAGCCGATGCGCACGATCACGTTCCGACCGTACGTTCGGTTAGTTCTTTGACGCAACCCTTGCGGCGAGCGCGGCGGCCAGGGCCGTCGCGGCGATGGTGACGGCCATGGGGACCGCGGTGTCCGGGCCGAGGATCCCCGCGAGGGGCGCCGCGGCTCCGCCGATGCCGAACTGGGCGAGTCCGAGGAGCGCGGAGGCGCTGCCCGCCACGTTCGCCGGACGGCCGGACAGGGCCAGCGCGGTGGCGTTCGGCAGGACGAGGCCCTGACCGGCGACGACGAGGAAGAGCGCCGGGAGGACGGCGGGCAGACCGAGGCCGGCGAGCACGGCGATGAGGAGGCCCGCGCCGCCGGTCGCGACGATGGCGAGCCCGGCGGCCAGCAGCCGGCCGAGCGCCACGCGGCCGGCCAGGCGGCCGCTGAGCTGGCCCGCGAGGACGATGCCGAGCGCGTTGACGCCGAAGACGATGCTGAACGTCTGGGGTGACAGCCCGTAGATTTGCTGGAGGACGAACGGCGAGCCGGAGATGTAGGTGAACATCGCCGCGAAGGCCAGGCCGCCGGACGCCGCGTACGCGATGAACGCGCGCTCGGACAGCAGCGTCCGGAACGCCATGCCGTGTGTCCCGCGGTGTTCGGGCGGCAGCGTCTCGCGCATGCCGAGCAGCGCGGACAGGAACATCGCCACGCCGATCGCCGAGAGCACCGCGAAGATGCCCGGCCAGGGCGTGACGCGCAGGAGCTGGCCGCCGAGGACGGGCGCCAGGATCGGCGCCAGGCCGTTCACCAGCATCAGCATCGAGAAGAACTTCGCCGCCGCCACGCCGTCGTACAGGTCGCGGACCACGGCGCGGGCGATCACGATCCCGGCGGCGCCGGCCGCGCCCTGGATCAGGCGGAACGCGATGAACGCCTCGACGGTGGGCGCCACGACACAGAGCAGCGAGGCCACCGAGTAGGCGAGCAGGCCGATGAGGAGCGGCCGGCGGCGGCCCCAGCGGTCGCTGAGCGGGCCCGCGATCGCCTGGCCGGTGGCGAGGCCGACCACGCAGGCCGTCAGCGTGAGCTGGGCCCGCATCGCGCCGGTCGACAGGTCGGCGGTGAGCCGGGGCAGCGCCGGGAGGTACATGTCGATCGACAGCGGCGCGATGGCGGTGAGGGCGCCCAGGATGACGATCAGCCGGAGGCGGTGATCGGACGACGCCGGTTCGCGCGCGGTCTGGGGCGTGGTGTCCTGGGAGGCGGTCATGATCAGATCGTCGTGACGACCTGATGATAGATCGCTCGCACGTCGAGGACCGGCGGGCCGTGGGTCATCTCGTCGCCTCTCCGTGGTCGCCTTCCACGAGATCTCAACGAGGTGACTGTCAGTTATCTGCCACGCCAGCGAGTGTGATGCGTCACATCAGCGCGCGACGTGACACATCGATCGCGATACGTCAGGTCAACGCAGGGTGATCGTGATGGTCGAGCCACGGAGATATACGGCGCCGGGACGCGGCTGCTGCGTGGCCACGACGGTGCCGCTGTTGGCCAGGGTGACCTGGAATCCCAGCATCGCGGCGGTGCTGCGCGCCTGCTGCTCGCTCAGCCCGATGAAGTACGGCACGGCGACCTGGTTGCCGGTGATCGAGCCGCCCTGTCCCGCGGAGACGTAGAGGGTGACCGGGGCGCCGGAGCGCACGGTCGTTCCGCCCGCGGGATAGCTCCGCACGACCAGCCCCGCCTGCTGCGAGGACGGCACGCGGATCACCGCGCCGAGCGGGATCTTGGCCGCCGCCAGGCGGCCGACGGCGGACGTGGTGCTGAGCCCCGTCACGGTCGGAAGGGCGACCGGCGGTGCCGCCGTCGCGCCCGTTCCGGACGGGGCGGGGCTCGCGGGCTGCTCCTGCTGGGCCGGGGCCAGGCCGCCCGCCGGGGCCCCTTCGGCGCTCTGCGACGTGCCGCCGACGAGGAGCGTGAGCCCGAAGACGCACACCACGGCGACGCTCATGATGCCGCCGAGGAGCAGCATGGCGCGCCCCGACATCTCGGGTTCGGCCTCGTCCGGTGGCCGTTCCGTCACGGCGGCGCCCGCCCCGCGGGGCCCTGCGACAGGCACGTCCGGGGCCTGCTGCGGCCGTTCGGGCACTTGCTCGGGCATGTGCTGCCCCCATCCTCTGGCGGGGTTCGAACCCCTCTTGTCCGATGGGACGCCCGCTCACGTGCCGGAGTTCGCCAGCCCCGCGTTTGGGCATCGATCGGGCGGGACGCCGCGGTGGTTCAGATGGCAGGCCCGGAAGGCGGCGGGGGCAGTGGATCAGCCCCAGGGGAGGCGGGCCGCCGCGACGACGACGGAGGCCGTCATGGCCGCGGCCGTGAGCACCGACAGGCCGGCGAGCACGGCCCAGCGGCCCAGCTGGTAGCCGAGCGGCACCCGCGAGGCGTCCCGGCCCCGTACCGGCCAGGGAGAACGGAGCGGAGCCGTCCCGGGCACCTCGCCCGTTTCCGGGGACGGCGGGGAGCCTGGGGCACTTGGGGCGTCTGGGGAATCGGAGGGGCTTGCGGGCGCTGGATGCTTCCCGGCCGCTCCGTTCGCCGGCGAGGGCGCCGGGAGGCCGGACACCCATCCCAGCAGACCGGCGACGTCGGCAGGGTCGGTCGCCAGTCCGGAGCCGAGATAGCGCACCTGCCCGGCGACCTGGTCGAGCGTGCGCACCGTGTTGCCGAGCCCGACGCCGCCGAGCCAGCCGCGCAGGTCGGTGCCGTTGAGCAGCGGCCGGCCGATCTCGGTGCGTTCCAGCAGGTCGGTCTTGGTGACGACGACCGCCACCCGCCGCTGCCGGCCGCGGTCCGGGCGGGATCGCAGCTCGTTGAGCACGCGCTGCAGGGTGTCGGCCGGGTCCTCCTCGGACGACGCGGCCGATCTGTCGACGAGCCCGCGCTCGTCGGCGGTCAGCGAACGCCGGACCTGCGGCAGCGCGAACGGGTCGACGATGAACAGCAGCGCCTCGCCGTGATCGAGATAGCGCAGCGACTCGACCTCGGTCGCGCCGGTGTAGTGCTCGCCCGCGGGGTCGAAGAGGTAGAGGATCCGGCGCGCGCGCCCGGGCAGCTCGACGTCCACCATCGTGGCGAGGGGCAGCTCGGGTCCCGTCTTGGCCAGCTGCCCGCCTCGCTGGAACTCCCGGATGGCGCCCGCGTACGCCTGCGCGTGCCGCTGTTCGACGAACGCCAGCCGTCCCTCCACGGCGCGCGCCCGCGCGTGCAGGGCCCTGATGCCCAGGAACATGAACGTGGTCTTCCCGGCCGCGGGCCCGCCCACGAACGGCAGCGGCTCGACCCTCACGCGCCCGATCCGTTCGGGCAGCCGCCCGTCGCAGTGCGGGCAGTACGCGGCGAGCCGGAAACGTCCCAGCGGAACGGTCGTCGGCAGCCGCGCCCCGCACCGGCACACATGCCTGAACGCCCCGCCGGATCCCGGCGCGAGCCTCGGATGGCGGGCCCCGCACCCCGGGCACTCGTAGACCGGGAGGCCGACCTTCTCGTAACAGAACGGATGGGGGCAGGTCTGCAGGATTCGCCCGTACGTCATGAACAGCCGCTCGACCGCCGCGAGGACGAGGACGCACACCATCCAGCCCGCGAGCCCGATGGCGGCGACCGTCCCGTACAGCACGGTCAGGACGACGCCGAGGATCACCGCGGGCACGGCCGCCGCCACGATCCCCGCGCACAGCGCCAGCCAGAACGGGAACGTGAAGAAGCCCCACAACCCCCCGAGCAGGACGGTGTGGGTGAGGACCGCGAGGGAGCCCACCGCGCGCTTCCAGATCCGGGGCACCACCGTCCGCGTGATCGCCCACCAGTCCCGCCACACCTGCGCGAGCAGGTAGTGCCGGTAGGACACCTCCGGCGCCGGCACCGGTGACGGCCCGGCGGTCGTGGTGCGGGCGAGCGTCCGGCAGGCGTGCCAGTAGTAGAAGCCGAGGGCGCCGATCGCGGCCACGATCAGCGTGGCCGGGAAGAGGAGGGGGAACACCACCACGAACCCGAAATACATGATCGCGACCCAGACGGCGGCGAGCAGCAGGACGGCGATCATCTGCATGGTCAGTCACCCCGCCCGGCGCCGCGCGTCTCGGCGATCAGGTTCCGGAGCGCGCCGCGCAGCTCGCGGTCGCCGGAGAAGTGCGCCTCCAGTTGCCGGGACGGCAGGAACCGCGCCAGCGCCGTCCGCGCCCACGCCTCCAGAACAGGTTCGGTGATCCCGCGCAGCCGCAACCGCAGGACGACCTCCACCAGTTCGTTGCGCCGCGCGTTCTCCGCCGCGCGGACGGAGGGCCGTGTCAGGGGCGCCCGCCGGCCGGACGTCGGCTCCGCCGCCCAGGAGGCCGCCAGCCGGGCGCGCACGGTCTCGGACGCGGCGGTCAGCGCCCCCGCCCGGAACCGCGGATCCCGCCGGGCCACCCGCCGCGCCGCTCCGTCGAACGCCGCCTCGGCCAGCCGCGGCGAGGCACCCGCCCCGGCCAGCGAGCTCAGCGCTTCGGCCGCCCTCTCGGGCCGGTCGGCGGTCACCGCGTCGGCGTACGCCTGGACGGCGGTGCCGTCACGCTCGGCGCCCGTCCCCGGCAGCATCGCCCGTGCCCGCGCCGCCAGCCGCAGGGCCGCCGCCTCCGCCAGCGCCGTCGCGTCCGAGGAGGCGGCCGCGCGCGCGAACGTACGGGACGGCAGCACGCTCAACGCCGGATGTTCGAGCATCGCCGCGGAATGGGCCTCCAGCAGTTCGAGGCATTCGGCGACGGTCGGGGGCCCGTCCCAGACCCGGCTCAACGGCGGATCGAGGTCCGCGGCGCCCCGTCCCGTCCGCAGCAGCTCCCCGGTGACCGCGAGCCGCCGGTCGCGGCGCCGGTGGCCGACCGAGGCGAGCACCACGAGCCCGACGGCCGGCGTCGCGGCGAGGAGCTCTGGTCCCCGCTCGTACAGCAGGTCGCACGCGGTGTTGGTGAGCACCGCGTGCCGCGTCTTCTCGTCAGCGGCGGCAAGACCCGCCAGCACCCCGGACAGCAACGCGTCCCGGGCCGCGGGAGGGCAGGCGGAGAGCGCTGTCGGGAGATCCGCGGCCCCGGCCTCCGCGCGCCCGGCCGCGACCGCGATCACTTCGGCCGCCGCCACCTCAACGCCCGTGCCCGCCGCCACCGCCAGCACCCGCGCGGCCTCGGTCAGATCGGGCGCCGCCGCCAGCGCGGCACCGACCTGTGGAATCACCTCGGCATGCAGCTCAGCGGGAAGCTCATGCGCGGGCAGCCGATCGTGGACGGACGGATCCGACAAGGCGATCACGGTGGCCCGCAGCGCGCACTGCCCGGCGACCTCGGCGGCCCCGGCGTCCCGGGCCCAGTCATGGAGGGCCAGCGCCAGGTCGAACCCGACCGACGGAACGCCCCGGACGAGATCCCGCCACACCCACTCGGGCACCGCACGTCCATGCCGCGTCAGCATCGCCGCGACGGCGGCCTCCTCCGCCGCCGAAACGGCCGCGTCGCCCCGGCACAGCGCGAGCAACCCCGCCGCCCGATTGAGCACATCGGGATCGACCCTGTCCGGCTCCAGCAAAGCGAGCTCGCCCAGCGCATCGAGCCCAGCGAAGTCCAGCGCCCGCCAACACCGAGCAACCATCCCCCCGAACCGCGCTGTGTCCCCAAACCCCGCTGGGCCTCCGCTCCGCACGGTGTCTCCAGCCCGCGTCGCGTCTTCGAACGAGGTTGCTGGCGTGTTTGAGGCGCTGCCTGCGTTGGGCCTGCTCCCCGCGCCTGGTGGGTTTTGCAGGTCTATCGATAGGGCGGTTGTGGTGTGGTGCTGGGCGGTTGCCCATACGTCCGGTGTTGTGCCTACGAGGCGCTGGGCTGCGGCGGCGGGGTCGGCGCTGTAGGTGACGAAGGACATGCGGGCCGCCATCGCTACCGGGAGGGAGTAGGAGACCACTGCGATCCAGCGGGCAATCTGCTCGATGTCGTCCGCGACGAGGACGACGCGTCCGTGGCCCTGGCCGAGCACCGTGACGATCGCGTCGATCAGCCGCCCCAGGAGGTCGTAGGGGGCGTTCCGGTCCCCTGGGTAGGTGTTGGCCAGCCATTCGGCGAGCATCTCGGGCTCGAACGCGGCGCCTGGTGTCAGCTCGTCCAGATCTGGCAGGGCGGTGGTGTTGCCGGGGTGTGGTGACCACAGGGGCGCACGCCACAGCTCGGCCGGTCGCAGGCCTTCTAGTTCGTCGGGGTCGGCTACTACGGCGTGGGCGAAGAAGTTGCCTGAGCGGCCCGAGTAGTCCTGGCCCACGTAGCGGCACCAGAGCAGAAGTGCCCGCTCTCCCGCGCGGTCGTAGAGGAATGTGACGGGGAAGCCTTCCAGCTCGTCCTTGTCCGGGTCGAGTGGGGCGTTGGGCGGGGGCCGGTACGACAGGTGCGGGGTGACGGCGGCGCGCACGCCCTCGGGCAGGCCGGGCGTCTCGGCGACGAACTGGAATCCGGCCCGGCCGGTCGGGCCGTGACGTGCCGAGGTGTAGTGCAACTGCCAGGCCACGGGTGCTCACATCCCGGCGGCCCGGCGCCCGAAGCGCCCAGGGCCGGGACGCGCGCCGTCCAGCATCCCGAATCGGTAGAGCAACCACAACAGCGGATCCTCGGCCCGGTACGGCCGGACGCCGCCCGCGCCCACCCTGCCGTCGCGTGGTACGCCGCCGAGCGCCGACAGCCCGAACAGCGCGTACTCCGCGTACTGCTGGCGCAGGTAGAGGTCGAGCCGTCCCGCCTGCCAGTCGTGCAGCATCGCCCGGACCTGCTCGTCGACCGCCTCCCGGTCGTCGAGGTCGAGCACGCCCACGCCGTCGCGCGTTCGCTGCAACGCCGACTGCTTGAGCAGGCCGGGTCGCAACGCGTCGATCTTCGTCAGCGCGACCGCGACCGGAATGTGCAGTTGGTTGCCTGGTTTCGTCCCGTTCCGTTCGCGGAGCGCCTCGGTGACGCGCGCGATGATGTCGACCGGCTCGCCGTCCCGCGGTTCGGGATCCGGAGGCGGTCCGTCGGCGACCTCGGCCCGCGCGCCGGGCAGTTCCAGCGGATCGACCAGGAAGATGATCGCGTCGGCCGCCTCCAGATACCGCAGATGCAGGTCGCGGACCTCACGGCTGCGCAGGTCTTCGCCGGCGGTGTCGAAGAGCACCAGCGCGAGCGAATCGCTGCGGCTCCGCGCGAACCGGCCGCTGCGGCTCCGCGTCAGCAGGTAGACCAGCGGCTCGCGCGGGCTCGTCGCGGCGCTCGTCGTGGTCGGCAGGAGCCGCCGCTCCTCCAGGAGGGGCCGGGCGAAGTCGCGTTTGTAGCGTTCGATCGTGCGGTCGTCGCACGCCACCAGGGAGGCGTCGAGCTCGGTGCCGACGCGGTTCATGAGCTCGTGGAGGAGCACCGCGATATAGGTGCTCTTGCCCGCGTTCTTGGCGCCGACCAGGGCCACGATCCGGCCGGGGGAGTCGCAGTAGGCGGACGGCAGGGCGTTGTGGCACTCCGGGCAGACGCGGCTCCCGGTCTCCTGGCCGCAGTCCGGGCAGGCGGCGCGGCTCCGGCGGCCCGACGCCGCGAAGACCGGCGGCAGTGACGCGCCCGCCGTCGACCCGGTGTAGCCGGCGAGCCTCTCGTCCAGGACGGGCGCACAGCCGGGCCGCCGTCCCGCCTGCCCTCGGCAGCGGAACCGCACCCGCTGCAACGGCACCACGGCGAAGCAGTACGGGCACTTGACGTCGTCCTTGGCGTGCACGCCGGGAAAACGGGCCTTGTCGAGCATCCTCACCTCGTGACCTGGAGGCGGCGGACCGGGGGGTCGCTGAGTTCGATGACATCATCATCGGCGAAGCAGCGCAGCCAATATGGCCCGGACACCTGTGGCAGCGGAAGGGACACTTCCCCGGGGACCGGGATCTCCTCCCACGACGCGACGGTCTCGCCGTCGCTCGCGCGGTGCGGCATGACCCGTCCCGTGCGCAGGACGAGCTCCAGCCGGGCGACCCGCAGCGGGCGGGCGGCCGACAATCTGATCGTGAGCGCGCGCCGCCACGGCGGGCCGCCGCGTTCGACGTCGTAGGAGACCACGGTGCGGCCGGTGACCTCGGCGCTCACCGCCGGGCCGGTGACGCGGGCGCCGCCGACCGTGCCGGCCGCCGCCACGTGCAGCTCGACCGGCTGGTCTTCGGGCACCGCGATCCTGATCCCGCCCTGGGTGTCGTACGCGGCGCGCGTGACGATCCGGCCGGTGGCGCTCTCGTCCGGGCCGATCCGGTAGGTCAGCTCGATCTCCGCGACGTCCGCCGGCCAGTCGAACCCGACGTGCACGAACGCGCCGCGCCGCTCGGCGAGGACGCGGCGCGGCGGCGGCAGGTTGACGTGCCGGTGGTACGCGCCGATCGCGGCGACGCCCCCGGCGACGCTCACCGCGACCAGCCAGCCGCCCGCGCCCGGCCGCACCGCCAGGCCGCCCCTCGCGGGTGTGGCCGCCACGCGGCGGCCGACCTGCCGCACCTCGTCCACCGGGACCAGGGCGCTGCGCGGCCACGGCGGCGGCTCGGTCGTGAGCACCAGCTCGACCGTGCCGTGCCGCGGCGGCTCGAACCGCACCAGCAGCGATCCCGGATCGGACGGGTCGGGCTCGGCGGTGAGCTCGTACACCGGTTCCGGCGGGGCGCTCGGCGTGGCCGACACCCGGACCCCGGGCGTCACCGCCTCCCGGCCGTCCGCGTCCAGATAGACGGCGCAGATCCGGTAGTGGTGGACGACGCCGTTCGGCACCCGTTCCTGGAACCCCTCGCGCCCGGCCGCGACCGCCTTCCCGTCCCGGACGACCAGGGCGCGCGCGGCCTCCGGCGGGCAGCGCCACCGGCCGGTGACCACGCCGTCGCCGGAGAGCAGCTCGATCTCCCGGGGCTCGGGCCGCACGATCACCGGCCCGGCCACGGCGGGCGCCGCGGCCGCCTCGCCCCGGACCGCCACCACGCCGTAGTACAGCGGCACGTTGACCGGCGGGCGGTCGTCGCGCGGGCCGGGCAGCGCCTCGCCGTCGGCGGCGTTCCGCGGCGGCCGGTCGCGCCGCCGCACCACGTGGTAGAGCAGCTCTCCGGCGGTGGACGGGGACGGCGGCCACGACAGCCGTACCCGCGTGCCCCTGTCGTCGCTCGTGTCGCCGTCGGTGTCGCCGTCGATGTCGGCGCTCAGCGAGGGCACCGGACGCGGCGGGAGGCGCCGCTGGTGCTCCGCCGCCCCCGGCAGGTCGCCGACGAGCTGGAGGGCGTCCGCGAGAAGCCGCCACGCGGTGTCGGGGTCCCGCTCGGCGGCGGCGGCCTCGCGCAGCCGGACGGCGGTGGCGACGCGCTGCCGGGCCTCCGCCGCCAGCAGGCCCGCCTCCTCGCCGTCGTCCTCGCCCGCCGCGCCGGCCAGCTCGGCGGCCGCGTGCACCTCGCCGCCGTCGAGCAGCGCGCGCAACCGCGCCGCCACGCCGCCGCCCGGCCCGGTCTCGCGCAGGACGGCGAACACCAGCCGCCGCGCGTCGCCCGGCTCGATGCCCAGATCCTCCAGCGCGTGCCGCAGCAACGCCCGCTCGGAGGCGCGCTGCCGCCGCCGCTCCCGAAGCCGTTCGGCCAGGTCGTAGAGCACCAGCTCGGTGAGATCGACCCCGGCCTCCCGGGGGTTGGCCGGGGTGGGGCTCTGAGCCTGATCGGACGTGGAGCTTTGCGGCGTGAGGGTGGAACGCAGCGCGGCCAGGACCGTGTCGGCGTGGGTCAGGCTGGTGTCGCGGCTGCGGCGGGCCCAGCGTGCGGCGACGGTGGTGACGGCCGCCGCGTCCAGGCGGAGCGGGCCGCCCTCCGCGACCGGCACGGAGAAGCCGTCCAGCACGCGCATCGGCCCGGCCAGCCGCTCGCCGAACAGGAAGTCGGGCAGGTGCCGGCGGCCGAGCACGTCGAGCGACTCGCGGACCTTGCGATAGGCGGCGTACGGCGGCGTCGCGGGCAGCTCGTCGGGCTCGCGGATCTCGATCCGGTCGTCCCCGGCCACCGACTCCAGCTCGGCCCGCGTCACGCCGCCGGCGCGCGCGATGTCCTCCACCTCGCCGGGGGTCACCATCCGCAACATGCCGGCCGCGTCGGCGAGCCGGGCGCGGGCCTGCGACGTCCGCCGCCGCGTCGCCTCCTGCCCGCCGCGCAGCCGCTCGGCCAGCGGCCGCGGATCACCGCGCTCGGCGGCGGTGAACAGCGGCGCCAGCTCGCGGTGCTCGGCCTCCAGCCGGTCGATGAGCTTGCGGTACTTCAGCTGCCCGCGGGCCCGCCGCCAGCACTGCCGCACGAGCTTGACCCGCGCCGCGACGGCGGCGGGCGACAACGGCTCGTCCAGCGCGTACCGGACCCGCAGGTCCTCGGGCGGCTGGTCGCCGGCCGCCCGGCCCGGCTCCAGGACCGTCCGCTTGTAGTCGTCGTCGAAGGTCACGGCGATGCCGGCGGCCTCAGCTGACCCGCACCCGCGACAGGGCCGTCCGGGACTTCTCGACCTCCTCCTCGGACATCCCGCCCACGTCGATCTTGAGCTCCAGCCGTTCGCCGGTCTCCTTCTCCACGGCCGTGACGTGCAGCAGCCCGGACGAGTCGAGAGTGAAGGTCACCTCGATCGGCCAGCCGGCCTTCTTGCCGCCCGGGATCGCGACGACGCCCGTGGCGATCTCGGTGTTGTCGATGAGCTCGGGCGACTCGACGCTGCCCGCCTGCTCCATCACCCGGATGTCGGCCGACGTCTGGTCGTCGAAGACGGTGAAGAAGTCCTCGGTCTTGGCGGCCGGCAGCTCGTCGTTGGCGTGCACCAGATGCGCGACGTTCTCGGCGGAGGTCTCGCGGTCGACCACCACGATGCCGAACGCGTGCGACGCGACGGTCTTGATCTGGCGGCCGGCGATCTGCCGCTGCTGCTCGGCCGACAGGCCCGCGCGGCCCGCCATCTCCTCGGCGCGGTCCTGCTCGCCCGCCGCCAGCAGCCGCCGGTAGGTCTCCTCGAACGCGTACAGCGCCGCGCCCTTGGCCACCGCGAGATCGGGATCCTGCAAGCGCGGCGCCAGGCCGAGCTCGGTCTCCAGCCGCGCCGCCACCACCGGCATCTTGGTCGAGCCGCCCACCAGCACCAGGTCGTCGTAGTCGTGCACACCCTTGTCGGCGGCGGTGGCCAGGGTACGGCCCGTGATCTCTATGGTGCGGTCGAGCAGGTCCTTGGTCAGCTCCTCCAGCTTCTCGCGGGTGATCTCGATCGCGGCGGCGCGGCCGTCGTGCATGACCCGGACGGTGTGGGCGGTACGGGTGGTGAGCGCCTTCTTGGCGTCCTCGGCGTCGCGCCGCAGCTGCTGCTCGGTCTGCTTGTCGTCGAGCGGGTCGCCGGCCTCGGGGTGCTCGGCACGGAACCGCTCGGCCAGGTACTCGACGAGGCGGGAGTCCCAGTCGGCGCCGCCCAGCTCGTGGTCGCCGTCGGTGCAGACGACCTCGATGTGGCCCGAACGCAGCGCGATGACCGTCGTGTCGAACGTGCCGCCGCCCAGGTCGTACACCAGGATCGTCCGGTCCTGCCGCACGTCGATGTCGGTGCCGCCGTCCGCGTCGTCGCCGGCGTCGCCGCCGGTGTCGACGGTCGTGGCGACGCCCGTGGCGCCGCTCGGCTTCGCGGGCGGGTTGAGCACGCCGTAGGTGATCGCGGCGGCGATCGGCTCCGACACGATGTCGATCACGTTGAGGCCCGCGATCTGGCCCGCCTTGCGGGTGGCGTCGCGTTCGGCCGCGCCGAAGTAGGCGGGCACGGTGACCACCACGTCGCGCGCCTCCTCGCCCGTGGTGGTGCGCGCGTCGGTCGCCAGCTTGAGCAGGATGAACGCCGACAACTCCTCGGGGGTGTAGTCGAACCCGTGGATCTGGCGCGTCACGTCGCGGCCCATGTCCCGCTTGATCAGGCTGACCACGTCGTCGGGCGCGAGCACCGCGGTGTCCTTGGCGGTGGCCCCGACGACCACGTTGTCGCCGCTCTCGAAGTAGACGACGGACGGGGTGGTGTCGGTGCCCTCCAGATTGCGCAGGACCGAGGGCCGGCCCACATCGTCGATCGAGGCAATGCAGGAGTAGGTGGTTCCCAGGTCGATCCCGTAGACAGCCATGTCCCTCTCACCAATCGATACCGGGGGCGCTGTGCTCATGGTCGGTGCCCGGCGGCCGGACGTCCATCCGGGCCGCGTTCCTCGCCCGCTCCGCTCTGGCGTTCATCGTCTCCCCGCGCCCCGGTCTCGCGCAGCGGTTCGGAAGTGCCAGGTCCGGCCGTGCCGGACTTGGCGGATTCGGGCCCCGAAACCGCCGGAGATTTTGCCGTGGCTTTGACCGCCCGCCCGGCCGCGGGCCCGGCCGCCGGCTTGGCCGCGGCCTCCGCGACCGTCTGCTTCACGGGCTCTTCGGGGACGGCCTTGCCGACCGAGACCTCGGCCTTGCGCACCACCCGGCCGTCCTGCTCGAAGCCGTCGGTCCGGACCGCGACCACCGCGCCGGCCAGCGCCGGGTCGGTGACGGGCTCGACCGCGACGGGACGGTGCCGGGCGGCGTCGTACGGCTCGCCCGGCTCGACGGTGAAGCGTTCCACACCGGTGCGCGCCAGGGCGTCGGCGACCTCGTCGGCCATGGCCGCCAGCAGCGAGGCGGCGTCGGCGGGCCGGGGCGGCAGCGGGGCGGCCCACCGCTGCGAGCCGGTGCGGGCCAGGTCGTGCAGGCGGTAGAGGGCGGTGCGCAGCGGTTCGAGGGTGGCCTGGAGCTCGCCCCGGCGCAGCCGCTGGTTGTCGTCGTGGAGCCGGTCGATGACCGCCTCGCGATGCGCGGCCCGCTCGTGCTCGCGGGCGAGCTCGCGGTCGAACCGCGCGGCCAGCCCGGCGAGGGCGTCCCTGATCTCCGCCTGGAAGTCCGGCGCGGCGCCGCCGGCGGTCTCCCCGGCGTCCTCCCCCGCGTCCCGGATGACAGGCTCATCCCGACCGCTCGACACGTGCAGTTACCTTAACGGGATGCAACGCGCCCGGATAGACCCCGCGCGTGACCTTCCCGTGGGCCTCCGGTGACGTGACCGGCCATTCCGCCACGGACTTCTCGACCCCGACACGCATGGGTAACAGGATGGAAATCCGGCTCCCGCACGCTGGGTCGGTCGATCGAGTACAGGAGGTGGCGATGTTGCTGCGGATTCGCGTCCGGTTGCCGGACCGGCCGGGCTCGCTGGGAAAGGTGGCGCGGATCCTCGGCGTCGCCGGGGCCGACGTGGTCCAGATGGCGGTCCTGGAACGTGACAGCGGCCGCGCCCTCGACGACTTCGCGGTGGCCTGGCCCGCGGGGGCGGGCATCGACCGGCTCTGCGACGGGCTGGCGTCGATCCCGGGAGTGGAGATCATCGGAATCTGGCCGACCGAGGAGCCCCAGGGCGCCTTTCCGGACGCCGCGCTCATCGGCCAGCTCGCCGCCGAGCCGCGGCGCGGGCCGGTGACGCTGGTGGACGCGGTGCCGGCTCTGCTGAGCGCCGACTGGGCGGGGCTGGCTGAGATCGGGCCGGCGGGGGCCGTGCTCGCGCACGCCAGTGCGGGCGGCGGGACGAAGGTCGAGCTGCCCGAGCTGGAGCCGGTGCGGCCCCGGGCGTTCACCGCCCCGGACGGCATCCAGTACGCGCTGGCGCCGATCGTGGACGCCGAGGGCGCCGAGCTGGTCCTGCTGGTGGCCCGTACGGGTGCGCCGCCGTTCCACCGGACCGAGGTCTTCCGGCTGGCGCAGCTCGTCGGCGCCGCCGAGGCCGTGCTCGGGGTACGGCACCCGGATCCGGTACAGAGTTCTTAACGAGGACGAAACCGGCCAGACGCCTCACGCATCTACGTTCACTGACATGGCTCCCGGCGCGGCGGCGCGGTCGCGCCGGGGCCATGGTCGGGCCTCGCGGGATTCGGGCATTGCAGGATTCGGGCATTGCGGGCATTGGCCCGGCCGCTGACCTGTCCTTTCGGCCGTTCGGAGTCTTAGAGTCCATTTCTAGGATTCCCGCCGGTCCTCTGGAGGTCATCGTGGCCCAGCTGCTCCGTCCGTTCGCCGACGCCCACCCCGACGAGCCCGCGATCACCGACGAGCGCGGCGCCTCCTCCTGGCGGGAGCTGAACGCCACGACCGACCGGCTCGCCGGTGCGCTGCGCGGTCTCGGGCTGGGCGCCGGAGACGTGATCGCGATCCACTCCGGCAACCGCCGCGAGCACTTCGAGCTCATGTGCGCTGCCGGGCACATCGGGCTGCGCTACGTCCTGGTCAACTGGCACTGGACGGCCGACGAGCTGCGCTACGTGCTGGCGGACGCCGGCGCCAAGGCGCTGTTCTCCGAGGCCGCCTTCGCCGGGATCGCCGCCGAGGCGGCCGAGGGGCTGGAGCTCGGCGCCCGGGTGGCGATCGGCGGCGAGATCCCGGGCTTCACGCCGTACGCCGAGTTCGTGGCGAGCGGCCCGGACGGGGAGCCGGCCGGCCAGTGCATGGGCGTTCCGATGATCTACACCTCGGGCACCACCGGGCGGCCGAAGGGCGTCAACCGCAAGCTCCTGGCGGCGGGCGCGCCGATCGAGACCGCCACGCTCATCGGGCGGACGTTCGCCGAGATCCTGCTGATCCCCGAACGCGGCCGGTCGTTGCTGGTCGGGCCCGTCTACCACTCGGCGCAGTGGCTGTGGTCGTTCGTCTTCCTGATCACCGGGCGGCCCGTCGTGATGCGCCGGTCGTTCGACGCGGCCGAGACGTTGCGGCTCATCGACGAGCACGCCATCACGCAGGTCCACCTCGTGCCCACACAGTTCGTCCGGCTGCTGCGGCTGGAGGAGAAGGTGCGGGCCGGGTTCGACGGGTCCAGCCTGGCCGCGGTCTGGCACGGCGCCGCGCCCTGCTCGCCCGCGGTCAAGCGGCAGATGATCGACTGGCTCGGCCCGATCGTGCACGAGTACTACGGCTCCACCGAGGCCTCGGTCAACACGATCATCACCGCGCCGCAGTGGCTGGCGCGGCCGGGCAGCGTCGGCCGCCCGCTGCCCACCACCGAGGTGCACGTCCTGCGCGAGGACGGCGAGCCGGCCAAGCCGGGGGAGCCCGGCCAGATCTGGTTCCGCTACACCAGCGGCGACGACGTGGAGTACTGGGGCGACGAGTCCAAGACCAGGTCGGTGCACCGGTCCGACGGGCTGTTCACCACCGGCGACATCGGCTACTTCGACGAGGAGGGCTATCTCTTCCTCGCCGACCGCGCCATCGACATGATCATCAGCGGCGGGGTGAACATCTACCCGGCCGAGATCGAGGGCGTGCTCATCACCCATCCGGCGGTCCGCGACGTGGCGGTCTTCGGCGTGCCGGACGAGGAGTTCGGCGAGCAGGTCAAGGCGGCCGTCGAGCTGGCAGACGAGGTCAATCCCTCCCAGGGCCTGGCCACCGAGCTGATCGCGCACTGCCGCGCCTCGCTGGCCGGGTACAAGGCGCCGCGCACGGTCGACTTCATCGAGGAGATACCTCGGACGCCCACCGGCAAGCTCTACAAGCGCCTCCTCCGCGACCCGTACTGGAAGGACCACGACCAGCAGATCTGACGTTCACAGGAGGGTCAGGACGGCGTCCAGGTCGGTGAGGCAGGCGTCGGAGCCGAGCCCCTGCGCCACGGTGGCGGCCGCGGCCGTGCCCCAGCGGGCCGCTTCCAGCAGCTCCTTGCCGTGTTGCAACCCGGTGATGAACCCGGCGCAGTACGCGTCGCCGCAGCCCGTCGTGTCGACGACGTCGACCTCCAGTGCCGGGAGGCGTTCGACGCCCTCGGCCGAGACGATGAGGCTGCCGTGCTCGCCCAGCGTGACCAGCACCGCGCGCGGTCCTTCGCCGAGCAGCTTGCGCGCGGCCCGGACGACGTCGTCGGTGCCGGCCATCGCCATCGCCTGCTCCTCGTTCGGCAGGAAGTAGTCGACGTGGGGGAGGAACGCGCCGGCGCCGGTGAGCAGATCGGGCATGTTCGACAGCAGGTCCATCGTGACGATCGTCCCGCCGGCCCGGGCCGCCGCCAGCATCTCGAAGAAGGCCGGGTCGTTCAGGCCGAACGTGACGTCCGTCCCGCCGAGGTGCACCACGTCGGCCGCCGCCAGCAGGCCCGGCTCGACCGCGCTGGTGGTCAGCGTCAGGTTGGCGCCCGGCACGTGGAACGAGGGCCTGCCGCCGTCCGCGCGGATCGGCAGGATCGAGGCGCTGGTCTGGTCGGCGGTGCGGCGGACCAGGCCGGTGACGTCCACGCCGTGGCGGGTCATGACCGCCACCAGGATGTCGCCCAGATCGTCGTCGCCGATGGCGCCCACGGAGACGACGTCGTTGCCGAGTTTGGCCAGCGCGACGGCCGTCCCGGCCGCCGAGCCGGCCGCGGTCAGCCGGACCTGGTCGACCACGACGGTGCCCTGCCCCGGCGGGATGGCCTCGACCGGGCGGGCGAGGACGTCCACGATGTGCACGCCGAGCGTGACGACGGCCATGACGGTTCTCCCTTGTGATCGTCAGGGCCGTAGCGTACGGCCTGAAGGTGGTCGAATGTGAGGGGGATTCACAATGAAATTGGCCGAGGAGCGGCGGGAGCTGTGCGAGATCGGCCGGCGGATGGCCGGAACCGGGCTCGTGAGCGGCGCGTCGGGCAACATCAGCGTCCGCGCCGGCGACCTGGTCGCGGTCACCCCGGGCGGGGTGATGCTCGACCGCATGACCCCGGAGGGCTGCCCCGTGATCGATGTCGAGGGGCGGCTGGTGGAGGGGGAGCGGGCGCCCTCCTCGGAGACGCCCATGCATCTGGCGATCTACGACTGCACCGACGCGGTCGCGATCGTGCACACGCACTCGACGTACGGCGCGGTGGTGGCGACGACGATGACGGAGCTGCCGCCGATCCACTACAACACGCTGCTGCTCGGCGGGGTGGTCAAGGTCGCCGAGTACGCCACGTACGGCACCCCGGAGCTGGCCGCGAACGTGCGGGCCGCGATGGAAGGGGGCAAGCGCGCGGCGCTGATGGCCAACCACGGCGGGGTGACCATCGGCCGGGACCTGGAGGACGCGTACGAGAACGCGCGGCTGCTGGAGTGGCTGTGCGGCGTGTACGTCCGCGCCAAGGCCATCGGCGAGCCGAGGATCCTCACCGAGGCCGAGCTTCTCCAGGTCATCGAGCGCGGTCTCAACCCGCCCGTCTTCCCGCGCCGGGACGAGCCCGTCGCCTGACCGGCATGTAACCTAGCGCTTGCTAGGTTCGCGCCCACGGGATTGCAGAGGCCCCGATGTCCTTCGTGCTGATCGACAAGCCGCGCCCGCACGTCACGCTGATCACCCTCAACCGGCCCGACCGGATGAACGCGATGGCGTTCGACGTGATGGTGCCGTTCAAGGAGGCACTGGAGGAGGTCAGCGCCGACAACGACACCCGGGTCGTGGTCGTCACGGGGGCGGGCCGCGGCTTCTGCTCCGGCGCGGACCTGGAGTCGCCCGGCCGCATCCCGGGCATCGAGGGGCTCACGGTCTCGGCGATCGCGCTGCGCTCGATGGAGCTGCTGGACGACGTCATCCGCGCGCTGCGGCGCATGCACCAGCCGGTGATCGCGGCGGTCAACGGCCCGGCGATCGGCGGCGGGCTCTGCCTCAGCCTCGCCACCGACATCCGGATCGCGGCCGAGGGCGCCTACTTCCGCGCGGCCGGGATCAACAACGGGCTGACCGCGAGCGAGCTCGGCCTGAGCTACCTGCTGCCGCGCGCGATCGGCTCGTCCCGCGCGTTCGAGATCATGCTGTCCGGGCGGGACGTGGGCGCGGCGGAGGCCGAGCGGATCGGCCTGGTCTCGCGCGCCGTGCCCGGCGACAAGCTGCTGGACGAGTGCTACGAGCTGGCCGAGCGCATCGCCGCGTTCAGCCGGCCGGGTGTCGAGCTGACCAAGCGGATGTTGTGGTCGAGCCTGGACGCGGCGAGCTTGAACGCCCACATGGACCACGAGGGGCTCGCGCAGCTCTTCGTCCGCCTCACGACCCGCAATTTCGAGGAGGCGATCCAGGCCCGCAAGGAGAACCGGCCGCCCGAGTTCCGCGACTAGGGCACGGGGCACGCTCTAGGCTGCGGCTGTGCCCAGCCTTCCGCAGGACCTCGCCCGGCGCCGGCTGCTGACGGTCCCCGTCGTCCGCCTCGCGACCGTGGACGAGAAGGGCCTGCCGCACCTCGTCCCGGTCGCCTTCGCCGTCGAGCGCGGCACCGTCTACACCGCGGTCGACCACAAGCCCAAGGCCAGCCGCGACCTCAGGCGCCTGGCCAACATCCGCGCCAACCCGCACGTCACCCTGCTCGCCGACCACTACGACGACGACTGGGACCGCCTCTGGTGGGTCCGCGTGGACGGGCACGCCCACGTCATCGACGACCCCGCCCGGATGGCCGCCCCGATCGACCTGCTGACCGCCCGCTATCCCCAGTACCGCGAGCACCGTCCCGAGGGCCCGGTCATCGCCGTGATCATCGACGGCTGGACCGGCTGGTCCGCCACGCCTGAGGTGGGCTAGTCCCAGGCCTCGCCTGTGCGGGTCAGCTGATCGGCGTACTCGATGCGGGCCTGCCATTCGCGCGGCCAGGCGTCCATGCCCAGGTGCGCGCCCGCGAAGGCACCGGCCAGGCAGGCGATGGAGTCGGAGTCGCCGGAGCTCGCGGCGCCGCGCCAGATGGCGGAGACGGGATCCTCCGGGAAGAGCAGGAAGCAGAGCAGCGCGGTCGCGAGGGCCTCTTCGGCGACCCAGCCCGCGCCCGTGAGCTCGCAGGGATCGGACTCGCGGTCACCGCGCCGGAGCGCCTCGTCGAGCCGGTCGAGGGCCTGGCGGCATTCGTCCCAGCCACGCGCGATGAACTCGGCGGGGGAGGGGGCCTCGGAGTGCTTCCACAGGTCGCCGAGCCAGCGTTCGTGGTACGTGGAGCGCTGGACGTGGCAGCGGTCGCGGAGGGCGGCGGGCAGGTCCGCCGGGGCCATGCCTTCGCGGAGCCACCACGTTGCGAAGGCCGTCAGGTCGCTCGCGGCGAGGCCCGTCGGGTGGCCGTGGGTGAGCGCCGCCTGGAGCTGGGCGGCGCCGGAACGGGTCTCGTCGGTGAAACCCGGGACGAGCCCGACCGGGGTGACGCGCATGTTGGCGCCGCAGCCCTTGGAGCCGTGCTGGGTCGCCTCCACCCACGGGAGCCCGGAGTCCATGCCCCGGCAGGAGCGAAGGCAGGTCTGGCCCGGCGCGCGGTTGTTCTCGGGGTCGTGCAGCCAGTCGAGGAAGCGGCGCCGCCAGATCGGGGTGATCAGGTCGGGGGTGAACGGGGGATTGTCGAGCGCGTTCAGCATGCCGCCCGCCACCGCGAGCGCCATCTGGGTGTCGTCGGTGACCAGCGGGTTCTCCGGGAGGTCGCGTGGCCCGTCGTGCCCGTAGCGCTTGTGGATCTGGCGCATGTTCAGGAACTCGGTGGGAGCGCCGAGCGCGTCCCCGTACGCCAGGCCGAAGATGCTTCCGCTCGCCCGTCTCATCCCGCCATCGTATGAGCGTCAGATGCCCACGAGGTGAGCGAGACGGTTGCGGTGGTGGGCGGGCGCGCCGAAGAGCTCCTGCGACGACTTGGCGCGCTTGAAGTAGAGATGCGCGTCGTGCTCCCACGTGAAGCCGATGCCGCCGTGGATCTGGATGCTCTCGGCCGCGGTGTGGAAGTACGCGTCCGAGCAGAACGCCTTGGCCAGGGCTGCGGCGACCGGCAGCTCGCCGGGGTCCTCGTCGGCGGTGGCGGCGGCCTGGAGCACGGCGGAACGGGCCGACTCGACCTGGACGAACATGTCCGCGCAGCGGTGCTTGATCGCCTGGAAGCCGCCGATCGGGCGGCCGAACTGGTGCCGGACCTTCGCGTACTCCACGGCCATGTCGAGCGACACCTGGGCGCCGCCGAGCTGCTCGGCCGCGAGGCCCACGGCCGCGATGTCGAGGGTGTGCGCGAGGACCGGCTCCGCGCCGCCCTCCGTGCCGACGAGCCGGGCGGGCACGGCGGCGAAGTCGAGCCGGGCGAGTTTGCGGGTCTGGTCGAGGACGGGGAGAGCCGTGCGAGTAAGACCAGCGGCGGAGCCGCTTCGGGGGGTGTGGGGGGTCGTCCCCCCTCGAGAGGTACTGCCTGTGATGTCGCCGTCTACCGCGAAGAGCGACAGGCCTAGCGGGGTGCGGGCGGCGACGAGCACGAGATCGGCGATGTGGCCGTCGAGCACGTAGGTCTTGGTGCCGTCCAGGACCCAGCCGTCCGCGGTCTCGCGGGCCGTCATCACGACCGCGCCGAGGTCCCAGCGTTCGTTCTCGGTCCAGGCGAGCGTCGCGATGGTGGTCCCGTCGGCGATGCCGGGGAGGAGGTCGCGCTGGGCGGTCTTGTCGTCGGAGGCCTGGAGTGCCGTCGCCGCCAGCACCACCGTGGCGAAGTAGGGCGCGCACACGAGCGCGCGGCCCATCTCCTCCAGGACGATCACCAGCTCGCGGACGCCGAAGCCGGAGCCGCCGTACTCCTCGGGGACGGCGAGGCCCTGGAGGCCCAGCTGCTCGGCCATCTGCTTCCAGACCGCCGGTTCGTAGCCCGTCGCGCTCTCCATCAGGCGGCGGACCTCGGCGCCCGGCGACTTGTCCGCGAAGAACCTGCGCAGCGCGCCGCGCAGTTCCTCCTGCTCCTCGGTGACGACGAGCCTCATCCCCGGAACCTCCCGTACAGCCAACCTGACGCTTGCTTGGTTGATTCTGCCGTACGGGCGGCCCAGGGGCCAGCGTCAGGGTGCCCAGTCGTGCGGGCCGAGGGTGAAGCCCTTGGCGGTGGAGTGGACGTGGTTGGCCGAGACCAGATGGCTCAACGCCGCCCAGATGTCCTCTTCCGGGCGGTCGATGAGGTTGCGCAGCGTGTCGATGTTGGCCGCGCCACCGGCCTTGTCGATCTCGGCGACGGTCTCGTAGACGTGGAGCTCGAAGTCGGACAGCTCCTGAACGTCGGCTCGTTTGTCTTCCATGCCCGAGACCTTCCCGTTCTTTCGGGAATCCACCCGCCGGGCGCCCGGCCGCCGCGTGTCAGCCGTAGCGCTTGAGCTCGTGGAAGAAGCCGGGCACGGTCTGCAGGTCCCCGGCGGCGGTCACCTGGTCGTAGACGAAGCGGGCGACGGCGAGGTCGAGGACGCCGAGGCCGAACGGCGAGAACACGACGGGCTTGTCGGCGGGCGGCGTGGTGGCGCCGGTCAGGACGTCGTAGAGGGTCCCGGCGACGAAGTCGCGGTCGCCGACCCGCTGCTCGGCCAGGTGCGGGGACGTGTTGGCCTTCATGCAGTGCTCGACGTCGTCCACCACGTTGTACGAGGACAGGATGATCTCGGGGGAGAGGTCCCGCAGCGAGACGTGGAGCACGAGCGGGTTGTGCTCGAACCAGGCCGGGTCGGTGACGTGCGGCTCGCCCGCCACGGTGGCGAACACGATGAGGTCGGACGACCGGACGAGGTCCTCCGCCGACTCATGGATGGTGATCGTTCCCTTTTCGGACCGTTCGAGGTAGCCCTTGAAGCCCTCGGCGTGCTCGCGCGACAGGTCGTGGACGCCCAGCTCGTCGAAGGTGAAGCCGTTGCCCGCGAGATAAGTGTGGATGTAGCGGGCGATCAGGCCGACGCCGAAGAACCCGACCCGGGCGGGACGCGCGCCCCGCCGGTCGCTGAGCTCGGCGGCGGCGAGCGCCGCGGAGGCCGCCGTCCGCGCGGCGCTGATGATGGAGCTCTCCAGGCAGGCGAACGGGTAGCCCGTCGCGGTGTCGTTGAGGATCAGCACGGCGGACGCGCGCGGGATGCCCGCCTGCACGTTCTCCGGGAAGCTGGAGATCCACTTGATGCCGTGCACGTCCACGTCGCCCTTGACCGAGGCGGGCAGCGCGATGATCCGCGACGACGGCCGGTCGGGGAAGCGCAGGAAGTAGGAGTCGGGGTTGACGGTCGCGCCCTCGCCGTGCAGCCGGTAGGCGGCCTCGATCATCCGGGTGACCTCGGCTTCCCGGCCGGTGATCGCCTCGTGGACCTGGGCGCCTGAGATCACGGCGAAGGAGGGGGGCTGCGTCATGGCTCGTCGAACTCCGAGAAACGTGAGGGAAGGGTGGAAGGTGACTAGATGCCGAGAATATCGGCGTTGGGGAGGTTGAGCTCGGAGAGGATGTGACCGAAGTTGTCGCGCAGCCAGCTCTCCTCGTAGATGGAGTCGAGGTAGCGCTCGCCCAGGTCGGGGGCGATGGCGACGGCCACGGGCGACTCGCCGGGGTACTTCTCGGCGAGCCAGCGCTCCGCGCCGCTGACCACGGTGCCGGTGGACCCGCCGAAGAGGAAGCCCCGCGACGACAGCCGGTGCACCGTGCGGATCGTGTCGGTCTCCGGCACGTGCACGACGTCGTCGATGAACGACTCGTCGACGAGGTCGGGGCGGCTGCTGGTGCCGAGGCCGGGCACCATCCGGCGCTCGGGGATGCCGCCGAAGGTGACCGAGCCGACCGCGTCGACCGCGACGATGGTGACCGGGCGCGCGTGCTCGCGGAAGTAGCGCGCGCAGCCCATCAGCGTGCCGGTCGTGCCGGCCCCGACGAAGAGCACCTCCAACTCGGGGAAGTGCTTGTCGATGGCAGGGGCGGTGCCCCGGTAGTGCGCCATCCAGTTGTTGTGGTTGGCGTACTGGTTGAGCCAGACGTAGTCCGGCCCGCCGCCGGGCCCGCCGGCGCGCTCGGTCTCGCAGAGCTCCCGCACGTACCGGATGCGACTCTCCAGGAAGCCCCCGTTGGCGTCCTGCCGGGAGATGACCCGCACCTCGGCGCCGAGCGCCCGCATGAGGCGCATCGAGGCCGGGTTGCAGCGGGGGTCGGTGACGCAGATGAAGCGGTATCCCTTGCTCGCCGCGATGATGCTGAGCGCGATGCCGAGGTTGCCCGAGGACGACTCGACGATGATCGACTCGGGCGTCAGGGCGCCCTCCCGCTCGGCGGCCTCGACCATCTCGGCGGCGGCCTTGAGCTTCACCGAGCCGGCGAAATTGAATCCCTCGCACTTGAGATAGAGCGGGCAGTCGAGAACCGGCCGAAGATCAACATAGAGATCCTCGACGTTGAAGTCCTGCGGCGAGGTGATTACGGGCACGCTGCCACCCTTGAAGAAACGACGATCAACAGGTCTGTTGAAATTGTGACTTTCCTGCCGTGGGACATGGATTCGTCATCCCGCGCCGTCCCCTGTATCGAATACCCAGAAAGCGATTTCGGGTGTTTCCCCCGTGTCCCCGAAGCATGTCGCGAGGTTCTGCCCGAACCGTAGCGGAGCATCACGGTACCTTCGGGGTTGTCCCCCCGCAACCCCCTACTTACTGGCCGGTAGTCTCCTAAGTACCGATTCTAGTGAAGGTTCGGCCGGGGTCGGACATAAGCTGTTACGCCACCATGATTAACCGATGACGGTGGAGAATTCCTACATCACGGAGAGTTAAGATGAATGCTCGCGGACAGGTCGCTGAACGGCTGCTCGGTCCGGCCGAGCTGCCCGTGCTCGACATCTCCGCCGCCGAGGCCGCGCGGGCCCGTGAGCTGGCCGATCGCCACGGCATGACCCGCGAGCACGCGATCGACCTCGCCGACCCGGTCATCACCCGGGTCGAGCGTTTCGCCGCCGAGTTCGCCGCCGGGTTTCCCGCTGGAGGTGACCGCCCCGCCGTCACCGACGCGACGCGTTCGCTCTCCTATGCCGGGCTCGCCGCCGAGGCCCGCCGCATCGCCACCCTGCTCGAACGCGCGGGCGTCGAGCCGGGCACGGTCGTCGGCGTGGGCGGCGCGCGCTGCGCCACCGTGATCTCCGCGTTCCTCGCCATCGAGCTCATCGGCGCGCTCTACGTCCCCGCCGACGAGACCTGGCCCGCCGCGCGGGTGCGGGACGTGCTCGTCCAGGCCGGGGCGCGCGTCCTGCTGACCGTCGACGTCGGGGACTCCGCGCCGGCGCTCGTGGCGGGCGCGGCCGAGGCCGGCTGCGAGATCGTTCCGGCCGCGCGCGCGGACGCCTGCGAGCCGTGGCAAGGCGAGCCGCGGCTGCACGCTCTTGACCAGCCCCGGTACGTGCTCTTCACCTCGGGCTCGACCGGCACCCCCAAGGGCGCCGTCGTCGAGCACCAGGGAATGATCAACCACCTCTACGCCAAGGTCGTCGACCTGGAGATGACGCCCGCCGACGTGCTGGCGCAGACCGCCCCGCTGGGCTTCGACATCTCGGTCTGGCAGATGCTCTGCCCGCTGCTGCTGGGCGGCCGGGTGGACGTCATCGGCGATGACGTCGGGCACGATCCGGTGGCCTTCGCGCGGGCCGTCGACGAACAGGGCATCACCATCGTCGAGCTGGTCCCGACCATGGTCAGGCATCTTCTGGACGACTTGGAGGAGGCCCAGCAGGGGTCGCTGGGCGGGTTGCGGTGGATGATCGCGACCGGGGAGGAGCTGCCGGCCGAGCTGTCGCGCCGCTGGCTGGAGGCCATGCCGCACGCCCGGCTGCTCAACGCCTACGGCCCCACCGAGTGCTCCGACGACGTCACCCACCACACGGTGACCGCCAAGGACCTGGAGCTTCTCCGGCTGCCGATCGGCACGCCCATCGTCAACACGCAGCTCTATGTGCTGCGGAACGAGGACGACGGCACGTGGAGCGCCTGCGACATCGGTGAGACCGGTGAGCTCTTCGTCGGCGGCGTCTGTGTGGGGCGGGGTTATCTCGGCAACCATGAACGCACCCGCGAGGCCTTCTACGCCGACCCGTTCGAGCGGACGCCCTCCGGCCGTCTCTACCGGACCGGGGACGCCGTCAGGCTGCTGGAGCCCTCGGCGTCCGGCGCGGGCGTGCCTGCTCTGCAGTACCTGGGCCGCGTCGACCGCCAGGTCAAGATCGCGGGCGTCCGGATGGAGCTCGGCGAGATCGAGGCCGTGCTGCAACGGCATCCGGGCGTCGGGGCGGCCGCGGTCGTGGTGCACGAGTACCCGGCCGGCGGCTGACGGATCGGGTCCGCCCTTAGTGATCACCCTCTGTGATCACACTGGCCGGGTTCGGTCGTCAACCCTTGTCACTTGTCGAGCGTCCCACATGCCACGAACAGTCTCTTTTGTCACGACTGTGAGCAATTTCTGAGGCTAAGTTCTGCAAGATGGGGGATTGCGAGGCATGTGACAGGCTGGTTAACTGTGGCTCCGCTACTCCTGAGTACAGACGTGGTCGAGGGCTCGCCCTGACCGAGGGGCGGGAAACAGCGGCGCTCTGCACTGGTCGGGAGCTGGCTCGGCGCGATGGGGTCGCGCGTGAGCGACGCGAGGCCGGCAGGGACTCGGGGAAAGGGGACGGGGTAGGGCCCGAAGTTCGTCGTCACGCAATTCCATCCGTCCCCCTGAAGGGGACCCGCCCCCACCTGGGCGTTTTATAAATCCCCTCAGACCGGGAAAGTGCCTCCTGATGTCGTCCACTGAGTACATTCCGCTTTCCGCCCCTCAGCAGAGCGTCTGGTATGCGCAGCAACTGGCACCCGAAACACCGATTCATATTGCGCAGTACATCGAAATCGACGGGCCGATAGATCACGCGGTGTTCGATCGGGTGGCGACCATCGCGGCGCACGAGGGCGAAGCCATGAATGCCCGGATCGTCGAGCGGGACGGCATTCCCTACCAGGTGCTCAATCGCGAGGCGACGGCGACGGTTCCGCTCATCGACGTCAGCGGTGAAGAGGACCCGCGCGCGGCCGCGCGCGCGTGGATCCGCGAGCGCATGACCGAGCCGCTGCCCCTGGACGGCGAGTGCCTCTACGTCACCGGCTGGCTGCGGCTCGGGCCGGAACTGCACTGGTGGTTCATCCGCGCCCACCACATCATGGCCGACGCCTTCAGCGGCTCGATGGTCAGCCGCCGGGCCGCGGAGGTCTACACGGCGCTGGCGAACGGCGGCGAGTACGAGGAGGTCGAGCACGGCTCGTACGTCGGGCTGCTGGCCGAGGACGCCGCGTACCGCACCTCGGAGAAGTTCGAGCGGGACCGCGCCTACTGGACCGAGCGCTTCGCCGACAAGCCGGTCGCGGTGAGCCTGACCGACGGCATGGCCGTCCCGACCGCGTGGCCGATCAGCCGCACCGTCACGCTGCCGCCGGACGCCACCGCCGGCCTCGCCGTGGGCGCGCGGCGGCTCCGCACGGCCACCCAGGCGGTGGCGATCGCCGCGACCGCCGCGTACGTCGGGCGCATGACCGGCACGCGGGACGTCATCATCGGCCTGGCCGTCACCGGCCGCACCACGCCGCTGGCGCAGGAGACCGCCGCGATGGCCTCCAACATCGTGCCGCTGCGCGTGGAGGTCCGGCCGGACATGCCGGTCGAGGACCTGGTCCGCTCGGTCACCCGGGCCACCGCGCGGGCGCTGCGCCACCAGCGCTACCGCCGCGAGGACCTCCTGCGCGACCTGAAGATCCTGGGGGAGCGGCGGCGGCTCTACGGGCCGACGGTCAACATCATGGCCTTCGACTACCGGCTCGACTTCGCCGGCACGCCCGGCCGCATGCACGCCCTCACCACCGGGCCGGTCGACGACCTGTCGGTCAACATCTACGACAACTTCGACGGCAAGGGCCTGCGGGTCGACTTCGAGGCGCACCCCGACCTGTACACCGAGGCCGAGGTCGCGGCCCACCAGGAACGCTTCATGCGGTTCCTGACCGCGCTCGGCGACGTCGACCCGGCCACGCCCCTGCGCGACGTCGAGTTCCTGGACGAGGCGGAGCGCCGCCAGGTCCTGGAGACCAGCAGCGGCGCCGTGGTGCCGCGTTCCACGCAGGCGTGGCCAGAGCAGTTCGAGCGCCAGGCGGCCGCGACGCCGGACGCCCCGGCCGTCCGCCACGGCGCGGAGACGCTCACCTACCGGGAGCTCAACGCCCGCGCCAATCGCCTCGCCCGGCGGCTGATCGCGCTCGGCGTCGGCCCCGAGGACCTGGTCGGCATCGCCCTGCCCCGCGACGCCGCCATGGTCGCGGCGCTCACCGCCGTCCTCAAGGCGGGCGCCGCGTACCTGCCGATCGACCTCGCCTACCCGCCGGACCGGATCGCCTACATGCTGGCGGACGCCGCGCCGGCCTGCGTCATCACCACCAGCGCCGCCGGCGCCGCGCTGCCGGACGGTGTCACCCGGATCGAGCTCGATCACCTGGAGGACGATTCGGAGTTCGCCGGCACCGACGTTACGGACGCCGACCGGGTCCGGCCGCTCCTGCCCGGCAACCTCGCGTACGTCATCTACACCTCGGGCTCGACCGGCCGGCCCAAGGGCGTGGCGGTCAACCACGCCGACGTGAACGCGTTCCGCACCCGCGTCCTCGAGTTCTTCGGCGCCGGCGCCCTGCGGAGCGTGGCGTTCGCGACCTCGCTCAACTTCGACCTGTCGGTCCAGGAGTGGCTGCTGCCGCTGACGCTCGGCGGCGAGATCGAGGTGCTGCGGGACCTGCTGGAGATCGGCGAACGCGGCGGCTGGTCGGGCACGTTCGTCGGCGGCGTCCCCTCGGCGGCCTCGGCGGTGATCGGCCGCGAGGGCGTGCGGATCGACTCCGAGCACATCACGCTGGGCGGCGAGGCGCTGCCCCCGCCGATGCTGCGCGAGGTCCGGCGGCAGGCGCCGGACGCCCGCGTCTCCAACATCTACGGGCCGACCGAGGCGACGGTCGTGGTGACCGGCTGGTACGACGACGGCAATCCCGAGGGGCGGGCCCCGATCGGCCGCCCGATGGCCAACGTGCGCGCCTACGTGCTGGACCCGGCGCTGCGGCTCGTCCCGGCGGGCGTGCAGGGCGAGCTCTACCTCGCCGGTCCGGGCGTGGTCCGCGGCTACCTGCGCCGGCCGGGCCTGACCGCCGACCGGTTCGTGGCCGACCCGTTCGGTGCGCCCGGCGACCGCATGTACCGCACCGGCGACCTGGCGCGCTGGGCCCCGGACGGCGATCTGGAGTACCTGGGCCGCGCCGACCACCAGGTCAAGGTGCGCGGCTTCCGCATCGAGCTGGGCGAGATCGAGACCGCCTTCGCGGCCCACCCCGGCGTCCGGCAGAGCGTCGTCGTCGCCCGCACCGACGACGTGGGCGACACCGTGCTGGTCGCCTACGTCGTCCCCGTCGAGCCCGGCATGCCGCTCGACCCGGCGGCGCTGCGCGGATTCGCGGGCCGCACGCTGCCGGAGTACATGGTGCCGACGGCGGTCGTGCCGCTGGCGGAGCTGCCGCTCAACCCGGCCGGGAAACTGGACCGTGCCGCCCTGCCCGCCCCGGACTTCGCGGCGGCGGTCACGGGCCGCGGCCCGCGCGACGCGCGGGAGGAGATCCTGTGCGGGATCTTCGCCGAGGTGCTCGGGCTGCCGGGCGTCGGCATCGACGACGGTTTCTTCGACCTCGGCGGCGACTCGCTCAAGGCGACCCGCGTGGTCTCGCGCGCCCGCGCCGTCCTGAACGCCGAGCTGCCGATCCGGGTCCTGTTCGAGACGCCGACCGTCGCCGGGATCGCGGCCCACCTCGCCGCCGCCACCGGGCGCCGGGACGAGGTGCGGCCCGCGCTCATCCCGGCGGCCCGTCCCGACCCGCTGCCGGTCTCGTACGCGCAGGAACGCCTGTGGTTCCTCAACCGGCTCGAAGGCCCGACGGCCACCTACAACATGCCGATCCCGCTGCGGCTGAGCGGCGAGATCGACTACGCCGCGGTGCGGGCCGCGCTGCGCGACGTGATCGCCCGGCACGAGTCGCTGCGGACGCTGTTCGGTGAGGCCGACGGCGAGCCGTACCAGCGGATCCTCGACGCGGACGAGGCCGAACCCGAGCTCAGGATCGCCGACCTGACGACCGCCGGGGCCTCGGGCGACGACCTGCACGGCCGGCTCTTCACCGACGCCACGCGCGGCTTCGACCTGGCCGCCGAACTCCCGCTGCGCGCCTTCCTCTACCGGCTCGGCGCCGGCGAGCACGTCCTGCTGCTCGTCATGCACCACGTCGCCGGTGACGGCTGGTCGCTTGCACCGCTGGCGAGGGACGTCATCACCGCCTACGTCGCCCGCCGCGACGGCGCCGGACCGGACTGGAAACCGCTGCCGGTGCAGTACGCGGACTACGCGCTCTGGCAGCGGCAGCTCCTCGGCGACGGCCCCGAAAGCCTTGCCGCCCGGCAGCTCGACTACTGGAAGGGCGCCCTGGCGGGGATTCCAGACCAGCTCGCCCTGCCCACCGACCGCCCGCGTCCCGAGCGCGCGTCCTACCGGGGCGGGCAGGTCACCTTCGACGTGCCGCAGGAACTGTCGGACGGCCTGTCCGCGCTGGCCCGCACCCATCAGGTCAGCCTCTTCATGGTGCTGCAGGCCGCGCTCGCCGCGCTCCTCACGCGGCTGGGCGCCGGGACCGACGTGCCGATCGGCTCGCCGATCGCGGGCCGGACGGACGAGGCGCTCGACGAGCTGGTCGGCGTCTTCGTCAACACCCTGGTGCTGCGCACCGACACCTCCGGCGACCCCGCGTTCGCCGAACTGCTCGCCCGGGTGCGCGAGACCGACCTGGCCGCGTACGCCCATCAGGACGTGCCGTTCGAGCGCCTCGTCGACACCCTCAACCCGGCGCGGTCGCTGTCGCGGCATCCGCTGTTCCAGGTCATGCTCACCCTCCAGAACAACCCGGCCCCGTCGGTCGAACTGCCCGGGCTGACCGTCGGCGTCGAGCCGGTGGACGCCGGAGTGGCCAAGTTCGATCTGGAGTTCCTGCTGGACGAGCCGGTGGGCGGCTCGGGAGGCATGGTCGGGACGATCGAGTACGCGCTGGACCTGTTCGACCGCGCGACCGTCGAACGGCTCGCGGGCTGGTACCGGCAGGTGCTCGAAGCCGTCGTCGCCGACGCGGCCGTCACGGTCTCCGGCGTCGGCCTGCCGGGCATCGAGGACCTTCAGCCGGCGGCCGCCACCGGCGAGGCCACGGAGAAGCGCCTCGTCGCGTACGTCGTCGCCGCTCCCGGGCAGACCCTCGACGCCGAGGAGCTGCGCGCCTACGTCCGCCAGAACCTGCCCGAGTCGATGGTGCCCTCGGCCGTGGTCGTCCTGGACCAGCTGCCGCTGACCCCCAACGGCAAGGTCGACACCAAGGCGCTGCCCCGCCCCGAGATCACCGTGGCGGGCACCGCGACCTCCTACCGGGCCCCGCGCGACGCCCGCGAGGAGACGATCGCCGCCGTGATCGCCGAGCTGCTGGGCCTCGCCCGGGTCGGCATCGACGACGACTTCTTCGAGCTGGGCGGCAACTCGCTGATCGCGATGCGGGTCGTCAGCCGGATCCGCCGGGCGCTCCAGGTGGAGCTTCCCGTCCGCGCGCTGTTCGAGGCGCCGACCATCGCGCTGCTCTCCGAGCGGCTGGGAGAGCTGGCGGCCGGCGAGCCCGGCCGTCCCGTGCTGGAACGGCGCGAACGTCCCGAGGCCGTCCCGCTCTCGTACGCGCAGCAGCGGCTGTGGTTCCTCAACCGGTTCGAGGGGCCGTCCGCCACCTACAACATGCCGCTGGCGCTGCGCATTCGCGGCGCCCTCGACCGGGCGGCCATGCAGGCCGCCCTCGGCGATCTGGTCGCGAGGCACGAGACGCTGCGGACGATCCTGCCCGACAGCGGCGGCGTGCCGCGGCAGCTCGTCCTGGACCCGGCGGTCGCGCGCCCCGAGCTCCAGATCACCGCGACCACGGCGGCCGAGCTGCCCTCCCGGCTCGGCACGGCCGCGGGCTACGCGTTCGACATCTCCGCCGAACCGCCGCTCCGCGCGCATCTCTACGAGATCGCGCCGGACGAGCACGTCGCGCTGCTGCTCATGCACCACATCGCCGGGGACGGCTGGTCCCTGGCGCCGCTCGCCAAGGACCTGATCTCGGCGTACGCGGCGCGGGCCGGCGGCCAGGCCCCGGACTGGGCGCCGCTGCCGGTGCAATACGCGGACTACACGCTGTGGCAGCAGGAGCTCTTCGGGTCCGAGGATGATCCGGACAGCCTCATCTCGCGGCAGATCGCGTACTGGAAGGACACCCTCGCCGGGCTTCCCGAAGAGCTGGAACTGCCCGCCGACCGGCCGCGCCCGGCCGAGGCCTCGTACCGGGGCGGTACGGCCCGCTTCCGGCTGGGCGCCGGTGTGCACGCCGCCCTCCTGAAGATCGCCCGGGAGACGGGCACCAGCCCGTTCATGGTCGCGCAGGCCGCCTTCGCGGCGTTGCTGACGCGGCTCGGCGCCGGGACGGACGTGCCGATCGGCTCGCCGATCGCGGGCCGGACGGACGAGGCGATGGACGACCTCGTCGGCATGTTCGTCAACATGCTGGTCTTCCGGACCGACACCTCCGGCGACCCGACGTTCCGCGACCTCGTCGCGCGGGTGCGCGAGACCGACCTCGCCGCGTACGCGCACCAGGACGTCCCGTTCGAACGGCTCGTGGAAGTCCTCAACCCGCCGCGCCACCTCGGCCGCCACCCGCTCTTCCAGGTCGGCCTGACCTTCCAGAACAACCCCGAGGCCAAGCTGGAACTGCCCGGCTTCAGCGCCGAGGTCGAACCGCTGCACGCCGGGGTCGCCCGCTTCGACCTCCTCATGGTCCTCACCGAGCGGGAGGACGGGCTCGACGGCGAGCTGGAGTACGCGCTCGACCTCTACGACCCGGCCACGGCGCGGCGGCTCATCGGCCGCTTCGAGCGCTACCTGACCGCGCTGCTCGCCGAACCCGGGGCCCGGCTCAGCGAGATCGACGTCCTCGACCCCGCCGAGCGCAAGACCATCCTCACCGAATGGGCGGGCGGCGCCGCGGAGCCCGTGGAGCGGGCGACGATTCCGGCGTTGTTCGAGGTGCAGGCGGCTTCGAATCCGGACGCTCCCGCCGTGTCGTTCGAGGGCGTGACCCTTTCGTA